>NZ_WNKX01000017.1 GCF_009720745.1 Massilia eburnea | reverse complement strand
CGCAAATTGCCTCCGCATCATTCGCATCATTCTTGTTGCTCTTCACGTACGGCTTCACGAATTGCGGCGCGATCAGCCTGACGACAAAGCCCCGTTTTTGCAGCTCACGCGCCCAGTGGTGCGCACCGCCGCAAGCCTCCATGCCAATCTCACACCCCGGCTCAATCTTCTCCAGCAATGCCGCCAACCATTCGGCCCGGCCCAACTTCTTACGCCATACAACCTTTTCGCAACGATCTACACCATGCACTTGAAAGACGTTCTTGGCTAGATCGACGCCGACGCGGATAATCTTCACGGTGGACTCCTTCCTTCAAACTGGTCTGTAGAGATTCCAGTTTAGGCACTTCGATGCCGGATGAAGAGGAGGAGTCCATCCCATTGGTTCTGACCTGCTTTCCCATAAGTTGCCCCAGGCGTTCCGGAGGGCCATCAGTTGGCGCTACCGAGTGCAAGTAGAGCGGTAACGCAATAAATGCCAGCCAGTCGCCGGTGATATCGCTAAATGCCATAGAAGAACCTGAAATCCTCGTGGGGCAATTTAAGTCCTGATTGCCCGAGCCACGGCTTTGCTCCAACAAAAACAGCAAGGCGACAGCCGCTAAGAATTTTGGGTAGGACAGCTTGATCAAAGTGCCTCCAGATTGGCTGATAAAGGAAGGGCCTAAGCGGATTATCGAGTCGAGGCAACGCACCGCATTGAGATTCGTCACAAGACATGAAAATGCCGGCGCTGGAGTTTGCGAAACCTCATAACTACTGAATCGCCTTAGTTGGAAACTGGCCTTCCCGAACATTATTGGGAGGCGGTCATGGTTAACGTTGATGAATTTGCTGATGAACTTCGCGCCAACGCCGGAAAGATCAGTCAACGGCAATGCGCGACATATGTGCGCAAGGCCCTCGCGGCAGGTGGCGCAAACACCGATGCTCACCCGGCAGAGGCGAAGAATTATGGATCGCTCCTCGCTAGGAATGGATATTCCATAGTGCCTATCGACGAGCCAGAGCGCTTCATACCGAAGAAGGGGGATATCGTCGTCTTTCAGCCCGCGAAGGGCGGAAACAAGGCTGGCCATATCCAGGGCTACGACGGCAAGAATTGGGTCTCTGATTTTGTGCAGACTGGATTTTGGCCCGGCCCCGTCTACCGCAGAGAAAGGCCAAGCTATGTGGTCTATCGTCCCTAGTCTGGTTGCTGCGGCGCTTGTCGTCGCACCATTAAGCGTTGCTTATGCCGAGGAGGATACCCCACGCGTACTGCAAGAACCGCTAATCGGCCTTAAGTACGAACAGCGCTGGGTGCAATTCGAACCGGTGGAGCCAAATTTGCTTTCGTCTTGCCCGACATTGGCCGATAGGGAGTCGATCAGGTCAAGATGGTTTATCTATGCCAAAGCAGAAGATAAGTCTCGCGCGGCCTTCTATGTCGTAGGTGGCTACTCCGTCCGTACAAGACCTAGCCCACCCGATTTACCTAAGTTCGAGTTGGATTCTCATGGGGTCATCTTCAGCATCAAGGACGGGCAATGCATGGTATTCGAAGAAGAGGCGATAAGGATGTTTGAGCCTGAGCTAGCCGGCGAGATTCCGGACGAAGTCCTTCAAGCACTTGCACGTGACAACGCCAACCGACTAGTCGCAGCCTTCGGGAGCAAGGCGAAGGTTGAACAACTGCTTCGCAACCAGCATGTAGCAATCTCCAAGCTTCCCTTCGCGTTACGTGAAGCGTATTTGGCAATTCTAAAGTAGTATTATTGCCAACAAAATGGAGGCGCAGATGGCTGAGCATAGGTGGTATGAAGAGTTTGAAGCACTGAAGAAGATTGTTCTCTCTACGCATTTGACCGAGGAAACCAAGTGGGGCTGCGCCTGCTTCACCTACAACGGCCAGAACGTTGTGCTGATCCACGGCTTCAAGGAATATTGCGCGCTGCTGTTCTTCAAGGGCTCCTTGATGCAAGACCCTGAAGAGATTCTGGTCCAGCAAACCAAGAACGTGCAGGCCGGGCGCCAGCTGCGCTTCACCGGCCTCGCAGAAATCAAGAAGCAGGCAAAGACCATCAAGGCCTACGTGGAAGAAGCGATCAGGGTCGAAAAGTCCGGCGCCAAGGTTGAATTCAAAGACACCAGCGATTTCCCGATGGCCGACGAATTCCTGCAAAAGCTCGACGAGCACCCTGCGCTGGCGGAAGCCTTCTACGCGCTGACGCCAGGTCGCCAGCGCGGCTACCTGCTGCACTTCTCCTCGGCCAAGCAAGCCAAGACACGCGAATCGCGCGTTGAGAAATGCATGCCGCAGATTTTGGCCGGCAAAGGCCTCGACGATTAGAGCTTGCGGCGGGCGAAGCGAATAGCCTTCGGCAGGCATTCGTCCTGCTGCCCCGCCAACACGCCTTCCAGGAACGATAGTTCGGCCGTATGAGCCGGCAGGTGATCCTCCAGGGTGCGCAGCAGATCGCGGGCAACGCGGCTGTCGTTCATGCGGCCGAGCACTTCCTGTGCGTCGGCCAGTACCTGCGAGCGACTGCTCGATCCAAAGAACTCGCGCAGATAGCGTTCCTTCTTCACTGCGATCCGGAGACGGTGCAAGCTTTCTGCGCGTGCCGTATCCAATCGGCGGGCGCGCCCGGCTACCCGTTCGCGCGCGCGGCGCAGCAACGCCTTTGACACTTTGCGCGCATCCTTGTCCCAAGGCTGGATGCGCGCAGGATCACGCCACAGGCGCTCCGTGCTCCACAAAGCCAGTTCCTCCATCAGCGCCTTGCAGCGCGGGCCTTGCAGCAAATGCTCGATATGGACGTGCTGCTTATGCGCCAGTTCGCGCGCCATCGCCTCGACTGGTTGAGACGAGCCGCCTAGCCCGGGCAAAGTCGATTCAAGGAAGACATCCCAATTCCGCGCCCGGCCCAGCTCTACGCCGAACCAGCGCAGTTTGCCCGCTGTTCCCTCTGGCATGGGGTCCCATGACTGCGCCGCTGATAACAACGCGCGCAAGCGACGCACGCCCACGCGCATCTGGTGCAGGCTCTCAATGTCTCCTGCCAGCACGCCGGGGACATTCCCATGTACTTGCGCCAGGCAATTGCGGACGATGGCTTCGAATGCCTCGCCAAAGCGCGCCGTACGCCGGATCTTCACCGGTGCGGCGCTCACAGCA
Source organism: Massilia eburnea (assembly GCF_009720745.1). Lineage (GTDB taxonomy): Bacteria > Pseudomonadota > Gammaproteobacteria > Burkholderiales > Burkholderiaceae_D > Rugamonas > Rugamonas eburnea. The sequence continues at coordinate 134,243 of NZ_WNKX01000017.1, read as the reverse complement.
TGGGCGAACAGAGTTGGATGCGTCCTCATCGTCCCAGTATAGGCCTGCCACGGAATGTTAAGATTCCTGTATGACAGTTCGAATCGAGCCATCCTGGAAAGCGCAGCTGGAAGAAGAGTTCAGCCAGCCATATTGGGAATCACTGACCGGTTTTGTTCGCGCGGAGTATGCAGAGCGCCAATGCTTCCCGGCAGGCCGGAACATCTTCCGCGCTTTCGACCTGACGCCCTTCGATGAGGTGAAAGTCGTCATCCTTGGCCAAGACCCTTATCACACGCCCGGCGCGGCCATGGGTTTCTGCTTCTCCGTCCCGGACGGCAACCGGCCGCAACCCAGCCTGCAGAACATTTTCCAGGAGCTTGAATCCGACGTGGGCATAGCACGCCAGCGCACCGATCTCTCCGATTGGGCCGGACAAGGCGTATTCCTGCTGAATAGCGTGCTGACGGTGCGCTCCCGCGAAGCTGGATCGCATGCGGGCAAAGGCTGGGAAACGTTCACGGACAGCGCTATCAAGCGCCTGTCAGCGCAGCGCCAGGACTTGGTCTTCATCCTGTGGGGCAGCTACGCCATCGCCAAGCGTGCCCTGATCGACCCACGCAAGCACCTGGTCATCACCTCGCCCCACCCGTCGCCGTTTTCCGCCCACAAAGGGTTCTTTGGCAGCCGCCCCTTCTCGCGCGCAAACGCCTACCTGGCGCAGCAGGGCAAGGCGCCGATTCAATGGGTCTAGTGCTTGGTGCGCTTGCCGTAGCAGAGGGTGTAGAGCTGGGTGCGCAGGTCGCTGAATTCCTCGTCGATCTTAAGGTCGCTGATCGAGCCGGCGCCGCCGAAGTAGTGCAGGATCTCGCCCTTGGCGGCCGAGCAGTCGAAGGCGCTCAGGGTGCGGGCGCGGTGCAGGAGGCGGACCCAGTCGTCTTGATGGCCTTGCGCCAGCTTCACTTCCATGCGCTGCACGATGGCAGACAGTTGCTCTTTTTCGTTCATAGGTCATTCTCCGTAAGTTAATCGGTTGAATCCACCTTTTGAGCTTCTGGTCTTGCCTGCAGACCGCACCCTTGTGAGGCTGGCCGCGCAGCCATAAGCATACCCTTTTTCCGGCTGTTATGATTCCTCTTCTGTATTGGAGACATGCCTGATGAAATTCGACCTCGAAAAACTCAACAACCTGACCCACAACAACTTGCCCGGCCTGCTCGGCATCCGCATCACCGGCGTCGCCCAAGGCGAATTGCAAGCGGAAATCGACATCGTCCAGCACCACCTGGCCCCGAACGGCTACTTGCACGCAGGAACGGTCGTCACCCTGGCCGACACAGCTTGCGGTTTCGGCTGCATCGCCAACCTGCCGGAAGGCGCCCAGAATTTCACCACCATTGAGTTGAAGTCGAACCACCTCGGCACCGCGCGCGAAGGCACGATCGCGGTCACCGCCCGCTTGGTCCATGGCGGCCGTACCACGCAAGTGTGGGATGCCACCGTGACCAACAAGGCAAACGGCAAGGCCATTGCCCTGTTCCGCTGTACGCAGATGATCCTCTACCCGAAGGGCTGATATGCGAAATCTCCTTGCTGTCGGCTTGCTGGTGGCCGCTACAGCGGCGCAGGCGCAAGACGACGGTCTCTATCGCGGCCTGGGCGGCGAAACCGGCATCAAGCGCATCGTCAACACGATGTTTGACATCGTCCTGGCGGATGAACGTATCAAGGAGACTTTCGACGGATTTGACATCGAGCAGACCAAGTCACGGCTGGCACTGCAGTTCTGTGAGTTGTCCGGCGGCCCATGCAAGTTCAAGGGTGTCGGCAAGAACCGCGACATGAAGTCCGCGCACGAAGACCTCAAGCTCACCGACAAGGACTTCAACGCCTTGACGGAAGACCTGCAGGTCGCGATGGAACGCAACGACGTGCCGACCAGTGTTTCAAACAGGCTGGTGGCCTTACTCGCACCCATGCACCGAGACATCGTCACCGCTGCCGGCGGTGTGCCTGCAGCAAAGCCGGACCAGGGAAAATTCATCGCGACCGGTGGCGTCAGCATGGTGGAAGGCAGCGGTGGCGGCGGCATCGTGCCGTGGGCGCTCATTACCGGCTATGGCACGCGGGATAGCTGGGGCGCGAGTGCCTTCGCCACGCGCGTCTCTACCCAGGACTACAGGCTTATGAGCTATGGCGTGGCCGCCGGAATCTGCGATCGCATCGAACTTTCGCTGGCGCGGCAGGAATTCGAGGGCAGGCTCGCCCCGCTCGATCAGCTACGCATCAAACAGGACATCGTCGGCGCCAAAGTGCGTGTGGCTGGCGATGCAGTCTACGAGCAAGACAGCTGGATGCCGCAAATCGCCGTCGGCCTGCAGTACAAGAGGAACAAAGGCGTTGACGGACTGGGCGCACTTGGCGTCGCTAACGTCAGGCAGCTTGGAGCGAAGTCCGAGCATGGCACGGACTTCTACATCGCCGCCACCAAAATCCTCTTCGAACAAAGCCTGCTGCTGAACGCTACCCTGCGCAGCACGCGTGCGAACCAGATGGGCCTCATGGGATTTGGCGGCGACAAGGAAAGCAGCCGCAAGCTCATGCCAGAGCTGTCAGCTGGCTATCTGCTTACGCGCAAACTGGTTCTCGGCGCCGAATACCGCAGCAAGCCGCACAACCTGGGCGTGGACAATGAAAAAGCCTACAAGGACATCTTCCTGGCATGGCTGCCGAACCGCCACTTCTCGCTGACGGCGGCTTATGCAGACCTGGGAACGATTACCGTCTTCAACGCGAAGACCCAGCGCGGCGCATATCTGTCCGCGCAGGTCGCCTTTTAGCCCTTCAGGGCCTTTTCGAGCAGGGCGTGGAGGGCCGGGAATTCCGGCTTGCCCACGTAGCGCTTGATGATATTGCCATCCTTGTCGATGACGAAGGTGGTCGGCGTCATGGCGACGTCGCCATAGGCTTTGGCAGCATCGCCGCTCACGTCCAGCGCCACCTTGAATGGCAGCTGGCGCGTTTCGGTGAAGTTGACCACGTAGTTGGGCGCATCGTACTTCATCGCCACAGCGACGAATTCCAGGCCCTGGCCCTTGTACTTGTTGTACGTTTCGACCATTTCCGGCATTTCCGCCACGCAGGTGGTGCACGAAGTAGCCCAGAAATTGACCATCACGACTTTGCCTTTGAGGCTGTCAGGCGTGATCTTTTCCCCTTTGATGCCGAGGAAGGTGACCGCAGGCGCGGACTGGTGCTTGTTCAGCGACTGGTAGGCCGTCAAGCCGATGCCGGCGATGACGGCAAGCGCAATCGCCGGTTTGATCCACGCCCTGGAGCCGGTACTCATGATTGATTAGCCTTGCGAAGCCTGCGACGACTGGTACTGCTTTACTTCGTCGTCGGTAATGTACTCGAATACCTTGACAACCTTGGTCACACCGCGCACGCCGCGTGCGATGTCGGCGGCCTGGGTGCCTTCTCGCTGGGTCACGCGGCCCATCAGGAACACGGCGCCCTTCTCGGTGATGACCTTGAAGGAATTGGCCGAAATGTCCTTGGCGTCGGCCAGGCTCAGTTTGACCTTGGAAGTGATCAGCGCATCGTTGGAGCGCGAGGTGTAGCTGGAGGAGAAGCCCACTTCCAGTTCATTGGTCACGTCCATCACGCCTTCGATGCCGCGCACTTCGCGTTCAACTTTGGCCTTGGTCTCTTCGTCCGGTACTTCGCCGGTCAGCAGCACGCGGCGGTTAAAGCTGTTCACATTGACGTGGGAGCTCTTGCCGGCGATGTTAGGCAGCTTGACTTCCGCCTTCACTACGATCGACTTGTCTTCGGTCTGCGCGCCAAAAGTGCGGCGGTCGGATGCCGCGATGGTGCCGGCGACAGCGCCGCCAACCAGGATCGGTGCGCACGCGGACAGCGTGCTGCTCGCCAGGACTGCGGCCACCACGGCCAGCGTCAATGGACGCGCTTTACTCATTTACATCTCCTCCGAACAGCGCGACGTCGATGCCGTCGCAAATGCAATGGATGGTCACAAGGTGGACTTCCTGGATACGGGCGGTACGGTCAGCCGGTACGCAGATATGGACGTCAGCGTCGGTCAGCATCTTGCCGATCGCGCCGCCACCTTTGCCGGTCAGCGCCACTACGCGCATCTCGCGTTCCAGCGCCGCTTCGATCGCCGCCATCACATTGGCCGAATTGCCCGAAGTGGAAATCGCCAGCAGGATGTCGCCAGCCTGGCCGAAGGCCTGCACCTGCTTGGAGAAGATCTCGCGATAGCTGTAGTCGTTAGCCACAGCGGTCAGGATGGAGGTGTCGGTTGCCAGCGAAATCGCCGGCAGCGGGAAGCGCTCGCGCTCAAAACGGCCTACCAGCTCTGCAGCGAAGTGCTGGGCGTCAGCCGCCGAGCCGCCATTGCCGCAGGCCAGGATCTTGTTGCCGTTCGAGAGGGCAGAGAACATCAGTTCAACCGCTTGCGCGATAGGCTGCGCCAGGACGGTTGCGGACTGGATCTTGATTTCGGCACTTTCGTGAAAGTGCGAGAGGATGCGTTGATTAGTCATAGTGTGCATAATTATAGTGCAGCGGCCCCGTGGGTCTCACAAGCGCTGTTAAAAATGCTTACATTTGATCAATGATAGCGTCGCGCAGCCAATTTATGTGTCCGCCATCAATTGTCACTACGTCAATACGACATGGTGGCATTTTCGTAAAACGCAGCAGATAGAACTTTGCCGCGCGCACGATGCGGCGCTGCTTGGCGGGCGAAATGCTGGCCGCCGCCCCGCCGTACAGGGGACTATTGCGTTCGCGGACCTCGATGAATACCAGGCGCTCGCCCTCGCGCATGACCAGGTCCAGTTCCCCCACCTTGCACAGGAAGTTGCGCTCGACCAGGCGCAATCCCTGCTGCTGCAGGTAGTCCAGGGCGCGATCTTCGCCGTCCTGGCCGATTTCCTGCAGCTCGGTGCGGGGCATGGGAAGCCCTATTGTGGCACCGGCGTTGGCACGCCGTTGTGGTATTCGACCGGCGTTTCGATGCGCTCGAACCAGGACGGCCCGTTGCCGAAATCGATGGTCAGCTGGCCGGTCACGCCATCCAGCTGGAAGCGGCGCTGCGGCTGGCGCGCGATTTCGCGGGCGATGCGGAAGGCGTCAATGCCCAGCGCGTACACCCGTTCCAGGTCGGCGCTGACGCGCGCCTCGTCGCGCGGCTCCAGCTGCGGATACACCATCACCGCCGGATGGTCGCGCTGCACCAGCCATGGCAAGTCGATCAGGCGCACGCCATCCAGCTCGGCGCCGGCACGGTACATGCTGCGGCCGGGATTGAGGGAAGAGGTGCCGTACAGCGGGATCTCGCCCAGCGGCGGCGCCGACAGGGCGATTTTCAGCTGGCGCAGCTGGTCCGGGTCGAGGGCGGCGAACAGTACGCCGGCCGGCTCGTTTTGCAGGCGCGTGCGCAAGGCCACCATTTCCGCGTCCTGCAGATAGCCGTTTTGCGGCGTGAAGTCGTAATTGCGGGCGCTCAGGCCCAGGCGCTGCAACTGTGCATAAATGGCGCTGGCGATGCGCTTTTGCCAGGAGGTGTTGCCGGAGATGACCAGCGCGCGTGCAGAAGGATTTTCACGCGCAGCCCACTCGGCCACCTGACGCGCCTCATCTTCGATCGACAAGCCGATCACCAGCATTTGCGGCGGCAGTTGCGGATCGCCGCGCGTCTCCGGATGGTTCAGCGCAATAGTCGGCTTCTCCACCAGCGGGCTGGAGCCGATGACGGTGACGGCGGAACGGGCCAGCGGGCCAACCACCATATCGTTCTGCTCCTGGGCAGTGACATAGGCCGACAGTACTTCCTGCGGCGAGTCGCCGGTTTCCACCACATTGACCTGGAAGCCCTTAGCATCACGCTCCATGGCCGCCATGAAGCCCGCACGCACCGCATCGGCCGCGCGGCCCAACGCTTCGGAACGCAGCGGCAGCAGCAGCGCGATGCGGTAAGGCGGCTTGCCGCCGGCGTCTTCCATCGGTTGCGGGACCACCTGCATCATGCCGGGCGGAGGCGGTGCGTCCTCCGGCGAAGGCACGGCAAAGGTTTCAACGACCGCGGGCGGTTCCGGCGGTGGCGCCGGCGGTTTCGGACGCGGCGCCTTCACGGCGGCTGGCGGCGCACTTGTCACCGACGTGATTGGCGCGCACAATCGCCCCGGCGAGCCGCAAGGCGCGCTGCAAGCGCTGCTCAATACGGCTACCGCGACGCAGAGTATCAGGTTATTGATATTTTTAGACAGCATCCTACCCCCAATGACAGCACAAGATTCCAGCCCTCTCGCCGCATTGCCCATTCTCGGCGAGACCGTCCACCAGAACTATCCTACGGCATCTTTGTACGTGGTGGCTACGCCAATTGGCAATGTTACTGACATTACACTGCGTGCCTTGCATGTGCTGTCGCTGGTCGACGCTGTAGCTTGCGAAGATACCCGCAATACGGCCCAGCTGATGAATCGCTTCGGCCTGCATAAGCCGCTGGTGGCAGCCCATATGCATAACGAACGCGAAGCGGCAGAGGGCCTGATTGCCCGGCTGCAGGCGGGGCAACGCATTGCCCTGGTCTCCGATGCCGGCACCCCGGCCGTATCCGACCCGGGCGCGCGGATCGTGGACGCCGTGCGCGCCGCCGGCCTGCGGGTGATTCCATTGCCGGGCGCCTCAGCCGCCGTAGCCGCGCTGTCGGCCAGTGGCCTGGTCAACGACCAATTCCATTTTGTTGGCTTTTTGCCATCCAAAGCCAAGCAGCGTGAAGTTGCGCTGCAAAGCCTCGCCGCCGCCCCGGCCACGCTGGTGTTCTACGAAGCGCCGCACCGTATTGTCGAGTGCACCCAAGCCTTGGCCGACGTCTTCGGCGTCGAGCGCCAAGTGGTGTTCGCCCGCGAGGTAAGCAAGCTGTTCGAGCAAATCCACCGCTGCCCGCTGGGCGAAGCAGTCGCCTGGCTGAAATCCGACGCCAACCACGAAAAAGGCGAATTCGTAGTGCTGGTAGAAGGCGCCCCACCAGCCGCCGAAGGCCAGGATGCCGAGACCGACCGCATCCTGCAAATCCTGCTCGCCGAATTGCCGGTAAAACAAGCCGCCGCCCTCGCCGCCCAGATCACCGGCAAAAAGAAGAACGCCCTCTACGACCGCGCCCTCGAGCTGAAGCAATAAGCGCCCACTGCCCAGCCCGTGTCCCACCATGGGGTCACACCCGAAATGGGACACGGCCTCGTCCATGGCGCGGCTGGGCTCGTGTCTCAAAACGGGTGTGACCCCATGGTGGGACACGGGCTCTACCATTTGCAGCCGCTGTCTTTTTTGTCCATCATCAGGTAGAGCGGGGCCAGCAGGCCGCCGGGAATGCCGTCTTTGCAGTTGGGGCGGGCTGCGCTCTGGATCTTGCGGCCGAGCTTTTCTTGGCGGGTTTCGCGCAGGGCTATTTGCGGTGGGCCTAATTCGCCGGCAATGTCGCGTGCGGCGGCTTTGGCGGCTTCGCGGTCGAAGCGCGGTGCTGAGCCGCTTTCGGCTGGGGTGAGGATGAATGTCGATTCACGCGCTGGCTGCGTTGCCAGTTCCGGTTGCTCCTCCTTGGGCGTCTTCTTGCGCGGCTCGGCATGGCGCTGCTGGCGGCGCGGTCCGGCTGCGGCGACAGGATGGGATGCCGATTCCACAACGGGCGGTGGAACTGGCGGCGGGGGGGGCACGATCCTTACTTCTACCGGGGTCAGCCAGGTGCGTGGATCGGCCACCTGGCGCGGCTCAGGCAGGCGCAGGAAAACAATTGCAGTCACGTGCAGTAGCAAAGAAATAACGATACCGACTGCTATGCGCCATCCCGGCGGTCGATAGGCTACTTCATTCAAGGCTTATTCCTTCCATTCTGAAATTGGGGGTTGACGGACCCCGGCTCAGCTTGTATTATCTTGCTTCTTACGGAGTGTAGCGCAGCCCGGTAGCGCATCTGCTTTGGGAGCAGAGGGTCCAAGGTTCGAATCCTTGTACTCCGACCAAGTTTCAAGAAAAAGACCTGCATTCGTGCAGGTCTTTTTTTTTTCTGCAATAGGATCAGCGCCATGTACACCTGCCCTTGCTGCGGATACGCCACTTTCGCCGGCGCCCCCGGCTCCCTTGCAGCTTGCCCCGTCTGCGACTGGCAAGACGACCTGCAGCAACTTTACTCTCCCTTCCTTGCCAGCGGCGCAAATGTGCATAGCCTGGCGGAGGCGCAAGTACGTTACGTGCAATTTGGTGGTGGGCCGGCCAGCAGCGGCTATCTACGCGACCCGCATTGGTTCCCGCTCTGGCAGCAGAAGGCGGATATTCCTGGCAACGAGCCGGTCGCCGAGGCCACAACTTACGATTTGTACTATTGGTTGCGCACCCCGCGCGTCTCGGTTCCGGAGCAGCCTGTCGGCCTGCGCCGCGTGCGCAATCGCATCATCGAATACCTGGAGCTGGCCAGTTCCTTCGAAGCGCAACGACAGTTGCAGGCCGCCGCGCCAGGCATGTCGGCAGCGGACGAAGTCTTGAATCAGTGGGAAGATTGGGTAACGCCGGACTGGAAGCAACATTTCACTGAACCAGTGTTCTCGGCGGAAGAACGCAACGGCATCGCGCAGTTCGCGCGCGTGTGGGGCGAGATTGCGGACGGTGCGCCCCATCCTTTGCCGCGGCTTGAAACGCTGTTCGCAACGCCGAACTGGCAGTCGCTGCAGCGTGCGGCGGCCACGCTGCTGGCAGTATTCCTGCTGCGCGGCCGCTCGGACGAGAACTAATCAGCCTGCGCGTTTGGCGGCAATTGCATTGCCTGCGCGGCTGGCGGCCTTGCGGCCCAGGAAGCTGGAAATGAACTGGCCCGCGTCGACAACCTTGTCCAGGTCCACGCCGGTTTCGATGCCCAGGCCATTCATCATGTAGATCACGTCTTCCGTCGCGACGTTGCCGGTAGCGCCCTTGGCATAAGGGCAGCCGCCCAGCCCCGACACGGAGGAATGGAAGATCTCAATGCCGACTTCCATCGAAGCGTAGATATTCGCCAGCGCCTGGCCGTAGGTATCGTGGAAATGGCCTGCCAGGCGATTCGCGTGGAATTCCTTGATCGCGCGCTCCATCACCGCCTTGGTCTTGAGCGGGGTCGATACGCCGATGGTGTCGGCAATATCGATCTCGTCGCAACCCAGGTCGCGCATGCGGCCCACAACATAGGCGACGGAGTCCAGTGGCACTTCGCCCTGGTAGGGGCAGCCAAACGCGGTGCTGACGGAGGCGCGCAGGCGCAGGCCGGCATCCTTGGCTGCCTTTGCAACCGGCACGAAGCGTTCGATCGACTCCGCGATGGAGCAGTTGATGTTCTTCTGCGAGAACGCTTCCGACGCGGCGCCGAAGATCACCACTTCGTTTGCGCCAGCCGCCAGCGCGGCTTCGAAGCCTTGCATATTCGGCGTCAGCGCGGAATAGATCACGCCGGGTTTGCGGGTGATGCCCGCCATGACTTCTTTCGAGGTCGCCATCTGCGGCACCCACTTGGGCGACACAAAGGAAGCAGCTTCGATATTCGGGAAGCCGGCTTCCGTCAGCCGGTTCACCAGCTCGATCTTCACGTCGGCTGGCACGTCGCCTTTTTCGTTTTGCAGGCCGTCGCGCGGGCCCACTTCAACAATCTTGACCTTCTTTGGCAAACTCATTTCAGTATCCCTTTGTGCGGTTGATGACGTCGGCGACTTCTTCGCCGCGTGCGTGCTGGCGCATTTTGCCAACCATCTGCTCCACGCTTTCGCGGCGCAGCGTCAGTGCCGAAATATGCGGCGTAATGGTAATGCGGGGCTCCTGCCAGAACGGGTGCTGCGCAGGCAGCGGCTCATTGCGGAACACGTCGAGCGTGGCGCCGGCAATATGGCCGGATTTAATCAGCGGCAGCAAGTCCGGCTCGGCAATGTGCGCGCCGCGCCCTACGTTGATGATGTAAGCGCCCGGCGGCAGCTGTTGCATGGTGGTGCGGTTGAGGATGTTGGTGGTTTCCTCAGTCAGCGGCAGCATGCACACCACCACGCGCGATGATCCGAGGAAGCCGGCAAGTCCTTCGTCGCCGTCGAAGCATTCAACGCCCTCCAGCGACTTGGGCGTGCGGCTCCATGCGCGCAGCGGGAACTCAAACGGCCGCAGCGCCTCGATCACACGCATGCCCAAGGCACCGACGCCCATCACTCCGACAGAAAAAGCGGACTTGTCGCGCGCTTCCAGTTGCAGCCATGCGCCGGAGCGTGCCTGCGCTTCATATTCGTCCATGCGGCGGAAGTAGCGCAGCAGCGCATGCGTGACATATTCCGCCATCTGCATCCCCATGCCGGCGTCGTTCAAACGCACGATCGGAATATGCGGCGGAATGGCATGCGCATACTTCATGATCGCATCGGCGCCGGCGCCGGTCAGGAAGATCGCCTTGACGCGCGCCAGGTCGGCCAGCATGGCCTGCGGCGGCGTCCACAGCACGGCGTAGTCACACTCCGGCAGGTCGATGCCTTCGCGCCAGACCACTACTTCCGCCTCCGGCATGAAGTCGGCGAAATCCTTGATCCACGGCGCGGTGTTGCCATCCGCGCGATAAAGGAGGATACGCATGCGCCTTCCTTAAGCCGCGGTCTTGAAGGCCAGCAGGGGAGCGCCGTCCGCCACCTGGTCGCCTACCGCGTACAGGACTTCTTCAACGATGCCGTCATGCGGAGCGGAGATGGTGTGCTCCATCTTCATCGCTTCCATGATGACCAGCGCATCGCCTTTCTTCACTTCCTTGCCCTTCTCGGCCAGCACGGCAACCACCTTGCCCGGCATTGGCGCGGTCAGGCGGCCGCCTTCGGCTTCGGACTCGCCGGCATGCGCCATCGGGTCGTTATAGTCCAGCACATAGTGGCCGCCGCCGGTGAACACGTGGAATACGTCGCCATCGCGGCGCACGGTGCCGTGCACCGACGTTTCGCCCAGCTTGATGCTCAGGTCAACGCCGTCCTGCTTGAACAGCGACAGGTCGACTTCCAGGCCTTTGATCTCGAACTGCCAGCCGTGCGGCAGGTAGGTCAGCATCGGCGTGTACTGCTTGCCATGCTCGTCGCTGAAGGACAGCTTGCGGGCATAGTTGAAGTTCATGCGCCAGCCCAGTGCCTGGCCCCACGGATCGCCTTTGTTGGCGCCCGATTGGGCGGCCGACCTGTCTTTCTCTTCTTCGATCAGCGACACCGCGGCTAGCGCCACGGCGGCCACGGGAATCGAGCGCGCAGGCGGGAACAGCGCGTCGTGGTTGCGTTCAATCAGGCCGGTATCCAGGTCGGCGTTGGCGAAGGCGTCGCCTTCCACCAAGCGTTTCAGGAAGGCGATATTGGTCGCCAGGCCGACGATCTGGTATTGCGACAGCGCTTGCGCCATGCGCGCCAGTGCCTGCTTGCGGTCTGCGCCCCATACGATCAGCTTGGCGATCATCGGGTCGTAGAACGGTGAAATGGCATCGCCAGCGCGCACGCCCGAGTCGATCCGCACGGCAGATGGATGGCCAGGCACGCCGCCCAGTTCGAAGTTCACGGAGCTTGGCGTTTCCAGGTGACGCAACGTGCCGATCGATGGCAGGAAGCCCTTCTCCGGATTTTCGGCGTAGATACGTGCCTCGATCGCGTGGCCGTTGATGGTCAGGTCGGCCTGCTGCTTCGGCAGGGCTTCGCCCGCGGCGACGCGGATCTGCCATTCCACCAGGTCGGTGCCAGTGATCATTTCGGTCACTGGGTGTTCCACCTGCAGGCGGGTGTTCATCTCCATGAAGTAGAAGCTGCCGTCCTGATTGGCGATGAATTCCACCGTACCGGCGCCGACATAGCCAACGGCGCGCGCGGCGGCAACAGCGGCTTCGCCCATTGCAGCACGGCGTTCGGTGCTCATGCCCGGAGCAGGCGCCTCTTCCAGCACTTTCTGGTGGCGGCGCTGCACCGAGCAGTCACGCTCGAACAGGTAGATGCAGTTGCCGTGCGTGTCGGCGAATACCTGGATCTCAATGTGGCGTGGGCGCTGCAGGTATTTCTCAGCCAGCACCTTGTCGTCGCCGAAGGAGCTGATCGCCTCGCGTTTGCAGGATGCCAGCGCATCCTTGAACGCTTCGGACGAGTCGACCACGCGCATGCCCTTGCCGCCGCCGCCGGCCGAAGCCTTCAGCAGCACAGGGTAGCCGATGCGGTCGGCTTGCTCTTGCAGGAAGCCTGCGTCCTGATTGTCACCGTGGTAGCCCGGCACCAGCGGCACGTTGGCCTTCTCCATCAGCTGCTTTGCTGCCGACTTCGAGCCCATGGCGCGCATGGCGGAAGCTGGCGGGCCAATGAAGGCCAGGCCTACTTCGGCGCAGGCGTCCGCGAACTCGGCGTTCTCGGACAGGAAGCCATAGCCCGGGTGGACTGCTTCCGCACCGGTTGCCAGCGCAACGGCGATCAGCTTGTCACCGCACAGGTAGGATTCCTTGGCGGCGGCTGGGCCGATGTTCACTGCTTCGTCGCACACGGCAACGTGCTTGGCATTGGCGTCCGCATCCGAATACACGGCCACGGTCTTGATGCCCATGCGGCGTGCGGTTGCAGCGACGCGGCAAGCAATTTCACCACGGTTGGCAATCAGGATTTTTTTGAACATGTCTCTCTCTACTCTTTTTGGAATTCTTATCAGCAGCCGCAGGCTTCTTTTTGTACCGAGTCCAGCACGGCGCCGCGGGTCGGCAGGCCCAATTTGGCCAGCAGTGCGCGGTCGTCGTTGGCTTCCGGATTGTCGGTGGTCAGCAGCTTGTCGCCGTAGAAGATCGAGTTGGCGCCGGCCATGAAGCACATCGCCTGCACGGCTTCGCCCAGTTCGCGGCGGCCGGCCGACAGGCGCACGCGTGCTTTCGGCATGGTGATGCGGGCAACGGCGATGGTGCGCACGAATTCCAGCGGGTCCAGTTTGTCCAGGCCGTGCAGCGGGGTGCCTTCCACTTGCACCAGGTGGTTGACCGGCACCGACTCAGGATACGGGTTCAGGTTGGCCAGCTGGGCGATGAGGCCGGCGCGCTGTTCGCGCGTCTCGCCCATGCCCACGATGCCGCCGCAGCAGACCTTCAGGCCGGCGTTGCGCACGTGGCCCAGGGTGTCCAGGCGGTCCTGGTACTGGCGGGTGGAGATCACGTCGCCGTAGAAGTCCGGCGAGGTGTCCAGGTTGTGGTTGTAGTAGTCCAGGCCCGCGTCCTTCAGGCGCTGCGCCTGTTCGGCTTCCAGCATGCCCAGGGTGGCGCAGGTCTCCAGGCCCATGGCCTTCACTTCACGCACCATGGTTTCGACTTTTTCCATGTCGCGCTCTTTCGGGCTGCGCCATGCCGCGCCCATGCAGAAACGGGTGGCGCCGTTGTCTTTTGCCTGTTTGGCGGCGTCCAGAACTGTGTCCAGGTCCAGGATCTTCTTGGCTTCCACGCCGGTGTCGTAGCGCGCGGCTTGCGGGCAGTAGCCGCAATCCTCTTCACAGCCGCCGGTCTTGATCGAGAGCAGGGTCGCCAGTTCGACGTCGCCGTCCGGCCAGTGGGCGCGGTGTGCTTCCTGTGCGCGGAACATCAGGTCGTTGAATGGCAGCTCGTACAGGGCCATCACGTCTTCCAGTGGCCAGGTGGCGGCTTCCGGCAGCTTGATGGCGGCGGTTGGTCGGTGCAGCTGGACGGCTTTAGGTTCTTGCAGGGACATGTTCTTCCTCTCTTACTTGGTGCGGCGGCCCGGCCAGTTCGGCAGGGACGTGAAGTTCAGGTATTCGGCAGCAGCGGCGGCAGTCGGTTTCGCCAGTCGCGGGATGCGGCCGAGCAGCGGCGCGGGAATGCGCGCTGCCAGTGCGGCGATATTCTCGTCCGCGAAGTTCATTTCAAATTCCAGGGTGTTGGCGACCCAGCCCGCCAGCTTCAGCCCACGCGACTCGATTGCTTCGACCGTCAACAGTGCATGGTTGATGCAGCCCAGGCGCAGGCCCACCACCAGCACCACCGGCAGCGCCAGCTGTTCGGCCAGGTCGGCGGTATCGAAATCGTCGGTGAGCGGCACGCGGAAACCGCCCACGCCTTCCACCACGATGGCATCGGTGGCCGCCGCGATTTCAACGTACGCAGCCAGGATCGGCACCGGGTCGATTTCCACGCCTTCCAGGGCGGCGGCGATGTGTGGGGCAGCCGGCTCTTTCAGCATGAATGGGGTAGTCAGCGACTGCGGCAAGTGTACATTGCTTGCTTCGATCAGCTGGTCGGCATCGTCGTTGTGCAACTGGCCGTTTTTCATCACCGCACCGGCGGCGACCGGTTTCATGCCGCAGGCGCGGGCGCCTTGCCGCACCAGGGCGTACAGCATGGCGGACGAGGTCAGCGTCTTGCCGATTTCGGTATCGGTGCCTGCCACAAAGCAGGCGAAGCGCGGCGGCAGGCCGTCTGCGGCTGCAGCGGCTTGGGGCTCAGGAGCGATGACAGGGTCTTCTAGCGCCATATCAGGTCCTTTCCAGTTCGTTAATTGCGTCTGCCAGGCGGCGCACGTCGTCGGCAGTGTGGGCGGCGGACAGCGTGATGCGCAGGCGCGCGGTACCTGCCGGCACGGTTGGCGGGCGGATGCCCCCTACCCACAGGCCTTTCTCGTACAGCGCGGCGGACAGGCGCATGGTTTCGTCATTTTCGCCAATGATGATTGGCTGGATTGCCGTTTTCGACGGCAGCAGTTGCCAGCGCTTCAGGCGCAGGCTGTCCTGCAATTGTGCCACCAGCGCCTGCAAGTGGGCGCGGCGCTCTCGGCCTTCGTCGCCACAGATGATATCGAGGCTGGCCTGCAGCGCGTGCGCCAGCGCCGGCGGAGCGGCCGTCGTGAAGATGTATGGGCGGGCACGCTGGATCAGCGTTTCCACCACGGTGCGGTGCGCCGCCACGAATGCGCCGCCCACGCCGGCAGCCTTGCCCAGCGTGCCGACATACACCAGGTAAGGCGAGCGGATGGCAAAGTGCTCGAGCGCTCCGCGGCCATGTTCTCCCAGCGTGCCAAAGCCGTGGGCATCGTCCACTACCAGCCAGGCCTTGTGCTGTTCGCACAGGGCCAGCAGCGCAGGCAGGTCTGCCAGGTCGCCGTCCATGCTGAATACGGCGTCCGTGACCACGATCTTGTTGCTGGCGGTGCTGGATGCCAGCAGCGCGCCCAGTGCGGCTACGTCCGCGTGCGGGTAGACGGACAGCTTGGTGCGCGCCAGGCGGGCGCCGTCGATCAGCGAGGCGTGGTTCAACGCTTCGCTGAAGATTTCAGTGTCCTTGTCGCCAACTGCCAACCCGGTCACCACGGCCAGGTTGGCCATGTAGCCAGTGCAGAAGTACAGCGCCTGCGCCTCCACCAGATGCGGTGACAGGAATTCGGCAAGACGCTGTTCCAGCAACGTGTGCGCGCGGCTATGGCCGCTGACCAGGTGTGCGGCGCCGCTGCCGGCGCCATACAGTTCAACACCTTGCTGCATCGCTTCGCCTACGCGCGGGTGCGCTGCCAGGCCGAGATAATCGTTGCTGCAGAAGGCCAGCAGTTCGCGGCCATCGACCATGACGCGCGGCGCGCAGGCGGTTTCCACCGAGCGGCGCTTGCGGATCAGGTTCTTGTCATCCAGCGCTTGCAGCTGCTGGTCGAGTTTTGCGAGCAGTTCCATGGTCAGCCCACCCGCGTTTTCTCGAAGACCGACAGCGTGCGCGCGGCCAGGCCGTCGATTTCTTCGTCGCTGAGGATGTACGGCGGCATCAGGTACACGGTATTGCCGATTGGACGCAGCAGCAGTTCCTGCTTCGTGCCTTCGGTGAAGAAGCGGCGCGAGAAGCCCGGCGCGGCGCCGACCGCGTCAAACGCCCAGATCATGCCGCGGTTGCGGAAGTTCTCGGTGTTCTCGTGGCTGGCCAGCGGCGCCAGGGCCTCGGTCAGCTTGCGTGAGCGCGCCTTGTTCGCTTCCAGCACGTGATCTTCAGCAAAGATGTCCAGCGTGGCCAGCGCGGCGCGGCATGCCAGCGGATTGCCGGTGTAGGAGTGCGAATGCAGGAAGCCGCGTGTGACGTCGGCGTCGTAGAAGGCCTGATAGATCTCGTCGCGCGACAGGACGATGGACAGCGGCAGGTAGCCGCCGCTGATGCCCTTCGACAGGCAAAGGAAGTCCGGCCAGATCCCGGCCTGCTCGCAGGCGAAGAAGGTGCCGGTGCGGCCACAGCCGACGGCGATTTCGTCCAGGATCAGGTGCACGCCGTGCTTGTCGCACAGTTCGCGCACCAGTTTCAGGTAGAGCGGATCATGCATCGCCATGCCGGTGGCGCATTGCACCAGCGGCTCGATGATGATGGCGGCGATTTTGCCGGCGCGTTCGGTGAACATGCGCTCGACATCGGCGGCGGCGCGGCGCGCTACGTCGGCCGCCGTTTCGCCTTCGTCGGCCTGGCGCGCATCCGGTGACATCACGGTCTGGGTGGCGCGCAGCAGCGGGCCGTAGGCATCCTTGAACAGCGCCACGTCGGTCACGGCCAGCGCGCCGATGGTCTCGCCGTGGTAGCTGCCCTTCAGGCAAACGAATTCCTGCTTGTCGCCCTGGCCCATATTGCGCCAGGCGTGGAAGCTCATTTTCAATGCGATTTCGACCGCCGATGCGCCATCGGACGCATAGAAGGCGTGGCCCAGATTGTGCTGGGTCAGCGCCGCCAGGCGTTCGCTGAGCTGGATCACCGGCTCGTGGGTGAAGCCGGCCAGCATCGCATGCTCCAGCATGTCGAGCTGTTCGCGCAATGCCGCATTGATGCGCGGATTCGCATGGCCGAACAGGTTCACCCACCAGGAGCTGATCGCATCCAGGTAGCGGTTGCCTTGGTGGTCATACAGCCACACGCCGCGGCCATGGCTGACGGGGATCAGCGGTACCGTTTCATGGTGCTGCATCTGGGTGCACGGGTGCCAGACTGACTTCAGGCTACGTGCTACCCAATCGTTTTGTTGGTTCACTTCCAAAAACTGCTCCGTTCAATTCAGCCAGCCCGGCTTGCGCTTCTCGAGGAAGGAAGCAACGCCCTCGCGGCCTTGCTCGGAAGCGCGGATGTGGGCGATGCGTTCGGCCGTATCGGCCAGCAGGGCATCGTTCACCGGCTTGCCGACGACGTCGCGCACCAGCACTTTGGCTTCCTTCACTGCGTTCGGGCTGTTGGTCACCAGCGCCTTCAGCACTTCCGCCATCCTGGCGTCCAGTGCGTCGGCGGCGACCAGTTCGTGCACCATGCCGATGCGGTGTGCTTCGGCGGCGCTGAAACGTTCGGCGGTGAGGAAATAGCGGCGCGAAGCCTGCTCACCCATCGCCTTGATCACATACGGCGAAATGGTCGCGGGGATCAAGCCCAGTTTCACTTCGCTCAGGCAGAAATTCGCTTCCGGCACTGCGACGATGATGTCGCAGGCCGAAACGAGGCCCATGCCGCCCGCATAGCAATCGCCATGCACGCGCGCGATGGTCGGTTTCGGGCACAGGTAGATAGTGCGCAGCATTTGCGCCAGCTGCATGGCGTCGGCCTCATTCTCCTCGTGGGTGTAATGGGCCATCTTCTTCATCCAGTTCAGGTCACCGCCGGCGCAGAAGGCCGGGCCGTTCCCGGCCAGTACGATGGCACGCACGTTTTCGTTGCGGCCCAGTTCCGAGAAGGCGCGCGTGAGATCGTTGATCGAATGCTCGTTGAAGGCATTGCGCACGTCCGGACGGTTCAGGGTGACGGTGGCGATCTTGTCGTTGATGGCGACGGTCAAAGTCTCGTAGGTCATCGTCATCACTCCTTACATGCGGAACACGCCGAACTTGGTGTCCGGGATCGGCGCGTTGAGCGCGGCGGAGAGGCCCAGGCCCAGCACCATGCGGGTGTCGGCCGGATCGATCACGCCATCGTCCCACAGGCGCGCGGAGGCGTAGTAAGGATGGCCCTGGTGCTCGTACTGTTCCTTGATCGGCTGCTTGAAGGCTGCTTCTTCCTCGGCGCTCCAGCTGCCGCCCTTGGCTTCGATGCCGTCGCGCTTGACGGTGGCCAGCACGCCAGCCGCCTGCTCGCCGCCCATCACGGAGATGCGCGCGTTAGGCCACATCCACAACATGCGTGGCGAGTAAGCGCGGCCGCACATGCCGTAGTTGCCGGCGCCGAAGGAGCCGCCGATGATCACGGTGAATTTCGGCACGGAGGCGGTAGCGACAGCAGTCACCATCTTGGCGCCGTTACGGGCGATGCCTTCGTTTTCATACTTGCGGCCGACCATGAAGCCGGTGATGTTCTGCAGGAATACCAGCGGGATCTTGCGCTGGCAGCACAGCTCAATAAAGTGCGTGCCCTTCAGCGCGGACTCGGAGAACAGGATACCGTTGTTGGCGATAATGCCGACCTTCATGCCGTAGATATGGGCGAAGCCGCATACCAGGGTGGTGCCGTAACGTGCCTTGAATTCATCGAATTCGGAGCCGTCGACGATACGCGCGATCACTTCGCGGATATCGAAAGGCTTGCGGGTATCGACCGGAATCACGCCGTACAGTTCTTCCGGCGCGTATTTCGGTTCCACCGCGTCGCGCAGCACGCCTTGCTGCGGCTTCTGGCGATTCAGGTTGGAGACGATGGTGCGGGCCATCGACAGCGCATGCATATCGTCCTGCGCCAGGTGGTCGGCCACACCGGACAGGCGGGTGTGCACGTCGCCACCGCCCAGGTCTTCAGCGGAAACCACTTCGCCGGTCGCCGCCTTCACCAGCGGAGGGCCGCCCAGGAAGATGGTGCCCTGCTCTTTGACGATGATCGATTCGTCCGACATGGCGGGCACGTAAGCGCCGCCGGCGGTGCAGGAACCCATCACCACCGCAATCTGCGGGATGCCCTTGGCCGACATATTGGCCTGGTTGAAGAAGATGCGGCCGAAGTGGTCGCGGTCCGGGAACACATCGTCCTGGTTCGGCAGGTTGGCGCCGCCCGAGTCCACCAGGTAGATACATGGCAGGTTGTTCTGCTCCGCGATCTCCTGCGCGCGCAGGTGTTTCTTCACCGTCATCGGGTAGTAGGTGCCGCCCTTCACGGTGGCGTCGTTACACACGATCACGCATTCCTGGCCGTTCACGCGGCCGATGCCGGTGATCACGCCTGCTGCCGGAGCGGCGTTGTCGTACATATCGTAGGCAGCCAGCTGGGAGAACTCGAGGAAGGGAGTGCCGGGATCGAGCAGCATCTGTACGCGGTCGCGTGGCAGCAGTTTGCCGCGCGCCACGTGCTTGGCGCTGGCCGCCTCGCCGCCGCCTTGCGCCGCTTTCGCGACTTTGGCGCGCAGGTCGTCGACCAGGGCTTGCATGGCGGCGGCGTTGGCTTTGAAGTCCTCGCTGCGCGGATTGAGTTTGCTTTCGATATGCGGCATGTCTCGTCCTCTTGTCTTATTCTGGAAATTCGCCGTCGACGTAAAACCAGCGCAAGCCACCTTCGCCCGGTTCGCGCAGGAAGCGGCTCAGCTCATGCAGACGCTGGCCGCGGCCATCCACGCGCAGGCGGGCAACGAACTCGACAAAATCCTCGTTCGGCTGGGCCTCTGCTTTACGTTGACGTAAACGTAAAGCAGATTTTACCTCAAGTCCCAGCCATTGGAGCTTCTCGTCCTGCTGAATAATTGGCTCCGTTGGACGGGTGCTCTCATGCCAAGTTGACAACAAATACGGCTCGTTCCGGAGCGTATAGGCGGAATAACGGGAGCGCATCAGCTGCTCAGCCGTCTCCGGCAGGGCTTTCCCTTCGATAAAGGGGCCGCAGCAAGCCTCAAAAGAAGGACCGCCGCATGGGCAGCCGACAGGGGTCTTGGATTTGGACATCCCGCCATTATCCGCCATATCGGCGTTTGGGCTAATATGTGCCAAATGAGCAATATGAACAATGCAAGTGCCGGCAAGTTCCTCAGCCTGATCTTGCGTCACAAACCGGAAGAAATCGGGCTGACTCTTGATCCGAACGGGTGGTCCTCTATCGATGAACTGATCGCCCTGGCCTCCGCTCGCGGCACACAGCTAAGCCGGGATCAGATCGAAACCATTGTCGCAGAGAGCGATAAGCAACGATTTGCGATCAGCGCCGATGGCGCGAAGATCCGTGCCAACCAGGGACATTCGGTAGAAATAGCGCTGGGACTGGCCCCGCAAACACCGCCCGAGCAACTGTTCCATGGAACCGCAACCCGATTTCTGGATTCGATCCGTGAAAGCGGCCTGCATTCGGCCTCGCGTCAGTATGTACACCTTTCATCCGACCGTGCGACTGCCGAAAAAGTCGGCAGCCGTCACGGCAAGCCGGTCATTCTGCTCGTGGCGTCAGGCCAGATGGCCCGTGATGGCCACCTCTTCTACTTGTCCGAGAACGGCGTCTGGCTAACCGACAGCGTTCCTGCGAAATATTTGGGCTAAGCCTTATAGGCCAGGAAGTCGAGCTCGAAGGGCGGCTCTTTGCCGCGCATCAGGGTCGCCAGCAGGCTCGCGCTGCCGCAGGCGAAGGTGAAGCCTAGCCCGCCGTGACCGACATTGAGCCAGAGGTTGGGGTATGGCGTGGGGCCGATGATTGGTGCGCCGTTTGGCGTCGCTGGCCGCAGGCCTGCCCAGGCTTCGGCCTTGTCGTAGTCGGCGGCATCCGGCATCGTTTCGCGCGCCATGCGGGACATGCTGGCAATCCGGCGCCGGTCGATTCGTTTGTTTTCACCCACCAGGTCGACCATGGCTGCGATGCGCAGTTCGTTGCCGATGCGGGCGTACAAGGTCTTGCGTTCGAAATCGGTCACACTGATATTGGGCGGCACGTGCTCGCCGCCGATCGGGGCGGTCAGGCTGTAGCCCTTCAGCGGATACATCGGCAGGTCGAGGTTCGCAGTGGCAGCCAGGTCGCGGCTCTGGATGCCTGCGGCCAGCACATAATGATCGGCCGTGATCCAGCCGGCATCGGTTTCAATTGCCGACACCCTGCCGCGGTCGACAAAGATATGGCGCGCGGCAGTGTGCATGCAGCGTTCGAAACGCGGGTGTGCATAAATGCGCTTTTCCAGCGCCAGGCAGAAGGCATAGCAGTCAGCTACCGCTTCGCCGGGATTGAAAATGCCCCCGGCCAGCTTTGAGGCAACGTGCGCCAGCGCAGGCTCGATGCGGGCCGTATCGGCGCCCCATAGCACGGCGCGGTTTTGATCGACACCGGGCTTGTCCAGCGCCGCCTTGAAGGCTTCTTCGCTGCGATAGACCACGAGCTTGCCGGCATTGCGCCAGTTGAATTTGGACAGCGGCAGCTTCAGTTCAAGTTGCGTCAGCGACTGCCGGCTCAGCTCACCCAGTTGCAGCAGCTTGGCGGTAATGCGGGCATTGGTCTCGGCATTGCAGTTCTTCAGGAACCGTGCGATCCAGCGCCATTGGCGGTAATCGGCTTCGGGACGGAAGCGCAGCGGGCCATCTTTCTCGAACAGCCATTCCATGACTTTTTTCGGCACGCCGACATCGGCCAGCGGCGACACATAGCGATAGCTCAGTTGCCCACCATTGCGGTAGCTGGCGGCAGTGCCGACGGTCGGGGAACGTTCGAGCAGGGTCACGCGGAGGCCTGCTTCGAGCAGCCACCACGCTGACGCCAGGCCGACCACGCCGCCGCCGATCACTATTACCTGCTTACCGTTCGCCATTCCATCTCCGGGAAATGAAGCGTAAAGCTTAAGCGTAATGTTGCCTCATGGCAAATTAATTCAAATACCGTTGGTAAATGGCATCGATGCTCACTTCAACTGGTAAATGAAAAGAGCAGCGTAATTTACCTTTCGCTATTACACTAGCAACTATAGGAGAAAAGTAATGAGCCTCACCAGCGCTGAATTCAAACCAGACCAACAAGACAATTCGCCGCTGTACATGCAGATTGCCCGCAAGTTGAGCGACGATGTTCGAAACGGACGCTATCAGGTAGACCAGGCCCTGCCTTCCGAACGGACCCTGTCGGAACTGCTGAACGTATCGCGCGTCACGGCGCGCAAGGCCATCGACCAGTTGGTCGACCAGGGCCTGGTGGTGCGCCGCCGCGGCTCGGGCAATTACATCGCGCCGCGCATCGAGCAGCCGCTGTCCAACCTCACCAGTTTTTCGGAACAGCTTTCGCAGCGCGGCTACAAGCCCGGTTCGCGCTGGCTCAAACGCGCCCTCGTCGCCGCAACGGCGGACGAACAACTGAGTCTCGGCTTGTCGCCCAACACCCGCGTGGCAAGGCTGGAACGCCTGCGCCTGGCCGATGACGTGGTGATGGCTTACGAAGTCTCCGTGCTGCCGCAAACCATCGTCGCCAACCCGGAATTGATTGGCGACTCGCTGTACCAATACCTGGATTCAGTGGGCAAAGGACCGGCACGCGCACTGCAACACATTCGCGCCATGAACGCCTCGGCCGAACTTGCGCGCCAGCTGGAAGTACCGGAAGGACAGGCCGTCCTGTTCATTACCCGTATCGCCTATCTGGAGTCGGGACAGGCGATCGAGCTCACGCACTCTTACTGCCGCAGCGACCATTACGATTTCGTGGCGGAGATGCGCAGGGCTGCATAAGCCATTCGCCATATGTTGAGACATGCTGAAAACTGAATCCCCCAGTTCGCAGCATTTGGAACTGGACCAATATCCCACAGAGCAACTGGCCGCAGCCTTCGCCGACGACCAGCTGAACGCGGTGCAGGCAGTGCGCGCCGTCATCCCCGCCATTGCCCAAGCGATTGAAGCAGCGGTGCCGCGCATCGAAGCGGGCGGGCGCCTGCTTTACGTTGGCGCAGGCACCTCCGGCCGCCTCGGGGTGCTCGATAGCGTTGAACTGTATCCCACCTTTTCCTGGCCGTATGAGCGTGCCGTCGCCATTCTCGCAGGCGGTGCGGAAGCCATGTTCAAGGCGGTGGAAGGCGCGGAGGACGACCGCGCGCAAGGCGCGCGCGACCTGCTGGCGCTGAATCCCGGCAAGGACGACGTGGTGCTGGCGCTGGCCGCCTCCGGTACCACCCCCTATGTGCTGGGCGCCATCGAAGCCGCGCGTGGCGCCGGTGCGCTGGCCATCGGCATTGCCAACAACCCGGGCGCGCCCGTCTTGCGTGAAGCCGATTTCGGCATCATTCTCGATACCGGCAACGAAATCATCTCCGGCAGCACGCGCCTGAAAGCAGGCACTGCGCAGAAGATCGTGCTGAACACGATTTCCAGCGCCATCATGGTCCGCTTGAACAAGGTTTATGGAAACTTGATGGTAGACTTGAAGCCGACCAACGCGAAGCTCTTTGCACGCACGGTGCGGCTTACCATGCACGCCACCGGCGCCGACGAAACGACAGCTCGCAAAACGCTGGAACAGTGCGGCTTCCATGTCAAGGTGGCGGTAGTCGCCCTGTTGAAGAAAACCACGGTGCAGCAGGCGCAAGGTTTGCTGGACCAGGCCAAGGGCAGCGTACGCGGCGCGCTCGGCCGATAAGAAAGGACGTAATGGATCGAGCGCAGCAACGCAGCCCCTGGGGCTGGGTCCCGACACTGTATTTCAACCAGGGCATTCCCTACTTTGCGGTGATGGCGCTTTCCACCGCGATGTACAAGGACCTCGGCATTTCCAACACGGACATGGCGTTTTACACCGGCTGGCTTTACCTGCCGTGGGTCATCAAGCCGCTCTGGTCTCCCTTGATCGAAATGTTCGGCACCAAGCGTGCCTGGGTCGTCATCCTGCAAATGGTGCTGGGTGTGTCGCTCGGAGCGGTGGCCTTCACGCTGCCGCTATCGAATTTTTTCCAGCTTAGCCTGGGCGTTTTGTGGCTGATGGCGTTCAGCTCCGCCACCCACGATATCGCGGCGGACGGCTTTTACATGCTCGGCCTGCGGCAGAAGCAGCAGGCGGAATTTGTCGGCGTGCGCAGCACTTTTTACCGTGCGGCCAACGTGGCCTGCAATGGCGGCCTGCTGTTCCTGGCCGGTGAAATCATCAAGCATTACGGCAATCCGCATATGGCGTGGGCGGTGACCTTCGGCGTGGCTGGGGCGGTGTTCATTCTGCTGGCGATGTATCACTTCATCGTCCTGCCCCGGCCGGCGGAGGATGCGCCTGCCAAGCACGCTGTTTCGCCAATGCAGGAATTCTTTGCCACTTTCGCTGCCTTTTTCCGCAAGGACGGCATCGTCGTGATCCTGCTGTTCCTGCTGCTGTTCCGCCTGGGCGAATCGCAGCTGCTGAAAATGGTGGTGCCTTTCCTGAAAGACCCGCTGGAAAAAGGCGGCTTGGGCATGGGCACTGCCGAAGTGGGCATCGCCTACGGTACGGTAGGCATTATCGGCCTGATCCTCGGTGGCCTGGTTGGAGGCTGGCTGATTGCGCGCTTTGGACTCAAGCGCTGCCTGTGGCCTTTTGCGATTGCGATCCACATTCCGGACCTGGTCTTCGTCTACCTGTCGCAAGCGCAGCCCCAGGGCTTCGCCTGGATCTCCACTTGCCTGGCGCTGGAACAGTTTGGCTATGGCTTGGGCTTCACCTCCTTCATGATGTATATGATCATGGTGAGCCAGGGCGAGCACAAGACCGCCCATTATTCGATCTGCACCGGCTTCATGGCGCTGGGCATGATGATTCCGCAGATGGCCAGCGGCGCGATCCAGGAATATCTCGGCTATCAGCATTTCTTCATCTATGTCTGCACGGCGACGATACCGGCCTTCATCATGACGGCCCTGATCAAG
Organism: Massilia eburnea; assembly: GCF_009720745.1. Lineage (GTDB taxonomy): Bacteria > Pseudomonadota > Gammaproteobacteria > Burkholderiales > Burkholderiaceae_D > Rugamonas > Rugamonas eburnea. The sequence continues at coordinate 109,436 of NZ_WNKX01000017.1, read as the reverse complement.
ATTGACCCGGAGTTCGGCCGCGAATAGTGGGTAGAATACGGCTCCTGCTGATGTGAGGATTAGGTTTTGGCTTTTAATGCGAAAAGGCGGCTGACCATAGCCGCCGCCGCGGCCGGCGTGGCCGCATTAATGGGAGCGTGTACGTCGACGCCGATGGCCCCAGCCGAAGGCGAAGCCGTGCCTTCGCCGGCAGGTGCTGGCGGCACCGCTCCAACGCCTGCGACGGCCGCCGCTCCGGTACAGCAGCCCATCACCGGCGAGCAGCCGCCAGCGGCGCCGCGCGAGTTCCGCGCCGCCTGGGTGTCGACGGTCGCCAACATCGACTGGCCAAGCCGCAGCAACCTGCCGTCCGGTCGCCAGCAGGCGGAAGCCATTGCCATCCTCGACCGCGCCAAGGCACTGCACCTGAACGCCATCGTGCTGCAGGTGCGCCCCAGCGCAGACGCGATCTACCCCTCCAAGCTGGAACCGTGGTCGGAATTCCTCACCGGCCAGCAAGGCAAGGCGCCGGAACCAGCCTGGGATCCACTGGCTTTCTGGATCACCCAGGCCCACGCGCGCGGCCTTGAGCTGCATGCCTGGTTCAATCCCTACCGCGCGCGGCATTCCGCCGCGCGCACGCCCAACGCGCGTGACCATATCGCCAACACCAGGCCGCAAGTGGTGCGCCAGTACGGCAAGTTCCTGTGGATGGATCCTGGCGAAGAAGCCGCTGCCCAGCAAACCCTGGACGTGATCCTGGACGTGGTGCGCCGCTACGATATTGACGGCGTGCATATCGACGACTATTTCTATCCCTACCCGATCGAAGCGCCCGGCGCCAACGGCGGCGAGGCGGCGCTGGACGCGCCATCGAACGGCAACAAGCCCGAACTGGATTTCCCGGACGCGGCATCCTTCCAGCGTTACCAGCAAGGCGGCGGCACGCTGGACCGCGCCAACTGGCGCCGCCAGAACGTCAACCAGCTGATCGAAGCGCTTTACACCGGCATCCACAAGGAAAAAGCGTGGATACGCTTTGGCATCAGTCCTTTCGGCATTGGCCGCCCGGACCGCCGCCCGCCCGGCATCCAAGGCTTCAGCCAGTACGACAAGCTGTATGCAGACGCCGAAACCTGGCTGCAAAACGGCTGGCTCGATTACCTGGCGCCGCAGCTGTATTGGCCGATCGCCCAGCAGCCGCAAGCCTTCCCGGTGCTGCTCGATTACTGGCTGGGGCAGAACAAGCGTGGCCGCCATATCTGGCCGGGCCTGTACACCAGCCGCATCGACGACAGCAGCAAGTCCTTCGCGCCGGAAGAAATCGTACAGCAGGTGAACCTGATGCGCAGCCGCGCCAACGCCAATGGCCACATCCACTTCAGCATGGTCGCCCTGATGCAGAATCGCAAAGGCGTGGCCGACCAGCTCAAGGCCGCCAGCTACCAGGGGCCGGCCCTGGTACCGGCGTCGCCCTGGCTGGGCAGCGAAGCGCCGCCGGCACCCACCGTGTCAGTCAAGCGCCACGCCAGCGGACTGGCTGTCATACTCGGCAACGCCGCCCGCGCGACCCATCTTGCAATATGGGCGCGCTATGGCGAGGAATGGCGCTTCAACGTGGTGCCGGCTGGCCGCAGCGAAGTGGTGCTGACCGACGATAACGGCGTCTCTGCGCGCAGCGTGGTGGTGTCCGCCGTCGACCGCCTCGGGAATGAAAGTCCAAGAGTTTCCGCAGCGTTATAACTTTTTTGAATGGGAGCCGGAGCGGCTTTCATGCAAATATGTCATGTTTTAACGTACACTCAAGCGATAATGGACAAACCTGACACCGATCGTATCCTGGGTTTAGGCATTGATGCTGGCGGCACGGAGACGCGCTGGGCGCTGTCCGATGCGGCGGGCGTCATCGTGGCGGAGGGCACGGTCGCCGGGCTTTCCGCCCTGATGCTAGCCAAGCCGGCCGGCCGCGATCAGGTGCACGCCGCCTTCAGCAAACTGGCGCGTGATGTGCTGGCGACCGGCAAACCGGCGCGCATTTGCGCCGGACTGACCGGGTTTGGCGGCAACGGCCATGTGCTGGTCGACTGGCTCTCCACGCTGCTGGATGTGCGCGGCGAATTGATCACCCTCTGCAACGATATCGAAGTCGCCTACCTCGACGCTTTCGAACCCGGCGAAGGCTACCTGGTCTACGCGGGCACCGGTTCCATCGCCGCCTTCATCGACGAACAGGGCGAGTTCCATCGCGCGGGAGGCCGCGGCGTCACGCTGGACGATGCGGGCGGCGGCTACTGGATTGCGCGCGAAGCGATGCGGCGCATCTGGCGCGGCGAGGACGAACAGCCCGGTGTCTGGCAGGAGTCGCCCATGGCGCACGCCGTGTTCGACCACATCGGCGGCAGCGACTGGTCGTTCTCGCGCAGCTTCATGAACACCCAGGAGCGCGGCGAGATCGGCAAGCTGGCGCTGGCAGTGGCCATGAGCGCCGGCGCCGACCCGGCGGCGCGCCACATCCTGCTGCAGGCGGGGCGCGAGCTGGCGCGCCTGGCGCTGGCCCTGGTGACCCGCTTTGGCGAACGGCCGATCGTGCTGTCCGGCCGCGCCGCCGAACTGCACCCGCTGATTTTCGAAGCCATGCGCTCCGACCTCCCGCCGGGACTGAATTTGCAAAAACGTAGTGCCACACCGCATCATGCGGCTGCGCGGCTGGCATCCCTGCCGCGTAACTAATCCAGGAAACCATGAAAAAACTGCTGCTTGCTTCCCTCATCGCACTGCTGACCGGCTGCGCCACGCCGCTGCCGAACATCGATCATTCCCTGACGTCGAAGGGCCAGAGCAGCCGTGTGCGCTTTATCGTGCTGCACTACACGGCAATCGACCTGCCGCTGTCGGTCAAGGTGCTGACGGAGCAGGAGGTAAGCGCCCACTATCTGCTGACCGACGAAGTGGAGCCACGCTTCTACGCCCTGGTCGATGAAAACCGCGCCGCATGGCACGCCGGCTTGAGCAGCTGGAAGAATTACACGGCACTGAACCACAGTTCGATCGGCATCGAAATCGTCAACCCGGGCTTCAAGGATGAACCGGATGGCCGCCACTGGTACCCTTTCAGCGACCGCCAGATGGACCAGCTGGTAGCCCTGCTCAAGCAAATCAAGGAACGCCACCAGATCGCGCCGGAAAACATCCTTGGCCACGCCGACGTTGCCCCGCAGCGCAAGCAGGACCCGGGCCCACTGTTCCCCTGGAAGCGCCTGGCCGACGAAGGCCTGATCGCCTGGCCGGACGCCAATGCCGTCGCCGCGGCACTGCCCAAATATGAGGCAGAGCTGCCGGACATCGCCTGGTTCCAGCAAAAACTCGCCCAGCACGGCTACGCCACCCCGCAAACCGGCGTGCTGGATCCGGAAACCCACAACGTGCTGGTCGTTTTCCAGGCCAAGTACCGCAACACCAAATGGGACGGCGTGCCGGACGCCGAATCCGCCGCCATCCTCGACGTGCTGACCGCGCCGAAGCCGAAGCAGTAATGGCCAACACCATCCGCAGCGAAGACGTCGCGGGCCATGCCGCTTTCCGCCATTTGAGCAGCATTGCCGGCATCGCCGTGGATCTACGTTACGCCGGGCCCGACAACTTCGTCGGCCGCGACCTGTATTCTCCACTCGACTGCGCCTGGCTGCACCGCGATGCAGCGGCCGCCATCGAGCGGGTGGTGGCCTGGCTGGCGCAGCATGCGCCGGGCCACCAGGCCTTGCTGCTGGACGCCCTGCGCCCGCACCGCGTGCAGGAGGAACTGTGGGAAGCGCTGGACGGAACAAGCCTGCAGATGTACCTGGCGCCGCCGGAGCGCGGCTCGATCCACTCCTTCGGTATGGCGGTCGACATCACCCTCCTTGGCCCCTCCGGGCAGGAGCTGGACATGGGAACGGCTTTTGACGATATGACCGAACTTTCCCACCCTGCGCTCGAGGCCAGGCATCTCGCGAGCGGTGAGCTGAGCGCCGCCCAGGCGGCCAACCGCCGGTTGCTGCGCGACGCGATGGTCCAGGCAGGCTTCACCGGCATCAAGACAGAATGGTGGCATTTCGACTGCGGCGACCGGGTAGCGGTGCGCCGCGACTACACACGCGTCCTTTAGAAGGAGACGGCCAATATGCGACAGCCCTGGTCCATGACACGAGCAATCCTGACCGGCGGCGCGCTGGGCGGGCTGTTGGATATCCTGTTCGCGATGTCGTTTGCCGCCTTACGGGGGACGCCACCGGAGCGGCTGCTGCAGGTTGTCGCCAGCGGGGCACTGGGGCAGGCCGCGTTCACAGGCGGCACAACCGCCGCCGCAATCGGCCTGGCTTGCCATTTCGCCCTGAGTTTCATGTGGATGGCGGCTTTCTTCGTGGCGGCCAGGCGCATGCCGGCCTTGGCCGCCAGCCCGATGCTGGCCGCCGCAGGCTATGGACTGCTGGTGTTCTTCATCATGCGGCTGGTGGTGCTGCCGCTATCGGCGTTCCCGCGCCCCGTAACGTTCAATGCGTTCTCATGGGGCATGGACATCCTGTCGCACATCTTCCTGTTCAGCCTTCCGATCGTTTGGGCGACACGAAAAGCGCTTCCTGCGTCATAAACGAAGCTCGGACAGCTTCCAGTCCGCGAAGCCGTTGCGCACCAGGACCAGGGATATCTTGTCGTTGTGGACGACGAAGCGGTTGATGCCTTCACGCTCCGTTACCCATTTCGGCTTGTTTTCGCCCGGCGGCGGCGCCTCCTCGCGCGGGGCTTCGGCGACAGGTTCGTCGCGGCGCTTCTGTTTCGCGAAATCGCCGTGCTCCAGCACGAACATCACCGCTTCCGGACGCACCAGCGCATCGACCACTACCCCGCCCAGCAAACGCCCCAGGCCATCGAGCGCACCATCGCCCGGCCTGCCTGCGATATTGTCTTTCATGTTTTCCCGCAGCGCAGGGAAATCCACGTGGCGATTGAAGGCCTCCACGTCATGCGTGCGAACCGCTTCCTTCATCTGGTGCATGACCAGCAGTGGTGACCAATACCAATAGGCCGCTACTGCCACGGCGGCGGCCAGTACTGCGGTTCCAATCGACTTACTTTTCTTTGCCATCTGCGCGTGCAACCCAGTCTATCAAACCGTCGACGATAGCACGGCCGTTGCCATTGCTGGCGCGCTCGTGGTTGACCATCACGACGACGATGCACTGCTGGCCCTCGGCGTCCGGCACGTAGCCTGCCGCCGAGATGACGTTTTTCAGCGAACCGGTTTTCATCCGGGCATGCAGCGCGGCCGGGCTGTCCTTCAGGCGGCGCTTCATGGTGCCGTCGATGGCGGCAATCGGCAGGCTGGTAAGGAATTCCGGGGCCCACAGCGACTTCTGTGCAGCCTTCAGCAAGCCCGCCATCTGCTCAGGGCTGTAGCGCTCTGCGCGTGACAAGCCGGAGCCGTTCTCGAACACCATGCCGTTGTCGTCGATGCCGTGGGCGCGCAGCCAGTTGCGGACCATCATTTCCGAGCGGGCGTTGGTACTCATTGGCGCTGGCGCTGCTTCGGCGCCGCCTGGGATTTCCGCCGGCGAGGCATCGCTGACCGGGCGGCTGCCCAGCTGGGGATCGGCCTGCAGGCTGCCCAGGCTCAGGAAGATGGTACGCGCTAGCCCATTGTCGGACGATTTGTTGGTATCGCGAACCAGTTCGGGCAGCGAACGGCTCACGTGCTCGGCCAGCAGGATTGATGGAAGGCTGCTGTAGGCTTGCGATTCGCCGGCGGAGACCTCGTAAGCCTTGCCGGTAAAGCGCCCGCCCAGCCGCTCCCACGTGGCACGGAACAGGCGCTCGGCGTAGTCGGTCCGATCCAGTACGTTGACGACATTGGTCTTGCTGCAATTGCGGGGGAAGGTTCCTTTCAGGACCACGGTCACGCGCGAGCCGCTGCGGATATATTCGGGCACCTTCCAGCCTTCTTCCCACCGTGAGCAGTCTGTATTCACCAGTGTCATGTCGGAGCGCACGCGCACATTGTCCAACTCCGGCAAGGCGCTGGCTTTGATCGACGTCGAATCGGAGGTGATGTCGAGCGTCAGCAAATTCATGTTCAGCAGCAGCGCATCGGGGATCAGGTTGTAGTAGGCCTCCGGTGCTTCATCGAAAGGCGGCGCGCCGGCATCGGCGCGCGCTGGCTGCCACAGCTGCCGGTCCAGCATCAGGTTACCTTCAATTTTGCGGATGCCCCTGGTGCGCAGCTTTTCCAGCATATGCGTGAAGGCATCGGCGGTCAGGTCGACATCGGCCCCGCCGCGCAGCACCAGGTCGCCATGCAGTACGCCGCCGGATACCTGGCCGCTCGTACGCAATTCGGTACGGCCGCGGAATTGAGGCCCCAGCACTTCGAGTCCCACCATGGTGGTGAACAGCTTCATCGTTGACGCAGGCGTGAACGCGCGCGCGGCCTCATTCGACACCAGCACCTGGTCACCGCGCAGCACCAGCACGCCAATGGCATCCTCGGGAATGCCCTTCTCGGCGGCGAGGCGGGCAATGGGCTCCGGCAGCGCCGCCTGGGCGGAAGCGCCGATCGCGGCGAACAGTGAGGCAAGCAGCAGTCTGCGCATGAAAGATCCTATCCGAAGAAGACGTAGGCAACGGCAATCGCGGCCAGCACACCGGCGCAATCCGCGATCAGACCGCAGGAAATCGCATAGCGCGTCTTGCGGATGCCGACCGAGCCGAAATACAGGGCAACGATGTAGAAGGTGGTATCGGCCGAGCCCTGGAACATGCAGGCCAGGCGGCCTACGAAGGAATCCGGTCCATAGGTTTTCATCGCATCGATCATCAGCGCGCGCGAGCCGCTGCCGCTGAAGGGGCGCATCAGCGCGGTTGGCAGTGACGGAACGAAATCCGTCGCCAGGCCAAGCTTGGCCAGCGTCCAGTTTGCGCCATCCATGATCATACCCAGCACGCCAGCATTACGGATCACGCTGATCGCGACCAGCATGCCCACCAGGTAAGGGATGACGGTGAGCGAGGTCTGGATGCCGCCCTTGGCGCCTTCAATAAAGGCTTCGTAGACATTCACTCTCTTGCGCAGTGCGCCGATCAGGAAGGCGGAAATGATGGCGATCAGGATCAGGTTGCTGGCCACCTTGGACACCACTTCGATCTGGTCGCGGCTCAGGTAGTGTGTGAAATAGAAGATCAAGCCGCCGATGGCTGCGGTCATGCCCCCCAGCCAGCCCAGCACCACCTTGTCGAACAGGTTGATGCGCTGGCGGATTGAGACCGCTATGATGCCGACCAGGGTGGCCACATAGGTTGCAATGATGCAAGGGATGAAGATATCCGACGGATCGGCCGCACCGAGAATAGCGCGCTGCGCCATGATGGCCAGCGGGATCAGCGTCAGCCCGGACGTGTGCAGCACCAGGAACATGATCTGCGCATTGCTGGCGGTATCCTTGTTCGGGTTCAGGGTCTGCAAGCTTTCCATTGCTTTCAGGCCGAACGGGGTTGCCGCGTTGTCCAGGCCGAGCAGGTTGGCCGAGAAATTCATCACCATATGGCCGGTGGCCGGGTGGTCTTTCGGCACTTCCGGGAAGATGCGCGAAAAGAACGGTGAAATGATTTTTGCCAGCCAGCCGATGGCGCCCGCCTTTTCGCCAACGTTCATCAAGCCAAGCCACAGCGTCATGATGCCTGCCAATGGCAGGGCGATTTCCATCACCGCCGATTTGGCGGAATCGAACGTGCCGTCGATGACCTTCTTGAAAATCTCCGTGTCGCCAGTGAACAGCCATTGCAGGATGGCGGCGGCGAAGCCAACGAGGAAAAAGCCGGACCAGATATAGTTAAGGGACATGGATGCAGCTCTTATGATGGTTTTTGCAGCGAAAGTATAGGGTAAAAAAGTTATAAGCTGGCGTATCGCCGTGCTCTGGCTTATGCTTCTGCCGCATGAAAAGACTTCGCGTTTTCGCCGCTACCCTCGCTTTCGCTGCCATCGCGCCGACCGCAATGGCGGCCGACAAAGTCCTGCACGCCTTCCTTTCGACGGGCGAAACCGGCCTCGACCCGGCCGTCGCCTCCGACATCGCCAGTCTGAGCCTGCTGGAAAACCTGTTCGAACCCATGCTGCGCTACGACTACGATGCGCGCCCGGTCAAGCTGGTGCCAAGCGGCCTGCGCGAGATGCCGACCAGCGACGCCAGCGGCAAGGTTTGGACCATGCACGTGCGGCCAGGCATGTTCTTCGCCGATGATCCTGCATTTAGCGGAAAGAAGCGCGAAGTTACGGCGGCGGACTACAAATTCGCCATCGAGCGCCTGCTCGATCCCGCCCTGAAATCGCCCTGGGCCTTCATGTTCGACGGCAAACTGGCCGACCTGCGCACGCTCGACAAATACACCCTGCGCCTGACCCTGAAAGAACCCGATCCCAGCCTGCTGTTCTACCTGGCATTGCCGGCCACCGGCGCCGTCGCCAAGGAGGTGACCGACGTCTACGGCAGCCAGGTCGGCAACCACCCCGTCGGCAGCGGGCCCTTCACCATGGAGCAATGGAAGCGCAGCGACAAGATCACGCTGGCCGCCAACAAGGGCTACCTGCAAGTCTGGCAAGGCAAGCACCTGCCCATGGTCGACAAGGTCGAAGTCAAGATCATGGAGGAATACCAGTCGCGCGTGCTGGGCTTCCTGAACGGCGAATTCGACTATATCGAGCAGGTGCCGGAATCGATGCGCGACATGGTGCTCGACCCGGCTTCCTCGCAGCCGGTGCTGAAAAAAGAGCTGGCCGCACGCGGCATGGTGCTGGCCCCCTTCCCGGTGCTGCAGACATATTACATGTGGATGAACATGGACGACCCGGTGATCGGGGGCTACAGCAAGGAAAAGGTCGCCCTGCGACGTGCCATCGCCCTCGGCTATAACGGTCCGGAAGACATCAGCCTGCTCAAGAAAGGCCTCGCCATTCCCGCCCAGAGCCCGCTGCCGCCCAATGTGCTCGGCTATGACCCGAACTACCGCAGCCCGATCAGCTACAACCCGAAGCTGGCCAAAGCCTTGCTCGACCGCTTCGGCTATAAGGTCGGTAAGGACGGCTTCCGTACCCTGCCCAACGGCCAGCCGCTGGCGCTGCTCATGCACAGCGAGCCGACCATGGTGGGACGCCTGCGTGACGAACTGTGGCGCAAGAACCTGAATGCACTCGGCATCCGCGTCAGCTTTAAAACCGACAAGAAGACCGAGATCATCAAGGCCAGCCGCCTGGGCAAGGTGCAGATGTTCGAAACCAACTGGGTCGCCGATTTCCCGGATGGGGAAAACTTCTACCAGCTGCTGTATGGGCCGAATAGCGGCCGCGCCAATTACGCCCGTTTCAACCTGCCGGAATACAACATCCGCTATGAGAAAGCGACTCAGCTCAGCGACGGTCCGGAGCGCAATGCCATCTATCGCGAGATGAACCAGCTGATCCACGCCTACAATCCCTGGGTGCTGCTGATTCATCCGATTTCGGCCGACATCCAGCAACCCTGGCTGAAAAATTACAAACGGCACCCGGTCGAGCTAACCAACTGGCGCTACGTCGATATCGTTCACTAGCGTAGAATGGGGCGATGCGAATACTCAAGCACAGGGCGGTGGCTTTTGTGCTGGAGCATCCCCTGGGCTTTGCACTACGATGCCTGAAGGGTTTCAAGGCTAACCAGGGTTTGCTGCTGGCGGGCGCCGTCGCCTATTACTCGCTGCTGTCCATCGTTCCGCTGCTGATGCTGGTGGTGGTGGCGCTGTCGCACGTGATTCCGCAGCAGGAGCTGCTGCAAATTATTGGCCGCTACCTGGAATGGCTGATCCCCGGCCAGTCCCAGGCCGTGGTGGCTGAGGTCGGCCATTTCCTCGAGCATCGCGAACTCGTCGGCTGGGCCCTGGTGCTGGTGATGCTGTTCTTCAGTTCGCTGGCCTTCTCGGTGCTGGAAAATGCGATGTGCTTCATCTTCCTGCACCGTGCCCGCGTGCGCCGCCGGCATTACCTGGTGTCGGCCATCCTGCCGTATTGCTACATCCTCTTCCTTGGCATTGGTGCACTGGTGATGACCCTTGTTGCAGGCAGCTTGCAAGTGATCGGCAAGGAAAGCGTGTACCTGTTCGGCTATGAGTGGTCGCTGCACGGTCTTTCCGGCGTGTTGCTCTACCTGCTGGGGCTGGCAGGCGAGGTGCTCATGCTGAGTTCAATCTACCTGGTGATGCCGGTCGGGCGCCTGTCCTGTGCGCATGCGCTGATCGGCGGCGCTACCGCGACGGCGCTGTGGGAAGTGGCGCGCCATGTGCTGGTCTGGTATTTCTCCACCCTGTCGCAGGTGAACCTGGTGTACGGCTCGATGACGACCGCCATCGTGGTGATGTTCAGCCTGGAGATTGGCGCGACCTTGCTGCTGTTCGGCGCCCAGGTTATCTCCGAATTCGAACGGATTGGGCGCGGCGAGGAGAACAAACCGCCGCATCGCCTGCAGACCAAGACCGCTTGCTAGCCCGGCAGGGTGATGGTGAAGCGCGCGCCGCCCAGCGCGGAGGTACCAACCGCCAGCGTGCCGCCGTGCAGTTCCACCGCCTTGCGCGCGATCGACAGGCCGAGGCCAAAGCCGCCCGTGTTGCGGTCGCGGCTGCGGTCCAGACGGTAGAATGGTTCGAAGACGCGCTCGCGTTCTGCATAGGGGATGCCGGGACCGTCGTCCTCAACGGCCACCTGTACCACGTCATTCATGCGCACTGCCGACAGGCGCACCGTATGCGTCCCGTACTTCAATGCATTACGCAGCAGGTTGCCGACGGCGCGCTCCAGCAAGCGCTGCTCGCCATTGATCTGGCCCAGCTTTTCACCCAACTCCATTTCCAGCGCCATGCCTTCGGACGGCGGCAGGGTCTCGCTGCAATGGGCCAGGGCCGAGCCCAGGTCGAAGCGCTTGCGCTGCAGGTGCGGCTCGGCGTCCAGGCGAGTCATGCCCAGCAGCTCGTTGACCAGCTCTTTGAGTTCGCGCAGGTCGCCTTCCATGGCGTTGATGCGCTTGTCCAGCGCAGGATTCTCCGCCACGTCGCGCAGCAGTTCCAGCGCGAACTCCAGGCGCGCGATCGGCGTGCGGATTTCATGTCCCACCGAATGCAGCAGGTTGCGCTGCGAGTCGAGCAGGCGTTCGATGCGGTCGGCCATGTGGTTGATGCGTTCGGCCAGCGGGTAAATGCTGTCTTCCGGCTCCATATGCGCCCGTGCCCCCAGTTCGCCGCCGCCGAAGCGGTCCGCCACGTCAGACAGCTGCTGCAATCCCTGCCAGTGCGAGCGGGACCAGGCGGCGATAGGAATCAGCAGCACCAGCGCCACGATCAGGTAGCGTACGGCCTCCATCGACAGTGCAAAACCGATATCGATCGGCAGGTCCTGCGCCACCAGCGCTTCGTCATTACTGCCGATATAGCGCTCGCCGACCAGGTCAACGCGCCGGTAGAAGGCCTTGCGGCCGATATCCAGCACCACGCCGCCGCGCTCGAAGCCTGCCGCATCCTGGCCGGAGATCTGCTTGCGCACTTCGGACAGCGGCACCAGCTCAAAGCGTACGCCCGACACTTCGCGCACGCGGTTCAGGCGGTCCAGCCATTCGTCGGCCGGCGCCTGGTCGATGTACTGCTCGAGGAGGAAGATCTGGGCTGCGGCCTGGCGCCGCGCGATCGAATCCAGCGGATCGCCAAACAGGCGATTGATCGCGAAATAGACGATGAATGCCGCCGCACTGATGGACAGCATCACCAGTATAAAAAAGCGGAAAAACAGGCGATTCATCACCGCGCATTGTATTAGAAACAATCACCAGCGGGAACCGCTGTACAAATTTGCGACAAAAAGCGTACAGCTCACGGCGGATTTTTCGGCCGGGTTTCTCTATGATTACGCTATCACTTTGCGGATTTCACAACGGATTTCGACCGGGAGCTGAGCGTTTTCGCGGCTTTGGAAGGCATTGCAATTACAATATCCGCCATTCCAAACCGTAGACTTTCAATATGCGACAGTACCTGTTTCTCGCCATCGCCGGCGCCTGCAGCACAGTAGCAGCGCAGACCCCGGCTACTAACCCGATGCCTGACGGCAGCCGGGATATGTATATTGGCGTGGGCGTGCAGTCGATCCCGCGCTACGACGGCGCGAGCGAGAACCTGGTTCGGCCGCTGCCGGTTCTGCAAGTCCAATGGAGCAATGGGATCTTCGTTTCGGGCACAGCGCTCGGCTGGCACCTGTCGCAATCGCCTTCCATGGAATTCGGCCCGATGCTGACGCTCTCTCCGCGCCGTGACCAGGATGGCCTGTCATTCGGCGCTGGCGGCGTGAATGACGGCGCGGGTTCGCGCATCGGTTTCCAGAGCACCCGTCCCGGCGGCTTCGCGCCGAAACAAACCGATATGGCGGATGGCAACCGCCTGCAGCATATGGACGTGATCAAGCGCCGTGTACTGGCCGGCGGCTTCTTCAACTATTACCTGTCGCCCAAACTGCGCCTGACCAATACCCTGATTTATGGCAGCGGCAGGGACCACAATGGAGCGCGGCTGCACACGGCCATGCAGTACATGATGGAAGACGTTGTGCCCCACCATACCGTGGTCCTGTCGGCCGGCGTTTCCGTCGTCAACCGCGCTTATAACGAAACCTGGTTTGGCGTAACCGACGAGGAAGCCGTCCGCAGCAATTTAAAGAGCGGCTACGGTCCCGGCGCCGGCCTGCAGGAAGTACGCGCAGGCGTGCGCTGGAACTGGGCGCTGAGCCCGAACTGGATCCTGACCTCCGGCGCCACGGTGAACCGCCTGGTCGGCGATGCAAAAGACAGCCCGCTGGTTGAGCGGGCCACCAACTATTCCGTGTCCTCTGCACTGGCTTACCGATTCTGATGAAGACATTGACCCTTCTCCGCACCACGCTGCCGGCCATATGCCTGGCTGCGGTGTGCTGTGCCGTCCAGGCGCAAGAGGAGTGGGTCAGCTATCGCGATGCCTATCGGCAGATGGTGGTCTTCGCCAAATACGGCAAGCCAAAGAACTTCCTGCAGATTCATTATGAAGTGAGTCCGCGCGACCCGTCAGCCACGCTCGAAGGCCTGCACCTGACCCTGACCGGCAAGAACACGCAACTGAATCTGCCGCTGGATGCCACTGGCCGCGCCATCTTCCCGCTGCTGAAGGCGGCCTACGACGACAACGCCGTGCTGGCGCTGAACCGGCGCATGGCCAGCTATCGTTTCGCGCCGCGTGTAACGATCCTGAGCCGCAATGACGGCATTTACGAATCATCCGACCTGCGCACCGCCTGCGAACAAGCGCTGGCCTACCAGCGCTTCATCGATGTCTCGTACAGCCTGAAGAAATGCGCCGGCGTGCGGTTCGTGTTCGGCAACCGCGCCGATGCCCTGGTTCAGGCCAAGTACGGCCAACGCGAAGCCCCGCTGCCTGTGGTGGACGGCCCAGCCTTCGATGGCGAAACATTCGGCACCTACCGCACCGCCACCTACCGCTTCACCGACTGGTCAGCGCAAGGCCAGGTAGTCAGCCAAAACACCCCGCTGGCCATCGCCCCGCTGTTCGAATAGTGGGGTGCCTGACCCTGCGGGCCAGACATCGGTTCACCGGTTCTAAAGGGTTTAATTCCAAGCCGACGGCGAGAACAGATACCCCTCGCCCCAAACGGTCTTGATCTTCTCCCCATCCACATCATCAAACTTGCGGCGCAGCTTGGAAATCGAATTATCGATAGACCGATCCAGCCCATCAAACTCAATCCCCCGCATCGTCTTCAGCAGCGCATCGCGCGACAGCACCGTCCCCGCCGATTCGGCCAGCACCAGCAACAGCTTGTATTCAGTATTGGAAAGCGGGCAATGCTGCCCCTTCCAGCTGACCGACCGGTCGCTGGTCGCAATCGCCAGCTGGCCGAAGATCAGCTGATCCGCCTCCGACTTGCCCTGGCGGCGGCGCAGCAGCGCACGCAGACGCGCCAGCAGCACGCGCGGCTGTACCGGCTTGTTGATGAAGTCATCCGCGCCCTGTTCCAGCAGCGACACCTCGTCGTAGGAATCCTCACGCGCGGTCATGATCAGGATAGGCACGTCGCTAATCTCGCGAATCTGCTGGCTCACCTTCATGCCATCCATCCCCGGCAGCATCAAGTCCAGCACGACGACGTCGGGATTGGTCGCACGGAAGCGCGCAAGCGCCTCATCGCCACGCGGCACCACGTCCACCTTGAATTCATAGCCCGCCAGGTACTCCACGACCAGTTCGGCCAGGCGCGCATCGTCTTCCACCAACATCACTTGAACCATGTCTTTCTCCTTGTGCCGGACATTCTATAAGACCTGCAACCTGATGGCACATTTGCACTTAAAAACCGACAAAGCGATACAAACGGGAGAAAGTATATTTCGCCCAGAAGGGACACTTGATAGATTTCCATGTGGCAACGTGACGTCGGCTGCGGATCATGGGCTTTGTTGACTCTGCTGTTGAGTAATGGCCTCTCTGCATTTTCTTTAAGGAGAGGCCATGCCGATCCTGCCCAAGCAAAGCGTTATGGCAATGTCCTGATCCGTAATGGCTTTCGTCCGGTCTCGGTAGCCGATCCAGTTACCCAGCCATTCCAGAAAGGAGACGTTGTCGCAATCGAGCCCACTCATGGGGGCAACCCAGCCGGCCACATTGCGGCATTTGATGGCAAGGATTGGGTTTCCGATTTCGTTCAATCTGGCTTCTGGCCAGGCCCAGCGTACGCAAGGGAGAAGCCAAAGTATGTGGTTTACCGACGGAATTAAGATGGCGGGTCCCGTGCTTTCATTCCTGCTCTGCTGCGCATCGCCAGCATATGCCGCGCCAGTCAGCGCGGAGGCTCAAGTTGTTGCACATCTTTACAAGGATTTTGGCTGGCAGGCCTTCGCCACACAAAGCGAACTATTCGGCGAAAGTCTGGAACAACAGCGCAAAGACGTGTTGGCTCGATTTTTCAGCGCTCAGCTCGTGGAGCTTCTTGTTCGGGACGCGGAATGCGAAGCGAGGGAAAAGGGACTTTGCCGATTGGATTTCGACATCTTGTTTGACTCCCAAGATCCAGTGGTGACGGATCTTAAGATACAAATGCTCGCGCCAGGGAAGGTGCTGGTGGATTTCACAAACCCGGTCAATGGCGAAAGGACGGCGATCAGATTTGTGGTCACCAACACTTCGGGGCAGTGGCGAATTGTGGACGTCCTCTATGGCCAAAAGCCGGAGAGATCTCTTAAGCAGACTTTGCTGAAGCGGTGACGCCACTGCAATGCGGCGGCGTCACCTGCGGTGGTTACAGCGCGCGGGCGATCAGCAGTTTCTGGATATCGCTCGTGCCTTCATAGATCTGGCACACGCGCACGTCGCGGTAGATGCGCTCTACCGGGAAGTCGGCGGTGTAACCGTAGCCGCCGTGGATCTGGATCGCGTCTGAGCAGACGCGTTCCGCCATCTCGGAAGCGAACAGCTTGGCCATCGCCGCCTCTTTCAGGCATGGCTGGCCGGCGTCTTTCAGCGAGGCGGCGTGCCAGATCAGTTGGCGTGCGGCTTCCAGCTGCATCGCCATTTCCGACAGCTTGAATTGCACCGACTGGTGCTCGAAGATTGGCTTGCCGAATGATTCGCGTTCGCGTGCATACTTCAGCGCCGCCTCGAAAGCGGAACGCGCCATGCCGACCGATTGCGAGGCGATGCCGATACGGCCCCCTTCCAGTCCGGACAGGGCGATCTTGTAGCCCTGGCCTGGTTCGCCAATCATGTTCGCTGCCGGCACGCGGCAGTTTTCGAACAGGATTTGAGCGGTGTCGGACGAGTGCTGGCCCATCTTGTGCTCGATGCCAGCCACGATATAGCCAGGCGTATTGGTCGGCACCCAGAAGGCGCTGATGCCTTTCTTGCCGGCCACCTTGTCGGTCACCGCGAACACGATCGCCACGTCTGCATGCTTGCCGGAAGTGATGAACTGCTTGGTGCCGTTGATGATGTAGTCGCCGCCATCCAGCGTGGCGGTGGCGCGCAGGGCTGCTGCGTCGCTGCCGGTGTGGGGTTCGGTCAGGGCGAAGGCACCCAGCATTTCGCCTTGCGCGAGGGGGCGCAGCCATTGCTGCTTCTGCTGCTCGTTGGCGTACATCATGCCGATGCTGCACACCGGGCAGTTGTTCACCGAGATAACGGTGGAAGTGCCGCCGTCGCCGGCTGCGATTTCTTCCAGCACCAGGGCCAGCGAAACATAATCCAGGCCCGCGCCGCCCAGTTCCTCCGGCACAGCCACGCCGAAAGCGCCCAGTGCCGCCAGCTCTTTCAGCTCTTCTTTCGGGAAGTGGTGTTCTTTATCCCAGCGCGCTGCGTTGGGCGCCAGGCGCTCTTGCGAAAAAGCGCGCAGCGCGTCGCGGATCATTTCGTGTTGTTCGTTCAGAATCATCGTTATCTTTCTTTACGGCTGGGCCCGTGTCCCATTTCGGGTGTGACCCCATGGTGGGACACGGGCTCAGCTGTTACCAGCCAATGTTAGTGCCGTCGTAGTCTCGGTAGACGGGGTGGTCGGATGCGGGCAGGTCGGCCAGCACGCGGCGGATGCCGCGGGCGCTGTCTTCCACTGCCAGCGTGGCGCCGGCGCCGCCCATGTCGGTGCGGACCCAGCCTGGGTGCAGGGCGACGCATGTGGCGCCTGCATGTTGGTGCGCGGTGTCGATCAGCACGGAGTTCAGCGCCGCTTTGCTGGCGCGGTAGAGCGAGCCGCTGCTGCCATTGCGCTCGCTCAGGGAACCCATGCGGGAGGACATCACGGCCAGCTTGCCGCGCGCCGCACTGACCAGCGGGGCGATGATCGGCAACAGGCGCATCGCCGCCAGCACATTGGTGTGCATGACGGCGTCGAAATCGCTTTGCGTAGGGAAGCCGTCTGTGCTCGGGCCGTAAATGCCGGCGTTCAGGATGGCGACGTCCGGCTCTTCGCCGTCGAGTTTCCAGCCCAGGCCAGCGACGGCTTCCACATTCGTTACATCCAGCTTGTGGGCTTCGGCACCCATCGCGGCCAGCATGTCAACGTCTTCCTTCTTGCGTGCCGTGGCGATCACGCGCCAGCCGTCGGCCAGGTACTGGCGAACCAGTTCCAGGCCGATGCCGCGCGAGGCGCCGATAACGAGTGCCAGCGCCATCGTGCTTAGACCAGTTCGATGCCCATGGCGGTGGCTTCGCCGCCGCCGATGCACAGTGCTGCTACGCCTTTCTTGCCGCCTTTGGCTTTCAGCGCGCCGATCAGGGTGGTGATGATGCGCGCGCCGGTGGCGCCGATCGGGTGGCCCAGGGCGCAGGCGCCGCCGTGCACGTTCACTTTGCTGTGCGGGATGTCGAGGTCGTGCATGGCGGCCATTGGCACGACGGCGAAGGCTTCGTTGATCTCGAACAGGTCGACGTCGCTGACTTTCCAGCCGGTCTTGGCCAGCAGCTTCTGGATCGCGCCAACCGGCGCGGTGGTGAACTGTTCCGGTACCAGGGAGTTGGTGGCGTGGCCGGTGACTTTGGCGATCACGGTGGCGCCCAGCTTCTTGGCGGTCGATTCGCGCATCATGACCAGTGCGGCGGCGCCGTCGTTGATCGACGAGGACGATGCGGCGGTGATGGTGCCGTCTTTGGCGAACGCTGGCTTCAGCGATGGGATCTTTTCAACCTTGGCTTTCAGTGGGCCTTCGTCTTTTTCGATCACGACGTCGCCGGCGCGGGTGGATACGGTCACTGGGGCGATTTCCCAGTTGAAGGCGCCCGACTGCTGCGCAGCCTGTGCGCGCTTCACGGATTCGATGGCGAAGTTGTCCTGCGACTCGCGCGAGAACTTGTAGGCGCTCGAGCACTGCTCGGCGAAAGTGCCCATGGAGCGGCCGGCGCCGGTCTTGGGGTCGCGGGTGTACGCGTCTTCCAGGCCGTCGTACATCATGTGGTCGAACATCATGCCGTGGCCGATGCGGTAGCCGCCGCGCGCTTTGGGAATCAGGTACGGTGCGTTGGTCATGGATTCCATGCCGCCTGCCACGATCACGTCGGCGGAACCGGCGCTCAGGGTGTCGTAGGCGAAGATCGCTGCCTGCATGGCGGAGCCGCACATTTTCGACAGGGTCACGGCGCCGGCCGATACCGGCAGGCCGGCCTTGATCGATGCCTGGCGTGCTGGCGCCTGGCCCTGGCCTGCCATCAGGCAGTTGCCGAAGTAGACGTGTTCAACGGCTTCGGGCTTGATGCCGGCGCGTTCAACGGCGGCCTTGATCGCTACTGCGCCGAGGTCATTTGCGCTCAGGGAGGCGAAGTCGCTCTGGAAAGCGCCCATTGGGGTACGGGCTGCGCCGACGATTACGATAGGGTCATTCATGTTCAAAAGTCTCCAAAAGGGAAGAGGTGACATGATTCGCTGGCGTGCTCAGCGAATCTCGGTTACAGAATCGGACGTGTTGGGGATACGGGAACACGTCCTCGATGACGCCACTGGCGATCAGCTCTTTTTTCTTTGCCCACCAATGTGGGGAGAGCAGGTCGGCGTGGTGCTTCATAAAATATTTTCGGATTTTCGCGTTCCCGAGCAAGAACTTGTCGAACTGCTCGGGGAACACGTCGTGCCTCCCAATCGGGTACCAGGGCTCGGCGGACATTTCGTCCTCCTCGTTGCGTGGTTCCGGAATCACACGGAAGTTACAGTCCGTGATGTATTCAATTTCATCGTAGTCGTAGAAAACGACACGCTTGTGACGGGTGACGCCGAAGTTCTTATACAACATGTCGCCCGGGAAGATATTCGCCGCCACCAGGTCCTTGATGGCGTTGCCGTATTCGATGATGCCATGCTCCAGCGCCGCGTCGTCGCCGCTTTCGTCGGCGTGCGCCAGGTACATATTCAGCGGCACCATGCGGCGCTCGATGTACAGGTGCTTGACCACCAGCTGCTCGCCGTCTTCTTCCACCAGCGATGGCGCGAAGTGCTTGAGCTCCTTCACCAGGTCTTCGCTGAAGCGGTTACGCGGGAAGGCGACGTTGGAATATTCCAGCGTGTCTGCCATGCGGCCCACGCGGTCGTGGTGCTTCACCAGCAGATAGCGGCCCTTGATATGCTCGCGCGTGGTTTCCTTCGGCGCCGGGTAAAAGTCCTTGATCACCTTGAACACGTAGGGGAAGGACGGCAGCGCGAACACCAGCATCACCAGGCCGCGGATGCCGGGCGCGATCTCGAACAGGTCGGAGGAGTGCTTCAGGTGCTGCAGGTAGTCGCGGTAGAAGGCGTTCTTGCCCTGCTTCTGCAGGCCCAGGATGGTGTAGATCTCGCTGCGCGGTTTGCGCGGCAGGAGCGTGCGCAGGAATTGCACATAGGCCGACGGCACTTCCATGTCGACCATGAAGTAGGCGCGCGTGAACGAGAACAGCGTCACGATGTGCTGTTCTTCAGTCAGGATCGCATCCAGCACCAGCTGCTTGTTCTTGTTGTGCAGGATTGGGATCACGAAGGGCAGCTCGCGGCTGCCGTTGATCGCCTTGCCCACGATGTAGGCGCCCTTGTTGCGGAAAAACAGGCTCGATAGCACCTGCACCTGCGCATTGGGTTCCAGGGTGCCGAACAGGCTCGAAAGCTTTTCTTCCACCAGGCCGATGTCGCGCGACAGGTTGGCGAACGGGGTGTTCAGCTGGAAGTTGGTGACGATGCGCTTGAGCGTGAACGTCAGGCCGTCCCGCGCTGGGTAGTAGACGCGGTAGGTCGGCGCTACGTCTTCGGTCTCGATGTACTCGGTGGAGACCATCGGCCGCACGAAAATGAATTCGTTGTGGAAGTAGGAGCGGTGCAGGATATTGCAGCAGACGGAGTTGAAAAAGGTCTCGGCCAACTCCGGTTGCTTGTGGCCGGACAGCATGCCGATGTAATGCAGCTTGAGTTCACGCCACACTTCATCGGTCAGCTCGGACGGGTCGTATTCGTCCTCCAGCATCTGCACGCACTCCTGCACGCGCTTGTCGTAAAAGTCGATGCGCTCGCGCGCAGCGACCTGGGCCACCGCCCAATCGCCCTGCTCAAAATGCCGCTTCGCCGCTTGCGCCGCCTGCCGGAACAGGCGGTAGTGCTTGTCGAAACCCTCGCGGATGGTGCGCGCGATGTCGAAAGCAATTTGCGACGACAGCAGCTTTGGGAAGGCAGCATGGATCATGGCGGCCCCGGTACTGCCTCTTACTTGGTTTCGGCGAACAGTTCGCGGCCGATCAGCATGCGGCGGATCTCGCTGGTGCCGGCGCCGATTTCGTACAGCTTGGCGTCGCGCCACAGGCGGCCGACCGGATACTCGTTGATGTAGCCATTGCCGCCCAGGGTCTGGATTGCTTCGCCGGCCATCCAGGTTGCCTTCTCGGCCGAGTACAGGATGGCGCCGGCGGCGTCCTTGCGCAGTGCGCGCACCTGTTCAGGGGAGGTGGCGCGGTCGCAGGCCTGGCCCACGGCGTAGACGTAGGCGCGGCAAGCCATCATGGTGGAGTACATGTCCGCCAGTTTGCCTTGCATCAGCTGGAATTCGCCGATCGGCTGGCCGAACTGCTTGCGGTCGTGGACGTAAGGAACGACGGCGTCCATGCAGGCCGACATGATGCCCAGCGGACCGCCGGACAGCACGGTGCGCTCGAAGTCCAGGCCGGACATCAGCACGTTGACGCCCTTGCCCAGGCCGCCCAGCACGTTCTCGGCCGGCACTTCGCAGTCTTCGAATACCAGCTCGCCGGTATGGGAACCGCGCATGCCCAGCTTGTCCAGCTTCTGCGCGATGGAGAAGCCCTTGAAGCCCTTCTCGATCAGGAAGGCGGTCATGCCCTTCGGGCCGGCTTCGATGTCGTTCTTGGCGTACACCACCAGGGTGTCGGCATCCGGGCCGTTGGTGATCCACATCTTGGTGCCGTTCAGCACCCAGCGGTCGCCCTTGAAGTCGGCGCGCAGTTTCATCGACACCACGTCGGAACCGGCGTTCGGCTCGGACATGGCCAGCGCACCAATGTGCTCGCCGGAGATCAGCTTCGGCAGGTATTTCTTCTTCTGTTCTTCGGTGCCGTTGCGCTTGATCTGGTTGACGCACAGGTTGGAGTGGGCGCCGTAGGACAGGCCAACGGAGGCGGAAGCGCGCGAAATCTCTTCCATCGCGATGATGTGGGCCAGGTAGCCCATGTTCGCGCCGCCGTATTCTTCGCCGACGGTGATGCCCAGCAGGCCCAGTTCACCCATCTTCCGCCACAGGTCCATCGGGAACTGGTCGGTACGGTCGATTTCAGCGGCGCGCGGGGCGATTTCGGCGGCGGCGAACTGCTGTACCGCTTCGCGCAGGGCGGCGATGTCTTCGCCGTGATCAAAGGTCAGGCCTGGGAGATGGAGCATGTCTTCCTCTATTGGTGTTGGGTGTTGAAGCGCAAATGATACGCCTGACTTACGTTAACGTAAACGTCAACCAGCCGTAGTTTGCTTTTCGGCAAGTGCTGCCAGCAGGCGCTTGCACTCTTCCTCATGGGTCGAGATCTCTTGCAGGGACATTTCGATGTCTTCGCGCTGTTGTTCCAGCGTCTCACGGTGCTGGGACAGCACGCCCAGGAAGCGGTTCATCTGGGCTTCGGTGTCCTTGGGCGACTCGTACATGTCGACCAGGCTCTTGATTTCGCTCAGCGAGAGGCCGATGCGCTTGCCGCGCAGGGTCAGCTTGAGACGGGTGCGGTCGCGCGGCGTATAGACGCGGTTGCGGCCGCCGGCTCCTTCGCGCGACGGCGCCAGGAGGCCCTGGTCTTCGTAAAAACGGATGGCGCGCGGGGTGATGTCGAATTCGCGCGCGAGTTCAGTGATGGTGTAGGTCGGCATGGCTTACAATGGATCTTCCGTTTACGTAACGTCAATCTATTGTACGCCATGAACCCGCTTGAATCCCAGCTTGACTATCCATTTGGCGACACCCTGCCGGCCAGCGGCACGGTGCTCGAAGTCGCGCCCGGCGTGGCGTGGATGCGCCTGCCGCTGCCCTTCGCTCTCGACCACATCAACCTGTGGCTGCTGCGCGAGGATGCCGGCTGGAGCGTGGTCGATTGCGGCGTGGCGCTGGATGCCAGCAAGGACGCCTGGAATGTGATGCTGGCGGGTCCGCTTGCGGGGCAGCCGCTGACGCGTGTAGTGGCCACTCACTGTCATCCGGACCATGTCGGGCTGGCGGATTGGCTGTGCCAGCGCTTCGGCGTTTCGCTGTGGATGACGGCAGGCGAGTATGCTTTTGCGCGCATGATGTCGGCTGGCCTGCCGGGGGTGGATGGGCCGTCGGCCGTGCCGCATTTCGAGCGCCACGGCCTGGTCGATCCTGAAATGCTGGAGAAAATGCGTTCGCGGAAGAACTACTACCCTTCGCTGGTGCCTTCCGTGCCGTCGGCCTACGTCCGCCTGCAGGACCAGCAATCGTTCGCGGCAGGCGGCTGCAGCTGGCGCGTCATCACCGGCTTTGGCCATTCGCCCGAGCATGCCGCCCTGTACTGCGAGCAGCTGAATGTATTGATCTCGGGCGACATGGTCCTGCCGCGTATTTCCACCAATATGTCAGTGTTCGCTGTCGAGCCGGAAGCGAATCCGCTGCAGCAATACCTGGATTCCCTGGAGCGCTTCGCCGGCTTGCCGGACGACGTGCTGGTGCTGCCATCCCACGGCCGCCCATTCCGCGGCCTGCACACCCGTATCAAACAGTTGCGCGACCACCATGAGGCGCGCCTGGCCGAAGTGCTGGCGGCTTGCGCCGGGCAGCCGCGCTCTGCTGCTGAGATAGTACCGATCATGTTCCGCCGCCCACTGGATGCCCACCAGCTCAGCTTCGCGTTGGGCGAGGCCTTGGCCCACCTCCACAAGTTGTGGCGAGATGGTATCGTGCGCCGTGATACCGGCAATGACGGCATTATAAGATTCATCAAGGCTCAATAAGTTACCGGCGGTCTTTAATACCAGCCGACCGGTCGACAACAAAGATAGCCCCTAGGTTTGTAGTCGCTAATCAACTTTATTTCTAAAGTTGTAACCGATTGCTTGTCGTCCTGACAAGTAGATTCTGCTATTTTCCCCCACTTCGGCCGATGGAAATTCGGGATGGCAGAGCAGGAAATCGGACAGTCTGTAGCGCCAATTGTTAATTGTTGTAATTTACAATTGTCACAATTGGTCTGATGATTCTAGAGACTGACATTCATGTTGTGACATGAAATAGTGCAACTATGAATTCTTCGAACGAACGTGAAAGCTTCAGCCAGCGACTCCAGCAGGCTTTGAAAAACGCCCACTATTCTCCGGACAGCCCAACCCGGCTGGCGCGCGAGTTCAACATCAGGTTTGAGGGCAGACCGATTACGGTGCACGCGGCCCGAAAATGGCTGGTTGGCGAGGCGATTCCAACCCAGGAAAAGCTGCGCATGATTGCGCAGTGGCTTGGCGTTCCTGCTGAATGGCTGCGCTTTGGCGGTGCCGAAATCGAGCACCACAATGGTGAAACCAATGGCAGCAGCCTGGCCCGATTTGAGTCGGCGGACGTCAAACTGATCGCCGATTTGCAACGGCTGGACGATCATCACAAGCAAATCGCCCGAGAATTTATTCGAATGCTGGTGAGGGTCAACTACCAAAAGTAACAGAACAACACTGTTTGTCCTGCTCAAACGCAGGATAAATGGTGTTCAAGGCTGCATCCGAGTTTTACTTAGCGCGCCGGCTCCCGGCGCGCCTCCGCACAGCACCCGGTAACGATCGGGGAGCTACCAAAATGGCGTCCTGCCATGACACAAACGACCATACCAGTTTGTAACAATCTTGATACATTGCCCCGCAAAGGCGCATGTTTTCAAGGGTTCATGCCATTCCAGCGAGGGGCCAGATTGTGACATATGCCGAATAGGTCAATCACGCGGGCGACCGTATGATCGACCATTTCATCGATGGATTTTGGCTGGTGGTAAAAGCTTGGCAGTGGCGGAAAGATAATGCCGCCCATTTCGGTTACGGCCGTCATGTTTCGTAAATGCGCAAGATTGAAAGGCGTTTCGCGCACCATCAGTATCAAGCGGCGGCGCTCTTTCAGCATCACGTCGGCGGCGCGGGCGATCAGGTTGTCGGACAGGCCATGCGCGACCGAAGCCAGGGTTTTCATCGAGCAGGGGGCAATCACCATGCCGTCCGCCTGGAAAGAACCGCTGGCGATGGATGCGCCAATATTGTTCGGCTTGTGGACGACGTGGGCCAGCGCTTCGACTTCCTTGCGCTGCAGGCCGGTTTCCTGGTGGAGGGTGAGGACTGCGGCGTCGGAGATCACCAGGTGAGTCTCCATCGCCGGAATACTGCGGAGGTGCTGCAGCAGCCGCACGCCATACACGGCGCCGGTGGCGCCGGTGATGGCGATGACCAGCCGCTGCGGGCGATCAGCCATTGTTGTCCAGCAGGGCCTTCAGTTCGCCGGACTCATACATTTCCGACATGATGTCGGAGCCGCCGATGAATTCGCCGCGCACGTACAGCTGCGGGATGGTTGGCCAGTTCGAGTATTCCTTGATGCCCTGGCGCACTTCCGGGTCATCCAGCACGTTCACGGTGGCGATGTTCTCGACGCCGCAAGCTTTCAGGATCTGGATGGCACGGCCGGAAAAGCCGCACTGTGGGAATTGGGCGGTGCCCTTCATGAACAGCACGACAGGGGTGTTGGTCACGGTTTCTTTGATCCAGGTTTGTACGTCGCTCATTGCATTCTCACTGCTAAGGATTGGAATCCCGCCATTCTACCGCGAAACGGCGAAGCGCCTGTTGACACAGATCATGCCTTGATGCGAGTATATCGACACTCGATATAGCGCGCTTCGATACATGGATTACTCAAAATACCTGCCCCTGTCGGAGGCCAGCTTCTACATGCTCGCCGCCCTGACCGAACCGTCTCACGGCTACGCCATCATGCAGAAGGTGGAAGCCATGAGCGGCGGCAGCGTTACGATCGGCCCCGGCACCATGTACGGCGCCTTCAATACACTGGAAAAGCAGAAACTGATCGTCAAGGTGGCGGAAGAAGAGCGCCGCAAGATCTACGCGCTGACCGACCTGGGCCGTGAAGTGCTTGCTGAACAAGTGCGCCGGCTGGAAGTCATGGTGAAGAGCGCCCACACGGCGCTGAAATCAGGGGCTGAATGACTTGCCGCGCATCTGGCGGCCGATACGCCGAATTGATAGAAATTCGGTGCCAGGTCTGTCAATCGGACAGCTAGCGCCACCATTTGATCTATCTCAATACGCACTTTGGCCGACTTTTGCGTATTGAGGTAGATCAAGAGTTAGCGCTGCCTGTCCAAATGACAGACCTGGCACCGACTTTGGCTTTTTTGGCTTTTTAGCCGCGCAGTTTGGCGAAAGCGGCGGCCATCGAACTTTGCTGTACTGGCTCGCGCGATTGCTGCTTCTGCTGCTGGCCCATGGCGCGGCGGTCGTTGCGGTCGCCGCGCTGTTCCGGGCGCGATCCGGCGGCCGGGGCGCTGTCGCTCAGGCGCATGGTCAGGGCAATGCGCTTGCGCTTCACGTCCACTTCCAGCACTTTCACCTTCACCACCTGGCCGGCCTTCACCACCGTGTGCGGGTCCTTGACGAAGGTATTCGACAGGGCGGAAATGTGGACCAGGCCGTCCTGGTGCACCCCGATGTCGACGAAGGCGCCGAAGGCGGCCACGTTGGTCACAACGCCTTCGAGGATCATGTCGGCGCGCAGGTCGCTGATTTCTTCCACACCTTCCTTGAAGGTGGCGGTGGTGAATTCAGGACGCGGGTCGCGGCCCGGCTTTTCCAGTTCCTTGATAATGTCGGTCACGGTCGGTACGCCGAACTGTTCGTCGGCATACTTGGCCGGGGACAGGGACTTCAGCAGCTTGCTTTCGCCGATCACGCCGCGCACGTCTTTCTGGATGTCGGCCAGGATCTTCTCGACCAGAGGGTAGGATTCCGGATGCACGGCGGAGGCGTCCAGCGGGTTCTCGCCGCCCATCACGCGCAGGAAGCCGGCGGCTTGCTCGAAAGTCTTGTCACCCAGGCGCGGCACGTTCTTCAGCGCGGCGCGGGAAGCGAAGGCGCCCTTCATGTCGCGGTAGGTGACGATGCTCTGCGCCACGCTGGCCGACAGGCCGGACACTCGGGCCAGCAGCGGGGCGGAGGCGGTATTCACGTCCACGCCAACCGCGTTCACGCAATCCTCAACCACGGCATCCAGCGAGCGCGCCAGCTGGGTCTGCGAAACGTCGTGCTGGTATTGGCCAACGCCGATCGATTTCGGATCGATCTTGACCAGCTCGGCCAGCGGATCCTGCAGGCGGCGTGCAATCGAGACGGCGCCGCGCAGCGATACGTCGAGCTCCGGCAACTCGCGCGAAGCGTATTCGGAGGCGGAGTAGACGGATGCGCCGGCTTCCGACACGACGATCTTGGTCAGTTTCAGTTCAGGGCACTGCTTGATCAGGTCCTGCGCCAGCTTGTCGGTTTCGCGCGAGGCGGTGCCGTTGCCGATCGAGACCAGTTGCACGCCGTGCTTGGCCGCCAGCTGCGACAGGGTGTGCAGCGAACCGTGCCAATCATTGCGCGGCTGGTGTGGATAAATGGTGGCGGTATCCACAACCTTGCCGGTGGCGTCGACTACGGCAACCTTTACGCCAGTGCGCAGGCCAGGGTCCAGGCCCATGGTGGCGCGCGGGCCGGCCGGCGCGGCCAGCAGCAAGGCTTTCAAATTGGTGGCGAACACGTTGATGGCGTCCAGCTCGGCTTTTTCCCGCAGGGCGCCCATCAGCTCGGTTTCCAGGTGCATGAAGGACTTCACGCGCCAGGTCCAGCGCACGGTGTCGGCCAGCCATTTGTCGGCCGGGCGGCCGGCTTGCTTGATGCCGAAGCGGGCCGAAATGCGGCTTTCGCATGGATTGTGCGGTGCGTCCCACTTCGGTTTTTCCTCTTCCGTATCCAGGCGCAGGGTCACGTCCAGCATGCCTTCGCGGCGCCCGCGCAACAGTGCCAGGGCGCGGTGCGACGGCACTGCCGACAGCGGCTCGGAATAATCGAAGTAATCGGCGAATTTTTCGCCCTCTTCTTGCTTTCCGTCAACAACCTTGGATTCAACTACGCCATGATCTTGGACATATTCGCGCAGCGATTGCAGCAGGGTGGCGTCTTCGGCAAAGCGTTCCATCAGGATCTGGCGCGCGCCGTCCAGGGCGGCTTTGGCGTCGGCCACGCCAGGGTTCTTGCCGTCGGCGGTCTCGAAGGCTTCGCGCAGATAGCCGGCGGCTTGCTCGTCGGGGTTCAGGGTTGGGTCGGCCAGCAGGGCATCGGCCAGCGGGGCCAGGCCGGCTTCGATGGCGATCTGTGCCTTGGTGCGGCGTTTTTGCTTGTAAGGCAGGTACAGGTCTTCCAGGCGGGTCTTGTCCTCTGCGTGCATGACCGCATCTAGCAGCTCCGGCGTCATCTTGCCTTGTTCGGTGATCGAGTTGACGATCGCTTCGCGGCGCTCTTCCAGCTCGCGCAGGTAGCGCAGGCGCTCTTCGAGGTTGCGCAGCTGGGTGTCGTCCAGGCCGCCGGTCGCTTCCTTGCGGTAGCGGGCGATAAACGGGACGGTGGCGCCTTCGTCCAGCAGGGCGATGGCGGCGGCGACCTGGGCCGGCTTGGCGGCCAGTTCGAGGGCGAGGCGTTGTTCGATAGAAGGCAGCATGACGGTGTTTCCAAACTGTGAAGGCCGAAATCATACAACGCCGCATCGCCAACCCGCCACAGAATCGATTATTATTAATTAGTTAATGTTGTCCGCCTTGCCGCTAGTTGCACTAAGTTAGGATTTTCACAAACACGAAACTGTGGAAGGCGGATAATATTGCATGTTGCTGTTTTTGAACCGCTGATTTAAAAGAATGCGCCCAATGGATATTACCCGCGACGAAGCCCGCGAAACTCCAGTCGCACCGGCCCCCGCACCTGCCGTGCCGCCCAACCAGCTTCCCTATGCTGTGGCGACGTGGTTGCAGAGGGTGGATGCAGCCGCGCATCCCAAGCCTAAACTGGCCCCGGTCGAAATCGACCCGAAACAGACTAACTACAAACTGATTTACGTGCTGGCGCCCACCAGCGGCGGGCGCCATGTTGCGCTCTGCCTTTACAAGGCGCGCCTGAAGCCCAACGGCGACGTGGCCGCGGCCAGCCCGGTCAGCGAAGTGTTCTCCCTGCTCTCCGCCCCGCCCGCGTTCCTGGCCCCGGGCGATGAAGACCTGGTGCGCTTCTTCGTGGCCATGCGCAGCGGTCCCAACTCGCAGACCGGCAGCGCAACTGAACCGCGCGGCAAGATCGGCGCTGCACTTCTGCAAATGTTGTCGGAACAAGACAAACTGCTGTGGGCCAATTCCTGGTCCGACGTCGGCAATGGCCTGGTCTACCCGATGAAGGCGGGCAATATGCGCAACGCCAGCCTGGCCTGGCGTGAAGAAGGTAAAGGCCTGCGCCTGGGGTGGCAAGTCGACGTGCCGGAAGGGGCCAAGCATCACGGCGCGGACCAGATCGACTACATGCTGCCGACCGAACCGCCGTGGTACATCGATAACCTGTCGACTGGCGTGCTGCAGCTGAACCAGGGCGGCACGACGATTCCGCTGGCTGACCTGCAAGCCCTGGTGGCGCAGGCGCCGCTGCTGATGCCGAACGATAAGATGCGTGTGTCGCAGCTGTTGCTGGCGCATGGTTTGCAGCAGCTGATGCCGCTGCCGCAGCCGCTGCCGCAGCGCGTGCGCACCGACGTCAAGCCGCGCCCGATTCTCGTGCTCGATTCCGCCCAGCTGGCCGATGGCACGCTGCAGCGCTGGAACGACTATGCGGTGCTGTCCTATGACTACGATGGCGAGCGCGTGTCCTTCGACCCATCGCAGCGCGTGGTACGCCAGCGTGGCGACGTGACCGAGATCATCCAGCGCGATGAAGCGGCCGAGGCGGCTGCGCTGGACACCCTGACCCAGCTCGGCTTCAAGAAGCCGACCGCCCTGCCGCTGTCGAGCGTACGCGGCGGCCTGCTGCTGGCCAACCAGGCCGACTGGATCCGCTTTGCCGAGTCCGGCATTGACGAGCTGCTTGCCGCCGGCTGGCGCGTCGAAAAATCGCCGAAGTACCGCTACGATATGGTGGCGGTCGAGGACTGGTACGCCGAAGTGGAGGAAGAAACGACCGAGAACGGCAATGCCTGGTTCGACCTTGAGTTGGGCATCACCGTGAATGGCGAGCGCGTGCCGCTGCTGCCGGTGCTGGTGCAGATGATCCGTAACTTCCCGAACGACTTCAGCCCGAAAGCGCTGGCCGTGCACGGCGAGTCGGACCAGATGCTGGCCGCCCTGCCGGATGGCACCCGGGTGGCCCTGCCTTGGAACCGCCTGCGCCCTATCCTCGCCACGATTGGCGAGCTCTACTTCAGCGAAAAGATCCGCCACTCGGTGCGCATGTCTTCGCTGGACGCGGCGCGCCTGGATGAGCTGGCGCGCAATGTCGACTTCCAGTGGACCGGCGGCGAAGAGCTGCGCGAGATGGGCCGCAAGCTCAACCAGTTCTCCTCGGTCAAGCGCGTGCCGACCCCGGCCGGCCTGCGCGCTACCTTGCGCGATTACCAGACTGACGGCCTGAGCTGGATGCAGTTCCTGCGCGAGTACAATTTCGGCGGCATCCTGGCCGACGATATGGGCCTCGGCAAGACGGTGCAAACCATCGCCCACATCCTGGTGGAGAAGGAAGCCGGCCGCCTCGATCACCCGGCCCTGGTCATCGCGCCAACCAGCCTGATGAACAACTGGCAGGATGAAGCCGCCCGCTTCGCCCCCGGCCTGAAAGTGCTGCTGTTGCAAGGCAAGGACCGCGCCGAGCTGTTCGACGAGATTCCGAAAGTCGACCTGGTGCTGACCACCTACGCCCTGCTGCCGCGCGATGAAGAAAAGCTGCGCGAGCACGACTTCCACCTGGTCATCCTGGACGAGTCGCACTACATCAAGAACACCCGCTCCAAGGCAGCCCAGAGCGCCGGCCTGCTGCGCGCACGCCACCGCCTTTGCCTGTCCGGCACGCCGCTGGAAAACCACCTGGGCGAACTGTGGTCGCAATTCCACTTCCTGCTGCCTGGCCTGCTCGGCGACGAGAAGACCTTCAACAGCAATTTCCGCCACCCGATCGAGCGCCAGGACGACCCGCAGCGCCGCCAGCTGCTGAACCGCCGCATCAAGCCCTTCCTGGTGCGTCGTACCAAGGACAGCGTGGCCAAAGAACTGCCGCCGAAAACCGAAATGGTGCGCAAAGTCGAACTGTCCGGCGCCCAGCGCGACCTGTACGAAACCGTGCGCCTGGCGATGGACCAGAAAGTGCGCGAAGAGATCGACCGCAAGGGCGTGGCCCGCTCCCAGATCGTGATCCTGGAAGCGCTGCTCAAGCTGCGCCAGGTCTGCTGCGACCCGCGCCTGGTGAAGACGACCAAGAAGGCCGCATCCACTGGTTCGGCCAAGCTGGTCGACCTGATGCAGATGGTGGAAGACCTGCTGGAAGAGAAGCGCAAGATCCTGGTGTTCTCGCAGTTCACTTCCATGCTGGAGCTGATCGAGGAAGAGCTGGAAGCGCGCGACATTCCGTACGCCATCCTGACCGGCGAAACCCGCGACCGCGGCGCCCAGGTAGCGGCCTTCCAGCAAGGCGCGGTGCCGATCTTCCTGATCTCGCTGAAAGCCGGCGGCGTGGGCCTGAACCTGACCGCCGCGGACACCGTGATCCATTACGATCCATGGTGGAACCCGGCCGCCGAGAACCAGGCCACCGACCGCGCCTGGCGTATCGGCCAGGACAAGCCGGTGTTCGTCTACAAGCTGATCGCCAAGGGCACGCTGGAAGAAAAGATCCAGCTGCTGCAGCAGAAAAAATCGGACCTGGCGCAATCCGTGCTGGCCGAAGGCGAATCGCAGAAGATGGCGCTGACACAGGAAGACCTGCAACAAATCTTCGCCCCTTTGCAGGACTAAGGATTGCCCCATGCTGAGTGCTGAACACTATCGCCAGATCCTGGACCACAGTAGCGACGTACATTGGATGCTGGACTGCGATAGTGGCCAGATCCTGTATGTCAGTCCTTCCGCCGAAAAGCTGATCGGCTATGTGCCTGAGCGCGCCAGGCAAGTGTCCGAAAGCCTGATGGCCGATCTGGCGGAGCGGCTGGAAGCCTTCACCTCCGGCGACACCACGCGCCGCCACACCGTGCGCGAAGCCGAGCTGGAGGGCCGCGACGGCGTGATGATCCCGGTGGAAATCGAATCGACGCTGGTGACCGATGTCGACAGCGGCGTGCTGCGCCTGGTCGGCACCGTGCGCGACATCCGCGAGCGCATCGAACGCGAAAAGCAGCAAAAGAAATTCGCTTCCATGGTGTCGCACGAATTCCGCACGCCGCTCTCGACCATCGACGGCGCCATCCAGCGCCTGGAAATGACGTCGCAGAACGCCGACGACAACACCAGGAAGCGCTACCGCAAGATCCAGACCGCGGTCGACCGCCTGCTGGAACTGATCAACGAATACCTGAGCCCCGAGCGCCTGGCCAGCATTGGCCGCAAGCGCCAGCCCGACGAAATCTCGCCGGAGGCCTTGTTGGAAACGGCCGCCGAGCAAGCGCGCCAGCGCCGCGCCGGCATCACCGTACGCGCCGAAGGCTTGCCGCAATGGATGCGCTGCGACCCGCAAGGCATGCGTTTGTGTCTGGACATCCTTTTAGATAATGCCCTCAAGTACACAAATGATAACGTTGCGATAGAATTACAGGGTAGGAAGGCCAGCGAAGGTGGAGTAGAACTCCTCGTGATTGATCGCGGCGCCCACGTTCCGGATGATGAGCTAGGCAAACTCTTCGACAAGGGTTACCGAGGCAAGGCTGCCGCAGGGCAAGCCGGTTCCGGCCTCGGCTTATACATGGCCAAGAATGTTGTGGAAGTTCACGGCGGCACCCTATCTGTGGAAAATTTGCCTGAAAGCGGCAAGAAATTTCGGATTTGGCTCCCTATCGCTGCTTAAGGGTTGCGCAGCCCGTGACACATGGTGATAATTCTTTGACGCAAGCCCTAAACCCCGGCTTGCGACAGAATGGAAAATGGCGCATCAATGACGCAAATACTGATTGTGGAAGACAACCTGGAATACGCCGAAGAGATGGCGGATTTCCTGGCTGAGCTTGGCCATGTAGTTCATACGACGAATAACGCCCAGGAAATGTGGTCCGCCCTCTCCCAGGGCACCGTGGGCGTAGTAGTGCTCGACCTGGGCTTACCGGATGAGGATGGTTTCAATGTCATCCCGCGCATGCGACAGCTGTATCCGCAGATTGGGCTACTTGTGCTGACCGGCCGAGTGGCTTTCGACTCCCGCATCATGGGCCTGCGCCTCGGTGCGGACCATTACCTGACCAAGCCGATCAAATTCCCGGAACTGGCTGCCCATATCGAAGCGTTGGACCGCCGCGTCGGTCCGCAGGAAGCGATTCCTGTGCCGAGCAAGTGGACCCTGAAGGTTTCCGCTCGCCAGCTGGAATTGCAGGGCCAGGCGATTACCCTGACCGAGAAAGAGTGCAATTTCCTGCACCTGTTGACCATTAACACCCGTCCGGTTCCACGGCAGGTGATCGTGGCCGGTATCGGCGGCGACGACCCGGACGCCGGCCGCCGTGTCGACATGCTGGTGTATCGTTTACGCAAAAAAGCTCGTAGCGGCCTGGGCCAGGATTTACCCCTGCGTTCGGCCTATGGCGAGGGCTATAGCCTGTCCGCCAGCTTCAACCTCTCTTAAAAGGGACAGAGTCACGCAATCTGGGTAGAATCGGGGTTTCCCGATCCTACCCTTTTTGTTTTTATGGCACGTTTGCCCCGACTCGTTGTTCCCAACCAGCCTCATTACATCATCCAGCGCGGCCTGAACGGCCAGCAAGTCTTCCTGGATGATGAAGATTTCAGCAGTTTTATCACCTGGATGCGCGCTGCCGCGCGCCAATACAAGGTTTCCGTCCACGCCTATACCCTTTTGCCGGGGGAATTGCATCTTTTGGCGTCTCCCAGCGATGAAGAAGGGCTGGGCGGCATGATGCAGTGGATCGGGCGGCACTATGTCCCTTATTTCAATCAGAAGTACTCTCGTGCGGGGACTTTGTGGCAGGGACGCTATAAGACCTCGGTCATTGAGGCTGAGCGCTTCTTTATTTCCTGTTCTAAATATATCGAATTTGCGGCAGTGCGGGCACGCTTGGCGGAGGGGCCGGAACAATATCAGTGGTCGAGCTATCCGCACCATGCGGGGATCCGGCCGGATGGGGCTGTGACCGACCATCCGCTGTATTGGGGGCTGGGGAATACGCCGTTCCAGCGGGAGGCTGCCTATATAGAACTGGCGGCGCAGGGGCTGGGGGGGGCGGAGACCAGGGCGATCGAATCGGCGGCGCTGAAAGGCTGGCCATTGGGCAGCGACAAGTGGAAGGCTGAGCTGGAGCGGCGCATGAAACGGCAGGTGCTGCCAGCCAAGCGGGGGCGGCCCGCTAAACCCTGTAAACCTGGGTCAGACCCAAGGGTCTGACCCTCGATGACGCGACGTCTGCAGGAGAAAGGGTCCGACCCTTGGGTCGTACCCAGGTTTACCGGGTTTAAGCGTCACTCTGTCCCCAATTAAATTTCTGAGCGACTGTCTCCCATTTAATCCGACTCCGACCCTAATTGTTTTTCTTGCGCGAATTTGTGCACTGCATTACTCTGGATTTTCGTGACCAAAAATTCAGCGGAGAATCGCATGCAAGCGCAAGGTTTGTACAACCCAGCCAACGAACATGATGCCTGTGGCGTCGGTTTCGTCGCCCACATCAAAGGCAACAAGAGCCACTCGATCGTCGAACAGGGTTTGATGATCCTGAAAAATATCGACCACCGGGGCGCGGTCGGTGCCGACAAACTGATGGGCGACGGCGCAGGCATTCTGATCCAGATTCCTGACCAGTTCTACCGCGACGAAATGGCCAAGCAAGGCGTCGAACTGCCGCCGCCAGGCGAATACGGCGTCGGCATGGTCTTCCTGCCGAAGGAAAACGCTTCCCGCATCGCCTGCGAACAGGAAATCGAGCGCGCAGTGCGTATCGAAGGCCAGGTTGTGCTGGGCTGGCGTAACGTGCCGGTCGACACCGAGATGCCGATGTCGCCGCGCGTGCGCGAAAAAGAACCGGTCATCCGCCAGATCTTCATCGGCCGTGGCCAGGACGTGATGGTGACCGATGCACTGGAGCGTAAGCTGTACGTGATCCGCAAGTCGTCGGGCCACGCGATCCAGGCGCTGAAACTGATCCACGGCAAGGAATTCTTCGTGCCTTCCATGTCGGCCCGTACCGTCGTGTACAAAGGCCTGCTGCTGGCCGACCAGGTGGGCGTGTACTACAAGGACCTGCAGGATCCACGCTGCATCTCGGCGCTGGCGCTGGTGCACCAGCGTTTCTCGACCAACACCTTCCCTGAGTGGCCGCTGGCCCACCCATACCGCCTGATCGCGCACAACGGCGAGATCAACACCGTGAAGGGCAACTTCAACTGGATGCGCGCCCGCGAAGGCGTGATGAAGTCGGCCGTGCTGGGCGACGACCTGCAGAAGCTGTTCCCGCTGATTTACGAAGGCCAGTCCGACACCGCCTGCTTCGACAACGCGCTGGAACTGCTGCTGATGGCAGGCTATCCGCTGGCGCAAGCGATGATGATGATGATTCCGGAAGCGTGGGAAAACCACACGCTGATGGACGACAACCGCAAAGCCTTCTACGAATACTACGCATCGATGATGGAACCATGGGACGGCCCGGCCGCCATGGCGTTCACCGACGGCCGCTACATCGGCGGCACCCTGGACCGCAACGGCCTGCGCCCCGCCCGCTACATTGTGACCGACGACGACCTGGTTGTGATGGCGTCCGAATCCGGCGTGCTGCCAATCCCTGAATCGAAGATCATCCAGAAATGGCGCCTGCAGCCGGGCAAGATGTTCCTGATCGATCTGGAAGCCGGCCGCATCATCGACGACAAGGAACTGAAAGACACCTACGCCAACGCCAAACCATACAAGGCATGGATCAACGCCGTGCGCATCAAGCTGGGCGAGCTGAAAATGAGCGAAAGCCAGACCGCCGGCAACGTGGCCAAGTACGGCCCGGCCAACGGCGAGAAGCAGAGCGCTTCCCTGCTGGACCGCCAGCAGGTGTTCGGCTACACCCAGGAAGACATGCGCTTCATCCTGGCGCCAATGGCGATCAATGGCGAAGAAGCCGTCGGCTCGATGGGTAACGACTCGCCGCTGGCCGTCACTTCCAACAAACTGAAGCCGCTGTATAACTACTTCAAGCAGCTGTTCGCGCAGGTGACCAACCCGCCGATCGACCCGATCCGGGAAGCGATGGTGATGTCGCTGGTGTCCTTCATCGGCCCTAAGCCGAACCTGCTCGACACCAATAACGTCAACCCGCCAATGCGTCTTGAAGTGTCGCAGCCGGTGCTGGGCTTTGATGACATCGCGCGCCTGCGCACCATCAGCCAGCACACCGGCGGCAAGTTCAAGTCCTATGAGCTGAGCATCTGCTATCCGCTGGCCTGGGGCAAGGAAGGCGTCGAAGCGTCGCTGGCGTCGCTGTGCGCGGAAGCCGTGGACGCAGTGAAGTCCGGCCACAACATCCTGATCATCTCCGACCGCTCGGTTGGCCCGGACCGCGTTGCGATCCCGGCACTGCTGGCTACGTCCACTATCCACCTGCACCTGGTGAGCAAGGGCCTGCGCGCGTCCACCGGCCTGGTGGTGGAAACCGGCTCGGCCCGCGAAACCCACCACTTCGCCCTGCTGGGCGGCTACGGTGCGGAAGCCGTGCACCCGTACCTGGCAATGGAAACCCTGGCCGAGCTGGCGCACTCCCTGCCAGGCGACCTGACGCCGGAAAAGGCCATCTACAACTACACCAAGGCAGTCGGCAAGGGCCTGATGAAGGTCATGTCCAAGATGGGCATCTCGACTTACATGTCCTATTGCGGCGCGCAGATCTTCGAAGCCGTTGGCCTGAACCGCCAGCTGGTCGACAAGTACTTCCGCGGCACCCAGTCGAACGTGGAAGGCATCGGCCTGTTCGAAGTGGCCGAAGAAGGCCTGCGCCTGCACAAGCTGGCCTTCAGCGATGATCCTGTACTGGCCGACCAGCTGGACGCCGGCGGCGAATACGCCTACCGCGTGCGCGGCGAAGACCATCTGTGGACGCCGGACGCCATCGCCAAGCTGCAGCACTCGACCCGTTCCAATAACTACTCGACCTATAAAGAGTACGCCCAGCTGATCAACGACCAGAGCAAGCGCCACCTGACCCTGCGCGGCCTGTTCGAGTTCAAGATCGACCCGGCCAAGGCGATCCCGCTGGATGAAGTGGAACCGGCCAAGGAAATCGTCAAGCGTTTCGCTACCGGCGCCATGTCGCTGGGCTCGATCTCGACCGAAGCCCACGCTACCCTGGCCATCGCCATGAACCGTATCGGCGGCAAGTCGAACACCGGCGAAGGCGGCGAAGATCCACGCCGTTATTCGAACGAACTGAAAGGTATCCCGATCAAGGTCGGCGCCACCCTCGCTTCCGAGCTGGGCAAAGACCAGATCGAATCGGACATCCCGCTGCAGGAAGGCGACTCGCTGCGTTCGCGCATCAAGCAGGTGGCGTCCGGCCGCTTCGGCGTGACCGCGGAATACCTGAATTCCGCCGACCAGATCCAGATCAAGATGGCGCAGGGCGCCAAGCCGGGTGAAGGCGGCCAGCTGCCGGGTCACAAGGTGTCCGAGTACATTGCGCAGCTGCGCTTCTCGGTGCCGGGCGTGGGCCTGATCTCGCCGCCACCGCACCACGACATCTACTCGATCGAAGACCTGGCGCAGCTGATCCACGACCTGAAGAACGCCAACCCGCGCGCCTCGATCTCGGTCAAGCTGGTGTCGGAAGTCGGTATCGGTACCGTCGCTGCCGGCGTGTCGAAAGCAAAAGCAGACCACATCGTGGTGGCCGGCCATGACGGCGGCACCGGCGCATCGCCGCTGTCTTCCGTCAAGCACGCTGGTACCCCATGGGAACTGGGCCTGTCCGAAACCCAGCAAACCCTGGTGCTGAACGGCCTGCGCAGCCGTGTGCGTGTCCAGGCAGACGGCCAGATGCGTACCGGCCGCGACGTGGTGATCGCCGCCCTGCTGGGCGCCGACGAAGTGGGCTTCGCTACCGCACCGCTGGTGGTGGAAGGCTGCATCATGATGCGCAAGTGCCACCTGAACACCTGCCCGGTCGGCGTTGCGACGCAAGATCCGGAACTGCGCAAGAAGTTCCAGGGCAAGCCGGAACACGTGGTGAACTACTTCTTCTTCGTTGCTGAAGAAGCCCGCCAGCTGATGGCGCAACTGGGCATCCGCACCTTCGACGAGCTGATTGGCCGCGCCGACCTGCTGGATAAGTCGAAAGCCATCACCCACTGGAAGGCACAAGGCCTGGACTTCACCAATGTGTTCTACCAGCCGAAGGTGGACGACGGCAAGCTGATTTACCACACCGAAGAGCAGGACCACGGCTTGGACAAGGCACTGGACCTGAAGCTGATCGCACAAGCCAAGCCAGCGCTGGAAAAGGGCGAGCGCGTCTCCTTCATCTCGCCGGTAAAGAACGTCAACCGCACCGTGGGCACCATGCTGTCGGGCGAAGTGGCCCTGAAATACGGCCACGCCGGCCTGCCGGACGACACCATCCACATCCAGCTGCAAGGCACTGCAGGCCAGTCGGCCGCAGCCTTCCTGGCAGCGGGCATCACCATCGACCTGGTGGGCGAAGGTAACGACTATGTGGGCAAGGGCCTGTCGGGCGGCCGCATCATCGTGCGCCCGAACACCGAGTTCCGCGGCTGGGCTGTCAACAACATCATCGTTGGCAACACCGTGATGTACGGCGCGGTTGCCGGCGAAGCCTTCATTAACGGCGTGGCCGGCGAGCGTTTCGCCGTGCGTAACTCCGGCGCCACCGCGATTGTGGAAGGCCTGGGCGACCACGGCTGCGAATACATGACCGGCGGTACCGTGGTCGTGCTGGGCGCCACCGGCCGTAACTTCGCGGCGGGCATGTCGGGCGGTATCGCCTATGTGTACGACCCGGACGGCGAATTCCACAGCAAGTGCAATATGTCCATGGTGAGCCTGGAAGAAGTGAAGGCGGCAGCCGATCAGCTGGTCGACAAAGCCACCTGGCACAGCCAGCATCGCAATGGCGAACCAGAGGCCGATGAAACCATCCTCAAACGCCTGATTGAGCGCCACTTCAAACACACCGGCAGCACGCGCGCGCGCCTGTTGCTGGACAACTGGAACGAGAGCCGTTCCAAGTTCGTCAAAGTGTTCCCGAGCGAGTACAAACGCGCCCTGGTGGAAATGGCAGATAACGCCGCGATCGAAGCGGAAACTCAAGCAATCGCTGCGTAAGAGAGGATCATCAAAATGGGTAAGATCACCGGTTTCATGGAATTCCAGCGCCAGGAAGAGGGCTACCTGGCACCAGAGGCTCGCCTCAAGAACTACAAAGAGTTCGTCATTCACCTGAGCCACGACCAGGCCAAGGTGCAGGGCGCACGCTGCATGGATTGCGGCATCCCGTTCTGCAATTCGGGCTGCCCGGTCAACAACATCATCCCGGACTGGAATGACCTGGTGTACCGCGGGCACTACCGCGAAGCGCTGAACGTGCTGCACTCGACCAACAACTTCCCAGAGTTCACGGGCCGCATTTGCCCAGCGCCTTGCGAGAGCGCCTGCACCTTGGGCATTCACGAGCTGCCAGTCGGTATCAAGTCGATCGAACACAAGATCATCGACGAAGGCTGGGAGCACGGCTGGGTCGTGCCCCAGATTTCGGACGTCAAGACCGGCAAGAAGGTCGCGATCGTCGGTTCCGGCCCTGCAGGCCTGGCCGCTGCGCAGCAGCTGGCGCGCGTCGGCCACGACGTGACCGTGTTCGAAAAGGCCGACCGCATCGGCGGCCTGCTGCGCTACGGCATCCCTGACTTCAAGATGGAGAAGCACCACATCGACCGCCGCGTCGAACAGATGGAAGCGGAAGGCGTGAAGTTCCGCACCTCCGTCCTGATCGGCAAGGATTTCCCGGCGACCGTGGCCAACGGCTCCAAGGAAACCATCTTCCCGGAAGACCTGGAAAAGGACTTCGACGCCGTGGTGATGGCCGGCGGCGCGGAGGCCCCGCGTGACCTGCCAGTGCCAGGCCGTGAGTTGAAAGGCGTCCACTTCGCGATGGACTTCCTGCCGCAGCAGAACAAGGTCAACGCCGGCGACAAGATCAAGGACCAGATAAAGGCCACCGGCAAGCACGTGGTCGTTATCGGCGGCGGCGATACCGGCTCCGACTGCGTCGGCACCTCGAACCGTCACGGCGCCGCCAGCGTCACCCAGTTCGAACTGATGCCAATGCCGCCGGAGCAGGAAAACAAGCCGCTGGTATGGCCGTACTGGCCGACCAAGCTGCGCACCTCCTCTTCGCATGAAGAAGGCTGCGAGCGTGACTGGGCTGTTGCGACCAAGCGCTTCGAAGGCAAGAACGGCAAAGTTGAAAAGCTGATCGCCTGCCGCGTCGAATGGAAAGACGGCAAGATGGCCGAAGTGCCAGGCTCCGAATTCGAAGTGAAGGCCGACCTGGTGCTGCTGGCTATGGGCTTCGTTTCGCCAGTGGCGCAGGTGCTGGACGCGTTCAGCGTCGACAAGGATGCACGCGGCAACGTCCGCGCGGCAACCGAAGGCGACAGCAGCTACAAGACCAGCAAGCCAGGCGTGTTCGCAGCAGGCGACATGCGCCGCGGCCAGTCGCTGGTGGTATGGGCGATCCGCGAAGGCCGCCAGTGCGCCCGTGCTGTAGATGAGTACCTGATGGGCAGCTCCGTCCTCCCGCGTTAATCCCGCCTCACGTCAAGCGCGCAGCCCTGTGCGCTTGACGATCTCTGTTGTAACTGCTGAGCTCAAATCGAGGAAAATTGCCGCCAGATGTAAATCACGGTAAAGATTGTCTTGCGCCCGCGCCCGCTACCGATAATGCTGAAAGCAAGGCTTCATTGGTTCATAGAGGAGTGCGTGATGAGTACGATATCCAGTGTTGGAAGCACCAATTTCAGCGTAAGCAGCACAACCATTAACCAGAATAGCCAGCCACCCCGCCGGGTCGACAGCGATGGCGAAAATGTCGGTCGCCCTCATCGCGGGGGGGGCGGTCACCGGATTGGTGGCGCAATTGGTGAAGCTCTGCAGCAGCTAGGCTTGAACTTGCCTCCGCCTCCGTCGGCAACAAGCGGCGCAGGCGGAACCCCTCCTGCAGGCGCAACGCAAGCGCCGGGAACAAGCGATGTTGGCCAGGCATTCCATGAATTCGCGCACACCTTGTTCCAGGCTCTGCGCGCCCAAGGCCAGGGTCAGGAATTGGGTGATGGAAGCGGCCATCCTGGCCAGAACAGGTTAGAGCAGAGCGTTCAGTCGCTGTTACAGAAACTTGCCAGTTCGACGGAGACCGGCGGCGACGGTACGTTGTCCGATTTGACCGATGCATTCAATAACTTGGTCAATGTCTTGGGTGGTTCCTCCGGTACCGACGGCAGCGCCACAGCGCCCACGCTGCAAGCCTTCCTGGAGAAGTTCCAGCAGGATCTGCAGAGCGGCGGCAATGTCAGTACCAGCGGACTGAAAGTCAACACCTCAGCCTGAAGTGATTGCATCACCAAAATGCTGCGGTGATAGGACTTCGCGCGTTAATTCCACCTCATGTCAAGCGAACGGCCCAGTGGGCTTGACGATCTTCCCCATCAGCGTAAACTGGCCCTGCGCATTCACTGCGAGGCAACCATGCATAACGTAGCGTCTTGCTGGCACACCACGGAACTGTCGATAGCCGCATAGCACGTCTTGAGGTGGCCACAGCGTTTTTGGTCGAAACGTTGGGAAAATTACGCTCCGACTTTCGTATGTTGATAGGTCTCCAGGCTGCCACACTTGTCATGCTCTTCATGTTCGGCTTGACCGTCGCAATTCGGATTTACGGAGGTGCTCAATGAACGGCGACCCTACGCGAAAGTCGAATGGCGATACGGAAAGCCGCGTCGTGCGGCTGGAGACGTCATCTCAACATCACTCCGAAGTTCTGCAAGACTTCAGGAGCGAAACGCGCATGAATTTTGATCGCGTCTACGCTCAAATTCAAGACGTGAGGACAGAAATTCGCAGTGTTCGAGTCGAGATTCGAGTATTTTTCGGACTCGTTGTAACCGTCGCGTTCGGGGTGGCTGCAATTGTGGCCAAGATCTATGGCGTATAGGTCAACGTGGACACGGTGATGGCCTGGGCGACTTGTTAGCGCCCATCACGGACCTGTAAATTGTCATTGGATGTGACGCGAAGTATAGCAACGGCAAGCACGATACTAATGAATAGCAGGCAGAAATAGGCGCCATTGATATTGGCTTGGAGTTTTAAGAAATCTTCGCATTCAGAGTGCGACGGTTTGGCGTGAGAGTACGTTACTTGAATCGGGTCGCCGATTGAGGCGGCATTGCAATTCAATGGACAACTGCCTTGGCCGCGCAAGGTACGATTCTCGGCAACATACCGATAATGAACTTTGCCGTGGTTTTGACATTCCTTTCCATTAAGCTGAGCGGTCACAACGACAGCGTTGGCTTCTAGCTCATCGAGTTGAACTTGTTCACGATAGTTGAGCGCAAAAAGCGGCGTGACAAGCATAGCAGCGAGAACGCCAAGGACTATACGTCCGCTGGTTGGGGATGCAGGGTTGTTCATCTGTGAACTCTGATCTACCGGCCTTTCTATTCGTCCCGCTCAAGCACTGTGATATCACCAATAGGCGCGCGCCAGAGCTGCAAATGATAACTGTCACTTCCTTCGAGTCCATCATCTGACACGGAGCCCAAGCCTGCAAAATTGACCCGAACCCGATAGGATCCAGGCTGTACCCGGATCCGCGCCGCGTCGGGAAAATAGTCGGTACATCCAGCGACAACAATGATGCCGCTCGAAATTGAAATTGAACATTCAACGATGTGGTCTGACGTGTCAAATTCTTTTTCAGGTTCTCGATCCAACACATCGATGGTTACTGGAACATCGGTATTTCGCGCTGTGCCAATCCCCACCACGCCAGGCGCGAGTGCAAGAAGGCGCTCGACGGCGTCAGGGGTCCAAGCATCGGAAAGATTTCCGTCAGCAGCTTCATCTTGGACGTAAAACTGATGGTAGCTCGCGGACAGTTGGAATTTGTATCTCGTCATGTGCTTTGTATGGTTTGTTGAGTCCGCAGCCGAAGAATGCCGCCCTTCTGTGGTTGAGCCGACAGTCTATTAGATTTAGCCTTCAGGTCGAAAACGAAATGTGAAGCCTGCTTTCCAAAGCACTTCGATTTTTGCGGCGTCGTGGTCATACCAGGGATATTCGTCGGTGAATTCGCGTAGCCCCACAAAGTTGATGCTCTCGGATCGAACCAAATGTTGGTTGAAATCCCAAGCATCAGAGACCCCAAGTAATGCAGCAAGCCGCCGACTTAACGTCGATCCTTCCGAGATTCCAAACAACACGCAAGTGATCACTGCGCCCTCTTTGGTCCTTTTATAGGTATCTGGACCATAGTCCAACCAATCCGCGATTGATGCGGAGTAGGGGCCTACAGCAAGAACTTGAGCATACATTCCCATGTGAGCACCCTTCTAAGGTGTGAGGTTCAGAAGATAACTTCAAACGTGTGCCGACGCTTCTTTCAATGATCTGCAGCTCATGGCGGACAGTAGCCATTGCGTGCTGCAGAAAATTAGGAAAGCAACGCCACAAGCGCAGTTGGGTGGAAATGCCAGCCGAGCAGGCCGGATAGACCCATGAAAACGCCAAAGCCGGTCGGCAGCATCGAGAGCCAGAACAGCCAGCGCTGTTTAGTCAGCGCGGTGATCGCGAACAGGGCGATCGCGATTGCCAGCATGGCGTCGGACAGGTCGAACTGGTCGTCCTTGAAGTTCAAGTCGTCGTAGGTTTTGTCGTCCTGCTCGGCCTGGGCTTTGAGTTCGTCTTTCTTGCGCTTTAGTTCTGCTGCGAGTTTGGTGTAGCTGGCGATGGCATCATCATAGGACGCTTGTTCGCTCGCCGGGCGGCCAGCCTTGGCCAGTTTGAGCTGCACGATCGTCGCGTTGGCGACTTCTTCGCGGATATTGCGGGCCTGGTAGAAGGACCAGTGGTCTACCTTGTTGGCCTGTGCCTGCTGCATGGCCTGGTTGATGTTGTCGTCTTTGACCTTGCAGATGCCCATGAAGGTGGCGAGGATCGCCACCACTACGGCTACGCGCATGCTCAGGGGATTGTTGTCGTTGTCGTCCATGCTGTTACGTCATGTATTTGAAAATGACAGCATTGTAGCCTCGGAGGGTGTGCCGCCATGCACGGCGATCACCTGCCTGTCGGCAGGCCCCTGGCACTGCGAGAGGCCTCCCATTCTTTCTTTTTGATATGTTCCGCATAAAGCCGCCACCATCCGCGGAGGATCATAAACAGGAATCCGAGTCCAATGGGCGTAAACATAAGCGCAACTACCAGATACGTGAGCGCTCTATCGGAGCGTGTTGAACGGTCGTAGACCGACTTTTCAGGGTGGTTTGGATCCACCCAGATTTCTATGGGCTTGTGATTCGACTTCGCATCCAGCAGCCGGGCGAAAACGTGTTGCTGGTACTCCCCCTCTTTGTCTGCAGAGCGGTTGAAGCTAACGCGTTTGCTCCGGTAAGGGCGGCCTTCGAACGTGTATCTGAATTCAGCTCTCGTGAAGTAGGACGTACCGCCTTTTTTGCTATATAGGTCGTCGAGCACGACCGACTCTACTTCGGCGGGCACCGGCATGTAGCTTTCGGCAGCCCTTGAGTCGCGCATTTGAACGTAAAGCGGCAAGGCGCCGTAACCAATGCCCGCCCACGTGAATACACCTGCGAATGCCAGGATGAACAGCGAAACAAAAATGCCTGCTGCGACTTCTGATATTTTCATTCTTTAGAATTTCGCTGCGACGCTCATGCCGATGCTACGTGGCGCCACGCGGTAGCCCTGTACGATCGAGGCGACTTGCGGGTGCTGGATTACCTTGTCTTCATCGAAGGCGTTCTTGATGAAGGCCGTCAGCTGATAGCGGTCGATCGAGATGCCAGTGCTGAAGTTGACGGTATGGTAGGCCGGGCGGTCATAGTCGGTCTGTTCGGGATTGAGCGAACCTTTGCTTGGGCCGACCCACTGCACGCCGCCCATCACGAAGGCGCTATGGCCGCTGGCGGTAGAGAAGTTGTATTGCGCGGTGATGGTGCTGTTGTACTTCGGTACGCCCTGCACTTGCGCGCCCTTCACAGCACCCACTACGCCGTTGGCGATGCCTTCGTCGTTGGATAGTTCGGCCT
Organism: Massilia eburnea; assembly: GCF_009720745.1. Taxonomy (GTDB): domain Bacteria; phylum Pseudomonadota; class Gammaproteobacteria; order Burkholderiales; family Burkholderiaceae_D; genus Rugamonas; species Rugamonas eburnea. The sequence continues at coordinate 64,796 of NZ_WNKX01000017.1, read as the reverse complement.
TCACGTAGCCGCCGGCGGCGCTCAGGGTCAGGCCGGCCATCGGCTTGGCCTTGACGTCGAATTCGAAGCCTTTGCTGGTGGCGTCGCCGGCGTTGGCGTTGTAGCTGTAGGCGCAAGTCGGCAAGTAGACGCCTTGCTGGATGTTCTTCCACTTCACGTAGAAGGCGTCGGCATTGACGGAAACGCGCCCGCCCATGAAACGCGATTTGCTGCCGACTTCATAGCTCCACAGGCTGTCGGAGGCATAGGTTGGCGGGCCGGAGGTCAGGCCGTTGGCTTCCAGATCCGGGCCGCAGGTGGTTGGCGGCACGAAGACGTTGGAGCCGCCGAGGCGGAAGCCTTTGGCGACCGAGGAATACACCGTGTGCTCAGGCGACACTTCCCAGGTCACCGCGTATTTCGGCGTGAAGGCGTGCGAGGACAGGCTGGAGCTGCTGTTGTTGCCTGCGCCGGCCAGATAGAGGCTGTTGCGCTGGGTCAGGGTGGATTTGCCCTTCAGGTAGCGCGCCCCGATCGTGCCATGCAGCGTCGGGGCGAAGTAATAATTCACTTCGCCGAAGATCGAATTCTGCTTTTCGCGGTAGTGGAATTCGCCGGCGAAGGAATTATCGTTCGGGAAGGCGCCTGGATAAGAGTCCGGCAGCAGGTTCGGGTCGGCGCTGGAGAATCCGAATTTTTCAAACGTGGCGTTGACGCCAAAGATCGGGTCGTTCTCGTTCAGGTTGGTGTGCTGGTTGGAGAAGTAGTAGCCCGCGAGCCAGGTGACAGGCGAACCTCCGGCGGAATAAGGTTTGGACGCCAGGCGGAATTCCTGCGAAATCTGGCGTACCGCGTTATTCAGGTACACCGCAGAAGGCAGGCCGGCAATTGCGTCGATCAGTTCCGGGGGCGCTTTGCCGCCATCGTCGGTGGAAGTCAGGAAGGTCGACAGCGAGTAGCTGTTGTAGGCAGAACCGTTCTGGGTACGGTCGAATTTGCGTTGGAAGTAGCTGGTGCTCGAAGTCAGGTCTGCCCCGCCCAGGTCCCAGTTCACAGCCAGGTTTGGCGTCAACAGCTTGTCGATGGAAGGCTCGCGCACCTGTTTCTGCGCCTGGTATGGCGGCCGCTCCAGGTTGAAGGCTGCGATGTCCTTCGCATCCACGCGCTGATAATAAAGCGAAGGCGTGATGGTCAGGTCGCGCGTCGCCGCCCATTTCAGGGCCACGCGCAATTCCTGGTCGTTGATCTTGTTGATGTTATTGGCGACTACGTTGCCATCGCCATCCACCTGGTCGATGAAGCCGCCGGTACGCTGGGCTTGCGCGCCGATGCGCAGCGCCAGTTCGTCGCTGACCAGGGGGAAGTTGCCGACCACGTTAGTGGAGAAATTCGCGCTGCCGCCTTTGGTGGAAGAGGCCTCGGCGTAAGCCGTGATCTCGCGCTCTTTCAGGTCCGGCTCATTTGGCACGAACTTGATGGTGCCGCCCATGGAACTTGCGCCATACAGGGTCGCCTGCGGGCCGCGCAGCACTTCCACGCGGTCAATGTCGAAGAACTTCGGCTCCACGGTGCCCATGGTGTACAGATTGCCCACGGTGAGCGACACATCGCCCAGGTAGATGCCGACGGTGGATTGGCCGGCCGCCGAGCTGATGCCGCGGATTTCGATATTCGAGGTGCCCGGCCCGGCGCCGCCATTGCCGGTGGCGGCGGTAAAGGAGATGTTCGGCACGGCCCGCGTCAGGTCGGTGAAGTCGGACACCTGCTGCGCCTGCAGCGAGGCGCCGCTGATGGCGGAAATACTCATCGCTACCTTGCTCGGGTCTTCCTTGCGCTTTTGCGCAGTCACGGTGACAACTTCGAGCTTGTCGCCATCCGCCAAAGCCTGGGCCGAGATAGCCGCCAGGGAGCAAGCCAGGACCGTCCGACGAATTTTCATGCTTTTTTTCCTTCTAATGAGCCAAAGTTATTAAAATAGCAGGAATTTGCTGCCTTGCAGCAGTGAACATGCAAACAACAGGCGTTTCAATTTGTAAATTGCTGACCCTAGGGTTAGTAGTGTTGTATTATTTGCCTCTTTGACTGCGCTATTGGCGCCGCAAAGGGCCTCTGAGCAGAGATAACCGTTTCTGAATTACAATGTGGCCTCAAGAACAAAGAGCGACCTCAGTGCCAAATCTCGTCGAAATCCGTGACTTACACTTCAGCTATGGAAAACGGGCAATTCTGTCCGGCCTCCATATGGACTTCCCACGCGGGAAGGTGGTGGCCGTCATGGGCGGCTCGGGCAGTGGCAAGACCACCGTCCTGCGCCTGATTGGCGGCCAGATCAGCCCGCAGAAAGGCGGGGTCTCTGTGGAAGGCCAGGTGGTTCACGAGCTGAACACCAAGGACCTTTACCTGCTGCGCCGCAAAATGGGCATGCTGTTCCAGCACGGCGCGCTGTTTACCGACCTGACCGTGTATGAAAACGTGGCCTTCCCGCTGCGTGAACATACCGACCTGCCGGAAGAGCTGATCCGCGACCTGGTACTGCTCAAGCTGAACGCAGTCGGCCTGCGCAATGCCGCCAAACTGAAGCCGGGCGAGATTTCCGGCGGTATGGCGCGCCGCGTGGCGCTGGCGCGCTCGATCGCGCTCGACCCGCAGCTGATCATGTACGATGAGCCGTTCGCCGGCCTCGACCCGATCTCGATGGGCGTGACCGCCAACCTGATCCGCAACCTGAACGATGCCCTGGGTTCGACCACGATCCTGGTGTCGCACGACGTCAAGGAGTCGTTCCAGATTGCTGACTATGTGTATTTCCTGTCGCAGGGCAAGATCGTGGCCCACGGCACTCCGGCAGACATGATGGTTTCTACCGATCCTTACGTGAAGCAGTTCGTGCATGCGGAAGCGGATGGCCCCGTGCCATTCCATTATCCTGGCAAATCGCTGGCCGATGACCTGGGCCTGGGAGCGCGCAAATGATGCGCCGTTTCCTGCTGAGCGTGGGCGGTGGCGCACGCGATTATGTGGAAAGCATCGGCTTTTCCTTCCGTACCTTGTTCACCATGCTGGGCCTGTCGCCTGGCCTGCTGCGCCGTCCGCGCCTGCTGGTGGAGCAGCTGCACGTCATTGGTAACTATTCGCTGCTGATCATCATCCTGTCCGGCCTGTTCGTCGGCATGGTGCTGGGTTTGCAGGGTTACTACACGCTCAATAAATACGGCGCCTCCGAGTCGCTCGGCTTGCTGGTAGCACTGGGCCTGACCCGTGAACTGGGGCCTGTCATCACCGCCCTGCTGTTCGCAGGCCGCGCCGGTACTTCGCTGACCGCGGAAATCGGCCTGATGAAGGCGGGCGAACAACTGTCCGCCATGGAAATGATGGCCGTGAACCCGATCCAGCGCGTGCTGGCGCCGCGTTTCTGGGCCGGCGTGATTTCGGTGCCGCTGCTCACTGCCATGTTCAGTGCAGTCGGCATCCTGGGTGGCTACCTGATCGGCGTAGGCCTGATCGGTGTGGACGAAGGCGCGTTCTGGTCGCAGATGCAGGGCGGCGTGGACGTGTGGAAAGACGTATTCAATGGATTCGTGAAAAGTGTGGTGTTTGGTGTCGCCATCACTTATATCGCGCTGTACCAGGGCTATGAAGCCCAGCCTACGCCGGAAGATGTTTCCGGTGCGACGACGCGCACTGTGGTCATCTCTTCGCTGATGATCTGGTGGCTCGACTTCATGCTGACGGCGCTGATGTTTAGCAAGTAATAACTTACCGGCGCCAGGGACTGACATGCGCAGCGTGTCGGCTCCTGGCACCGCTAATAAAGGAATAAATATGCAACGTAAATCTTTAGACGTTTGGGTTGGCCTCTTCATCGTTATGGGCGCTGCTGCGCTGATGTTCCTGGCGCTCAAGGCCGGCAATATGGGCTCGATCGGTTTCAGCAAGACCTACCAGGTTTCGGCGCGCTTCGACAATATCGGTTCGCTGCGTACCCAGGCTGCCGTCAAGGCATCCGGCGTGGTGGTCGGCCGTGTGGCATCGATCGGTTTCGACGACAAGGTGTATAAAGCCGTGGTGACGCTGGACATGGACGAAGGCTTCAAGTTCCCGAAAGACAGCTCGGCCAAGATCCTGACCGCCGGCCTGCTGGGCGAACAGTATGTCGGCATCGAAGCCGGCGGCGACGACAAGAACCTGGTGGCAGGCGACAAGATCGCCCGCACCCAGTCCGCAACCGTATTGGAAGACCTGATCAACCAGTTCATCTATAGCAAGGCGGCAGAAGGAAAGGACTCCAAATGAGCAAATTCCGTCAACTGACCCTCGCAGTTGCAGCGACCGTCACCTTGGCCGGCTGTGCCGGTCCGAACCCGCGCGACCCGTACGAAAGCTATAACCGCGCCGTCTTCGACTTCAACGACAAGGTGGACGAGTACGCACTGAAGCCGACCGCCACCGTCTACAAGAACGTGACCCCGGGCTTCTTCCAGACCGGCGTCAACAACTTCTTCGGCAACCTGGCCGACGTCTGGACCGCCGCCAACAACTTGATGCAAGGCAAGGTTGGCGATGGCATGTCGGACGTCATGCGCGTGGCGCTGAACTCAACCTTCGGTCTGCTGGGTGTGCTTGATATTGCTTCCGAAGCAGGTTTGCAAAAACATAAAGAAGATTTCGGCCAGACTCTGGGTTCCTGGGGCGTGCCGTCCGGCCCTTACCTGATGCTGCCGCTGCTGGGCCCGTCGACGGTGCGCGACACCGCCGCCCTGCCGGTGGATATCACCGCCGATCCATGGCAGTACAAAGATCCTGTCAACGTGCGTAACGTCGGCACCGTTGTTCGTGTTGTGGACCAGCGCGCAGCTCTGCTGGACGCGTCCACGCTGCTGGAAGATGCCGCCCTCGATCGTTACGAATTCATCCGCGACGGTTATATGCAGCGCCGTAACAGCCAGGTTTACGATGGTGAAGACGGTCCAAAGGGCAAGCAGAAGAAGGCAGAGCAGCAGGACGACGCTGCACAGCAGCCTCAAGCTATAATCCCGGAACCGGCTGAAAAGAAACCCAGCCTGTGATCCGGAACACAACCCTACATAGGTAAAGAACAATGAAACTGATCAAACAACTGATCGCCGTCGCAACCGTAGCCTTCGCCACCAGTGCGCTGGCTGCCCCTGCGCCTGCTGCTAACGAAACCCCTGACGCGCTGGTCAAGCGTATCAGCACCGAAGTGCTGGATACCGCCAAGAATGACAAGGACATCCAGGCTGGCAACCAGAAGAAGGTCATGGACCTGGTGGAAACCAAGATCCTGCCTTACGTCGACTTCCAGAAAATGACTTCCCTGGCAGCCGGCCGCTACTGGCGCGACGCTACCCCGGAGCAGCAAAAGCAGCTGTCCACCGAATTCCGTACCCTGCTGATCTTCACCTACTCGGGCGCCCTGTCCCAGGTGAAAGACCAGACTGTTGAGTTCAAGCCTATGCGTTCTTCGCCGGGCGATACCGACGTGGAAGTGCGTTCCCAGGTGAACCAGCAGCGCGGCGAGCCAATCCAGCTGAACTACCGCGTCGCCAAGACCGATGCCGGCTGGAAGATCTATGACATCAACGTGCTCGGCGCTTGGCTGGTGGAAGCCTACAAAGGCACCTTCGCTTCGGAAATCTCGAAGGGCGGCATCGACGGCCTGATCAAGACCCTGTCCGAGAAGAACAAGAAGCTGGCTTCCAAGCCGCTGAAGACCGCTGGTAAATAAAAAATGCCTGATACCACTGTTTCCAATCAACTGTCCCTGAAGTCGCTGACCGTGGCCAACGCCACGGAAGCGCTGGCACAGGGCCTGGCTGCGCTGCGCGCGGGCCAGACCGTGTTCGACCTGGGCCAGGTGGAAGCCGTGGATTCCGCTGCCGTGTCAGTCATGCTGGCATGGCAGCGCGCCGCCCAACAGAACGGCATCAAACTGGAATTGCGCAATATTCCCAAGCCTCTCCTGAGCTTGACCAAGCTCTACGGTGTGTGCACGCTCGTGTCGCCCGCCGATCTGCATCATCATTGACCCCCGCCCTAGCCCCCTTCGCAATCAGCGGTGTCAGTACCTGACGCCGAAATTGCCGGCTCAGCGAGCCTGAGCCAAATTTCCAATATAATTGACCGTCTACCGCGCCTGTTGAGCGCGCGCCTTTACAACGGTCATCGTTGTCCCAGTTATCTATACAAGTAAGCATGACAGCAATCGAAATCAGCAACGTCCAGAAGCGCTACAAGGCGCTGCAGGCGCTTGGCGGCGTGTCCTTGAAGATCGAGGAAGGCGAGTTCTTTGGCTTGCTGGGTCCGAACGGTGCGGGCAAGACCACTTTGATCTCCATCATCGCCGGCTTGATCCGCGCCGATGCCGGCGGCGTGAAGATCCACGGCCACGACGTGGTGTCGGATTTCCGCGCCGCGCGGCGCAAGCTGGGCGTGGTGCCGCAGGAACTGGTGTTCGATCCATTCTTCACGGTGCGCGAGACGCTGCGCTTGCAGTCCGGTTACTTCGGCCTGGGCAACAACGACAAGTGGATCGACGAGGTGATGGAGGAGCTGGGCCTGGCCAACAAGGCCGACACCAATATGCGCGCCCTGTCCGGCGGCATGAAGCGCCGCGTGCTGGTCGCGCAGGCGCTGGTGCACAAGCCGCCCGTCATCGTGCTGGACGAACCGACCGCCGGCGTCGACGTGGAACTGCGCCAGACCCTGTGGCAGTTCATCACGCGCCTGAACCGCGAAGGCCACACCATCGTGCTGACGACGCACTACCTGGAAGAAGCACAGGCCATGTGCAAGCGCGTCGCCATGCTCAAGCTGGGCAAGGTGGTGGCGCTGGACACCATGTCGCAGCTGATCCGCCGCATCTCCGGTTCGCAGCTGGTGCTGCACCTGCCGCACAACACGCTGCCGGAAGAACTGGTACCGCTGCTGAATCATCCGCCGGAAGACAACAAATACAGCCTGCGCATCAACGATTACGCCGAAGTGGAAGGCATCCTCGCGCGCCTGCGCCAGGGCGGCATCAGCATCGACGAGATGCAGCTGCAGCAGGCCGACCTGGAAGACATCTTCCTGCAAATCATGGACGAGAACATCGTATGATCACCACCGGCTTCCGCACCCTGGTCTACAAAGAGACGCTGCGCTTCTACAAGGTCGCCACGCAGACCATCGCCGCCCCTATCCTGACCGCCATGCTGTACCTGCTGATTTTCGGGCACGTGCTGTCGGGCCGCGTCGAGGTTTATCCTGGTGTCACCTACACCGCCTTCCTGATCCCGGGCCTGGTGATGATGAGCGTGTTGCAGAATTCGTTCGCCAACTCGTCTTCTTCCCTGATCCAGTCCAAGATCACCGGCAACCTGGTGTTCGTGCTGCTCACGCCTTTGTCGCACTGGGAGATCTTCTCCGCCTATGTGCTGGCCTCGATGGTGCGCGGCATTACGGTGGGCTTCGGCGTGTTCGCGATTACCGCATGGTTCGCACACCTGAGCTTCACGGCGCCGCTCTGGATCCTGGTCTTTGCCCTGCTGGGCGCCGCCATCCTGGGTACCATGGGCCTGATCGCCGGCATCTGGGCTGAAAAATTCGACCAGCTGGCCGCCTTCCAGAATTTCCTGATCGTGCCGCTGACCTTCCTGGCCGGCGTGTTCTATTCGATCCATTCGCTGCCGCCATTCTGGCTGGCCGTATCGCATGCGAACCCGTTCTTCTACATGATCGACGGCTTCCGCTACGGCTTCTTCGGGCAGTCCGACGTGAACCCATGGATCAGCGTCGCCATCGTCTCCGCCTTCCTGGTGGTGCTGGCGCTGCTCGCTATCAAACTCCTGCGCAGCGGCTACCGCTTGCGCCACTGATTTATTGAGGATTTCAAAGTGACCACAACTCCAGAAGCAATCCACAGCTATATCGCTGCCGGCCTTGAATGCACCCACCTGCAAGTGGAGGGCGACGGCCAGCACTTCCAGGCCGTGATCGTGTCGCCTGCCTTCGCCGGCAAGCGCCTGATCCAGCGCCACCAGCTGGTATATGCCGCGCTGGGCGACCGCATGCGTGAAGAGATCCACGCGCTGTCGATGAAAACCCTGACCCCAGAAGAATTCCAAGGATAAGAACAGAACATGGACAAACTGCTCATCACCGGCGGCAAGCGCCTGGTCGGCGACATCAAGATTTCCGGCGCCAAGAACGCTGCCCTGCCTATCCTATGTGCGGGCCTGCTGACCGCGGGCGACCTGGAACTGACCAATGTGCCGCTGCTGCACGATGTGGCCACCATGCTCAAGCTGCTGCGCCAGACCGGCTTGTCGGTTGAGCAGGACGGCGAAAAAGTCACGCTGAACGGCTCGAAGATCGACAAATACGAAGCGCCGTATGAGTTGGTGAAGACCATGCGCGCATCGATCCTGGTACTGGGCCCGCTGCTGGCGCGCTTCGGCGAAGCCAAGGTTTCGCTGCCGGGCGGCTGCGCCATCGGTTCGCGCCCGGTCGACCAGCACATCAAGGGCTTGCAGGCGATGGGCGCCGAAATCACCATCGACGGCGGCTATATCTACGCCAAGTGCAAGAAGCTGAAGGGCGCCCGCATCGTGACCGACATGATCACCGTGACCGGCACCGAGAACCTGCTGATGGCGGCGGTTCTGGCCGAAGGCGAAACCGTCCTGGAAAACGCCGCGCGCGAGCCGGAAGTGACCGACCTGGCCCACCTGCTGGTGGCCATGGGCGCGAAGATCGAAGGCATCGGCACCGACCGCCTGGTGATCCAGGGCGTGGCCGAACTGCACGGCGCCAAGCACGACGTGATCTCCGACCGCATTGAAGCGGCGACCTTCCTGTGCGCAGTGGCGGCTGCGGGCGGCGACATCACCATCCGCAATACGCGCACCGACATCTTCGACGTGGCGCTGGACAAGCTGCGCGAGATGGGCGTGGAGCTGACCGTGGGCGACAACTGGATCCGCGCGCAGATGGACCAGCGTCCGAAGCCGGTCACCTTCCGTACCACCGAATATCCTGGCTTCCCGACCGATATGCAGGCGCAGTTCATGGCCGTGAACCTGATCGCCAGCGGCGGCAGCCGCGTGACCGAAACGATTTTCGAAAACCGCTTCATGCACGTGCAGGAAATGAACCGCCTGGGCGCCAAGATTTCGATCGATGGCAACACCGCTTATATCGACGGCGTCGAGCAGCTGATCGGCGCGCCTGTGATGGCGACCGACCTGCGCGCATCCGCCTCGCTGGTCATCGCCGGCCTGGCTGCCAAGGGCGAAACCCTGGTCGACCGCATCTACCACCTGGACCGCGGCTATGACCGTATGGAAGTCAAGCTTTCCGCCGTTGGCGCCAATATCACCCGTGTGAAGTAAATCGTTATGGAACTCATCCTCGCCCTGTCGAAAGGCCGGATCTTTGAAGACACGATGCCGCTGCTGGAGGCGGCCGGCATCAAAGTCCTCGAAAATCCGGAAACCTCCCGCAAGCTGATTCTGCCTACCTCGGACCCCGGCATTCGCGTACTGATCGTGCGCGCATCCGACGTGCCGACTTATGTGCAGCATGGCGCGGCGGACTTCGGCGTGGCGGGCAAGGATGTGTTGCTGGAACACGGCGGCGAAGGCCTGTACCAGCCGGTGGACCTGCATATCGCCAAGTGCCGCATGTCGGTGGCGACCCGCGCCGGCTTCGATTACGAGACCGCCGTGCGCCAGGGCGCGCGCCTGCGCGTGGCGACCAAGTTCACTTCGATCGCACGCGAGCACTTCGGCAAGAAGGGCGTGCACGTCGACCTGATCAAGCTGTACGGCTCGATGGAATTGGCGCCGCTGGTCGGCCTGTCCGACGCAATCGTCGACGTGGTCTCCACGGGCAGCACCCTGCGTGCCAACAACCTGGTGGAAGTGGAAGAGATCATGGACATCTCTTCGCGCCTGGTCGTCAACCAGGCCGCGCTGAAGATGAAGCGCGCCCGCCTGCAACCGATTATCGAAGCATTTGAACGCGCCTCGCTCGCGAAGGCGTAATGACCATGATCCGCAAGCTCGACTCCACCCAAGACGACTTCCAGGAAACGCTCGATGCGTTGCTGGCTTTTGAAGCAGAAACCGACGACGCTATCGAAGGCGCGGTAGCGAAGATCATCGCCGACGTGCGCGCACGCGGCGACGAAGCGGTGCTGGAATACACCAACCGCTTCGACCGCACCGAGGCCTCCTCGATGGCCGACTTCGACATCGGCCAGGCCGAAATGGATGCTGCGCTGGCCGCACTGCCCGCTGCACAGCGCAGCGCGCTGCAAACGGCTGCGGACCGCATCCGCGCCTTCCACGAGCGCCAGAAGCAGGAGCTGCAAGGCTTCACCTACACCGAAGCCGACGGCACCATCCTCGGCCAGCGCATTACGCCGCTGGACCGCGTGGGCATTTACGTTCCGGGCGGCAAGGCTGCCTACCCATCGTCGGTGTTGATGAACGCCGTGCCGGCGAAAGTGGCGGGCGTCGAAGAAATCATCATGGTTGTGCCGACTCCGGACGGCGTGAAGAACCAGATGGTGCTGGCCGCCGCCGCGATTGCCGGCGTGACCCGCGTGATCGGCATCGGCGGCGCGCAAGCCGTGGCCGCGCTGGCGCACGGCACGGAAACCATCCAGCCGGTCGACAAGATCGTCGGCCCGGGCAACGCCTATGTGGCCTCGGCCAAACGCCGCGTGTTCGGCACGGTCGGCATCGACATGATCGCCGGCCCGTCCGAGATCCTAGTGATCTGCGACGGCACCACCGATCCTGACTGGGTGGCGATGGACCTGTTCTCGCAAGCCGAGCACGACGAGCTGGCGCAAGCCATCCTGCTGTGTCCTGACGCCGACTACATCGCGAAAGTGGAAGCCAGCATCGCCAAGCTGCTGCCGACCATGCCGCGCAAGGCTGTCATCGAAACCTCGCTGCGCGACCGCGGCGCCTTGGTGAAGGTGCGCGACATGGCCGAAGCCTGCGCCATCGCCAACAGCATCGCTGCCGAACACCTGGAGATCTCGGCCGAAAACCCGCAGCAGTGGGCCGACCAGATCCGCCACGCTGGCGCCATGTTCCTGGGCCGCTTCTCGTCCGAATCGCTGGGCGATTATTGCTGCGGCCCGAACCATGTGCTGCCGACCTCGCGCACGGCGCGCTTCTCGTCGCCGCTGGGCGTGTACGACTTCCAGAAGCGCTCTTCGGTGATCCACGTCAGCGAAGCCGGCGCGCAAACGCTGGGCAAGATCGCGGCGGATCTGGCTTACGGCGAAGGCTTGCAGGCCCACGCCCGCAGCGCGGAGCTGCGCCTGAAATGAGCGCGTGGAAGAACCAGGTCTTCTGTGAGGACGCGCTGGCCGGACTGGCCCGCGTCCCGGATGGTTCTATTGACCTGATCCTGACCGATCCGCCCTACAACCTGGGCAAGGATTACGGCAATGCGTCCGACCAGCAATCGGTCGACGACTACCTGGCATGGACGGAAGCGTGGATCGACGCAGCCCTGCCCAAGCTGAAGCCGAACGGGAGCCTGTACATCTTCCTGACCTGGCGCTATTCGCCGGAGATCTTCGTCATGCTGAAAAAGCGCATGACGATGATGAATGAAATTATCTGGGACCGCCGCGTGCCTTCCATGGGCGGCAGTACCCGCAGTTATTCGTCGGTGCACGATACCATTGGGTTCTTCGTGCGCCGCAAGGATTATTACTTCGACCTCGACGCCGTGCGTATCCCGTACGACGCCGAAACCAAGAAGGCCCGTTCGCGCTCGATTTTCGTCGGCGCGAAATGGCTGGAAGTGGGCTACAACCCCAAGGACCTGTGGAGCGTATCGCGCTTGCACCGGGAGCATGCGGAACGGGTTGATCACCCGACGCAAAAGCCATTGGAAATTATTGAACGCATGGTCAAGGCCAGCTGCCCGCCGGATGGCGTGGTGATGGATTTGTTCATGGGCAGCGGGACTACCGCTGTCGCCGCGCGTCGCTGCGGGCGGGATTTTGTTGGCTTTGAGTTGAATCCGGAGTATTGCGACATAGCTCGGAGGCGTCTTGAAGCGCTTGCCGAAACCGGTAAACCGTTGTCTGACCCGCAGGGTCAGACACCTCCGCCGCGCAAGGGGCGCAGGGCGAAATCGACGCCCTTGCCCAGCGAGGCTTTAGAACAGGAGTAAATGCAGATGTCCCTCGACAGCCTTATCGCCAATACGATCCGCCAGGATGTGCGTTCCGACCACATCTACCATGTGCCGGATGCCAGCGGGTTTGTGAAGCTGGATGCGATGGAGAACCCTTATGTGCTGCCGAGCCACCTGCATCTTGAACTGGCGAATCGCATTGCCAGCGTTGCGCTGAACCGCTACCCGGTCGCCAGCTATGACACCATCAAGCAGCGCATCCGCGCCAAGCTGGGCGTGCCGCAAGGCTACGACGTCATGCTGGGCAATGGCTCCGACGAGCTGATTGCCATCATGGCCCAAGCCTGCGCGCTGCAGCCGGCCGAAGGCCGCCGCGCCGTGATGATGGCGCCTGCGCCATCCTTCGTGATGTTCCAGCGCTCCGCCATGGTCGCTGGAATGGACTTCGTCGGCGTGCCGCTGAAGGCCGACCTGACGCTCGACCTGCCCGCCATGCTGGCCGCGATCGGGCAGCACCAGCCTGCCCTGGTCTTCCTGGCCTACCCGAACAACCCGACCGGCAATCTGTTCGATGCCGGCGATATCGAAAAAGTGATCAATGCACTGGGCGACAAGGGCCTGTGCGTGGTCGATGAAGCGTATGAGCCGTTCGCGCAACAGAGCTTCATGGGCCGCCTGCCTGAATTCCCCAACCTGATCGTCATGCGCACACTGTCGAAACTTGGCCTGGCGGGCATCCGCCTTGGCTATATGTCGTGCGCGCCAGCCCTGCTGGAACAATTCGACAAGATCCGCCCACCCTACAACGTCAACGTCCTGACCCAGGCCGCCGCCGAATTCTGCCTCGACCACCTCGACGTGCTGAATGAGCAGGCGGCCCTGCTGCGCCAACAGCGCGGCGAGCTGTCGGCCAAGCTGGCGAAATTGCCGGGTGTCAACGTTTTCCCCTCGGCCGCAAACTTTATCCTCATTCGTGTACCAAACGCCGACCAGGTGCATTCCAAACTGTTGGAGCGCAAGGTATTGATCAAAAATGTGGGTAGAATGCACAATGTACTGGCCAACTGCCTGCGCATTACGGTCAGTACACCCGAGGAAAACGCAATCATGCTGGACGGCCTGACAGCCGCCCTGGCATCCTGAAGCGAAACTCAAGAGCTTTTCATGAACCGCACCGCAGAAATCACTCGCAACACCAGCGAGACCCAGGTCCGCGTTGCCATCAACCTCGATGGCACCGGCGTCCAGAAGCTGAACACGGGCGTGCCTTTCCTCGACCATATGCTGGACCAGATCGCCCGCCACGGGCTGATCGACCTCGATATCGAAGCCACCGGCGACACCCATATCGACAACCACCATACGGTGGAAGACGTGGGCATCACGCTGGGCATGGCGATCGCCAAGGCCATCGGCGACAAGAAGGGCATCCGCCGTTACGGCCACGCCTATGTGCCGCTGGATGAAGCGCTGTCGCGCGTGGTGATCGACTTTTCCGGCCGCCCGGGTATCGAGTATCACATCCCATTCACCCGCGCGATGATCGGCGCGTTCGACGTCGACCTGACGCTGGAATTCTTCCGCGGCTTCGTCAACCACGCCGGCGTCACGCTGCACATCGACAACCTGCGCGGCACCAATGCACACCATCAGTGCGAAACTGTGTTCAAGGCTTTCGGCCGCGCCCTGCGCATGGCCAGCGAGCTTGATCCGCGCGCTGCTGGCGCCATCCCGTCCACCAAAGGAAGCCTGTAACCGACCCTACGGCTGACTGACATGAAAAAAATCGTAGTAGTCGATTACGGCATGGGCAACCTGCGCTCTGTAGCGCAGGCATTGCGCGCAGTCGCGCCCGAAGCCGAAGTAATGATTTCCGGCGATCCCGCCGCCATTGATGCCGCCGACCGCATCGTCCTGCCCGGCCAGGGCGCCATGCGCGACTGCATGGCCAGCCTGCGTGAATCGGGCGTGCAGGAAGCGCTGATGCGCGCCGCCGCGTCCAAGCCCATGATGGGCGTGTGCGTGGGCGAGCAGATGCTGTTTGACGCCAGCGAAGAAAACGGCAATACGCCGGGCCTGGGCCTGATGCCTGGCAAGGTGGTGCGCTTCCAGCTCGAAGGCATGCTGCAGGAAGACGGTTCACGCTTCAAGGTGCCGCAGATGGGCTGGAACCAGGTGCGCCAGCGCATGCCGCACGCCATGTGGAACGGCATTCCGGACAATGCCTGGTTCTACTTCGTGCACAGCTATTTTGCCAAGCCGGAGATCGATGCGCAAAGCGTCGGCGAGACCGTGTACGGCGCGCCGTTCTGCTGCGCGGTTGCCCGCGACAATATTTTTGCCACACAGTTCCACCCTGAAAAGAGTGCCGCCACCGGCCTGCAACTGTACAAAAATTTCATCCACTGGAATCCTTAACCTCAAGAACAACATCATGCTGCTTATTCCTGCTATCGACCTCAAGGACGGTCACTGCGTTCGCCTGAAACAGGGCGATATGGAACTTGCAACCGTCTTCTCCGACGACCCGGGCAAGATGGCCCGCCACTGGCTCGAGCAAGGCGCGCGCCGCCTGCACCTGGTGGACCTGAATGGCGCCTTTGCCGGCAAGCCAAAGAACGAAGGTGCGGTCAAATCGATCGTGAAAGCCGTGCAAGATTATGCTGAAGAATTCGACCTGCCAGAGATCCCGGTGCAGCTGGGCGGCGGCATCCGCGACCTCGACACCATCGAGCGCTACCTCGACGACGGCATCAGCTACATCATCATCGGCACCGCCGCCGTGAAGAGCCCTGGCTTCCTGCAGGACGCCTGCGGCGCCTTCCCCGGCCACATCATCGTTGGCCTGGACGCCAAGGACGGCAAGGTCGCGACCGACGGCTGGAGCAAGCTGTCCGGCCATGAAGTGATCGACCTGGCGCAGAAATTCGAAGGCTACGGCGTTGAATCGATCATCTACACCGACATCGGCCGCGACGGCATGATGGGCGGCGTGAACATCGAAGCCACCGTGCGCCTGGCGCAGGCGGTGAAGATCCCGGTCATCGCTTCCGGCGGCCTGCACAACATCAGCGACGTGGAAGCCCTGTGCGCAGTGCAGGACGAAGGCATCGAAGGCGTGATCTGCGGCCGTTCGATCTATGAAGGCACGCTGGACCTGGCTTCGGCGCAGGAACGTGCCGACGAATTAAGCGAGTAAAACATGCTGGCAAAACGCATCATCCCCTGTCTCGACGTGACCGATGGCCGCGTCGTCAAAGGGGTCAACTTCACCGAGCTGCGCGACGCGGGCGACCCGGTGGAAATCGCACGCCGTTACGACGAACAGGGTGCGGACGAACTGACCTTCCTCGACATCACCGCCTCGAGCGACAACCGCGACCTGATCCTGCACATCATCGAAGCCGTGGCTTCGCAGGTCTTCATCCCGCTGACGGTGGGCGGCGGCGTGCGCCAGGTGTCCGATGTCCGCCGCCTGCTGAACGCCGGCGCCGACAAGGTGAGCATGAACACCTCCGCCGTGACCAACCCGCAGCTGGTGTACGAAGCTTCGCAGAAGCACGGCAGCCAGTGCATCGTGGTGGCGATCGACGCCAAGAACGTCGCCCCCGGCAAGTGGGAGGTGTTCACCCACGGCGGCCGCAACGCGACCGGCCTCGATGCCGTCGAGTGGGCGCGCAAGATGGCGGAACTGGGTGCTGGCGAACTGCTGCTGACCAGCATGGACCGCGACGGCACCAAGTCCGGTTTCGACCTGGGCCTGACCCGCGCCGTCAGCGACGCGGTCAACATTCCGGTGATTGCCTCCGGTGGCGTGGGCGGCCTGCAAGACCTGGCCGACGGCATCAAGCTGGGCCACGCCGATGCGGTGCTGGCAGCGAGCATCTTCCACTACGGCCAGCACACCGTACAGGAAGCCAAGCAATTCATGGCGGCGCAAGGTATTCCCATGCGTCTTTCTTAAACTTCGGGGATCACATAATGGCTACCGCAATTGCAGCTAATGTCGCCAAAGCCAAATGGCTGAACAAGGTGAAGTGGGACGAGCATGGCCTGGTGCCTGTCATCGCACAGGAAGCCGGCAGCAACGATGTGCTGATGTTCGCCTGGATGAACCGCGATGCGCTTTACAAAACCGTGGAGCTGGGCGAGGCCGTCTACTGGAGCCGCTCGCGCAAGAAGCTGTGGCACAAGGGCGAAGAGTCCGGCCACGTGCAGAAAGTACTGGAAATCCGCCTCGATTGCGATGAAGACGTGGTGCTGCTGAAGATCGAACAGGAAGGTTCGATCGCCTGCCACACCGGCCGCCACTCCTGCTTCTTCAACAAGTTCGAGAACGGCGACTGGCAGAACACCGAGCCGGTGCTGAAAGACCCGGCCGAGATTTACGCGGAAGAGAAGAAATGAGCAATGTACTGGACCGCGTCGCGGCCACCATCGAATCGCGCAAGGGCGGCGATCCGTCGTCCTCCTATGTGGCCAAGCTGTTTTCCAAGGGCGACGACGCGATCCTGAAAAAGATCGGCGAAGAAGCCACCGAAACCGTGATGGCGGCCAAGGACGCCCGCGCCAGCGGCGATGCGTCGAAAGTGCTGTACGAATGCGCCGACCTGTGGTTCCATTCGCTGGTGCTGCTGGCGCAGTTCGACCTGACGCCGCAGCAGGTACTTGATGAGCTGGCGCGCCGTGAAGGCTTGTCCGGCCTGGAAGAAAAAGCATCTCGCAAGGAATAAAACGTGGAAAATTGCTTGTTCTGCAAGATTGCAGCGAAACAGATCCCTTCGACCGTGGTGCACGAAGACGATGACTTGATGGTGTTTAAGGACATCCACCCGGCCGCCCCGGTACACTTGCTCATCATCCCGAAACTGCACCTGTCGACCCTGTCCGACTGCAAGCCGGAGCACGCGCCCCTGCTGGGCAAGATGCTGGCGCTGGTGCCGCAACTGGCTGAACAGCATGACATCGCCGTGGCCTACGAGGCGGATGGCACGCCGACGCGCGGCTACAAGACCCTGATCAACAGCGGTCCGGATGGCGGCCAGGAGGTGTACCACCTGCATATGCACCTGTACGGCGGCCCGCGCCCGTGGCGCGGCATGCGGACTTAAGGCTTTGATAAGCACATGACGGTAGCCGCTTCGCGTATACTGTCCAAACTAACGATTAATTTAGGGGTTTTGTAATGGGTTCTATGAGCATTTGGCACTGGCTGATCGTCCTGGTAGTCGTCATGCTGGTATTCGGCACCAAGAAACTGGGCAATATCGGTTCCGACCTGGGCAAAGCCGTCAAGGGCTTCAAGGATGGCATGAAGGATGACGACGAGAAGCCTGCGCAGCCAGCTCCTCCGCCAGCCCAGGTGGCCGACAAGGGCACCATCGACGTGGAAGCCAAGGAAAAGACCAAGCATTAATCAGCAATGATTGACCTCGGTCTTACCAAAATCGCCGTTATCGGGGTTGTGGCCCTGGTCGTCATCGGTCCGGAAAAGCTGCCCAAGGTAGCGCGCATGGCCGGGACGCTGTACGGCCGCGCCCAGCGCTACCTGAACGACGTCAAATCCGAAGTCTCGCGCGAAATGGAGCTGGACGAGCTGAAAAACCTGCGCAAGCAGGCCGAGGAAGCTGCCAGCACCTTCAAGGACGAGATGGATAATTCCATCGGCAAGGACATTCGCGAAGTGGAAGCATCGCTGCGCGGCGAGGACACCTCTTACACGCCTTCGCTGGACCTGTATACGCCGACCAGCGAAGACATGGCGCGCAAGGCCAAGGACTTCCGCCGCAAGCGCGTGGTGCGCAGTTCGGCCGTGCCGCTGTGGTACAAGCAGCAGGCTGGCGTCCGCACCCACGTCATCTCCGGCGCGGCGCGCATGAAGCGCCACCGTCCCGGCAGCCGCAAAACCGCATCGTTTTTCTAAATGAGTCAACAAGAACCCGTCGAAGAGACCTTCATCAGCCACCTGATCGAGCTGCGCGACCGCCTGGTCAAGGCCAGCATCGGCATCGCGGTGGTGACGGCCCTTCTTGGCTTTGGCATCGGCCCTTCCAAAATCTACGACCTGATCGCAGCGCCGATGATCGCCGCCATGCCGGTGGGCTCGAAGATGATCGCCACCAGCGTGATCTCGCCTTTCCTGGTGCCGATGAAGGTGATGCTGCTGTTCGGCTTCATCCTGTCGCTGCCGTGGGTGCTGTACCAGATGTGGGCCTTCGTGGCGCCTGGCCTGTATGCGCATGAAAAGCGGCTGGTGGCGCCGCTGGTGATTGCTTCCTCCACGCTGTTCATGGCGGGCGTGGCGTTCTGCTATTTCCTCGTATTCGGCAAGGTGTTCGCCTTCATCAACAAGGTGTCGCCTTCCTCGATCGCGGTGATGCCGGATATCGAGAACTACCTCGACTTCGTCATGTCGATGTGCCTGGCCTTCGGCTGCGCCTTCGAAGTGCCGGTCGTGGTGGTGGTGCTGGTGCGGATGGGCCTGGTATCGGTGGCCAAGCTGAAGGAGTGGCGCGGTTATGTGATCGTGGCCGCTTTCGTGATCTCCGCCATCGTTACCCCGCCGGACGTCGTCAGCCAGTTCTCGCTGGCCATCCCGATGTGGCTGCTGTTTGAAATCGGCGTGATCCTGTCCCCGATGTTCGTCAAGGCAACCACTGCGCCGGAAGAAAAAGCCGACTAAAGGAATAGCTTGGTCATGGTGATGGTCTGCAAGATCAATATCAGCCCTTGCAACCAGTAGATCGGCTTCAGCTGCGCCAGGACCCACTGCTTCATCCGCGCCTCGTGCTGGGAAATCATGGCATGCATTTCCGCTCGCACTATCGTCAGGTCGGAATCGTTTGCCACGGGTTGACTCAGCGCATGTGCCAACGCAATGGCGTGGGCGCTTGCATGCTCCGGTGGAACGCCCGCATCCACTAGCACTTTGATATACGCGGCAGTGTCAAACTGAATTGGCATGGTCATGGCCACTCCCTTATTCATGGTAGCAGAATCGCCCCGCGGCGCGCGCGGGGCATGGGAGCAGCCTAAACCGATTACTGCATCAGCTCTTTGATCACGCGCACAGGTGCGCTGCCGTAGCTCAGGAAGTCTTCGTGGAACTCTTTCAGCGAGAACTTGTTGCCGAGGGCGGCGCGGCGCTGCTCGCGCAATTCCATGATTTCGGAGAAGCCGGAGAAGTAGCTGGTGAGCTGCACGGACGTCAGCTGCACGCGGCGCCATTTCTCTTTCGCTTCGGCCGGCGTCTGGAAGGCCTGGCGCGTCAGCAGGTCAAGCGCATCCTGCTCGCTCATGCCCAGCACGTGCACGCTGTAATCGAGAATGGTGTTGGTCACGCTGCGCAGGTTCCACTTCGAGTACATCAGCCACATCTCCGGCGCGTTGTTGCCGTAGCCCGACTCCAGCATCATGCGTTCGCTGTAGACCGCCCAGCCTTCCACCATGGCGCCGTTGCCGAAGATGGACTTCACGATCGACGGCGATTTGTTGGCGTACACCAGCTGCGCATAGTGGCCGGGAATGGCCTCGTGCATGTTCAGGATCTGCAGGATCCAGTGGTTGTATTCGCGCAGCGTCGATTCGGCCTGCTCCGGCGTGGCATCGTCCAGTGGCGTCACGTTGTAGTAGGTGCGGTCCTGCGGGCGGTACGGGCCGGGCGCTTCGATGCTGGCGCCGGCCACGCCGCGCTGGTAGGCCGGGGTTTCGCGCACCACCAGCGGCTTGTTCGGGTCCAGTGTGAGCAGGTCGTTCTTGATCACCCAGTCCTGCAGCACAGGGATCTGGCGGCGGATCTCGGCAAAGAATTCCTCGCGCGGCACGTGGTTGGCCGACAGCTTGTCGATCATCATGCCGATCTTGGCATAGCGGTCGGCCGGCTTGGCCTGGTCGGCCAGGTATTTCGGCCACAGGTCGTCGGTAATGCTGTCCATATTGCTTAACAGCTGCTCGCGCGCCGCCAGCGCTTTCTGGTACGTCTGTTCCGCATTGCTGCCAGACTGGATGTCGAAGCCGAACTTGGCCTCGTACAGTTCTTTGCCAATGCGGAAGGAGCGCGAGCTGGCAGTAGCCAGCGCCTTTTGCCAATCGCCGAGCCAGGCGCCGTAGGCTTCCACTGCCGCCTTGGCAGCCAGGATGCGCTGGGCGAACAGCGACTTTTCATTGGCGTTCAGGATCGATTCCTGCGCCTGCTTGTCCAGGTCGGACAGCACGGACAGCACGCCCGGAATCTGGTCGATCGCCAATTTCACATGCTCGGGCGTTGGGTTCTTGACGCTGCTGCGCGCAGCCTCGTAATAGGCCGGTACGCCATGCAGGCGGCGCAGCAGGGTGCGCAGTCGCTGCGGCTTGGCGGCGTATTCGGTGTTCAGCACGAAGTCGATCGGGCTCGCGATGTTGTACAGCGCCGGGTTCCATTCCCACTCGCGGAAGGTGGTCAGGTACCAGCGGTCGGAATTCAGTTTGTTCTGCAGCAGGCCAAGGTCGGTGCGCTGCTTGGGCGACAGCTGCTTCGCATCGATCTTGCCGAATTTATCCAGCCATTCGTCGATGAAGGCGAGCTGCTGGTCGCGGTAAGCCTGGTCGGGGATGCTCAGTTGTGCTGCGTTGTCGTATTTGCCCACCGTGATGGCGGTTTCCGGATCGAGGCGCCACAGCGCGCCGAGGAAGGTGCTGGCCTGGGTGTCGAATGCCTTGTCCTGGCGGCGTTCCGCCGGCAGCGGCTTGGTGGCGGCGACAGCGGCGCCTTTAGCGGCCTTGGTTTTGCCCGCCTTGCCGCTGCTCTTGCCTTTCGAGGACTTGCCGGACTTGGACACGGCCGCGGTCTTGATCTGGCTGCCGGATTTTTTGCTGGCAGCGGCGGTTTTGGACGCCGCGCTGGCTTTTTTGGTCTTCACCGCAGCATCGGCTGGCGACAGGGCCAGGGTCAGCATCATCGCGGCGAGGGCGATCTTGGTCTTCATCATTTTCAACCTTCTTGCTAGTGCAGCGTGCGAGATTATCACAAGCCGAGTGCGGCCCGCGCCCGGTCGGGGTCCAGGCCGGCGGCTGCCGCAGCCGCTTCAGGCGGCAGCCATTGTGGAAAAGGGATCTCCTCGTTGACATGTTTGCCGGTGGCGGTATGCACCTGGCGCACGCGCGTCAGCGCATCGGCCGGTAGTTCGCTTGCCAGCGCCGCGAGTGCAGGCCACAGGCGTTGGTGCACCAGGGTTACTTTGCCGGCCAGCAGGCGGCATACCAGGATGCCATTATCCTCCTGTACTGCGCTGAGTACAGCGAAGATATGTTTGCCGTCCGTGTGGCCCCACCAGCTGCCTTTGATCGGCGCGCCGGCAATGGCTTCCGTCAGTGTGGGCACCTTGCCCCGCGCGGAGGCCAGCACTACGCCGTGCTGTTCGACGAAAGCGAGCGCTTGCTGCGCGTTCATTCGCCCACCTGCTTCATCGCTCGCAGCAGGAGCGGTTTCACGCAGTTGCGCTGGGCCTCGTCCTTGCTTTCGCTGATGCTGACATATAGTGGCTGCAGGAAGCCCTTCAGGTTATGGATGCGGGCCAGCGCGGCCTGGCGGGCGACCGGCGCCGCTGTGGACACGGGGCGCGGCGGCGCGGCCAGGCTCGCAAACCAGCGGTCCCAGTCGCTGCACTGCATCGTCTTCGCGCGTGAGAGGTAGAAGACTGGCGCCATCAGGCGGTCGCCTTCACCGTAATGGTAGAAATGCTCGCCTTCCGGGGCAACCTGGCTGGCAATCGCCGCCAGCATGCGTTCATGCTCGGCGCGGCCCAGTGCGGGGTTGAGCGACAGCTGCAGCATGACGTCGGCGGCGTGGGCGACCCCGTGGCGCCAGCCTTGCTTCTCATCGAAACCGCGGTAATCGCGAACGCTTTGCAGGTAGCCGGCTGCGGCGCCGACAAGCTGCGTGCGCTGTTCTGGCGTCAGGTAGGGTTTCATGCGGTCCACGCGCGCCACGTCGGCCAGCACCAGAGCGGCAAAGGGACGCGCGAATCCGAGCGGATCGGGCGCTGCCAGTTGTGCGCTCAGGCGGATGCGCAGCGTTTGCACCGTCGCGGTGTCCAGCTGATCGCCGCGCATCCAGGCCTGCAAGGCCTCGAAAGCCAGTTCGTCGCGTTCGACAGGATCGGGCGAGGACAGGCAGGCCACTGCTCGCAAAGCAAGTTCCTGGCGCTGGACGCCATCGGCGACCTGCCATTTTGCTGCCTTGGCATCGCGCAGCGCTGCGGCCGGGCAGGCGCCAGGCGTTGCAAGCTGCGCCTGGCAAGGGCTGGCCAGCACAGCCAGCAAGGCCGCGGCCGCAGCGGCGCGGGAGTGGCGGACGAGTGTTGGTGGTCGCATTGCATCTCCTTGTCAGAACTTGCGCAAGCCTTCGTTCAGCATCGCCAGCATATCGTCCGCCGTCATGCGCGCGGCGGTGTCGCTGCCATCGAGCAGGCTGTCGGCCAGCTCGCGTTTGTGGGCATGCAGTTCCACGATGCCTTCTTCGATGGTGTTGCGCGCCACCAGTCGGTAAATGGTGACCGGCCGCAGCTGCCCCATGCGGTGCGCGCGGTCCGAGGCCTGGTCTTCCACCGCGGGATTCCACCATGGGTCCATGTGGATCACGTAATCCGCCGCGGTCAGGTTGATGCCGACGCCGCCTGCCTTCAGGCTGATGAGGAAAACATCGCCTTCACCGGCCTGGAATGCATCCACCGATGCCTTGCGCGCCGCCATCGGCGTGCTGCCGTCAAGGTATTGGTACTGGATGCCGTTGCGGTCCAGGTGAGCACGGATCAGCGCGAGATGGTCGACGAACTGGCTGAATACCAGCACTTTGTGGCGGTTTTCCAGCAAGCCTTCCAGCAGTTGCGCGAAGGCGGCCAGCTTGCTCGACTCCAGCCGCAGCGACGGCGCCACCAGGTTCGGGTTGCAGCAGGCGCGGCGCAGCTTCATGATCTCCGCCAGGATCTGCATCGACTTCCTGTCCGCCGGGCCTTCGATGGAAGCCAGGTTTTCCAGCGCCTCGCGGCGCAGCGATTCATACAGCGCGGTTTCTTCCGGCGACAGGTCGACTTCCAGCACGATCTCGGTGCGGGCCGGCAGCTCGGTCAGCACCTGGGCCTTGGTCCGGCGCAGCACGAAGGGGCCGATCAGGCGGCGCAGGCGGTTGCGGGCGCCGACTTCGGCGCGGTGGTCCTGCTGGCGCTCAATCGGTCCCGCAAAGCGCAGGTTGAATTGCTCGTGGCTGCCCAGCAGGCCAGGATTGATGAAGCGGAACAGGTTCCACAGCTCGCCCAGGTGGTTTTCCAGCGGCGTGCCGGTGGCCACCATCTTGAAGTCGCCCTTGAGCGCCATCACGGCTTGCGAGCGCTTGGTGGCTGCATTCTTGATGTTCTGTGCTTCGTCCAGCACGATGGTGTGCCATTGCGGCTTGGTGAAGCGTTCCGACTCCAGCTGCAGCAGGCCGTAGCTGGTGATCACCAGGTCGAACGGACCGGCGTTGCTGACGATGTCGTCGCGGTCGCCGGTGGCGTACATTTTCACGTTCAGGGTCGGGGCGAAGCGGGCCGCTTCGCTGGCCCAGTTCAGGCAGACCGATGTCGGCGCCACGACGAGGGTCGGTCCTTGCGGAGCGCGCAGCAGGACCAGCGCGAGCGCTTGCAGGGTCTTGCCCAGGCCCATGTCGTCGGCCAGGCAGGCGCCGACGCCCCAATGCGCAAGGCGGGCCAGCCATTCGAAGCCGGCGAGCTGGTAGTCGCGCAATTCAGCCTGCAGGGTGCTTGGCAGCTGCGGCGCGTAGCTGGTGCTGGACTCGATGCGCTGCAGGTGCTGGCGCCACATGGCATCCGCTTCCAGCGTGCCGACGTCGTTCGCCAGTTCCTCCAGCACGAAGGCGGCCAGGCGGTGCACCTTCATGCCGGCATCGTCGTCTTCGCCGTAAGCCGCCAGCTCGGACAGGCGGCGGTGCAGTTCTTCCGACAGGGCGAGGAATTCCTTGTCGCCCAGCGCAATGAAGCGGCTCTTGCTGGCGCGGATCATGTCCAGCAGCGAGCGCAGGTCCAGTACGCGGTCTTCGTCGACCACGAGTTGGCCGCTGGCGGCGAACCAGTCCTTCTTGCTCTTAATGTTCAGGCGCAGCTGCTTGGTGTAGGCGGGCTTGGTGACGCGGAAGGCTTCGCCCTCCGGCCAGGCCAGCACAATCTTGTCTTCTTCGATGCCCTGCAGTTCGGCCAGCAATTGCAGGCACAGCGCGGGTTCGCCCAGCAGCCACTCGCCGTGTTCTTCGGTTGCCTGCTGCAGCACTTCGCATTTGAGGACCAGCTGGCGTTCGGCGTCGCGTTCATCGGCCAGCCTGCGGCGCGCCTGCACCGAGCGGCCATTGACGTCGGCGATCACGCTTTCAGCGCCGGCGCCGGGCGCGTAATAAGGCCCGGCATCGCGCAGCGGGCGTACCTGGAGCTGCATTTTCAAGCCTTGCTGGTAAGGCAGCAGGTGGATATGCAGGCGCGGATCGGCCTCGCATTGCTCCGCATTGGCGGCGCCGCCGCCGATGTCCGACTGCACGGTCACCATCGAAGACACTGCGCCGATCGCTTTCAGCACCTGGTCCTTGGCATGCTGCGGCACGGTCAGGCCATCGCCGACGATGGCGGCGATGCGGCGATGCTCGTCCTGCACGCTGAGTACGCGCAGGCGGTTCGGCGTCTCGCGCACCACGATCACATTGGCATTCAGGTTCTCGATGGCGGGCTGCAGCGAAAGGTGCAGCTGCCCCTGCTGCGTGCGGATCAGCAGCTCCGGCGCCCCGGCCAGCAGTTCGACCCGGGTATCCGGCGCATCCATCCAGAACACCAGCGGATGACCGACCAGCGCAAGCACGGCTTGCTCGGCGTCGATGTCATAACGCAGGCCGGAAGAATAGGCCTGGCGCGACGGCAGGATGGCGCTGGTGATGCGCAAATCCTGCGGCGTCAGGAATTCCATCTGCGCCGCATCGTCGCGCAGGCGCTTGAGCGCCACCGGGCGGCCCTTGCCCCAGGCTCCTCGCGCATCGCGTTTTTGTTCGCGCGGCTCGATTTCCGCAATGCCTTGCCGCGAGCCATAGCTGATCACCCAGACCAGGCGCATTTCGCCGCTGTTTTCGGCGCCGCCCTGCTGCAGGTTGATCAGCGCGGCCAGCTGGCGCTCCCAGGCCTCCTGCCGCTCGAACCAGGTGGCCATGTCGCTGAAGCCAAGCTGTTCGCGCCATGACGATGCGCGCCTGGCGGAGCCCTCGTCGCCCAGGTGGCCCAGCAAACTCTCCGCGCCGCCCGCCAACAGCAGGAAACCCGCCGCTGCCGCCGCTTGCGACAAGTCCTGCAATTCGGCGCGGCGCTGCTTGAGCTGCGGCAGCGCGAGCCAGTAATACAGCATGCACTGGAACATTTGCGCCTGCAGCGGCGTCTCCCAGGCGCGTTGCGTCACCAGTTCGGCCTGCATGGTGCCGGCGCGGATCTGGCGCAGCATGCTCAGTTGTTGGTAGACCGCGCTGTCGGGATTGTGCTGGGCGTGCACGGCGAGGTCGAGGTAGCTCTCGGCCGACTTCAAATGTTTGGCGTCGCCGCTGCGCAGCAGTGCCAGCACATAAAGATGGCCGGCGATGCCCTGGAACAGGTGTTTGCGCTTGCCGGACTCGCGGCGGATCGCCTTCAGCGCTGTTTCAAAGCCATTGATCGCGGCCGGCACTTCGCCGCGCAGTACCATGATCGCGCTGGCAAAGCATTGCACCAGCGCGCCGTCCATCCCCTCCAGGAAGCGCACCGCATCGGCCAGCTTGCCGCACAGGATGGCGTGTTCCGCCATCGCCAGGCGCAAGGCCGGACTGATTTCCTGCCCGGCCGCAAGGCGCCGCTGCAGGTGGCGCTCGGCGTAGCTGCGTACCTGCGGCGCCAGCGCCGGCTCGCGCTGCGTATGCTGGACCAGGAGCATCAGCACATCATCCTGCATGGCCGGATGCACCAGCAGGAGCATTCCCGCTTCGAAAGGACGCGAGAAGATGTCGACGACAGGATTCAGCTGGGCCGCTTCGTAGCACACCATGCAGGCGGCCAGCAGCGGCATCACGTCCTGCGGCGGCCGGCCGCGCAGCAGCGCCATGCGCAGGCGCGCCACGCCGTGGCGGTAGCTGCGCGGCTCGTAGGCGCCGTTCCAGTTCTGGCGCATCGGGTTCAGTACTTCATAGGCCTTGCAGATATCGTCCAGCAGGTGGGCGCCGATGGCGGCGCGGATCGCGGGCCAGCGCAGGCGCGCATTGCAGGCATAGCCGCGCCCGGCCACAGAGGTGGTGAAGGCCAGGCGTTCCAGCTTGAGGAGCGGATCGTCCAGCGTCAGGGTATTGAAGGGCTGGCCACTCGCGTCGTGCACGCCGGCCGTGACCATGTGGTCGAGGATGGCGGTGCGGCCCATCGGGTCGCCCACCAGCGACAGCAGGGCGAGGATGGCTTTCTCGGGTCCTTCGAGCGACTCGAATTCCGACAGCAGGGTATCGCTCATCCCGCCAGGCCAAACATGCGTTGGTAGAAGGCCAGCTCCGCCTGCATCGTGCGCACGATGGTGTCGGCCTTGCGGAAACCGTGGCCTTCACCTTCCAGCTCCACGTATTCGACCGGAATGCCGCGCTTGCGCAGCGCGTCCACCATGGCTTGCGATTGCTGCGGCGGCACTACCTTGTCGTCCAGGCCCTGGAAAAAGATCATGGGGCGCGACAGGCGGTCGGTATGCTTGATCGGCGAGCGTTCGGCGTAGACGGCCTCCGCCTGCGCTTTGGGTGCGATCAGGTATTCGTTGTAGTGCGATTCGAATTTGTGCGAGTCGTCGTCCAGGCCCTTCAGGTCGGACACGCCGTAATAGCTGGCGCCCAGCTTGAATACATCGTGGAAGGTCAGCGCGCAAAGCGTGGTCAGGCCGCCGGCGCTGCTGCCACGGATGATCAGGCGTTCGCCATCGGCCAGGCCTTGGTCGACCAGGTAGCGGGCGCCTGCGATGCAGTCCTCGACATCGACTACGCCCCACTGGCCTTTGAGCGCGTCGCGGAAGGCACGGCCAAAGCCGGTGCTGCCGCCGTAATTCACGTCCAGCACGCCGAAGCCGCGGCTGGTCCAGTATTGCGTCTTCAGGCTCAGGGTGCTGGCCGCCATGCCGGTCGGCCCGCCGTGGCTGATCACGATGACCGGCGGCCTCTCGCCTGCCGGCGCGCGTACGTCGCGGTTGGCGGGTGGGTAGAAGAAGGCGTATGCCGTGCGGCCATGTGCGCTTGGATAGCTGATGCTTTCAGGGATGGACAGGTAACCCAGGTCCGGCAGGCTGGCAATCGAACGCTCCAGCACTGAACGTTCGCCGCTGGCCAGGTCGATGCGGGCGATTTCGGTCGCGATGGCCGGGCTGCCGGCCAAGACGACAACATAGCCTTCACCCACGCGCAGTTCGCGGATTTCCTGGTAAGGAGTTTCGATCGGTTCCAGGACGGTGCCGCCGGTGCGCAAGCGCGCCAGCTTGCTGACGCCCTGCTCGATATAGCTGCAGACGATTTCGCCCTCTGCACTGAATCCATAGAGAGAATTGCCGAAGGTCCAATGCGGGGTCGCGAATTCCGCCGCCATCGGACACAGCGCCTCGGCGCCGCTGTCGCGCTGGCAGTACAGGTTCCACCAGCCGCTGCGGTCGGAGACAAAATGCAGCACGCCGGCCGGCGACCATTCGGGCTGGCAGATCGATTCCTGCGGCCCGCCCGCTACCCGCGCCGGCGAACCAAGCCGCCCGTCGGCTTCCACGTCGGCCACCCACAGTTCGGTGCCCTGCCACGGCATGCGGGGGTGATCCCACGACAGCCATGCCAGCCGTCGGCCATCAGGCGACAGGCGTGGCGAAGAATAGAAGTCGTTGCCCATCACGAGCACACGCTCACCGCCATCGAATCCGACCGCGCAGATGGTATTCACCGGTTGCGCATGCGAACCTTCGTCTTCCGGATGCTGCTCACGCACCGCAATCAGGCGCGCACGCGCGTGGTCGAATACGAAATCGGCGAAACGCTGCCGGCCCGGCGAGGTGAAGGCCTGAGGGACGCCGTCGGCGCCCAGGCGGTACAAGCGATTATCCCCATGGTGGGAAAACACCAGCTGGCCGCCATCCACGGCATAGGCGCCGCCGCCGTATTCGTGAACGCGGCTGCGCACATTGAACGGCATCGGCGTCACTTCTTCTGTGGCGTCACTGCGGCGGCGCATCATGGTGGTGCGCCCGGCTTCCGCTGCGCGGCCAGCCAGCCAATAGATATCCGTTCCGTCCAGGACGACCGAAGACAGCGGCGTGGCGCCCGCTGCCACCATGTCGGCGCTGATCGGCGAAGGCCAGGCGCCAAACGGCGCTGTCGAGTTGGATGTCATGGGCGCTCCAAATGCGTAAAAACAGGGCGGGGATGCGATAATACCCCCTTTCTACAAGCTTTAGATTGTCTTTCATGCCACAATTTGCCCAGCTGAAGAACGATACCTTCCTGCGTGCGCTGCTGCGCCAGCCGACCGAATATACCCCGGTGTGGCTGATGCGCCAGGCCGGACGCTACCTGCCTGAATACCGCGCAACGCGCCAGAAGGCGGGTTCCTTCATGGGCCTGGCGACCAACCCGGACCTGGCAACCGAAGTCACCCTGCAGCCGATCGACCGCTATGCGCTGGACGCGGCCATCCTGTTCTCCGACATCCTGACGGTGCCGGACGCGATGGGCCTGGGCCTGTACTTCGTGGAAGGCGAGGGCCCGAAGTTCGAGCGCCCGCTGAAGACCGAGCAAGACGTCAAGGCGCTGCAGCTGCCGCCGGCCGGCTCGCTGGACTATGTATTCAAGGCCGTGACCCAGATCCGCACCGAGCTGAATGGCCGCGTGCCGCTGATCGGCTTCTCCGGCAGCCCGTGGACGCTGGCCTGCTATATGGTCGAAGGCCAGGGCTCGCGCGAATTCCACACCATCAAGAAGATGATGTACGCGCGCCCGGACCTGATGCACCACATCCTGGACGTGAACGCGCGCGCAGTAGCCGAATACCTGAACGCCCAGATCGACGCCGGCGCGCAAGCCGTGATGATCTTCGACTCCTGGGGCGGTGCGCTGGCCGACGGCGCCTACCAGCAGTTCTCGCTGCAATACATGCAGCAGGTAGTGAGCCTGCTGAAGCGTGAAAAAGACGGCGTGAAAATCCCTGCCATCGTATTCACCAAGGGCGGCGGCCACTGGGCCGAAGAAATCGCCGCCATCGGCGCCGACGCCATGGGCCTGGACTGGACCGCCAACATCGGCAAGATCCGCGAACTGGTGGGCCACAAGATGGCCCTGCAGGGCAATATCGACCCGGCCGTCCTGTTCGCCCAGCCGGACCAGATCGCGGCCGAGGTGCGCCGTGTGCTGGATGCTTACGGCCCGCACAATAGCGGCCACGTCTTCAACCTGGGCCACGGCATTTCCCAGTTCACGCCGCCGGAGTCGGTGTCGGTGCTGGTGGATACCGTGCACAGCTACAGCCGCACACTGCGCGGCGGCTGATCCCCGAAGTTTCCGGCCAAAGGGCGCTGCGGCGCCCTTTTTTATTTCGTGCAGAAGCAACTTATACACAAAAATTTTTACTGCGGAAATAAGAGGCAGCCGTCAGGACTCTCCTCTCGCGCTAATCGTAAGTCGCTGATTTTTAAGAGATTAATTTTTACTGGATTTGTCAATGTTTTGGCTTTTGTAAACCTTATCCCAAGGGGCAAGCTACTTTGTTGGGTCATTCTCCACAAAGTTATCCACAAAAACTGTGGAAAAAAGCCAAAAGACCTTAGTAAACCGGCACTTACTGAAAACTTGTAGGAATTATCTTAGAGTCATGTTGCATTGCATGATTTTTCGCTAAGATTTTTGGTGGCGAAAACACTTGCGGAAACACAAACCTTGCGGCGCATGCCTGTGTACAATGCCTGGCTGGATGTTGTGGCGCATCAGGCACGTTTTCCACCCTTTGGAGCGCAAATAAAGCTTGATTTCAACAAAAATCTGGCCCCTAAATGGTGCACTTATGCACAGAGCGCAGAAAAATATGCACATTCCGGCGCTCCTAGGACGTATGTTATAAGTGTTTGAATTTAAACGAGAAAAAATAGGCGCTTTTGCCGGGTTTTCTCGGATTGCAAGCTGGAGGTTAGTGCTTGCTCAGAATTCCAGACCGTTTGTTCACAAAGTTATCCCCAGTTTCTGTGGATAGTTAAAAAACCATTGATCGATAGCTCTGGATGGCGCACTGCATTCTCAGAATTGCCTTGGACACGCCGCTTAACGCGGTCTTTGATTACCGCTGGGATTGCGAAAAATCAGAAGAACCGCGTGTAGGACAATTGGCACTGGTGCCATTCGGTCCGCGCGAGGTGGTTGGGCTGATTGTGGATGTCCTGGAGGAAACGGATGTTCCAGAAGAAAAGCTGAAAGCCGCACTGGCGGTGCGCAGCCAGTTGGCGCCGCTGTCCCGGCAATGGCTTGCGCTGGCCGGCTTTGCGGCCGAGTACTACCAGCGCCCCTTGGGTGAAGTAGCCCTGCCCGGCCTGCCCAAGAACCTGCGGGTGGCCAGCACCGTCGCGCTGGACCGTGCCATCAAGAAGCTGGCCAAGCTGGAAGAGCCGCACGACCCCGCGCCGGCCAATGTGCCGCAGCTGAATGCGGGACAGCAGGAGGCGGTTGATGCCATCGTCGGCGCGCAGGGTTTCGCGCCCTTCCTGCTGTATGGCGTTACCGGCAGCGGCAAGACCGAAGTCTACCTGCAAGCTTGCGCCCAGGTGCTGGCGCGCGAGCCGCAGGGACAGGTGCTGGTGCTGGTCCCGGAAATCAACCTGACGCCGCAGCTGGAAACCAATATCCGCACGCGCTTCCCCGGCGTGATGCTGTCCACGCTGCATAGCCGCCTGTCCGAGGGCGAGCGCATGCTGCACTGGCTGGCCGCGCATGAAGGCAAGGCGCGCATCGTGCTGGGCACGCGCCTCTCGATCCTCGCGTCGATGCCGAACCTGAAGATGATCGTGATCGATGAGGAGCATGATCCTTCGTATAAGCAGCAGGAAGGCCTGCGCTATTCCGCGCGCGACCTCGCCGTGTGGCGCGCGCACCAGTTGCAGATCCCCGTGATGCTGGGCTCCGCTACGCCTTCGCTGGAAAGCTGGCATCACGCGCTCAAGGGCCGCTACCGCAAGCTGGAATTGCGCGAACGCGCGGTGCAGCAGGCGGTGCTGCCTTCCGTGAAGCTGATCGACACCTCGCGCCGGCGCGGGCAGGAAGGCCTGTCGGAACAGCTGGTGGAGGCGATCAAGCTGCGCATGGAGCGCGGCGAGCAGTCGCTGCTCTTCCTCAACCGGCGCGGCTATTCACCGGTGATCACCTGCGAGTCATGCGGCTGGGTCAGCGAGTGCAAGCGCTGCACGGCGTCGATGGTGCTGCACAAGAGCGATTACCGGCTGCGCTGCCATCACTGCAGCCTGGAGATGCGCATTCCTCGTCATTGCCCGACCTGCGGCAATATCGATTTGCAGCCGCTGGGGCGCGGCACCCAGCGCATTGAGGAAAGTTTGCAGGAGCTGTTCCCGCAGGCGCGCGTGCTGCGTATCGATGCCGACAGCACGCGCCGCAAGGGCAGTGCGCAGGAGGCTTTCGATAGTGTGCACCGGCAGGAGGTGGACATCCTGGTCGGCACGCAGATGGTCGCCAAGGGGCACGACTTCAAGAACCTGACCCTGGTGGGGATCATGAATCCGGACAGTTCGCTGTTCTCGCAGGATTACCGCGCCAGCGAACGGCTGTTCGCGCAGCTGATGCAGGTGGCGGGACGGGCTGGGCGCCAGGGGGGCAGCGAAAGCGAAGTGCTGGTGCAGACCAGCTATCCGCAGCACCCGCTGTTCTCCGCCCTGGTGGCGCATGATTACGATTACTTTGCCAATTCGCTGCTCGGGGAGCGCGAGGTGGCTGGGCTGCCGCCTTATTTGTACCAGGCGATCTTGCGGGCCGAGGCGCGCGAGCTGGAGCTGGCGCTGGAATTCCTGCGCGGGGCGCGCGACCTGGTGCGGCATGAGGGGATCACGATCAATGAGCCGATCCCGATGAGCATGGCGCGCGTGCATAACATGGAGCGCGCGCAGTTGCTGGTGGAATCGCCCTCGCGGCCGGCGCTGCAGGCGTTCCTGAAAGAGTGGATGCTGGCGCTGCGGGAGCAGAAGACGCGGATCAAGTGGTCGCTGGAGGTGGATCCGGTCGACATCTAACCCGGTAAACCAGGGCCTGACCCAAGGGTCAGACCCCCAACGGTCTTAAGGTCGTGTAGTTGGTTCCAGGCTTTTGACTTATTGAGAAGATCAACGGCGCACATCCAAAATTCGAGGCTGCAGCGCTGACAGGGTCTGACCCTTGGGGCAGACCCAGGTTTACCGGTTTTCAGGGCTGCACGAGATAGCGCCGCGCGGTCGCCACAATCTGCTCATTCAGCGCATGCGTAAATGGCGTATCCAGCTCCCACGCATGCCAATCCAGCTCCACATCGATATGCCGCCCCGGCAGCAAATCCACCAGCGTCCCTTGCGACAAACCCTGCGCCGCCTGCAGGTAGGGCATCAATCCATAAGCCATCCCGCCAAGCACCGTATCGTTCAACGCCGTCGACAAAGGCAAAGTATGGTGCGGGAACGGCCTGACATACCCCGCCTCGCGCGCCAGGAAGCGCGCCATCAGATCCCGGTCATGCACCACCGCCGGCGCCAGCGCCAACGCCTCGGCCACGAATCCATCGCCAAACCAATGCCCCGCGAACGAAGGCGCAGCCACGCACACGAATCGCATGGCGCCAAGCGGACTGGCGGACGACCCCGCCGCAGCAGGCGAAGGCACGTCGGACCGCGCCGCCACGCAGCCAAACACTGCGCCTTCGCGCATCAGGTGCAGCGCCACTTCGCGCTCCGCGCACTCCACATCCAGCTGGCAGCGCGGCGGCGACAACAAGGGGCGCAAGGCGGACGGGAACCAGGTCGCCAGGCTGGCGGTATCGACGGCAATGGCAATTTCGGGCATGCTGGTCTGGTGGCCAAGATCGATGTCGAGCGCCGCCTCCATCAGCTTGACGTTCCGGTAATGCGAGATGAGGCGCTGGCCCAGGCCTGTCGCTTCGGCGGGCGAGCCGCGCACGATCAGCAATCGGCCGACCGCGTCTTCGAGCGCCTTGATGCGCTGGGATACGGCTGGCTGGCTGATGCCGAGCGCATTGGCCGCCTTTTCGAAGCTGCCTTGGCTGGCAACGGCATCCAGCACCGCCAGCGCGCGGTAGTCCAGATTTTCCATAAGATATGCTTAATACAAGCTCGAAAAGATAAGTCATACTAATGCATTACTCATGTCGGAGGCAAGATGGAAACCATCCAATGCGATGTGGCGGTGATCGGGGCAGGTACGGCTGGGCTAAGTGCCTACCGGGCGGCGCGCAACGCCGGCAAGCACGTTGTGCTGATTGAGGACGGCCCGCACGGCACCACATGCGCGCGCGTGGGCTGCATGCCGAGCAAGCTGCTGATTGCGGCGGCCGAAGCGGCGCATGCGGTGCGCGAAGCGCCCGGCTTTGGCGTCCATCCCGGTGAACTGAACATCGATGGCAAGGCCGTGATGCAGCGTGTACGCAGTGAGCGCGACCGCTTTGTCGGCTTCGTGCTGGAGAACGTCGCCGCCATGCCGGCTGAAGACAAAGTGCATGGGCGCGCGCGCTTTACCGCCCCCGATCGCCTGCAGATTGGCGCGAACCTTGAAGTGGCTGCGAAAGCCGTCGTCATCGCCACCGGGTCCAGCCCGGAGATTCCTTCTGGATGGGCAGCAGCCGGTCCGCGCGTGATCAGCAGCGATGCCGTTTTCGAATGGACCGACCTGCCGCGCTCCGTGGCGGTCATCGGCGCCGGCGTGATCGGTTTGGAACTGGGCCAGGCCCTGCACCGCCTCGGCGTACGCGTCGTCCTCATCGCGCGTGGCGATAGCGTGGCCCAACTCAAGGACCCGCAAGTACGGGCATCCGCCGCGCAAGCACTGGGCGAAGAAATGGATATCCGCTTCCGCACCGAAGTAGCGGCCATCCAGCGCGCAGGCGACGGCCTGGAACTGCGCACGCGCGGCGCCAACTGCGGGACGGAAGAACGCGTCGAGCAATTCGATTACGTGCTGGTCACCACGGGCCGCACGCCGAACGTCTCCGGCCTGGGCCTCGACCACAGCGGGTTGGCGCTGGATGAGAAAGGCGTCCCGAAGTTCGACCGCCACACCATGCAGTGCGGCGAGAGCTGCATCTTCATCGCCGGCGACGCGAGCGCCGAAATTCCGCTGCTGCCTGAAGCGGCGGACCAGGGACGGATTGCCGGCGCCAATGCCGCCAGTTACCCCGGAGTGAAGCGCGGCCTGCGCCGCACTCCGCTCGCCATTACCTTCAGCGAGCCGCAGATCGCCACCGTGGGCCAGGGCTACCAGGAACTATTGAATGGCCGCGAACATTTCGCGATCGGCGCCGTCAGCTTCGACGACCAGGGCCGCAGCCGCGTCATGCGCCAGAACAAAGGCCTGCTGCGCGTCTACGGGGAGTATGGAAGCGGGCGCTTCCTCGGGGCCGAGATGGTCGGGCCGCGCGCGGAGCACATCGGCCACCTGCTGGCCTGGGCGCACCAGGCCAGGATGACCATCGACCAGATGCTGGACATGCCCTTCTATCATCCGGTGGTGGAAGAAGGCTTGCGCACCGCCCTGCGCGACTTGTCGAAGGAGCTGCAAAAACCGCCTCCCCCGCCCAAGCCGGTGCCGAACGATTGCACGCCCGGCTGCTAAGCGTTGTCAGTTCAGGGCCGAATCCAGGCGGCCCTGGCTGGCCAGTTCGCGCAGCACACGAATGGTGTCGATGTCCGACTCCTGGTAAGCGGAGCGGCGGAAATCGTCGTACATGGCGTTGGCGGCATCGGTCGCGGCGTCATGGCCGTCGTCGTACTGGAAGCGTACGTACAGCCGCTCCGGCTGCGGCATCTCGATCGTCATGGTCAGGCTGGAGGCGCTGATGTCCTTCTGCGCCGGCACGTTGTAGCGCACCACATACGGTTCATGCAAGACAACATTGTCTTCAATGACAACATCGCCGTAGCGCAGGCGGCGGCTGAAACCGGCGTCCGTGCGGCTGGAGATTTCCGCTTCGTCCAGGTGCGGGACGAACAGCTTGGGCGATTCTGCGCGCAGCACCAGGCCGCGCCACAACTGCTGGTGCGAAATGGTGTCGCTCAGCGGGTTGAGGAGGTCGTTCACTTCTATCAAATGTTCAAATTTCATAATACTTTTGCCTGCTATTTCGGAGGTTTGATACCACTATATTCTGTACAATGCCGGGATGTCCAATGCACCCCAGTTCGGCCTTAACGGGCCCCAGAGCGAGGCCGTGCTCTATCTCGACGGCCCGGCCCTGGTACTGGCGGGCGCCGGTTCGGGCAAGACACGCGTCATTACGCAAAAAATTACCCATATGATCGAGGATCGCGGCTATGACCCGCGCACGATCGCCGCGCTCACGTTTACCAACAAGGCTGCGCTCGAAATGCAGGAGCGCGTCGGCAAGATGCTCAAGCAGCCGCGCCAGGCCAAGCTGCTGACCGTCTGTACTTTCCACTCGCTCGGCGTGCGCATCCTGCGCCAGGAATGTAACCATCTGGGGCTGAAAGACCGTTTTTCAATCATGGACAGCGACGATTGCTATTCGCTGGTCCAGGATCTGGCCATCACCACCGACAAGAACCTGATCCGCCGCATCCAGAACGACATCTCGCTGTGGAAGAACGGCCTGGTGACGCCGGAGGAAGCACTGAAACAGGCGCAGACCGAAGACGAGGCGCAATCGGCGCGCATCTACGGCAGCTATATCGCGACCCTGGCCGCCTACCAGGCGGTCGATTTCGATGACTTGATCCGCCTGCCGGTGGAGCTGTTCCGCAACCACGACACGGTGCGCGACAAGTGGCAGCGCCGCCTGCGCTACCTGATGATCGACGAGTACCAGGACACCAACACTTGCCAGTACGAACTGGTGAAACTGATGGTGACGGGCCTGGGCAAGAAGCCGATGTTCACCGCCGTGGGCGACGACGACCAGGCGATCTACGGCTGGCGCGGCGCCACCATGGAAAACCTGGCGCTGCTGCAGGTCGACTTCCCCGACCTGCGCCTGATCAAGCTGGAACAGAACTACCGCTCCACCACCCGCATCCTGCAGGCGGCCAATGCCGTGATCCAGAACAATCCGAAACTGTTCGAGAAATCGCTGTGGTCGGAACTGGGCATTGGTGAGCCGATCAAGGTGCACTCGATGCCGAACGAGGAGCAGGAGGCGGAGCAGGTCGCGATCATGATTTCGGCCGACCACTTCGAGCGCAAGAACAAGTGGGCGGATTATGCGATCCTGTATCGCGGCAACCACCAGGCGCGCGTGATCGAGCAGGCCTTGCGCACGCAGCGCATCCCGTACACGATTTCCGGCGGCCAGAGTTTCTTCGACAAGGCGGAGATCAAGGACATCATGGCCTACCTGCGCCTGATGGCCAATCCGGACGACGATCCCGCCTTCATCCGTGCAGCGACCACCCCGCGCCGCGGCATCGGCCAGTCGACGCTGGAAGCGCTGGGCTCATTCTCAGGCAAGTGGCAATGCTCGCTGTTCGAGGCCGTGTTCAAAGGCGGTATCGAAGCGGTGCTGAACGACCGCCAGCTGAAGCCCCTGCAGGACTTCTGCAACTTCATCCTCGAACTGGAATCGCGCGCCACGCGTCCCGGCCCTTCCGGCAGCGGCGACAACGCGGCGCAGGTGCTGGACGACCTGATGGAAGGCATGCACTACGAGCACTACCTGTACGACGCTTTCGAAGAAAGGGCGGCGCAGGCCAAGTGGGAAAACGTGATGGACTTCGTCAACTGGCTGAAGGACCGCGGCCGCGGCGGCAAGGACCGCGATGGCGAAGAAAAGAACGTGCTGGAGCTGACGCAGATGGTAGCCCTGATGTCCATGCTCGACGGGAAGGACGAGGAGCCGGACGCGATCCGCATGTCGACCCTGCACGCATCGAAGGGCCTGGAGTATCCGCATGTCTTTCTGGTCGGCGTGGAAGAAGGCATCCTGCCGCACAAGGGCGATCCGGACGCACCGGTCGAATTGCTGGCGCAGCGCATCGAAGAAGAGCGGCGCCTGATGTATGTCGGGATCACGCGTGCCCAGCGCACCCTGCAGCTCACCTGGTGCAAGAAGCGCAAGCGCGGCGGCGAACATGTGCAGTGCGACGTATCGCGCTTCATCGCCGAGATGGCGCTCGACGTAGGAACCGCCCCGCCGACTGAATCGGAAGTCCTGTCGCCGCGCGAACGCCTGGCGCGCATGAAGGAATTGTTGTCGGCTCCACGCGACATTAACCCGGCATGATTGGTGCTAGCATGGGAACTCTTCCTTAGGACAGGAGGCTCCCATGTTAGCTCGCATTTTCCTGCTCGCCGCCCTGCTGGGTGAGGCACCAATCGTCTGCGCTGCCGATGTCGTGACCAAACCTGAAGCCGAGGCAATGGTCAAAAAAGCCCAGGCATACCTGAAGGCCAACGGCCGCGAAAAGACCTTCGCTGAAATCAACAAGAAGGATGGCCCGTTCAGCGACCGTGACCTGTACCTGGTCGTCTACGGCAACGACGGCGTCGTGCGTGCGCACGGCGCCAATGCCAAGATGATCGGCAAGAACCTGATTGAATTGAAGGACGTCGACGGTAAACCTTTCGTCAAGGAACGCGTCGAGATGGCGAAGAAAAAAGTCCCCTTCTGGCAGGACTACAAATTCAACAACCCCGTCACCGGCAAGATCGAACCCAAAACCATGTATTGCGTGCCGGAGGAAGACATCATCCTTTGCGGTGGCGTCTACCTGAAATAGTAAAATGCCTGCTTTACCCGTGGCAGGAGCAGGCTGTGAGCAGCGAAGACCGTTTCATCGATATTGAAATCAAATTGGCGCACCAGGAAGACCTGGTGGAGTCGCTGAACCAGCGCGTCTACGAACAACAGAAGCAGATCGACCAGCTGGAGGCCATGCTGGTGGCGCTGGCAGAACGCGTCCGCACCACCTCGCAAGCCAACCAGACTCCGCTCAACGAGCCGCCGCCCCACTATTGATTTGCCGCCGGCGGGTGAAGGCCAAAGCGGCTAATCCCGCGCCCGCAAGCCACAGGCCGGACGGTGCATTGAGCTGCACAAGGTCCGGCTGCACCACGAGGTTATCGAGCGAGAATTCAGGTCCGCCGCCAGTCGCCCCCAGGCCGGAAAAAGTCACCGACATCAAGTTGCGAAAGCGGTCGTCGAGCAGGAATTGCTGCATCCCCTTTTGCGGATCCTTGAACAAATCCAGGTTGAATATTTTCGAGACCGTGCCGCCAGTCTCCAGTTGCCCAAGCACCTGGATCTGGCGCGCCCAGACGTGGGGCATATCCAGCCAGCTCTCGCCGCCATCAAACTGAAGAAAATCAAAGGCGCCGCCATCGGGACGGCTGACGGTAATGGTGGATGTATTGAAGGTCACCAGGCGCTTGGTGCCATCGCCGGAATACTTCAAGGCATCCTCGCCAGCAGGGCCCACGACATAGGCGAAAGGGTCAATGCCGCTTCCGCCATGGGTGATCTGGTAGCCATGCGACAGCTCGGATGAAAACTCAAAGTAGGCCAGGTGCGGCAAGTCTTCAAAGTCGATCACGGCGGCCTTGGCCGCGAAAGGCGAGGCGCTGCACACTGCGAGTGCAAGGCAAGCTATTACTTTCATAACGCTCTCCAATTTTTGGCACTGCGGGTCAGAAAGAATGACAGCAAATGCGGCGCAGTGCAACATGACTTTGCGCGGCAAGGTTGCTATCATCGTGCGCCTCGAAACATTACAAAACAGGAGAGAGAATGTTCCGTCCCAAATTGTTGGTCATCGCTGCCAGCCTGGCAGTAGCCGGTGCCGCCAACGCCGCCCTGCCGGCATCCAATCCGTTTGCGCAAGAGTCCAGGCTGCCGCTGAACTATCCGGCATTCGACAAAATCAAGAACGCGGATTACGGCCCTGCCTACGAGGAAGGCATGAAGGAACAGGCGGGGGAAATCGCCAGGATCGCCAACAACAAGGCCGCGCCGACATTCGAGAACACCATCGTGGCGATGGAGCGTTCCGGCCGCCTGCTGGACCGCGTCAGCTCCGTGTTCGGCAACCTGTCCGGCGCCAACACCAATGACGATTTCGAAGCGCTGAACCGCGAACTGGCGCCAAAGCTGTCCGCCCACAGCGATGCGATCCGCCTCAATGAAAAACTGTACGCGCGCATCAAGGCCCTGTACGACAAGCGCGACAAGCTGAAGCTGGATCCGGAGTCCAAACGCCTGCTGGAACGCTACCACACCGACTTCGTGCGCGCGGGCGCCAAGCTGTCCGCCGCCGACAAGGAAAAGCTGAAAGCCTACAACGCGCAGCTGGCCGCCCTGTCCACCACCTTCAGCCAGAACGTGCTGAAGGAAGCCAACGCTTCCGCACTGGTGGTCGATACGCGCGAAGAACTGGCCGGCATGTCCGACAAGGCGATCGACGCCGCGGCCGCCGCCGCCAAAGCCAAAGGCATGGAAGGCAAATTCCTGATCGCCATCGCCAACACTACCGGCCAGGCGCCGCTGGAAGTGCTGACCAACCGTACGACCCGTGAGCGCCTGCTGGCCACCTCGCTGGCGCGCGGCAGCCATGGGGGCGATTTCGACAACCGGGAAGTGGTGCTGAAGATCGCCAAGCTGCGCGCCGAACGCGCCGCCCTGCTTGGCTATCCATCGCACGCCGCTTACCAGCTGGAAGACCAGACCGCGCACGACACCGACGCCGTCAACAAGCTGCTGGGCGAGCTGGTGAAGCCGGCCGTCAACAACGCACGCAAGGAATCGGCCGACATCCAGGCCGTGATCGATGCGGAGAAGGGCGGTTTCGCCAACGCCGCGCAGGACTGGGCCTTCTACACCGACAAAGTGCGCCAGGAACGCTACGCCTTCGACCAGAACCAGCTGAAACCTTACTTCGAACTGGATAACGTGCTGCAGAACGGCGTCTTCTATGCTGCCAACAAGGTGTACGGCATCACCTTCAAGGAGCGCAAGGACCTGCCGGTGTACCAGCCGGACGTGCGCGTGTTCGACGTGTTCGATGCCGACGGCAAACAGCTGGCGATCTTCCTGGGCGATTTCTACGCGCGCAGCAACAAGCGTGGCGGGGCATGGATGAATGCCTATGTGTCGCAGTCCACGCTGCTGGGCACCAAGCCGGTGGTGGCGAACCACCTGAACATTCCCAAGCCTGCAGCCGGCGAGCCGACCCTGCTGACATACGACGAAGCGCGCACCCTGTTCCACGAATTCGGCCACGCGCTGCACGGCATGTTCTCCCACGTGAAGTACCCGCGCTTTGCGGGCACCCGCGTGCCGCGCGACTTCGTGGAATTCCCGTCGCAGGTCAACGAAATGTGGATGGCCTGGCCGGAAGTGCTGAACAACTATGCCAAGCATTACCAGACCGGCGCGCCCATGCCGAAGGAGTTGCTGGAGAAGGTGCAGGCATCGGCCAAGTTCAACGAAGGCTTCCGCACCACCGAATACCTGGCGGCCTCGATCCTGGATCAGCGCTGGCACCAGCTGCCGGCAGACAAGATCCCGACCGACGTGCTGGGCTTCGAGTCTTCCGTGCTGAAAGACGCCGGCATCGATTTCGCACCGGTGCCGCCGCGTTACCGCACCACCTACTTCTCGCACGTGTTCGCCGGCGGCTACTCGGCCGGCTATTACGGCTACCTGTGGTCGGAGAAGCTGGACGCGGACACCGTCGAATGGTTCACCGAAAACGGCGGCATGCTGCGCAAGAATGGCGATCACTTCCGCAAGGCCCTGCTGTCCAAAGGCGGCACCATGGATGCGATGCAGATGTACCGCGAGTTCCGCGGCCGCGATGCACGCATCGAACCGCTGCTCGAGCGCCGCGGCTTGAAAGCCAACTAAGCGCCTCGCGCCAGATGGGTGTATAAAGAAGGCATAGCCACTTCAACGGGGAAAGGAATCATGGACACCAAGCTGAAGGAGACTCTCCGCCAATTGCACGCCTCTCTGGCACACCACGGCCCGGTCGATGACGAATTGATGGTCCTGTTGCGCCAGCTCGATAGCGACATCAAGCAAATCCTCGACCAGCCGGCCGAGCCGGAGGGCGGCACCAGCACCTACGGCCTGGCCGAACGCACGCAGGAAATCACGGCGCAGTTCGCGGCAAAGCATCCGGCGCTCGAGCCGACCTTGCGCGAACTGACCCGTATTCTGGGCAATATGGGCATTTAAAAAGCGGGCCGCAGCCCGCTTTCGGAATGGAACCCGGGGTATTACCGGCTGTCCGGCCGGCCCCCGGGAGGCTAGCCTTATGGGAAGGCCAGCATGGGCGGTTCTTCACCGCCAAAGTTGAAGTCAGGATGACGTTTGGCGATCATTTCCTCGATCTCCTTCATGCGCCGCACCGGCACGTCTACCATCATCAGGACCTGACCTTGTTCAATACGCTCTGAATACTGATCCAGCTTCTTGTTGGGCACCGCCGCCGCATTCATGCCGCTGGCCCAGCCGCCGAACAGTGCACCGCCCAGCATGACCAGCAAAATGGTCATGGTACGCAGGGTCAGTCCTTCGGGTGGGAAAGCAACCAGGAAGACACCGGCGCACAGTCCCACAATCCCGCCAATGGCGATCCCCAGCTTGGCGCCGTGGACCAGGTCCGTTCGCAGCAGGAAATTGCAATCTGGCATGTCATCGGGCAGGGTGCCCTCTTTGGCCATGAAGTGGATATGCCGTTCTTCGATGCGTGCCAGCAGCAGTTCGTCCAGTTCTGCGCGGGCGGCTTTTACATTGGGAAGCATGTAGTACAGTCTGCGTCGCATGATTTTCACTCCATGGAAGACGTTGTATACCCGTTATAGCAAAAATGGCACGATGTTCAATGAGTATTTGCCCAAAACACCTTGCTGGAACGTCACAAGTTACTGAAACTTAAAGGATTTTTGCAAGCCGAAGCGGGCGCTAACCGGTGATTTCCGGTACAATGCCGGGATGAATTCCCCAGCCAATCTTTTCGCGGCCGTCGCCAAGCGGTCTGCGCGCGCTTCTGCTGCGCCTTTCCTTCCCATGTCCCGCGCCGAAATGGACGCCCTGGGCTGGGACCAGTGCGACGTCATCCTGGTGACCGGCGACGCCTACATCGACCACCCAAGCTTCGGCATGGCCCTGGTCGGCCGCCTGCTGGAAGCGCAAGGCTACCGCGTGGGCATCATCGCCCAGCCGGACTGGCACAATGTGGAATCGTTCCGCGCCCTGGGCAAGCCGCGCCTGTACTATGGCATCACCGCCGGCAATATGGACTCCATGGTCAACCGCTATACGGCCGACCGCAAGATCCGCTCCGACGACGCCTACACGCCGAACGCCGAGCCGAACAAGCGCCCTGACCGCGCCGTGACCGTGTACGCCCAGAAGGCGCGCGAAGCCTTCCCCGGCACGCCGATCATCATCGGTTCCATCGAAGCCTCGCTGCGCCGCATTGCCCACTACGACTACTGGTCGGACAAGGTGCGCAAGTCGGTGCTGACCGAGTCCAAGGCCGACCTGCTGATCTTCGGTAACGCCGAACGCGCCCTGGTCGACCTGACCCGCCGCCTGGACATGGGCGAAAAGATCAAGGAGATCAAGGACCTGCGCGGCACCGCCTTCCTGGTGCCGCACGGCTGGCTGCCGTCCGGCGAATGGTCGGTGCACAACTCGAACCGCGTCGACGTGCCGGGCCGCGTCGAC
Source organism: Massilia eburnea (assembly GCF_009720745.1). GTDB lineage: Bacteria > Pseudomonadota > Gammaproteobacteria > Burkholderiales > Burkholderiaceae_D > Rugamonas > Rugamonas eburnea. Next base: position 21,693 of record NZ_WNKX01000017.1, on the reverse strand, counting down.
CCGCATCCCGATCCTTACGCCATGGCGAAGGAAGACAAGAAGGAATGCGCCACCGAGAACGCCGCGCCGGAACCGGTGCTCAAGCCGGTCATCATCATGACCCGCGAAGAGCGCCTGGCGGCCGCCAAGGAAAAGCACAACAAGACCGTGGTGCGCCTGCCATCCTACGAAGTGGTCAAGGAAGACCCCGTGATGTACGCCCACGCCTCGCGCGTGTTCCACCTCGAATCGAACCCGGGCAATGCGCGCGCGCTGGTGCAGCAGCACGGCGACCGCGACGTATGGATGAACCCTCCGCCGCTGCCGCTGGCCATGGACGAAATGGACGGCGTGTACGACATGGAGTACTCGCGCGCCCCGCACCCGAGCTATGGCAATGCCAATATCCCGGCCTGGGAAATGATCCGCTTCTCGGTCAACATCATGCGCGGCTGCTTCGGCGGCTGCACCTTCTGCTCGATCACCGAGCACGAAGGCCGCATCATCCAGAGCCGTTCCGAGCCGTCCATCCTGCGCGAGATCGAGCATATCCGCGACAAGACCAAGGGCTTCACCGGCATCATCTCCGACCTGGGCGGCCCGACCGCGAACATGTACCGCCTGTCCTGCAAGGACAAGTCGATCGAAGAGACCTGCCGCCGCCTGTCCTGCGTCTACCCGTCGATCTGCGTCAACCTGGGCACCGACCACAGCAAACTGATCCAGCTGTACCGCAAGGCGCGCGAAATCAAGGGCGTGAAGAAGATCCTGATCCAGTCCGGCCTGCGCTACGACCTGGCCGTGCGTTCGCCTGAATACGTGAAAGAGCTGGTGACCCACCACGTGGGCGGCCTGCTGAAGATCGCGCCCGAGCACACCGAAACCAATGTGCTGAGCAAGATGATGAAGCCGGGCATCGGCGCCTACGACGAATTCAAGGCGATGTTCGAGAAGTATTCGCTGGAAGCGGGCAAGAAGCAGTACCTGATCCCTTACTTCATCGCCGCCCACCCGGGCACGACGGACGAGGACATGCTGAACCTGGCCCTGTGGCTGAAGAAGAACAACTTCCGCCTCGACCAGGTGCAGACCTTCATGCCGACCCCGATGGCGATGGCATCGGCCATGTACCACTCGCGCAAGAACCCGCTGCACAAGGTCACCGAGAATTCGGAAAACGTGGAAACCCCGCGCACGCTGAAACAGCGCCAGGCGCACAAGGCCTTCCTGCGTTATTACGATCCGAAGAACTGGCCGATCCTGCGCGAGACCCTGCGCCGCATGGGCCGCGGCGATTTGATCGGCGATGGCGAACGCCACCTGATCCCGCCCTACCGCGTCGGCGAAGAGAACTTCAAGGCATCGTCCGGCAAGCGCGCCATGCCGATGCTGGCGCCGGGCCAGCAGAAGCGCGGCGCCGGCCTGCCTCCGCCGGCCCACGTCGCGCGCGGCGGCAAGCCGAACGCGCTGACCGGTTCGATGACGGCGCGCGCCACGGTGGAAACCAAGGCACGCCCTTCCATCCTCGACACCATCAAGGTGAAACCGAAAGCGGCTCCGGCCAAGAGCGGCAGCCGCCCTGGCCGCAAGTAACCGCCAGTAATCACTAATGTGCTATCACCTGCTGCATTTCCATAGGATTTTGCAGCAGGAATGCCACACTCGGCGCGCTGCGCGCTGTGAAGCGGATACAATCGGCAGGTAGACCCCGCCAACTTTGTATCCGGAAAAAACGTGCCCCAATTCCTGGCTGGCCTGTTCGTCTTTCTGCTGCTGTCTGCGTCATCGGCGCAGGCGCAGGACCGCGTCATACTCCAGCTGAAGCACAGCCACCAGTTCCAGTTTGCCGGCTATTACGCCGCCCTGGAAAAGGGCTACTACCGCGATGCCGGCCTGGACGTCCAGATCCTTGAGGGCAATGACGGCAACGAGCCGGAACGCGCCGTGGTCGATGGCCGGGCCCAATACGGGGTTGGCAGCAGCAGCCTGCTGCTGGCCCGCCTGTCCGGCAAGCCGCTGGTGGTGCTGGCCGTGATCTTCCAGCATTCCCCTTATGCATTGGCGATGCGCCAGACCGGGCCGGCGCCGGATATCCGCAGCATTATCGGCAAGCGCGCGATGATCGGCTCCCTGACCGATGAACTGACCCAGGCCGACGAGGTGATCGCCTACCTGCGCAAGGAGGGCATCGGCGCCAACCAGTTCGTGCGCGTGGAGCACAGCTTCAATCCGGACGACCTGGTAAAAGGCAAAGTCGACGCCATGTCGATCTATGTGACCAATGAGCCGGATTATCTTGACCGGCTGGGGTTCCCCTACGATATCTACAGTCCGCGCGCCGCCGGCATCGACTTTTATGGCGACAACCTGTTCACCAGCGAAGCGGAAATCAAGAATCACCCGGACCGCGTACGCGCCTTCCGCGCCGCCAGCATGCGCGGCTGGCAGTACGCCATGAGCCACCAGGAAGAAGTCGTCGACCTGATTCTCAACAAATACTCGCGCCAGCACGACCGCATGCATTTGCTGTATGAGGCGCGCCAGATGGTGCCGCTGGTGCAGCCGGTGCTGGTGGAAATCGGCTACATGAACCCGGACCGTTGGCAGCACATCGCCGACATCTACACGGAACTGGGCATGATGCCGAAAGGCGCTACCTGGAACGGCTTCCTGTACAACGCCGATCCCGGCTCCGACCTGACCTTGCTGTACCGCGTACTCGGCGTGGCGGCCGGCCTGCTGGTGCTGGGCGGGGCGATCCACTTCTCGCTGCTCACGCGCGAACGTACGCGCGCAGAGGAAACCATCCGCAAAGGCGAGCAGCGTTTCCGCACCATGTTTGAAGCGGCGCCGATGGGCATTGCGCTGATCGACTCGGGCGACGGCCAGTTCCGCGACGTCAATCCGCGTTTCGCCGAAATTGCCGGCCGCTCGGCGCAGGAAATGCGCAACTGCCGCTGGCTCGATATCTGCCACCCGGACGACGTGGCGCCGGAGCGGGAAAAGATGGCACAGCTGTCGGCGCAGCAGATCACCGGCTTCAAGCTGGAGACGCGACTGATGCGTCCCGACGGCCGCATCGTCTGGGTGGAAGCCTCGATCAACGCGGTGGAAACGGAGAGCCAGCCGCACCACCTGTGCATGATCGAAGACATCACCGAGAAAAAGGAGACCGAGGCGCTGATCTGGCAGCAGGCCAACTTCGACACGCTGACGCAGCTGCCGAACCGCCGCATGTTCCTCGACCGCCTGCAGCACGATATTTTGAAATCGCGCCGTGACGGCACCCGCATCGCCATCCTGTTCATCGACCTTGACCACTTCAAGGAAGTCAACGACACCCTCGGCCACCACCAGGGTGACGTGCTGCTGGTGGAAGCGGCGCGCCGCATCGGCGCCTGCGTGCGCCAGTCGGACACCGTGTCGCGCCTGGGCGGCGACGAATTCACCGTGATCCTGCCCGAACTGGCGGAGGTGGACCGGGTGGAAGACATCGCCCAGCACATCATCGACAGCCTGCGCATGCCGTTCCAGCTGGGGCAGGAGCAGGCCTTCGTGTCCGCTTCGATCGGCATCACCATCTACCCGGACGATGCCGGCAATATGGAAGACTTGCTGAAGCACGCCGACCAGGCCATGTACGCCGCCAAGGGGGCGGGCCGCAACCGTTTCAGCTACTTCACACCGGCCCTGCAGGTGGCGGCGCTGAACCGCATGCGCCTGACCAACGACCTGCGCGGCGCGTTGAAAGGCAACCAGCTCAAACTGTACTTCCAGCCCATCGTGCACCTCCAGACCGGCAAGGTGCACAAAGCGGAGGCCCTGATCCGCTGGGAGCACCCGCAGCGCGGCATGGTCAGCCCGCTCGAATTCATCCCGCTGGCCGAATCGAGCGGCCTGATTGTCGATATCGGCGAATGGGTGCTGCGCGAATCGGCGCACTGGGTCAAGCGCTGGCGCGCCGAAGTCCATCCCGGCTTCCAGGTCAGCGTGAACCAGTCGCCGATGGAATTCCAGCGCGAACGCGGCAGCTATGCCGGCTGGCTGGCCTTCCTGCAGCAGCTGGGCGTGCCCGGCGAGAGCATCGTGGTGGAAATCACCGAGGGCCTGTTGCTGGACGCGAGTACCAGCGTCACCGACAAGCTGCTGCTGCTGCGTGACGCCGGCATCCAGGTGGCGCTGGACGATTTCGGCACCGGCTATTCGTCCCTGTCTTACCTGAAAAAGTTCGACATCGATTACCTCAAGATCGACCGCAGTTTTACCCGCAACCTCGCGCCGGATTCGAGCGACATGGCGCTATCCGACGCAATCATCGTCATGGCGCACAAACTTGGCCTGAGCGTGATCGCAGAAGGCGTAGAAACCACCGAACAGCGCGACCTGCTGGCCGCAGCCGGTTGCGACTACGGCCAGGGTTACCTGTTTGCTCGCCCCCTTCCCGCCGCCGACTTCGACGCCATGCTCCACCAGCAGGCCACTGCAGAAGCCACTGTCGCTTGATTCAAATCAAATACAAGACGCGTTGCAGAGACCTATAGTTACTCCCTGACTAAGCAAGGAGTAGCGAAATGGAAAAAGAAAAACAGGCTTACATGGTCGGCGCCGGCATTGGCAACCTGGCGGCGGCGGCCTTCATGATCCGCGACGGAAAAATGCGCGGTGAGCAAATCCGGATTTTTGAGTCGCTCGGCGTCGCGGGCGGCAGCCTGGATGGCGCGGGCAATGCGCAAGACGGCTATCGCCTGCGCGGCGGCCGCATGCTGACGACCGATAACTACGAATGCACCTGGGACCTGTTCGCATCGATCCCGTCCCTTGTGCACCCAGGCCAGTCGGTGCTTGACGAAACGCTGGCTTTTAATGAATTGCACAAGTCGCATTCGCAGGCGCGCCTGGTTGACCGCAACCGCCACAAGGTGGATGTCACTTCGATGGGTTTCAACCTGCGCGACCGGATGGAGTTGCTCAAGCTGCACGAGGCCGACGAAGCAGCGCTTGGCAACAGCCCGATCACCGACCACCTGTCGCCGGAATTCTTCGAGACGCCGTTCTGGACTATGTGGGCTACGACCTTCGCCTTCCAGCCGTGGCATAGCGCGGTGGAATTCAAGCGTTACCTGCACCGGTTCATGAAAGAGTTCTCGCGCATCGAGACGCTGGCAGGCGTCAAGCGCACCGTCTTCAACCAGTACGACTCCTTCGTGAGGCCGCTCCAGGCCTGGCTGCAGCAGCAGGGCGTGCGCATCGAGACCGGCTGCACGGTGACCGACATCAAGCTGGCGGACTCGAAAAGCCAGCTGCTGGTGCATGCGATCGAACTGGAACGCGATGGCGAACGCGAATTGCTGCCAATCGTCCCGGACGACCTGGTCTTCTTCCAGAACGGTTCGATGACGGACGCCTCCAGCTTCGGCAGCATGGACGCGGCGCCGCAGCGGCTTGACCGCCACCAGAGCGGCGGCTGGAAGCTGTGGGAACGGCTGGCGGAAGGCCGCCCTGAGCTTGGCAATCCCGCCGCCTTCAACCGCAACATCCAGCAATCGTGGTGGGAATCGTTCACCGTGACTTTGCAAGACTCCATTTTCTTCGACCAGATGGAAGCCTTCTCCGGCAACGTCGCCGGCACCGGCGGCCTGGTGACCTTCAAGGATTCCAACTGGCTGATGTCCGTTGTGCTGGCGCACCAGCCGCACTTCGCCGGCCAGCCGGACAACGTGAAGGTGTTCTGGGGCTACGCCCTGCACCCGGACCGGGTCGGCAATTTCGTCGCCAAACCGATGGCGGAGTGCACCGGCGCGGAAATCCTGCGTGAACTGGCCGGACATCTGAACTTCGAACCTGAAGTCTTCGCACAGGCCAACTGCATCCCGTGCCGCATGCCGTATATCACCAGCATGTTCATGCCGCGTCACTACAGCGACAGGCCGCTACCGGTTCCGTTCGGCTCGCGCAACCTGGCGCTGGTGAGCCAGTTCGTCGAAGTGCCGGACGATGTGGTGTTCACGGTCGAATACTCCGTGCGTGCGGCGCAGATGGCCGTCTACCAGCTGCTGGGCATCGAGCGCGAAGTCCCGCCAATCAAGCGCCACGACAAGACGCTTGAGGTGATGCTGGCCGCGCTGGTCAAGGCCGCCTGAAGTTGATCCATGCGCGCGAAAACTTGACCTGGCTCAAGGATTTTTCGGGCGCGCGCGCGCAAGATGCGGGGCATGAATTTAGCACACTCCCTCTTGCACGCGCTGGCTGATCACGGCGCGCGTGAAGTCTTTGGTATCCCCGGAGACTTCGTCCTTGCCTTCTTCGAACAAATCGAGAAATCTGGCGTCCTGCCCCTCTACACGCTGAGCCACGAGCCGGGCGTGGGCTTTGCAGCCGATGGGGCGGCGCGCTATCACGGGCGCTTAAGTGTGGCGGCGGTGACCTATGGTGCGGGGGCACTGAATATGGTCAACGCCGTCGCCGGCGCCTATGCGGAGAAAGTGCCGATGGTGGTGATCTCCGGCGCTCCGGGCGCCAATGAACGCCGCAACGGCTTCCTGCTGCATCACCAGGTCAAGCACCTGGATTCGCAAATGGCCATCTTCCGCGAAATCACTTGCGACCAATGCGTGCTGGATGATCCGCTGCGCGCACCGGAAGATATCGCCCGCGTGCTGCGTAGCGCGATCACGCATTCGCGCCCGGTCTACATCGAGCTGCCGCGCGACATGGTGCACGCGCCATGTGGCCGCGTACACGCAGCGCCGGCGCCGAAACATGACGAGGATGCACTCGCCGCCTGCGTCCAGGAGGTGCTCTCCCGCCTTGAACGCGCAGCGCGCCCTGTCCTGATGGTCGATATCGAAATCCGCCGCTTCGGCCTGGAGGCCAAGGTGGCGCAACTGGCCGCCAAGCTGCAGGTGCCGGTGGTTACCTGCTTCATGGGCCGCGGCCTGCTGGCCAGCGAGTCCCAGGCGCCGCTGCTCGGCACCTACCTCGGCGTCGCCGGTGCACCGGAAGTGACCGAAGCCGTCGAAGGCTCCGATGCCCTGCTGATGCTGGGCGTGATCCTGTCCGACACCAACTTCGGCGTGCAGCGCGAACGCATCGACCTGCGCAAGTGCATGCTGGCGCTGGACGGCGACGTCACCCTCGGCTACCACACCTACCACGACATCCCGCTGGAAGCGCTGGTCGATGGCTTGCTGGCGCACGCCAAGCCGCTGCGCGCCGATGCCGCCCTGCATGGTGAACGCACCGCTTATCCATGCGACCTACCGGCTGACGACAAAGCTATCGTCCCGCGGGATGTGGCAAGCGCCGTCAACGACATGATGCGCAAGCACGGCCGCATGCCTATCGCCTCCGATATCGGCGACTGCCTGTTCACCGCGCTGGACATCGAAAATACCGACCTGCTGGCGCCTGGCTATTACGCCACCATGGGTTACGGCGTGCCCGCCGCATTCGGCCTGCAAGCGGCCAGCGGCGAGCGCCCGTTGGTGCTGGTAGGCGATGGCGCCTTCCAGATGACGGGATGGGAGCTTGGCAATTGCCAGCGCTACGGCCTGGACCCGATTGTGGTCGTTTTCAACAACTGCAGCTGGGAGATGCTGCGCGCCTTCCAGCCGCAATCTGCCTTCTGTGACTTGAGCGACTGGCATTTCGCCGATATGGCGCAAGCAATGGGGGGTGACGGCTACCGCGCTACCACGCGCGCCGAGCTGGCGGCAGCGCTGGAAAGCGCCGTCCAGAGACGCGGCCGCTTCCAGCTGGTGGAAGTTATGCTGCCGCGCGGCGGCCAGTCCGACACGCTGTCGCGTTTCGTGAACGGCGTGCGCCGCCTGCAAGGAAGCAAAGCATGATTGAACTTGTTTGTCCCGCCGGCAACCTGCCGGCGTTGAAGGCTGCCGTCGACAACGGCGCCGACAGCGTCTATATGGGCTTCCGTGACGCCACCAACGCCCGTAATTTCGCTGGCCTGAATTTCGACGAAGCCGCGATCGCGGAAGGCATCCGCTACGCCCATGCGCGCGGCCGCAACGTACTGCTGGCGCTGAACACCTACCCTCAAGCGGCCAACTGGAAGCTGTGGCGCGAAGCGGTCGACCGCGCCGCAGGCGCCGGTATTGATGCCATCATCCTGGCTGATCCTGGCCTGATGGAGTATGCCCGCGGCAAATATCCCGGCCTGCGCCTGCACCTGTCCGTGCAGGGCTCCGCCACCAACTACGAAGCGATCAACTTCTACCATGAGCAGTTCGGCATATCGCGCGCCGTGCTCCCGCGCGTGCTGTCGATGCAGCAGGTTGAGCACCTGCTGCGCCATGTGAAGACCGAGATCGAAGTGTTCGGCTTCGGCAGCCTGTGCGTGATGGTGGAAGGCCGCTGTGCCTTGTCCTCATACGCCACCGGCGAATCGCCCAATACGGCAGGCGTGTGTTCGCCCGCCAAGGCGGTGCGCTGGCAGCAGACCCCGAAAGGCCTGGAGTCGCGCCTGAACGGGGTGCTGATCGACCGCTACCAGCCCGACGAAAACGCCAGCTACCCAACGCTGTGCAAGGGCCGCTTTGAAGTGGAAGGCGAAACCTATTACGCCATCGAAGAACCGGCTAGCCTGAACACCATGGAGCTGCTGCCGCAACTGGTGCAGATGGGCGTCAAGGCGATCAAGATCGAAGGCCGCCAGCGCAGTCCCGCTTACGTGGCGCAGGTAACGCAAGCCTGGCGCGCAGCCATCGACGCCTGCGGCGACGGCAAGCGCCGCTTCGCCATCCACCCAAGCTGGAGCGCTGCGCTCGACCGCGTAGCGGAAGGCCAGCAGCACACCCTGGGCGCCTATCACCGCAAATGGAAATGAGTATGTTGAAACTAGCCCTCGGCCCGGTGCTTTACTACTGGCCGCGCCTGACGATGTTCGAGTTCTACCAGCAGGTAGCGGAAAGCCCGGTGGACATCGTCTACCTGGGCGAGGTTGTATGCTCGCGCCGCCACGAACTGCGCCTGCCCGACTGGCTCGATATCGGCGCCATGCTGCGCGACGCCGGCAAGGAGGTGGTGCTGTCCACGCAAGCCTTGATCGAGTCGGGCGCCGAACTGACTACCATGCGCAAGCTGTGCGAAAACCGCGACTTCCTGGTGGAAGCCAATGATTTCGGTGCCGTGCGCAACCTGGAAGGCGCCGGCTTCATCGCCGGCCCGCACCTGAACATCTACAGCGAACCAACGCTGGCCGTGCTGGCCCGCCAGGGCACGCGCCGCTGGGTGGCGCCGCTGGAGATGGACCGCAGCGCCATCGCCACGCTTCTGAAAACCCAGCCGGCCGGCGTGGAAAGCGAAGTCTTTGCCTGGGGCCGCATGCCGCTGGCCTTTTCCGCCCGCTGCATGACTGCCCGCAACCGCAATTTGCCGAAAGACGATTGCCAGTTCAGCTGCATCGACTATCCGGATGGCCTGATCATGGACACCCGTGAACAGAAGGCCTTCCTGGTGTTGAACGGCATCCAGACGCAGTCGGCGCTGTGCTGCAACCTGGTGCGCGCCATGCCGGAGATGGCCGACATGGGCATCAACGTGTTGCGCATTTCTCCGCAAGCGCAAGATACGCTCGAAGTAATGGCCGTCTTCGACAAGGTACGGCGTGGCGAATGGCAGGCGCCGCACGCCGCCGTGGTGCTCGAACCGCTGGCGCCAGGCGGCAGCTGCGATGGCTTCTGGTACGGCCAGCCCGGCATGGAGCGCGTGGCATGAATCCTTCGATGAGTACCGCCCAATACCGCATCCCCAGCGCCATCGGCCGTCTTCTGGGCCGCCTGCCGCCGCAGCCGCCAGCCTGGCTGTTCGTGCAGGGCCTGAACCGCATCCTGGCGCCGCAATTGCCTGACGATGTGAAGCAAGCCCTGTTCGCCCGCCGCCTGCGCTTGCGGGTGGAAGACGCTGGCCTGGCGATCGATTTCAGCTGGCAGGGCAAGGCCTTTGAAATGGCCCGCCACGGCGACCAGCCTGACCTCACCATCGGCGCCTGCGCGCACGACCTGGTACTGATGGCGCGCCGCCAGGAAGACCCGGACACACTATTCTTCAGCCGCCGCCTGATCCTGGAAGGCGACACCGAGCTTGGCCTGCTGTTCAAGAACACCTTGGATGGACTGGACGCAAGTGTCTTCGACTGGCGCCAACTGCTCCCTAAAATTCCCACTCCAAGAGTCAGCCGCCCCGGTAGTACCGAATAGGGACGACAATGCGCTGCTTGCCGCGTTCCACCAGTAATTTGCCTTTGAAGTCGTCGCCGCAGCAGCTTTCCGTGGTCACTTCGCACGAGGTACTGGTGACTGTGGCGTCCATTTCAACTTTCAGCTTGCCGTCCTGCGAGGCAAAGAAATAGCGGTGGCGCTCTCCGAGCGAGGGCTTTTTCTTGCTGAGCTTGCCCTCGGTAATCTGCTCGCCGGTCCGTCTCAACGCGATTTGAGCACCGTCGATGGAAATGACAGCCCTGCTTTCATATTCGACCGAGTCAGATTGCTGCTCAAACACCAATACCCATTTCGAGTCCTTTTCGTCGCTGGCGACGCAGTTGTTTTCATCCTCGGCGTCGCACTGCTCCGCCGGCAGGGCATCCAGGCCAAATGGAGCTGCGCCGACGGAGGCGGAGGTCGCCAGCAGCAGCGACAGCAAAGCAGTACGAGGGTGGAACGGCATAGCTGACTTTCAGTTGAGAAATAAACAAGACGATAGGGCAATACTGCACGGCCAGCAACCGTTTTCCCGCCAAAAGGAAATAATAATGATCGCGCTTCGCGGTTCTGATAGGCAAAGACTATTGAGTCTATTTGAACAATCAAATTTCCAAATCTCAGTGAAAGCCTTAAACTGGCGTCTCATTGATTCACAAACCCACGAGGAAACCACAATGTCCCTGATTAACACCCAAGTAAAACCATTCAAGGCCACCGCATACCACAACGGCAAATTCGTTGACCTGAGCGAAGAATCCCTGAAAGGCAAGTGGTCCGTATTCGTGTTCTACCCAGCCGACTTCACCTTCGTGTGCCCAACCGAGCTGGAAGACCTGGCAGACCACCACGCAGAATTCGCCAAGCTGGGCGTGGACGTGTACGGCATTTCGACCGACACCCACTTCGCCCACAAGGCATGGCACGACACCTCCGACGCGATCAAGAAAGTGCAGTACGCCCTGATCGGCGACCCAACCGGCACCCTGTCCCGTAACTTCGAAGTCATGATCGAAGAAGAAGGCCTGGCACTGCGTGGCACCTTCGTGATCAACCCAGAAGGCTTCATCAAAGTGATGGAAGTGCACGACAACGGCATCGGCCGCGACGCTGCGGAACTGCTGCGTAAAGTGAAGGCAGCCCAGTACGTTGCTTCCCACCCAGGCGAAGTTTGCCCAGCCAAGTGGACCGAAGGCGCGGCAACCCTGAAGCCATCGCTGGACCTGGTCGGCAAGATCTGAGCATCTTAGTCTGCTAATGGCTTGAACAGGCGACCCCACGGGGTCGCCTTGGGGCGTTGAAGCGGTACCTACCGCAAGCGACTAATCAAGAAAGGAATAGCCATGCTGGACGCAGACCTGAAAGCCCAACTCTCCTCCTACCTGGAGCGCGTTGTCCACCCGATCGAGATCGTGGCGCACACCGACGCCTCCGCCAAATCGCAGGAAATGTCGGCCCTGCTGCAGGATGTCGTATCCGCCGGCCACGGCAAGATCACCGTGGTGGCAGGCAGCGACGACAAGGCACGCAAGCCTTCCTTCGACATCACCCGTAAAGGCACCGATATCGGCGTGAGCTTCGCCGGCATCCCGATGGGCCACGAATTCACCTCGCTCGTTCTGGCGCTGCTGCAAGTGGGCGGCCACCCGATCAAGCTGGATGAAAAAGTCATCGAGCAAATCCGCAACCTGGACGGCGATTTCGTCTTCGAGACCTTCATCTCCCTGAGCTGCCATAACTGCCCGGAAGTGGTACAGGCGCTCAACGCCATGTCCGTGATCAACCCGCGCATCAAGGTGGTGGCGGTGGACGGCGGCGTGTTCCCGAAAGAAGTCGAGGAACGCCAGGTGATGGCCGTGCCGATGATGTACCTGAATGGCCAGCACTTCGGCCAGGGCCGTACCAACGTCGAGGAAATCCTCGCCAAGCTCGATACCGGCGCCTCGGCCCGTGCTGCAGCTGAATTGAGCAAAAAGGACGTGTTCGACGTGCTGATCGTCGGCGGCGGCCCTGCTGGCGCTGCTGCGGCCATCTACACGGCGCGCAAAGGCATTCGCACCGGCGTGATCGCCGACCGCTTCGGCGGCCAGGTGCTGGATACGCTGTCGATCGAGAACTTCATCTCGGTGAAGGAAACCGACGGCCAGAAATTCGCGGTGGCGCTGGAGCAGCACGTCAAGGAATACGACGTGGACATCATGAACACCCAGCGCGCTTCGAAGATCGTGCCGGGCAAGATCAAGGAAGTCCATACCGAATCCGGCGCTGTGCTGCGCGCCAAGTCCGTGATCATTTCGACCGGCGCCCGCTGGCGCGAGATCAATGTGCCGGGCGAGAAGGAATACCGCAACCACGGCGTGGCCTACTGCCCGCACTGCGATGGGCCACTGTTCAAGGGCAAGCGCGTGGCGGTGATCGGCGGCGGCAACTCGGGCGTGGAAGCGGCGATTGACCTGGCCGGCATCGTCGAGCATGTGACCCTGATCGAGTTCGGCGCGGAACTGCGTGCGGATGCGGTGCTGCAGCGTAAGCTCGCTACCCTGCGCAATGTGAAGGTGATCAAGTCGGCGCAGACCTCCGAGATCCATGGCGATGGCAAGAAGGTCAATGGCTTGAGCTATACCGACCGTGAATCCGGCCAGTCGCATCGCGTGGATCTGGAAGGGGTGTTTGTGCAGATTGGACTGGTGCCAAATACCGAGTGGCTGAAGGGGACGATTGAGCTGTCCAAGCATGGCGAGATTGAAGTTGACGCGAAAGGCCAGACTTCGGAGACCGGTATCTTTGCGGCGGGTGACGTGACGACCGTGCCGTACAAGCAGATCGTGATTGCGGTTGGCGAGGGTGCGAAGGCGGCTCTTGGTTCGTTCGATTACCTGATCCGCTCTTCGGCGGATGATGAGCCGGCTGCGATTGCGGCTTAAACCCGGTAAGGCGGGGTCAGACCCAAGGGTCTGACCCCAGATGTACAAAGGCCTCGGACTTGGTTCGAGGCTTTTGACTTTCGTCGAAGATCAAAGGCGCACAACCCACCCCGGCCGTCGAACAGACAGGGTCTGACCCTTGGGTCAGACCCCGATTTACCGGGTTCTGAAATGAAAAAAGCCCCGAATCTCTTCGGGGCTTTTTTCTGAATATTGGCGGAGCGGACGGGGCTCGAACCCGCGACCCCCGGCGTGACAGGCCGGTATTCTAACCAACTGAACTACCGCTCCAATTCTTCATCAGTGTGACTGGTGGGCGCTGAGAGGCTCGAACTCCCGACCTAATCCTTGTAAGGGATCCGCTCTACCAACTGAGCTAAGCGCCCCTGTCTTCACTGTCGAACGTTTGTCACAACGTTCAGAAGAGGCCGCATTATAGGATGGATTTGGAAACCCGCGCAAGCGTTTTTCCAAAAAACCGCAAAAATTATTGCGTCACCCCGATTTGCGACAGCAGCCAGGCCATCTCAAACGCTTTATCCTCCAGCGCGTTATAACGCCCGGACGAGCCGCCATGGCCCGCCCCCATATTCACCTTCAGTAGCAGCGGATTGCTGTCCGTCTTGTTGCGACGCAGCTTGGCCACGTACTTGGCCGGCTCCCAGTACATCACCTGGCTATCGTTCAAGCCCGTCGTCACCAGCATGGCAGGGTAATCTTTCAACAAGATGTTGTCATACGGGGAATAGCTGCGCATATAGTCGTACGCCGCCTTCTCGTTCGGGTTACCCCACTCCAGGTATTCGCCCGTGGTCAGCGGCAGGCTGGCGTCCATCATCGTGTTCATCACGTCGACGAAAGGCACGGCCGCATGCACTGCCTTGAACAAGTCCGGACGCATATTCACCACAGCCCCCATCAGCAAGCCGCCTGCGCTGCCGCCCTGGATCGCCAGGCGGTCGGCGCTGGTCCACTTTTCCTTGACCAGGTATTCAGCGCTGTCGACGAAATCGTTGAAGGTGTTCTTCTTGTGCATCAGCATGCCGTCGTCATGCCAGGCTTCGCCCATGTCGTTGCCGCCGCGGATATGCGCCGCCGCGTAAATCACGCCGCGTTCCAGCATGCTCAATCGGGTCAGCGAGAAAGTCGCTTCCTGCGGAATGCCATAGGAACCGTATGAGTACAGCACCAGCGGCGCGGAGCCATCCAGCTTCACGCCCTTCTTATAGGCCACCCACAGCGGCACCTTCACGCCGTCGCGCGCGGTCGCCCACAGTCGCTTGGTTTCGTACTGGCTGAAATCGAAGCCGCCCGCCACTTCCTGCTTTTTCAGCACGGTGCGTTCGCCGGTCTTCATGTCGACGTCGATGATGGTCGGCGGCGACAGCGGCGACTGGTAGCTGAGCCGGTACTTGGTCAGCGTCTCGTCGTCATTGGCCTTCGGTACTTCCATCGACACATAGACTTCGTCGTCGAACTTCACGGTCAGCCATTTCTTCGCCGCGAAGTCGTAGATGCGGGTGCGGTTCAGCGCGCGCGATTTTTCATTCAGCACCAGGAAGCCGTCGAACACGTTCATGCCCGTGATCAGGGTGTCTTTGTCGTGCGGTACCAGCTCGGTCCATTTTTTCGGATTGGACAGCGGCGCGGTAACGACGCGGAAGTTCTTGGCGTCCTTGTTGGTGTAGATGTACAGCATGCCTTGTCGTTGCAGCACGATATAGCGATGGCCTTTTTCGCGGCCCAGCACGGACTTGAACTTGGCCTTCGGCTGGTTCTTCGGCAGCATCGACACTTCATAGGTGTCGGTGGAGGCGGCAGCGAGGTAAATGGAGTTCTTATCGGTATAGAGCTCCAGCGCGAACTGCTCGACCGGCTCGTGAACCACCTGCTCCGGCGCGCCGCCCAGCGGCAGGCGGAATACGCGGTCGGAGCGCTTGGTGGTGGCGTCTTCCTGCGTGACGAACAAGGTCTTGTTGTCGGCAGCCCAGGCCAGCGAGGTTACGCGCGGCATGGTGGTGGAGAGCACCTTCCCGGTCTGCAGGTCCTTCACATGCAGCTCATACTGGCGGAAGCCATTGCTGTCGGTCGTGTAGGCCAGCATCTTGCCATCCGGGCTGGCGTGCATCACGCCGAGGTGGAAGAACTTCAGGCCTTCCGCCATCGCGTTCTGGTCCAGCAGGATTTCTTCCGGCGCGTTGGCGTCGTAGTTGCCATCCTTGCCGGCCTTGCGGCGGCAATTCAGCGGGTATTGCTTGCCGGCCTCGATGCGGTTGTAATAGTAGTAGCCGTTCATGCGCGCCGGCACGGACAGGTCGACGGGCTGGGTGCGGTCCTTGAATTCCTTGAACAGGCGGTCGGCGAACGGCTTGATGTTCTCCGTCATGGCGGCGGTGTAGGCATTCTCCGCCTTCAGGTAGTCGATCACGGCGGGATCGCTCTTTTCACGCAGCCAGTGATAATCGTCGGTCACCTGCTCGCCATGGCGGGTTTCCATCCACTGGACCTTGGCGGCCAGGGGCGGCTGCGGCAGGTCCGCAGCGAAGGCAGGTGCGGCCAGCAAGGGCAGCAGCAGGCCGGTGATGAGGCGTATGCTCACTTCTTCGTCTCCATTCGGAAAAAATGTGCAATGATTCTAGGGTGTCATAGTTAGAAATACAACAAGAATGATCACTACCGAAAAGCTGTACGCGCGCGTCGGCTGGCGCCTGCTGCCATTTTTGTTCATGTGTTACGTGGTGGCCTACCTGGACCGCGTCAACATCGGCTTTGCCAAGCTGCAGATGCAGGCGGATTTGCAGCTCTCCGACACGGTGTATGGGCTGGGGGCGGGCATATTCTTCCTCGGCTACTTCCTGTTCGAAGTGCCGGCCAACCTGCTCATGCTGAAGGTCGGTGCAAGGCGCTGGATCGCACGCATCATGGCCAGCTGGGGCCTGCTGTCGGCCGCCATGCTGTTCATGAGCAGCCCAGCCAGTTTCTACGTGATGCGCTTCCTGCTTGGCGTGGCGGAGGCAGGCTTCTTCCCCGGCGTGATCCTGTACCTGACCTACTGGTATCCGGCGCAGAAGCGTGCGCGCATCGTCGCCATCTTCATGAGCGGCGTGGCGGTGGCGGGCATCCTGGGTGGTCCGCTATCGGGCTGGATCATGTCGCGTTTTGCCGGACATGCCGGCCTGGCGGGCTGGCAGTGGCTGTTCCTGCTGGAAGGCTTGCCGGCAGTGGTGCTGGGCGTGCTGACGCTGGCCCTGCTCGACGACGGCATCGACGACGCCACCTGGCTTGATGACGATGAAAAGGCGCTGCTGAAAGCGGAACTGGCGCGCGATGGCGAGCCGCGTGCGCAATGGGGACTGCGCCACGTATTCGGCAGCAGCCGGGTGTGGATCCTTGCCCTGGTCTACTTCCTGATGGTGATGGGACTGTACGGTGTCGGCTTCTGGCTGCCGCAATTGATACGCAATACTGGCGTGCAGGACGTCCTGGATATCGGCCTGCTGACTGCGATCCCTTACAGCATTGCCGCGGTGACGATGATCGTCTCCGCGCGCCATTCCGACCGCACGGGCGAGCGGCGCTGGCACCTTGTGCTGGCGGCCTTTATCGGGTCCGCCGGCTTGCTGGCGTCGACGCACTTCGTCAACGACCCTGCGCTGGCGCTGGCAGCCCTGAGCGTGGCGACGGCGGGCATCCTCAGCACCTTCCCGGTGTTCTGGAGCATTCCGACCGCCATGCTGGGCGGCTCCGCTGCAGCTGCCGGCATCGCCATGATCAACTCGCTCGGCAACCTGGCGGGCTTTGCCAGCCCCTACCTGGTGGGCGCTATCAAGGACGCCACGCACAGCACCGCCAACGGCATGCTGCTGCTGGCGGCCAGCCAGGCAGTCGGTGGCATACTGGTGATGCTGTGTGTTGGCCGCAAAGGGGAAATGCTGTGAAGACCGGGCGCGAAATTCTGTCGGAACTGTTCAACGCCGCGCTGCGCGCGGCCGACCCGCTCGACACCATCGCGGCCCACCTGCCGCCGCCGCCCAAAGGCCGCACCGTGATCATTGGCGCCGGCAAGGCGTCGGCGCGCATGGCGCAAGGGGTGGAGCGGCGCTGGCACGGTTCGCTCAGCGGCGTGGTGGTCACGCGCTACGGGCACGGCGCCCCAACCCGGCAGGTGGAAGTGATAGAGGCCGGCCATCCGGTGCCGGACGACGCCAGCCAGGCCGCGGCGCGGCGCATGCTGTCGGCGGTACGCGGCCTGGGGCCGGACGATATGGTGCTGTGCCTGATGTCCGGCGGCGGCTCGGCCCTGATGTCGCTGCCGGCAGCCGGCATTACCCTGCAGCAGAAACAGGACATCAACAAGGCCTTGTTGCGCAGCGGGGCGCCGATTGGCGACATCAATATCGTGCGCAAGCACCTGTCGGCCATCAAGGGCGGCAGGCTGGCGCTGGCTTGCGGCCAGGCGCGCGTGGTGACCCTGGTACTGTCGGACGTGCCGGGCGACGACCCGGCGGTGGTGGCCAGCGGGCCGACCCTGGCGGATGCCTCCACTGCAGCCGACGCCTTGCGCATCCTGCAGCAATACGGCATCGACATTCCAGCAGAAGTGCGCGACGTGCTGGAAGACCCCGCGCTGGAAACGCCCAAGCCAGGCGACCCGCGCCTGGCGCGCAACAGCGTTGCCGTCATTGCCACCGCCAGGCATGCCCTGCAGGCGGCCGCCGATGTTGCCCGTGCCGAGGGCTTGCGTCCGCTTGTCCTGAGTGACCGGGTGGAGGGCGAGGCGCGCAATGTCGCGGTCTCGCACGCGGCCCTGGTGCAGGGCGTGATCGAACATGGCAGCCCTTTGCGGCCGCCTTGCGTGATCCTTTCAGGGGGAGAAACCAGCGTCACCGTGCAAGGGACGGGACGCGGCGGACGCAATGCGGAATACCTGCTGGCGCTGGCTGTCGCATTCCAGTCCGTGCCGGGCGTGTACGCCATCGCCTGCGATACGGATGGTATCGACGGCACCGAGGACAACGCCGGCGCCGTACTCGGGCCGGACACCCTGCAGCGCGCCGTTGACCTGGGACTGGATGCGCGCGCCCTGCTCGACAACAACGACGGCTACAGCTTCTTCGCCGCACTGGGCGACCTGGTGGTCACCGGTCCGACGCGCACCAACGTCAACGACTTCCGCGCAATCCTGGTTATTTGATGGCGGCGGCCATCTTGGCCCACACCGCATCGCCGATGTCCTTGCGGCCGTCCGGCGCGCGGTAGGACAGGAAGAAGGTCTCGTTCTTTTTGCCCGTTGCCATGTACATGAAGTAGGCCGGCTGCCCCGTCGTGCCGCTGATCATGGAAATCATCACGGCCGGGTTCTTGACGTCGTAAAACTCCTTGACCTGGATATTGGTGGCTGCGCCGCGCAGCTTGTTCAGCGATCCAGGATCGTTAATGCCATAGAACACGTGGTGTGATGCGTCGTAAGTGACGTTGGTGGCGGTCGAACCGTACATGTAGCCGTTGCGGGTCGGCAGGGCGGCCGCGGTGGCGTTTACCGCATCCTCGGGCCGCATCCAGTAGGAATAGCCGATCTTCTTGACTTTGGACTGCTGGTATTCCACCGGCACTGGCACGTTAAGGGGAAGCACGAACGGCAAGCGCCCCTGCATGAAGTCATTGACCGGCACGTCGCGCGTCTGTACTTGCACCGCAGCGGGAGCGGGGGCGGAAGCCGCCGCCTTGGCCGATGCCTTCGCCGAAGCCGAAGGCGCTGCGGCCGCTGCAGCAGCGGTGGCGGTAGTGATGGCCAGGCTGGCCGCAAACAAAATCGATTTCAACGGGAACTCCTGTTTTTCATTTCTGCACTCCGGGAGGGTAATCCTCTCACGGCTTGCCTTTGCTGCGCAATGTCGTTTGTTCAAGCAGGGTGGCGGACGGCCGGTCGCCGGCTGTCGCCGCCTTCCTGAGCAATGCCAGTGCTGCCTCACGGTCGCCGCTATCGCCGCGTTCAAGTCTCAGGATAGCGGCGTTATAGGCGGCAATCGGGTTACCCAGGGCCGCTGAGGCATCGAATGCCGCCAAGGCGCGCGATGGACAAAGGCTGAATACTTCATGGCCGACACCGGCGCGCAGGAGTCCCTGAGCATCGCGCTGCTTTGCAAACGTGTCTTCAAATTGCGCAGGCCAGCCTTCGACCAGGGATGCCATGACCTTTTCGCCTTTCTTGACAGCATAGGGGCCTGTTTTGAACACAGTGAAGGCTTGCTGAGTGACGGCTGTCTTGCCGTCCTTTTCGTACCAAAGGAAACCATTCGGACCGCTGACCTTCATGTCGCCGAGGGCACTGGACAACTGCTGCGCCAGTGACCTGCGATGTTTGTCGGGGGAGGCGCCGCTCCACGAAGCCATCAGGATAACTTCGTGGATCTTGCTGCCTTGCTGCTTGACCATTCCTGCCATGTTTTCGATGGTCATGATGCGGGAGTCGGGGCCGTAAAAATGCCAGGGGCTTCCATGCAGGCTGATGCTCAGGACTTCGTCACCGACATCTGGTGAAGCGAGAGTGTACTGGTATAGCGCCTCCGCGGCAGGTACGCAGTCCGCGCCTATCGGATAGCAGTTATCGAGATTAATGACGCCTTTCAGCGGCAGCGTCGTCGGGCAGTCTGCCTGTGCGGTGGCGCAGGCGGCCAGCAGTGAGAGCAGAGAGAGCAGGGAAAGTCCTCGATTGAAAGTCACATGGGTTCCTGTTTGATTACCTGGGAGGTAATCGTCGCACGCTGCGCTTTTGTTGACAATAGATTCATCAACCAAGGAAAGGAAGCGAATCATGACTGCATACAAAATCTCCGGCGCCCGCATCATCGAACCAAACACCGTGCGCACTGCCGACGGCGTCAACCTGTACTTCCGCGATTGGGGAGAAGGCGAGCCGGTGCTGTTTGTGGGCGGCTGGTCGCTGGGCGCCGATTCCTGGTGCTACCAGATGCTGGCGCTGGCGGAGCAAGGCATGCGCACCATTGCCTTCGACCGGCGCGGCCACGGCCGCTCCAGCGATCCTGGCCGCGGCTACGACTTCAACACCCTGGCCGACGACCTGGCCGCCGTGCTGGAAGCGCTCGACCTGGAAGACGTCACTTTGGTGGCGCACTCCATGGGCTGCAACGAGGTGGTGCGCTACCTGACCCGCCACGGCCAGCGCCGCATCAAGCGCGTCGCCATGCTGGGCACCATGACGCCTTACGTGGTCAAGGCGCACGACAACCCGAATGGCATCGACCCCAGCGTGCTCGAACACTTCCGCAACGAGCAGCTGATGAAGGACTTGCCGAAATGGGTCGACGACAACCTGCCGCCTTTCGTCGCACCAGAGACCCCGCAAGGCATGCGGGACTGGCTGCGCGCCATGCCGATGCAGGCTTCGCTGCAGGCCCTGTACGAATGCAACCGCTCCTTGCAGCGGGAAGACTTCCGCGCCGAGCTGCCGCAGATCACGCTGCCCGTGCTGCTGATTGCCGGCACCAATGACGTCAGCGCGCCGTTCGAGTTGACCGCAAAACCCAGCGCCGCCCTGCTGCCGAACGTCAAGCTGAACGTGTATGAAGGCGCGCCGCATGGTATGTTCCTCACCCACATGGCAAGGGTGAACAGCGACTTGCTGGACTTCATCCAGTCTTGAAAGGACCGATATGGGAGCGGCAGCACCGGAACAGTATTTCAGCGACTACGCGGCGGCCATGCGCTACTGGCGCGGCAAGCGCGGCTTCAGCCAGCTGCGGCTGGCGACCGAAAGCGGCATCTCGCAGCGCCATATCAGCTTCCTGGAAAGCGGGCGTTCGCAGCCGAGCCGCGAAATGATCTTGAAACTTGGCATCGTGCTCGATATTCCGCTGCGCCAGCGCAATGTGATGCTGCTGGCGGCGGGTTACGCGCCGGCCTACCAGGAGCGCAAGCTGTCCGATCCCGAGATGCAGGCGGTGAAGCAGGCGCTCGACTTCATGCTGCGGCAGCAGGCGCCCTATCCCGCGCTGGTGGTGGACAGGCTGTGGAACCTGGTCATGAGCAATGATCCGGCGGTCAAGATGATCCACTGGCTGCTTGGCGGTCCCCCCGCCAGCGGCAATGTGATCCGGTTGATGCTGGATCCGGATGGCTTGCGCCCGTACATCGTGAACTGGGAAGACGTCAGCGCCGATGTGCTGCAGTGGATACAGCGCGAAGCAATGAGCGATGGGCCGGGCAGCGAGGCCACCATGCTGCTGGAGGATCTGCTGGCCATTCCCGGTGTGCGCGCGGCGTCCATCGTGCCCAACCTGGACCGGCGCGCCTTGCCCTTCCTTCCGTTCACCGTGCGCAAGGATGGCGTGGAGCTGAACCTGTTCACCACCATCACCACACTCGGCACGCCGCACGACGTGACCTTGCATGAGCTGCGCATGGAGGCGTTTTTCCCGGCCGATGAGGCGACGGCGGAATGGTTCCGCCGTCAGCGAGGTTAGAACTCTTCCCAGTCGTCGCCCGGCGGGGTGGCCTTGGCCGCTGCGGCCGGGCGCCTAGCCGGCCCGCCCCGCGCCGCCGTGGAGCGTGCCGTC
>NZ_WNKX01000016.1 GCF_009720745.1 Massilia eburnea | reverse complement strand
TACCGGCCAACTGGAGGGAATCAATAACCGGATTAAGGTGATGAAGCGGATGGCTTACGGATACCGCGACTCCGAATTCTTCTTCATGAAGATCAAAGCCGCGTTTCCCGGAAATCCGTGATGAACCAAAAAATTGGCTTCCCACCCAACGGGTGCCGGCAAGAAATCAAGCAATTTGACGGCAGTAAACTCCATACCCAATACTGTTCCCCATGCCTCGCACCAGAAAGCACGCGGACGCCAGCAAGGACAGCGGTCCGCCAACACCGCGACGCTGGCTACTGCACAGCCGTAGCGGTCGAAAAGGCGCGAGTTATAGGTGAACATGCGCGCACCAAATCCGCGCTGGCGGCATAGCTGCACCTCGAGGTGGATGTAGAGCTCGGCACCATCCAGCAGTTGAACTTTGGCCAGCTTATCCAGCCTCCGCAACCCTATTTTTGCGTCGCGCGTTACCTGGCGCAATTCCTGGTCATGGAACGTTGGGTCCACAGACCAGTCGATCGCCGCCTCCAATTCCGGGTGGAAGATCGCGAGGAACTCCCTGAAATAGCGCTCGGCAGCCATTTTCCAGGGATTGTCATAGTCGTCATTTGAGGTTTTCATCCCCCTTGGACATGCGAACCACGGGCAGGTTCCCTAGCGCCGAAGATTGACTTTATTGCCCTCCTGTCATATAGTCCCAAGTCTTGATCGGGAGAGACCAGAAACTGCTGGCGCCGAAGGGGCATTACCCAGAAACTCTCAGGCAAAAGGACCGAACAAGGGCCCCAAGGGGCTAGAACTCTGGAGAGCGGCCCGCCAAGGCGCAGGGCCCACCGAAGGGGCGTGCGGGATTACCTTCCCGTTATCTCTCAGGTACCAAGGACAGAGGGGTAGGCGTATTCATGTTTACGTTTATTAACCCCTATTCTCTGCCCTGAGGTATCAATGTCGCTCAAAGCAACCCCACTGAACAATGCTCACCGTGCCCTCGGCGCCCGTATGGTCGACTTCGGCGGCTGGGACATGCCGGTCAACTACGGCTCCCAGATCGAAGAGCACCACGCCGTGCGCACCGACGTCGGCATGTTCGACGTGGCCCACATGTGCGTCGTTGACATCAAGGGCGCCAACGTACGTTCCTTCCTGCGCGGCCTGGTCGCCAACAACATCGACAAGCTGCAGGTTTCGGGCAAGGCCCTGTACTCCTGCATGCTGACCCCGGAAGGTACCGTCATTGACGACCTGATCATCTACTTCATCAACGAAGAGTGGTTCCGCCTGGTGGTCAACGCAGGTACCGCGGAAAAAGACGTCGCCTGGATGGAAAAACAGAACGCAGCCACCAAGGCCGGCCTGACCATCACCCAGCGCCGCGACGGCGCCAACGCCATGGCCCTGATCGCCGTGCAAGGTCCGAACGCCCGCGCCAAGGTATGGGAAGTGATCCCGCAGGCGAAAGAAGCCACCGCAGAAATGAAGCCATTCAACGTGGCCCTGGTACCAGGCACCGCCTTCGGCGAAGCCATGGTTGCCCGCACCGGCTACACCGGTGAAGACGGCTTTGAAATCGGCGTAGCCGCAGAACAGGCAGAAAACCTGTGGAACGCCCTGAACGCCGCCGGCGTCAAGCCAGCTGGCCTGGGCGCGCGCGACACCCTGCGCCTGGAAGCCGGCATGAACCTGTACGGCCAGGACATGGACGAAACCGTGAACCCGCTGGACGCAGGCCTGGCATGGACTATCGACCTGGTCTCCGAGCGCGACTTCATCGGCAAGGCAGCCCTGCTGGCAAAAGGACAGAACCAACAATTCGTCGGCCTGATCCTGCGTGAAAAAGGCGGCGTGCTGCGCGCCCACCAGAAAGTCATCGCCGCCGACGGCGCAACCGGCGAAATCACCTCCGGCACCTTCTCCCCGACCATGCAGCAGGCAATCGCGCTGGCGCGCGTGCCGATGGGCGTGAACGTGGGCGACACCGTGCACGTGGAAATCCGCGACAAGAAGCTGGCCGCCACCGTCGTGAAGCTGCCTTTCGTGCGTAACGGTAAAATCCTGGTTGCTTAAGCCAGATTGAGCAGAAACAAACAATAACCTTAGCCTTGGAGCCAACATGAGCAACATTCCAGCAGACCTGAAGTACACCGAGTCCCACGAGTGGGTACGCGCTGAAGCGGACGGCACCGTGACCGTCGGCATCACCGAATTCGCACAAGACGCCCTGGGCGACATCGTGTTCGTCGAGCTGCCAAAAGTCGGCGCCACCTTCACCGCCGGCGACGACGCCGCCGTGGTGGAATCGGTGAAGGCCGCTTCCGACATCTACGCGCCAGTATCCGGCGAAGTGGTTGCCGTGAACGACGCCGTGGTCGGCGCACCAGAGTCGATCAACGCCGACGCTTACGCCAACTGGCTGTTCAAGATCAAGCCTAGCGACGCCAACGCCGTCAACGGCCTGTTGGACGCAGCCGCTTACGGCAACGTCGCACACTAAGTACCGCTTTACCGGGCCGGCTGCATGCCGGCCCTTATCACATTCTGGCCAAGAGATTTCCCACCATGACCCGCACCAGCCTGACCCAACTTGAAGCCCGCGATGCTTTCATCGCCCGCCACATCGGCCCGGAAGCCGCAGAACAGCAGCAAATGCTGGACGTGCTCGGCTACGCAACCCGCGCCGCCCTGATCGATGCCATCGTCCCGCCGGGCATCCGCAACAAGAGCGCCCTGCCCCTGGGCCAGTTCACCCAGCCGCTGCCGGAGAACGAAGCGCTGGCCAAGCTGAAAGGCATCGCTTCCAAGAACAAGGTGCTGAAATCCCTGATCGGCCAGGGCTACTACAACGCCCATACCCCGGGCGTGATCCTGCGTAACATCTTCGAAAACCCAGCCTGGTACACCGCTTACACCCCGTACCAGCCAGAGATCTCCCAGGGCCGCCTGGAAGCGATCCTGAACTTCCAGCAGGTGCTGATCGACCTGACCGGCATGGCCATCGCCAACTCGTCGATGCTGGACGAAGGCACCGCCGCTGCCGAAGCCATGACCCTGATCCAGCGCGTCGGCAAGTCCAAGTCGAACACCTTCTACGTCGCCAACGACGTGCTGCCGCAGACCCTGGAAGTGGTGCAGACCCGCGCCG
Organism: Massilia eburnea; assembly: GCF_009720745.1. GTDB lineage: Bacteria > Pseudomonadota > Gammaproteobacteria > Burkholderiales > Burkholderiaceae_D > Rugamonas > Rugamonas eburnea. The sequence goes on along the minus strand of NZ_WNKX01000016.1, from coordinate 134,808 downwards.
AGCCGCTGGGCATCACCGTCAAGACCTTTGACCCGTCCGAACTGGCCGGCGTGACCGACGCTTTCGGCGTGCTGCTGCAATACCCAGGCGTGAACGGCGTTGTGCGCGACTACCGCGCCGCCGTTGAAACCGTGAAGTCCACCGGCGCCATGGTGATTGTTGCCGCCGACCTGCTGGCACTGACCATGCTGACTCCTCCGGGCGAATGGGGCGCCGACGTCGTCGTCGGCAATTCGCAGCGCTTCGGCGTACCGTTGGGCTTCGGCGGCCCGCACGCCGGCTACATGGCTACCCGTGACGAATACAAGCGCTCCATGCCAGGCCGCCTGGTGGGCGTGACGATCGACCAGAACGGCAACAAGGCTTACCGTCTGGCCCTGCAGACCCGCGAGCAGCACATCCGTCGCGAAAAAGCGACCTCCAACATCTGTACCGCACAGGTGCTGCTGGCCGTGATGGCCTCCATGTACGCCGTCTACCACGGCCCGAAAGGCCTGAAGCAGATCGCTGAACGCACCCACCGCTACACCGGTATCCTGGCTGCCAACCTGAAGTCCCTGGGCTACTCGGTCAACGAAGCCTTCTTCGACACCCTGACCGTCGCGACCGACAAAGCCGATGCGCTGCACGCGGCCGCTGTTGCCGCCGGCATCAACCTGCGCAAGATCGACGCCAAGCACGTCGGCGTGTCGCTGGACGAAACCTGCGACCGCGACACCCTGGCCGCACTGTGGAACGTGTTCAGCGGCGGCAAGGCTGCCCCTGACTTCGACGCCGTCGAAGCGACCGTGGACCGCAACTTCCCTGAAGCGCTGGTACGAACCACCGCCTACCTGGAGCACCCAACCTTCAACCGCTACCACAGCGAAACCGAAATGCTGCGCTACCTGCGTTCCCTGGCCGACAAGGACCTGGCGCTGGACCGCACCATGATCCCGCTGGGTTCCTGCACCATGAAGCTGAACGCCACCAGCGAAATGATTCCTGTGACCTGGCCTGAGTTCTCGTCGATCCACCCCTTCGCACCGAACGACCAGACCGTCGGCTACCGCGAAATGATCGCCCAGCTGGAAGACATGCTGTGCGCAGCCACCGGCTACGCCGCCGTGTCCCTGCAGCCTAACGCCGGTTCGCAAGGCGAATACGCCGGCCTGCTGGTGATCAAGAAGTACCACGAGTCGCGCGGCGAAGGCCACCGCAACGTCTGCCTGATCCCATCGTCGGCGCACGGCACCAACCCGGCATCCGCCGCCATGGTGGGCATGCAGGTTGTGGTCACCGCCTGCGACGACAAAGGCAACGTTGACCTGGTCGACCTGAAAGCCAAAGCCGAACTGCACTCCAAGAACCTGGCCTGCGTGATGGTGACCTACCCATCGACCCACGGCGTGTTCGAAGACGGCATCACCGAACTGTGCGAAATCATCCACTCGCACGGCGGCCAGGTTTACGTGGACGGCGCCAATATGAACGCACTGGTTGGCGTAGCCGGCCCAGGCTCGTTCGGCGGCGACGTATCGCACCTGAACCTGCACAAGACCTTCTGCATCCCGCACGGCGGTGGCGGCCCAGGCGTCGGCCCGATCGGCGTTGGCGCACACCTGGCCAAGTTCCTGCCGAACCAGCGTTCGAACGGCTACGTGCGCAGCGAAGACGGCATCGGCTCGATTTCGGCTGCACCGTTCGGCTCCGCATCGATCCTGCCGATCTCCTGGATGTACATCGCCATGATGGGCGAAGTCGGCCTGACCGCAGCGACCGAAACCGCGATCCTGAACGCCAACTACGTTGCACGCCGCCTGGCGCCGCACTTCCCAGTGCTGTACTCGGGCCACGACGGCCTGGTGGCGCACGAGTGCATCCTGGACCTGCGTCCGCTGACCGATGCCACCGGCATCAGCAACGAAGACGTGGCCAAGCGCCTGATGGACTTCGGCTTCCACGCACCGACCATGAGCTTCCCTGTTCCAGGCACGCTGATGATTGAGCCGACCGAATCCGAGTCCAAGGTGGAACTGGACCGCTTCATCGACGCCATGATCGCCATCCGCGAAGAAATCGCCAAAGTGGAATCGGGCGAATTCGACAAGCTGGACAACCCGCTGAAGTTTGCTCCGCACACTGCTGAAGTGCTGCTGGCTGACAAGTGGGAACGCAAGTACAGCCGCGAAGTGGCCGCCTACCCTGTGCCATCGCTGCGCAAGCAGAAGTACTGGCCGCCAGTCGGCCGCGCCGACAACGTGTACGGCGACCGCAACCTGTTCTGCGCATGCATTCCAGTTAGCGACTACGCGTAATCGCACGCTTGCTTGAAACGCAAAACGCCGGTACCGTGAGGTGCCGGCTTTTTTTTGTTTTTAACCCGGTAAACCAGGGTCAGACCCAGATTTACCGGGTTTAAAGGAGAATCAATGAAGCAATCAACCAAATCCGCCCTACTCTCCGCCCTGGTCTTCCCCGGCCTGGGCCAATTGGTCTTCCAAAAACGCCCCAAACGCGGCCTGGCCTTCCTCATCCCAGCCCTGGCAGCAACCGGCTGGATAATAATCGGCATCGTCCAAAGCACCAACACCCTGCTCGACGAAGCCCTGAGCGGCCGCCTCTCCCCCGACCCCGCAGCCATCGCCGACCGACTGCATCAAACCGGCGCAACCGCCGGCGCCGAAACCGCCAGCTGGATCCTGCTGGTCTGCTGGCTCGCCAGCCTGATCGACGCCCTCTTCATCCGCGACAAAACTTAAGCCACGCTGCGCGCCACCCGCGCCGCACGCTGCACCTCCTGCGCCTCATCATCCCAGACAGCAGCCTGCGTAATCTCCTCCGCTCCCACCTGCGCCCCATCGGAATTAAACCGCAACCAGGCCAGCGCCCCACCCGGCGTCACACCAATCGCATGCACCCCGCCATAATTTGGCGCAGCCATCAACGCCGCCATCACCAGGGTAGTAGCAATCGGCACCGGCATCCCCCAATGCCCACCCTGCTTACGGCACACCAGCCAAAGCCCGCCAGCGCCATCGCCATAAGCCAGGTACTCGCCAATCGAATTCGACTCCGACCACACCACGCAAGCCCCGCCGATATTCGCTACCGGCTGCGGGATCGACTGCCCGCCGCGATACACCACAATGCTCTCGCCAGCCACAAACACATCCGGCACATTCGGCACATTTGAGGGCGCCAGGTGCAAGCAATTGGCACGGCGCGGCAAGCCCTGGTAGTCGATCGCGATACCCCAAGCCGCAGCCCGCGCAAAGCTATTGAAACGCAGCGTGCGGCCAGTAGGCGTATCGCTCAAGCGCCAGGCGCCCGGGACTCGATAGCTGCCTACAGCACTTGCCACCGAAGCAGAACCGTCCTGCTCTTCCCAGGCCATCAACGGCCCATCCATCGCCGCATTGAAATACCAGGTGTGCGCAGCCGTCACCAGCACCATCGGCACCGCTCCCGATTGCAGTAACCCAAACGAAATGCGCGTCACATCATCCTCGATTTCCGGCACCTGGCGCGGCACCATGCCACGCAAGACCTCTACCCAGCCCGCTTCATCCAGGTGATTCGGAATGCCTACCGCAACATGCAAAGTCGGCCCAGCCGCGCTGCCCCACGGCGCGATCGCAATTGCCAGCGCAATCGTGCCATCTGGCGCCTGCTGCACATCCACCGCCTGCACCTTACCCGGCTGGTTCAGCGGCAGCATGCCGCTCAAATCCGTCTGCGACCAGCGGCCAAAAGGTGTGCGGCGGAACATGTACAGTGAACGATTGGCGCCAACCGTAAATACCAGCGGCAAACCAGCGCCATCACGCACAACGAACAGCGGCGACTTCGCCACCGCAGGCGCGGCGCATGGGCTGGAGCGATAGCCTGATTCATACAGCGGCACCAGTTCCTGCCGCACCAGCGCGGGCAGCTCGCGGCCGGCATTCAACTGGCTACGCCAGTAGGCCATATCCGCAGGTTGCGAAGAATCGTAGCGGTCGAATACCGCGTTATAGGCGCGCAGCAGGCGCTCCTTGGCATCCAGCTCCGCCAATTCCGGGCGAGCCAGCAAGTGCAGCGCAAGCTCGGAACGGCCGCGCACCGCGTCGCCCTGGCAGCTATAGAGAGTGGTCCACGACAGCGCCTCACTTGCCATCGGCTCACGTTGAAGAACAATGCGCGCGACGCGCGCTGCAGCAAAACTCAAGGCGCCCGACGCGCTGGCGCCGCCCCATTTCCGGACCTGCGCCACCGGCACAGATGTCATCAGTACGGACATGCTTCACTCCCCAAATTCGATTTCTATGTCACCAGACTCGTTGATGCGCAAGTCACGGCACCCCAGCTTGCGCCCTGGGGCCAGTCCCTCCGCAACGGCAGCGAACATTTCACTCGTGGCCGTTGCCAGCGAACCGGCAATATCCTGTTGGACTGCGGAGAGGCTGGCGGCATTGCCCTCCCACCACAGGTTGATGCGCTGAACATTCAGCAGGTGCGGCAGCGGGTCGGACACCACATAGATTCCGGTCGTACCGGCATCCGTAGCCGGCATGCCCTTGCGCGCCAGCGATGCCACTTCCACCCGGCCATTCGCCACTTGCCACTGCAGGCGCAGCGACCATTGCAGCGTCGCACGTGCCCAGGCCTTGCCCATATAGCTGCGCTGGCGCGACAGCGGCAATTCCTGCTTCACGCTATCCCACTCGTAGCGGCCCAAAACGCTGCTGATATCTAGGGTCGGACGCGGCACGCCGTCCGGGCCGGACTGGCGGCCCATCGTCACCATGTATTGCAGGTCCTGTTCCGATTCGCGGTCGTGCAAGGTGCGGTTGGCTTCCTGCCAGTTCAGCAGCACGTGGTCGCGATAAGTCCAGCCATTGCTGTTGCGGATGAAGCGCGCGCGTTCACCGTTGCTTAAGGTCGCCTCGACGCCCGACTTCTCGTTCTGGCTTTCCGCAGGATTGACCTGCGCCACGCCGTCGCGCGAAGCCACGTAGTCCGGCAAGGAATTCAAGCGGCGCTGCAGCTTCTCGATCACCATCGGGTAAATGTACTGACGCATGAAGCTCTCGCGGCCGATCACAGCGCGACGCATTGCCGTTTTGTTGAGCACAGCCGGCGCCAGGCTGCGCAGCCAGTGGCCGACAGCAGTAATAAAGAACTCCTTTAGCGGACCGTTATCGCAAGGCAAATGCGATTTCTCCACATCACATAGCGCGGCATGCAGGGCCAGGCCGCCATATTCATTCACCGCCGCAGTGAACTCCAGGCGCCAGCCCGAAACCGGTTGGCGCAGGATATCTTTGCGGCCATAAGCGTTGTAGAAGCGCAAGCTACCCGAACTCAAGGTCAAGGTCAGATGGGCAGTGGATGGCGCCGCCGAGTCATACCGGATCTCGATCGGACGCAGCTGAGCCTTATCTTCACCGTCGCCGCCGAGCGCCAGGCTGCCCACTTCCATGCTGCCGTAACGGATGTCATTAGGAAACTCTCCGGCGGCGCGCATGGCGTCAATCGTGCTCTCAAGCAATTTCCCGGACGTATACCAGCTGGCGGACAACTGTTGTACGGAAGTCGTGGTTTCGGAGCCGATCTCAAAAAATACCGCTTTAGTAGTGACCATTTTTGCTTTTAAGAATGTTAAGATTTGGCCGTTTGGCAATGACTGCAATGTAAGAAAAAAAGCCTTCCCTCGCCTTCCGGAAATCTTCCGGCGGCCGGAAGGAAACCTTCCGGATCGGAAGAATTGCTCCGGAAGGTTTCCAAGTCATTGATTTATAAGAAATAGAAGAACGGAAGGTTGGACAGGCCATGGAGTTTCAATTCGGCGACTGGTTAGTCAGTCCGGAAGCCAATATCGTCAGCAATGGGGATGCCAAGACGCAACTTGAGCCGCGCGTGATGGCGGTGTTGCGCTATCTTTGCCGCCATCCAGGGGCGGTAATTCCAGCGGAAGAGATCCTGCAGGCTTGTTGGGGAAGCAACGAGCTGGGCGATAACCCTGTCCACAAGGCAATTACCCAACTGCGCCGCGCCTTCGGCGATTCGAGCACCGAGCCACGCTATATTGAAACGATCCGCAAGCGCGGCTACCGTGCGATCGCGCCTGTTATCACCTTAGCAAGCCCTGCCCCAACAACTTGGGAAGGAGGTTCGCCATTTCGTGGCCTAGAGGCATTCCAGGAAAACCACGCCGCCATCTTCTTCGGCCGCGTGCAAGCCACCTCCCAGTTGCGCGAGCTGGTCCTGACGCAAGCCGCCCATGGCTACCCCATGGCACTGGTCCTCGGACCTTCCGGCTCCGGGAAAACTTCGCTGGTCCGCGCCGGCCTGTTACCACAATTAATGGCAGGCGCCACGCGCTCCGATGAGCCTATCGGCCTGACCAGTACCGTTTACCTCGACTGCGCCGACCTCGGCAGCGGCACCCTTTTCCAGGCATTGGCAGGCGCCCTGATCGATGCTGATATTAACGGCGAGCCCCTCTTCCCCGGCGCCAGTGCAGACAGCCTCGGCCAACGCCTGGCCAGCGATCCCGATGCTGTCGCCGCAGAACTACTGAACCGAACCTGCGCGCGCCCGCAAGTTGGAGTCTTCGTAGATCGCCTTGAAGCCGTATTCCGCGCCGATGCCGGTGAGGCCAACCTCTTCTTCACCGTGATCGAAGCACTGGCTAAATCAAATTGCCTGCTGATGTTGATGGCCTGCCGCAATGACTTCTATCCAGAAGTAATGGCCCAACCAGTTCTGCTCGCTTTGAAAACCCGAGGTGCCCATTTCGACGTCTTACCTCCAGACGGAGCGGACATCGCGCAAATCGTCCGTCAGCCGGCCTCAGCAGCAAGTCTGACTTTCGAGACAGATGACTCGACTGGCGCAAGCCTGGACGACGTTCTTTGCGATGCGTCGAGAGGCAACCCCGATATGCTGCCTTTGTTGCAATACACTCTCAATGAGCTCTACCGTCAGCGAGATGAAAACGGTGTATTGAGGTTTGCGGTCTATCGTCAATTAGGCGGGATTGAAGGTGCAGTTGGTGTTCGCGCCGAGCAGGTGGTCTCACGCTTGAATCCTAAACAAATCGCGGCGCTGCCGCACGTCCTTTCTCTGCTCGTCAATGTTGGTGACGACCAGGGAACTGTCACGTCACGTCGCAGTCCATTAAGTTTGCTGCGTACTGAAGACGAGCGCGAATTGGTTCGCGTAATGATCGAAGCTCGCTTATTTGTCAGCGAACTTACCGGTGACGTACCGAGCTTCGGCGTTGCACACGAAGCCTTGTTGCGTCAATGGCCTCGAGTTGCTACATGGATCGAGCAACATCGTAATTCACTTCAGCTAAGGACGCGTGTCGCTGCACAAGCCTCGCGGTGGGCTGACGCCGGACGTAGCCGGGATCTCTTGTTACCTCGTGGCTCACAAGTAAACCAAGCGGCCGAGCTTTTGGAAATCGACGACTTCTCATTAGCCGATATCGAACGGGATTATGTGAAAACGTCGATTCGTAGGGCTCAGCTTGCTCAGCGAGTCATTCAAGGAATTACCGCGCTGGTTGCCCTACTTGCCGTATTAACCACCGTATTTGGCTTCAGTGCTCGTTCCTCTCAACAGGAGGCGGAGCGAAATCGTTCGGAAGCCGAGGGTTTAATGACCTACATGCTGGGCGACTTCGTCGAAAAACTTCGACCTATTGGACGACTCGATCTATTGGATGACATTGGAAGCAAAGCATTGATCTATCTGGGACGTAAAGACGGCTCAGACGGCAGTGCTGCATCGCTGGTAAGTCGGATCAAGGCGTTGATCATCATCGCAGAAGTTAACGCCAATAGAAATCACGTAGAAGTCTACAATCAGGCATTGACCAGTGCGCGGTCTTTGATCCTCGACGCATCAGGCGCCTACTCCATGCAACCGGAGTTTCTGCAACAAGCAGGCTCGGTCTCCTTTTCACTTGGCCAGTTTAATCATCAGCGAAATGATCTCAGCCTGGCAGAAAAATACTATAACGAATATCGAGATTACAGCGAAAAGTACAGCGCCATTGCGCCAAATGCCGCCGATGGATTGCTTGAGCGTTCCTATGCATACAACGCACTTGGCACGCTCGCGATGACGCGTGCAGACTATTCCTCCGCTGCTAAAGCATTTGACCGCTCCCTGCAGTTCAAACGTGAGGCTGCGCAACTGAGGCCGCTGGACGAAAAACGAAAAGCCGAACTTGCAACCACAATTTCCTGGCACGCAGAGAGCGTTCTGAAACTAGGCGCCCCACCTGAGGCTATGAAGCTATACCGGGCAGAAGAGGACATCTTACGTTCACTTCACGATTCTTCGCCTCCAGCCCAAAGTAAATTAGCTACTTCTCTGCTGCGGCAGGCTTTGCTCGGCGTCGCGCTTGGTCAACGTAACGAAGCCATCCAGAAACTCTTAGATGCGGAGACGATTCTACAAAAGCTCGTTGATAAGGATCCGACAAACCGTTTGTGGAAATCGCGCCTCCTGCAAGCAGAGGGCCGGCTCGCTGAAACCCAACTTACACCCAACAATGCTAAGGAAGCGTTCACTCGACTGCAGTCGGTCTGCGAGCAAATGGACGCGCTCTTGAAAGAAGATCCCAAGAATACGTTCCTGATCTATCAGACGGTTAAATTCGAGCTAGGTCGTAGCGCAATGCTGCAAATGCTTGGGCGAGAAGAAGACGCCGCTCGGAATGCAGACGCCGCACTTATCAAACTGAGCGCACTACATGAAAAGTCAAAGAACGACAAAGTTCTGCTGGGATTCCTTACTGAAGCCTTGATGGTTCGTTCTGAGCTGGCGCGCAGACTCGCCGGGGATGAGGCTGCCAAGTCATATTGCAAGACAACTGCCGAATTGCTGAACGATCAGCCCCAATCGAGCAGCGAATACACGTTACTGGCACCTCAAGTTCGAGCTAGCCTGTGTCTCGGTGACGTCGATGCAGCTTTGTCACGCATTACGAGATTACAAAGCCTTAGCTATCGAGAAGCGAAGTACCAACAATTTATTTCCACCCACCCATTGTTGAAAGGCAAATTATGAGAGACCAACAGCCAAAGAACACCGGAGTAATCCAAGTTGACGTTGTCGTCCAGCAGGATGGAACTACGTTCAAAGCGACGTACTCGCAAGGCGTCATTCCAGTGTCTGAGCACGACACCAAAATCGAGTTTCATCTCGTCGCCCCAACGCCAGACGACATTATTATCGACCAAGTGACCATTAAGCAATTGGGCCAGACCCAACTAAGTACGCCGGAGATCAAAGACAACGGCAAGAAAGCCAAGCTCACCGACAAGAACACTGAGCGTGCCAGCTACAACCTGAAATTCACTTTCAAAAATAAACATACGGCAGCTTCGGCCTTGCGTGCGGATGTCGAATGCAAAGTTGAGGGCCTAGAGATCCCTCAAATCGACAATAATCCTCCGGGCTAAATAGAACTGGCGGCAAGCTGATGAGGGCACCCGCAAGGTGCCCTCATTTTTATCCAATCAATAGAACTGCAACAGACTGATCAAATTCCTTCGAAGATGAATCGCCCACTTTTCCGAGACGAAGCCGTTGCAAACAAATCGCGAAAGCTTCATGGATCAATTCTGCTTACCCAAACTTGGCAAGGCATATCTCTCACGATATTTCTTTGCGCGATAGTCGCGAGCCTTGTTCTGTTCTCCGTGTGCTTTGGATTTGCCAGGAAAGCGACCGTGAGCGGGTCCATCGTACCTGACAAAGGAGTCAACCGGGTTCTTTCTCCACAGTTCGGAACAGTCGCTAAGCTCAACTTATCCGAAGGATTAGAAGTAAAGATCGGGGATCCGTTGCTGATCATCTCAAGCGACCGCAGTGGAGAAAACGGTGCCGTACAAGCAGCAGTAAAAGAGAGCTTGGTTGCCCGAATTGACAAGCTTCGGCGAGAACTCGATCAAGTTGGAGGACAGGCGCAAAATAAACAGCGCGAATTGGCCGAAAAACTTCTAAGTACAAATGCAAGTTTGAAACAGCTCGATCACGAACTGAGTCTGCAGCGAGACAAGGTCAACCTTGCGCGCGACGTTTCCGCTCGCGTCGCGGAACTTGCCAAGACCGGCAACATGTCAAAGATCACTGCGGCCGAAAAGGAAGGCGACGTCCTCGAGCAGCAGGGACGGCTGTCTTCACTCGAAGTTCAGCGTCAAAGCATGTTGCGCGACCTTGCTTCCGTACAGTCATCGCAGACTGACAGTTCAATCCAAAAAAATCGGGATGTTTCGACCATCCAGCGCGAGATCGAAGACCTTAAACAACAGCTCGCCGAGAACGAAGCGAAGCGCCAAATCATCGTCCGCGCTGAACTCGATGGACGCGTCGCCGCGGTCCTTGTCGAGCCTGGTCAATCGCTGGTGGCAAACCAACGCATCGCAAGCATTCTACCCAAAGACGGTAAGCTTGAGGCCGAGCTTTATATGCCCTCGAAGAACATCGGTATGGTTACACAGGGCACTCGCGTAACGTCTTTGGCCATTTGGTCAGGCTGCCGCTCGAATACTTTGAGAAGCGGCACATCGGCAGCATCATATCCAGCTTCGGTTCAATCAACACAATTCAGCGTTCGATCTCCACAACCTTTGTCCAGGCTGTTGTTGATGGCGTGATGGTTGTCGGGACGTTGCTGATGATGTTCTTGTACAGTGCCCAGCTAGCGATCATCTCATTCGTTGCTGTCGTCGTGTACGCCGTACTTCGACTAAGCCTCTACCACCAACTGCGGGCTGCAGCAGCGGAGCAAATTGTCTTCGCCGCCAAACAGAATACGCACTTTTACGAAACGGCCAACGGCATTCAGAGTGTGCGCCTGTTTGGGCAGGGCGAGGAACGCCGCGCTGGTTGGATGAATCTACTTGCGGAGCAGTTCAATGCCGAACTTCGTATCAATCGGCTCGGAGTGACTTATGAATCTGCACGCATTGTGCTGTTCGGAATTGAACGCGTCATCGTAATCTGGTTGGCAGCTCGCGCTGTGCTGGATAATTCGTTCTCGGTCGGTATGTTGTTCGCGTTCATCGCCTACAAAGAACAGTTCTCAACTAGGATCGCCACATTGGTTGATCGCCTGCTCGATATTCGAATGCTGGGCCTTCATGGCGAACGAATTGCCGATATTGTGCTTACCCCTGCCGAAGACGAAGGTGAAATCCAGTTGAGCGAATCGTCCGTTGCAGGCGGCGCTCCGTCAGTAGAACTGCGCAACATCTCATTCCGGTATTCCCCGACGGAGCCATTCATCTTTGAGGACATCAACCTTATCGTTGAAGCTGGAGAGTCTATCGCGATCACAGGACCATCCGGTTGTGGCAAGACGACGCTGGTCAAAATTATGTTAGGTCTGTTGGAACCTTCGTCCGGCGAAGTCCTGGTGAATGGCGTTCCAATCAAGCGTATTGGACTTGCGAACTACCGGCGAACTATCGGCACAGTGATGCAGGAAGACCGTCTTTTCTCAGGCTCGATCGCGGAGAACATCTGTTTCTTCGACAGCGAACCGAATTGGGAGCGCATCAAGCAGTCAGCAAGGCTAGCCTCTTTGGCTCACGAGATTGCGGTCATGCCAATGGGCTACCACACGATTACGGGTGCGAGCGGCGCAGGCATCAGCGGTGGCCAGCAACAGCGGCTTTTACTTGCGCGCGCTCTCTATCGCCAACCACAACTGCTAGTTCTCGATGAAGCGACCAGCGAACTCGATGTTAGCAACGAGAAAAACGTGAACACAACAGTTCGAGAGTTGGGCCTTACGCGAATTACGGTGGCTCACCGACCAGACACGATTGCCATGGCCGACCGAATCGTTTCCCTGGCACATGGCAGGCTAGTGGAAGGTGGACACCCCAATCTTCGTTCTGCTGAAAAACGCTTCAGCTTAGAGAAATAATTTGCCCTTTATTAATTTTCTCATGCATAATCAAGAGCGCTATTTGCCAAAGTAACTATCCAAATAGAAGCAATAATCTACCTGCAACTTAACTGGAGTTCTATCTTGAGCACTGAAATTTTCGAGCTTTCCGAACAAGAAATGCTGGCCACCGCCGGGGGTAGTCAAGTCGAGCCTTCTGCAGCGCAAACTTCAGACTATCCTATTGTCGATAACAATCCACCAGGTTAATTTCATCAAACTAAATTGGAGTTTTATTTTGAATAGTGAGATTTTCCCGCTTTCAGAGGAAGAGATTCAGACAATTGCTGGCGGCAGTCAAATTGACCCGCAGGCAATTATGACCGCTGCTACCGGTGACTTCCCACAAATCGAAAACGATCCACCAGGCTAAATTCAGCGCATGGTATCCAAAGTGCCGCGGGCGCCTTTAGTTAAGCGTTTCGCGGCATTTCTATTTAAGGCCGTGCAGCGACGGATAACAGCCCAATATGAAGTTGCCAGGTATTCAGCTACGTCAAAGTAGCCTCGAGCGCGCAAGAGCTTATGCAGCGTTGGCAATTTGTAGCCCGGCACCGTTGCCGCCATGTGGTGCTCGACGTGGTAGTTCACGAAGTTTGGGGCTATGAGTAGTCGCGCGATCGGGCCGGCCAGTGTCGTAGCGGTACTGCGGCGCGGGTCGCGATCCATGTGGTCGGGGACGCCGCCGTGCTCGCCCATTACACGCAGGCGTAGCAGCAGCGGATAAGCGAACAACTGGCCGAGCCACCAGCACGCGTACACCTGTATTGAGCCTAGCGTCCACAACGCTGCGATGATCAGCCCATGCATTACGAAGAACGGATACAGCGCACCACGATCCGTTGACTGGAACTGGTAGATGATCCCTTTGATGCCGTTGATGCCTGAGATGTCGCGCAGAAATTTGCGTGCGAGGCTAGCGCGCGTTGCGGGGTAGCCGCTGACGAAAGCCAAGTCGGGATCAGCGCCGGTTCCGGCGGTGCGGTGGTGTTCGAGGTGGCCACGGCGATAGGCTGCGTAGGGCACATTCGGCAAGGCGCCGAAGGTCCATTTCCCCATCCATTGATTGACCTTGCGCGACGTGAAGAAACTCAGGTGCGCGGTGTCGTGCATCAGGATCGCGAAGCCGAGCGCGCGGCCGGCAAGCAATATGCTGGCGAGTATCCAGGCGATTGGATGATGCCAAAGTGCGGGCAGCGCGAAGCCCGCAACAACCAGCGCCACGTTGACGGCAACCACATATGCGGCCTGCCAGTTATCTGCTGTGGTCAAGGCACGAAGCTCTTGCTTGTCGATGTAGGAAAGGATGTTCATGTGGTCATCCTAGGCCTGCTACAAGCGAAGCATGGTACATTATTCGCCATGCAACATACTTTTTCAGCCATTCCGACAAACATCTATATCGACCACAACTGCTGGGCTGGCGGTGTCATGCTGATCCGCGAACTGCTGGCGGTGGCGGGAACGTTGAATGCGCGCGAACCGGACTTGGTGGCTGCGGCGATGTTTGACGTCGCCTTGGTCGGCCCGACCATGCAGCCAGTGCGTTCGTTCACCGGGCCGGCGCTACTGCCGGAACGTAGTCTCCGCAATGCACGGCCTGCCGATGTGCTTGTGCTGCCCTCGTTTTATGGCGAGGTGCCGGCCAGCCCTTCCCTGCTGCGATGGATCGTCAGGCATTACGAGGCTGGCGGCTGCATCCTTGCTTCTGCAAGCGGTGTGCGGTTGCTGGCGAACACTGGCTTGCTGGATGGGCGCGATGCGACATGCAACCTGGCAGACCGGCGCGCCATCGCTGCAGCGCGGCCTGCGGTGCGTCTTTCGCCACAGTCGCCGCTGATTGTCGATGGCCGGCTGATCACGGCAGCCAGCATCACGCCAACCATCGACGCCTGCGCCCATCTCGTCAAACGCTTCCATGGCGAGAAGGCGGCGCTGAAATTTGCGAGGTATGCGAATTCAGCACGCCAGTTGGCGGATGTCGGCCACGCGGCCGGACAACAGGAACACGGCGATTCACGCGTGCTGGCGGCCCAACGCTATATCGAGCAGCACAGCTGCGCCGGCATCACGCCCGACGATGTCGCGCGCCACGTCGCCATGAGCCAGCGTAATCTTGCACGGCGATTCGGTGCGGCGCTGAGCGTCACTCCGGTGCAGTACATTTTGCAGTGCCGCATCGAGCAAGCCAAGCGCCTGCTTGCCCGTCCGAATGTGAGCCTGCGGCGCGCCGCCATTGAAACCGGTTTTAGCGACGAAGCCGTGTTCCGCCGCGCCTTCAAACAGGTGGCGCGCCAAACGCCAAGTGCCTGGCGAGAATTATTAAGTAGTTAATTGATGTTGTTAAATAGTGCTGACGGTGGCCGCCGCGCTGTACATTCCCCCACGGCAATGCCACCATGTGAAGACACCATAAAAACAAACCATCGGGATGAGAAACACAGCACTGCATGGCCTCCGGACAAGGCCGCTGGCAGTCTTGCTGCTCGCGGCGGCGAACGCTTGCGCACAAGATGCCGACCTGACCACTTTGCCACTTGAGCAACTGATATCGATGGAGGTGTACAGCGCCTCCCGTTTTAACCAGAATGCGACCCAAGCCCCCTCTAACGTCACCGTACTGACTTCGGCGGATATCCGCGCTTATGGCTGGCGCACGCTGGCCGACGCCCTGCGCAGCATTCGCGGGCTGTACACCAGCAACGACCGCAGCTACAGCTATCTTGGCGCGCGGGGATTCCTGCGCTCGGGCGACTACAGCACGCGCTTCCTGCTGCAGATTGACGGCACACGCATCAATGATCCGGTGTACGACGAGGCCCTGATCGGCGGGGAATTCCCTCTCGACCTGGACCTGGTGGACCGCATCGAATTCGTGCCCGGCCCGGGGTCGTCGATCTACGGCGCCAACGCTTTCTTTGGCGTGATCAACGTCATTACGCGCCACGCTTCCGACCTGGAAGGCGCACGCGCCACTGTGGAGGCGGGACAGGCCGGCACGCGCAACGGCAGCGCAAGCTATGCCTGGCGCAATGGCGATGCCGAAATGCTGCTGTCTGCGAGCCGGAATCTTAGCGATGGACGCGATCTATATTTCCCTGAATTCGGCGGCACTGCCCGAGGGCTGGACTGGGAGCGCATTACGCGTCTGTATGCGCGCGGCCAGGTTGGCGCCTGGTCGATGTCCGTGCTGGAAGGCGCACGCACCAAGGGCATGGCCACGGCTTCGTACGAACAGCCATTCAATGTGCCCGGCGGGCAAACGCTGGACCGCCTGCGCATGGCCGAAATTGCTTACCGCAACCAGGTCCTGCCATTGCACGGCGAGCTGACTGCCCGCCTGTATCACGGCAACTATTACTACGAAGGTCATTTCGTCAATCAGGACCCATTTGGTTCGATTAACCTCGACCTGACCCATGCCCGCTGGTGGGGAGCGGACGCCAGCCTGTTCCTGCAGCTGACAGCCGCACAGAAGCTGGTCGTGGGTGCGGAGTACCAGTACAACAGCGAATTGCTGCTGCAGAACTACAATATCGATCCACGTGTGGATTTCCTTGACCACAACGGGTATGGCAAGCGCTTTGGCGTCTACGCGCAAGATGAAATCACCTTGGCGAAAGGTGTGCTGCTGAATGCGGGCCTGCGCTACGACCAGGAGACCAGCACCGGCGGTGTATTCAACCCGCGCCTGGCGCTGATTGCCGAAGTGGCGCGTGACACCACGCTCAAAGCGATTTACGGAAGCGCATTCCGTGCCCCAAACAACTATGAGCTGTACTACGGCATCGATGGTCAAGGCGGCCAGTTGGCCAATCCCACACTGGGACGCGAGCGAATTCGCAGCCACGAGCTCTCGCTGGTGCGCCAGCTTGCCTCCAACGCGCGCTTTACGCTCACCGGCTACCTGAACAAGGCGTCCGACCTGGTTACCGAAGTGGATGACGAACCATCCAGCATGCCGATCTTCCGCAACGTTGGCCACTCGCGTGCACGCGGCGTTGAGATGGAATACGAACGTTCCTGGGCCAGTGGAACAAGGCTGCGTTCCAGCCTGTCGCGCCAATGGGTCACCAGCGACGCGGGCGAAGTCAACTCGCCGCACTGGCTGGCCAAGCTGAATGCCACTGGCCGCCTGTCCGGCCCCTGGCACGCAGGCGTGGAAGGGCAATATGTCAGTGCCCGCAGCGAGATTGGCGGCGGCAAGGCGGGCGGCTTCGTGCTGGCGAACCTGAACATCTTCACCATTGGCCTCACGCGTCACGTGGACACCTCGCTCGGCGTGCAAAACCTGTTCGACCGCCGCTATGCAGACCCGGTATCGCTCAGCTTCCTGCAGCGCTCCATCGTGCAGGACGGCCGGCGCATCTATCTCAAACTGAAGGCGGCCTACTGATGATCCAGCGCCTGCTCGCCCTACTGGTCTTCCTGCTTCAGGCGGGCGGGCCGGCACACGCCCAGCTGCCGGCCGGCGCGGGCGAGGCGCAGTTGAAGGCGGCCATCCTGTTCAACTTCGCCATGTTCACGGAATGGCCGGCGGACACTCTGCCCGCCAGCGCTCCCTTGCGGCTTTGCGTGTTCCAGGACAATGGTTTGCTGCCAGCCTTGGCCGGGCTGCAGGAAAAGCAGGTCAACGGACACCACGTTTCCGTACGCACCTTGTCCGCACAGCCGGCAGTGGCCCAATTGGCGACCTGCCACCTGCTGGTGCTGGATGCGCAAGACCGCGAGCGTTGGGCCCTGCTCAAGCGCGACCTGGCGACCAGCAGCGTGCTGACGGTGGCGGACGACCGTATTATCGGTGCCAACGGCGCCATGATTTCCTTCGGTATCGACAATCGCCGCGTGGGCTTCGACGTGGACATGGCGCCGGTGCGCCTGGCGCGCCTGTCGCTCAGCTCCAAGCTGTTGCGGCTGGCAAGGAGCGTGCAATGACCTCTCCGGCCAAGATCGCCCTGCTCCCGATCGGCAGCAAAGTAGTCCGTTCAACCATGCTGGCGGCTGGCGCGGCCCTGTGCCTGGCTGGCCTGCTGATGGTGGTATTCCAGTTCATGGCTTTGCGCAGCACGCTGCTGCGCGATTTGCAGGTACAGGCCCGCATTGTCGGCAACAACAGCACGGCCGCCCTCCTCTTCAGCGATGCGCATGCGGCGGAGGAGATTCTCGGCGGCCTGGCGGCATCGCCAAGCGTCCAGAGCGCGAACATCATCGTCGGCAGCACGCCGCTGGCGCAATTCCGGCGCAATGGCGCGCCGGTGCCGGAACTGCCGCCAAGCGAAGCGGGCGAAGCGCAGCATGAATACGGCATGGACTATATCGAAGTGCTGGAGCCGATCTTCGTTGACCACAAGGTTGTGGGCAGCGTATCGATCCGAGCCACGCTGATGCCGCTGTACCGCCGGTCCTTCACCTTCGCCGGCTTTACCAGCATTGCGACCCTGGGGTCATTCGCACTGGCCTGGCTGCTGGTGCGGCGCATGCGGGTGGCTGTGGCGCAGGCCGAGCATAACTTGCATGTGCTGGCGCACGTCGATCCGGTTACCGGCCTGCCGAACAGAAATGCTTTCAACGAAAAGCTGTCCTTCAAGCTGAAACGGGCGGATCGGCAGGAAACCAGCGTTGGCCTGCTGTTGCTGGACCTCGATAATTTCAAAGTGGTCAACGATACCCTGGGTCACGATACAGGCGACAAATTGTTGCGCCAGGTAGCGGAACGCCTGAAGGAGACTTTGCGCAGCGAGGACATCATCTGCCGCATCGGCGGCGATGAATTCGTGGTGATCGTGGAACCGGCCGACGATGATGTGGAACCGGACCAGGTGGCGCGCAAGATCCTGCGCGCGCTGTCCGGGCCCTTCATAGTGGATACGCACCAGCTGTTTGTCAGTGCCAGCATTGGCGTCAGCGTGTATCCGAAGGATGCGGCGGATGCGGCAGCTGTGGTGCGCTGCGCCGACATTGCGATGTATCATGCCAAGAACAAAGGCAAGAATGCCTATGAAGTGTTCCATGAGGAGATGGCGCACAAGGCCAGCAAACGCCTGGCGCTGGAGGCCAACCTGCGCAAGGCTTTGCAGAATAATGAGCTGTCCCTGCACTACCAGCCGCAGATCGACGTGCGCACAGGGCGCATGCGCGGCATGGAGGTGCTGATTCGCTGGAATTGCGAGGCCCTGGGCGGTGCGGTGAGCCCGGTCGAGTTCATTCCTGTGGCGGAGGAAAGCGGCGTTATCGTGCCTCTCGGGCGCTGGGTGCTGCAGACGGCGGTCAGGCAGGCGGCTGCGTGGCGCAAGGCGGGCTTGATGGAGGATATAGACCATATGGCGGTCAATGTGTCCGCTTGCCAGACCAAGGATACGCAGCTGATGTATGAGGTGCAGGCCTTGCTGATGGAGACTGGCTTGCCGCCGCGCTTATTGGAGCTGGAGATTACCGAGGGCGTGCTGATGGAGAACGTCAACGCCAATATCGCGCTACTGCACAAGATCCAGGCGGCGGGGATTCATCTGTCGATCGACGATTTCGGGACGGGGTATTCGTCAATGGCTTATCTGAAACGCTTCCCGATTGACCAGCTGAAGATTGACCGCAGCTTCGTGAATGATGTGCCGGGGGACGGGGCGGCGATTGCCAAGGCGATTATCGCGATGGCGCATTCATTGAATTTGAGCGTTGTGGCGGAAGGCGTGGAGACTGAGGAGCAGGTCGCGTTCCTGGCGGATGCGGGGTGTGATGTGATGCAGGGGTTCTACTTTGCGCGGCCGATGCCGGCGGAGGAGCTGGAGGTGCTGCTGCGGGAGCGGCGGCTTTGGGCGGCTGCTTAAGAAAACCCGGTGAACCTGGGTCTGACCCGAGGGTCAGACCCAGTCAGCATGACTGCCGCGGGTTTCGGTTGTGCGCTTTTGACCTTCGTCGAAAGTCAAAGGCTTAAACCCAACACCGTTAGCCGATGACCAGACATGGGTCTGCCCCTTGGGTCTGACCCTGGTTTGCCGGGTTTAGTCCAGTTTAGTCGCATGCTCGCGCGTCGCGTGGAACGTCAGCTTAGGCCAACGCTCCTGGGTCAAGCGCAGATTGACGCCGGAGGTAGCCAGATACGCCATGTTACCCGCCGCATCGTAAGCCACATTGTGGCCCAGCGCCGCCTCAAAGTCCGCCAGCATCTTCTTGTCGTCGCAGGAAACCCAGCGCGCGGTCGAAATCGAAGTACCCTCAAACACCGCATCCACGCCATACTCATTCAGCAAGCGCGAGGCAACCACTTCAAACTGCAGCACGCCCACTGCGCCCAGCACAACCTCGCCGCCCTGCACCGGCTTGAACACCTGCACGGCACCCTCCTCGCCCAGCTGCTGCAAGCCCTTCTGCAGCTGCTTGATCTTCAGCGGGTTACGGATGCGGACCTGGCGGAAGAAGTCCGGCGCAAAGTAAGGAATACCGGTGAACTGCAGCATCTCGCCTTCCGAGAAGGAGTCGCCGATCTGCATATTGCCGTGGTTCGGCAAGCCGATGATATCGCCGGCGTAAGCCTCTTCCACCTGTTCGCGCGAAGACGCCATGAACGTCACCACGGATGACACTTTCACCTCGCGGTTCAGGCGCAGGTGCTTGACTTTCATGCCACGCTCGAAACGTCCCGAGCAGACGCGCAGGAAGGCGATACGGTCACGGTGCGCCGGGTCCATATTCGCCTGGATCTTGAACACAAAGCCGGAGAACTTCTCTTCAGTCGGCTGCACCACGCGCACCGACGCATCGCGCGAGCCAGGCGCAGGTGCCCAGTCGACCAGCGCGGACAGAATCTCGCGCACGCCGAAGTTGTTGATCGCGGAGCCGAAGAAGACCGGGGTCTGCTTACCGGCCAGGAAGTCTTCCAGGCTGAATGGATGCGAGGCGCCGTGCACCAGTTCCACTTCCATGCGCAACTGGTCCATCTCCAGCGGGAACATCTCCTGCAGGCGCGGATTGTCGATGCCTTTGATGACTTCGAAGCCCTGCACGCTTTCCTCGCCGGCGCGGAACAGCAGGATCTCGTCGTTGATCAGGTGGTACACGCCGCGGAAGTTCTTGCCCATGCCGATCGGCCAGGTCACCGGCGCGCACTGGATCTTCAGTACGGACTCCACTTCGTCCAGCAGTTCCAGCGGGTCGCGGCATTCGCGGTCCAGCTTGTTCATGAAGGTCACGATCGGCGTATTGCGCATACGGCAGACGTCGAGCAGCTTGATGGTCTGAGCTTCCACGCCTTTTGCTGCATCGATCACCATCAGGCCCGAGTCGACGGCAGTCAGCACACGGTAAGTGTCTTCGGAGAAGTCCTGGTGGCCCGGCGTATCCAGCAGGTTGATGATGTGGTCGCGGAACTCGAACTGCATCACCGAGGAAGCCACGGAAATGCCGCGCTGCTTCTCGATTTCCATCCAGTCGGAGGTAGCGTGGCGGCCGCTCTTGCGCGCCTTGACCGTACCGGCCATCTGGATCGCGCCCGAGAACAGCAGCAGCTTTTCGGTCAGGGTGGTTTTACCCGCGTCCGGGTGGGAAATAATGCCGAAAGTACGGCGGCGAGCCACCTCGCGCGCGATCAGCGCGGGGGTCTTGCTCGAAGTTTGAATTTGGATATCGTCAGACATGATGGCAGCCAGCGGTTGGCGCAGACGGAAAACCCGCTATTTTACCATGTATGACCTCACGCCCGAATGGCGTTATCGACAAGGATTTGCATCGAGATATGGCTGCGCACCGGCAGGCGGCCAACGCGTCCGGGCGAGAAGCGTACCTTCACGAACTCTGCCAGCAGCAGTTGCTGGTCTTCTTCCGACATTTGGGAATCCAGCTCGACGCGGTCAACGCCACCTTCTTCGTTGATCCAGACTTGCAGCGCAACGCCTTGCGCCTTCAGTCCAGGTACGATCAGCAAGGTATCAGAGACCAGGCCGAAGACAACTTCCGGCTGCCGCGTCATGGCTGCGGCGTCAATATAGGGCTGCTCGGCAGGCTTGGCGTCGACTGCCGCAACCGTCTCAGCCTCTGCCTTGTCAGGCTCGGCCTCGCTGGCCACAGCGGCAGGCGCCGGCTGCTGCACTTCAGCGATTTCAGGCTGCTCGGCCCGCAGCTGCGTTGGCGCCGGGCTGGCCGCAACCAGGTGCACCAGCATGACGGGGCCCGGCTGCACCACCCTGCCGTTGCCGCCCGCCGGGCCGCCAGGGCGGCCGAGCAGAAGCAGCGCAACGGCAAGGTGCACCAGCGCCGAAATCAGCAGCGCCGGCCATGGACGTGAGCGGGGCACCATCATTGCCGCATCAGTTGGTCAGCTCGCGCCACAGAACCCGCTTGGGCTGCGACGAGCCATCATCGCCAATCGGCAGCTCCTGCGGCGGCGGCTTGCTGCCGTCCGCGGTCACCACGTGGATGATCGGCGTATCCAGGCGCGTTGGCGGTGGTGGACCCACTGGCGGGTGGGTCAGCAATACGCCCGCCGGCAATTTACGAGGCACACTCGTCCCGGAACCGCCCGTCCCAGTACCGCCCTCCACCAGCCCCTTGGTCAGATCGCCGCCGGTCATGAAGTCGATCGCGTACAGCCAGCCATAACCGCCTGGCTGACAGGCCGAGACCGAAGGAACCGTGGTGGTGAACAACAAGGTGCCAAAGAACAGCTCCGGTTCGGCGGTCGCACGCTCGCCACTGTCCGGCAAATTCACGTACCAGCCCGACTTGGTATTCCAAGGCACGACGTTGGATGTAATGCTGCGGCTGCCGCCCGTCGTGGTGACAGTCTGCTGTACCAGCTGGGTAGCCGGATCATCCACCGTATTGCTGCCGGTATCCTTGATGCCGTACAGGGTCTGCGCGGCAGTGCTGCTCAGGTCGCCGGAGCCCAGGTAGCGGCCGGTACCGAAGAACACGCCGCGGTACTTGGTGTTCGCGTAGGTGATTTCACCAACTTCCGGGGCCGAGGTGATCGGCTTGCCGCTGCCAAGGTCTGCCAGCTTGGTTGCCGTCCCCGTATTCAGGTTGAAGCGCCACATGACGCCGTTCAAGTCACCACCGTAGGCGACCACTGCCGTGTTGTTGGTGCTGAAATCGACCGTCATCAGGTTCAGGCGCGACAAGCCGCTCGGCGAAGTCGTCGACGGGCTGCCGGCCGCAATGGTCGACAGCACATGTCCGTCCACCAGGCTCAGCACGAAGACATAGCCGCCCCCGTCCGCCGTGGCGTACTTGGTGCCTTCCGGAATATTGTTATAGCCCGAAGTGACCACGGCGACCCAAGTCCCGTCACTGCGCTTGGTGATGAACGGCGTGCCATAGCTATAGCCGACATTGGCGTTGTTGGCCGCAGTGAATTCCCACAGCATTTGCGGCGAGGCAGGGTTGGTCACGTCCAGCGCGTAATAGCCGCGGCCGCCCTTGCCCAGGGCGCCGATCAGGACTGTCTTCCAGGTATTGCCCACCTTCGCATCGGTCACCGACACCGGGCCGTCGAGATAGTAGCGGTGGCTGTTGGAATAGTTGATATCAGCCAGGCGCCACAGGTCGGGCAGGACCTGGGGCGGAACAAAGGCCCAGCTCTCCTGCCCAGTCGTGGCGTCGAAGGCGTGCAGCATGCCATCGTTGGATGCGACGTACAGCATGGCGGCGCGCTCGGCATTGTTGGCCTTGAAGGTGGCGTAGCCATCGTCATAGTCGTAAGGCGGCGCTTTCACGTACACCGGCTGCGCGTGCACGATATCGCCCAGCACCTTCTCGCGGTCGCGGTAGAGGCGCTGGTAGGTACCGTAAGTCTGGTCGCGGTCCTGGTCTTCGTTGCGGTCCTGGCCGCGCAAGTAATTGACCAGGGAATCTGCGGTCGCCGCCTGAGTCTGGCTCGTGGTCCAGCCGCTGGCCTGGCTCAACCGGCGGGCGTCAAACAAGGCCAGCTGTGCCGAAGTCATGCCGCCGGTGCCGCTTTTGAACAAGGTGCGCGTCATGGAACCGTTGCTGCCATTGGCGGTATAGATGACCCGCGTATCGCTGTCGCCGGACGTGGCGATCTTTTGCTGCAGCAGCGCGCCCGCCTGCCAAACCGGGGCATCCGACAGAACGCCGGTTTCCAGGTCCTGGGTATAGGCGCTGACTTCGCCGTCCCACTTCACGGTGCGGTAAGTCGCCATGAAGAAGCCGTTGTCGCCGGAAGTCGGCTGCAGGTTACTGGTGGCCGCCGCAGCGCCGGCGCCGGTCACGCTGTCGATACTCCGGAGCGCAGTGCGCAAGCCGCTGACCAGCGATGCCGGGTTCTGGGCGCTGAAATACGTGCCACGGCCGTTGACCGCCGCGTGCCAGAGGTCGTCGATCGTTTCGGGCGCATTCGCCGATGGCGCCGGCCAGTTCAACACGCCCTGCTTGATATCGAAATAGTCGCCGGACTTGCTGGTCTTGTAGTTAGGATCGTAATCCAGCGTACCGTCCACTCCGAGACCAATGGTGAAGGTCGTCATGTGCTGGTGCTTGGCGACGTCGTCCACATCCGGGTTCGAACCCGATGGCGCGACATTGTCAGTGCACAGGTCAGCTGAGGTCCGGCTGCAGTTGGTGCGCAAGTCCGTGTGGTAGTAATAGTAGGCCACGTCGGCCAGCGTATCGGCAGTGGCCAGCTTGTCGTACGATGGCTTGGTGACCGTGTCCGGATCGCCATCCTGGTCGGCCATCTTGAAATTATCATCATTCCAATAGCCGTCGGTCGCCATGATCGTGAAATTCTTCTGGCAGGAATACTGCACCGGATCAGCGTACACGGAAGTGTTGCCCGCATACATTTCACCCAGCGACTTAAGCGAACCGCGCAGCGGTGTGCCGCCATTCGGGTTGAAGGCATACAGGTTGGTATAGAACGAACCCTTCTGGCTGCTGTCGAAAGGTTGAATGTTCAGCTTGAGCGCCGCGGGGTTGTTGATGGTGGTGAATCCAACGCGCGCATGCGTGAAGCTGAAATCGTTCGGGTCGGAATCCACCGGCAGGCCGCGCACGTCCTTGAATGCCAGCCCGATCGAGCTCTTGGTCATCTGGGTGCGGGTGCGGTACCACGCATACCAGGTGGCGAAGTTCGCCATTTCTTCCGCATACGTGCAGATCGTGCCGGCGCAATCGGTACGGGTCGGCGCCTTGGCCGGGAAAGTCGTTCCCGACACGATGTCGACCCGGGACCAATTGTAGTAACGCACATATTGGTAAGTGTCGGTCTTCTTGGCCTGGCAAGTGCCCGCCTTGCCGAAGTTCGTGTTCGGCGACTTGCTGGCCTGCTTGTTGCACCACTCCACACTCACGTTGTAGTAATACGGAGCGCCCCTTTTGACCTTCAAGTACTTGTAAGTGCTGTTCGGGTAGCGGTAGACATTGCTGGAGTCCAGCGCGGACACGCAAGTCGCCTTCTTCGACGTGCCATCGCACCAGACCCGCTCAGGATAGCCGTTCACCAGGTCGATGGTGGCATCGCTGTCCAGGCGGGTGCAGTCGCCGCCGACCGCCACCGGGTAGCAGGGTTCGAAGCTTGGCGCCTGGTCGCTGCTATCCTCAATGCGCTGGATGCCGTAGCCATCGCTCGGCACTGCGCCCCAAGGCGAGACGTACGACGTGTTGTGGCTGGAGGTGCGGTCAGGCAGGCGCGTGCCGTCGGCTTGCACCGGCCACATGTAGCGGATCGCCGGGTTGTAGTACAAGCCGTTGAACGCGCTGGCAAAGAATGGCGGATCGCCGGGTTCGCAGACCACCAGGTTCTCGTCGTCATCATTTCCGCGGCAAAGGTAGGCCCAGCCGCCGCCGCCGGATTGATAGCGTACATAGTCGGGCATGTAGGTCCATTGCATGCTGCCCGAATTGTCGATGTCCATCATGATGTTCGGCAGAATATTCGCCGTCGACGAATTGGCGAGCGGAAGGTCCGCCAGCTCGGTGGGGCTGGCTGTAGCCGGCTGCAATGCCAGCAACAGGGTCAAGCCGAGCGATGCCAGCACGGCACGCAGGCCTGCCTGTGGCAAATGAGTCCAGTCCATGTGATTTCTCCTGCGTTAAATGACGACCACAGCTTGGACGTAGCTGGTGGTATTTCTTGGCCCGGTGACCCGCGCCGTGATTCGGTAGTAGCCGCGATTCGACACATCGTCCCATGCGCCTTCCTGGTAGGACTGCATCTGGCGCGAGGAGCCCTTGCTGCTGCCTTCCTTGATGCCCTGCTGGGTGGAGCAGGTGGAGGAATTGAGCGGCCCGGCGCTATCGCACATGCGGTGGATCACGTAGGCCACCTGGTTGCCGGCACTGTCCACCGTCAAGGTCTTCACCGCCGAAGCGCTGCCCCAGTTGAGGTTGTCGTTGGTGGCGGCGGAGCGGTTGCCGGTCATGTCGAGCGCGTCCTGGCGCGTCGCGTAATAGCCGTTGGCCGGGCTGTCCTGGTTCAGAGCGCCGGTATTGGCCCTCAGCCAGGTAATGGCAGCCTCCACGCCGTTGTCGCCGCTGGCGGTGGCGCTCTGGCGGAAGGCCAGGTTGCCGGCGATAACGCTGGACGTATCGAGCGAACGCATCATGGCAACGGCAGCGAGCGTCATCGCCACCAGTACGATCAGTGTGATGGGCAGCACGACACCGCCCTGCTTACGGATGCTCATATATTCCCCCACATGACATTGCGCAAGGGCACAATCGTTTCGAATACCTTGTAGCGGTAGCATTGCCAGTCGCTCGAGTAAGTACTGGCGTTGAAGGTGGCCCAGGTCGACCAGCCGTTCACCATGGTTTGCGTGGTGGTGCTGCAGGTCGCACCCGCAGCCGGCTTTTCATATTGGGCACTGCGCGCCACCAGCGCGATGCGCACGGCCTTGATCCGGTTGCGGTTCGCCGCCGAAGGATTGGCCCAGGTGGTTCCGCTGGCCGGGACCCAGGCATTGACGTTCTGGCTGCCGGCGTTCGCAATGCCATACTCGGCTTGCAGGTCGACGATTTCCGGCGCCACCACTTCATTGGCGGCCGCAGTGGCGGTTGAGTTGTCCGAACGCAGCAATTGGCGCCGGCTGCTATTGATGCTGTAGCTGCGCTGGAATTGCGCGGCACTTGCCGGCTGGGCGAAGCAGGACAGCGTAGCGCCCACGGTGTAGGCCGGCCAGTTATTGTCGTTCTGGTAGCTTGCCGGCGGGTTGTAAATGCCGCTGCCGCCGGGATTGTGCTGGATCTTCAGCGCCTGGCCCTGGACTTGCGTCACTTGCATCAGCGTGCAGGTGCTGCCCTGCGACACCAGCGCCAGGTAGCCGTCCTGGCAGCCGGAGGTGCTGGCAACGTTCAGCTCGGACGAAGACTGCGGCATGGTGCTGCGCAGCTTGGTACTCGCCGGCAGGCGGAAAGTGCCCAGGTTGGGATCGGCAAAATACTGGGCCGAAATCGCATCCGGACCGGTGGTGCCGCCATCGGCGATCACGACCGATGCCAGGTTGAATCCGCCCAGCGGACCGGCTGTCCCGGTCCCGCCGCAAGCCGCGCTGCCATCGCAGTAGGTGTAGGTAGTGGCACAGTTGGCATATTGCGTGATGTCCATGCCCCAGCCGGCGTTGCGCACATCGCGCTCGATCATGGTCAGCGCAATGGCGCCATTGCTCTGGGCGTCGCCGCCGCTGGTGGTGGTGCGCTTGCGCGCTTCCGACTGACTGTATACCTCCATCACGACGACCATGGCCAGCATGCCGATGCCCAGGCCCACCATGATTTCGACCAGGCCGAAGCCTTTTTCATGCGCGCGCATTGAATATCCTCTCTTGTTAGCCATTGATGCGCGTAAAGCTCGAATGGCTGTGCACGGTGCTTTCACCCGGCAGTTGCCAGGTCACGGTGACCGTCACCTGGGTGTCGGTCGCGGTCTGGGTCACGGCAATGGTGCGCTTGCCATTCGGCAGCGAAGCGATCACCTGGTTGCTTACCGCGTAGGAGTTTGCATTGGCGCGGTCGGCCCAGATCAAGCCAAGCGACTGGTTGACCAGGAAACTCGCATCGACACGGTACTTGGCATCGCCCGCCGCACGCGAGGTAGCCGCCTGCATGCCGACGATGGCCAGCACGCCGAAGGCGAAAATCGTCATCGCGATCAGGCCTTCGAGCAGCACCACGCCGCCCTGCTTACGCAATGTGCTGATTGATTTCATTTGCATCCCCTTAGCTGCAACCTTGCGGGTTGGTCGCGAACGGCAGCTTCGGATCGCACATGCGAACCTGGCCGCCGGTACCCACCACTACTACGTAACGGCGCGCATTGCTGTTGGTCGCATGGACGATGTCAGCGCGCGTGAAATTGGTGCCGGCCACCGGCGTGGTGACGCGCCCCAGCCCGTCGAAGCTCACGCCGGACAGCAGCCCGCTGCCGGCCGTCAGCGCAGTGTCGAACTGCCCGGACGGGATCGGCGTCGGAATCGCCGTAGTGCTGACGCCAATACGGGCCTGGTCGCTGCCTTCGGCGGCCGGGCGAGACTGGATCGTGGCCGGACAAGTGGTAGTCGCCGCCACGCAGCCGACATTCCAGGCCACGGTTCCGCCCTGGTCGGTCAGGCTGAAGCGCACCACGGTATTGCGGCGCACAGCTTCGTTGCGGGCCAGCTGCAGGCCGTTCAGCACGGATTCCGCTGCCGTACGGTTGTGCGTATCGCGGATCCAGGAGCTGAAGGATGGTACGCCCATGGCGAGCAGCAGCGCCATCAGCACGATCCCGAGCATCAGCTCAAGCAGCGTCACGCCGCCCTGGCGCCGGCTTAACATGCGCCGCCCTTCTTGCGCACCCAGCAGCCGATCGGGCTGGCGGCCGATGCGCTGCCCCAGGCAGGCGGCAGCTTCGTGGTGCGCTTGTTGTTCGACTCGTCGATGGTGTAAATGAAGTCGCTCATCGAGCCGCTGCCCTGGGCCTGCACCGTGAAGGTGGTGGCGGTCAGGGTGCAGCTATAGGTGAAATCGTCCGCCGCTGGCAGCGGCATGCCGGCCGCGGCGGTACAGGCGCTCGGATAGCTCCGGTTGTCCTGGAAATACTGCTCCATCTTGACGCGCATGGAAGACAGGTTGCTGGTGGCTTGGGGGATCTTGCCGCGCTTGACGTAATCGTTGTAGGCCGGCAGCGCCGCTGCGCTCAGGATCGCGATGATCACCAGCGATACCATCAGTTCAATCAGCGTTACGCCCGCCTGTCGCGCCACGCCGGAATTGTGCTGCTCCATTTCATTACTCCAAGTCAGATTACCGATAATGCAAGTCTAGACAAGGAAGCTTGCAGTTACCTGAGGGAAACCTGACGAAAAGCTGACAGCAGCAAATTTATGCGGGGAAATACACAGAAAACAACGCACCCTGCCCGCTGGCAGGGGTATCGATCGCCACGCTGGCGCCGTGGGCAACGGCGATATCGCGCACGATGGCCAGCCCCAGGCCACTGCCCGTGGTCTTGGAATCGAGGCGCTGGAAGCGCTTGAACACGGCGCTGCGCTTGGCCGGCGCGATGCCGGGGCCGGAGTCTTCCACCGTCAGCATGCCGCCATCGAGGTGGGGGAAGCAGCTGACCGTCACCGTGCCCTTGGGCGGCGTGTAGCGGATTGCATTGTCGACCAGGTTGTCGACCAGGTCGCGCAAGAGGAAGCGGTCGCCCTGCACCATGGTCGGCTGCAGGTCGAAGCCCAGGTCGATATCCTTGCGCAGCGCCTGCTCGACGAAATGCTGGATCGACTCCTCCAGCAACTGGTCCAGCGCCAGCGGCTCCATATGCGTCTTGCGCAGCGGGCCCGGTTCGGCGCGCGCGAACGACAGCAGCTGGTTGACCTGGCGGATCATGCGTTCGGTGGAGTCCCGCATCATCGCCAGCGATGAGGCGGCCTCCGGCTTGCATTCCTGCGCCGACAGCAGCTCGATCTGGGTGCGCAGGCCGGCCAGGGGCGTGCGCAGCTGGTGCGCCACATTGGCCAGGAAGTCTTGCTGCGCCTGGGCGCCTTCGCGCACGCGCTCCAGCAAGCCATTGAAGGCATGCACCACCGGCTTCACTTCCAGCGGCACCTCGGCCGAGGCGATCGGCGACAGGTCGTCGGAACTGCGTGCCTGGATACCGGTGCGCACCCGGTTCAACGGCGACAGGCCGCCGCTCACCGAGAACCAGACAAAGCCGACCGAAGCCAGCGTGAACAGCGCCGCCAGCGGCAGCATGGCGCGCAAAATGGCGGCCCGCGCCTGACCGCGCTTGCGCAGCGTCTTGGCCACGATCACCAGGCCCTGCTGCTGCCCCACCAGCACCGGCTGCGCCACCATGCGCACCGCTTCGCCGTTGACCACGCCGTCGGTGGCCGGGGCCGCGGCGCGCGCCGGCAGCACGGGCAGTTCCAGATCGCCCGCCACCAGGCGCCCCTGCCCGTCGCGTACGGAAAAATACACCCGGTCCAGGTCGTCGTCGCGCAAGGCGTACTCCGCCATCTGCGGCAGATCCAGGACCAGGCGGCCGTCGCTCTCGCCTACCCGCGCGCCCAGCATGGTGGCGGCATCGGAGAGCGACTGGTCAAAGGCGATCTGGGCCGGGATCCAGGCGATGGCGTAGTTCAGTGCCACGCCGGCCAGGTTCAGCAGCAGCACCGGCACGATCAGCCATTTGAGCAGCCGCAGGCGAATGCTACCCATTGACCGGCTCCAGCATATAGCCGAAGCCTCGGATGGTGCGGATGCTGATGCCGGCGTCCAGGGTTTTTTGCCGGATGCGCGAGACGTAGACTTCCACCGCATTCGGCGTCACGTCTTCGCCCCATGGCAGGATGGCGTCGATGATCTGCTGCTTGCTCACCACGCGCGAGCTATGCTGCAGCAGGTATTCCAGCACAGCCCACTCGCGCACGGAGAGATCGATCACGTTGTCGCGCACGCGGGCGCGCTTGGCGCCCAGGTCCAGCACCAGCGCGCCCATCTGCAGCACGCTTGGCTTGGGGGCGTGGCGGCGCGCCAGCGCACGCACCCGCGCCACCAGTTCCGGCGTGGCGAAGGGTTTGACCAGGTAATCGTCGGCGCCCAGTTCCAGTCCGCGCACGCGGTCTTCCACCGCATCGCGCGCAGTAAGCAACAGCACCGGCAGCTGGCTGCCGCGCGCACGCAGGCGACGCACCACTTCGAAACCGTCCAGTCCCGGCAAGCCGATATCGAGCACCAGCACGTCGACCTGGCCGGGGCGCTGCAGCACGGCATCCGCTTCACTGCCGTTTTGCAGCAGCTCCACCTTCATGCCATGGCCGCCCAGCACCCTGACCAGGCCGTCTGCCAGAACAACGTCGTCTTCAACCAGGATTACATGCATGGGGCTTGGGAATGAATGAATTACCGCGCATTATGCCCCGATTCATCACGGCGTAACAATTGCCTTGCATCATTATCGCGCCTAGAAAATTCATCGCGGACGCCACATGATCTTCCTCCAGCCTGCCATCTCGCTCATGCAGAGGCTGCGCCTCCTGCCCAAGTTTGCCCTGGTCTCCCTCGTCTTCCTGCTGCCGCTGCTGCTCGCCTCCGGGCTGCTGGTCGCCGAGCTGCATAAATCCGTTTCCTACACCGCGCAAGAGCGCCAGGGCCTGGCCTACCTGCGCCAATTGCATGAAGTGCGGCGCCAGTTGCAGCAAAAACGCAGCCTGGAACACATGCGCCTGGCTGCCAGCCAGCAGGAAGCCGCGCGCGGCAGCGTAGCCGCCAGCGAGGCGGAAAGCGCCGCATTGGCGCAGCTGCGCAAGCTTGCCGTCGGCCCACTGGCAAGCCTGCCGGCACAAACCGAACTCGAACAGGGCTGGCAGCAGCTGCAGCAGCGCCAGGCCAGCCTCGACGCGCGCGCCAGCTTCGCCGCGCACAGCAAGCTGCTCGCCCAGGCCGACGCCCTCGCAGCGCTGGCGGCCGACCGCGCCCGCCTCTCGCTCGACCCGGAAGTACGCAGCGTTTACCTGATCGCCTCTTTCCTCAAGACCTTTCCAGGGCTGACCGAAAACCTGTCGGTGATCGCGGGCCGCGGCGCGGCCTATATCGACAGCGGTCTGTTTGAAGCGAACGAAGACCAGATGCTGACCGCCACCTCCATGCTGGCGCGCCATGAACTGGAGCGCCTGCCGGCGCAGTACGACGCGATTTTCGCCAACAACCCGGGGCTGGCGGCGACGCTGCAGCCACGCATGGCCGCCGTACCAGCCGCATTGGCTTTCCTGGAACGCGCCCGGAACGAGGTACTGAACTCCTACAACCAGAGCAGCGGCAAGGAATTCAACGCCGCCGGCCTGCAAGCCATTGCCGCGCTCGAAACCCTGTCCAGCCAGACCGCCGACGCGCTGGACCAGCTGCTGGCTGAACGCGCCGCCCAGGATACCTTGCGCCGCAATGGGGTAGCGGCCGTGGTGCTGCTGGCGATTGCGCTGGCCAGTTGGCTGGGTGCGGGCTTTTATGCTTCCTTCAACCGCGACATCCGCCAGCTGAATCGCGCCGTGCGGGCCGCGGCTGCAGGCGACCTGAGTGCGCGCATCGCCTCGCCGGCCCGCGATGAAATCGGCAGCCTGGCCAACGCTTTCAGCAGCATGACCGCTGCGCTGGAAACCCTGATAACGGATATCCGCAGCGGCGCCGCGCGCATCGCCAGCGCCGCCGACGAACTGGCCAGTGGCAGCACAGCCCTGAACGGCTCAACCAGCACCCAGGCCGAAGCACTGCACATTACAGTCAACGCGATGGAAGAACTGGACGCCGCCGTCCAGCGCAATAGCGCCCATGCCGACGATGGGCGCCAGCTGGTCCAGCACGCAGCGGGCGTGGCGCGCAAGGGCGGCGCCAGCGTGGGCGCCGTGGTCGATACCATGGCCGCGATCCGCAGCAGCTCCGACCGCATCGCCGACATCATCGGCGTAATCGACGGCATCGCCTTCCAGACCAATATCCTGGCCCTCAACGCCGCGGTGGAAGCGGCCCGCGCCGGCAACCATGGCCGCGGCTTTGCCGTGGTCGCCACCGAAGTGCGCAGCCTGGCGCAGCGCTCGGCCGCCGCCGCGCTGGAGATCAAGCACCTGATCGGCGACTCGGTCGACAAGGTGGAAAGCGGCAACGCCCAGGTTGACGCCGCCGGCGCCACCATGCAGCAGGTGGTGGCTTCGGTGCGCAGCATGGAAGAAGTCATCGCCCGCATTACCGACGCCGAAGCCGGCCAGCGCAGCGAGATCGCCCGCATCAACAGCGCCCTGCACCGTATCGACGACATGACCCGCCAGAACGCTGCTTTGGTGGTGCAGGCCTCCGAAGGCGCCAGCCGTGTCCACGCGGAAACAGCCATGCTGAACGAAGCACTGGGACAGTTCCGCTTAAAAAAAGGGGACGTACCCCTTTTGGGCGCTTAAAAGGGGTACGTCCCCTTTTTTCGCTGCGTGTCCAACAGTGCGCCAACAAAAATTGCAATGTTGTAGGACTAGCCTGACAAACTGCCATGTTGCCAGCCTACACGATGGAGGTAACAGGTCTTATGTTCATCTCTCACATAGAAAATTAAAGTAATACCAACGCGATCGGCAAGCAGCACTCCTAAGAATGCCGACTGCAACACCGTGTACTTTAGTTTTGTGAGGATAAAATGAACAACACTCAACTTAGCGTCTCTGCCAAGAACTCGCTGTCCCATGTAATGCCTGTTGGTTCTTCGGAGTTTAAAGTTGCGTCCCGGCCAGTTGTCAGCTACAGCGGCGCCCAGCAGAATGAATTGCTGGCAGCCCTCCCTCGTGAAGCACTAGAGGCGCTGTTTGAACACCTGGAACTGGTGCAATTGCCCTTCGGTAAAGAACTATTCGAGTTCGGCAGCAAGCTGGAATACGTCTATTTCCCAACCACAGCTATTCTTTCCCTGTTGTACGTAATGGAAGATGGCGCGACGACCGAGATTGCCGTGGTCGGCCACGAAGGCGTGGTGGGCGTGTCGATGTTCGCCGGCGAACGCGCCATGAGCACCGCCGTCGTGCAAAGCGCCGGCTACGGCTACCGTATCAAGGCACAGGCCCTGCGCGACGCCTTCAACAAGGGCGGCGCCCTGCCCCAGCTGCTGATGCGCTACAACGCAGCGCTGTTCGCCCAGATGGCACAGAACGCCGTTGGCGGCCGCCACAGCTCGATCGAACAGAAGCTGTGCCGTTGGCTGCTGGACCGCCTGGACCGCTCCCCAAGCAATGAACTGAAGGTCACCCAGGAAATGATTTCGATCATGCTGGGCGTGCGCCGCGAATCGATCACCGCCGCCGCTGGCAAGCTGCAGGAAGACGGCATGATCACCTACCGCCGCGGCAACATCACCGTCATTGATCGTGAAGGTCTGGAACGTTATGCGGGCGAGTGCTATAAGGTGGCGAAGATTGAATATGATCGCCTGCTCGCTGATGTGGCGTGCTGCTAGGATGTAGCAGCGACGGGGGCATGGCACTGGCCGTGCGCCCGCCGCGCCCCTTCAGCGGGATATAAACCTCGATACACGTTCCCTTGTCTCCCCGCCCGCGGCGGATATTCAATACCCCGCCCAGCAGCAACGCCCGCTCCCGCATCCCCAGCAAGCCATGCGACATGGGCTTGGCCAGCGTAGGAGCGGCAATCCCGATACCGTCGTCGATAATGCGCAGCACCAGCATCTCGTCGCGCTGCAGTTTGAGCGAGACGCTGACGTGACTGGCCTTGGCGTATTTGCGGATATTGGTCAGCGATTCCTGCACGATACGGAACAAGGCGATCGACAGGCTGCTGTCGCCGGCCTTGGATACCGCATCGATGTCGGCCCCGATCTCCGTCTCGCATGGAATATTCGTCATGCGCGTGAAGTCTTCGCAATAGCTGTCGATGGCAGCGCACAGGCCCAGGTTGTCCAGCAGGCTTGGGCGCAAGTCTTCGATGATGCGGCGCTTGAGCTCGACCGTATCGACCAGGGTGCCGCGCGCGCGGCGCAGCTGGGCTGCAAGCTCGGGATTGGTCTTTTGCAGCTGGTGGGCGACGGCTGCAATATCCATGCTGATTGACGTCAGGTTGGCGCCCATCTCGTCATGCAGCTCGCGCGACAGGCGCATCTTCTCTTCCTCGCTGATCGAAATCAGGTGGCGCGACAGCACGGACAGCTGCTCGGTACGCTGCTGCACCATCGACTCCAGGCTTTCATTGGACAGCTGCAGTGCATGCTCCACCGCCGCGCGGTGCACGAAGCTGCGCCGCACCAGCTGGTAGAACATGATCAGCACGACGATGGCGATGGCATTGATGCCGGCGCCCATCACCACGGCCTTCTGGTATTCCTGGTAGAAGCTGGCGGCGCGCGCCGACATCGCCTCGTTCTGCTCGCGCACCATGATCACCACCTGCAGGCGGATCTCGTCCATGCCGCTGCGTTCATCGCTGACCTGGGCGATGTTGACGATGTCGTCCAGCCCACCATGCTTGTATACCTCGATGGCCTGGCTCAGGATGGCGATCCGCTTGCGCACCAGCACCTGCAGCTGCTGCAGGCTCTTCAGCTGGATGGGATTATTGGCAAGCAGCTTCTCCAGTTCGCGGAATTCGTTCTCGGATTCAGTAACGACGGCGCGCGTCGGCCCCAGGTAGGTTTCCTTGCCGGAAATGAAATAGCCTCGCGCACTGCTGTCGGCATCGAGCACCAGCACATTGAGGTATTGCAGGCGTTCCGCCACGCGCGAGCTGAGCGCCAGCTGTTCATTGGCGCCGCGCAGTGACTGCAGGTTATGAAAGAGACTGAAGCCGTTGACGATCAGAATCAGCGCGCAGGTGACGCACAGGAGCGTTTTGTACAGCGGCAGCCGGTGCCGGGGCGCTGGTTCGACAGTGAAATACATGTGCCCATTATAGACCGGCAGCAAAATGCTGCCACACGGAAAGGCTATCGTGCGGCAACACTAAATGTAACCAGACGTTTAATCCAGCAGATTATTCTTCATTGCGTAGTATGTCAGGTCACTATTGGACTGCAAGCCCATCTTCTCCATAATACGCGTTCGATAAGTACTGACGGTCTTGATACTCAGCGACAAAGCCGTGCCGATGTCGGACACGGTAGCGCCGCGCGCCAGGCGCAGGAACACCTGGAACTCGCGGTCCGACAGCTCGGTATGCAATGCCGCGTTTGAATCGCGGTCGAAGCTCTGGGCCAGCAGCTCGCCCACTTGCGAGCTGACGTAGCGGCGTCCCTGATGCACGGTGCGCACGGCGTTGACCAGCTCCTCCGCCTCGCACTCCTTGTTCAGGTAGCCGTTGGCGCCCATCTTGAACAGGTTGAGCGCGTACTGCTGCGCGGGATAGCCGGACAGGATCAGTACCGGCAGGTCCGGCTGGCCCTGGCGGATGGTACGCAGCGTGTCGATGCCGCTCTGGTCAGGCATGGCGATGTCCAGCAACAGCACGTCGCAAACTTCCTTGCGCGCGATTTCCAGCGCTTCGCGTCCGGTACTTCCTTCAGCGACTACGCTGAATTCGTCCGACGACGAAAAGATTTGCTTGAAACCAGCCCTTACAATCTGGTGGTCGTCACAGATGGCTACGCGAATCATTGATCTTCCCTCTTGAACTCTTAACCTGGGAACGGAGCCAGCGTCTGCAATATCACTAGCAAAATCATAACGTTAATATTGTAGCACCAATGGTTTAACATTTTAGCTGAGTCTAACCGAAAAAAAGGACGCCTAAGCGCCCTTGCTACAGCTGCTTACAACTTTAGTAGCTCGAGTATGCTTTGCAGCTCGCTGCGCAGCATCTCGCGGTCCAGCGGCGGTGCTTCAACGCCAATACTTTCATCATACTCGCCTTGCGCCGAATCGGCAGCGCGGCTATCCAGCTTGTTGCGGGCGCCACTGATGGTGAAGCCCTGCTCGTACAGCAGTTCGCGTATACGACGGATCAACAGCACTTCGTGGTGCTGGTAATAGCGGCGGTTACCACGCCGCTTGACCGGTTTCAACTGGGTGAATTCCTGCTCCCAATAGCGCAGCACGTGCGGCTTCACGCCGCATAGTTCACTGACCTCGCCAATGGTGAAGTAACGCTTCGCCGGAATCGGCGGCAATACTACCAGTTCAGCCTTGCCAGGACGGTCATTCATTCACGCACCTTTGATTTTTATCAGGATGCGCGCGCCGTACCGGCGCTGTCTTCGACCATGCCTTTCAGCTTCTGGCTGGCGTGGAAGGTCACCACACGGCGTGCGGTGATCGGGATTTCCTCGCCGGTTTTCGGGTTGCGCCCCGGGCGCTGCGGCTTGTCGCGCAGCTGGAAATTGCCGAAACCAGACAGTTTCACCGCTTCGCCGCGTTCCAACGCATTGCGGATCTCGTCAAAGAAAGTTTCGACCATGTCCTTGGCCTCACGCTTGTTCAGGCCCACCTGTTCGAACAGAAGTTCGGCCAGTTCTGCCTTGGTCAGCGTCGGCAAATCCTTTTCAGCTTCCTGGCGTACCTTGGCATTCTGCATTGCGCTGTGCAGTTCGGCGTCCAATGCGGATTCAAGTACGGCGGAATCGACGTCGTTGTTGTTAATTTTGCTGCCCTGCCTTCTAAAAGTACATGAGTCCGGCATTGCCGGACTCCCTGAATTGACTCGAATGTTAAATCAAGCCCGCAGTTTCGCGCCCAGCGCCAGAACGACGTGTGCCGTGAACGCTTTCATCAATTCCTCGACGACATCGTCCTGCAGGGTGTTTTGAGTATCTTGCAAGCTAAAGCGGAAAGCAAGCGATTTTTCGTCGCTTTCTAAGCCTTTGCCGCGATATTCGTCAAACAAAACAATGGCTTGCACGATACGCCCTTGAGCATGGGCGGCCGCTACGCCGTTGAATGCATCGAGCACATCCTGCGCTGCCACGGCCTGCTTGACCACAACCGCAAGGTCACGCGAGGTGCCTGGGAATTTGGAGATCTCTTCATAAACTGGCACGTCGCGTTGCTGTAACGCAACAGCATCCACCTCGAAGAGAACCGGCGCTTTTGGCAAGTCGTACTTCTGCAGCCAGCGTGGGTGCAGTTCGCCGATGAAGCCGATGACCTTGCCATCCAGCTCCACCGATGCGGCACGGCCCGGATGCAGGGCTGGGTGAGCCAGCTTGGCGAAGCGCAGCTGGCGCGGAGCGAACAGGGTTTCCAGGTCGGCCTTGACGTCGAAGAAGTCGACGTCGCGGGTTTCCTGGCCCCACTGCTCGTCAGCCACCGGGCCGTAGGCCATGGCGGCAACGCGCTGCGGCTGGGCGTAGCCGGCCACGGTCAGTGGACCGTCCTGCACCGATGCGTCGCGCTGGAAGATGGCGCCAACTTCAAACAGGCGCACCCGCGGCTGCTTGCGGTTGACGTTGTAGCGCACGTTGGCGACCAGGCTGCCGATCAGGCTCGAACGCATGACCGACATTTGGGATGCGATCGGGTTTTGCAGCTTGATCGGGTTATCGTTGCCACTGAAGTCCTGCTCCCACTGCGCATCGACGAAGCTCATGTTGACCACTTCCTGGAAGCCCAGGTCGGCCAGCTGGTGGCGCACGGCGAAGATGGAGCGGGTGTTTTCCGGTGCGATGATCATCTCGGCTGCGGCCACTGGCGGCAGGGTCGGGATATTTTCGAAGCCGTACACGCGGGCCACTTCTTCGATCAGGTCTTCCTCGATTTCGATGTCGAAGCGGAAGCTTGGCGCGGTGACACTGAACACACCATCGGCCAGCGTGAACGCGAGGCCCAGGCGCTTGAAGATGTCGGCGACCATCTCGTCGTTCAGCGCTACGCCGATGACCTTCGCGGCACGGGCGGTGCGCATCTGCACCGCTGCGCGCCGAGGGATATTGATGATCTGGTCGTCGATGGAACCAACCTTGGTGTCGGGCGTGCCGCAGATCTCCACCAGCAGCGCGGTGATGCGCTCCAGGTGCTCAGGGATCGATGCATAATCCACGCCGCGTTCGAAACGGTGCGCTGCATCGGTCGAGAAGTTGTACTTGCGGGCGCGGCCCTGGATGGCGTTCGGCCACCAGAATGCGGCTTCCAGGTAGATGTTGGTGGTGTCGTCGGACACGGCGGTGGCGTCGCCGCCCATGATGCCGGCCAGCGATTCCAGTTCCTTGTCGTCTGCGATCACGCCGACCCATTCATCGACTTCGATGGTGTTGCCGTTCAGGAGCTTGATCTGCTCGCCCTTCTTGCCCCAGCGGACGTCCAGCGAACCATGGATCTTGTCGAGGTCGAACACGTGGGAAGGACGGCCCATTTCCAGCATCACGTAGTTGGAAATGTCCACCAGTGCCGACACCGGGCGCTGGCCGCTGCGCTCCAGGCGCTGCTTCATCCAGGCCGGAGTCTGCGCCTTGGCGTTCAGGCCGCGGATCACACGGCCGGCGAAGCGGCCGCACAGGTCCGGCGCGGAGATTTTCACCGCCAGCTTTTCGTCCAGGGTAACCGGCACGATGGCGTTCTGCGGCAGGTTCAGTTGCGAACCGGTCAGCGCAGCCACTTCACGCGCCACGCCCAGCACGGACAGGCAGTCCGCCTTGTTCGGGGTCAGCTTGATGGTGAATTTCAGGTCGTTCAGCGCGAAGTAGTCGCGGATGTTCTGGCCGATCGGCGCGTCGTCCGGCAGCTCGATCAGGCCGCCGTGGTCTTCCGACAGTTTCAGTTCGCGCGCGGAGCACAGCATGCCTTGCGACTCGACGCCGCGCAGCTGGCCAACCTTGATTTCGAACGGCTTGCCGTCGGCGCCTGGCGGCAGCACGGCGCCGGCCATGGCGCACGCAACTTTCAGGCCCGGGCGCACGTTTGGCGCGCCGCAGACGATGTTCAGCAGCGTGCCGGTGCCGACGTCGACCTGGCACACGTTCAGGCGGTCGGCGTTTGGATGCTTGGCGGTTTCGCGCACATGGCCTACCACCACGTTGGTGAAGGGAGGCGCTACTGGATCGATGTCTTCTACTTCGAGGCCGGACATGGTCAGCATGTGGGCCAGTTCATCCGAAGTCATCTTCGGATCGACCATCGTGCGCAGCCAGTTTTCAGAAAATTGCATAGTCAGCTTTCGTATTTTTTAGACCCGGCAAACCTGGGTCAGACCCGAGGGTCTGACCCTGTCTGTTCCGCAGTCCGCGGCTTCGGCGTACTGGGGGTCTGACCCTTGGGTCTGACCCTGGTTTACCGGGTTTTAGTTGAACTGTTTCAGGAAGCGCAAATCGCCTTCGTAGAACAAGCGCAAGTCATTCACGCCGTAGCGCAGCATGGTCAAGCGCTCAAGGCCGGAGCCGAACGCAAATCCAATATACTTCTCAGGATCCAGCCCAAAGTTGCGCACCACATTCGGATGCACCTGCCCCGAGCCCGAAACCTCCAGCCAGCGTCCTTTCAGCGGACCGCTGCCGAACGCAATATCGATCTCCGCCGACGGCTCGGTGAACGGGAAATACGAAGGACGGAAGCGCACCTGCAAATCATCCGTCTCAAAGAAAGCCTTAACAAAATTCAGGTACACGCCTTTGAGGTCAGCGAAGGAAATGTCCTCCGCAATCCACAGGCCTTCAACCTGGTGGAACATCGGCGAGTGCGTCGCATCCGAGTCAACGCGGTAGGTACGGCCCGGCGCAATCACCTTGATCGGCGGCTTGTTGTTGCGGGCATAGCGCACCTGCATCGGCGAAGTATGGGTACGCAGCAGCAGCGGCTTGCCGGTGCTGTCGCTGCCCTCAACGTAGAAGGTATCCTGCATCGAACGCGCCGGGTGGTTCTCAGGCGAATTCAGTGCAGTAAAGTTGGTCCAGTCGGTTTCAATCTCAGGGCCTGCTGCGACATCGAAGCCGATCGAGCGGAAGATCTCTTCCACGCGCTCCCACGTACGCATCACAGGGTGGATACCGCCTTTTGCGCGGCCACGGCCCGGCAGCGACACGTCGATCGCTTCTGCGTTCAAGCGCAGTTGCAGCTGCGCTTCCGCCAGGGCGTCACGGCGCGCGGTCAGCGCGGCTTCGATCTGCACCTTGGCGGCGTTAATCAGGGCGCCTTGCGCCTTTTTCTCTTCAGGGTCCAGCTTGCCCAGGCCCTTCATCATTTCGGTGATCTGGCCAGTCTTGCCAAGGTACTTGGCTTTGGCGTTTTCAAGTGCTGCAGCGTCTACGGCGGCGAGGAAGTCAGCCTGCGCGGAGACGACGAGTTGTTCGAGCGAGTTCATCCGACTTTTTTCCTGTTTTGGAAATTAAAAACGGGACATAGCTAAGCCATGTCCCGCTTCTTATGAGCGCTGCCCGGAGACAGCGCGCATCACTGGCAATTAAGCAGCGATCTTGGCTTTGACGACGTTGACAATCGCTGCGAAAGCAGGCTTGTCCATCACAGCCATATCAGCCAGGACCTTACGGTCCAGTTCAATAGCGGCCTTCTTCAGACCGTTCATGAACACGCTGTAGGTAACGCCGTGTTCGCGGGCAGCCGCGTTGATACGGGTGATCCACAGGGCGCGGAAGACGCGCTTCTTGTTACGACGGTCGCGGTATGCGTACTGGCCAGCGCGCATCACTGCTTGCTTGGCAATACGGAATACTTTGCTGCGACGACCGCGGTAACCCTTGGCCAGGTTCAGTACTTTTTTATGACGGGCACGCGCGGTAACCCCACGTTTTACTCGAGGCATAGTAGCTCCTTAAATAATGTTGTGAGATTAAGCGGATGGCATCATACGCAGAACGCTAGTCACGTCCGACGCATTGATGTT
This sequence comes from Massilia eburnea, assembly GCF_009720745.1. Taxonomy (GTDB): domain Bacteria; phylum Pseudomonadota; class Gammaproteobacteria; order Burkholderiales; family Burkholderiaceae_D; genus Rugamonas; species Rugamonas eburnea. The sequence goes on along the minus strand of NZ_WNKX01000016.1, from coordinate 94,136 downwards.
ACGGGTGCCACGCAGTTGACGCTTGTTTTTGGTGGTCTTCTTGGTCAGGATGTGGCGTTTGAAAGCCATGCCCGACTTAACGGTGCCACCTGGGCGCACGCGAAAACGCTTTTTCGCGGAGCTCTTGGTTTTCATTTTTGGCATGTGAATGCTCCAATAATGACCGGATTGTAGGTGGCAGCAACTCTACTGCACTTTTGGTGCCTACTCTCACGGGAACCCGGGAGTATAGCACAGCTTTTCTCAAAACCGGTAAACCCGGGTACGCCCCAAGGGTCGGACCCGGAAATGCAAACGCCGCTGACTTCCGAGAAAGCCAACGGCGTTCGACCGGCGGGTCTGACCCTTGGGTCAGACCCTGGTTTACCGGTTTTACTTCTTTTTCTTCGGCGCCAGCACCATGATCATCTGGCGGCCTTCCATCTTAGGGAATTGCTCGACCTGGCCATGCGGCTCCAGGTCAGCTTTCAGACGCTCCAGCATGCGCATGCCGATGTCCTGGTGGGCCATTTCACGGCCGCGGAAACGCAGGGTGATCTTGGTCTTATCACCCTCTTCCAGGAACTTGATCAGGTTACGCAGCTTGATGTTGTAGTCGCCATCATCGGTGCCCGGACGGAATTTGACTTCCTTGACCGAAATCACCTTCTGCTTCAACTTGGCTTCGTGCGCCTTCTTCTGTTCCGAATACTTGAACTTACCGTAATCCATCAGTCGGCAGACTGGAGGATTCGCGTTCGGCGCGATCTCGACCAGGTCGACATCGGCCTCTTCCGCCAGGCGGAAGGCTTCGGCCAGGCTTACGATGCCCAGCGGTTCGTTGTCCACGCCCGACAGACGCATTTCGGGATGGGTGATCTCGCCATTGATGCGATGGGACTTGTCAGTAGCTATTGTAGTTTCCTTCAATGTTAATTTAGTGGGCCGGTTGCGGGGCTCCCCGCATTAGGCTTTGGACTCGACGTCGTTCTGAAGTCGCTCCACCAGGGCTTCGATCGACATGACGCCCAGATCGACATTGCCCCGCGCACGCACGGCCACGGTGTTGGCATCCCGTTCTTTGTCGCCCACCACGAGGATGTAAGGCACTTTTTGGACGGAATGTTCGCGGATTTTATACGTAATCTTCTCGTTGCGCAAATCAGCAGCAACGCGGAAGCCCAGCTTGCGCAGCCTGGATTCAAGCGCTTTGCAGTAATCCGCCTGGGCGTCGCTGATGTTGAGAATCGATACTTGCTGAGGGGCAAGCCACATCGGCAGCGCGCCCGCATAGTTCTCGATCAGGATGCCGATGAAGCGCTCCAGCGAGCCCACGATTGCACGGTGCAGCATGACCGGGGTCTTGCGGGTGTTGTCATCTGCGACATATTCCGCACCCAGGCGGCCAGGCATGAAGAAGTCCACCTGCATGGTGCCGACCTGCCATGGGCGGCCCAGCGAATCCTTCAGGTGGTACTCGATCTTGGGACCGTAGAAAGCGCCCTCGCCTGGCAGTTCGGTCCAGGTCACGCCGCAAGCGCGCAGGCCGGAGCGCAGCGCTTCTTCAGCCTTATCCCACACCTCGTCGTCGCCAATACGGTTGTCCGGGCGCAGCGCCAGCTTGACGTCGATGTTCTCGAAATGGAAATCTTTATAGACTTCCATCGCCTGCTGGTGGAAAGCCACCACTTCCGGCTCGATCTGCTCGTTGGTGCAGAAGATGTGGCCGTCGTCCTGGGTGAAGCCACGCACGCGCATGATGCCGTGCAGCGCGCCCGAAGGCTCGTTGCGGTGGCACTGGCCGAATTCGCCGTAGCGCAGCGGCAGGTCACGGTAAGAGCGCAGGTCGCTGTTGAAGATCTGTACGTGGCCAGGGCAGTTCATCGGCTTCAGCGCATAAGAACGGTTTTCGGACTCGGTCACGAACATGTTCTCGCGGTAGTTTTCCCAGTGGCCGGTCTTGCCCCACAGGCTCGCGTCCAGGATCTGCGGCGCCTTCACTTCCTGGTAGCCGTTTTCCTGGTATTTGCGGCGCATGTACTGCTCCACCTGCTGCCAGATGGTCCAGCCTTTCGGATGCCAGAACACCAGGCCTGGAGCCTCATCCTGGAAGTGGAAGAAGTCCAGCTGCTTGCCCAGCTTGCGGTGGTCGCGCTTTTCAGCCTCTTCCAGCTGGAACAGGTACTGCTCCTGGTCTTCCTTCTTGGTCCAGGCGGTGCCGTACACACGCTGCAGCATTTCATTCTTGCTGTCGCCGCGCCAGTAAGCGCCGGCCAGCTTCATCAGCTTGAAGACCTTCAGCTTGCCGGTCGACGGCACGTGCGGGCCGCGGCACAAGTCGGTGAACTTGCCTTCGGTGTAGAGCGAAACGTCTTCATTGGACGGGATCGAAGCGATGATCTCGGCCTTATAGTGTTCGTTGATGGACTTGAAGTAGGCCACGGCTTCATCGCGCGGCAGGACCTTGCGCGTCACCTGCTCGTCCTTCTTCGCCAGTTCGGCCATCTTCTTCTCGATCGCCACCAGGTCGTCCGGAGTGAAGGGGCGCTTGTAGGAGAAGTCGTAGTAGAAACCGTTTTCGATGACCGGGCCGATGGTCACTTGCGCGTCAGGGAACAGTTCCTTGACGGCGTAAGCCAGCAAGTGGGCGGTCGAGTGGCGGATAACTTCCAGGCCTTCCGGATCCTTGTCGGTCACGATGGCGACATCGGAATCCTTCTCAATCAGGAAGGAAGTGTCGACGACCTTGCCATCAACCTTGCCGGCCAGGGCGGCTTTGCCCAGGCTGGTGCTGATATTGGACGCAACTTGTGCCACGGTCAGCGGGGCATCGAATTGACGGACGGAACCGTCGGGCAGTCGGACTGAAACCATCATGGATCTCCGGAATTAAAAGGTGATGCTGAAAAATAAGGACGAAAAAAAAACGCGGGCTAGCCGCGTTTTCTTCAATTGAACAAGCAAAAGAAAGCCGATCGACTAGCGTCACTCACCAACCTTGATGGTAGTTCGCGGTGTCATAACCGGTGTGCCTTTCTCGCTCTTACAAAATGTCTGGTGGGCGGTGAGGAATTCGAATCCCCGACCCCTTGGATGTCGACCAAGTATTCTAACCAGCTGAACTAACCGCCCGTTTGTCTTTTGCAATGGTACTACATTAAATTGTTCTGGTGGGCGGTGAGGAATTCGAATCCCCGACCCCTTGGATGTCGACCAAGTATTCTAACCAGCTGAACTAACCGCCCGAGAGCCAGCATTATAGAGAGCCCTCCTCTCTGTGACAAGTGTTTTCCGAAGAAAACATTGCTGATATAGTCAGGGACTATGCAAAACCACGATTCTACGCACCTCCACGCCCATTTGGACGGCGACGCCCAACACGCCCACTTCAACGAACACCGCAGCCAGGCCGCCCTCGCCGTTGCCTTGGCCATGACCTTAGGCTTCGCCGTGGTCGAAGTCGTCGCCGGCTTCATGGCCAATTCGCTCGCCCTGATTTCCGATGCCGGCCATATGGTGACGGATGCCGCCGCGCTTGGCCTCGCCCTGATGGCGCAACTGATCGCCAAGCGCCGCCCTTCCGCGCGATACTCCTTCGGCTTCGGCCGCGCCGAGGCGCTTGCCGCCTTCGTCAACGGCCTGGCGATGCTGGTCGTCGTCGGCTGGATCGTCGTTGAAGCGGTACAGCGCTTCTCAGCACCGGTGCCGGTGCAAGGCCGCATGGTATTGATCGTGGCGGCCATTGGACTTGCCGTCAACGTGCTGGTCGCCTGGAGCCTTTCGCGCGACAAGGACAGCATGAACGCACGCGCCGCACTGGTGCACGTGCTGGGCGACCTGCTGGGCTCTGTCGCCGCGCTGATCGCAGGCGGCGTCATCATGGCAACGGGCTGGATGCAGATCGACCCGATCCTGTCGCTGCTGGTTTCCCTGCTGATCCTCAAGTCCACCGTCGGCGTACTGCGCGAATCCTTCCACCACCTGATGGAAGGCGTACCGGACAGCGCCGACTACGCGCAAATCGGCGCCGACCTGGCCGACGTGCCGGGCGTGCTGTCGGTGCACGACCTCCACGTGTGGGAGATGTCGCCAGGTCAGCCTGCGCTGATAGGCCATCTGGAGATCAACGATCTCCAGGAGTGGCCTCAAATCCTGCACAAACTCAAAGCCATGCTTCTTTCAAAGCACGGAATTGACCACATTACCTTGCAAGCGGAGCCTCGCGGCAAATGCTAAGGATCCGCCGAATAAGCCGCTGGCTTCCGCAATCAGGTGTAAGCAGCGTCCATCAAGCCGCTGGCCAATGTGCCGAGCTTTTGATGGTCATAGCTGCTGTTATTGAAAACGATGACTGTGATGCCGTCCGCCAGCACCCGCCGCGCAACAAGACGGAACCCGCCATTCGAACCATCTTCCCAGGCCGCCTCCCGCGACTGGCCCGCGATCGCTTCGACGCGCGTGCGGCCGCCAAGCGCATAACGCTGTTCGGGCATCTGCACTTTCAACAACTCAGCGCGGGCTGCAGGAGTCAAAATCCTGCCATTGAGCGCACCATCCATCAGGCGCAGCATGTCGGGTGCGCTACTGTAAAAGCCACCCGCCATAGCCATATAGTCAGGCACGGCGTTCACTTTACGCAGCCACGCGGTGGCCGTGCCAGAGTAAGCTAGCGCCATGCCCGGCACTGCACTCGACTCGCCCCTGAAAAGCCCGCTGTCGCGCAGGCCTAGAGGCTCCACCAGCCAAGCCGCAACCACATCGCGATACGACTGGCGCCCCATCCTCTCGACGATCGCCTTCACAATCAGCCAGTTCGAATGAGAATAGTCCCATTCTGTGCCGGGACAAAGCGCAAGTCGCCACTGGCATAGCGCTTGACCGCTTCCATTTGCTCAAGCTCAGTATGCGCCACGACAGGATCAGCCTTCCTGGCGGAAATCAAGTCGTTTGGCACACCACTTGAATGGCTCATCAAATGGCGCAGTGTCAGCCTGGCGCCGTTGTCTGCGCGGTAGTTCGGCAAATAGTGCTTGATCGGCTCGTCCAGCCGAAGGATACCCTGATCGACCATCTTCATCACTATCATCGCAGCCACCCATTTCGAAACAGAACCTGCTTCGAAGCGCGTGCCCAATGCCATCGGCGTCTGCGATTGCGGGTCGGCCAAGCCAATCGCCTTGCTGAACAAAATGGAGGTGCCCCGGCCCACCACAACGGTACCATTGAAATCGGGATATGCGACAAGCACCGACTCGTAGCTGGATGTCGTCGCCTCGGCATACGCTGAGGCGAATGGCGTCATAGCGATTGAGCCAATGAGACCCAAGTACTCCCTTCTGTTCATAGCGTGCCTTCCCTAAAAAAATCGCGCAGCTTCGTGCTAGAGTACCACTGCTTCACCTTAGGGGATCTCGCCGTTGGCGTCGCAACGATCACCAGTATTTGTTCCGGCTTTAATGACCATCCGATCATGCCTGCCGTGCGCAACAACGAGCGAACCCTCATTGAATCCCGGCAGCGCATTCGCATGGTGGAGCTGCCCGTATTGGATGCTCCTGATGGCAGTGGCGGCTAGCGAACCCGCCGCCAGACAGAAATAGGTACGTCGCCATCGGGGCGCTGGGGCACACGCCATTCGAGCACCTCACCCTGCAACTGATAACTGCGCCGCTGCACCGATCCGTCCCATTGCGGGTTTGAGGCGGCGGCAATCCGGAAGACAAGCTTGCCCTCCTCCACCGCAAGGCTGCCAAAGTGCGTGCTCATCGCGAGCAGCAGGCGCTTGTACTCCGATGCCTCGGCTGCACGGAAGTCACCTGCAAACGGCGGCCGATCCATGTGGTAGATCTGGAGCGCGTAGCGCCCGTCGCTTCCGACGGTGAGCGTGCCACGCGGTTTCGCGCCGTAGTCGTCGCTGCGGCTGCCGTCACGGTGTTCGCGATAGGCGCCGATCAGCTCCCAGACGCCGGCAAGGCTGGCGATGCCGGGAGCGCCTGGGGCGGCAGGCTCCTCGGTTGCCAGAACTAAGCTCGGTAGCGCCAATACGGCAAATATGAACTTCTTCATTACATCCTCCATTGTTTGACAATGCTGCAAACGATATACGCCTTCCTGTCGGAGCAAAATTGCAAAAACTTCGCCAGATCTGTGCAAAAATGCACCGATGGATACACCGGACTGGAACGACCTTCGATATTTCCTTGCCGTGACGTCGGCCGGATCACTCTCAGCTGCTGCCAGGGCACTCGGCGTCGAACACACGACTGTCTCGCGGCGCATTGAGGCGCTCGAGCGTGTGCTCGCCGTACGGTTGTTCGATCGCTTCGCGCGCGGATGGGCGCTGACCGAGGCTGGCAAGGCACTGCTGCCCCAAGCCCAGCGCATAGAAGATGAGGTTCACGGGTTGCTGCGCCAGGCCTCAGGCGCTGGCGCCGGACTTGGCACCGTGCGCATCTCCGCGCCCCCGGCAATTGCCGCGCATTGGATCGCTCCCGGCTTGCCGCAAATGCGAGCGCAACTGGAGGGCATCGATATTGAACTGGGCGCCGAAACAGCGCAGGTCGATCTTTCGCGGCGTGAAGCCGACATCGCCATCCGGTTCAAACGCCCGCAGGCACCGGATCTGGCGGTACGGCACATCGCAACCGTTCGTTATTTTCTTTGCGCGACAGCGGAATATCTTGCCGGGCGAGATCCAGGCAAATGGGAATTTATCGGTTATGACGAAAGCCTGGCCGAAACTCCGCAACAGGAATGGCTCAGGGCATTTGCCACCGGACGGCGCTTCATTTTGAGCAGTAATGACCTGGGAGTCATCACATCAGCAACTCGCAGCGGCGCCGGAATTGCCGTCCTACCCGATTATCTTGCCACCGGCTTGATAATCGCCGGCGTCGATTGTCCGGTGCAGCGCAAGCTCTGGATGGTTATTCACGACGACGTCCGCAAATCCCCAAGGGTGCGCCGTACCGCAGACGTCCTGAGCGAGCTGCTTAATCGCCCTGCGCGCTAAGCCCTGGCTACAACGAGCCAGGGGCTAGCACGCCTTGCTCGCGTGCTGCCGAATGAGGGACGCGAAACGCAATCAGGCGCGGCGGGCTTCCAGGATGCCGGTCACTTCGCCAATGGCGGCGAGGGCTTTCTGCAGTTGGCTGGTGGCGCCGATTTCGACAGTAAAGGTCATGCGAGCCTGGCCTTTGGCCGATTGGGTATTCACGCCGGTGACGTTGATTTTCTCGCGCGAGAATATCTCGGAAATATCGCGCAATAATCCCTGGCGGTCGGCTGCCAATACGAATAAATCGACCGGGAACACGGTGTCCGAGCGCGCTGCGCCCCACTCCGTGACAATGACCCGTTCCGGCGCTTTGGCGCGCATTTCGGCGAAGTTTTTGCACGAGGCGCGGTGAATCGATACGCCTTTCCCCCGCGTGACGAAGCCGACAATCGGATCAGGCGGCGCCGGTTTGCAGCATTTCGCCAATTGCGTCATCAGGCCATCGGTACCGACCACCAGGACGCCCGATTTCGCGCCGGATTCAACGCTGGAATTGCGGCTCTTGCTGACCGCAACCTGGTCGACGACCTCCTCTTCGGACTCCCCCGGGTCACGCAGCGCCAGCTCAACATGACGCAGCGAGAACTCATCCTTGCCCACGGAGAGGAAAAGGTCGTCCACTTTGGCAAAGCCGAGCTTTTGCGCCAACGTTTCCAGGTTGACTGCCGTCTTGCCCTCGCGCTGAAGTGATTTCTCAACCAGCGCGCGGCCGTTCGCAACGGTTTCCTGGATATCGATGGCGTGGAACCACGCACGCACCTTGGTGCGCGTACGGTTCGAAACGGTGTAGCCAGGGCTCAGCCAATCGCGCGAGGGCCCAGCCGTGCCGGGCGCGCCCTTGGCGGTAATCACTTCGCAGGTCTGCCCGCTCTTCAACGGCGTGTTGAGCGGCACCATCTGGCCATCGACGCGCGCGCCGCGGCAGCGATGGCCGACATCGCTGTGCAGGTGGTAGGCGAAATCGATCGGCGTCGCGCCGACCGGCAATTCGATCACACGCGCCTGCGGAGTCAGCACGAAGATGCGGTCGTCCAGTGTGGTGGACTTGAGCTTCTCCACCCATTCGCGTTGCTGGTCTTCATTGCCGACGACGGTGTCGGCAACCTCGGTCTTCCAGGCCAGCAGCTGGCGCAGCCAGGCGATCTTCTCGTCGTACTGCTGCCCTTTGAAATTGGAGCCACCCTCCTCCTTGTAGCGCCAGTGCGCCGCCACGCCGTATTCGGCGAAGCTGTGCATTTCATGGGTGCGGATCTGCACTTCGAGGGGACGGCCATCGTCCGCCGTCACTACCGTGTGCAGCGACTGGTAGCCGTTTGGCTTGGGACGGGAGATGTAATCGTCGAATTCTTTGGGGATCGGGGTCCAGATATTGTGGACCACGCCGAGCACCGTATAGCAGGTCTTCACGTCGTCGACGATCACGCGGAAGGCGCGCACGTCGTACAGCTCCGAGAAGTCCAGGTCCTTGCCCTTCATCTTGTTCCAGATGGAGTAGATGTGCTTGGGCCGGCCGAACACTTCGGCCTTGATGCCCGCCGATGCCAGTTCGGACTGCAGGCGCGCAATGGAAGACGTGACGAAGCTCTCGCGCGCCATGCGCTTCTCTTCCAGCATCTTCGCAATGCGCTTGTAGGTTTCCGGCTCGATGAAGCGGAAGGACAGGTCCTCCAGCTCCCACTTGATCTGCCAGATGCCGAGGCGGTTTGCCAGCGGCGCGTAAAGGTCCAGGGTTTCGCGGCCGTAAGCGCGGGTGACGTCATCAAAGCGCTTGATGTCGGAAAAGTAGCGCAAGGTGGTACAGCAGGAGGCCAGCCGCACCAGCACGACGCGCATATCGGTCGCCATCGCCAGCAGCATCTTGCGCAGCGATTCGACCTGGGCGACAGCCTGCTGCGCCGCAGTCTTGGTGCGCGCAGCACTGCCGGAGGACGCCAGCGTCAATTCGCGCAGGCGGATCAGCTGGCGCACGCCTGCCACCAGGTCGTTGACTTCCTTGCCGTAGCGCGGCTCGATCGAGGGAGCGGTGTCGGCGTCGAGCAGTGTGAGCTCGAACATCAATGCCGCGATGCGCGTTTCCGCATCGGTGCGCAGGATGGCCAGTGTGCTGGCGACCCCGATGGCGAATTCCAGGGCGTCTTGCCCGTGGCCGGTGACACGGCCGCTATAGGCCTGGCTGGCGTGATCGAGCGCAGCCAGCACGCGCGCGCCGTCGTCGGCGGATAAGCCTTGTACCAGTTGCTCCGTCGTTGCGCTATTGAGAGCCGCGATTGAAACCATTACGAAAACCTTTACATCTTACTTGACGGCGGCAGTCACCACGATTTCGATGAGCCATTCAGGGTTTGCCAGCTCCGCTTTCACGGTCGCGCGCGGCGGGGTGTTGCCTTCAACAACCCAGGCTTCCCACACTTCGTTCATGGCGGCGAAGTTGGCCAGGTCGGTGATGAAGATCTGGGCGCGCAGGATGTGCGCCTTGTCGCTGCCCGCTTCGGTAAGCAGGCGGTCGATGCTGGCCAGTACTTCGGCGGTCTGCGCCTTGATGTCGCCGCCTTTTTCGGCGATCTGGCCGGCCAGGTAGACGGTGCCGTTGTGGACGGCCATTTCGGACATGCGCTTACCTACGTGAAAACGTTTGATTTCCATGCTCTTTCTCTTAGTGGTTCAACAAAAAATCTTTGGCGATCGCGATCTGGTCGTCATGCAGGAAGGTCGGCGCGTGGCCAACGTTCGGGATTTCCACCAGCTTGGCTTTCGGGCCGCGCTGCGTCATCGCTTCCGCCGTCGCGCGCGACAGCAGGTCCGAATTGGCGCCCCGCACCAGCAAGGTGGGGCAGCGGATCGCATCGTAGGCTGCCCACAGCATCGCTTCATCGGCCTTGGCCGATTCCGGCGTCACCGACTGGAACGGCAAGGCCAGGCCCATATCGTAATGGCGCACCCAGGAACCGTCGCTGTCCTGGCGCAGCACGTCGGCGGCCAGCTTGTGCCACTCGGCGTCAGTATGCTCGCCGAACGTGACCGAGACCATTTTCACGAATTCGGCGCCGGCCTTGAAAGTCGGGAAGCGCACTTCCTGCGCGATGTAATCGCCGATACGCTGGATAGCCACCGCATCCAATGTGGGGCCGATATCGTTTAATACCAGCTTGCTGACCGGGCTATCCGGCAAGGAGGCCAGGCCCATGCCGATCAGGCCGCCCATCGAGGTGCCGAACCAGTCGACGGTCTGGCGCTCGCCATTGGCCAGCACGCGCGCCAGCAGCGTCACCATATCGCTCACATACTGGGGAAGACGGTACAGCTGCGGGTTGACCAGGTGGCCGGAGCGGCCGCGGCCCACCACATCGGGACAAACCACACGGTAATCCTTGCACAGTGACTGTGCGAGATTATCGAAATCATCAGAAACGCGGGTTACGCCGTGCACGCAAACGAGCACGTTCGGGTTATCTTCCTCGCCCCACTCCTTGTATGCCATCTGGTGCAGGCCAGACATGGAGAAACACTGAACGGACTTTATTTTCGCTTCTGGCATTCGTTTCTCGCTCCAGTGTTATTGGTTCACTAGTGGTTTTTGCGCTACATTCTACATTGGCTAACAAATTATAGGGTACCAAATGGTCAGCACTACTTTACGCGGCAAAACAGCGCTCGTTACCGGATCCACTTCGGGCATTGGCCTGGGCATCGCGCGCAGCCTGGCGGCCGAAGGCGCCAACATTATCCTGAACGGTTTTGGCGATGCAGGCGAGATCGCCCAGCTGCAGGAGTCGCTGGCCGCCGAATTCGGCGTGCAGACCGGCTACAACGGCGCTGACATGAGCAAGCCGGCGCAGATTGAAGCCATGATGAATTACGCGGCCGACGTATTCGGCGGCGTCGACATCCTGGTGAATAACGCAGGCATCCAGCACGTTGCCAATGTCGAGGATTTCCCGCCTGAGCGCTGGGATGCCATTATTGCCATCAACCTGACTTCGGCTTTCCATACGACGCGCCTGGCGCTGCCGCATATGAAGGCGCGCAACTGGGGCCGCATCATCAACCTCGCTTCGGTGCACGGGCTGGTGGCGTCGGCGGGCAAGTCGGCCTATGTCGCGGCCAAGCATGGGCTGGTCGGGTTTACCAAGGCGACGGCGTTGGAGACAGCCAAGACCGGCATTACCTGCAATGCGATTTGCCCAGGCTGGGTGCTGACGCCCCTGGTCCAGAAGCAGGTCGATGCCCGCGCGGAAAAGGAAGGCTTGTCGAACGAGGCAGCCAAAGCCGCTCTGCTGGCGGAAAAGCAGCCTTCGGGCGAGTTTGTCACACCGGAGGAATTGGGTGCAATGGCCGTCTTCCTGTGCTCCGATGCGGCGCGCCAGATGCGCGGCGTAGCGTGGAATATGGATGGCGGCTGGGTCGCCCAATAGATCGCTTAACGCGTCAGGTAATTGTTCTTGACGCGCACATAATGTTCAGCGGAGTACCTCAGGTGGGCGACCTCCGCCTCCGTCAGCTCGCGGATGCGGATGGCGGGCCGGCCGACATACAGCCCGCCGCTCTTCAACACCTTGCCGGGAGCCACCAGGCTGCCGGCGCCTACCATCACGTGTTTTTCAACGATCACGTCATCCATGATGATCGAGCCCATGCCGATCAGGCATTCGTCGCCGATGGTACAGCCGTGCAGCAGCACCGAATGGGCAATGGTGACATAATTTCCTATATTCAAAGCAGCACCCTCGGGCTTCGCGGCCGACCTGTGCGACACATGGCACATCGCAAAGTCCTGCACATTGCTGCACTCGCCGATCGTGATCCGGTTGACGTCGCCGCGCAGGACGGCATTGCACCAGACCGAGGAATCGCGGCCGATGCTGACGTCGCCGATGATTTGCGCCGACGCATGGGCGTACACGCCTTCGGCGAGCGCGGGGAAAGTGTCTAAATAAGCTTGCAGTGGCATGCGCCGATTATTGCAATATTGCCATGGAAAATGGATTGTGGTTTTCCACAATAGGGTTACACACAATGGCGGCGTGGCATACCATTTGCAATGATGAGGATATTCGGAGACAAACCAGGCCCATATCATGCAAAAGAAACCCTTCTATAAAATACTGTACGTACAAGTACTGTTCGCAATCTTCTGCGGCGTCATGCTCGGCATTTACCTGCCGGCGGACGCCGTGGCAATGAAGCCGCTTGGCGACGGTTTCATCAAGCTGATCAAGATGATCATCGCCCCGGTCATCTTCTGTACCGTGGTGAGCGGCATCGCCGGCATGCAGGACGTGAAGAAAATCGGCCGCGTCGGCGGCAAAGCCCTGCTCTACTTCGAAATCGTTTCGACCTTCGCGCTGGTCATCGGCCTGGTCGTGGCCAATACCATCCAGCCTGGCGCCGGCTTCAACGCCGACCCGCACACCCTGGACACCAAGGCCATCGCCCAGTACACCGACAAAACCAAGTCGCTGACGACGGTCGATTTCCTGATGAACATCATCCCGAACACCGTGTTCGACGCCTTTGCCAAGGGCGACATCCTGCAGGTGCTGCTGGTGGCGGTGCTGTTCGGCTTTGCGCTGTCGCTGCTGGGTGAACGCGGCCGCCCAGTGCATAAACTGATCGACGACGTATCGCACGCCTTCTTCGGCATGGTCAACATCATCATGAAGGTTGCGCCGCTGGGTGCGTTCGGCGCCATGTCCTTTACCATTGGTAAGTACGGCATCGCCTCCCTGCTGCCGCTGGCCAAGCTGATGGGCTCGTTCTACCTGACCTGCGGCCTGTTCGTCTTCGTCGTGCTGGGCGCCATCGCAAAGTACACTGGCTTTTCGATCTTCCGCTTCATTTCCTACATCAAGGAAGAGCTGCTGATCGTGCTCGGCACCTCCTCCTCGGAAAGCGCCCTGCCGTCGCTGATGCGCAAGCTGGAAAAACTGGGTGCATCGAAACCAGTAGTTGGCCTGGTCATCCCGACCGGCTACTCCTTCAACCTGGACGGCACCAATATCTACATGACCATGGCCGCCCTGTTCGTTGCCCAGGCCACCAATACCGACCTGACGCTGATGCAGCAGTTGACCATCCTCGGGGTCGCCATGCTGACCTCGAAAGGCGCGTCCGGCATCACCGGCGCCGGCTTCATCACCCTGGCGGCCACCCTCGCCGTGGTGCCGACCATCCCGGTGGCCGGCATGGCCCTGATCCTGGGCATCGACCGCTTCATGAGCGAATGCCGCGCCCTGACCAACTTCTGCGGTAATGGCGTCGCCGCCCTGGTGGTCGCCAAATGGGAAGGCGAACTCGATAACGCGACCCTGCAGCGCGAGCTGGCCAATCCAACTCCGCTGGGCAACCTGCATGAGCAGGCTGCGGAAGATCTGGCTGCCACTGCCGAATAAACAACATTTCCTGCACGAAACCACCGGCCCCATGCAATATTGCGTGGGGCCTTTCTTTTTTGTGGTTAGAATGTAACGAAAAGTCTCACCTGAAAAGTTGACACACGGCAACACGCAAACTAGAATTAAGTCACTAAAAATCCCTCTTTACGGAAGCCAGGATGAAATTACCCAGCCAACGCGGATTTACGATGGTCGAGCTGATGGCGGTCGTCGCCATTATCGGCATCCTGGCCGCGGTCGCGATGCCCTCGTACACCCGTTACGTCGTGCGTGGCAACCGCGCAGCGGCGCAGCAATTCATGCTGGACCTGGCCACCCGCGAGCAGCAGTTCCTGGCCGATGCGCGCACCTACAAGAACAGTGTGGCAGGCTTGAACATGACGACGCCTGCTGCCGTTTCCAAGTTCTACACGATCACCATTACGACCAGCGATGGCCCGCCGCCGACTTTCACCATCAAGGCTTCGCCGATCGCCGGTACCGGGCAAGCCGGCGATGGCGACCTCACCATTGACCAGACCGGCGCCAAGACGCCAAGCACCAAGTGGTGATGCGATGAAACGTCAAGCCGGTTTCAGCCTTGTCGAATTGATGGCCGCAGTCGCCATTCTCATCATCCTTGCCGGGGTTGGCATTCCGCAGATGTCGCAAATGGTGGTCAATCAGCGTATCAAGACCACCAGCAGCGACCTGTTCGCCAGCATCCTGCGCGCGCGCAGCGAAGCCATCAAGCGCAATACCGATGTGACCATGACCCCGACCACCAACTGGAGCACCGGTTGGACCATCCCGAGCCCGAACGCCGGCGAGCCGGCCCTGGCCAGTTTCGTTACCCGCTCCTCGGTCACGGTTGCCGGTCCAACAGGCGCGATCACCTTCAGCTCGTCGGGCCGCCTCAAGGGTGCAGCCAACCCGACTTTCTCGGTCAGCGCGGCGCAAGGCTCGCCGCGTTGTATCACCATTGACCTGGGCGGTCGTCCCAATATTCAAAACAAATCATGCTAACGCCTGCCATGCACCGCCAACACGGCATTTCGATGATTGAAGTCCTGGTCACGATCGTGATCCTCGCCTTCGGCTTGCTCGGCATCGCCGTCTTCCAGTCCAAGGCCAACCTTGGATCGGTCGAGTCCTACCAGCGCGCCCAGGCCGTGATACTGCTGGACGATATGACCGCCCGCCTGCAGGGAAATATCGGCGGCAGCGCCGACTACGTGGTGGCCGAAGTGGGCACCGGAGATACCCAGCCTGCCGATTGCAGCACCGTCGCAGCCGGCGCCGCGCGCGACCTGTGCGACTGGAGCAATGCACTGAAAGGTGCGGCCGAGAGCGACAGCAGCAGCAACAAGGTGGGCGCCATGATCGGCGCCCGCGGCTGCATTACCCAGGTCCAGGCGAAGAATGATACCGGCGGCGCCTGCATCCCTGCCATTTACCAGGTCGCTGTCGCCTGGCAGGGCCTGCATGCCACCCAGGCGCCGTCCATCACCTGCGGCAAGGACAAGTTCGGCGCCGAAAACTATCGCCGCCTGGTCGCCGCCCAGGTCACGATCCCTCTGCTGGACTGCAAATGAGGACTTACTACATGCATCCTAACCGCCGACAGTCCGGCTTCACCCTGATTGAATTGATGGTGGCAATCACCATCGGTTTGCTGTTGCTGGCCGGCCTGTCGACCCTGTTCACCAACAATAATGCTGCACAAATGGAAGTCGAGCGCGCCAACCGTCAGGTGGAGAACGGCCGCTATGCCATGCAGCTCATGACGGCTGACCTGCGCTCCGCTGGCTATTACGCCGAGTTCGACCCGGAGAAGCTGGCCATGCCGGCGGCGCTCACAGACCCATGCTCGACCAATATCGCCGATGTGCGCACCGGTATCGCCCTGCCGGTCCAGGGCTATGACAACACCACCTCCATCACCTGCCTGACCGACCGCAAGGATAATACCGACGTCATCGTCGTACGCCACACCCAGACTTGCGTGGTTGATGCCGCCGATTGCGAACCTGCTTCGGCCGGTGGTCCCTTCTTCCAGGCTTCGCTGTGCAACAACTCATCTGAACTGGGCTCCAACCTGGTGACGAATTATTACCAGATCAATGCAACCAACAGCGGTTTCACGCTGCACCAGCGCGATTGCGGGGTCACGGCGAACTCCGGGACCCCGTCCAATCTGCGCCGGCTGCTGACCCATATTTATTACATCGCCAATAACAGCGTTGGCAGCGACGGCATTCCTACCCTGAAGCGGGCGGAAATCGTCAGCAATGGCGGCACGCTCTCGGTGCAGATCGTGCCACTGGTTGAAGGCATCGAAAATATGCAGATTGAATATGGCATCGCCACCAGCAATATGGCATCGCCACCGGTCAGCAGCGGTGTGGCCGACAAGTACACGGCAAATGTAGGCCAAGGCTGCGCCGACACCGCCTGCATCATCGCCAATTGGAGCAACGTCGTGTCGGTCAAGCTGAACCTGCTGTCCCGCACACTGACCCCGTCCTTGACTTACACCGACAACAAGTCCTATACCCTGGGCCTGAAGGCCGACAACCAGCCGAACGTTATCGCTGCTGCCAACGATAAATACAAACGCCACGTCTTCAGTGCGTTGATCGGCCTGCCCAACGTCGCAGGAAGGAAAAACTGATGAAATACCGTGCATTTCAACGGCAGCGCGGCGTAACCCTGTTCGTGGCACTGGTCATGCTGGTGCTGATCAGCTTGCTGGCCATGTCGACCTTCAACTTGGGTAAATCGAGCATCCAGGTAGTGAATAATATGCAAAACCGCGACGAGGGCATTGCCGCCAGCCGCGGCGTTCTCGACGAAGCGATGTCAAGCACACGCTTCTTCGACACGCCGACCGATGCGCTGGCCAATCGCTGCGGCGGCAAGAGCAACGTTCGCTGCATCGATATCAACGGCGACGGCGTCAACGATATCGTGACCACGCTCAGCACGCCGGTCTGCATCAAGGTCAAGACCCTCACCAACGCCGACCTCGACATGAGCAAAGATGAAGACGCCGGGTGCTCCGTTTCCCCGCCGTCCGGTTTGGCGGGAACAATCGGCGCCAACACCAGCGGTTCGCTGTGCGCCGATACAACCTGGGAAATGACGGCCGTCAGTGAAGACAAGCAAGTTCAATCGAAGGTGGAAGTGGTACAAGGCGTCGCCATGCGCATTCCTTCCGCCGACGCCGGCAACAGTTGCAAATAAAGTAGCCCGCTTTTTATAGAGAGCCAGCCATGCCAAAAAAGTTAATGACCACTGCGGCAATCAGCCTCGGTGCATGCGCCACCCTCCTGTCGTTCCCGGCTGGCGCTGACGACATTGATATCTTCACCGGTGCGTCCGCCGGTACCGCGATCAACCCGAACATCCTGATCGTGCTGGACAATACGTCCAACTGGTCGCGCCAGGCGCAGAAGTGGCCCAGCGGGGACACCCAGGGCCAATCGGAGGTGCGCGCCATCAAGCAGGCCATCGCCGCCCTGGATGGCACGGTCAACGTCGGCCTGTTCGAATTCGTCACCGGCGGCAACGCCAACGACAATGGCGGTTATGTGCGCTCGGCCATCCAGCCGATGACCACCACCGCCAAGGCGGCACTGGGCGCCACACTGGACCGGATCGATGCCAACATCACCTCGCCAACTGAAAAGCGCAACTCGGGCACGATGTACGGCAACCTGTTATTTGACGTGTACAACTACCTGGGTGGCTTCAACAGCTACTCGCCGAGCGCCACGGGGGGCAGCTACGGCCCCGATGCAGCGGGCTACGCCAGCAGATACACCACTTTCCAGTCGCCGCTGAACGCCGACAAGAATTGCGCGAAGACCATCGTCATCTTCGTGACCAATCCGGACCAGAGCGGCCCGACCGCGGACGACAGCGCCAATACCAGCCGGTTGAGCGGCCTGGGCGGAGATACTTCCCAGCTCAAGTTGCCAACCTTCACCTCGCAAACCGTTGACGTCACGACCAACCTCGGCCAGACGGCGGTCTGCTATGCCAACCCTACCGACGCCCAGGCCGAACTGAGCAAATCGCCCTGGCCAACCAACTGTTCCACCGACAAGTTCAGCAAGGGTTGTGTCATCGGCTCTGCACTCAACAACGGCGCCCTGTTCTGCGCCGCAGGCACGGCCTCGTATGCGATCAATGGTGTCAACACTGAGACTACCAACGTTGCCGCCACCAGCGGCGCCGTCACCGACACCCATCCGTACAATGCCGATGAGTGGGCGCGCTTCATGCATAACGTCGGCGTGCCGATTCCTGGGACCACCCCAACCCTGAAATCCAAAGTGGTGTTCTACACCATCGACGTTTACAACAAGCAGGAAAACACTGACCACACCAGCCTGATGCTCAGCATGGCCCAGGCTGGCGGCGGCAAGTATTTTGCGGCCAAGAGCCAGCAGGGCATTCTTGATGCACTGAACCAGATCATTGGCGAAGTGCTGGCGGTGAACTCATCCTTCGCTTCGGCATCGCTGCCGGTGAACGCCACCAACCGCACGCAGAACGAAAACCAGGTCTACATTGGCGTGTTCCGCCCTGACCCGGACGCCAAGCCGCGCTGGTTCGGTAACCTGAAGCGCTACCAGGTGATCGCCAGCGGCGCCGAAGTCAAGCTGGGCGACGCCAACGGCAACGCCGCGATCAATCCCATCGACGGTTTCATCACCGATTGCGCGCAGAGCTATTGGACCAGCGACAACGGGGCTTACTGGAAGAACCTGGGCATCAATCCTGATCCGGCAGGCAATTGCGCGGGTAAGAACGCATATTCCGATGCGCCTGATGGACCATTTGTGGAAAAAGGCGGCGTGGCGCAGGTTCTGCGCAACGGTAACAATCCAGCCACGACCAGCGTTACCCCTACCTATGCGGTCAACCGCAAACTGTTGACCCGCACCGCGACCGGGACCAGTTTTGTTGACTTCAACACTACCAACACTGGCCTCTCGGCCGACGTGGTCGACTATATCAGCGGCAAGGACGTCAACAACGAACGTAATATCGGCGCGCAAACCCAGACCCGCCCGTCGATCCATGGCGACGTGATCCACTCGCGCCCGCTGCCCGTCAACTATGGCGGCACCAAAGGCGTCTACATCTTCTATGGCGCCAATGATGGCTATTTCCGTGCCGTCGAGGGCGATACCGGCAAAGAGCACTGGGCTTTTGTTGCGCCGGAATTCTTCAGCCGCCTGTCGCGCCTGAAGGACCAGACGCCGCTGGTGAACTACCCGAACTTGTCCGGCCCGAGCGATGTGTCGGCAGTCGGCGCACCGAAGGACTACTTCTTTGACGGTTCTGCTGGCTCCTACCAGAACGCGGACAACACCGCCATCTGGATCTACCCTTCCATGCGCCGTGGTGGCCGCATGGTCTACGGCATCAATGCCACCGATGTCGACAACCCGTCCCTGTTGTGGGCAGCAGGCTGCCCGAACCTGACTAACGACACCGGCTGCACCACCGGCATGTCGGGCATTGGCCAGACCTGGTCCACGCCGACTGTCGCCTTCATCAAGGGCTACTCGACCACCGACCCGGTCGTGATGTTCGGCGGCGGCTACGATACCTGCGAAGATGCCAACACCGGCGCGCCGACCTGCACCACCAGCAAAGGCGGCTACGTGTACATCCTCAACGGACGTACCGGCGCCCTGCTGGGCTCCTTCAAGACCAAGCGCGGCGTAGTCGGCGACATTTCGCTGGTCGACGCCGATGGCGACGGCATGATGGATTACGCCTATGCCGCCGATTTGGGTGGCAATATCTACCGTATCGACTTTATCGACGGCCCAACCACCCTGAATCCGCTGGCCGCCAGCGACTGGCAAATCTACCGCGTCGCCTATACCAACGACGCGACCAGCCCGCGCAAATTCATGTTCGGCCCGGCCGTGCTGTATAACAAAGGCTATGTCTACCTGGCCCTTGGCAGCGGCGACCGCGAGCACCCGCTGTCGTGGCAATACCCGTACGCATCGACCAGCAACCGCTTCTACGTGGCGCTGGACAACCTGACGGTGAAGCCTGCGGCCGACGCCGGTTTGAACCTGGACAGCTCGTTGACCAACAGCAGCGACCCGACCGACTGCAATTCGCCAAAAACGCTGCCGAATGGCAGCAGCAGAGGCTGGTACATGCAGCTGGCAGCTGGCGAACAGGTGGTGACCTCGGCCCTGATCGCCGCCGGCACCGTCGACTTCAGCACCAACCGGCCTATCGTGGGACAGGCGCAATCCTGCTCCACCTCCCTGGGTGAAGCACGCGGCTACCGTGTAAGCCTGCTCAACGCTTCCGGCACGCTCGGCGTCGACGGCATCTGCGGCGGCAACCGTTCCAGCGTGTTTACCGGCGGTGGCTTGCCACCGAACCCGGTGCTGTCTCCAAGCGTTCCTGTCACGCTGCCCGATGGCACCATCAGGCCAACTACCATCTGCTTCGGCTGTGCTGGTGGTACTGTCGGCGCCGCTGGCGCCCCTAATAATAGCGGTGGCGGTGGCGGTGGCGGCGGCGGTCCAAATCCCGACGAGAAGTGCAAATCCTCCTCTGCACACGAGGGTTGCAAGATGACTCCAAATATCAAGTCGACCCGCAAGCGTAAATACACCTACGTCAAGGGCCAGTAACAAGAAAAAGGGGACGCCGCGGCGTCCCCTCTTCATTTAAAAGTCGGGGTCAGGTCCGGCAAATGGACAAATCGCGCAGCGATTTGTCCATTTGCCGGACCTGACCCCGACTTTAATTATGCAAACGACAGTTCCACGCCGGAGGCGGCGGTAATCTCTTCGCGGGTGACGCCAGGCGCCAGTTCGCTCACCTTGATGCCGGTCGGCGTTACTTCCATCACGCCGAGGTCGGTGATGATCATGTCAACCACGCCAACACCGGTCAGCGGCAGGTCGCATTTCTTCAGCAGCTTGTGCGAGGTTGAGCCATCCTTGGCGGTGGCGACGTGCTCCATCAGCACCACCACTTTCTTGACGCCGGCCACCAGGTCCATCGCGCCGCCCATGCCTTTCACCATTTTGCCTGGGATCATCCAGTTGGCCAGGTCGCCCTTTTCCGATACCTGCATCGCGCCCAGGATCGCCAGGTTGATCTTGCCGCCGCGGATCATGGCAAACGAGTCTGCCGAGCTGAAGTAGGCAGCGCCCGGCAGCGCGGTCACGGTCTGCTTGCCGGCATTGATCAGGTCGGCGTCCACTTCCGCTTCCGTCGGGAACGGGCCGATGCCCAGCAGGCCGTTTTCCGACTGCAGGAATACCTCGACATCTTTCGGTACGTAGTTGGCGACCAGGGTCGGCAGGCCAATGCCCAGGTTCACATAGAAGCCGTCCTGCAGCTCTTTTGCCGCGCGTGCGGCCATTTCATCACGAGTCCATGCCATGTTGTCTTCTCCTTAGTTGGCACGCACGGTGCGCTGTTCGATGCGTTTTTCCGGGTTTGCGTTGAGCACGATGCGGTGCACGTAAATGCCCGGCAGGTGCACGGCATCCGGATCGATTGCGCCCACTTCGACGATTTCTTCCACTTCCACCACGCAGACTTTGCCTGCGGCGGCCACGTTCGGGTTGAAGTTGCGCGAGGTCTTGCGGAAGACCAGATTGCCCGATTTGTCGGCCTTCCAGGCCTTGACCAGGGAGACGTCGGCCACCAGGGAGCGTTCCATCACGTACTGCTCGCCGTCGAATTCGCGGATTTCCTTGCCGTCGGCGACGATGGTGCCGACGCCGGTCTTGGTGAAGAAGGCAGGAATGCCAGCGCCGCCGGCGCGCAGCTTTTCCGCCAGCGTGCCTTGCGGGGTGAATTCCAGCTCCAGTTCGCCGGCCAGGAACTGGCGTGCAAATTCCTTGTTCTCGCCCACGTAGGAGGAGATCATTTTCTTGATCTGGCGGGTTTCCAGCAATTGGCCCAGGCCGAAGCCGTCTACGCCGGCGTTGTTGGAAATGGCGGTCAGGCCGGTGGCGCCGCTGTCGCGCAGGGCTGCGATCAGCGCTTCCGGGATGCCGCACAGGCCGAAACCGCCGACGGCGATCGTCTGGCCGTCGGCCACGATGCCGGCCAGGGCGGCCTTGGCATCCGGGTAAATTTTATTCATTATGTCTCCTTGCTTAAATGGCCAGATGGCGTTTGAGGATAGAATACGCCCGCGCAAACTTCAATACCGTAGAAATACCGCAATGCCGATCAATTACGAGTCCATCTTCAAATTCGCCCCGGTCGGCATGTGTGTGTCCGACAATCGCGTGATCAAGGCCAGCAATGATGCGCTGGCGGCCATGTTTGGATATCGTGCGGCGGAGCTCGACGGGCGCTCGTTTGAGGTCTTGTACCCAACCCAGGATGAGTATCTGCGCACTGGCGACCGCATCATTCCGATCATGAATGCTCGGGGACGCTATTCGGATGAGCGCATCATGCGCCGCGCGAATGGCGAGCTGTTCTGGTGCCATGTGACGGGGCGAGCCCTTGATGCAGGGCAGCCGCTGGGAGCGGGCATCTGGACGTTTGAGGATTTGTCGGAGCAGCGGCCGGTGTCGGCGGCGCTGACGCCCCGTGAGCGGGAGATTGCGGCACTGCTGGTTGAGGGGAAGACCAGCAAGATGATTGCGCGGGATGCGGGGTTGTCGCCACGTACCGTTGAAATGCACCGGGCCAGTCTGATGCGGAAGTTTGGGGCTTCGACGGCGACTGAACTGGTACATAAATTGGCAGGTGCACCTTAAACCCCGGTAAACCAGGGTCTGCCCCAAGGGTCAGACCCTGTCTGCGGCACAGCCAGCGGTTGCGCTTGTGTGTCTTTGATCTTCTCAAAAAGTCAAAGACCTGGAACCAGCATTGGGGACCTAAACCCGTTGGGGGTCAGACCCTTGGGTCTGACCCAGGTCTACAGGGTTTTAGCCAGCCATCATCCCATCATCCGCCGAGATAATCGCGCCGTTGATAAAGTGCGCCTCGTCACCCGCCAGCAGCAGCAGCAAGCCATCCAGATCCTCCGGCTTCCCTGCCCGCTTGCGCGGCAGCATATCGATCAGCCGCTTGCCCTGCTCACTGGCGAAATAATCCTCATTGATCTCAGTCTCGATATATCCCGGGCAGATGGCATTGGTATTAATTCCGTATTTGCCCCACTCCACCGCCATCGCCTTGGTCATCTGCACGACGCCCGCCTTGCTCATGCAATACACCCCGATCTGCGGCAGTACGCGCAAACCTGCCACCGAAGCGATATTGATAATACGGTGCTGCTTGCGCGGATCCCCCTTCGCTCGCGCCACCATGCGCTTGGCCGTCTCCTGTGCGACGAAAAACGCCCCGCGCAGGTTGCAGTCCATGACAAAGTCATAATCCTCAGGCGACACATCGAGCAAACGTTGCGTCATTGATACACCTGAATTATTCACGAGAATGTCGATCGGCCCCGCTTCCGTCTCGGCATGGGCAATGGCCGATTTGATGCTGGCGAAGTCGGTCACATCTACCGTGACCACATGGGCGGCGCCGCCATCGGCTTCGATTTCAGCGCGCAATTCTTTCAAGCGTTCGATGCGGCGCGAGGCCAGCACCACCTGGCAGCCGGCCTTGGCCAGCACTTTGGCGAAACGGGCGCCAAGCCCGCTGGAGGCGCCCGTGATCAGGGCGATTTTGCCCTCAAAATTAACTTCGATCCCCACCGGCTACTCCTTTTGATTCTGTTCCGACATCATGACACAAAAAACCTCCTTATTAGATTGCCACGTCTAATATTAGCCCTCACAATGGCGCCACCGTTGCATTACCAAGGAAAAAAGAGCACACTCGTTCTATTTCCAGCATCGAATTTTTCATCATTCTTATAAAAACACTATGAGCAACCTTGTAGAACAGTACGGCCCGCGCGAGGCAATGGAGTACGACGTTGTGATCGTTGGCGGCGGCCCTGCTGGCCTGGCGGCAGCGATCAAGATCAAGCAGCTGAACGCGGACACCTCCGTGGTCGTGCTGGAAAAAGGCGGCGAGCTGGGCGCCCATATCCTGTCCGGCGCCGTGATGGACCCGAAAGCCATTACCGAGCTGATTCCTAACTGGAAAGAGCTGGGCGCGCCGCTGAACACCGAAGTCACCGAAGACCGCGTCCTGTTCCTGACCGAGACCAAGGCTTACAAGACCCCGAACTTCGCCCTGCCGAAATGCTTTGAGAACCACGGCAACTACGTGATCTCGCTCGGCAATGTGGTGCGCTGGCTGGGCCAGCAGGCTGAAGCCCTGGGCGTGGAAATCTTCCCTGGCTTCACCGGCGCCGAAATCCTGTACAACGACGATGGTTCGGTCAAAGGCGTCGCAACCGGCAATATGGGCGTGAAGCGCGATGGCGAGCCGGGCCCTGACTTCCAGCTGGGCATGGAACTGCACGGCAAATACACCCTGTTCGCTGAAGGTGCGCGCGGCCACCTGGGCAAGCAGCTCATGGCCAAGTACGACCTGAACAAGGGCAAGGATCCTCAATCCTACGGCATTGGCATCAAGGAACTGTGGGAAATCGATCCTGCCAAGCACCAGCCTGGCCTGGTGATCCACACCACCGGCTGGCCGCTGGACAGCAAGACTTATGGCGGTTCCTTCCTGTACCACATGGAAAACAACCAGGTCATGGTTGGCTACGTGGTGGGCCTGGATTACGAGAATCCTTACCTGTCGCCGTATGAAGAATTCCAGCGCTACAAGACCCACCCGGAAATCCGCACCTTCTTCGAAGGCGCCAAGCGCATTTCCTACGGCGCGCGTGCGATCACCGCGGGCGGCCTGCAATCGCTGCCTAAGCTGGTCTTCCCGGGCGGCGCGCTGATCGGTTGCGACGCCGGCTTCCTGAACATGAGCCGCATCAAGGGTTCCCACGCTGCGATCAAGTCCGGCATGCTGGCCGCTGAAGCGGTTGTTGCTGCCCTGGGCGCCGGCCGTTCCGCTGACGAACTGGGCGCTTACCCTGAGGCGTTCGAAAAGTCCTGGCTGCACGAAGAGCTGCACGTAGCACGTAATGTGAAGCCTTGGCTGAAGAAAGGCCTGTACCTGGGTTCCCTGATGACCGGCATTGACCAGCTGATCTTCCGAGGCAAGGCGCCTTGGACCCTGCACCACTCGACGCCGGATCACGCCTGCCTGCGCCCTGCTTCGGACTTCACCCCGATCACCTATCCTAAGCCGGATGGCAAGCTGACTTTCGACCGCCTGTCGTCGGTGTTCATCTCGAACACCAACCACGCGGAAGACCAGCCTATCCACTTGACGCTGAAGGATGCTTCGGTGCCGGTGAAGGTCAACCTTGCCAAATATGCAGGCCCGGAAGCACGTTACTGCCCGGCCGGTGTGTATGAGTTCGTTAAAACCGACGAAGGCCAGGACCGCCTGCAGATCAACGCGCAGAATTGCGTGCATTGCAAGACTTGCGATATCAAGGACCCAACCCAGAACATCGTCTGGGTCACGCCAGAAGGCGGCGGCGGCCCCAACTATCCAAATATGTAAGCAAGAAGACAAGGGGGCTCAGGCCCCCTTATTTATTTCCACTCAGCATTTAATTCTTCAAGCCCTGCGGTCGTCTTGTACTTCTGAGAGCGCCTCAACAGGCGCTCGAAACGAACCAACCACCCAGGAGTAATCATGCTGAGTCTTCACACCAACGCAGCAGCCCTTTCGGCGCAAAACTCGATTTCCCGTACCCAGTCGTCGCTGTCGACCTCGATGACCCGCCTGAGCACCGGCTTCCGTATCAACTCGGCAATGGATGACGCGGCCGGCCTGCAGATCGCCACCCGTCTGAAAACCCAGACCAGCGGCATGGGCGTTGCCATGCGCAACACGCAGAACTCGATCTCCCTGATGCAGACCGCAGAAGGCGCTCTGGACGAGACTTCCAACATCCTGAACCGCATGAAGGACTTGGCCACCCAGGCAGCTGACGGCTCCTCCACCGCCGCCGACCAGACCGCGATGCAGAAGGAATACGACTCGCTGACCGACGAACTGTCGAACATCTTCACCAACACCAAGTTCGGCGGCACTTCCCTGCTCAGCTCCACTGGTAAGCTGACTGCGGCAATCACTTTCCAGATTGGCGCCAGCACCGGCGAGACCCTGTCGGCCAACTTCACCGCAGAACTGGGCACCACCGGTGGCGGTACCGGCGCGGCAGGCCTGATCAAGGCCGCTGCTGCCGGCTTCACCGACGCTGGCGCCGGTGCGGCCGCTGGCACTGAACTGACCGGCGCCGGCACCGCCAACCTGGCCATCGACAAGCTGGCCACCGCGATCGACGCCGTGGGCGCACTGCGTTCCAAGCTGGGTGCCATCTCGAACCGCCTGGACCATGTCTACAACAACCTGTCCAATATTTCGACCAACACCAAAAACGCAACCGGCCGCATCATGGACGTCGACTTCGCTTCCGAATCGGCGCAAATGACCTCGTCGCAGATGCTGCTGCAAGCCGGCACCGCCATGCTGAAGCAGTCGAACAGCCAGTCCTCCCTGGTCCTGTCCCTGCTGCAGTAATTCAGTAGCCGCCGTATCAAAAAGCCAACCGTTCGCGGTTGGCTTTTTTTATTCAATTAAATTTCCACTCGGCATTTAACTCCTCTCGCCCAGCCGTCGCCTTGTACTCCTGAGAGCAACCAACAACCCCAGGAGTTAGCATGCTGAGCCTTCACACCAATGCAGCGGCCCTTTCCGCACAAAACTCGATCTCCCGCACCCAGAGCTCGTTGTCGACCTCGATGACCCGCCTGAGCACTGGCTTCCGTATCAATTCGGCAATGGACGATGCTGCAGGCCTGCAGATCGCCACCCGCCTGAAGACCCAGACCAGCGGCATGAACGTTGCCATGCGCAACACCCAGAATTCCATCTCGCTGATGCAGACCTCGGAAGGCGCACTGGATGAGACCACCAATATCCTGAACCGCATGAAGGACCTGGCCACCCAGGCAGCCGACGGCTCCTCCACCACCGCCGACCAGACTGCGATGCAGAAGGAATACGACTCGCTGACCGACGAACTGACCAATATCTTCAACAACACCAAGTTCGGCGGCACGACCCTGATGCAGAACGCGACCGGCGCCAGCCCTGGCAAGCTGTCTGCGGCGATCACCTTCCAGATCGGCGCCAGCTCCGGCGAAAAGCTGACGGCAGACTTCACCGCCGAACTGGGCGCGGCTTCCGCCAAGATCGCACTCGCTTCGGTCGGATTCAAGGACGACGGCACGTCGGTGCCAGCGGCCGGCGTCGAGATCAGCACCGCCGCCGCCGCCAACGGTGCGATCGACAAACTGGCCACTGCGATCGACGCCGTCGGCGCACTGCGTTCCAAGCTGGGTGCCATCTCGAACCGCCTGGACCACGTCTACAACAACCTGTCCAATATTTCGACCAACACCAAGAACGCCACCGGGCGCATCATGGACGTCGACTTCGCCTCCGAATCGGCGCAAATGACCTCGTCGCAGATGCTGCTGCAAGCCGGTACCGCCATGCTGAAACAATCGAACAGCCAGTCCTCCCTGGTCATGTCCTTGCTGCAGTAATTCAGTATTCCACTTGGCAAAAAGCCAACCGTTCGCGGTTGGCTTTTTTATTTAAAAATTTCCACTCGGCATTTAATGCCCGCACCGCCCCGGTCGCCTTGATCTGTTGAGAGCGTAGAAGTGACTCGCTGCTCAATTTGAAACAATAACCCAGGAGTTAGCATGCTGAGCCTTCACACCAACGCAGCGGCCCTTTCCGCGCAAAACTCGATTTCCCGCACCCAGTCGTCGCTGTCGACCTCGATGACGCGCCTGAGCACCGGCTTCCGCATCAACTCGGCAATGGATGATGCTGCAGGCCTGCAGATCGCCACTCGTCTGAAGACCCAGACCAGCGGCATGGGCGTTGCCATGCGCAACACCCAGAACTCGATCTCGCTGATGCAGACCTCGGAAGGCGCGCTGGACGAGACCACCAACATTCTGAACCGCATGAAAGACCTGGCGACCCAGGCTGCCGACGGTTCGTCCACCGCCGCCGACCAGAGCGCGATGCAGAAGGAGTACAACTCCCTGACCGACGAGCTGTCGAACATCTTCAACAACACCAAATTCGGCGGCACTACCCTGCTGCAGAAAGCCGGCGGCGCGGCACCGGGCAAACTGTCCGCTGCAATTACTTTCCAGATTGGCGCCAGCTCCGGCGAGAAACTGTCGGCAGACTTCTCGACCGAGCGCAACACGGCCTCGGCTGACATCAAGGCAGCGGCAGCAGGCTTCGTGGACGCCGGCGTCGCCGGCGCCGCCAACGGCACCGAAATCAGCGACCTGGCCGGCGGCGTTGCAGCAACCGGTTCCACCAACGCCAACGCCACCATCGACAAGCTGGCCACCGCGATTGATTCCGTCGGCGCCCTGCGTTCCAAGCTCGGCGCGGTGTCGAACCGCCTGGACCACGTCTACAATAACCTGTCCAACATCTCGACCAACACCAAGAACGCAACCGGCCGCATCATGGACGTGGACTTCGCCTCCGAATCCGCCACCATGACCTCGTCGCAAATGCTGCTGCAAGCCGGCACCGCGATGCTGAAACAGTCGAACAGCCAGTCCTCGCTGGTCATGTCGCTGCTGCAGTAATTCCGTAGCGTGCTTTGCCCAAGAAGCCAACCGTGCGCGGTTGGCTTTTTTATTCCAAAAAAAATTTCCACTCGGCATTTAACTCTTCCGGCACGGCAGTCGCCTTGTATTACTGAGAGCGCAGAAAAACACCTCGCTGCTCATAACGAACCAACCACCCAGGAGCTAGCATGCTGAGCCTTCATACCAACGCAGCGGCGCTGTCCGCGCAAAACTCGATTTCCCGTACGCAGACTTCGCTGTCGACGTCGATGACCCGCCTGAGCACCGGCTTCCGCATCAACTCGGCAATGGACGACGCAGCCGGCCTGCAGATCGCCACCCGTCTGAAAACCCAGACCAGCGGCATGGGCGTTGCCATGCGCAACACCCAGAATTCGATTTCCCTGATGCAGACCGCTGAAGGCGCACTCGACGAGACCACCAACATCCTGAACCGCATGAAGGACCTGGCGACCCAGGCCGCTGACGGCTCCTCTACCGCTGCCGACCAGACCGCGATGCAGAAGGAATTTGACTCGCTGACCGACGAACTGTCCAACATCTTCGGCAACACCAAATTCGGCGGCACCTCGCTGTTGGCCACCGGCGGCAAGCTGACCGCGGCCGTGACCTTCCAGATCGGCGCCAGCTCCGGCGAAAAACTGTCGGTGAACTTCAACACCGAACTGGCCCAGGCTGTGACCGACATGGGCACCGCCACCGGCGCCGGTTTCAGCCAGGCAGGCACGCCACTGGCCGCGCCAGGTACCCAACTGACCGCCAGCGCCAACGCTGCGATCGACCAGATCGCCACCGCCATCGACTCCGTTGGCGCGCTGCGTTCCAAGCTGGGTGCCATCTCGAACCGCCTGGACCACGTCTACAACAACCTGTCCAATATTTCGACCAACACCAAGAACGCAACCGGCCGCATCATGGACGTCGACTTCGCTTCGGAATCGGCGCAAATGACCTCGTCGCAGATGCTGCTGCAAGCCGGCACCGCCATGCTGAAACAGTCGAACAGCCAGTCTTCGCTGGTCCTGTCGCTGCTGCAGTAATCACGCAGGGCACTTGAGAAAGCCAACCCTGCGCGGTTGGCTTTTTTTATATCGCCGTATTACTATCAGCTTTTATGGCACTCGATCGCGTAACACCCTCCAATCCGGCCCTGAGTATCCATGATCGCCAGGTGCGCGAGACGCCCGGGTTGACCAGCGCACAGCCGGTTCCTCCCGTTGCCCAGCCGCCGGGCGACGCGCCGGAGTTTGCACTGCAGAACGGCTTGCCCTCCTCCGTCGGCGCACTGATCGAATCGATGGAAGGCGCTGTACAGCAAGGCCAGGCTGGCAAGGCCATCGCCTCGGCGGTTGCTGCCGCCGGCGCCATGCTGGCGCAGGAAACGCTGTCCATGCAGCCCAACCAGCTCTTCAATTTGCGCCAGCTCGTCTGGCACAATCCCGATACCAATCAATTGGCTGCCTCCTGGCAGGTGATGGTGCGCACCTATGGCGAGCAGCGCGCTGCCCTGATGCAGCAGCATGAAGGCCGCCATGTCCCGGCCAGCCTGTTCATGGCCGATCCGCCACCGCAAATGCAGCGCGCCAGCCATGGCCTGGTGTCGGAGCTCGATGCCTGGCGGTTCGCCGTCTATGCCTGGGGCGCGGAGAAGCTCACCCTGCGCGTGATTGCGCGCGATCCCGGCCAGGAGGAAGGGCCGGACCAGCGCCGCCGCCGTCCCCGCGTGGCGCTGCGGCTCGAATTGAATTTGCCTAACGTCGGCAAGGTCGCCGTACAAATGGAGCCGGCCGAAGGCGGCATCGTGCTGGAAATTGCCGCGCAATCCAATGATGGCGTGCAGCGCATGCGCGAGCTGCTGCCGCACATTGCCACCATCATTGCCGGCTGCGGCCTGCAGATCGTACGCGCACGACTGATGCGCGAGCTTTCTCCCCTTACCTCATTCGAAAACAATCCCACGCATGCGCAAGTCGCGCAACTGACGGCTCCCGTCTTCAAGGCGATGGCGGAAGTTGCAGTGTTCCTGTCCCAGCCGCGCTTGCCGGACGCTGCGCAATTGGCTTAGTCCAATACCCTGGCTCGGCGTAGATCGCTTTCAGTTCGTCGATGAAGAAGCGGATTTTCGCCGGCAAATGGCGCTGCTGCAGGTAGACCGCCATGATGTCGTAATCGGGCAGCGCAAAATCATCGAGCACCGTAATCAGGCTGCCCTCCGCCAGCTGCGCCTGGATTTCCCACGTCGAACGCCAGGCCAGGCCCAGGCTTTCGCATGCCCAGCGATGCAATAGCTCGCCGTCGTTGCAGTCCAGGTTCCCCTGCACCCTGACCGTGACTGGCTTGCCGCCCTGCTGGAAATACCAGCCGCGCTGCTGTCCCCCCTGCAGGTTGAACGCCAGGCAGTTGTGCTGGGCCAGGTCGTCCAGCGTGCGTGGAATACCGTTCCGCTCGAAATATTCAGGTGTGCCGCATACAACACGCCGGTTCTTCGCCAGGCGCACCGCCACAAAACTTGGGTCGATCACGCCACCGATGCGGATGCCCAGGTCATAGCCTTCGCGCACCAGGTCGATCACCTGGTCGGTCAGGTTGAAGGACAGCTGCACGTCCGGATTCGCTGCCAGAAAGCCCGGCGCGTGCGGCGCAACATGCTGGCGCCCAAACGAGGCCGGCGCGGACACGATCAGGTGACCGGTGGCCTTGTGTCTTCCCTCCGAAATATTGCGTTCGGCGATCTCCATATCAGAGAGCAGCTTGCGGCAATCCTCCAGGAAGACGTTGCCCTGCTCCGTCAGCGTCTGGTGGCGCGTTGTGCGGTGCATCAGTTTTACCCCCAAACGCTTTTCCAGCGCGTCGATCCGGCGCCCCAGCATCACCGGCGTGATGTTCTGTTCCAGCGCCGCACGGGCCAGGCTGCCCTTCTCGACCACGGCCACGAAGGCCTCGATTTGCTTGA
The DNA here is from genome assembly GCF_009720745.1 of Massilia eburnea. Lineage (GTDB taxonomy): Bacteria > Pseudomonadota > Gammaproteobacteria > Burkholderiales > Burkholderiaceae_D > Rugamonas > Rugamonas eburnea. The sequence goes on along the minus strand of NZ_WNKX01000016.1, from coordinate 63,077 downwards.
GTTTGTCCATGCCTTCGATTATTCCATACACATAGTATCGAATGAAACGATTTTTTGTCGTCTTATCAGGGCAACCGTTCGCCGATAGCATACAAAACATCAACAACAGACTTTGTACGCATATCAGGAGATCACCATGGCAAAAATGACGGCAGCTGAAGCAGCTGTCCACGTACTGCAGAAGGAAGGCATTTCGGTCGCGTTCGGCGTGCCGGGTGCTGCCATCAATCCGCTGTACGCTGCACTGAAAAAGAACGGCAAGATCAAGCACATCCTGGGCCGCCACGTCGAAGGCGCATCCCACATGGCTGAAGGCTACACCCGCGCTGCGCCGGGCAATATCGGCGTCTGCATCGGCACCTCCGGTCCAGCGGGCACGGACATGATCACCGGCCTGTATTCGGCGCAAGCGGACTCGATCCCTATCCTGTGCATTACCGGCCAGGCGCCGCGCGCCCGCCTGCACAAGGAAGACTTCCAGGCCGTCGACATTTCGTCCATCGCCAAGCCAGTCACCAAGATGGCGACCACGGTCCTGGAGCCAGCCCAGGTGCCGCGCGTGTTCCAGCAAGCCTTCCACCTGATGCGCTCCGGCCGTCCAGGTCCGGTGCTGATCGACCTGCCGTTCGATGTGATGATGGCGCAGATCGAATTCGATCCGGAGACCTACACCCCGCTGGAAGCGTTCAAGCCGCGCGCCTCGCGCGCCCAGGTCGAGAAGGCGCTGGAAATGATGATGGAAGCGGAATACCCGCTGATCACCGCCGGCGGCGGCATCATCAACGCCAATGCCTCCGCCCTGCTGCAGGAATTCGCCGAAATCGTCAACGTGCCGGTGATCCCGACCCTGATGGGCTGGGGCACCATCCCTGACGACCACCCGCTGATGGCGGGCATGGCCGGCCTGCAGACCAGCCACCGCTACGGCAACGCCACCGTGCTGGCTTCCGACTTCATCATCGGCATCGGCAACCGCTGGGCCAACCGCCACACCGGCTCTGTCGACGTATTCACCGAAGGCCGTACCTTCGTGCACGTCGATATCGAACCAACCCAGATCGGCCGCGTCTTCGGCCCGGACCTGGGCATTGTGTCCGACGCCGGCTACGCGCTGGAGTTGTTCATCGAAGTGGCCAAGGAATGGAAAGCCGCCGGCAAGCTGCGCGACCGCAGCGGGTGGGTGGCGCAATGCCAGAACCGCAAGCGCACCATGCTGCGCAAGACCGACTACGACAATGTCCCGGTCAAGCCGCTGCGCGTGTACGAAGAGATGAACAAGTACTTCGGCCGCAATACGCGCTACGTTTCCGCCATTGGCTTGTCGCAGATCGCCGCCGCCCAGTTCCTGCACGTCTACCAGCCGCGCAACTGGATCAACTGCGGCCAGGCGGGCCCGCTGGGCTGGACCATCCCGGCTGCACTGGGTGTCCGTGCCTCCGATCCAACCACCGACATCGTGGCGATCTCGGGCGACTACGACTTCCAGTTCCTGATCGAAGAACTGGCAGTGGGCGCGCAATTCAAGCTGCCTTACATCCACGTGCTGGTGAATAACTCCTACCTGGGCCTGATTCGCCAATCGCAGCGCGGCTTCGACATGGACTTCTGCGTGCAGCTGTCCTTCGAAAACGTGAACGCGCCGGAACTGAATGGCTACGGCGTGGACCACGTGGCTGTCGTGGAAGGCCTGGGTTGCAAAGCGATCCGCGTGCACAAGCCGGACGACATCATCCCCGCATTCGAACAAGCCCGCGAACTGATGGCCAAGTTCAGCGTGCCGGTCGTGGTGGAAGTGATCCTGGAGCGCGTGACCAATATTGCGATGGGCACCGAGATCAACGCCATCAACGAATTCAACGACATCATCGACGCCGCTTAAGAGGAACTGCAATGCCAAAATACGCCGCCAATCTGACCATGCTGTTCAACGAGCAGCCTTTCCTGGAACGCTTCGGCGCCGCTGCGCGCAATGGCTTCAAGGGCGTCGAATTCCTGTTCCCTTACGAATTCGAGCCGCAGCAAGTGCATGAGCAATTGGAAAAGCACAAGCTGGAAATGGTGCTGCACAACCTCCCGGCCGGCAACTGGGCCGGCGGTGAGCGAGGCATCGCCTGCCATCCGAACCGCGTGGGCGAGTTCGAACAGGGGGTGGAAACCGCACTGGCCTATGCCAGCGTACTGGGTACCCAGCGCATCAACTGCCTGGTCGGCATCAAGCCGCAAGGCGTGGCCGACGCCGATGCCCGTGCCGTCCTGGTGAGCAACCTGAAGTTTGCGGCCGCAGCCCTGAAGAAGGCCGGCATTCCGCTGCTGATCGAACCAATCAATACCTACGATATTCCGGGCTTTTTCCTGTCTGGCACCCGCCAGGGCCTGGACCTGATCGAGTCAGTGGGGTCAGACAACCTGTTCCTGCAGTACGACATCTACCACATGCAGCGAATGGAAGGTGAACTGGCCAACACGATCAAGAACCACCTGTCCGTCATCAAGCACGTGCAGCTGGCCGACAACCCGGGCCGCTTCGAGCCCGGCACCGGCGAAATCAATTACCGCTACCTGCTCAACTTCCTCGACGAAATCGGTTACGACGGCTGGGTGGGCTGCGAATACAAACCAAAGGCCGGCACGGAAGCAGGCCTGGGATGGCGCCACGTGCTGGCCGCCTGAATGACACTTAGAGGAGAAAGTACCATGCAAAAACTCGGATTCATCGGTCTCGGCATCATGGGCGGCCCAATGGCCGGTCACCTGCAAGCGGCAGGCCATAAACTGTACCTGCACGACGTGAAGAACCCGCCGGCCAACCTGGTCGAAGGCGGCGCCACCGTATGCACCTCCGCGATGGAAGTAGCCAAGCGCGCCGACATCATCTTCCTGATGGTGCCGGACACCCCGCAGGTTGAAGAAGTCCTGTTCTCGGAAGACGGCATCGCGGCAGGCCTGAGCGCCGGCAAGATCGTGGTCGACATGAGCTCCATCTCGCCGATCGCCACCAAGGAATTCGCCAAGAAGATCAACAAGAAGAGCTGCGCTTACCTGGACGCGCCAGTGTCCGGCGGCGAAGTGGGCGCCAAGGCGGCCTCGCTTACCATCATGGTCGGCGGCCCGCAGGAAGCCTTCGACACCGTCAAGCCGCTGTTTGAACTGATGGGCAAGAACATCACCCTGGTCGGCGGCAACGGCGACGGGCAGACCACCAAGGTGGCCAACCAGATCATCGTGGCGCTGAACATCCAGGCCGTGGCGGAAGCTTTGCTGTTCGCATCCAAGGCCGGCGCGGATCCTGCCAAGGTGCGCGAAGCGCTGATGGGCGGCTTCGCTTCCTCGCGCATCCTGGAAGTACACGGCGAACGCATGGTCAAGCGTACCTTCAACCCTGGCTTCCGCATCGCGCTGCACCAGAAGGACCTGAACCTGGCACTGCAGGGCGCCAAGGCGCTGGGCGTGTCGCTGCCTAACACCTCGGCCACGCAGGAACTGATGAATGCCTGCGCCGCCAACGGTCTGTCGGGCCTCGACCACTCCGCGCTGTGCCAGGCGATTGAACTGATGTCCAACCACCGCATCGCGCAGGCATAACATGACGTCCGCCCCAGCCCCACGCGAGCTCTTGCTCGACCTGTACAACGCCGCCATCGGCGCCGTTCATCCACGCAACCTGGTGCAGGATTACCTGCCGCAGCCGCCCGCCAATGGCCGCACCCTGGTAATTGGCGCCGGCAAAGGCGCTGCCGCCATGGCGCAGGCAGTGGAGCAGCATTGGCAAGGTCCGCTTTCGGGGCTGGTGGTGACGCGTTACGGCCACGGCGCCGATACCAAATTGATCGAAGTCGTCGAAGCGTCCCATCCCGTGCCGGATGACGCGGGACAAAAGGCTGCGGCACGCATGCTGGAGATGGTGCAAGGCCTGAGCGAAAACGACCTGGTCTTGTGCCTGATTTCCGGTGGCGGTTCGGCCTTGCTGGCCCTGCCCGCCGAGGGCATCTCGCTGGCAGAGAAACAGGCGCTGAACAAGGCCCTGCTGAAAAGCGGCGCCACCATCGGCGAAATGAACTGCGTGCGCAAGCATCTTTCCGCGATCAAGGGCGGCCGGCTGGCTCTGGCCTGCGGAAACGCGCGCGTGGTCACGCTGCTGATTTCGGACGTACCGGGCGACGATCCGCGCGTCATCGCCAGCGGCCCTACCCTGCCCGATGCGACGACCAGCGCCGAAGCGCTGGCCATCCTGTGCAAATACCAGATCGAGATCCCGAAAAGCGTGCTGGTCCACCTGCAGTCGGCCGCCAGCGAAACGCCAAAGCCTGGCGACCAGCGCTTTGAAGGCCATAGTCACCATGTGATCGCAACGGCGCAGCATGCGCTGGAGGCAGCAGCGGAGAAGGCGCGCAACGCCGGAATCACGCCTTATATCCTGTCCGATGGCATCGAGGGCGAAGCGCGCGATATCGGCCTGATGCATGCCGCCATGGCGCGTCAGGTACTGGCGCACGGACAACCGTTCCAGCGCCCCTGCGTCATCCTGTCCGGTGGCGAAACCACCGTCACGGTGCGCGGCAATGGGCGCGGTGGCCGCAATGTCGAATTCCTGCTCAGCTTCGCGCTGGCCATGGAAGGCGCCCCAGGCGTACACGCAATCGCCTGCGACACCGACGGCATCGACGGCTCGGAAGACAACGCCGGCGCCGTTTATGCGCCTGAGTCCCTGGCACGCGCCGAAGCCAAAGGCGTCAGCGGCAAGCACCTGCTGGCCAACAACGACGCCTACAGCTTCTTCAGTGCGCTGGACGACCTGGTGGTGAGCGGACCGACACGCACCAATGTCAATGACTTCCGCGCCATCCTGATTCTTTGAATCACCGAGAATAGAGAGAGACACCAATATGCGTCGAGAACGCAAAGCAAAAATCGTTGCAACCCTGGGCCCCGCATGCAGTGACCACGCCACCATCAAGGCGCTGTTCGAAGCTGGCGCAGACGTGTTCCGTTTCAATTTCAGCCACGGCAGCCATGCCGACCACCAGGAGCGCTACAAGATCGTGCGCACCATCGAGCAGGAGCTGGGGCGGCCCATCGCCATCCTGGCCGACCTGCAAGGCCCCAAGCTGCGCATCGGCCAGTTCGCCGACGGCAAGGTGATGCTGCGAGAAGGCGCCGAATTCCAGCTGGACCAGGCGCCAACGCCGGGCAGCGCAGCGCGCGTCTGCCTGCCGCATCCCGAGCTGTTTGCCGTCGTCAGCGCAGGCCAATGCTTGCTGCTGGACGATGGCCGCATTCGGCTGGAAGTCCTGGCCAGCGATGCCGGCGCCATCCGCACCCGTGTGGTGAATGGTGGCGTGCTGTCCGACCGCAAGGGCGTGAATGTGCCGGACGCCGTGCTGCCGATTCCCGCGCTGACGAACAAGGATAAGGCCGACCTCGAATTCGCACTGGGCCTGGGCGTGGATTGGATTGCCCTCTCCTTCGTGCAATTGCCGGAGGACGTGGTGCAGGCGAAGGAATTGGTGCAAGGCCGTGCAGGAGTGCTGTCCAAGCTCGAAAAGCCTGCCGCACTGGATCGACTGGAAGAAATCGTAGGCGTGTCCGACGCCGTCATGGTGGCCCGTGGCGACCTCGGGGTCGAGCTCCCGCCGGAGCGCGTGCCGGGCGTGCAGAAGCGCATCGTGCGCCTGTGCCGCAAGCATGGCAAGCCAGTGGTGGTGGCAACGCAGATGCTGGAATCCATGGTGACCGCGCCAGTGCCGACGCGCGCCGAGGCTTCCGACGTGGCCAATGCTGTCTATGAAGGCGCGGATGCGGTGATGCTGTCGGCGGAATCGGCCAGCGGCGCCTATCCGGTGCAGGCGGTGTCGATCATGAACCGCATTATCTCGGAGGTGGAACGCGATCCGCTGTACCCGGCCATGATCGAAGCGCAGCACCAGGCGCCGTTGCCGAACAAGGGGGACGCAATCAGCGCGGCCATGCGTGACGCGGCGCGCATCATGGGGGCGAAGGCGATGGTGGCTTATACGACTTCCGGACATAGCAGCTTGCGCACGGCGCGCGAGCGGCCCATGGCGCCGATTGTCAGCATTACGCCGAAGCCCGAGACGGCGCGCCGCTTGGCGCTGGCCTGGGGCGTGCATAGCACCGTGAGCCGGGATGTGAATAGTGTGGATGAAATGGTGGCTGCGGCTTGCCGTACAGCGCTGACTGAAGGATTTGTTCAGGCGGGGGATCAGATTGCGATTGCTGCCGGTACGCCGTTTGGGCAGCCTGGCAGCACCAATTTACTGCGGTTGGCTGAGATATGGCCACAATGAATAGCTGAAGTATCGTCTTTCTCTTTTTGCGCCGGTCCTCCAACCGGCGTTTTTTTTAACCCGGTAAACCAGGGTCAGACCCAAGGGTCAGACCCGCCTGCTCAACGGCCGCCGGGTCCTTCGAGCTGACAGTGTCAGGCCCTTGGGTCTGACACTGGTTTACCGGGTTTACTCCCCTCGCTGATGCACCTGCGCCCCCGCAGCATAGGTAGCGGCAACGGTACGATCATCGCCCAGCAGCGCCACGGCAAACAGCAATTCCTCCAGACTGTCGCAGCGTGTAGTGCGTCGCTCCAGCAATGGCGTAGCTTTAGGATCGAGCACAACAAAATCAGCCTCGGCCCCGGCGACGAAATTGCCAACAGTCCCCTCCAGCTGCATGCTGCGCGCCCCACCCAGCGTCGCCATGTAGAACATCCGCAAAGCAGGTAAATAAGTCCCGCCCATGCGCGCCACCTTGTAGGTCTCATTCATGGTTTGCAGCATCGAGAACGAAGTGCCGCCGCCAACATCGGTCGCCAGCGACAGCGCCACCTGCTGCCGGTCCGCAGCAGCGAAGTCGAACAGTCCGCTCCCCAGGAACAGGTTGGAAGTTGCGCACATCGAAACGGCAGCGCCAGTATCCGCCATGCGAGCCCGATCTTCATCATCCAGCCAGATGCAATGCGCATACATGGAGCGCTTGCGCAGCAGGCCGAACTTGTCGTACACGTCCAGGTAGCTGCGCGCCTCCGGGAACAGCGACTTGACCCACGCCACTTCATCCGTATTTTCCGCCACGTGCGTCTGCACATAAGTATCCGGGTAAGCGCGCGCCAGTTCCCCGCACATCGCAAGCTGCGCCTCTGTGGAAGTTGGTGCAAAGCGCGGCGTCAGGGCATACATATTGCGGCCCTTGTTGTGCCAGCGATGAATCAGCTCCTCGCTTTCGCGCGCACCGCGTTCTGCGGTGTCCTGCAAGAAGTCCGGGCAGTGCCGGTCCATCATCACCTTGCCGGCCGCCACGCGCAGGTTGTGCGCTTCGGCCGCGCCAAAGAAGGCGTCTACCGACTCCTGGTGCACCGTGCAATACACCATGGCTGTGGTGGTGCCGCAACGCAGCAGCTCTTTGACAAAGAAGTCCGCCACGCCGCGCGCATGCTCAGGATCCTTGAACTGGCGCTCGGTAGGGAAAGTGTAGGTATCCAGCCACGGCAACAGGCCTGGCGCCGGCGAGGCGATCATGTCTGTTTGCGGGTAGTGGATGTGGGTGTCGATAAACCCCGGCATGATGATCTTTCCGCGGTAGTCGCGCACCTGGGTGCCTGGCGGCAGCGTGTCTTTCAGGCGATCGTAGTCGCCTGCAGCAAGGACGCGGCCTTGAACGACCACCAGCAGGCCGTCTTCGTGCCAGGAGTGCGCCTTGTCGCTCATGGCCGGATCGGCCGTGAAATGCAGGATGCTGGCGCGGAATGCTTTTACTGTACTCATGACGCCTTCCTAGCTCCCGCGGTAAGTCGAATATGCCCATGGCGACACCACGATCGGCACGTGGTAGTTGGCGTCGGCGTCGGCAATGCCGAAGGCGATGACGACTTCGTCGACAAAGCGCGGCTCCGGCAGCGCCACGCCTTGCCCCGCAAAGTAGTCGCCGGCGGCAAAAACCAGCTCATATTTGCCCGCCACGACTTCACCTCCGGTCAGCAAAGGCGTTTCGCAACGGCCGTCCTGGTTGGTGGTGTCGGTCTTCAACAACACTTTTGTGCTGCCGTCGACGCGGAACAGTTTTACTTTCACACCTGCGCCGGGCCTGCCCTGCGTGATGTCCAGTACGTGTGTACTCAGTTTGCCCATAAGGTCTCCTCCTGGTGATGACATTTAATGAAGAAAATCATATACGGCGGGCCATCGCGATATATACACGCTGGTGAATATCAACCATGAGGGACACGGACATAATCGAGACTCCATATCAAAAAAGTACAGGAGACAACATGCAGCAAGCATTACGCGTAGCGGCAGCAGGAACTATCGCTGTCCTGGCCCTGAGCATGGGCGCCCAACAGGCCAGCGCCGCCGACTGGAGTGACACTTCCATCGGCTACCGCTACGGCACCAAATTCGCCGAACCGTACAATCCTGAAGACATCCACAAGCAGATCCTGAGCTGGACGTATGCCGACGGCTACAAATACGGCGGCAACTACATGAATCTCGATTTCCTGCGTTCCGACGGTGCGGACAACAATGCCCACGAGGCCTATCTGCTGTACCGCCACACGCTGGACCTGGGCAAGGTAAGCGGCAAGGATCTCAAATTCGGGCCCGTACGCGGTGTCGGCATCACCGCCGGTTTCGACTGGAACACCAAGAACGACAATACTTACAACTCGCGCAAGCGCATGATCGTCGCCGGCCCGACCCTGATGGTCGACGTACCGGGATTCCTGAACGTGAGCCTGCTGGCCATGTGGGAAAGCAACCAGCCGCTCGGCATCGCCAAGCGCTATTCCTACGACACGCACGCCATGTTGAATGCCGCTTGGGGGATCCCGCTGGGTTCGGGCTTCAGCTTCGAGGGCTATGCGAACTGGATCGGCAACAAAGGCAAGGACGAATTCGGCGGCCAGACTTCGCCGGAGGTGAATATCGACGCACAAGTAATGTATGACCTGAGCCGCCATTTGAATGCGAAGCCGAATACCTTCAAGATCGGCCTGGAATACCAATACTGGCGCAACAAATTTGGTAATCCACATAATATCCCGGGCAGCACGGCGAAAACGCCGATGATCCGGGCGGAGTATCACTTCTGACCCTGGAACCGGGGCAAGGCTCAAAAGCCAGGCCCCGGCCAAAACGATTGACCCGAAGTGGCATGCCGGATAGCACCGGAACAAGTAGTTCAGAAAAAAGTCCTATAACGGAGACACCATGAACAACCTGCTATACCAGGTGGACGACCGTCCACCACCAATCACCACCGCCCTCCTCGCCGCCCAGCACATGCTGGCTGCCCTGGGCGGCATCATTGCCGTCCCACTGGTGGTCGGCGCAGTCCTCAAACTTCCCGCCGACCAGGTCGTTGCACTGGTCAATGCCGCGCTGCTCGGCTCCGGCATCGTCACCACCATCCAGTGCATCGGCGTGGGCCGGGTCGGCATCCGCCTGCCCTGCGTGATGGGCACCAGCTTTGCCTTCGTCGGCGCCGCAATCAGCGTGGGCCTGGAGCATGGCGTGCCGGGCATCCTGGGCTCTTCGCTGGCAGGTTCGGCGATCATGATCCTTGGCAGCTTCTTCATGCCGCAGATTCGCAAGCTGTTCCCGCACCAGGTGACGGCGGTGGTGGTGACCATGATCGGCCTCTCGCTTGTGCCGGTTGCTGTCGACTGGGCCGCCGGCGGCAAGAATGCCGGCGCCAATTACGGCGATCCGACCAATCTTGGCATCGCGCTGTTCGTGCTGGCTACCGTGATCGCCTTGGTACAATTCGGCAAAGGCATCATCTCGGCTGCCGCCGTGGTCATTGGCATTGCCATCGGCTATGCGGTGTGCCTGGGCTTGGGACTCGTGAACTTCACGGCCGTGCAAAAGGCCGCGGTATTCGCGGTGCCGCAGCCGCTGTATTTCGGAATGACCTTCCCGGTCAGCGGGATCCTGGCGATGGCACTGGCCTACGTGGTGACGATCGTGGAAACCACCGGCACCTTCATGGCCTTGGGCTCTGCAACCAATACCAAGATGAAGGGCAAGCTGCTGTGCCGCGGCGTGCTGTGCGACGGCCTGGGCTCCGCCTTCGTTTCCGTGCTGGGCGCTCCCCCGGTATCGACCTTTGCGCAGAACGTCGGCGTGATTTCGCTGACCGGCGTGGCGAGCCGCTACGTGGTGGCGCTGACGGGTGTGTTCCTCGCGGCTGCCGGCCTGTTCCCGGTGCTGGGCGCAATCGTCGTGACGATCCCGCAGCCTGTGCTGGGTGGTGCGGGCCTGATGATGTTTGCCATGATTATCGCGGCAGGCGTGCAGATGCTGTCCAACGTCGAGCATGACAAACGTACCGGCCTGCTGATCGCGGTGTCGGTGGGCTGCGGCCTGGCGGTGTCGGAACGCCCGGAACTGCTGGCCAAGCTGCCGTCTTTCGTGCACGAGATCTTTGGTTCCGGCATTTCCACCGCTGCCATTGTGGCTGTGGTGTTGAACCTGGTCCTGCCGGACCGCCCCGTGGCCGTGCATGACGACGAAGAAGAAGATGATGTACCGCAGCCGATGCTGATCCCTAAAGTCGGCTGATCCAATACGGTCCCGCAGCCGCAGTGCGGCGGGACCGGCGAATTTCCAACATTGTTTCCGCATTGCTTAGTGCATTGTTTCCGCAGTGTCCAACACATTCATAGAACTGGAAACAATATGTCCAAGACCCTCCTGATCAAGAATGCACGCGTTGTCGTCACCATGGACGAGCAACGCCGCGAAATCAACGACGGCGCCATTTTCGTGCGCGGCAACGTCATCGAACAAGTCGGTCCGACTTCCGCGTTGCCTCAAACGGCCGATGAAGTGATCAACGCCGCCGGACACGTGGTGATCCCGGGCCTGGTCAACACCCACCATCACATGTACCAAAGCCTGACGCGCGTGATTCCCGCCGCGCAGAACGGCGAACTATTCAACTGGCTCACCAACCTGTACCCGATCTGGTCCAACCTGGATGCCGAAATGGTGCATGTCTCGACGCTGACCGCCATGTCGGAGCTGATCCTGTCCGGCTGCACCACCAGCAGTGACCACCTCTACATTTACCCGAACGGCTGTAAGCTCGATGACAGCATCGAAGCGGCGGCAAAGATCGGCATGCGCTTCCACGCCGCACGCGGTTCGATGAGCGTCGGCCAGTCGAAGGGCGGCCTGCCGCCCGATTGCGTGGTGGAAGACGAACAAGCCATCCTCAAGGACACCCAGCGGCTGATCGAGACCTACCACGACGCCGGCCGCCACGCCATGCAGCGCATCGTGGTCGCGCCCTGCTCGCCCTTCTCCGTCTCGCGCGACCTGATGAAGGAAGCCGCCGCACTGGCCCGCAGCCACGGCGTTTCCCTGCACACGCACCTCGCGGAAAACCTCAACGACATTGCCTACAGCCGCGAAAAATTCAATATGACGCCGGCCGAATACGCCGAAGACTGCGGCTGGGTGGGCCACGACGTCTGGCACGCCCACTGCGTGCAGCTGGACGACGCAGGCATCTACATGTTCGCAAAGACCGGCACCGGTGTCGCGCATTGTCCCTGCTCGAATATGCGCCTGGCCTCCGGCATTGCGCCGATCCGCAAGATGGTCGATGCTGGTGTGCCGGTGGGCCTGGGTGTCGACGGCTCCGCCTCCAACGACGGCGCCCACATGCTGGGCGAAGCGCGCCAGGCCATGCTGTTGCAGCGCGTCGGTTTCGGCCCGGATGCCATGACGGCCCGGCAAGCGCTGGAGCTCGCAACCCTCGGTGGCGCCAAAGTACTGAACCGCGACGACATCGGCGCGCTCAAGCCCGGCATGTCGGCCGATATCGCCATGTTCAAGCTGGACCAGGTCGGCTTTGCCGGCGCCCTGCACGATCCTGTTGCGGCGCTGGTGTTCTGCACCCCGGCCAACGTCGATGTCAGCATCATCAATGGCAAAGTGGTGGTGAAGGATGGCATGCTGCAGACCATCGACTTGCCGCTTGTGCTGGAGCGCCACAACCAGCTGGCGGCCAGGCTGGCGCACGCGAGCAGGTAGCTTTCAATAGTTTCGAAATTGAAATAATATCGAAACACGCACGTATGTTCGTGTCTGTTGGAGAGTCGGTCATGAAAAAAATTCTGCTTTCGCTGGCAATCGCTTCCTCCGTCTCACTCGCCTCCTTCGCACAAGCGGCCGAGGCCCCTGCTGCAGGCACTGTTACTGCGACCTGTAAAGATGGCACGCCATACAGCGGCGCCACCATGAAGGGCGCCTGCCGTGGACACGGCGGTGTCGACAAAAAGGCTTCCGCCGCATCGGCTGCCTCCGCTGCCGCGCCAGCTGCTTCCGCCGCCGCCGCGCCCGCCGCCCCGGCCGCGAAACCCGCCAAGTCTGCCGCGCCAGCCCAGGCCGCCGCTGGCGGTGGTGATGGCAAAGTGTGGGTCAACGCATCGACCAAGGTGTACCACTGCGAAGGCGACCGCTACTACGGCAAGACCAAGACCGGCGAATACATGAGTGAAGCCGACGCCAAGGCTAAAGGCTTCCACGGCTCGCACGGCAAAGCCTGCGCCAAGTAACCAGGTAATAAGGAACAGATGTCGGGAAAAAGCTCGCTCCGAGCGAGCTTTTTTCAGGAAGACAGCGATATCAAGCGTTGCTGCCGCGGCCACGGTCGAGGCCGTCGTCGGGTCGTCCATCCCTGCGACACTCCCCAGCAAAATCCCTCAATTCCACTGTCACCAGCAGGCGACAGTTGTTGCACATTAACTGAACTTGGCGCTGTTACATTGATACAATACGAAACATTCGCCTCCCGCAGTTAGCATTTATGCAACAACTTTCATCCGCTCCGAGCCACGGCGCAAGCGACCACAACCATGCAGCCATAGCGCGACGCCCCCAGTTTGCTGACAGGCATATTCCGATGGCGCTCGCGATGCTCGGCCTGGCGCAAGTCCTTATGTGGGGTATTGCTGCCTGGCTTGGCTACTCCTCCACTGAACTCGATTCGGCGGAGCAATTGAGCTGGGCCACAGGGCTGGAACTGGGTTACTGGAAACATCCGCCCATGCCTTCATGGATCATGCACGGCGCGCTGATGCTGTTCAAACCGTCGATCGTGCTGCCACTGGTCATGGTTCAAACCGGGATTGTCATCGCTCTTGGCCTTACCTGGCGCCTCGCGCGTGAAATCCTGCCGCCACGCCAGGCGGCGCTTTCAGTGCTCATCACATCCCTGGTGCTGTACCACAACGCGGGCGCAGACAGCTTTAACCACAACACGGTACTGCTGCCGTTCCAGGCCGCCGCCACACTCGCGTTCTTCCTCGCGCTGCGGCACAGCAGCTTGCGATGGTGGCTGGCGGCAGGGCTTTTCGGCGGCCTTGCCATGCTCGTGAAATATGTCGCGGCCATCCACTTCGCCGGTTTGCTGCTGTACTTGCTGCTCGACCGCAGCACGCACCTTCGCCGGAATTTCGTGGGCATGCTGCTCGGGGCGCTGGTCTTCGCATTGGTTCTCAGCCCCCACGTCTACTGGCTGCACGCGAACGGCTACCCGCCCATGCAGTATGCGCACTCGGTCATGATTCCGCTCACAGGCCCTGCGTCGGCATTTGCCAGCGTGGGCCAATTCATCGAGACACAAGTATTCCGTCTGGTCCCTTTGCTGCCGTTGTTGATTTATATCGTGCGCCAGCGCCGCGCGGCACCGGCGCATGACGACGTTGAAATGGTGGTTTCCAGGCGCGACAAGCTTTTCGTTTGGGTCGCAGGCGCGGCGCCGCTGCTGGTCACCATCGCATTCAGCCTGTTATCCGGCTCGAAGCTTGAAGCGCGCTGGGGAGCCAACGCCTTCCTCCTGACCGGCATGGTCGCCATCGTCGCTATTCGCCCGCATCTCACGGCCGAACGCCTCAAGAACATCATGGGCGTGACCCTGCTTGCCCATGTTGTGTTGTGCGCCGGCCTGGTAGCGGGCAAATCGGTCGTCGCCAAACATTTCGACCGGCGCACCAGGGCCAACTTCCCGGCCGCCGAACTGGCCCAGGAAGCCGAACGGACCTGGCGCAAGCATACCAACGCTCCGCTGCGCCTCGTTGCCACGGACATCTGGCTTGGCGGGAACCTGCGTGCTGCCGGACTGCCTGGCGTGGCGGTGCTGATTGATGGCGACTACACCAAGTCGCCTTGGGTCACGCAGGAACAGGTGCATGCCTGCGGCATGCTGATCCTTGACGATACCATTTCGAACGGGCGCGCCGGTGTCGCCAATCCTGAGCAATTGCATACGCTGATGGATTCTGCGGAGGCCGCCGGTTCCATGACGCTCAACTGGGGCAGTGCAAAACAGGAACGCCGCACCGTGCATTGGGCATATCTCCCTCCGCACGATGCGGCGCACTGCACCCAGGCGGGTTAAAGCTTCAGCCTGAAATTGTCCGCACGATCTGCTGACGGGCGTCGGTGATCATTGCGTTGCGGCGACGAAAGGCCGCGCGCTTTGAAGATTTGATTTCACTTTCGTCCTGTCCTTCCGCACTGCGCGGCGCCAGCCTGAAATTCCCACCAGCGCCACGCTCTCCACCGAGTTCCTGTGCCAGTCCGTCGTAATCGAAAGTGATGCGTTTGCGGCGGCGATAGTTGACTACAATGCGATTGCAGTTGCTGACGAGCACCACACCGCTGCATCCTGCGGCTGCCGCCAGGTCCCTCAGCATGGCCATCATGAAATTGGATGGGCGCATGCCATGCAGTTCCCGCGTCGCCAGCCGCATCAAGTCCTCGCCATCGTCCGCGCGAAGTCCTTGCAGCGAGCCGACCGTCAGCACGCGGCCCACACCATCGATGCCGAAGGTAAAGCTGACCGTATAAATTACGCGGCCTTCACAAAGCAGTTGCAAGGCTTGTTCGCCTTCGCGTTCGTTCACCAGGGCCGTGGAAAAGCGCATATCGAACGGCGTGCCGGACTTACCCACAAAGCGCGCCACCTGCTGCGGCGTGTGGCAGGAAGCAAGCGCTCCCCTGCCCCAGCCCAGTTCGTGCAGAACCCTGTAATGACCGGCGATGGCGTCGGCGCGCGCCTGGATATCCAGGTGGCCCGACAAATATGGCCGGTAGATCTGGTATCGCATGCGCGGCACCTGGTCAGCGAGGACGCGCAATAGCGGCACGGTGGCCAATTGCTGCTGCCAGCGCCGGGTAACAGACGGGAACAGCAGTGCGCCTGCCAGCATTTTCAGCCGTTCCTTCACGTCCGGGGCGCGCCATTCCAGGCCCGGCGCTGCATTGGGAAATACGGATTGCATAAGCCTCTACTCTTCTTCCTTGTCTTCGCGAAGCAGTGGGAAAGCCAGCGGCAAAAGCAGCAAGGTGAATGCCGTGGCCGACACGATCCCGCCCACGATGACCAGCGCAAACGGACGCTGGGTTTCGGAGCCAATGCCGTGCGAGAGCGCCGCTGGCAGCAGGCCCAGGCCCGCCATCAGCGCCGTCATCAGGATGGGACGCAGCCGTCCTGCCGCGCCATCGATGGCGGCGTCATTCAGCCGCGCGC
This sequence comes from Massilia eburnea, assembly GCF_009720745.1. Taxonomy (GTDB): domain Bacteria; phylum Pseudomonadota; class Gammaproteobacteria; order Burkholderiales; family Burkholderiaceae_D; genus Rugamonas; species Rugamonas eburnea. The sequence continues at coordinate 47,525 of NZ_WNKX01000016.1, read as the reverse complement.
CTTCGCGCAGGTTTTCGATCATCTGTTCCACCATGATTACGCCGTTCTGCACCGAGATGCCGGCCACCGCAATGAATCCCACCGCAGCGGAAACGGAGAAATGCAGGCCGGCCACCGCCAGCGCCGCCACCCCGCCCACCAGCGTGAATGGCACGATGCCCAGCACCAGCAAGGCCTGGCGCACCGAGCGGAAGGCCCAGAACAACAGCAGGAAAATCAGCAGGACCGCCGCCGGCACAATCACCTGCAGCCGCCGCACGGCACGCTGCTGGTTCTCGAACTGGCCACCCCAGGTAATGCTGTAGCCCGGGGGCAGTTCGAGCTGGCGCGCCACTTTTTCCTGCGCCTCCGCGACGAAGCTGGCCTGGTCCCGGCCCACCACGTTGGCTTTCACCGACGCGACGCGGCCGCCGGTCTCGCGACTGATGCGGGAAGGCCCCTGGCGCACGGTGATGCGGGCCAGCGACGAAAGCGGCACGCTCGCGCCGCCTGGCGCCATGATCGGCAGTGCGCCAATCTGTTCCGCCGAGGCGCGGCTTTCTTCGCGCAGGCGCAAGGTCACGTCGAAGCGCCGCTCGCCTTCGTAATAACTGCTGGCAGCCATGCCGCCCAACACCGTCTGCAGCGCGCCGTTGACGTCGGCCACGTTGACGCCAAGGCGGCCCATGCTTTCGCGGTCGAGCGTAATATCCAGTTCGCTCTGGCCACCGATCGGCACCGCTTCGATATCGCTGGCGCCACGTACGGTGCCCAGAATCGCCGCAATCTCGCGCGATTTGGTGCCGATGGTCTCGAGATCCGGTCCAAACACCTTGACGGCAATTTCGCCCTTCACGCCGGACAGTGCTTCTTCCACACTGTCTTCGATCACCTGCGAAAAATTGGTCGACACGCCCGGGATCAAGTGGATACGGTCGCTCATGTCGCTGATCAGGCTTTCCTTGTCGGCGAAGCGCCACTCGCCACGCGGCGCCAGCGCGGCCAACATCTCAATGTTGTTTGGCCCCTTGGGGTCAGTGCCGTCGTCCGGACGCCCGACGTGCGACACCACAGTCGTCACTTCCGGATAGCTGCGCAGGATGCGGCGCACTTCGCGCTCCACAAGCTGGGTACGTTCCAGCGTGGCCGATGCCGGCAAGCCCATGGTCAGCCAGATATTGCCCTCATCCAGCTTGGGCAGGAATTCGCTGCCCAGCATGGGAGCCAGGGCAACCGTCGCAACCAGCACGGCAAGCGAAAGCCCGAACACCAGCTTGCGCGCACCCAAAGCCCGCTGCAGCAAGCGACGGTAGTGCTCTTGCAGGGTGGCCAGCCAGCCAGCATGCTTTTCCTGCAAAGGATGCCGATGCATGGTCCACAGCAGCAGCACCGGCACCAGTGTGAAACTGAGGATGATGGCGCCCAGCATGGCAAAGCTCAGGGTAAAGGCGACCGGCGTGAAGATCTTGCCCTCTACGCGCTGGAACGTGTAGATCGGCAGGAAAGCAACAATGATGATGGCTTTGGCAAACAGGATCGGGTGCCCCAGCGACAACAGGGTTTCGCGCAGCGTCTTGCGCGGCGACCTGCGCGGCGCACCAGGTTCGCGCAAGCTATTCCGCACCAGCAGCGCTTCCACCAGCACCACCGCGCTGTCGATGATGATGCCGAAGTCGACGGCGCCCAGCGAAATCAGGTTGGCGGGAATGCCGCGGGCGTCCAGCAGGATAAAGGCCACCAGCAGGGAAAGCGGAATCACCGCCGCCACAATCAGGGCCGCGCGCCAGTTGCCAAGGAAGAGGATCAGCACCGCCACCACCAGCGTTGCACCGACGACCAGGTTTTCCAGGACAGTGTGAACCGTATGTGCAATGAGGTCGGTGCGGTCGTAGATCGTGTTCAGGTGAACGCCCGGCGGCAGGGTCTTGTTCAGCTGTTCGACATTGTCGCGCACGGCGGCCACCACCAGGGCGGCATTGGCGCCCTTGCTCATCTGAACAATGCCCTCGACCACGTCATCGCGGCCGTTATAGGCGACGCTGCCGGCAGCGGGGGCATGACCGATGATCACTTCGCCCAGGTCGGATGCGTGCACCGGCTTGCCGCCCTTGCTGGCAACCACGATGCGGCCCAGGTCTTCCGGCCTGGTCACCAGGCCGATGCCGCGCACCGCCAGCGCTTCGTCGCCGCGGCGCAGCAAGCCGGCGCCGGCATTGGCGTTGTTCGCCGCCAGGGCCTGGCGCACCTGGTCGATGCTGATGCCGTAGCGCGCCAGCGCCATCGGGTCGAGCGAGAGCTGGTACTCGCGCAGCACCCCGCCAAAGGTCACCACGTCCGCTACACCGGATACGCTGCGCAGGGCCGGACGGATAGTCCAGTCCTGGATCGCTCGCACTTCGCTGGCGGGCATACCGGGCGGCGCATCCAGCACGTAGCGATAGATTTCACCGACGGCGGTTGAAAGCGGCGCCAGGCCAGGCTGGACGCCGGGCGGCAGCGAGACGTTCTGCAGCTTCTCCAGCACTTGCTGGCGTGCGAAGTAATCGTCCGTACCGTCTTCGAAAGTCAGGGTGACCACCGACAGGCCGGCAATGGTCACGGAGCGCAACTGGGTCTGGTGCGGTACGCCGCTCAATTCACGCTCGACCGGCATGGTCACCGCCCGCTCCACTTCCTCGGCAGCCTGGCCTGCCATTTGCGTAATCACCTGAACCTGCACGTCCTGCACGTCGGGGAAAGCTTCCACCGGCAGCTGCTGCGCGGCGCGCCAGCCGAAGCCGACCAGTGCAGCCGTCATGATCAGGACGAACAGGCGCTGCGCGAGGATAAAGTCAATAAATTTAGCGAACATCTTGCCCTGCCTGTGCTTTCAGCAGCAGCGCGCCGGCTACTACCAGCTGTTGTCCCGCTTCGATGCCGCTATCGACAAAGCTGGTCAGCGGGCCGCGCCTTGCCACGTGCACGCGCTTGCGCTCGTAGCTGTCCTTCTTTACCTGCACAAAAACATATTCGTCCTGGCCATCCACCACGATCGCCTCGTTCGGCAATGGGATGCCGGACTGCGCCTTGCCGCCCTGGAAATGCACGCGCGCGAACATTTCCGGACGCAGCTTGTGGTCGGCATTGGCCAGCAAGCAGCGCACGGGGATGCGGCGCGTGTTGGGGTCCACCATCTCGCCCACGTAGCCGATACGCGCCGTGTACTGCGTGCCGGGCAAGGCGTCGGCTTCGACCTTCACCTCCTGGCCTAACGCCAGCGTCAGCGCCAGTTGTTCTGGCACGTCCGCGATCAGCCAAAGCTGGTCGAGGTTGGAAACGATGAACAATGGCGCGGGAAGATCCGGACGCACCTCCTGCCCGGGATTGAGCTGGCGCTCGACGACTGTGCCCGGAACCGGGGAAGCGAGCGTCAACGCGCCGGTCGTCGCGCCCGCTGCGCCCAGCGCCCGCAGGCGCTGGCGGGTGCGTTCGAGTTCCGCTGCGCTCTGTTCACTATCGCTGCTGGCCGCTTCGAAGTCTTTGCGCGCCATGACGCCCGCGTCGAACAGCAGGCGGGCACGTGCCAGCGCGCTGTCCTTCAGGCGCGCATCGGACACGGCCTTTTTTTCATCGGCGCTGGCGGCGGCAAGATCCGGTGACGCCAGTACCGCGAGCGCCTGGCCAGCCTTGACGTGCTGGCCAGGCTGCACCATGATCGTGCTTACACGGCCCGCCAGCGGTGCACTGACGCGCGCTGTGTGGTCTTCGTCAAAGGCGATGCGCGCCGCGATCGGCTCCGCCTCCGGCAAAGGCGCGCTGGCGGCAGGCATGGTGCGGATGAACTGCGAGGTGGCGGAAAGGGGCGCTGCCGCAGCATGGGCCGACCGCACCGGTGCACGCGAACAGGCCGACAGCCCGCACAGGGCCGCCAAGGTAAGAAGTAGGACAGATTTCATGGCAGATCAAAGGTATGGGTGGCGCGCCATGCGGCGAGCGCCTTGAGGTAATCGGCGCGCGCGTCAATACCGTCCAGCTGGGTCATGCGGTAGGAACGGCGCGCATCCAGCACATCGGTCACGCTCAGGGCGCCATGCTCGAACGCGAATTCGGCGGTTTCGGCGACATGGCGCGCTGCCGCCAGCAATTGCCCTTGGAAGACGGCGGCGCGCTGCTGGCTCGTCATGAGCTGCTGGCTGCTCTGCATGGCTTCACTGCAGGCCTGGGTGCGCGCCTTGTCCAGCGCAAGCGTTGCCGCGTCCTGCGCGGCGAGCGCGGAACGGATTTCCCCCTCGTTGTTGTAGCGGACGAAGAGCGGGATCTGAACCGAAAAGCCGAAGCTGTTGCCCGTGCCCTGCGGGTGGGCTGGACTGACCGGGAAATGCTCTGCCTGCAAGCCCACCGAAATATCCCTCGTGCGGGCGGCCTGCGCCAATGCCAGGCCGCGGTCGGCGGCCGTGAGGCGGGCGCGGCTGGCTTGTACGTCGGCACGCTCTTCGCAGGGCGCTCCGGCCGCTTCGTGCATGAAGGGCAATGCGTTATCCCAGCTATCGCTGGCCTGGAGCTCGGGCAGCGGCAAGGCCAGGCCGATCTGCTGCGCCAGCGCATACGAAGCAGTCCTGTGCTGCAACGCTGCGGCATTCAGGTCATTCTGCGCCCGCTGCACTTCCAGCTGCAGGCGCGCGACTTCGACTTCAGCGAGGTCGCCTGCCTCGCGGCGCTTCCGGGCCACGGCAAGCGACTGCTCTTGCAGGGCGGCGACTTCGGCCAGCACACGTTGGCGCTCCTGGCTCGCCAGCAGATCGGCATAGGCTTGCCTGACATCGCGTTCGAGCGTTCGCCGCGTGTCGGCGCGGTCGGCTGCGGCGGCCACTACGCGCTGCTGCGCGGCGTCGCTGCGCAGTTCCCGCTTGCCGCCGCGTTCAATCAACTGGTCCACACGCAGGATGCTGTCCACGGCCTTGTCGGCCAGCGGGCCGGCGCCGATCCCGGTGTGCGGGTTGATGTTGGCGGTGCTGAAGGTCAGCGCCGGATTGGGCGCGGCTGCCGCTTGCACGGCATCGGCCTCCGCACCGCGGAGAGCGATGGCACGCTGGCGATAATCCCAATGCTGCTGCAGCGCCAGCGACAGCGCCTGCTGCTCGCTAAGACGCATGAGCTGCTGGGCATTGACGTTCAGCCAAGGCAACAGCAACAGGGACGGGAGAAGCCGTTTCATGAGCGTGGCGCCTCCGGAATCGGCAGCACGCGGGCAAGTTGGCCGGCACGGCAATCGGCAGGCCACAGTTCCACCCATGTTCCGGTTGCCAGCGCTGCGACACCGTCCGCCGCGGCGAACATATGGTGGCGCGCGTGGTGCGACTGGTAGGAGACCCATACGATAGGCAGCCCCGCCGCGCGCGCGCGGTCGAAGGCGGCGGCGCAGCCAGCCGGCTCCGCCAGCGGCGTGGCTGGCGTTTCAATGGCCTGGATGTTGGCGGAACGGGCGCCCGCCTGCCAGTCGGCCTCGGGCAGGAATGGCATGTCCGGCCGGGTGGCGCAAGCGCCCAGGAGTGACGCCAGGGCGACGGGCAATAAAAGACGCATGCTAACCCCTCTTGTTACAAAGGCTGCCAGCTTATCCACTTGCCTGCGCTCGAACATTACAGGTATGCAATGATTACTTAGCCGTAATGTTCACGGTGTTATGATCGAAGGATGAAATGCCTGATCGTCGATGATGACGCCGAAACACGCGAATACCTGCTCGCGGCCTTGCACCACGCGGGCCACACCGCCATGGGATGCGCCGATGCGGACGAGGGCTGGCAACAGCTGGAGCAGGCGGACTGGGATGCGCTCGTCCTCGACCGCATGCTGCCCGGCGACTTTGACGGCCTCGCCCTGCTCCGCCGGATGCGCGCCAGGGGCATGCGTCTGCCGGTCCTGGTATTGAGCGCGCTGGGCGACGTCGATGAGCGCGTGCACGGCCTGCGCGCCGGCGCCGACGACTACCTCAGCAAGCCATTCGCCGCTGCCGAACTGCTGGCCCGCCTGGAAAACCTGGTGCGCCGCGCCGCCCCGGTGGAAGACACGCTGGTCCTGCGCGTGGGCGACCTTGAACTGGATTTGCGCGCCCTGCGCGCCACCCGTAACGGCACACGCATCACGCTGCACCAGCGCGAGTACCGCCTGCTCGAATACCTGATGCGCAACGCCGGCACGGTCGTCACGCGCGGCATGCTGCTGGAGAGCGTATGGGAATACCACTTCGACCCGCAGACCAATGTCATCGACGTGCAGATAAGCCGCCTGCGCAGCAAGATCGACAAGGACTCCGCCTCGCCCTTGATCCACACCATCCGCGGCGAGGGTTATATGCTGTGCGACAAAGATGCAGATCCGGATGTGTAGTTCGCTGATCGCATCGATTGCAACACGCCTGGCGCTGATGTACGGCCTGATCGCCGTCATCTCGGTCGGCGCCGCGGTGCTGGCCTTCTACTTTGGCACGGTCGGCGTGCTCACCAGCGTCAACGATTCCAAGATCCAGTCCATCAGCGCCCGCCTGAAGGAAGCCGGCGAGCAAGGCGGCCAGGAAAGCCTGCGCCGCGAAATTACGCTCCAGTTGCACGACAAGATGGATACCGATACCGAGCTTTTCCTGCTCCAGTCGGCCGACGGCCAGACGGTGCTGGGAAATGTCTCCGCCTTCCCCTTTGGGGCCAAGGATGGGATCCTGTCCAGCGGCACGCTGCAGCGAGAGCACGAAAATATCCGCGCCCATTTCATCATCGCGCGCTTGCCCGACGGGGCGCGCCTGTTGGTAGGCCGTGACTTGCGTGAACTCGATGCGTTGCGCGGCGTGGTGGAGCGCGCCGCCATCATCGGATCATTGGTAGCCCTGCTCTTCGTCAGCGCAGGTACCTGGTTCCTGCGCCGCTCGATCGATAGCCGCGTGGGCGCGGTACGCCGGATTGCCCGCAACATCAGCGCCGGCGACCTGGCCCAGCGCGTGCCCGAATCCGGCGCTGACGAATTCAGCATGCTAAGCCGGGACATCAACCGCATGCTTGCCCAGATCGAACGCCTGATGGATGGAGTGCGCAACGTCTCCAACGCCATCGCCCATGATCTGCGCACCCCCTTGAGCCGCGTACGCAACCGGTTGGCAGCAAACCTTCGGCCCGATGCGGCCGGCCCGATGGCCGATGCGGCGGCAAAGTCGATCGAAGACATCGACCAGCTGATTATCCTGTTTGAAAAGCTGCTGCGCATTGCCGCCGCCGAATCGGGCGTGCGCCCGACCTACACCGACAAGATTGACCTGACCCAGATTGCCGCCAACCTGGTCGAACTCTACGACGCTGCCGCCGAAGACTCGGCCATCCGGCTGGTCAGCAGAGTGCAGCAAGTGCCCCCTCTTCCCGGCGACCGCGACCTCGTCGCAGCGGCACTGGGAGGATTGCTCGATAATGCGCTGAAGTATGCAGGCTCCGGCAGCACGGTCACGGTCTGCTGCGGCCCTGTTCCTGGCGGGGCCGAGTTGTTGGTACGCGATACCGGCCCTGGCGTACCCGATGAAACGCTGCCCATGCTGGCCGAGCGCTTCTTCCGCGTGGACCGCTCACGCCACTTGCCAGGCAACGGCATTGGCCTGTCAAACATCAATGCAATCGCCAAGCTGCATGGCGGCTCCCTCACCGTCAGCAACCTTCACCCGGGATTGGAAGTTCGGATGTTTTTCCCGGGCGGCTGATTGACCTTAGTGTGCGTGCCGCTTGTGAAAATTGAGGGCGATCTGCCTGGCAGCCGCCAACTCGGCGGCACGCTCCGCTGGACTGAGGTCTTTGCCGATGGAGTCCATCAGCGCACTGTCTTCCGCAAAGAACTTCGCAATATCCGAGTCGGGTCCGAGTATCTCGCCATGGATCAAACCATTTGCAAGAAAATAACGATAGGCCAGGCCGGCGTTTCGTTCAAAAGTTGGCGAGCCGGCGGCATATTCCGTCGCGATGTAATTGACCACGCCGGGGTCGGTCCCCGCCTCCGCTTCGGCGATCAGTTGAGCCCTCGCCAGCGCCTTCCATTCCTGGACTAGCGGATCGTCCGGACGCGTTGTGAGCGCCGATGGGTCGCCGAAAGGCCCCTCGCGAAGGAAAGCAATGGCAGATCCCGGTACCCCCGCCTTGGCGGCAGCAGCAAGATAGTCCAGGCGCGATTGTCGCTCCCGCTCCGACATGGCGCCACATCGCATGGTGTCCCGCTGCTTTTCCTGCTCGGTCATATGCCGATAGCCGAAAGCATTGTCGGGAGACTTTTTACGGAGTTCCTCATCGTAGATCATGCGGTCATGATCCCGGTTGAATTCAACACAGTCCGCCAGCAGGCTATACGCGAGATAGAGTTTCTCCGGATCATGGGACTCTGCCAACTGCTGGACTTGCCTCGACAAGCTCACGTCTCCGGACGGCATAGGTAACACAAGCCTGCCGGTGCCAGCCTGCGCAGGCGCGATCACGCGGGTCGAATTGATCGCCGATGCCGCGCGGCCTGCACGTGCCTCTCCGCTTCCAGCTTTAGGCCAATACATTACAAGCGCCGCCATGGCGCCTGCAATGGCCAAGCCAACACCCCATTTCATCAGTCGCATAATTTCAGCTTGAAGCACCGGCCTTCGCTGCAAGAACTCGCCTTTCAAGATCCGCAAACCAGACCTCTGTATTCCAGTCGAATACGTAGACAGGCTCCGGATAGAATTCAATCAACCGACCAAACGGCGTCGCTTGATAATAAGTGACCGAGACAATATCCGATCCGTCTCCGCCGTCCCGATATTCAAGCTCTTGAATTTCACCCAGGTCCACAGATATGCGAACGCCTTCGCGTTCAAAACGCAGGCAACCGCCGTCATCGAAGACCTGAACCAGGAAATCCTCGGAGCAACTCCTTGTAATATATGCGCCAATAAAAACCATGACCCCACCGCCAAGCAATGGTCCCCGATATGCAGGTAGCCAGATGGCCACCAAAAGCGCCAAGACGGCGGCAGTCCGCATCGCATTCCACTGCCATCGGATCCCTTCCCGCGTTGGATTACTTGATACCCTCACGGCGGCAGCTATTTGCCCGCTTTAGCGCTCGAAGACTTCAACGCGGATTTCGGGCGCGCTATCGAGTACATCTCCCAGCTGATCTGGTGCAGCAGGGCCAACTTGTCGTCCCCTTGTTTGTAGAGGTCAAAATGGGTCCTGTCGGGGATGAAGCGGAAATCGGTTTTGGCATTTAATCCATCCATGACAGCCTTGAACTTATGGGCCGCGCCATCAAGGTAGAACGTGTCAGCCGTGCCCACGATCAGATGGATTTTGCCATCCAGGTCCGCCTTCACTTGGGGCCAATCGCGCTTGGTGCGGTACGCGATATCAAAATTATCGCGCCAGTACGCGACGACGGACGGGTCCACGTCTCCGGTATCGCGATCGAACATTGGCTGCGGCGCGCCAGACTGGCCGCGCGGCGAGAACACCCACTCCATCGAAGCGAGCTGGCCGCCATAGCTGCCCAGCACGCGCTCCAGCTTGGCGAACTGTTCGAACGTACCCATCACCTTGTCATGGTCGCGCACCAATGGATAAGCGCCGCCGTCCGCTTTGCGGAACACATTGGCCTGCTGCGCATACAAGTCAACGCCCGTGAAATCGTGGAAGTCCGACGGATCCGGCGATGTGGACCAGGTTCCGCCAAACAGTTTCGGATAGCGCGTCTGCAGCCACAATGTCGCCCAGCCGCCGGAGGAATGGCCGTTCAGGAAGCGGCCCGTTGGCTTGGCGTCCATCCGGTAGTGCTTCTCCAGATAGGGCATCAGCTCTGTGGTCAGCGCCTGCCCCCACGGGCCGTTATTTACCGAGTCGGCGAATTCGTGGGTGCCGGTAGGGCTGGATTCGTCCAGGACCACCCAGATCATCGGTGGCATTTTTCCCGCCGCCATGGCGCCATAGATCTCTGCCAGCAGCGGCACCAGGCGCGCCGCATTGGCGCCAAAGCCGTGGGTGTAATAGACCGTTGGATAGGTCACCTTGGCCTTAGCGTCGTAGCCCGGCGGCGTCAGTACCCATCCCGGCATCTTTACCTGGCGTCCCCAGAAGGCGCTGAGGGCGGGACTGGGGAAATCGATTGGCTGCGAGTGCTGCCGGGTTGCGTCCCATCCGGCGCGCTCCTCGGCTGTTTCGGACTTCCGTTTCCATGGATCGCTTTCCCGCAAGATATGGGCCAGGCGGATGGTCGGTACTGTGGCTGCAGGCAGATGCACTTTGACGACATCGCTGACCCAGTCGCCGGCGCTGCGGCCGGTGTAGTTATAGCTATGGTCGACATCCAGCACGGCTTGGACGTAATAGTCGCCTGGCGGGAGCTGCGAGTAAGGAAGCGGGAATGCCAGGTCATCGCCATCAACGGCGATGCTTTGTCCTGGCTGAAGGCGGCTTACCTCACGCGCCGTCACGGCCGTCGAAGTGGCCGAGAATGGATCGGCATCCACCACGGTCACTTCACTGGACTTCTCCTTGGACTTTTCCATCGCTTCCGCCTCGGCGGACTTGGCCTCGCGCGCAAATACAAGCAGCCGGCCCTGTGTCGCCTGTTTGGCGCCGGCGTCCAGCTGGACCGTCATGAACTGCTTGTCTGCTGCGGTAGCCACCTGTGCACTCAAAGCACCGGCCAGCAATAGCAAGAGGGGAAGCGGGGCAATCTTCATAAGGGGCTCTCAGAAAAAGTTAATAGAGTGCAAGTTGCCAATATAGCATGCCCCACACCGCGCTATGTCTGTTTCCGCACGGAGCGGGCTGATGCTGAGTCGTATTCTGGCCTCATGAAGATCACGACTCCTACCGCGACAGCTGCTCAACCGCCCCGCGCCGAGGAGGCCCAGGCGCCGCAACGCAAGAGACGCCGCCCGCCCCCTTTGTCGCTCGCGGCCTGGCGGCAATTCCTCAGCGTGGCCAAACCATATTGGCTTGGGAACGAACGCTGGCGTGCCTGGGGCTTGCTGTTACTGCTGATCGGTTTGATGCTGGTTGAGACCGAGGTGGCGGTAATGCTCAATAACCAGACCGGCGAGATGACGTCGGCGTTGGCGGGAAAGGATGGCGGCCGATTCTGGCATTCCGTACGCACCTGCCTTCTCATCCTCGCATTTGCGATCCCGGCGTATGCGTTCTACTACTACATGCGCGACCTGTTCGCCAATCACTGGCGGCGCTGGCTTACGCACCGCTTCCTCGATGGCTATCTGAAGGGGCGCAAATATTATGAACTGGGCTCCGACGCCGAGATCGATAACCCCGACCAGCGTATCAGTGAAGACATCAATACGTTCACCGGCAGGTCGATCAATTTCCTGCTGATTTTCCTGGGATCGATCATGCAGCTGATCGCCTTCAGCTCAGTGCTGTGGTCAATCTCGCATATGCTGGTTGGCGTGCTCACCATCTATGCGACGCTGGGCACCGTGATTGCCCTCTACTTTTTTGGCAACCCATTAATCCGGCTGAATTTCTGGCAGCTGCAGCGCGAGGCTGATTTTCGTTTCAGCTTGATGCGCCTGCGGGAGAACGCCGAGTCGATCGCGTTCTACCGTGGCGAGGACCAGGAGCGAGCCTATATCGACAACCGCTTCGACAAGGTATTCCACAATTTCGCGCGTTTGATCAAAAACCAGCGGACGCTCAACCTGTTCCAGCGCACGTTCAGTCAACTGACCCTCGTGCTGCCTGGCGTGCTTCTGGCCGAACGCGTTTTATCGGGCGAACTCGAGGTGGGTCAGGCAGTGCAGGCAGCAGGTGCATTCACCGCCGTACTCGGTGCAGTGGGCGTCATTGTCGATAACTTTGAAAGCCTGAGCCGGTTCGTGGCGGGCACGGAGCGCCTGCAGACATTGTCGAAGCTTGTGCTGCCGGACGCGCCGCAGGCAACCGACGCCACGCCGCGCATCCAGACGCGCGCCGCCGAGCATCTCACGCTGGAATCCCTTACATTGCATCCGCCGCAATCGGAGCGGGTGCTGATCAAAGAGCTTTCGCTCGTCCTGAAGCCAGGCGACGCCCTGCTGATTACGGGCGAAAGCGGCTGCGGCAAGAGTTCACTGCTCAGGGCAATCGCGGGCTTGTGGCATACCGGCAGTGGCGTAATCCAGCACCCACCGCTGGATGATTGCTTCTTCCTCCCCCAACAGCCATATCTCCAGCATGGCACGCTGCGCAGCCAGCTGATCTATCCAAGCGTTGAGTCCAGCTTAAGCGACGACCAGCTGCTTGAAATACTGGCGAAGGTTCATTTGCCACGTCTTGCCGACCAGGTAGGCGGACTTGACGCCATTCACGACTGGGGCAAGCTGCTCTCGGTAGGCGAGCAGCAACGCCTTGCCTTCGGCCGCGTGCTGGTGCACGAACCCAAAGTCGCGATCCTGGACGAAGCGACGAGTGCCCTCGACAGCAGCAATGAAGCGTCCTTGTATCGGCGCCTACGCGAAAACGGAACGACCCTGATCAGCATCGCGCACCGTGCTGCGGTGCTGCGCCATCACACGCATGTGCTGAGATTGACTGGCGATGGCGGCTGGGAGCTGCATGAAGCGAGCAGCTATGATTTTGATGGCCCGGCTGGCACCTGATCACCGGTGCAATTTTCTTTTGTCGAAGTTTATTGCGTTCCAATTTTTTTGCGCGTATAGTTAGCCATATGGATAACTATCGAATTGCGCTAGACGCGATCTTCCACGCCTTGTCCGACCCAACGCGCAGGGCCGTTGTGCAACGGCTCGGCGAGGGACCGGCGACCGTCAGTGAATTGTCGGAACCATTCGACATGGCACTGCCGTCCTTCATGAAGCATATGCGGGTACTGGAAGAGTCTGGCCTGGTAAGCAGCAGCAAAAGCGGGCGGGTAAGAACCTGCACGCTCGAGCAGCAAAAGCTTGCCGCGGCCGAACGCTGGTTCGAGGAGCAGCGCGCGCTCTGGAGCAGCCGATACGAAAACCTGGACAAACTTTTGGAACAACTGCAAGGAGAAGACAATGGCAGCTAAGCTTCAATTCGATTTCGTAGTTAACAAGGAAAAGAGCACCCTCACCGTAACGCGCGAATTTGCTGGCCCACGCCAGCTGGTCTGGGATTGCCATACGCAGAGCGCCCTGCTCGACCGTTGGTTTGCACCGAAACCCCTGAGCACCAAGACCAAACACATGGAATTCAAGGAAGGCGGCTACTGGCACTACGCCATGCTCACGCCCGATGGGCAGGCCTACTGGAGCCGCGTGGATTACCAAGCCATCCGCCCGATCGACGGCTATTCGACGCTGGACGGCTTTACCGATGAAACCGGTGTCGTCAATCCCGACATGCCGCGCTCGCGCTGGGACGTGACGTTCTCGGACCTGAGGGAACACACGCTGGTCACCACAGTCGTGCACTACAACTCTCCGGAGGACGTGCAAAAAGTCATCGATATGGGCATGAAGGAAGGCATGGCGTCCACCCTCGAACGCCTGGATGAATTGCTGCTGACGCTGAACGCATAAGAAGAGGACGGGCTGATTGCCGGATCAGCCCGTCATGTCAGTCTGATGTGTACTGACTCAAACTTTATTTGACATCGAGTGTCGGTTGGGCGGCTGCTTCCGCCTGCGGATTCAACCGGTCGACCGGTTGAATCCGCACCCCACAGCGGACCGTCGCTCTACCGGCATCCGCTTGCTTCTGAGTTAGCGCGTACCATAATGAATATTGATCTCGTCACGCAGAGTCATCTCGCCGTTCGCAGTTGCTTTTGTAACTGTATCCAATAAGTCAATTGTCTCGCCATGGCAGCTCTTTAGCGTAATGCCAGGTGTTCTATCACGGCCTTCTCCACCCAATTTGAAGGGTGGAAAACGCACTTGCGGGTCTTTCGAGTCGTACCAATCTTTAACGAAAGTGGCGGTCTCGCCGCAGTAATCAAATCTCGCTAAGCCATGCTCTGCCAGCAGCAAAATGCGACCACGCCTTTCAAAGATAATCACCGCTGTACCAGGCCAGCCGCTGTTTGATAGACCAACAAAGGCACCGCCGTCAGGTGAAGAGAAAAAGGCATCAAACGCTGCATCGTTCAGTTGTAGCACGAGACGCCCCTTATCGTAGACTCGCACCTTAAATTCCGGGTCCATCGGATCTTTCATCGAGTTGAACGATTGTTTGATTTGAACATCGCCAAACGAAAATGTTTTTTCTTGCTTCCAGCGTTTCGTCGACGGCATGTCGGCAAACGCGTGCATTGAAAAAAATAAGCCACAGACGAAAATCACAAAACGAAACATTAATCTTATCTCCCTAAGCATGGCTGGCCTAAACGAACTCACTTATCTTGCGGCAGCTCATGGCCTTTTTTCGGAACAAGGAGCACTCTAACCCATCTGACAGTCAGTGTCAGATCAAGTTTGAGCCACTTCATCTGATGCGCAAAACGACTCGTTCAATGAGACTGTTCACCCTGGATCGCTATTGCAAACTTCCCAAAGCCTAGCAGCATCAGCCAGCTCACCAGGGAAAATAGTGCGAATACCAGCCATGCCCTGCCCCAGAATGCCAAGGTATCGGCCAGCCCTTCCCAGCCCCAATCCACATAGGACAGTTCAGGAGCATCAGGCACTGCGTGCACCTGCAGCTGCTTGCCCACCACGGCGTTTGGTGCCATGCGCAAGGTCACCGACCCTGGCCACATACGCCGCTCGGGCAAGTCCGCCAACACGGGGGACTCGTGCAGGAAATACCGCGACGATAAACGTGGCTCGCCATTGAGCTCGAATTGGTATGTAATCGTTGGCCGCACCCGGTACTCCATCCGTGCCTTTTGGTTGCCTCGTCTGGAAAGCTGCCTTTCGATCCTTTCTTCACCAACTGCGACAACAGTGGCAGGCATAATGACCGTCGGCCGAAAGGCATCGATGCCATGTCCGATAAACAAGACATCGAGCGACGCGAAAACCGCGAGCGCCGCCGTGAAGAATGCCAGCATCTCAAACAGGCTGCGCAGTGTAATCGGACGGTGCTTCCTCATCACTACAACTCGTTTGCGAGGCGAAGTACAAGGAAACCGGCGGCCGGCACGCGCAGCGTTACGCAAGTCAACGGCGTTGAAGTACTAGACGCGCAGCGTGCTGCCGCAAAGCTCAGCAAATTTCCCGTCGTGAAAACGTATCCCAAGTGTATGTTCCTCATCCCATTCAGTGACGTAACCTAGCTCGGTCACCATCGAGCCACTTATTCGACCAACTGTAATGAATTGAAGTTTTGAGTTCGACAGCGCATCGCGTGGCGTTTTGATATCCCGCACATTATCTGGTGCCTCAGGATATTCTCCCGCCGCAATTGCCTCCCCATATGGCTCGAAATGTTCAAAGAGTGCCTGTGCAATACTTGGAGCCCACCCTGGAAAGGATGCAGGCAGCCTGTAAGCTTCGGCTAGCGCGTTTGCATCGGGAGCGTCTCTGGTCCCAGCTAGCGCCAGTGGAATTTCTCCGTTTGGGTCGAGCACAATACGGCCTCTCCAATAGCTGTTTTTCAGAGAGAATTCTCCAAGGTGAACGTCAGAATAGCTCCGGGATTTAAACAGTCCAAACATTAGCCGCAACCTTTATCGCATATTGGCAATATTACATGATCAAATGCAAGTCGGCCACTGGCGCCTTCTGGCCTCAGTAGGCGATCTTGAAATCAGGCTGCCCCTCGAATGTCCGATGGAACAGGAGGGCGTTCTGCGCTTGGTCAAACGCGAACTCGTTGCCGTCGTACGGGTCGCGCAACTCACTTGCCCGCACTTCTTCAGCCAAGACCTTGCCTTTGACACCGGCGCTTCGCAACTGGGACGCCAGCAGCGCTAGCCTTCGCATTCCCTCCAGGTTGACGACTCTGTATCCGTACGCGATGTATGCATCCATGCCATCCATATTGAGCAGGATTCTGCCAACAGGGTTATAGACGCCAATGTCGGCGGCTGCCTTTTTCTCGACCCCGTAGGATGCCAGGAATGTATGCGCCGCTTGCGGAATCTCGGCGTAGTCGCGGTCAAACAGCTCGGCTACGCGAAGCATGCGCTCGGCGCTGGCATTGGTCGTTGCCTGCGGCTGGTACAGAAAGCTTCCAAACAGCTTCGCCCGGTCCGCGTAGGTTTCGGAAGAACTCCATTCGTTCGCCATGACCTTCGCCAGCGAACGTTCGCGATCCGAGACAGGCTCTCGCCAGCCATCCGGGATCGCGGACATTGTCAAAGCCGGCGGATAGCCGCGCACCACCAGATTGCCCAACTCGAAATGCTGCTCGATGCTGCGCGCCGCGGTCATTTTGGCGGTGGCGCTGGAACTCTCGGCCAGCACCATTCGCCAGAAGCGATAATCCTTTTCCAGGAAGCGCCTGCAATCCGCTGCATCGGGTTTGCTTTCCGGCGACAGCAACTTGTTATACGTCAGGCGTTGCGCATTAAGAACCTGGTTGAAACCCGGATTCGACGCAAACACGGCACTCGGCCCTATTTCACGCCATTTCTTGAATTCCAGCAGGCGTTCATAGCGCTCGATCAACTGGGCGTTGTCCTGCACCAGCTTTTCACCTGGCATTTCGAAAGCTGACGGCTCTGGCGGTTCCATTTGCTTGCGTAGCGCCTCGACGCGATCGAGTCCTTCCGGCATCACATTCGCATTGCTCGATGCCGAGAAACCCATTACGTAGACGAAAGCATTGTCACGGTCTGCAACCGGCGGGTTGATGGACGCAATTTGCTGCAACTTGAAGACCGATTCGGATGGTTCCTTGTCATCGCGATTTATAAAAAACACGAAAGCGATGAACAGGAAGAACAGCGCCAGGAAGCTTGCCAACATCTTTAACAACAACTTGAGCTTTGTCATTCAGATCTACCCCTTTGTTTTCGCCGCGTACAAAAAAACGGCCCTCGCGGGCCGTTGTCATTGGTGCTACAAACAATCAGACGAATTCGCCGATCTTCCCGGCTACGGCTTCCTGCACCGAACGGCTGGTAACGAAGCTGTGCGCGACCTGGATGTCGTTGTGGAACCAGCGGTCGCCATCCAGGCAGGCTGGAATCTGCTTGCGGATCTCGTCGTAAGCGGCCTTGGTTCCCTCGCCCAGCCTAAAGCCAGGCAGCAGGTGCTCGGTCATGGTCAGCGCTTGCGCCGCCAGCAGCATCTCCACACCCACGATGTACTGGGTGTTCTGCACCACGGTATGCGCCTTGCGTGCACACCAGGTGGAGTTGGAGATGTGGTCTTCACTATTAGCCTTGGACGGGATCGAATCGACGCTACCCGGCATGGACAGCGTGCGATTTTCCATCACCAGGGAGCTGAGCGAGCATTGCACCACAGGGTAGCCAGTGTTCACGCCACGCAGGCCGGACATCAGGTTGCGCGGCAGGCCCCACGACAGGGTCGGGTCGATCAGGCGCGCCACGCGGCGTTCGCAAATGCTGCCGAGGTCCGTGATCGCCATCGCCAGCAAGTCCATTGCCTGCGCCAGGTACTGGCCGTGGAAGTTGCCGCCGGAGATGATCTCGAAACCGCCGCCATCTTTGCCGAAAATCAGCGGGTTGTCGGTGGCCGAGTTGATCTCGTTCTTCACGATCGTATCAATGTAGTCCAGCGCATCGAACACGGGACCATAGACTTGCGGCGTGCAGCGCAGCGAGTACACGTCCTGGATACGCGGTGTGTAGGGAATGTCGGTTCGGCGCAATTCGTCAGGAAATTGCACGGCGCGCGCCTCGTGCGTGGCACGGGTCGAACCTTTCAGCAGCTTGCGCACCACGGACGCGGTCTTGATCTGGCCCGGGTGCGGGCGCGCCTGCTGGATGCGAGGATCGAAGGCCGACATCTCGGCGCGCATCGCTTCCAGCGTCAGGCCCAGCGACAGGCAGGCGTCAGTCAGCAAATCGCGTGCATCCTTGGCGGCCAGCACCGCGACAGCCAACGAGGCGGTGCAGCCGTTGATGAGGGCCGATGCATCCTTGGCCTTGAGGTCGAACTTCACCGGCCCGACTTCGGCCTTGGTGATCGCCTCGGCCGCCGGCATGCGCACGCCCTTGTACATCACTTCCGCCTCGTCGAAACCGGCGATGGCGGCGGCCAGATAGGCCAGCGGCGCCAGGTCGCCGGAGGCGCCCACGGAGCCCTTCTGCGGCATGATCGGGTGGATGCCGGCATTGATGAAGGCCAGCAGGCGGTCCACCACTTCCACGCGCGGCGCGGAGTAATTGCTGGCGAAGGCATTGGCGCGCAGCAGCATGGTGGCGCGGCTGACCTCTTCCGAGAACGGCTCGCCGATGCCGCCGCTGTGGGCCTTGATCAGCTGCGTCTGGAACAGTTCAATGTGCTCGACCTTGATGCGGGTGTCCTTCAGCAGGCCCACGCCGGTGTTAAAGCTGTACATCATCGGCGCTTCATCGTGCATCCAAGTGGATTCGATGTAGTCGCGGCTTTCCTTCAGCGCAGCGCGCGAGGTGGCGGACAGTTCGACTTTGGCGCCATCGCGCGCTACTGCCAGCACTTCTTCCGCGGTCAGGTTAAACCCGTCGATCGTTACGTTGCTCATTGCTTGTCCTTTCAGTTCGCGCTGGTTTCGAACCAGGTGCCGATCAGCTGGCGTTCAGCGTCGGTCATATGGGTCATGTTCGCCAGCGGCATATCCTTGTTCTGCACGGCGCGCTGGTAGATCTTGGCGGCGTGCTGTTTCACCTGGTCTTCGGTGTCGAGCATCACGCCGCCTGGGGCGGAAGCGAAGCCGGCCTGGGTTGGATTGGCGGAGTGGCACGCTACACAGCGGGCCGAGACCACTTGCTGCACGTTGGCCAGATTCGCTTGTCCGGCAGGCGCCGTCAGGGCCGGCGTAGCGCCGGTAGCGTGACCATCGGCGTCCACAGTGACCGCTGCGGCCACTGGCGCTGCAACTGCCTTGCGCGGTGCAGGAGCGATTGCAACGGCCACGCCGGCCAGCAGGGCCACGCCGGCGATCGGGAATGCCGGCGACACCTTGCCCGCATGGCGCAGGTTGAAGAAGTGGCGGATCAGCACACCGGCAGCCATGATGGCGGCCAGTACCAGCCAGCTGTAGGCATGGCCGTAAGTCATCGCGTAGTGGTTGCTGATCATGATTAGCAGCACAGGCAGCGTGAAGTAGTTGTTGTGCACCGAACGCACCTTGGCGCGTTTGCCGTAGACCGGGTCTGGCGACTCGCCCTTGGCCATCGCATCCACCAGCTTGCGCTGGCCGGGAATGATCACGAACAGCACGTTACCCACCATCATGGTGCCGATCATGGCGCCAACGTGGATGTAGGCCGCGCGGCCGCTCAGCAAGTGCGTCAGCACATAGGCCGCCCCCACGATCAGCAAGAACATCACGCCACCAAGGACTGCGGGCTTTTCGGCCAGCTTGGTCTTGCACAGGGTGTCGTACACCAGCCAGCCGCCGGCCAGCGTGCCCAAGCCCACGCCAATCGCTTGCAGCGAAGTCAGGTCGGCCACGTTCTTGTCAATCATCATCGCCGAGGCGTTGAAGTAGTAGACGATGAACAGCATGGCAAAGCCGCTCAGCCAGGTGGCATAGGCTTCCCATTTGAACCAGTGCAGGTCTTCCGGCAGTTCGTCCGGAGCGACCAGGTATTTTTGCGGGTTGTAGAAGCCACCGCCGTGCACGGCCCACAATTCACCCATCACGCCCTTCTTGGCGAGTGGGCTGCCCGGCTTGGGCGGGCGGATCGAGTTATCCAGCCAGACGAAGTAAAACGAGGCGCCGATCCAGGCAATACCGGTGATCAGGTGCAGCCAGCGCACCAGCAGGTTAAGCCACTCGACCCCATAGGGTCCGAAGAATGTCTCCATGATTTTCTTTTCCAATAAATCCGTTCATCTGCCTCTGGCGGGCACTTCAGATGAACCAATCGGTCGTTATACCGCCGCCGCTACGACCTGGTGTTGGAAAGATATCGGTTGCGGACGCGGGAGACCTTCCATTTGGGCTATAACTTGCATATAACTGGGAATATAGTTCGGAGACCCGGAAGGTGAGAATCTCACATCGATAAATCTAAATAACTAATATTCGGAGACCATGATGTCCAGATTGCCAGAACACTTAGACATCCACCTGATCCGTATTCTTTACCTGCTGCTGGTAGAGAAAAACGTATCCCGGGTGGCCTTGAAACTGAACCAGCCGCAGCCCTCGATTTCCGGCTCCCTGCGCAAATTGCGCGACCTGACGGGCGACCCGCTGCTGGTGCGCGGCGGCCGCGGTATGGTGCCCACGCAACACGGTGAGAGCCTGCTCAAGACCGCCAAGCGCATCCTGGACGAAACCGAAAGCCTGTTCAGCCCAAAAACTGCGTTTGTGCCGCAGGATGAGGCGCGCACCTTTCACATCGCCGCGCCGGACTATATGAATACGCAGTTCTTCACCGAGGTAATCGCCCGCCTGCGCCGCGAATCGCCGCGCAGCCGCCTGGTGATTCATTCCCTGGGGCCGGACGTCGACTACGTGCGCCTGCTGTCGGATGGAGACCTGGACCTGGTCGTCGGCAACTGGGACGAACCGCCCCAGCACCTGCACATCTCCAAACTGTTCGACGACCCCATCGTCTGCCTGATGCGCGCCAACAGCGCTTACGCACGCCGCACGCCGAAAGACGCCATGACGCCCGAGGAATACCTCACCCTGCCCCATGTGGCGCCGGCCCAGATCCTGCCCGGTTACCACGGCAACATCGACTCCTTCCTGGAAGAGCGGGATATGGAACGCAATATTGTGGTGGAATCGGCACACTTCCGCATGCTGCCCTACATCGTGCAGCAGACAGATTTAGTTTTGACGAGTGGCAAACAGTTCGCCAATTTCTACGAAAACCTGCTGGGCCTGAAATCCTACAAAGTTCCCCTGGAATTCCCGCCATTGAGCTTCTACCAGCTGTGGCATGAGCGTGCGCACCACGCCACCGAACATAAATGGCTGCGCGCCCAGGTCAGCGCCGCGGCCCGCCTGCTGGTGAAGTAAAAAAGCTTTCGCGGGGTTGGAAAGGGCGGGGTCAGACCCTTGGGTCTGACCCAGGTTTACCGGGTTTCGTTTTTCCTACAAGGAATTTGCGCGGCAGGGGTTCAAATGGACCGCGCTCGAATGTTGCTGCAAGTCATTTCGCCACTTTAAATCAAACCCGGTAAGCCAGGGTCAGACCCAAGGGTCTGACCCGATTGATCACCGCCGCGGACTTGCGATACCTGAGTCGCACCAGATAGCCGATATCGGCCCAGCGTTATATCTCCCGCCTGCTGGGCCTCTATTATCAGTTTGCCATTCCCCAGAACACCTTACATGGAGCGGGCCGCTGCCAGCAGCGGCCCGAAGCACGATGACGAGCCTGAAGCGACTGAACACCTGCGACGCAGACACTTTTACCGAGATCCTGCACGGCCTGTACGAGCATTCCCCGTGGATTCCGCAGCGCGCCGCCGCGCAGCGCCCGTTCCGCACCATCGACGAATTGAAGCTCAGCTTGCAGCAGGTCGTCACGCAGGCAACGAATGACGAACAACTGGGCCTGATCCGCGCCCACCCTGAGCTGGCCGGTAAAGCCGCCGTTGCGGGCGAACTGACGCCCGAATCCACCGGCGAGCAGGCCAAGGCAGGCCTGAACCTGTGCACCAAGGAAGAATTCGCGGCCCTGCAGGAACTGAACGCCAGCTATAACGCCAAGTTCGGCTTCCCCTTCATCCTGGCGGTGAAAGGCGGCGACGGCAAAGGCCTGTCGCGCCAGGCCATCATCGCCGCTTTCCGCCGCCGCCTGCGCAACCAGGCCGACGACGAGCAGCGCGAGGCGCTGCGCCAGATCCACCGCATCGCCGAAATGCGCCTGAATGCCCTGCTCTCCTACGTGCCGCACATGGGCCGCGACATCATGGACTGGGCCGAACAGATCGGCGCCATGAGCGAGGACGAACAAGGCCTGACCTGTACCTACATGACGCCTACGCACCGCAAAACCGCCAACCAGTTGGCAAAATGGATGCGTGAGGCCGGCATGCACGCCCACATCGATGCGGTGGGCAATGTGGTGGGCCGCTACCTCTCCACCGATCCCGGCGCGCGCACCCTGCTCACCGGATCGCACTACGACACGGTGCGCAACGGTGGCAAGTATGACGGACGCCAAGGCATCCTGACCGCCATCGCCGTGGTCAAGCACCTGCATGAAACCGGCGAAACCCTGCCCTTCCACCTGGAGGTGATCGGTTTTACGGAAGAGGAAGGCGTGCGCTTCAAGAGCACCTTCCTCGGCAGCAGCGCAGTGATCGGCCAGTTCGATCCCAAGCTTCTCGACTTGCGCGACCGCGACGGCCAGCAACTGCGCGACGTATTGACCGACGCTGATCATGACGTCAACGCCATCGCCGCCATTGCGCGGGACCCGGCCGACCTGCTCGGCTTCGTGGAAGTGCATATCGAGCAAGGCCCGGTGTTGCTGGAGCGCGGCCTGCCGGTCGGCGTAGTCACTTCCATCGCCGGCAGCAAGCGCTATCTGGTGGAACTGAAAGGCGTTGCCAGCCACGCCGGCACCACGCCCATGCCAATGCGCAAGGACGCCGCGGCAGCCGCCGCAGAAATCATCCTGTACGTCGAGCAGCGTTGCGCTCAGGAGCAGGAGTCTGCTCTGGTGGGTACCGTCGGCCAGCTGCAAGTCCCGAACGGCTCCACCAATGTGATTCCGGGCGCCTGCACCCTCTCGCTCGATATCCGCGCCGCCAACAACGCCGCGCGCGATGCCGCCGTGGACGACATCCTCGCCCACATCCAGGAAGTGTGCGAAAAACGCCACATCACCGCCAACATCGAACAGACCGTCGCCGCCGACTGCGCTCCTTGCGCACCGCGCCTGATGGAGCAGTTGGCAGCCGCCGTGGAGCGACATGGCATCCCTGCCTTCCACCTGGCTTCCGGCGCCGGCCACGACGCCATGCTGATG
The DNA here is from genome assembly GCF_009720745.1 of Massilia eburnea. Lineage (GTDB taxonomy): Bacteria > Pseudomonadota > Gammaproteobacteria > Burkholderiales > Burkholderiaceae_D > Rugamonas > Rugamonas eburnea. The sequence goes on along the minus strand of NZ_WNKX01000016.1, from coordinate 24,536 downwards.
GCGCGCGTCACTGACGTCGCCATGCTGTTCACCCGCTGCGGCAACGGCGGCATCAGCCACAACCCACTGGAAACCATGACGGACGACGACGCCGACCTTTCGGCCCGCATCCTCCTGAGTTTCCTGCGCAACTATACGTAAAACACGATAGCCCATATGCCCTGGCATATAAGCCGAAAAGGAGAGCTTCAACGATATTGTTAAAACAAGCAGCGTAAGGTCGCCATATTTGTCCGCCCGGAGAGGCGGAATTTCGGGCGCTAAAAACTAAACGGAGACAACCCAAAATGCAATTCCTGGAAAACTATTTCAAGCTCAGTGCGCACGAGACCACCGTCCGCACCGAGGTGCTGGCCGGTATTACCACCTTCCTGACGATGGCTTACATCATCTTCGTCAACCCATCCATCCTCGGCGACGCCGGCATGCCCAAGGACTCGGTCTTTGTGGCCACCTGCGTGGCGGCGGCAGTCGGCACCTTGATCATGGGCCTGTATGCCAACTTCCCTATCGGCTTGGCGCCTGGCATGGGCCTGAACGCCTACTTCGCTTACGGTGTGGTGGCCGGCATGGGCTTCCCATGGCAGGCGGCGCTGGGCGCGGTCTTCATTTCGGGTTGCTGCTTCATGATCGTCAGCCTGCTGAAGATTCGCGAAAAGATCATGAATGCCATTCCATCTTCGCTGCGCATTGCCATTCCGGCCGGCGTAGGTTTGTTCCTGGCGCTGATCTCCCTGAAGAACGCAGGCATCGTGGTATCCAGCCCTGCCACCTTCATCACCATGGGCGACCTGCATAAGCCGGCGCCGGTGCTGGCCATCGTCGGCTTCTTCATCATCGTGGCACTGGACCGCCTGCGCGTCACCGGCGCCCTGCTGATCGGCATCATGGCTGTGACGGTACTGAGCTTCTTCTTTGCCGGTAATGCCTTCCACGGCATCGTCTCCGTCCCGCCTTCGATCGAACCAACCGTGCTGAAACTGGACATCATGGGCGCGGTCTCGCACGGCCTGTTCAACGTGGTGCTGGTCTTCTTCCTGGTTGAACTGTTCGATGCGACCGGCACCCTGATGGGCGTCGCCCAGCGCGCCGGCCTGATGAAGGACGGCAAACTGCCTAAGAACATGAACAAGGCGCTGCTGGCCGACTCCGGCGCGATCATCGTCGGTTCCGTGATGGGTACTTCGAGCACCACCGCCTTCATCGAAAGTGCAGCCGGTGTGCAAGCCGGCGGCCGCACTGGCCTGACTGCCGTTACCGTGGCCCTGCTGTTCCTGGCAGCCCTGTTCATCGCTCCCTTGGCTGGCGTGGTTCCAGCTTATGCCACCGCACCGGCACTGTTCTTCGTCGCTTGCCTGATGCTGCGTGAACTGACCGAGATCAACTGGGCCGAAACCACCGAAAGCGTTCCAGCCGTCGTCACTGCGCTGGTCATGCCATTCACCTACTCGATCGCCAACGGCCTGGCACTGGGCTTCATCAGCTACGCCGCGCTGAAACTCTTGACCGGCAAATACAAAGAAGTCAGCGCCATGATCTGGTGTGTCGCTGGCGTGTTCCTGTTTAAAACAATCTACATCGCAGGATAAGTAAGGAGTAGTAAAGATGTCTCAACCGATTCGTTTCTTCTACCAGGGGCGTGTGCAGGAAGTCGATTCCGCCGCCCCGACCCGTACGGTGCTGCAGCACCTGCGGGAAGACTTGCACTGCACCGGTACCAAGGAGGGTTGCGCCGAAGGTGACTGCGGCGCTTGCACCGTGGTCATCGGCTCTCTCGTGGACGGTGAACTGGAACTGCGCAACGTGAACTCGTGCATCCAGTTCCTGCCTACCCTCGACGGCAAGGCAGTCTTCACGGTGGAAGACCTGAAGCAGCAGGACGGCAGCCTGCACCCCGTGCAGGAAGCCCTGGTGGAATGTCATGGCTCCCAGTGCGGCTTCTGTACCCCGGGCTTTGCCATGTCGCTCTGGAGCCTGTACCTGAAACAGGAAGGCAAGACCGAACCGCCCTGCCGCAAGACGATCGACGAGACTTTGTCCGGTAACCTGTGCCGCTGCACGGGTTACCGCCCGATTATCGATGCAGCCGTCCGCATGGGCGAGCTGCCGGCCGTCAGCTTCGACCGTGAAGCGCTGAAGGCTATCCTGCAGGACCTGCAACGAGACACCATGTTCAGCTATACCCACGACGGCCAGACCTTCCACGCGCCGCGCACCCTGGCCGAGATGGCCGAACTGCGCGCCGCCAAGCCGGGCGCCACCATCCTGGCCGGATCCACCGACGTCGGCCTGTGGGTCACCAAACAGATGCGCAACCTGGGCGACGTGATCTACACGCGCCAGGTGCAGGAGCTGCACCGCATCGCCACCGTCGGCGGCAAACTGGAAATTGGCGCCGCCGTATCGCTGGACGATGCGTACCAGGCCGTGCTGGAACTCCATCCAAACGATTCACTGCACGAGCTGTGGCAGCGCTTCGCCTCGCAGCCGATCCGCAGCACCGGCACCCTGGGCGGCAGCGTCGCCAACGGCTCGCCGATCGGCGACTCCGCTCCGTGGATGATCGTGCTGGGGGCGGAAATCGTGCTGCGCTCGGACAAAGGCCAGCGCGTCCTGCCGCTGCAGGATTTCTACCTCGATTACATGAAGAAGGACTGGCAGCCGGGCGAATTCGTGGAAGCCGTGCGCATTCCGGCGCCGAAGGCCGGCCAGCAATTCCGTACCTACAAACTGGCCAAACGCTACGACCAGGACATCTCCGCCGTCTGCGCCGCCTTCGCGCTCGAGCTGGAAAACGGCGTCGTGCGCAACGCCCACATTGCCTACGGCGGCATGGCCGCAACCTCGCGCCGCGCTCCGCAGGCGGAGTCGGCCATCAACGGCCAGCCATGGAACGAAACCACCCTGTGCGCCGGCATGGAAGCCCTGGCGCGCGACTACACGCCACTGACCGACATGCGCGCCAGCGCCAACTACCGCATGCGTACCGCGCAAAACCTGCTGCGCCGCTTCTGGATGGAGACCCGGCCGGAAGGCGCCGTCTCGAACAATTACGTCAACGCTTACACATTCAAGGAAGGAGCCGCTGCATGAACAGCAAGTCCGAACAGTTCATGACACTCGGCGCCGCCAAGGGCTGGTCCGAAGTCGGCCAAAGCCACCCGCATGAATCGGCCATCCTGCACGTGCTGGGTGAAGCCGTGTACACCGACGACATCCCGGAGGCGCAAGGCACCCTGCATGCCGCGCTCGGCCTGTCGCCAAAGGCGCATGCCCGCATCCTCTCGCTCAACCTGGAGCCGGTGAGGGCCATGCCGGGTGTCGTGGCCGTCTACACCTGCAAGGACATCCCCGGCACCAACGACTGCGGCCCGATCATCCACGACGACCCCATCCTGGCGGAGGAGAAGGTGGAATACGTCGGCCAGCCAGTCTTCATCGTGGTGGCGGACACGCACGACAACGCCCGCCGCGCTGCCCGCAAGGCCGACATCCAGTACGAAGAACTGCCTGCCATCCTGACGCCACAGGCAGCGCGCGAGGCCGAATCCTACGTCGTGCCGCCAATGCGGCTGACGCGCGGCGATGCCCAGGCAGCGTTTGAGCGCTCGCCGAACGTCCTGAAGGGCAAGCTGCACGTCGGCGGCCAGGAACAGTTCTACCTGGAAGGACAGATCTCATATGCCGTTCCCAAGGAAGGCAACGGCATGCACGTCTACTGCTCTACCCAGCACCCGACCGAGATGCAGCACGTGGTCTCCCACGCCCTGCACTACCCTTCGCACGCCGTGGTGGTGGAATGCCGCCGCATGGGCGGCGGCTTCGGCGGCAAGGAATCGCAGTCCGCGCTGTGGGCCGCCTGTGCCGCCGTCAGCGCCGCGCACCTGAAGCGCCCCGTCAAGCTGCGCGCAGACCGCGACGACGACATGATGGTCACCGGCAAGCGCCACTGCTTCTACTACGAATACGAGATCGGCTACGACGAGCAGGGCCTGATCACGGCTGCCAAAGTGCAGATGGTGACGCGCGCAGGCTTTTCGGCCGACCTCTCCGCCCCTGTCGCGACCCGCGCCATCTGCCACTTCGACAATACCTACTACCTGTCGGATGTCGACATCCGCGCCATGGCCGGCAAGACCAACACCCAGTCCAACACCGCCTTCCGCGGCTTCGGCGGACCGCAGGGCGCCATCGCCATCGAATACATCGTCGATGAAATCGCCCGCAACCTGGGCAAGGATGCGCTGGACGTGCGCAAGCTGAATTTCTACGGCCGCAACGATGAAGAAGGCCGCAACATCACGCAGTACGGCCAGAAGGTGAAGGACAACGTCATCCACGAGCTGGTGGCGCAACTGGAAAGCGAGACGGACTACCGCGCCCGCCGCGAAGCCATCCGCACCTTCAACGCCAGCAGCCCGGTGCTGAAGAAAGGCCTGGCGCTGACGCCCGTGAAATTCGGCATCGCTTTCAACGTCACGCACTTCAACCAGGCCGGCGCCCTGGTGCACATCTACGTCGATGGTTCGGTACTGGTGAACCACGGCGGCACGGAAATGGGCCAGGGCATCAACACCAAGGTATGCCAGGTGGTCGCCCACGAACTTGGCATTCCGCTGTCCAGCGTGCGCGCCTCCGCCACCGACACCAGCAAGGTCGCCAACACCTCCGCCACCGCCGCATCGACCGGCGCCGACTTGAACGGCAAGGCCGCGCAGGACGCCGCGCATACCTTGCGCAAGCGCCTGGTGGAATTCGCAGCAAAATCCTTCGGGGTCGCCGCTGAAGAAGTCATCCTGGCCAACGGCACCGTATTTGCAGGCGAAACAGTCATGCCATTCGCCGACCTGATGCAGAAAGCCTACCTGGCGCGGGTCCAGCTCTGGTCCGACGGCTTCTACGCCACGCCAGGCCTGAGCTGGGACCGCGAGACCATGAGCGGCAACCCGTTCGGCTACTACGCTTACGGCGCGTCGGTGTCGGAAGTGATCGTCGACACCCTCACTGGCGAATGGAAGCTGCTGAAAGCCGACTGCCTGTACGACGCCGGCAATTCGCTGAACCCGGCCATCGACGTCGGCCAGGTGGAAGGCGCATTCATCCAGGGTATGGGCTGGCTGACCACGGAAGAATTGTGGTGGAACGCGCAGGGCAAGCTGATGACACATGCGCCATCGACCTACAAGATACCCGGCGTGTCGGACTGCCCGCAAGACTTCAATGTGCGCCTGTTCAAGAACCGCAACCCCTTCGACAGTATCCACCGCTCGAAAGCCGTCGGCGAACCGCCGCTGCTGCTGCCGTTCTCGGTCTTCCTGGCCATCCGCGACGCCGTGGCGTCGGTAGGCGATTACCGCTTCAACCCGCCGCTGCGCGCCCCGGCCACTGGCGAGGCCATCCTCGACGCGGTGGACGCGGTGCGCGCCATGGCATGACGCTCCCGCGCCGTGCCGCAGCGGAGGCCCTGGGTACAGGGCTGCTGCTGGCCATGGTGGTGGGTTCCGCCAGCATGGCCGACCGGCTAGCCGGCGGCAACGCTGCCCTCGCCCTGCTCGCGAACTCCATCGCAAGCGGGCTAGGCCTGCTGGCGCTGATCCTGACGTTCGGCGCCATTTCCGGCGCCCACTTCAATCCTGCCCTCAGCTTGTCGGAAGCCTGGCAAGGCCGCATGGACTGGCGCGAAACCCCGCCCTACGTGGCAGCCCAGGTGCTGGGCGCCTTCGCCGGTGTCGCGGCGGCGCACACGATGTTTGGCGAACCGGCATTCTCCGCCGCCGCCCAGGCGCGGACTGGCGCGGCGCAATGGTGGAGTGAATTCATTGCCACATTCGGTCTCATCGCCGTCATCAGCGGCTGTACGCGCAGCCGGCCGGCGATCACACCCTTTGCCGTCGCGGCCTATATCGTGTCGGCCTACTGGTTCACGGCGTCGTCCTCATTCGCCAATCCCGCCCTCACCCTCGCGCGCGCGGCGACCAGCACGGTCGCCGGCATCCGGTTCGAGGATGTTTCGGGCTACGTCGCCGCGCAGTTGCTCGGCATGATGGCGGCGACCGTCACGATGAACTGGCTGCATAGCCCCGCCGGCGCGCCCGCGTTCAAGCCGGTACCGCCACCTTGAGCTCGTGGCGGTAGGCGCCAGGCGTCACGCCCTGCCACTCCTTGAAGGCACGGATGAAAGAGTTGACGTCCTGGAAGCCGAGCAGGAATGCGATCTCCCCTTGCGCGATATGCGGCTTATGCAGGTAATGGACGGCAAGCTGCTGCCGTGTCGCGTTCAGGATATCCTTGAACGTCGCCGATTCCTCGCCAAGCTGGCGCTGCAAAGTGCGCTTGCTCATGGCGAGGCTCTTGGCCACATCCTCCACCGCATACTGGCCGGAAGGCAGTCCCTCCAGCAAGACTGCCTTGACCCGGTCGCTCATCGTCGCTGTTGCATCAAGGCTGGCCAGGCGCTTGCTCAAGCCCGCCTCGAAGAAATTCCACATCGATTCGTTCGCCGTCAGGAACGGACGCACACCATCTTCGCGCGCAAACGAAACGCTGATCGCATTCCCGGCCAGGGGCAGCACGCCAAAGAACTCGGCATAGCGTTCAAGATTTTCCGGCAACTGCGGCAGCGTAACGGCAACGGGAACCACCCGATGGCGCGTAGCCAGCCGTACCAGCTGCGTCATGAACACCGCCTCGGCCACCGCCATGGTGTGCGGCATCGGCCCGTCGGCATGGCACTCCAGCACAACCGACGTCCGCTCTTCTTCAATATCGACCAGCAGCGCCAGTGGCCCGATCAGCTTCTTGAATGCCGACAAACGCCGGAAAGCCACATTCAGGTTGGGGCTGCACAAGCAGGCGAAGATCGGCGGATCGAAAGCCTCCACCGAAATCGCCTGGCCTATCCTGATCGGCAAAGGCAAGGCATCCCCATCCCCCGACACCTGCTCCACCGCCCGCCACAATTTGAAATACTGCGGCGGCGAGATCGTGGCGTCCTGGCGCGCAAACAGGTCGGCGGGCAGCTCGGCCAGGCGCAGCACATGCGCCGGATCGATGCCCATGTCGGCGAGAACCAGCCTCCAGCCAGGATGCACGGTGAAATGGGTCGGGTACTTCATCAACGCTCCTTGGGAATCAGTCCATTGTCGATCATTTGCTGGAACATGTCGCGGATCGAGGTTTCCAGGGGACGATATACCATGCCGAGTTCCCGCACGCTCTTGCTGTTGTCGGCGCGCCAGGCATAGCCCACATTACGGCTCACGAACTTGCGCGTGGTGGCCTTGTCCACGATTGGCGCAACCAGCCAGACCAGCCACTTGGGCAAGTTCCGGCGCGGCACCGGATAGGCGTCAAATTTCGGCAGCAGGGCTTTGGCGATCCCCAGCAGCGAGGTGTTATGTCCCGAGATGATGTTGCGCCCCGCTGCCTTGGGCAGGAAAGCGGCGCGCAGGTGAGCTTCAGCCAGGTCGCGCACGTCCACCGCACCCAGGCCGAGATCGGGCACGCCAGCCTTCATCGTGCCATCGCCCATCTGGCGAATGATGTTGAAGCTCTCGGAGGTACCGTTCGGATTTACGCCCGGTCCAATCACCAGGCTTGGATTGACCACAACCAGGTCCCAGCCGGACTGGCTGCGCGCGATTTCCCACGCTTCGCGTTCCGCCACGGCCTTGGAATAGGAATACGGCGCATGATCCAGCGAAGAACTGCTGTTCCAAACGTCTTCAGTGAATACGCCGGCGGGCGCCGACTCGATGTCCGCATTGTCGCCATAAATTGCCGCGCAGCTGCTGGTCAGCACGACGCGCCTGACCGATGCGGTGCGCTTGGCAGTCTGGAGGACGTTACGGGTCCCCTGCAGGGCTGGATCGACCAGCTCCTTCTGCGCATCGCGGATGTTCAGCGTAAATGGGGAAGCGGTGTGGAACACGATGCCGCAGCCGGCCATGGCCGCTGCGTACGATCCCTGGTCCAGCAAGTCCGCTTTGAAGTAGCGCAGCGTACCCGGCAAATTTGCCGCCAGTTCGTCAAGGTGGCGGACTTTCTGCTTGTCGTCCGGGTCACGCACCGCGGCGTGGACCGTCACGCCCTCTTCCAGCAACCTCTTCACGACCCAGCCGGCCACGTAGCCGGTGGCGCCGGTCACCATGACTGGCTTGCTCTTATCAATTTCAATATTGTTCATTGCTGGCTCCAGGGGCTGAATAATCACAACGAGAGACTATCCCGCCCCCGGCGCCAAGTCACTGGCAAACCGCGTCAATCAACTAGCAAAGCGCGCCAATTTAAGGAGCTCGCGCTCCTGCGCCGCATTGACCTTCCCTCTGGTCTCCTCGATATATCCCTTCAAGGCATAGGAAGGATCGGGGCAATTTTCGACGGCAAAATGGGCCGGCGGAACGTCGCCGGCAATGACCCAATGGTATCGTCCGCGCTCGTTCGCAGACGGCACCACCTCGAACAGGAAGATGCCGATGAAGTCGGACATGCCCAGGCCAAAATAAACATTTTTCACGCCGGCACACCAAGCGAATGAATTCAGGTACAACTCCGCCTCTTCAAAGAGGGCAGTCAGTTGCTGGGTTTCTTCGAAATCGTCCCCGAACATCAATTCAACAGGTGTCAGCTTCGAAAAGTCTATCGCCACATCCGTGCTTGTCATATCGCATCCTCCATCCGAATTTAAGAGATTTGCGGAATGGAAAACCTATGTCAAGCGGCACACGATTCAGTGTGGCATTGCTTGTCGCCAGGCAATCAGTTCCGCGATGGTCAGGATCGGCATTCCGTGCAGCTGCGCAAACTGCTCGATGGCATCGCCGCGCATCATGGTGCCGTCCGGGTTCATCAATTCGCACAGGACCGCCGGCGGGGACAAACCGGCCAGGTGCGCGAGATCGACCGAGCACTCGGTGTGCCCGGCGCGCATCAGGACAGCGCCCGGCGTGGCGCGCAACGGGAAGACGTGGCCGGGACGAAGCACATCTTCGGGACGCGCGTTCGGCGCCGTGGCGGCGCGGATGTGGTCACACGGTCTGCGGCGGGAACACCGGTGGTCACGCCGTGCCGGGCTTCGATCGAGACCGTGAACGGGGTGCCGTATTTGCTGCCGTTTTCGGCGGTCATGGGCGGCAATTCGAGCGCACGGACTTTATCGGCGGTCAGGCACAGGCAGGCGATGCCGCTGCATTCGCGGACCATCAAGGCCATGGTTTCCACGGTCAGGCGGTCGGTGGCGACGATCAGATCGGCCTCGTTTTCGCGGTCGAAGTCGTCGAGCAGGATGACGGGGATGCCGGCCCGCATGGCGTCCAGCGCGGCGTGGATGCGGGATTCAGGGGATATGACGGGGGAAAACATAGGAAACGTCGGCCCTGGAGTTGCACCAGGTCTGCTGACCCTATCGGTATTGCGTGATAGGCGCTCGCGGGCTTGCACATTGCTGTTTTTACCGCCGGTGGGAGATTTTAACAGCAAACCCGGCAAACCTGGGTCAGACCCAAGGGTCAGACCCAGTACGGTCTCACAGCCGCGGGGTTAGTTCCAGGCTTTTGACTTTCGACGCAGATCAACATCGCACAACCGAAATCCTCGGCCGCGAGACCGTTGGGGGTTTAGCCAACCGTACCAATAATCGACACTTCGCGATTTTCCGGCACCTCGTTATACGACAGCACATGCAATCCCGGCGCAAACAGCCGTGCATAGCGCGCCAGTAACGGCCTGATTTGCGGCAGCACCAGCAACAACGGCGGCGTGGCCTGCTGCTTCATCTGCTCCCTTGCCACCGGCATATTCACCTGCAGCTGCGCCAGCAAATGCGGATCGATCGGATAATTATCGAGCACCACCTTGCCCGTCTGGCGCGCCTGGTTCAGCGACCCAAGCAGCATATTCTCCAGCTCTCCGCCCAGGTTAAACGCCAGCATCTCCGTCTTCTGCCCGAACAAACCCGACACGATCTGCCGCCGCAACGCACAGCGCACCTCCGCCGCCAGCAGGATCGGATCCTTGGTCGTTTCCGACGAATCGAGCAACGTCGTCGCAATCGGCACAATATCCTTCAAGGACACCGACTCCTGCAGCAGCACGCGGAACACCCGCAGCAGCTGCGTATGCGTCAACGCCTTATCCAGCGAGCCAGCCAGCTTGGGCGACAGCGCAGTCAAACGCTCCATCAACGCCGCCACATCCTCATGCCGGAACAGCTCCGGCAGGTATTCGCGGATCAGCTTCGACACATGGGTAGCAATCGCACTCGGCGCCTCCACCACCTGATAGCCCAGGCCCAGCGCATGCGCCTTGTCCTTCGGCTCGATCCAGGTCACCGGCATGCCGTACGCCGGCTCCACGCCCGGTATGCCATCGATCTGCCCATACACGTTCGGCGACGGAATCGCCATCAGCTTGTCCGCAAACACTTCCGCCAGCGCGATCGTCGAACCGCCCAGCACCACAGCATATTGGGTCGGCTTCAACCCCAGGTCATCGCGCACATTAATCTGCGGCAGCACCATACCCATCGCCTCCGACAGGCTTTGCCGCACACCGCGCAAGCGCTTGGTCAGCACCTCGCCGTGCGCCTTGTCGATCATGCCCACCAGCTTGTAGCCCAGCGAAACCTGCAGGGGCTGCACCACGGGCAGCGACTGCCATTCAAGTTCGGGCACCTTCTCTTCGCGCAGCGCCGCTTCGACAGCCGCAAGGTTGTCGGTCACCGGCACGCCCTGCCGCTGGTAGAGCCGCCAACCGACATAGCCAAGCACCGCCGCAAACGTCAGGAAGCTCAGTTTCGGCATGCCCGGCACCAGGCCGATAATCACCATCACCGCCGAAGCGCTGAATAGGACGTTCGGCGACGCGAGCAACTGGCTGCCCACCTGGGATTCGAAATCCGCTCCTTCCGATTCGGACACACGGGTCACGATGATCGCAGCTGCAGCGGACAGCAGCAGCGCTGGAATCTGCGCTACCAGGCCGTCACCAATGGTCAGCAGCGCATACTGCTTGAACGCATCGCCGAAGCTCATGTCCTGCATCAAAGTACCGATCGCGACGCCGCCGACGATATTGATGATCAGGATCAGGATCGAAGCGATCGCATCCCCCCGCACGAACTTCGCCGCACCATCCATCGCGCCATAGAAGTCCGCTTCGGTCGCCACTTCCTTGCGGCGCTGTGTCGCTTTCTCCTGGTTGATCAAGCCCGCGTTCAAATCCGCGTCGATCGCCATCTGTTTGCCCGGCAAGGCATCCAGGGTGAAGCGTGCCGACACTTCGGAGATACGCTCTGCACCCTTGGTCACAACGGCGAAGTTAATGATCATCAGGATCACGAACACCACCATACCAACCACATAATTGCCGCCAATGACCACCTGGCCGAACGCCTCGATCACCTTACCGGCGGCATCCGTGCCCTGGTGGCCGTGCAGCAGCACGACACGGGTCGAGGCCACGTTCAGCGTCAAGCGCGCCAGCGTGGTGGCCAGGATCACCGTCGGAAATACCGAGAAGTCCAGCGGACGCCGCGCGTTCACGCTGGTCAGGATCACGATCAGCGCGAGCACGATATTGAACGTGAACAGGACGTCCAGCAGGATCGGCGGCAGCGGCAGGATGATCATCGCCAGTATTCCGAGCAGGAAAACCGGCGTAGCGAGTTTGTGGCGGCCTGCTTCTGAGAACAAGCTCTTCAGGAAATTCATGTTGTTGCTGCCTCACTCATGGATGTTGGTACCGGAACCTGCGCCGCTTCCAGCGGATTGGGCTGCGATGGACGGCGGCCTTCGCGGAACGCCTTCAGCTGCAGCACATAATGCAGGACCATGGAAACAGCCTGGTACAACTGCACGGGAATCTGCTGGTTGACCTGGCTGGTGTTATAGATTGCGCGCGCCAGCGGCGGCAGGGACAGCACTTCCACCCCATGCTCCTGCGCCAGCCGCCTGATATACAGCGCCATTTCATCGACGCCCTTGGCCAGCACGTAGGGCGCCTCCGCGCGCTTCTCGTCGTACTTGAGCGCCACCGCATAGTGTTGCGGATTGACGATCACCACGTCGGCGCCCGGCACAATCTTGCGCGCCGAGCGTTCGGCCAGCGCACGCTGCAGCTGGCGGATGCGCTGGCGCACTTCGGGCCGGCCTTCCTGCGTCTTGTATTCTTCCTTCAGTTCCTGCTTCGACATCTTCTGCTGCTCGGCGAAGAAGTAAGCCTGCGCCGGCACATCGATGATGGCGAAGATGATGAACACGGCCACCATGGCCATCACGCCATTCAGCATCAGGTTCGCCCCCGACACCATGGCATCGGTCAGGCCCAGCCCCTGCAAGCGCGTATACTCGCCAATGGTGCTGGTGCCTACATGGACCAGCACCCAGCCCAGGATCGCCGCCTTGCCGATCGAAACCGCGATTTCAAAGCCGTGCTTCTTGGTGAACAGCCGTCCCAGGTTGCTGACCGGGTTGAAGCGTTCAAATTTGGGTTCAAGGTTCTTGGCGCTCATCACCCAGCCGCCCGGCACCATCGCGCCCAGGACGATAAACAGCGGCACCACGAACAGCGGCAGCACCATCTTCACCAGCAGGGCCGCGGAACTTAACCACACCGTGCTCATGACATTATCGAGCGCACCCTCGCCCTCCAGCGGCGCAAATGCCTGATGGAAGATTTCGCGAAACTCCAGCAGATAGGAAGGCAGCATGTAGACGAACAGCTTGAGCGAAACCAGGATGCCGATCGCCGTCGCCAGGTCGCGCGAACGCACCACCTGCCCTTCCTGGCGGGATTTCTTCAGCTTCTGCGCTGAAGCCTTCTCTGACTTGTCGCCGCCGCTGTCGTCAGCCATGTGGCACCATCTGTTGCTGGATCATGTCAAGCACCCGCCCCGTCATGCGGATGTAATGCTGTGGAATGAAGCGCACCACCTGGCCCAGCATCAACAAGCCAAAGATGGTGATCACCGAAAAGCCCAGCGCGAACAGGTTCAGCGTCGGCGCCACGCGGTTCAGGAAACCAAAGCCCAGCTGCACCACCAAGGCGGAAAACACGACCGGAATCGCCAGCAGCATCGCTGCCGAGAAAATCCACGCAACATTCCACGCCACGGTCTGCAGCAGCAAGGCGGTATATCCGCCGCCCAGCGGCCAGGCCTTGAAGCTTTGCCCGACCACGCCTGCCAGCAGCAGGTGGCCGTCCATCGAAAAGAACACCACGATCGCCAGCATCGACAGCAATGCCGATACCACGTCGGACGAGGTTCCGTTCAAGGGATCGTTCATCACCGCCATCGAAAACCCGACCTGGCTCGAGACCAGGTAGCCCAATACCGCAATCACCGACATCGAAAAATGGAAGGCCAGCCCGATCACGCCGCCGATCACCGCCTGTTCCAGCGTGACCGCGATGCCCTGCACCGAAATCGGATCGATGCCCGCCACGATCTGCCCCTGCGTCACCGGCAGCATGATGATGGCCAGCACCAGCGAGACCAGCAGGCGCACCGTCACCGGCACCATCATTTCGCCGATCACCGGTGCCGCGCTCAGCATCGCCATGCAGCGCACGAATGGCCACCAGATTGCCGTCAGCCACACCAGGAGGTTTGCCAGGACCTGTTCCATGGCCCGCTACCCCACCAGTGTTGCCGCGCGCTGGAATATGGAAACGCAATAATCCATCAGGTAGCCGGACATCCAGCGCCCCGTCAGGATAATCGCCAGCAGTGTCACCAGCAGGCGCGGCAAAAAGCTCAGCGTCTGTTCATTGATCTGCGTCGCCGCCTGCACCAGGGCGACCAGCAGGCCCGCGACCAGTCCCGGCACGACCAGTACCAGGACCAGGATCATTACAATATGCAGGGCCTCGATCACCAGGTCGACAGCCACGTCGGGAGTCAGCATCAGTTGCTCACCTAATAGGCCTGTATGCTCGTCACGAGCGTATTCACAGTCAATGTCCAGCCATCCACCAGCACGAACAGCAGCAGCTTGAAAGGCAGCGAAATCACCAGCGGCGACAGCATCATCATACCCATCGCCATCAGCACCGACGACACCACCAGGTCGATGATCAGGAACGGAATGAACAGCAGGCAGCCGATCTGGAACGCCGTCTTCAGTTCCGACAATACAAAGGACGCCAGCTTGACCGTGAACGCATGGTCGGCCGGATTGGTAATCGCATCTTCGCCCGCCAGGTGGGCGATCTGCTTCAGCGAAGCTTTGCTGGTCTGGGCCAGCATGAAGCGGGATATCGGTTTTTCGGCGATCAGCAGCGCATCCTGCAAGCCGATCTTGTTCTGGTCATAAGGCACGAAGGCGTCGCGCCATACAGCGTCGCCGATCGGCTTCATGACCAGCAAGGTGAGGATCAGCGCCACCCCAGTGATGACGCGGTTGGGCAAGCCCTGCTGCAAGCCGAGCGCCTGGCGCAGCAGCGACAGCACGATGATGAAGCGGGTAAAGCTGGTCATCATCATCACCATGACGGGCAGCAAGCCCAGCAGGGTCATGATGATCAGGATCTGCATCTTGACCGACAACTCGGTCTTCGCTCCCGGCACTACTCCGCCAAGCAGATCCTGGGCCCACGCAGGCGCGCAGGCGCACAGCAGCACTGCCCCGGCCGCCAGGCCGGGCATCAGGCGGCGCAAGGTCATGGCGCCATCATGTCCAGGTTCAAACCGTCCAGATCGATGACCTTCAGGCCGTAGTTTTCACCCGCAACTACCACCTCGGCGCGGCCGATGGCCGTGCCATTGACCTTGATGGTCAGCGGCTCGCCGGCGAGCATGTCCAGTTCCACCACGCTGTCGGGGCCGATCTGCATCAGGTCCTGCAGCGACAGGCGGGCCGAGCCCACCTCCAGCGTCAGCGTGACAGGAATCTTGCGCATCATGGCCGGCAGGTCGCGGCGGCCGGCACGCGGCGCCGGAACATCGCTCAAATCCTGCGACACCTGGTCGATGATCATTTCTTCCGACATATCGTCCAGCATGGAATCGTTGGCGCCGTTCGGGTTATTCATCATGTTCATTCGGAGTCTTCAAAAGAGGTTAAGCAGAGTTTGCCCTTGTGCTCAGTTACCGCAGCTGTAAACAGGCGGGAGTCTTCGAGCATGACGTCTGCCCTGTGCAGGCTGATGGGGATCACATCGCCTACACGCAAGTCGAACATGGCGCCCAGCGTGGTCTCTTTCGACACCAGCCGGCCGCTCAGTCCGACCTGGAGCCGCGCCGCCAGCGGCCCCGGATTCTTGTTGCCCTTCTTGCTGGCGTCGCGCTCGGGAAGCAAGCCGCGCAGCACATCGCCCATCACTTGCTTGTCGAGCGCAAACCAGGCCTTGCCCTGCAGCTCGCCATCGCTCAGCGAAACGGTAACGACCCAGCTGCCTTTTGCCGGTTGGGCACTATTGCCTGCCTTAATGTTTTCTTCTTCGCCAAGATCCCGGCCGCCGTTGGGCAGGTTGCTTTCAATGCGTGCGGCCAGGATGCTGGCCAGCTGTTGCCCGAGCACCACAGCCAGACGTTCCTCTGTTGCGGTAACGCGCACTGCCTGTTCGTCAACAGCTGCTTCGCCGCGCGTCGCGCGGCCATATCGGTAATTCAATACGCTGAGCAGGAGCTTGCGTTCCATCGCAAAGCCGAGCTGGCCCGACGGTGATGCAAAACCCAGCCAGCGCTGGCGCGCCTCGCTGCCGTCAAGGCGACTGAAAGTCACAGCGTCCACCTGGCAAGTGCCCCAGTAACGGCGATGCACATTGAGCCGCATGGACTGGGCCAGGTCGTCGCGCAATTGCGCAGCGAACTCGGGCAGCCGATGGACGGGCCGCCCCAGCAGGCAGGGGTCTAGAACTTCGTATCGCACAGTACTTTGAGTGGAATTCATGGTGTGCCATCCGTCCGCTTTAATCGTATCGCAAAGTTATCCGCTCGGGATGATCTGGTAAGCGTAGAATAACTCAAATCCCTCCGTATTGCCATGGATCAAGTATCTCGTCGGTCAAAAAGACTTTACAGAAAAGTTTCCAGCCGGTAAGCTTCATTGGTGCCTAGAAACGTCAGTTGGTTGCAAAAACTACTCTTAATGCATGATTTATAAAAGGTTTTGCATTTTGTAAGCGGTTGTTACGGGCACGAATTCGCGCTACACTGCATGTTCCCGTGCGGCACTATTTAACATTTACTCCATATTGTTAGTTACTGCCTGGAAGTTAATTCAGTTGCAGTAAAAACAATGCTCTGTGAGCGCTGCGCAACTACTTGAGGTGTCTTATGGCAAATGAATTCGCCGGCCTGATCAAGGCCGACCTGGCAGCCCTGAACAATGCGGCTTCCGAACTCGCCCAGCATGCCACGATCATCGCGCCGGCAGCGCAATTCAACGCACCCCAGCAAGGCGCCACCTTCTCCTTCGCACAAACGATGCAGGACGCCGTCGCCGGCGTGAATGCCCAGGACGTCAATGCCGGCCAGAAAATGGCCGACGTCGATGCCGGCCGCAGCGACGACCTCGTTGGCGCCATGCTCGCCAGCCAGGAAGCGAGCCTGTCCTTCCAGATGCTGATGCAGGTCCGCAACAAGGTGATGGGTGCGGTCGATGAATTGATCAAGCTTCCGCTGTAAGCTCCTATTACCGCCTTCCCTTTCGAAAGACCTGACGTGATTGCTAACCTCAAGTCCGCCTTCGGACGCTGGAAGGGCGCCGCGGCGCCAGCCGTACCGCCTGCTGTCCTGAAGAACCTCTACCCCTTGCTGCTGCTGGCCGTGGGGGTGACCGCGCTTGTGCTCATGGTGCTGTGGAAGGACCAGAGTGCTTACAAGCCCGTCTTCGGCCAGCGCGAAAAGGTCGCCACCGCCGACATGATGAATGTGCTCGACGCGGAAAAAATTCCTTACCGTATTCATCCGGAAACCGGCCAGGTGCTGGTGCCGGAAGGCAGGCTCGGCCAGGTGCGCATGACGCTGGCCGCAAAGGGCGTGACTGCGCAGCTGCCGTCCGGCCTTGAGCTGATGGACAAGAACGATCCGCTGGGCGTTTCGCAATTCGTGCAGGACGTGCGCTTCCGCCGCGGCCTGGAGGGCGAGCTGGCGCAATCGATCATGACGCTCGATGCGATTGCCCACGCCCGCGTGCACCTGTCGATCGCCAAGTCCACGTCCTTCGTTTCCAGCGATGGCGAAAAATCTTCCGCTTCCGTGGTGATCGCTACCAAGCCCGGCCGCACGCTGGCGCCGGAGCATATCGCCGCCATCGTCAATATGGTGGCGGGCAGCGTCGCTTCGCTGAGCCCGGCGCGCGTGAGCCTGGTCGACCAGTCCGGCAACCTGCTGTCTTCGCACGTCGACCTGAGCGAAGCCTTCGACGCTTCCACCGCCGGCAATGAAAACGCCAGGCACCAGCAGGACGAGATCCGCAACAACATCCATGGACTGCTGGGTCCTATCGTCGGCGAGAACAATTTCCGTGTCAGCGTGACGGCCGATGTCGACAACGACAAGGTCGAAGAAACCGTTGAAAAATACGGCGCCGATCCCAAAGTCACCAGCGAAGCGATGCGCGAAGAACAGGACCGCAACCGCATTGCCATGGGCGTGCCGGGCACCCTGTCCAACCGCCCGCCGCCGCAGCAGGCTGCCGATGCGACGGCAGCGGCCGGCGCCGCCGCTCCAGGAGCCGCGGGCCAGCTGCCGGAAGGCACCAACCGCAAGAATGCAACGACGCGCCAGTTTGCCTACGACCGTAGTATCACTTCCACCAAACGTGCCCGTGGCCGCCTGGTGCGCCAGAACGTCGCAGTGGTGCTGGCCCAGGCTGCGGCGCCCTTCCCCAAGACTGGCTGGTCGCCCGCTGAAATCGCCAACATCGACAAGGTGCTGCGCAGCGGCCTTGGCATCAACGAGGAACGCGGCGACAAGCTGGTGGTGAGCGCCATGAACTTCCCGCCGAAAGTCGCGGAAACGCCATGGTGGCAGGAGCGCGATACGGTGGTCGACTCGGCCAGCTGGCTGGGCTATGCAGTGGCATTGCTGCTGGCCTACCTGCTGCTGGCCCGTCCACTGCTGCGCCTGCTGACCGCGCGCTTCGCACCGCCGGCAACCGTGCCTGCGGCCAAGCCGGCACTGGCAGGCGCCGCAGCGCGCCAGGCCGAGCCGTCGATAGCGGCAGGCGGCGCGCCTGCCGTAGCGGGCGGCGCTGCAGCGGCGGCATTGGGCGCGCCGGAAGCGCCTGCCGGCGAAGGCAAGCCGGGCGCACTGGCCGGCAGCCAGATGCCGGTGGTGCCGCTGCTGGAAAACTACGATCTGCCGCCGCCCGGCTCGCCGGTCGACGTGATGGTGGACCACCTCAAGGTTCTGGCCGAGAAAGAGCCGGAGCGCGTAGCCGAAGTCGTCAAACAATGGATGCAGAAAAATGGCCGACCTCAACAATAACCTGGACCAGCATGACGAGCAGGGCTTGAGCCCGGTCGAGCAAGCCGCCATCGTGCTGCTGTCGATCGGCGAAGAGCCAGCCGCTGCCGTCCTGCGCTGCCTGTCGCGCGAAGAGCTGCTGGAAGTGACCCAGGTCATGTCGCGCATGAGCGGCATCAAGGTGGAAGAAGTGAAGACCGCCATGCAGACCTTCTTCGACGATTACCGCCAGCAGTCCGGCGTGCATGGCGCTTCGCGCTCCTTCCTCAAGCGCTCGCTGGACCTGGCGCTGGGCGGCGATATCGCGAACACCGTGCTGAACAGCATTTACGGCGACGAGCTGCGCCCGAAGATGGCGCGCCTGCAGTGGGCCTCGCCGAAATGGCTGGCCGACTACATCGCCAACGAACACGTGCAGATGCAGGCGGTGTTCCTGGCCTTCCTGCCGCCGGCGCTGGCCGGCCAGATCCTCGACGCCCTGCCGCTGGAAGGCCGCGACCTGGTGCTGCTGAATATGGCCCGCCTGGACGAGATCGACCGCGACCTGCTCTTGGAACTGGACGAGCTGGTCAACCGCTGCCTGTCCTCCTTCGATTCGCAATCGACCAGTGTGGAAGGCGTGCGCCAGGTGGCCGAGATCCTGAACCGCCTGCCGGGCAACCGCGCCCAGATCGTCGAGCTGCTGCGCGCCCACGATCCGGAAGTGGTGGAACAGATCGAAATGCAGATGTACGACTTCCTCATCCTGTCCACCCAGACCGAAGTCACGCTCACCCGCATCATCGAAGAAGTGCCGCTGGAGCAGTGGGCCATCGCGCTCAAGGGCGCCGAGCCGGCGATCCGCGATGCGGTGCTGAAGACCATGCCGAAGCGCCAGGCGCAAGCGTTCGAAGACATGATGCGCCGCGCCGGTCCGGTGCCGATGTCGCGCATCGAAGCGACCCGCCAGGAAATCATGGCCACCGTCAAGGCGCTGGCCGATGCCGGCGAAGTCGAAGTGCAGCTGTTCGCTGAAACGGTGATCGAATAATGAAACAGTTCCGCCCTTACCGCTTCCCGCCGCTGCAGCAGTACGTGCACACGCATGGCGCCAACGGCCAGCGTGGCGTCGGGCAAGGCCAGGTAGCCGACGCCGCGCAATGGCAGGCGTCGGTCAGCGAAGGCTTCGAGCAGGGCCAGCGCGACGGCTATGAAATCGGCCTGCAGCGCGGCCAGGAAGATGGTTTTGAAGCGGGCCGCCAGCAAGGCGTGGAACTGGGCCGCGAAGAAGGCCGCCAGGAAACCCTGGTCGGCTTCGACACCCTCGCACGCCCGGTGGACGGCATGCTGAAGTCGCTCAAGAAACTGCGCGCCGACTATCGCGCAGCGCAGCGCAAGGAAGTGGTGGACCTGGTGGCGAAAGTGGCGCGCAACGTCATCCGCGCCGAGCTCGCGCTGCAGCCGGTGCAGATCATGGCGCTGGTCGACGAGACCCTGGCCTCGATGCCGCCGACGCGCGACGAGATCGACGTCTACCTGAACCCGGAAGAAGTCAAACGCATCATGGAAGTCGATCCCAAGCGCGCCAAACGCTGGAACCTGATCGGCGATGCCCGCCTCGACTTGGGCGAATGCCATATCCGCGCCGGCGATACCGAAGTCGATGCCGGCTGCCACCAGCGTCTTGCTGCGGTCATGGAACAGGTCGATAATCAATTGCAGGCTGCCGATGGCGGCGACGACGCTGAGAGCGAAGAATGATTGCCGACGCACTGCGCAAACTGGAACTCGACGACGTTCCGCTGGCGACCCCGACTGGGCGCCTGGTGGGCGCTTCCGGCCTGCTGCTGGAGGCGACGGGTTGCAAGCTGCACACCGGCCAGCGTTGCCAGATCGAGACAGTCGACGGCAGCTGGCTTGAGGCGCAGGCCGTCGGCTTCCGCGAAAAACTCACCTTCCTCATGCCGTTCAAGAAAGCCGTTGGCCTGAGCACTGGCGCGCGCGTGCTGCCCACCAATGACAAGGGCAGCCTGCAGATCGGCGACAGCTGGCTGGGCCGCATGGTGAACGGCATCGGCGAACCGATCGACGGCCTGGGCAAGCTGGGCGGCGAACATGTGCTGGACGCGCAGCCGCCGCGCATCAATCCACTCAAGAAGCAGCCGGTCATCGACCCGCTCGACGTGGGCGTGCGCGCCATCAATTCCATGCTGACCCTGGGCAAGGGCCAGCGCGTCGGCCTGATGGCCGGCTCCGGCGTCGGCAAGTCCGTGCTGCTGGGCCTGATCACGCGCCAGACCGTGGCCGATGTAGTGGTGGTCGGCCTGATCGGCGAACGCTCGCGCGAAGTGCGCGAATTCATCGAAATGTCGCTCGGCCCGGACGGGCTGAAGAAAGCCGTGCTGGTGATCGCGCCGGCGGACGAGTCGCCGCTGATGCGCATCATGGCCACCGAGCTGTGCCACTCGATCGCGGCCCATTACCGCGACCAGGGCAAGAATGTGCTGCTGCTGGTCGACTCACTGACGCGCTACGCCATGGCCTTGCGCGAAGTGGCGCTGGCACTGGGCGAACCACCGGCCACCAAGGGCTATCCGCCCTCGGTGTTTTCCGCCCTGCCCCAGCTGGTTGAATCGGCCGGCAACGGCGAGAACCCCTACGGCAGCATGAGCGCGATCTACACCGTGCTGGCCGAAGGCGACGACCAGCAGGACCCGGTGGTCGACACCGCGCGCGCCATCCTCGACGGCCACATCGTGCTGACGCGCGAGCTGGCCGAACGCGGCCATTACCCGGCGATCAATATTGCCGCCTCGATCAGCCGCTGCATGAACCACGTGATCTCGCGCGAACACATGCTGGCCGCGCGCGCATTGAAGGCCTCGATGGCGCGCCACGAACGCGTGCGCGACCTGATCCCCCTGGGTGCCTACGTGCCCGGCGCCGATCCGGTGACCGACAAGGCAGTGAACCTGAATCCGCATATCGAAGAATTCCTGTGCCAGGGGACGCGTGAAGCAGCCCCTTACGAAAACTGCGTGGCCCAACTTGAAAGGTTGATGGCATGACCAACACCCAGCACACCATCCGCAGCCTGTCGACCCTGGTCGACATGCGCAGCAACGAAGTCGACCGCCTGCAATCGGAAATGGCCGCCAAGGAAAGCGTGCGCGAGCGCTACAAGAAGACGCTCGACAAGCTCACCGACCTGTACCAGAGCAGCGGCCCGTCCGGCCGCCTGCCGATGGCGCTGGCCATGAACTGCGGCGACTACAAGCAGGGCGTGATGGCCATGGCCGACAGCCAGCGCCTCAACCTGCACATGCACGAGGCCGACATGGCCGTGTCGCAGCGCGCCCTGACCGCCGCCTACGTCAAGCGCGAGGTGCTGGGCCAGGTCCTGGAACGGCACCAGGATGCGGCGGCGACGGCGCAGCGCGCGCAAGAGCGCAAGCGCCATGATGAATTGGCAACCCAACTGTGGTACCGCGGACATAAATGAAAGACTGAACGGGATATTTCATGAAGTCATTACTTTGGTCGCCTCTTACCTTGGTACACTTCATTTAATTTCCTCGGAGCACGAGAAATGGCTACTTCTGTCCCTACCTACGACCCTAAGACCACGGCCCAGCAGCTGGCCCAGATCTACACCCAGGGCCGCCAGTCGATGATCGACGCCCAGACCGCTAGCGCAAACGCTATCGACAAGGCGCTCAACACGCTCAGCCTGGCGATGGGCACCTTCCGCAGCTCCCTGTCCGCGATGTCGTCCACCGGCTCGGTCGTGTCCAATAAGGCAACATTCAGTTCGGACGTCGGCACCGCCACCGCCAACGCAACGGCAGTGGCCGGCAATTACCAGTTTTATGTCGAGCAGCTGGCCACGGCAGGCCAGGTGTCGTACAGCGGCATCACCAACTCCAGCGTCACCGGCGCCGCAGCAGGCTCGCTGGCGGTGAAACTGGCCGACGGCAGCAGCTTCACTGTCAGCCTGGCGAACGGCGACAAGGATGCAAACAATGTCCTGACGGCTCAGGAGATTGCTGCCGCCATCAATATGGAGGCGACCAATAATTCCCGCGTGACCGCCTCGACCTTGACCGTCAACGGCCAGACCCGCCTGGTCCTGACCTCCAACCTGACCGGCCAGAACAATAGCGTGGCCGGCATCGACACCACCAGCCTCGGCGACGCCAATCTGCAGAGCCAGCTCGGCGACCCGAATATGGTGGCCACGGCCGGTACCGATGCCGTGGTGTGGGTCGGCGCCCAGAACAGCGCGCCAGCCAACAAGATCACGCAAGCGTCGAATACCTTCAATGTGGTGGACGGCGTCGCGATGACCTTCACCAAGGCGCAGGCCGCCGGCGCCCCGCCCGTCACGCTGAATGTGGCACGCGACAGCGGCGGCACCGCCAGCAATGTGCAGAACTTTGTCGACCAGTGGAACAAGATGATGGGCACACTGGCCGACCTGACCGCGGCTGGCGATGCGGCCAAAGGCAAGGACAGTGGCATTTACGCTTCCGACGCCGGCATTGCGTCGCTGAAATCGCGCATGCAGTCGCTGCTGCGATCCACAGTCGGCGGCGCCAGCCTGGTCACCTACGGTATCACCGCCCAGCGTGACGGCACCCTGGCGCTGGACAAGACGCGCATGGACAAGGCCCTGGCCACGAATCCGACCGGCCTGGATGCCATCCTGGGCAAGGTCAGCCTGACGTCCCCAAGCGGCGTGCTGGGCAATCTCGATGCACTGATCAACAGCTGGACCAAGGTCGGTACCGGCCAGCTGGCCAGCCGCAAGGACGCCAACGCGCATTTGCAAACCGAGCTGACGGCCCGCCAGGCCGCCCTGCAAACCCAATACGACAACGCTTACAACCGCTACCTGGCCCAGTTCACCCAGCTGCAAAGCCTGCAGTCGCAGATGAGCGGCACGACCAGCATGTTTGAAGCGATGTTCAGTAAATCCGATTCCTGAAGGTTTTAAAAAATGGATCACGAAGCCTACGGCAGTTACCACGCCACCAACCTCGAGTCCCAAACGGCCCGCGCCACGCCAGTCGAACTGGTGCTGGTGCTGACCGATGGCTTGCTGGAAGAGCTGGCCCGCGCCCGCGGCCACATCCTAGGCAAGCGCTACGAGCAGAAAGCGCTGAGCCTGGACAAATGCACGGAAATCATCAATGGCCTGGCCAGCTCGCTCGACTTTGAACAGGGCGGCGAAGTCGTGGCCAACCTGGGCCGGCTGTACGACTATTGCGCGGCCCGCCTGTACCGTGCCGGCGTCGACATGGACCCGGCTGTCATCGACGAGGTAGCAGGTTTGCTGACCACGATCCGCGCCGGCTGGCAGGGCGTGCATGACAAACATGGATAGGCACCAGACGCTGCTGCAGCTGGCTCAGCAGCTGAGCGCCGCCACTGCCGCCAAAGACTGGCCGGCGCTGGCGGCGATTAATACTTTGATGGGGGCCACCCTACCCCAACTGGCAGCGCAAGGCCAGTGGACGCCGGCTGAGCGCGCTGCGCTGGCCGCCTTGCGCGATGTGCACCTGGCGGCCGCTGCCAAGGTTGACGGCGCAGCCGTCGAGCTGGGCCAGCATTTGCAGGATATGAGCAACAACAGAGAGGGATGGCTGGCCTATGCCCTCAACAGCGGCGACGCTGCAACCGGAACCTGAGCATGATGAACTTGCCCGCGGCTAGCGCCGCCCCAGCACCAAGCGCCGCAGCGAACGCCGCGAAAGGCGCAAACGCCGCCAATGCGGCGAATCACGGCCTGCCGCCGCCAGCCGCCAACAGCGCCAGCAGCGCGCAGGCGGCCGATGCCGGCCAGCCCGCGCCCGCCGCCAAGCCTGCGGACACCGGCGCAGCGCAAGGCAGCTCGGACAGCAGCGTCGCTGCCGTGCTTGGCGCTGCAGCGAAGGTTGTGCCGGGCCCGTTCGGCGCGATCCTCGACGCGCTGGCGGACG
Organism: Massilia eburnea; assembly: GCF_009720745.1. Taxonomy (GTDB): domain Bacteria; phylum Pseudomonadota; class Gammaproteobacteria; order Burkholderiales; family Burkholderiaceae_D; genus Rugamonas; species Rugamonas eburnea. Next base: position 164 of record NZ_WNKX01000016.1, on the reverse strand, counting down.
CGGCCGATACCAATGGCGAGGCCGGCAAGGCGAGCGAGAAAGACGCCGGCACGGACGATCACGCCGCCGCGGCAGCCGTCGCCACCATGCTGCCCGCCATGGGCGCCCTGCCCCAGCCCGGCGCACCGGGCGCTACCCCGGTCAGCGTAGCCGCCGTGGCCGCC
>NZ_WNKX01000015.1 GCF_009720745.1 Massilia eburnea | reverse complement strand
ACGTGAGCGTGAACGCCTCCGACAACAGCGGTTCGGCCGGCATCAACATGAGCGTCTACATCGACGGCGTATTGAAAGCTTCCGGCGCCGGTTCCTCGCTGTCCTTCAGCTGGAACACCCGCAAGGCTTCTGCCGGTACCCACACCATCCAGGCTGTGGCCAAGGATATGGCCGGCAACACCTCCACCACCAGCGTGCAGGTGACCCGCTAATCAGATAATAAATACCCTGTTTGAGCCCGGCTTTGGCCGGGCTTTTTTTATTCTCATCCGGAAATATAAGTTAATGCTCGATCAAATGAAATTGAGTTAATAAAGATTTCTGCGCGCCATTAGTTAACTCTTTGATTTGACTGAATAATATTAATCGCTACAATCATGCAAGCCAACTTTGCATAAATGCTCAGATTGATTTGTTTCAGTATGTAAGTTTCCGGCAAATTCATTTGCCCCGCGGTAAATTGGAAGTTACTATCGAACCTGAAGTCTGACAAAGGCAAACCGTATGAAAGTATGGGACGCAAAGTCGACGGTCTAACGGCGCGCAAGTGCCTATGACGGCTGGACTGCCAGATACACAGGTGACACTGAAGTCTCCGGTGTGCTCTTCAACCGCCCATTCCGGGCGGCCGGCAGTCCCATTTTCTGAAACTTCGAAAACAGGACTCGCCTGATGAAGAAACGCAACTGCATTATCTCCCTCCTCCTCGCTGCCTCTGCTCCACTTGTGGTCGCTGCTCCCGTGAACGCCGAAGTCGATTTCGCTCAAGGCCGCATCCTGGTCGAGCCCCAAGCCGGCATGACTGGCGAGGAGTTCGAAAAGAGCTTCAAGTCCCTCGGCGGCATCAAGGCCCACAAATTAGGCCAAAGCAACATCCACATCATTGATGTCCCGCATGGCTCGGAAAAGGCCTTGGTCAACAAACTCAAGCACAATCCGCACTACAAATTTGCGGAACTGGACGTGCGGGTGCCAATCGCCGCTGTGCTGAATGATCCTTACCTGGGTAGCGAATGGCACATCAACAAGATTGGCGCACCAGCTGCCTGGGATAGCGCCCAGGGCGCTGGCATCACCATCGCCATCCTGGACACCGGCGTCGACAGCAGCCACCCTGACCTGGCGCCGCACATGGTGGCCGGCTGGGATATCTACGGTAACACCTCGAATACTTCCGACCTGTGCGGCCACGGCACCGCCGTCGCCGGCTCGGCCGCCGCCGCCGGCAATAACGGCGTTGGCGTCTCGGGCGTGTCGGGCCAGTCGAAAATCATGCCGCTGCGTATTGCGTACAAGGGCACCGACGGCCTGTGCTATGCCTACGCCTCGACCATCGCCAGCGGCGTCACCTACGCTGCCGACCACGGCGCGAAAGTGGCCAACGTCTCGTTCTCCAACGCGGCCAATAGCACCGCCGTGCAAAGCGCCGGCAACTACCTCAAGAGCAAGGGCGGCCTGCTGTTCGTGTCGGCCAACAACAATGCCCGCGACGAAGGCTTCACCCCTTCGACCGCGCTGATCGCCGTGTCTTCCACTGACAGCAACGACAACCTGTCGAGCTTCTCCAGCTACGGCGCCTTCGTCTCGCTGTCGGCGCCTGGCTCGAACATCTACACCACTAACAACGGCGGCGGCTACGGCGGCTGGAACGGCACTTCCTTCTCGTCCCCGGTTGCCGCAGGCGCTGCAGCGCTGGTGATGTCGGCCAATCCTACGCTGACGGCTGACCAGGTACAGAACATCCTGTTCAGCACCGCTGTCGACCTGGGCGCCGCTGGCCGCGACATCTACTTCGGTTATGGCCGCGTCGATGCCGCCGCAGCTGTCTCGAAGGCGAGAGGCACTCAGGTTGTGGCCGACAGCACCAAACCAGTCGTGTCGATTGCGGCTCCTCTGGGCAGCTCAACCGTTTCCGGCCTGGTACCTGTTTCGGTCAATGCCACTGACAATGTCGGCGTTGCACGTGTCGAACTCAAGGTTAATAGCACAGTCGTTGCGACCGATACCAGCGCACCCTTTGCGTTCAGCTGGGATTCGAAGGGCGTGAGCAACGGGATGGTTTCGTTGACGGCAGTTGCTTATGACGCTGCAGGAAATGTCGCCAGCTCGACGCCGGTCTCGGTCAACGTTGCGAACACCACCACAACGATTGTGACGACCGACACCACGCCGCCGGCAGTCCGCGTAACCAATCCAGTTGCCGGGCGCGTCAACGGCAACGTCAATGTCAGCGTGAGCGCCTCGGACAATCAGCCGGTAAGCGAACTGGTCCTCTCCTTGTATGTGGATGGCGTATTGCGAGCAAGCGGCGCCGGCAGCAGCCTGTCGTACAACTGGCAGACCAATCGCGAGGCCAAAGGGACGCATAGCCTCAAAGCGCTTGCCAAGGATAAAGCAGGCAATTCTTCTAGCTATACTGTCAACGTAACCAGGTAATTCGACGAAAAAAAAACCCGCAGCCTGCTGCGGGTTTTTTTCAGTGCCAGTCTTTTAAGTCGTCCGGCGGCGATATGCCAGCAGGCCTAACCCAAGCCCAAGCAGTGCCAACGTGCCTGGTTCCGGCGTTGGATTACCTTCAGGCGTTCCGGGAGGCTCGCAACCTTCCGTGCCGGAAACACAGGCGCCGCCTTTCTCAGAAACGCCATTCCCTTGCACGTGGACTGCAGCATAGAAGAGGCTCTGCGAACCTTGCGGATCGGACAGGAACTGGAAATCCGCCACCGACAATATCTGACCAACGCCGACGGTCGCTGTCCAGAACGAGGACGAGCCCTGCTTCAACTCACCTGGATTTGCATTGACGAAGTTGAAGATACCGTCATAGGAACCGGAGGCCGAACCGTTAGCGCAATTATTGCAGATATTCAGGTTCGCATTTACGCCACCAGTATTTAGGAAGTTGGCCGACTGGGCCAAAGCGTCACCGTTAAACCACCAATCGTTGACATAAGGGCCGGGTTGCATCACACCGGACAAAACACTCATGGTGATGTCAACGACATTGGTGCCGTGGTCGGTAAAGGTTAGGGTTGCCCATGTGCTAGTGTCGGTCATCCCGGGCATCAGTGGCGGGTTAGTGCCATTGTTCGTGTAAAGCCCGGCATTATTGAAGTTTAAGGTCCAAGTATCCGCTTGAGCAATCGGGCTGAAGAGAGCGGCGACTGCTGCAATTGCACAAATTTTTTGATTCAAGTATTTCATGGCATCCCCCAGCCTTGGTTGTTGTACCGTAGTCTATGCATACAGCGTGCCCGCAAGTCACCATTCAATTGAATCATATAGTTACTCTCAGCCATATTGACTGCGCATGCATGAGCTGTAAAAATTTCCGACAGTAATTCTTTTGAGATCAAGCACTTAACGATTCTTAAGGGATACTTAGGTTATCAATCAAGCTAGCCTCAGATGACTGCGGCCTACGATACAATGCAAAAATTATGACGGCTGCTAATTTCCCATTTGAGAACTCATTCGCAGGCCTGCCGCCTGTTTTCTATACGCAGCTATTACCAACGCCGCTGCCAACCCCTTACCTGGTTGCAGTGAGTCCATCCGCCGCACGCCTGGTTGGACTTGAACCTGCAGCGCTTGCGACGCAAGAAGCGGTTGAAACATTGATTGGTAACCGCATCGCAGACAGTTCGAAGCCGCTGGCTGCTGTCTATTCCGGTCACCAGTTCGGAGTCTGGGCCGGCCAGCTTGGCGATGGACGCGCGATCCTCCTTGGCGATATTGCTACAGCCGACGGCCCGATGGAATTGCAGCTCAAAGGCGCCGGCATGACGCCCTACTCCCGCATGGGCGATGGCCGCGCCGTATTGCGCTCTTCGATCCGAGAATTCCTGTGCTCTGAAGCCATGCATGGACTAGGCATTCCTACTACGCGCGCTTTATCGGTAGTGGGGTCCGACCAGGGTGTGGTGCGCGAATCCATTGAAACGGCAGCTGTCGTCGTGCGCATGGCGCCGACCTTCATCCGTTTCGGCTCCTTCGAGCATTGGTATTACAACCGCAAACCCGACGAACTCAAGCAACTGGCCGATTATGTCATCGGCCGCTTCTACCCTAGCCTCCGCGACGAGCAAAACCCGTACGCTGCACTGTTGGAAGAAGTCACGCGCCGCACAGCACGTATGATCGCGCACTGGCAAGCCGTCGGCTTCATGCACGGCGTGATGAACACGGACAATATGTCCATCCTGGGCCAGACACTCGATTACGGTCCTTTCGGTTTTATGGATGGCTTCGATGCCAACTTCATCTGCAATCACAGCGACGACCGCGGACGCTACTCTTATTCGAACCAGCCGCAAATCGGCCACTGGAATTGCTACGCATTGGCGCAGGCATTGTTGCCACTGATCGGCGAAGTCGAACTCACCCAGGAAGCACTGGATGTCTACCAGCCCGAGTTCGCACGCCATATTGACCAGCTGTTGCACGCAAAACTCGGCCTGAGCACCAGCCAGGACGGCGACCGCGAGCTGCTGGACGGTTTGTTTGCAGTGCTGCAGGCGAACCACGCCGACTTCACGATTTTCTTCCGCCGCCTGAGCGGCCTGCGCGCTTCCGGTCCCGAAGGCGACGAGCCACTGCGCGATCTGTTCATCGATCGCCCGGCCTTTGACCAATGGGCAGAACTGTACCGTGCGCGCCTGCGTGGCGAAAATAGCGACGATGCAGCGCGCAAGCTTGCGATGGATCAGGTCAACCCCAAGTATGTGCTGCGAAACTATATGGCACAGGTCGCCATTGAAAAAGCGCAGAATAAGGACTTCTCCGAAGTCGAGCGCCTGCTGGCACTGCTTGAACGTCCGTTCGACGAACAGCCGGAAAATGAACAATACGCATGCTTCCCGCCGGACTGGTCAAGCCAGCTGTCGGTAAGCTGCTCCTCGTGAGGGTGCAAAATGGAAAAAGTAGTCAAGACTGACGCCGAGTGGCGCGCCCTGCTCGACCCGATGGAGTACCAGGTGACCCGCCACGCCGCCACCGAGCGCGCATTCACGGGAAAATTCTGGGACCATCATGAACATGGCATTTACACCTGCGTGTGCTGTAACACGCCCCTGTTCGAATCAGATGCCAAATTCGACTCCGGCTGCGGCTGGCCGAGTTACTTCAAGGCGCTCGATCCAGCGAATATCATAGAGAAAACAGACCGCTCGCATGGTATGCTGCGCACCGAAATCATCTGTGCTGTATGTGATGCCCACCTGGGCCACGTCTTCCCGGATGGTCCGCCGCCGACCGGACTGCGTTATTGCATCAATTCGGCTTCGTTGCGCTTCGAACCCAAGCCCTAATAATATGAAGATCCTTTTTGATTTATTCCCGCTGATACTGTTTTTCATCAGCTATAAATTTGCCGGCAGCCATCAGGAAGCTGCGCACGCCATGTTGAATGGCCACCTGAGCGGCCTCGTGTCGGGCGGCGCCATTCCCGCTTCGCAAGCAGCGATTGTTGTTGCGACCATCGTCGGCATTCTCGCCACCGCCGCCCAGGTTCTCTATTTACTGATTCGCCGCAAGAAAGTCGATGGCGCCCTATGGGTTTCCCTAGTGGTGTTTATCGTATTTGGCGGCATGACTATTTATTTCCACGACGATGACTTCATCAAGTGGAAGCCAACGATTATTTACTGGGCGCTCGCCACAGCAATGCTGGTTGCTTACCGCTTCTTCGATAAAAACCTGATCCGACTGGCGATGGAAAAGCAGGTGCAGCTGCCGGAACATGTGTGGGTCCGCCTGCATTTCATGTGGATTACCTTCTGGCTGGTGTTGGGCTTCATCAACCTGTTTGTCGCATTCGTCCTGTTCAAGGCAGACAACGATGCATGGGTCAATTTCAAGGCGTTTGGCGTGACCGGAATGATGCTGCTGTTCTTTATTGCCCAGGCTTTCTACCTTTCTAAACATATTAAGGATGAAGCATGAGTGATCCACGCCTGGATAAGATTCGCGAACGCCTGCAGGCATCGCTCTCCCCTTCGGAAGTAGCGCTGGATGATGAGTCCGCGCTGCATGCCGGCCATGCCGGCGCGGCCTCTGGCGGGGGCCATTACCGGCTCAAGATTGTCTCTGCTAAATTCGAAGGTTTGAAACTAGTTATGCGTCATCGTCTGGTGTATGATTCCGTGCACGATATGATGCATAAAGAAATTCATGCATTGGCCATTACCGCACTGGCACCGTCCGAAGTATGATATGCGCGGAGTTTTTGGGAACATCAAAGAAGAACCTCAATCGTTGAATAGTAGAGACATCTCGGCGAACCGCCCCAAAATCCCCGCAATTCAGTAAACTTTCCCGTTAGGAATTAATCTAAATGACTTTCAAGCCAGCCCGCTTGCTGCTCGCACTTATCGCCGTTGCCGCTGCTCCAGCTTTTGCCCAGAACGCCGCCGTGGTCAATGGCAAAGCCATCCCGACCGCTAAAGTTGACGCACTGGTCAAGCAAGTCGTTGCCCAAGGCCAGCAGCAAGACACCCCTCAACTGCGCGACATGATCAAGAAGTCCCTGATCGGCCGCGAAGTCATGATCCAGGAAGCCGAAAAGCAAGGCCTCTCCAAGAGCAAGGATGTTACCGCTGCCCTGGAACAGGCACGTCAGGACATCATGCTGAACGCCCTGGCTGCTGAATACATCAAGAAGAACCCAGTTGGCGATGCCGAGATCAAGGCAGAATACGACCGCGCCGTTGCGGCTGAAGGCGACAAGGAATACCACGTGCGCCACATCCTGGTGGAAACCGAGAAAGAAGCGAACGACATCATCGCCAAGCTGAAAGCTGGCGCCAAGTTCGAAGACCTGGCCAAGAACTCCAAAGATACCGGCTCCGCTGCCAACGGCGGCGACCTGGACTGGGGCACTCCAGCCAACTTCCCTAAAGTCTTCGCCGACGCTTTCACCTCGCTGCAAAAAGGCCAGGTTACCGAGAAGCCAGTGCAGACCCCAAGCGGCTTCCACGTGATCAAGGTTGAAGACACCCGCCCAGTCAAGCTGCCAACCCTGGAAGAAGTGAAGCCACGTATCGCCGATTCCCTGATGCGCGCGAAACTGCAGTCCTACCAGGAATCCCTGGTTAAGAAAGCCAAAGTACAATAATCCTTCACGGACCGGATCCGGCGCCCAAGTGGCGCCGGAATTATTTTAACTAAGGAATCACTCGATGAAATTCAAACCAGCTACCCTGCTGTTGGCCCTGATCGCAGTTGCTGCAACCCCTGCTTTCGCCCAGAACGTCGCAACCGTGAACGGCAAAGCCATCCCAGCCGCCCAAATGGAAGCCGCCGTCAAGCAAGCCGCCGCCCAGGGCCAGCCTGACTCCCCTCAGCTGCGTGAAATGATCAAGAAGTCGCTGATCGGCCGCGAAGTGCTGATGCAGGAAGCCACCAAGCAAGGCGTCGCCGCCAACAAGGAAGTCAAGGATGCGCTGGAGCAGGCTCGCCAGGACATCATCATCCGCGCCCTGCTGGTTGACTACGTCAAGAAGAACCCAGTGAGCGATGCTGAAATCAAAGCCGCTTACGACCAGTTCAAGGCTGGCAAAGGCGAGAAGGAATATCACGCCCGCCACATCCTGGTGAAGACTGAGAAAGAAGCGACCGACATCATCGCCAAGCTGAAGGGCGGCGCCAAGTTCGAAGAACTGGCCAAGGCCTCGCAAGATCCAGGCTCGGCTGCCAACGGCGGCGACTTGGACTGGGCAGCTCCAGGCAACTACGTGAAACCGTTCGCTGACGCCATGGTGGCCCTGAAGGACGGCCAGATCACCGACAAGCCAGTGCAATCGCAATTTGGCTACCATGTGATCAAGCTGGAAGGCACGCGCGCTGCCAAGGTTCCAACCCTGGAAGAAATCAAGTCGCAGATCGCCGAATCCCTGACCCAGCGTAAAGTCGCCGCTTACCGCGACCAGCTGGTGGCCAAGGCCAAGGTGCAGTAATTTCCTGGATTTGCCAAGCAAAAGCGCCCTGCGGGGCGCTTTTTTCATATGACGACAGAAGACATCATCACAGCGCTCAGGCCCTTGGCAGATCCCATGCGGGCGCCCGCCATGCGCGCTTATATGCGCGACCAGTTCCCATTCCTCGGCATTGCAACTCCGGCACGCCGTGCGGCGACCAAGATTCCTTTGCGTGCACTTGCGGGGGCGCCGGCCGCCGAATTGCTCGACAGCGCGAACGCGCTCTGGGCGCTGCCCGAACGCGAATACCAATACGCGGCAATTGACCTGCTGGCAATGCATTGGAAGAGCTTCAGTCAGGACGACCTGCCGAAGTTGCAGGCACTTGTGCTCAAAAAGTCATGGTGGGACTCGGTCGATGGCTTGGCTGGCGTGATCGGCGACGTATTGCGCTTTGAGCATCAGGGCATGGACGAAGCTTTACAGCACGGCAATTTCTGGATGCGCAGGATTGCCCTGCTCCACCAATTGGGCTGGCGAGCAAAAACTGATGAAAGGCGATTGTTTGCTTATTCGGTTTCGCTCGGCCATGAAAATGAATTTTTCATTCAAAAAGCAATTGGCTGGGCGCTGCGGGATTATGCACGGCACGCTCCAGATAATGTCGCACGCTTTATCAGCGAAAATCGCGCCCGTTTATCGAATTTGAGCGTGCGCGAGGCTGGAAAGCACCTTTCACCCTAGAGTCAGGCCAGAAGCTGGTGTGCTCGCGCCAGATATTAGCGTGCAAGTTAACACTGGAAAACAACAACAGAAATCTGCACGATTGCCGCTCCTTTTAATATCACGTTAAACTTGTGACAACTAAAAGGAGACTGGTAGATGAGTAAACTCGCATTAAAGCAGTTAATCGTTTGCGGCACTTTTCTCGCCGCATCCTCCGCCATGGCTGGCGTGATCGCTACTTTTGATAATCTATCCGCTCCTCCCGCGCTTGATAGCGCGTCTGGGTTGCAATGGACCAATGGCGCGGATGGCCTGCTCTACCAGGGAGTAACGTGGGATAGCCGCTTCAGCGTGGTAGGCGATGAATACCGGGTCGGTGGAACGGGCGGTCCTCTGTTTGGCATTCCGCATTCGGGACACTATTTCGTTTCGAACCAGGACGGTTCAACTGGCATGACAGTTAACACTGACAAAGTGTTGACCGGCGCATGGTTCGGGCGCAATCAGTATTACGGCTTTGGCGAAGGTGGCGCGGACCAGGTGACGATTGTGGCGCTGAATGGCGCTACTGAGTTGGGTTCGGTAGTCTTTGATTTGCCAGAAAGTCATCCGGGCTTGCCGGAACCTTTGTCATTCGTGGATACCAGCATATTTGCGTCGCTGGGCAAGATCACAGGATACCGCATTGATCGCCGTGAACTGGGCCAGCAAAGCGGAAATTGGGTCGCGGACGATTTTACTTTCGCCGACGCGGCCCAGGTGCCGGCCCCGGGTGGGACCGCATTGATGCTGGGCGGCCTGGCCGCCCTGATGGTGGCCCGCCGCCGGCGGGCCTAGCCGAAGCGCTTAGCCAATGAACTTGCGGGCGTTGCCCCACATGCGCGCCCAAGGCGAGTCCTCGCCCCATCCGTCCGGATGCCAGGAGTTCTGGACTGTGCGGGAAACACGTTCAGGGTGCGGCATCATCACGGTGAAGCGGCCGTCAGGCGTGGTCACCGAGGTCAAGCCGCGCGGAGAACCGTTCGGATTGTAAGGATAGGCTTCGGTTGCGCTGCCCTTGTTGTCGATGAAGCGCAGCGCGCCAATTGCCTGGTCGATATCGCCGGTCTGGCTGAAATCGGCAAAACCTTCGCCGTGCGCAATCGCAATCGGGGTCTGGGTGCCGGCCATGCCTTGCAGGAAGATCGAAGGCGAATCCAGCACTTCCACCATCGAGAAGCGTGCTTCGAACTTCTCAGACTTGTTGGTGGTGAACTTCGGCCATGCGTGCGCCCCAGGAATCAGGGATTTCAGGTTCGACATCATCTGGCAGCCATTGCAAATACCCAGGCCGAAGGTGTCGCTACGCTGGAAGAACTTGGCGAACTGTTCAGCCATTTCAGGATTGAACAGGATCGACTTGGCCCAACCTTCGCCTGCACCCAGCACGTCGCCGTAGGAGAAGCCGCCCACGGCGATAATGCCCTGGAAGTCGGCCAGCGAAACGCGGCGCGAAATCAGGTCGCTCATGTGCACGTCGACGGCGGTAAAGCCGGCACGGTGCATCGCCCACGCTGTTTCGACATGGGAGTTGACACCCTGCTCGCGCAGGATCGCCACGCGTGGGCGCACACCGGTTGCCAGGAATGGCGCAGCGATGTTTTCCGCCAGGTCAAAGGTGATCTTCGGCTGCATGCCTGGATCGGTTTCGTCCAGCAAGCGGTCGTATTCAGCATCTGCGGTCGCTGGATTCTCGCGCACACGGGAGATGCGCCAGCTGGTCTCGCTCCACAGGCGGTGCAGTTCGGCGCGCTGCTGCGAGTAGATGATTTTGGCGTCCCGGGTGAACTCGATCACGCCGCGGTCGTTCAGCTTGCCGATGATGTGACTGCATGCACCCAGGTTGAAGGTGCGCAGCACATCCATGACGGCCGACTTCTCTTCAGCGCGAACCTGGATCACGGCGCCCAGCTCTTCGTTGAACAGTGCGGACAGGGTCAGCTCATTGCGGCGCTCCGCCACCTGGCCGGCCCAGTTCTTGGCATCGCCATGGTCCATGGCGCCTTCTTCGCCCAGGGTCAGCATGTCGAGGTTGACGGACAGGCCGGCGCGGCCGGCGAAGGCCATCTCCACCAGGGTGGTGTACAGGCCGCCATCCGAACGATCATGGTAAGCCAGGATCTTGCCTTCCTTGTTCAGCTGCTGGATGGCGTTGAAGAAGGCTTTCAGGTCTTCAGGCGAATCCACGTCAGGCGCCACATTGCCCAGCTGGCCCATGACCTGGGCCAGGGTGGAGGCGCCCATACGGTTCTTGCCGCGTCCCAGATCGATGACGATCAGCGAAGTTTCGCCCAGATCGGTACGGATCTGCGGGGTCAGCGACTTGCGAACGTCGTACACCGGAGAGAAGCCAGACACGATCAGCGAAACCGGCGAAATCACCGCCTTATCCGCGCCCTCATCCTTCCAGGTGGTGCGCATCGACAGCGAATCCTTGCCGACAGGGATAGACAGGCCCAGTGCCGGGCACAGTTCCATGCCGACCGCCTTCACGGTGTCGAACAGCGCTGCATCCTGGCCTGGCTGGCCGCAAGCTGCCATCCAGTTGGCCGACAGCTTGATGTTGGAAATATCATTGATTGGTGCAGCAGCCAGGTTGGTCACGGTTTCGCCGACGGCCATGCGGCCGGAAGCAGGCGCGTCAATCACCGCCAGCGGGGTGCGCTCGCCCATCGCCATCGCCTCGCCCACATAGGCGTCGTAGCTCAGGGTGGTGACGGCACAGTCCGCCACCGGCACCTGCCATGGGCCAACCATCTGGTCGCGCACGGACATGCCGCCCACGGTACGGTCGCCGATGGTGATCAGGAAACTCTTGTCAGCCACGGTCGGCAGCAGCAGTACGCGCTTGGCAGCCTCTTCCAGCTGGATACCGGTCAGGTCGATTGCCGGCAGCTCGTTCTGCACATGCTTGACGTCGCGGTGCATCTTTGGCGGCTTGCCCAGCAGGACTTCCATTGGCATGTCGACCGGGTTGTTGCCCATTTCCTGGTCGATTACCTTCAGCTGGCGCTCTTCCGTTGCTACGCCGACAACAGCGAATGGGCAGCGCTCGCGTTCGCACAGGGCCTGGAACACGGCCAGGTCGCTCGGCGCAATCGCCAGGACGTAACGCTCCTGCGATTCATTGGACCAGATTTCCTTCGGCGCCATGCCGGACTCTTCCAGCGGCACCTTGCGCAGGTCGAAAATCGCGCCGCGCTTGGCGTCGTTGGTGATTTCCGGGAAAGCGTTGGACAGGCCGCCCGCGCCCACGTCGTGGATCGAGATGATCGGGTTCTTGTCCGCCAGCTGCCAGCAGCCGTTGATGACTTCCTGGGCACGACGCTCCATTTCCGGGTTGCCGCGCTGGACCGAATCAAAGTCCAGGTCGGCAGTATTGGTGCCGGTGGCCATGGAGGAAGCGGCCGAGCCGCCCATGCCAATCCGCATGCCCGGACCGCCCAGCTGGATCAGCAGGCTGCCGACCGGAATGTCGTTCTTGTGGGTGTGCGCGCCAGAGATATTGCCGATACCGCCCGCAATCATGATCGGCTTGTGGTAGCCCATCACGGTATCCTTGCCGCCGGCGAATTGCTGGCCGATGTTCTGCTCGTAGGTTCGGAAGTAACCGCCCAGCACCGGACGGCCGAATTCGTTCGAGAACGCGGCGCCGCCCAGCGGGCCTTCAATCATGATCTGCAGCGGCGAAGCGATACGTTCAGGCTTACCGTAAACTTTGCTTTCGTCGCGCTTGCCGACCGGCGCGGTGACGTCTGCGGCGTTTTCCCAGGCCTGGACGGCGCCAGGAATCATCAGGTTGGAGACCGTGAAGCCGGTCAGGCCTGCTTTTGGCTTGGAGCCGCGGCCAGTTGCGCCCTCGTCGCGAATTTCACCGCCGGCGCCGGTCGAGGCGCCTGGGAATGGGGAGATCGCCGTTGGGTGGTTGTGGGTTTCCACCTTCATCAGTGTGTGCACCAGCTCGGTGGACGGCGCGTATTCCTGGCCCTCGCGCGGATAGAAGCGGGTGACTTCGGCGCCTTCGATGATCGACGAGTTGTCCGAGTAGGCCACGATGGTGCCGCGCGGGTTCTTCTCGTGGGTGTTCTTGATCATCTTGAACAGCGACTTGTCCTGCGCCACGCCGTCGATGGTCCAATCGGCGTTGAAAATCTTGTGGCGGCAGTGCTCGGAGTTCGCCTGCGCGAACATCATCAATTCGACGTCGGTCGGGTTGCGCTTGGCGTTGGTGAACGCTTCCAGCAGGTAGTCGATCTCGTCGTCCGACATCGCCAGGCCCAAGTCGGTATTCGCCTTTTCCAGCGCATTGCGGCCAGCGCCCATCACGTCGATCGATTCGAGCGGCTTGGCTTCCAGGCTCGAGAACAGGCCTGCAGCCTGGTCCGGATGGCGCAGCACGGATTCAGTCATACGGTCGTGCAGCAGCGCCGCGACGGCTTGCGCCTGCTCGCTGTCCAGCTTCTTGGCCGCGCCCAGGCCGGTGCCCAGGATGCCGCCCTTCAGGTTGATACGGTAGGCAACGCCGCGCTCCACGCGGTGAATATGCGCCATGCCGCAGTTGTGCACGATATCGGTGGCTTTGGAAGCCCACGGCGAAATGGTGCCGAAACGAGGAATGACGACAAACTCTTCCACCACGCCGTCAGCGTGTTCCGGCAGGGCTGGCTCGCCGTAGGTCAGCAGGCCATTCATGTGGTTCAGGTCGTCTTCGGACAGGGGTGATGCAGAGTCGACAAAGTGGATAAAGCGGGCTTGGACCGACGTGATCGACGGCAGAACTGCTTGAAGCTGGTTGAGGAGGCGTTGGCTACGGAAGGAAGACAGGGCGTTGGAACCCGGCAGAATCAACATAGTGGAGGCGTGAAGAATGCAGCGTAGCTGCGGTTTAAAGGAATACTGTGCACGAGCTGAATGGTCCTGCTGTATTTCGATTTGCCGACATTATACTTGTTTCGGGCACCACTTCCCACCCTTACGTGATTGGTTTGAAAGCAACATTCATGGCCTTTGCGCCTGTTTTTTGTCCGTCCATGGGGTATTCTCGGGAAATGCACGAATATAGCGGCCTTTCGGTCCTGATAATCGATCCCAGCCAGCATATGCGCAGCGGCCTGCACAATATGCTGGGCCAATTGGGAATCACCCGCATCGAGCACGGCGTCAGCGCAGCCACTGCCATCCGCCACCTCGAAAAGAAGGCGTTCGACCTTGTACTGTGCGAATACGACCTGGGTACTGAACAGGGGCAGGATGGCCAGCAGCTCCTTGACGATCTGCGCCACCATCAGCTGGTTTTGCCCTCCACTATCTTCATCATGTTGACCACGGAGGGCGTATACAGCAAGGTTGTCAGTGCGGCGGAACTGACCCCGACCGACTACATTCTCAAGCCCTTCACGGTCGAAGTGCTGGCGCAGCGCATCGCACGCGCCGTCGACCGCCGTACCGCGTTGCTGCCCGTGCACCGGGCGATGGAACAGGGGCGCATGCGCGAAGCAATCCTGGCCAGTGAAATCGCAGGCGCCGCCAATCCCCGTTATGCCACTGAATGTGCCCGCCTGCGCGCAGAGGCGCACACGGCGCTGGGCGAAGTGACGCAGGCGGAATCCCTCTACCGCGAAATCCTGGCTATCCGCCCCCTCGGCTGGGCCCAGCTTGGCCTGGCGCGCTGCCAATACCAGCGGGGCGCTTACGTGCAAGCGTTGGAAACACTCCGGGCCCTGGTCGACGACAACCCGAAGTTCATGGCTGCCTATGATCTGATGGCGCAAACCCAGCAGGCGCTGGGACAGGATGCAGAGGCGCGCGCTGCGCTGGAATCAGCAGTCGCGATCTCGCCGCATATGGTTCGCCGCCTGCGCCATTTGGGCCAGGTGGCGCTTGACGGCGGCGATATCGAAGCGGCGGAAAAAAGCTTCAGGCAGGTGGTCGCCAAGTCCAAATACTCCGAATTCCGCGATCCGGAAGACCACGTGAACCTGGTGCGGACCCTGGTCCAGAAAGGTGATGCGGCCGGTGTAGCCAATGTCTTGCGCGACCTGGAGCGTTCCGTGCGCAGCAGCCCGGCCAGCGACGCCTGCAAAGCTTATTCCGCGGCCATGCTGCAGGAACTGAACGGCAATATGGAGGCGGCACACACGGAACTGGCCAATGCAGTGCGGGCGGCAGGCGAGGCCAAGGCACTTTCCAGCGGCTTTAAACTGGGGCTGGCGCAAAATTGCCTGCAGCACGGCATGGATGAGCTAGGCATGGAATTGCTGGATGGCCTGGCAGGCGACCCGGGCAGCGGGGTCAGCGAATCCGACCTCACGCAAGTCTATAAGCGTGCCGGCCGGGGGGAACTGGCCCAAAACGAGGGGGCCAGCGTGGAGCGCTACCTCGATAGCCTGGTTCGCCAAGCAGCGGCCCGCAGCGGCCAGGGCGACCAGCGCGGCGCCATCCAGGTGCTGCAGGCGGCTGTGCGGCGGCGCCCCGAAAACGCCGGGCTGATCTCCGCCCTCGCCTCCGCCATGCTGCGCCTGATGATCGACAGCGGCTGGGAATCAGCCCTGGGCGAGCAATGCACAGCTTTGCTGGTGCGTATCCGCAAGGCGGACCCTCAACATCCGATGCTGGCTGCGCTATCATCACAATATGTGACCCTGCGGGGCAAACAATAAGAGACGAAGTCAATGCAATCGTATAGTGAACTGTCGGTCCTGATCATCGACCCCAATCCGGCCATGCGGGGCAACCTGCACAATATGCTGAACCAGGCTTCGATCACGCGGATCGAGTATGCCGTCAGCTCGGGGACGGCGATCCGCCAGCTGACCAATAAACGTTTCGACGTGATCCTGTGCGAATACGACCTTGGCAGCGGCAACGAAGACAGCGGCCAGGATGGCCAGCAACTGCTGGAAGACCTGCGCCACAACAAACTGATCGACCGCTCCACCATCTTCATCATGCTGACTTCGGAGGCGGTGCAGACCAAGGTGATCGGCGCCGCCGAACTGACGCCGACCGACTATGTGCTGAAGCCTTTCACAGTCGACGCACTGATGCAGCGCATTGGCCGCGCCGTCGAGCGCCGCACGGCATTCATGCCGGCTTACCAGTTGATTGCCCAGGGCCAGCCGCGCGAGGCCATCGCGGCGGCCCTGGAGGCGGAACGCAGCAACCCACGCTACGCCACGGACTTTGCGCGCCTGCGCGCCGAACTCCATTACGAGCTGGGTGAATTGGCGGAGGCGGAAATGATTTACCAGGCGATGATCGTCGCCCGTCCGCTGGGCTGGGCGCAACTGGGCCTGGCGCGCTGCCAGTTCGGCCTGGAACGCTATGGCGACGCCATGTCCAACCTTGAGCGCCTGCTGGAAAACAATCCCAATATGATGGGCGCTTACGACCTGCTGGCCCGGTCTTACGAGGCGCTGGGACAATCGCAGCAGGCCAAGAAGATTCTCGAAGATGCGGTAGCGATCTCGCCCAATATGGTGGGACGGCTGCGCCACCTTGGCGAGGTAGCCTATGGAACCGGCGACATTTCAGCCGCCGAGAAGGCCTTCCGGCAGGTGGTGACCAAGGCGCGCTATTCCGAGTTCCGCGATCCCGAGGACCATGTGAACCTGGTGCGTGCGCTGGTGCGCAAGGGCGATGTCAGCCAGGCTTCCGGCGTGATCCGCGACATGGAGCGTACGCTGCGCTCCAGCGCCAACACCGAAGTCTGCAAGCACATTTCCTCCGCCATGCTGCTGGACGTGACTGGCCATGCGACCGAAGCTGCGTCCGAACTATCGAATGCGGTGACCGCGGTCGGCATGGCGCGCGGCCTGTCGAACCGCCTGCGCATCGGGCTGGTGAACTCCTGCCTGAAGCATCGCCTGGACAAGGATGCCGCCGATGTCGTCATGCATATGATGAACGACAACGAAAAGCCGATCACGATGGACGAAGCCGTCAGCGTGTTCGAGAAGGCCGGCCGCCACGACCTCGCTCGCGGCGTCGGCGAGAAGATTGATGGCGTGATGCAGGAACTGGTGACCGAGGCCGAAGCCATGGCGCGACAGGGAGACCATCGCGCCGCCGTCGCTACGCTGCACCAGGCCCTGCGCCGCACGCCGGGCAATCTGAAAGTGCTTTATCCGGCCGTCCAGGCCATCCTCCGGCAACTCGACGAACTGGGCTGGGAGGCGCCGCTTGGCGACCAGGCGGCCGCGCTGATCGACCGCATCCGCAGCCTGGATGCCGGCAGCCCGGCGCTGGAAGCCCTGCTCAAACAGTATTCGGGCACCCAGCGCAAGTACGGTATTTCGACGACCGCTTAAGCGCCAAAGCCGCCCCCGCCCGGCGTCTCGATCACGAACACATCGCCGGGCTGCATGTCGGTCTTGCCGATGTGGCCCAGGTGTTCAATGGTGCCATCCGCACGCAGCACCGTGTTGCGCCCCAGCGCGCCGGCCTCACCGCCGGCCATGCCGAACGGCGCATGAACACGATTATTGGACAGGATGGCGGCCGTCATCGGCTCCAGGAAGCGTACCTTGCGTACGCCGCCATTACCGCCGTGCCACCGCCCGGCGCCGCCTGAACCCTGGCGGATTTCGTAGCTCTCCAGCCGCACGGGGAAGCGGAATTCCAGGATCTCCGGATCGGTCAGGCGCGAGTTGGTCATATTGGTCTGCACCACGTCCGTTCCATTGAAGCCGTCGCCGGCGCCTGACCCGCCGCTGATCGTCTCGTAGTACTGGTATTTGGCGTTACCAAAGGTGAAGTTGTTCATCGTGCCTTGCGACGCGCCTTGCACACCCAGAGCGCCATACAGGGCGTTGGTGATACAGGTCGACGTTTCCACATTGCCCGATACAACCGATGCGGGATAGTGCGGGTTGAGCATCGAACCCTGTGGAATGATCACGTGCAGCGGTTTCAGGCAGCCGGCGTTGAGCGGAATGTCGTCATTGACCAAGGTGCGGAACACATAAAGCACGGCCGCCATGCAGACGGCGGAGGGCGCGTTGAAATTGTTATCCAGTTGGCCGGACGTGCCGCTGAAGTCGATTTCCGCACTGCGTTCGGCGGCATTGACGCGTACCGCAACGTTGATCACGGCGCCGTTATCGAGTTTGAGCTCGTAACTGCCGTTGCGCAGCGCGCTGATCACGCGGCGCACTGCCTCTTCGGCATTGTCCTGCACATGTCCCATATACGCACGCACGACATCGAGGCCGAAATGCGCCACCATCTTGCGCAGTTCTTCCACGCCTTTCTGGTTGGCCGCCACCTGGGCGCGGAAATCGGCCATGTTCTGGTCTGGATTGCGGGCGGGGTAGCGCGCGCTTCCCAGTAACGCGCGCGCCTCGGCGTCGCGCAATTGGCCGCCGGCGGCGCCGTCAACCAGCTTGAAATTGTTGATCAGCACGCCCTCTTCCTCGATCGTGCGGGAATCCGGCGGCATCGAGCCAGGCGTACTGCCTCCGATATCGGCGTGGTGGCCCCGGGAGCCGACATAGAAAAGAATATCGCGGCCGGCCTCGTCGAAGACCGGCGTGATGACGGTGACGTCCGGCAGGTGGGTACCGCCGTTATACGGGTCGTTCAGCATATAGACGTCGCCGGGATGCATCTTGCCCGCATTTTCGCGCATCACCGTCTTGATGCTCTCTCCCATGGAACCAAGATGCACCGGCATATGCGGCGCGTTGGCGATCAGGTTGCCCTCCGCGTCGAAGATGGCGCAGCTGAAATCAAGGCGTTCCTTGATGTTGACCGAGTAGGCGGTATTCTGCAGGCGCAGGCCCATTTGCTCGGCGATCGACATGAACAGGTTGTTGAAGATCTCGAGCATCACCGGATCGGCCGTCGTGCCGATGGCGCGGCGCGCCGGTAAAGCTTCCACACGCGTCAGCACTAGGTGGTCTTGCGGCGTGACTTCAGCTTGCCAGCCAGGTTCGACAATTGTCGTGGCATTGGCTTCGGCGATGATGGCCGGGCCATTGATGATATCGCCAATGCGGGTGGCGTCACGCTTGAACAAGCCCGTATCATGCCATTGGCCGGCGCTGAACATGCGCACAGTCTGCGTCGGCGCCAACGGCGCATGACGCGGCGCCTGTTGCGGCGGGGCTTCTGGTGGAGCATCGGACTTGCCGATTGCTTCCACCGAGACCGCTTCCACGATCAATGCCTTGGCCGGCATGAGGAAGGAGAAACGCTTGCGATACGCTGCCTCGAATTGCGCTTCCATTTGCTCGATGCTGTCGAACAGGACGATCAGCGCTGAATCGGTGCCTTCGTAGCGCAGGTGCACACGTCTCACCACGCTGATACGTTCGCCTGCCACGGCCTGCGCATGGAGCTCGGCCACCGCAGCCCGGCCCAGTTCCTGCAGCCGCGCTTCCAGCGCTGGAACGGCTTCCGGCGCCAGGCGGACTTCAACCGCGCTTTCGCGCATTGCAGTCTGGTCGGCCAGGCCCATGCCATATGCGGACAGTACGCCCGCCAATGAATGGATGAAGACAGTTTTCATGCCCAGCGCGTCGGCCACCAGGCAGGCGTGCTGGCCACCGGCGCCGCCAAAACTGGTCAAGGCGTATTCGGTCACATCGTGTCCGCGCTGCACGGAAATCTGCTTGATCGCGTTGGCCATATTGCCGACCGCGATTTCGATAAATCCTTCCGCCACTTGCTCGGGAGAGGATGGGGCACCGGTGGCGGCCTCGATTTCTGCCGCCATGGCGCTGAATTGCTGCTGCACCGTCGCCGAGTCGAGCGCCTGCGCGCCATCTCTGCCGAACAGTTTCGGGAAGAATTCCGGCTGGATTTTGCCCAGCATGACGTTGCAGTCGGTGACTGCCAGCGGGCCGCCACGCCGGTAGCTGGCCGGACCTGGGTCCGCACCCGCGCTATCCGGGCCTACCCGGAAACGGCTGCCATCGAAGTGCAGGACCGAGCCGCCGCCGGCAGCTACCGTGTGAATGCTCATCATCGGCGCCCGCATGCGTACGCCCGCAACCTGGGTCTCAAACACGCGTTCGAACTCACCCGAAAAATGCGAGACATCAGTCGATGTGCCGCCCATGTCGAAGCCGATAATTTTTTCAAAGCCCGCCGCGCGGCTGGCGCGCACCATGCCGACAATGCCGCCCGCCGGACCACTCAGGATGGAGTCCTTGCCCTGGAAGGTGCGCGCGTCCGTCAGGCCGCCGCTGGACTGCATGAATTGCAGGTTCACCCCTGGCAGCTCGGCAGCCACCTGGTCGACATAGCGGCGCAGGATCGGCGACAAGTAGGCGTCTACCACCGTCGTATCGCCGCGCGCCACCAGTTTCATCATGGGGCTGACCTGGTGTGACACTGAAATCTGGGTGTAGCCGATTTCGCGCGCGATCCGGGCCAGCTCGGCTTCGTGGGCGGTATAGCGGTAGCCGTGCATCAGCACGATGGCGAGTGACCGCAGGCCTCTGTCGTATTCTGCTTGCAGTCCGGCGCGTGCCGCTGCGGCGTCCAGTGCCTGGACGACCTCTCCGTGGGCGCCTATGCGCTCGTCTATTTCGACCACTCGCTGGTAGAGCAGTTCAGGCAGCACGATATGCCGGTCAAACAGGCGGGGACGATTCTGGTAAGCGATGCGCAGTGCATCGCGAAAGCCGCGCGTGATGGCAAGCACCGTCGGCTCGCCTTTGCGTTCGAGCAGGGCATTGGTGGCGACCGTGGTGCCCATTTTCACGGCATCGACCCTCTCAACAGGAATCGGGCCAGCGCTGGCCACGCCGAGCAGGTGCCGGATTCCCGCCACCGCGGCGTCGCGGTATTGCCCAGGGCTTTCGGACAGCAGCTTGTGGGTGGTCAGGCTGCCGTCAGGCCGGCGCGCCACGATGTCGGTGAAAGTGCCGCCACGGTCGATCCAGAATTGCCAATCCATTGCGCTGCCTCGCTCTGTTCGTGAAGCAGTTATTGTAGTGCTAGAATGCGCTGCATGACGCCCCTCTTCACGGTTGCAGAAATCCGCACCATCGAGCACGCCGCAGCGCAGCGATTGCCCGAGGGAGCGCTCATGCAGCGTGCTGGCCAGGCCGGCGCGAACGAAGCGCTCGACCTGCTGCCGTTCACCACCAGCCGGGCACGCGTTCTGGTCCTGGCGGGACCCGGAAATAATGGCGGCGACGCCCTCGAAACTGCGGCCCATCTGGCGCACGCGGGGGCGCAGGTGACCATCCTGCACTTTCCGCCAACCTCCGCCCCTGCCGCTGAGCGCGACGCCGCACTGCACCGGGCCGTCAACTCCCCTGCCCGTCTTATGACCCTTGCCAGCGCAGCCGATGGGCAGGCGGCAATGCAGGGTACGGACTGGACCCTGGTGGTCGACGGCTTGTTCGGCATCGGCCTTGCGCGCGCCATCACCGGCGAATTCGCAGTGCTGGTGGCGACCGTCAACCAGCTGCGCTGCCAGGTCATCGCCCTCGACGTGCCAAGCGGGCTCGATGCCGACACTGGCGCCATCGTAGGCGGCGACGCTGGCACTGCACTGCGCGCGACGCATACGGTCACCTTCATCGGCGACAAGCCCGGCCTCCACACGGCCGAAGGCCGCGACCACGCCGGCCTGGTCATCCCCAGCAGTCTGGACATCGACCGCGACCTGTTCCCGCCGGCGCGGGCGAAACTGAACGACGTGGCCCTGTTCGCGCACTGTGCACGCCGGCGGCGGCATAGTTCGCACAAGGGCAGCAACGGCAGCGTGGCCGTGGTGGGCGGCGCGCGGGGGATGGCAGGGGCGCCGATCCTCGCTGCACGCACGGCCCTTAACGCGGGCGCCGGACGGGTTTATGCCTGCTTTGTCGGCGATCCGCCGGCCTTCGATGCGGCGCAACCAGAGCTGATGTGCCGCAGCGCCCAGGAGTACGATTTCAACAGCGCCATCCTGGTGATTGGCCCCGGCATGGGCGGCTCAGCGTCCGGCGCGGAAATGCTGGCCAGCGCCCTGCACAGCCACAGCCCGGTCGTCCTCGATGCCGACGCACTCAACCTGGTGGCTGGCTCCGGGCCCTTGCAGACCCAGTTGGCGCAGCGCAGCGCTCCCTGCATCCTGACGCCGCATCCGCTGGAAGCGGCACGGCTGCTGGGCATGAGCGCGGACCAGGTCCAGGCAGACCGCCCTGCCGCTGCACGGCGCTTGGCGAGCAAGCTGGCGGCAACCGTTGTGCTGAAAGGGTCGGGAACTGTCATCGCCGCACGCGACGGAACCATCGTCATCAACAACACGGGAAATCCGGCCCTTGCAACGGCGGGCGCGGGCGATGTGCTTTCAGGTCTGTGCGGCGCCTTGCTCGCGCAGGGCTGGCCGGAATGGGAAGCTGCATTGGCAGGCGCCTGGCTGCACGGGATGGCAGCCGATGTGCTGGTCAGCGAAGGCGCGGGTCCAATCGGCATCACGGCGAGTGAGCTGATTCCGGCCATCCGCGCAGCGGTGAACCGCCTGGCGGCGCAGCACGGCAGTTAAACGAGGCGGCCCGCTGCGATGGTGATGACGCGGCCGCAGCGTGCCGCGATATGCGTGTCGTGCGTAACGAGCACCAGGGTGGAGCCGTGCTCGCGGTTCAATTCGAACATCAGCTGGATCACCGATTCGCCTGTGGCGGCGTCAAGGCTGCCGGTGGGTTCGTCGGCCAGCAGCAACGGCGGCTGCGTCACGAACGCACGTGCCAGCGCTACACGCTGCTGCTCCCCGCCGGAGAGGAATTTAGGGTAATGCTTCAATCGGCTGGACAGGCCAACGCGACCCAGCATGGCCTCGGCCTTCTCGCGTGCGGCGCCGTCGCCAGCCAGCTCCAGCGGCAGCATGACATTTTCCACCGCCGTCAAATGCGGCAGCAGCTGGAAGGACTGGAATACAAAGCCCAGTTTTTCCTTGCGCAGTGCGGCACGCCCATCCTCATCCAGGGCGAAGATATCAACACCATCCAGCACCACTTTGCCTTCGCTTGGCGTATCCAGGCCCGCCAGGAGACCGAGCAAAGTCGATTTGCCGGAACCGGAAGCCCCTACAATGGCAAGCGTCTCGGCCTTTTGCACGGTAAAATCCACCCCATGCAGGATGGTCAATTCGCCGCTGGCGTCGGCCACCCGCTTACCCAGGCCCGAAACAGTAATCGCCGCCTGCGCCAGCTGCCTGGAAGATTGAGGAATATCACGCATGGTCATGTTCAAAAATATAGTCCGCTGCTTTGCGGTGCTGCTTCTGTTGTTCAGCGCCGCCACGAACGCCTATTCTGCATCAAACACAGTCCTCGTGGTGGGCGACAGCCTGTCGGCGGAATATGGCATTTCCCGTGGCAGCGGCTGGGTAGCCCTGCTCGACCAGCGCTTGAGGGAGCAGAAAATTGATGCCAGCGTCGTCAACGCCAGCGTGAGCGGCGAAACGACCAGCGGCGGGCGGACTCGCCTGCCCGCCCTGCTGAGCAAGCACAGGCCGGATGTGGTGATCATCGAGCTCGGCGCCAACGATGGCTTGCGCGGCTTGCCCGTCGCCGCTGCCGAGGCCAACCTGCGCGGCATGGTCGACGTTTCGCGCAAGGCCGGCGCCCGCGTGCTGCTGGTGGGGATGCGTATGCCGCCCAACTATGGCCGCGACTATGCGGATAAATTCTTCGCCATGTATGGCGCCTTAAGCAAAGAAGTGAAAGTGCCGCTGGCGCCCTTCATGCTCGATGGCGTTGCGCAGAAACCCGAACTGTTCCAGCCCGACCGCCTGCATCCGCTGGCGCAGGCACACCCTATCATCCTGGGCAATATCTGGCCCTATCTCCAGCCAATACTGAAAACAAAATGAAGTACCCACAAATCCTGCCTATCGAAGACGTCCTCTCCCGCCTGGATGATTTCGACACCATCATCGACGCGCGCAGCCCGTCGGAATATGCACTCGACCACCTGCCGAACGCAATCAACTGCCCGGTGCTGGATGACGAACAGCGCATCACGGTCGGCACCATGTACAAGCAGGTCGGCTCCTTCGAGGCGAAAAAAGTTGGCGCAGCCATGGTGTCGAAGAATATCGGTTACCACATCGAGACGCTTTGGCTGGATAAGCCGAAAGACTGGAAGCCGCTGGTTTACTGCTGGCGCGGCGGCAACCGCAGCGGTTCGATGGCGACCGTGCTGGCCAAGATCGGCTGGCCAGTGGTGCAGCTTGATGGCGGATACAAGGCCTTCCGCACTGCGATCAACTCACAGTTGGAATTGGAACCGCAGCTGGATTTCCGCGTAATCTGCGGCACCACCGGCAGCGGCAAGACTCGCTTGCTCGACACGTTGGAGGCAGTTGGCGCCCAAGTGCTCGACCTCGAGCAGCTGGCTGCGCATCGCGGCTCGGTGCTCGGGAATATTCCCTGCCAGCCGCAGCCATCGCAGAAGGCATTCGAGACTTCGATCTGGGACCGGCTGCGCCGCTTTGATCCGAATTTGCCGGTGTTCGTGGAGTCTGAGAGCCGCAAGGTCGGCAGCCTGCGTGTGCCCGGCTCTCTGATGGAGCGCATGCGCGCTTCGCCATGCATTTCCATGCAGGTATCGCGCGAGGATCGCGTCAAGCTGCTGATTGAGGATTACCAGCACTTTGCCTGCAATGCCCCAGCCTTGAATTCGCAGCTGGAATTCCTGGTGCAGCTGCATGGACGCGAGAGGATCGAGCGCTGGCAGGCGATGGCGACTGCGGGGGAAATGCCGGCGCTGGTGGATGAACTACTGGTGGATCATTATGATCCGGCTTATCTTAAATCGATTCACCGGAATTTCGTGCAGTTTGACAAAGCCGTGGAGGTGGCGCTGCCCGATATTTCGCCTGAATCCTTTGTCGCGGCGGCACGCAAACTGCACGGCGCTTGACCAGGCAAACTCGCCGCCGCTGGAAGGCCGAACTTGCCGATAGTGGCGGCACAGGCGGGTCTGACCCCTGGGTCTGACCCGCCTGCGCTGCCGCCATTGACGAAAAAAAGCCGGTGTCCGCGCTAACGGACACCGGCTTTTTTTGCGCGATCCGGATATTACTCGGCCTGCTTCTTGATCGTTGCGACTGGACGCAGGATCTTTACTTTGGCTTTCTGCTTCAGCGCTTCGACGTAGCTGGTCATTTCTTGCTGCGCGACGATCTGGTTGATACGCTGCGCTTCCTGCTCGCGGCGGTCCTTATCTTGCGCGGCTGGCTGACCAACCTTGCCGATGCGGTAGACGCCGTAGCCTTGGCCTGGAATCTCTACGCCAACGTAAGCAGGCAGCTTCGATACATCAGCCTTCATCACAGCGGCAACAGCAGCCGGGTTGATACCGTCGGCTTTGGCGCGCGAAATGGTTTTCACTTCGCCGAAGCCGGTGGCGTCGCCGGTCTTCTTGGCGGCAGCCAGCTTTTCTTCACCGGCCTTGGTCGCGGCCTTCACCGCTTCTTCCACAGCGACGCGCTGCTTGATCGCAGATTCCACTTCAGCCAGCGGCTTTTTCGAAGCCGGCTTGAATTCAACGATGCGGCCCGCGATCAGGGTTTGCGGCGCGACTTCCACTGCCTCGGTGTTGCGCTTGTTCTTCAGCGTGTCATCGGTGAACAGGGCGGCCAGGAACTTAGGATTGTTGAATGGTGCGGCTCCCAGGATCGGGTTAGGCTGGCGGCCGATGCCCTCCACCGTTTCGATCTTCAGCTTCAGCTTGTCGGCGGCTGGCTTCAGGCTCTCATACTGCGAGTACACAGTGTCGGTGAAGTCGCTGGACATATCCGTGTACAGCTTGCCGGCTTTCGCCTTCTTGATTTCGGCCGCGATGTCGCCCTTCACTTCGTCCAGCGGCTTCACGTGAGTCGGCTTGAGTTCGGTCACGGTGATGATGTGGTAGCCGTAGTCAGACTCCACCAGGCCGCTGATCTCGCCTTGCTTCAATTTCAGGATTGCCTCTTCCACTGGCTTGACGAAGGCGTCCTTCTGCAGGATGCCGAGGTCACCGCCCTTGTCGGCGGAGCCTGGATCTTCAGACTTGGCCTTTGCGATCTTCGCAAAGTCAGCCGGGTTCTTGCGCACCTCAGCCAGAATGGCTTCAGCCTTTACTTTAGCGGCAGCTTTATCTTTGTCGCCCAAGATCAGAATGTGCGAAGCACGGCGGCTTTCAGGCTCGGTGAAACGACCAGTATTAGCCTTGTAGTAGTCAGCGACTTCCTGGTCAGTCACGGTCACTTGGGCAGCGATCGCGTCAGCGTTCAGCACAACGTATTCGATCTTGGCGGATTCAGGAATCTCGAACAGCTTGGCGTTCTTGTCGTAGAAAGCCTTAACCATTTCGTCGGTGACCTTCACGTCCGGCAGGAACTTCGACACTGGCAGCGCCAGTTCCTGCACTTCGCGCTCTTGCGAACCGAAATCGGAAACGGCTTTGGAGACGGTACGTGGGACGAAGCCGCTCAGTTCAATGCCGCTGGATACCTGCTCCAGAGTCAGTTCATTGCGCAGCTGATCCTGGTGCATGCTCACGTTCATGCCCTGGTTTGCCAGGATCTGTACGTATTGATTGGTGTCGAAGGTGCCATCGGCCTTGACCAGCATCGGCAGTTGGGCCAGAACGGTTTGCTGGATCTTCGCGTCGCTGACAGTCAGGTGCGAATTACGGATCTCCGCATTGATCGCGCGCTGGGCGATCAGCTGGTCCAGGATGCCCTGTTTGAATTCAGGAGTATCGAACAGCTTCTGGTCGAACTGCTTGCCCATTTGCTGGCGCATACGGTCCAGCTGGTTTCGCTGGGCGTTTTCCCATTCCTGCTGCGTAAGCGGATGGCCGGCGACCTTGGCAATGGTATTCGCGTCTTCGCCGAACAGCTTCACGCCGCTGACACCGACCAGCACAAAGGACGGCACAATCAGGAGCGCCAGGATAATCTGCATCAGCTTTTGATGCGTACGTACGAAATCAAACATGTCAGCTATTGTTTTCCTAGAGTGGAGGCTTTAAAACTGCTCGCGCGATTTTACAGGGCAGTTGCTCCAATAGCAAATGAAAAAGCCCCACCGTCTTGAGGACTTGTGGGGCTTTTTCGGGATTCTGGCGGAGCGGACGGGGCTCGAACCCGCGACCCCCGGCGTGACAGGCCGGTATTCTAACCAACTGAACTACCGCTCCAGGTAGTGTGTGTGCGTTTGCTGGCGGAGCGGACGGGGCTCGAACCCGCGACCCCCGGCGTGACAGGCCGGTATTCTAACCAACTGAACTACCGCTCCAGCATTCACAACACAGGTACTACATTGTGTTTAAGCTTTGGTGGGCGCTGAGAGGCTCGAACTCCCGACCTAATCCTTGTAAGGGATCCGCTCTACCAACTGAGCTAAGCGCCCGCTTAAACTGCCCGGTAAGCATCACTGCTTACCGAAGGCCATTATTGTACAGCGTCTTTCAAAGCTTTACCAGCTTTAAATTTTGGAACTTTTGCTGCGTCGATTTTGATCTCTTCTTTGGTGCGTGGGTTGCGGCCGGTGCGGGCAGCGCGTTCGCTTACGGAGAAGGTGCCAAAGCCAACCAGGGTGACGCTGTCGTTCTTGGCCAGGGTGGTGGTTACGCCATCGATCACTGCGTCCAGGGCGCGTGCAGCAGCGGCCTTGGAGATGTCAGCGGAAGTCGCGATGTGGTCGATCAGTTCGGTCTTGTTCATTACAGTCCCCGTCACAAAGGTTTATATCGTTTATACCGTTTTTTGATGCAGCGTTTTGAGTTGCACAAAAATCTTGAGGCCGTATTAGACAGGGGCGGGTTGCTTTATGTCAAGGGTAAAAATAAAAGGGCGCCATTTCTGGCGCCCTTTTAACCCTGTAAACCTGGGTCTGACCCAAGGGTCAGACTCAGTCAGCTCCACTTTCCCCGGCTTCGATCGGTCGGGTCAGCCCCTTGGGTCTGCCCCCGCATTGCCGGGTTTAGTGTTTGACTACTTCGGTACCGTCAGCCGCTGCTGCCACCGCCGGCACTTCCACCGGAGCCACAGGCTCGGTGATTGGCTCCGGCTGGCGTTCCAAAGCTACTTCCAGGACTTTATCGATCCAGCGCACCGGCACGATTTCCAGCTTGTTCTTCACATTGTCCGGAATCTCAGCCAGGTCCTTCACGTTCTGCTCTGGAATCAGCACGGTCTTGATGCCGCCGCGATGCGCTGCCAGCAGCTTTTCCTTCAGACCGCCGATCGGCAGCACCTCGCCGCGCAGCGTGATCTCGCCGGTCATCGCCACGTCCGCACGGACCGGAATGCCGGTGAAGGTCGACACCATCGCCGTGGTCATCGCAATACCTGCCGATGGACCGTCTTTCGGCGTTGCGCCTTCCGGCACGTGGATGTGAATGTCCTTCTTCTCAAAGGCCTCGCTCTTGATGCCCAGGCGCGAGGCGCGGCTGCGTACCACGGTGCGGGCAGCTTCGATCGATTCCTTCATCACATCGCCCAGCGTACCGGTGCGGATGACGTTGCCCTTGCCGGGCATGCTGACCGATTCGATAGTCAGCAGGTCGCCACCTACTTCGGTCCATGCCAGGCCAACGACCTGGCCAACCTGGTTGGTCTTCTCGGCGACGCCAAAATCGTAGCGGCGCACACCCAGGAACTTGTCCAGGTTTTTCGGCGTAACGCTGACCTTCTTGTCCGACTTCTTCAGTAGCAGCATCTTCACGACCTTGCGGCAGATCTTGGAGATTTCACGCTCCAGCGAACGCACGCCCGCTTCACGGGTGTAGTAGCGGATGATGTCGCGCACCGCTGCTTCGCTGACGGAGATCTCCTCTTCCTTCAGGCCATTGTTCTTCACCTGCTTCGGCAACAGGTAGCGCAAGGAGATGTTGGTCTTCTCGTCTTCCGTGTAGCCGGACAGGCGGATCACTTCCATGCGGTCCAGCAGTGCCGGCGGGATGTTGTACGAGTTTGAGGTCGCAACGAACATCACGTCGGACAAGTCGAAGTCGACTTCGATGTAGTGGTCCGAGAAAGTGTGGTTCTGCTCAGGATCCAACACCTCCAGCAGGGCCGACGATGGATCGCCGCGGAAGTCCGCGCCCATCTTGTCAATTTCGTCCAGCAGGAACAACGGGTTGCGCACGCCGACTTTCGACAGCGACTGCAGCACCTTGCCCGGCATGGAGCCGATATAGGTACGGCGGTGGCCGCGGATCTCGGCTTCATCGCGCACACCGCCCAGCGCCATACGCACGTATTTGCGGTTGGTCGCCTTGGCGATCGACTGGCCCAACGAGGTCTTACCAACACCTGGAGGACCCACGAAGCACAGGATCGGCGCCTTCAGCTTGTCCACGCGCTGCTGGACCGCCAGGTACTCGACGATACGTTCCTTGATCTTTTCCAGGCCGTAGTGGTCGTGGTCGAGCACTTTCTCGGCGTTGGCCAGGTCGTTGTTGACCTTGGATTTTTTCTTCCATGGCAGCGACACCAGGGTGTCGATATAGTTGCGCACCACAGTCGCTTCGGCCGACATCGGCGACATCAGCTTCAGCTTCTTCAGCTCGGCCTGTGCCTTTTCCAGCGCTTCCTTCGGCATCTTGGCGGCGGCGACTTTCTTCTCGAGTTCGTCGATATCGGCGCCCTCTTCGCCCTCGCCCAGTTCCTTCTGGATGGCTTTGACCTGTTCGTTCAGGTAGTACTCGCGCTGCGATTTCTCCATCTGGCGCTTGACGCGGCCACGGATGCGCTTTTCCACCTGCAGGATATCGAGCTCGCCTTCCAGCTGGCCGAGCAGGTGCTCCAGGCGCTTCGAGACTTCGATGATCTCCAGGATCACCTGCTTCTGCTCGAGCTTGAGCGGCAGGTGGGCAGCCACGGTGTCGGCCAGGCGGCCGGCATCGTCGATGCCCGACAGCGAAGCCAGGATCTCAGGCGGGATTTTCTTGTTCAGTTTGACGTACTGGTCGAACTGCTGGACGATCGCGCGGCGCATCGCCTCGATCTCCGATTCGTCGCCCTGCTCCGATTCCAGCGGCATCAGGTCGGCGATGAAATGGGTTGGCGCATCGGTAATCTTCTTGATGCGCGCACGCTGTGCGCCCTCGACCAGCACTTTCACGGTGCCGTCAGGCAGCTTCAACATCTGCAGGATGTTGGCCACGCAACCGATTTCGTAGATATCCGAAGGCGAAGGTTCGTCCTTGGCAGCCGCTTTTTGCGCTGCCAGCATGATGCTCTTACCCTGCTCCATGGCAGCTTCGAGCGCCTTGATGGACTTTGGTCGGCCAACGAACAACGGAATTACCATGTGCGGGAAGACAACGACATCACGCAGTGGCAACAGAGGCAGTTGAGTTTGCTCAGTTAATTTGGTAGTTGTCATGGCGTACCTTATTTTAAAAGCTTGGATCTGATATAAGCCCCAGCGGCCAATTCACAAGCCCTATGCTGCAATTATATTTGCTTTGAGAAAATGCGGTTGCACTCTAACTTAATGCCGTTTCAAGAACAAAAAAAGCCACGCGCGACGACTAATCGCGAGTGGCTTTTCGACTGAAGCCGGCGTTTTGGTTATTAAGACCGATTGTAACGCCTTGCTCCAGGGATTCAAAACCCTATTTAGTTTTCCCCTGCTGCTTTAGGGGTTTCCTGATAAATCAGGAGGGGTTTTGCGCCACTGGTGATCGTATTTTCATCAATTACGACTTTGGTGACGTTCTGTTGGTTTGGCAGGTCGAACATAATATCCAGCAACGCGTGTTCCAGAATAGAACGCAGGCCGCGTGCACCGGTCTTGCGGGCCAATGCCTTGCGGGCGATGGCGTGCAAGGCGGCTGGACGGATTTCCAGTTCGGCGCCTTCCATTTCCAGCAGTTTCGAGTACTGTTTGACCAGCGCATTCTTTGGCTCGACCAGGATTTCGATCAGGGCTTCTTCCGTCAGCTCAGCCAGGGTGGCCACGACCGGCAAACGGCCCACCAGTTCAGGGATCAGGCCGAACTTGATCAGGTCTTCCGGCTCGGCGTCCATCATCAGGTCGCTGTTCGAGCGCTGTTCCTTGCTCTTCACTTCGGCCGAGAAGCCGATACCGGACTTTTCGGAACGGTTGGAGATGATCTTGGCCAGGCCGTCAAAGGCGCCACCGCAGATGAACATGATGTTCGTGGTGTCGATCTGCACGAAGTCCTGGTTCGGATGCTTGCGGCCGCCTTGCGGAGGCACGGAAGCCATGGTGCCCTCGATCAGCTTCAGCAGCGCCTGCTGCACGCCTTCGCCCGATACGTCGCGGGTGATCGATGGATTGTCGGACTTGCGGGAAATCTTATCGATTTCGTCGATATACACGATGCCGCGCTGCGCCTTCTCAACATCATAGTTGCAGCTCTGCAACAGCTTCTGGATGATGTTCTCAACGTCTTCACCCACATAACCGGCTTCGGTCAGGGTGGTCGCGTCGGCGATCACGAACGGCACGTTCAGCATGCGCGCCAGGGTCTGGGCCAGCAGGGTCTTGCCGGAGCCGGTAGGGCCGACCAGCAGGATGTTGGACTTGGCCAGTTCGACGTCATCCTTCTTGCCCAGGTGCTTCAGGCGCTTGTAATGGTTGTACACGGCCACCGACAGGATGCGCTTGGCAGTCTGTTGGCCGATCACGTACTGGTTCAGCAGGTCGGTGATTTCCTGTGGGGTTGGCAGGTCCGACTTTGCTCCCGTGACAGATTCGATGCTGGAGGTCTCGTCACGGATGATGTCATTGCACAGGTCAATGCACTCGTCGCAAATGAAGACGGACGGGCCGGCAATCAGCTTCTTCACCTCGTGCTGGCTTTTGCCGCAGAACGAGCAGTAAAGCAGTTTTTCACCGCTGGAAGATTTTTTCTCTGACATGGGACTAATCTTTAGTTTTGGTGCAAATTTGCCGTGCGCACAAGCAAGAAATCCTGCGCACAACCACATGCTACCCGAAATAAATGCAAAACGCCCGAACGTTGTAGCGTCCGGGCGTCGACTTGCATGGACGCTTATGCGCGGCTGGTCAACACTTTGTCGATCAGGCCATATTCCGCTGCCTCGTCCGAAGACATGAAGCGGTCGCGGTCGGTATCCTTGGCAATTTGCTCGATCGACTGACCGGTGCGTTCCGCCATGATGCTGTTCAGGCGGTGGCGCAGGTAGAGGATCTCTTTGGCCTGGATTTCGATGTCCGACGCCATGCCCTGCGAGCCGCCGGACGGCTGGTGGATCATGATGCGGCTGTTCGGCAGCGAGAAACGCTTGCCCTTGGCGCCGGCTGCCAGCAGGAAGGCGCCCATGGAGGCGGCCATGCCGGTGCAAAGGGTCGACACATCAGGCTTGATGAACTGCATGGTGTCGAAAATCGCCAGGCCCGCGGAAACGGAGCCGCCTGGGGAATTGATGTACAGCGAGATGTCCTTGTCCGGGTTTTCGCTTTCCAGGAACAGCAGCTGTGCCACGATCAGGTTGGCCATCTGGTCATTGACCGGACCGACCATGAAGATCACGCGTTCCTTCAGCAGGCGCGAGTAGATATCGTACGAGCGCTCACCGCGGCCGCTTTGTTCGATCACCATCGGCACCAGGCCGAGCATTTCCGTATCGAGTGCGGGATTACGATTCATTCCAATTCCTTTGAAAACAACGCCGGCTCGGGGCCGGCGTCGAATATTGTCAAGCTATTACGCTTGTACGCTTCCCATGAGTTCGTCGAAAGGAATTTCTTTCGAGACGTTCTTGCACAGGCCCAGGACGTAAGTAACGACGTTTTCTTCCAATACAAGAGCTTCGACTTCAGCCAAGCGGCGGCGATCGGAGTAGTAGTACTTCAGCACTTCGCGTGGATCTTCGTAGCTTTGTGCGAAATCTTCGATCTGTGCCTTCACCTGGTCCGGGGTAGCAGCCAGGTTCTGGTCGCCCACCAGCTTCGACAGGATCAGGCCCAGGCGTACGCGGCGCTCGGCTTTGTCCTTGAACAGCTCTGGAGGGAATGGTACATCTTTTACGTTCATGCCGCGCTGGGCCATGTCCTGGCGGGTCATTTCAGCCAGGCGTTCGGTGTCTTGTGCGATCAGCGACTGTGGAACTTCCAGTTCGGCGGTCTTCACCAGGGTTTCCATCACGGCTTCTTTGTTGCGAGCTTTTACACGGCCAGCAACTTCGCGCTCCAGGTTGACCTTGATGTCTTCGCGCATTTTGGCGATGTCGCCGTCAGCCACGCCCAGGGATTTGGCGAATTCAGCATCAACTTCCGGCAGGTGCGCCCATTCCAGGTTCTTCAGGGTGATGGTGAACGAAGCGGTCTTGCCGGCTACGTCCTTGCCATGGTAGTCCTCAGGGAAGGACAGCGGGAAGGTCTTGGACTCGCCCACTTTCAGGCCGACGGTGGCGGCTTCGAATTCCGGCAGCATGCGGCCTTCGCCCAGCACGAACGGGTAGCCTTCGGCTTTACCGCCCGGGAACTCAACGCCGTCGATGGAACCGACGAAGTCCACGGTCACGCGGTCGCCGTTTGCAGCGATAGCTTCGCCGCCGTCGCCGTGCTCGCCCTTTTCGCCCTTCACGTGGAAGTGCACGCGCTGCTTGCGCAGGATGTCGATGGTCTTGTCGATTTCTACGTCGGTCACGGTGGACTTGACGGTTTCGATCTCAACCTTGGTCAGGTCGCCGATGGTGACTTCCGGGTACACTTCGAAGGTTGCGTCGAAAGACAGTTGGCCTTCAGGCGCGTCGTTCTTTGGTTCGATGCGCGGGAAGCCGGCTACGCGCAGCTGGTTTTCGTTGGCGGCATCGTTGAAAGCGCGGCCGACTTTGTCGTTCAGCACTTCGGTCTCGATCTGGTAGCCGTATTGTGCGGCAACCATCTTCATTGGCACTTTGCCTGGGCGGAAGCCAGGAGCACGTGCGGAGCGAGCCTGTACTTTCAGGCGCTTTTCCACTTCGGAGCGCACGTCCGACAGTGGGAAGGAAATCGTCATGCGGCGTTCGAGTTTGCCCAGGGTTTCAACTGCAGTGGCCATTGTAAAAATCGTCCAATAAAAATAAGTGTACTTATGGTGCGAGGAGGGGGACTCGAACCCCCACACCATTGCTGGCGTCAGGACCTAAACCTGGTGCGTCTACCAATTTCGCCATCCTCGCGGCATATTTGCACAAAAGCAAAGGGCGACCTTACAGTGAAAACGGGGTCGCCCGGGGCTTTCAACTTCAACCCGGCATTCTATACGGTGTTTCTGGAGTGCGGTAGTGGTTTTTTGCGTTATGCGCAACATTTGGGCAAAACCCGGCAAACCTGGGTCTGACCCAAGCCGGATGGCCGTCCCGTCATACCCAGTCTGCGCAGCCTGCAGTGGAAGGGTCAGACCCTTGGGTCTGACCCGGATTTGCCGGGTTTAGGCACGCGGAACCACGCCGCATACAAAGCTGGCAAGAACAACAACGTCAGCGCCGTCGCCAGGATCAGCCCGCCCATAATCGCCACCGCCATCGGCCCCCAGAACACGGACCGGGACAGCGGAATCATCGCCAAGGCAGCTGCGGCAGCCGTAAGAATGATCGGTCGGCAGCGCCGCACAGCCGACTCCACAATCGCATCCCACGCCGGCACGCCCGCCTTGATATCCTGCTCGATCTGGTCCACCAGGATCACCGAGTTCCGGATAATCATCCCGAACAACGCGATAATCCCCAGGTTCGCCACAAATCCCAGCGGACGCCCCATCACCAGCAGCGCCATCGCCGCCCCCGCCACGCCCAGCGGGCCAGTCAGGAACACCAGCAGCGCGCGCGAGAAGCTGTGCAGCTGCAGCATCAGCAAGGTAAAGATGATGAACACGGCCAGCGGCAAGTTGGCGGCAATCGATTCTTCCGCCGCGCTGCTGTCGGACGCGGCGCCCTTCACCTTGATCTCATAGCCTGGCGGCAGCTTGGCGCGCAGCGCATCCAGCTTCGGATTGATCTGGCCCGATACGGTTGGCCCCTGCACACCTTCCACCACGTCCGACTGCACGGTGATCGCCCATTCCCTGCCCTCGCGCCAGACTACGCCCGGCTCCCAGACAAAGTGGACACGCGCCAGTTGCGAAATCGGCACCGAGCGCCCGCTATTGGTTGGAATATAGGTATCGTTCAGCACTGCGATGGTATTGCGCTCGTCGAGCGGCTGGCGCACCTGGATGTCGATCAGGCGGATACCCTCGCGGAACTGGCCAATCGGCGTACCGGAAAGGATGGTATTCGCCGCCCGCATCACGGTTTGCGAAGTCACGCCAAGTGCACGCATCTTGTCCTGGTCCAGGTCCAGGCGCAGCACCTTGATCGATTCGTTCCAGTTATCGTTGACGCCCACCGCATTCGGATTGGCGCGCATGATGTCCTTCACCTGGTCGGCAATCGCACGCACACCATCCACCTCAGTGCCGGTCACGCGGAACTGCACCGGGTACGGCACCGGCGGGCCATTCGGCAGCAGCTGCACGCGGCCGCGCACTTCCGGGAAGTCGGTCTTGAAGACATTGCTGATCTTCTTGCGCAACGCTTCGCGCGAATGCAGGTCTTTCGCCAGCACCACCGTCTGCGATACGTTCGTCTGCGGGAAGATCTGGTTCAGCGGCAGGTAGAAGCGCGGGCTGCCGGTGCCGACGTAGGTCGTCACGCTTGCGACGCCGGGTTCCTTGCAGATGAACTCCTCGAATTTCTTCGCCTGGGCTTCGGTCTGCGAGAAAGCGGTGCCCTCCGGCGACCACATCTCGACCATCAATTCGGGGCGGCTGGAGTCAGGGAAGAATTGTTTTTCGATGAAATTGAAGCCGTACACGCCAAGGGCAAAGATCACCAGTGTCGCGGCAATCGTCGTCTTGCGGTATTCCACACACCAGTTCACGACGGCACGGAATTTGCGGAAACCGGGCGTATCGAACAATTCATGATGGCCACCGCCCTCCGAGTGCGGCTTGACCTTCAGCAGGATGAAGCCGATGTAAGGCGTGAACACCACGGCGACAATCCACGACGTTACCAGCGCAATCGCATTCACCGAGAACAGCGAGAAGGTGTACTCGCCCGCTGCCGATGCGGCAAGGCCGATCGGCAGGAAGCCCGCAACCGTAATCAGGGTGCCGGTCAACATCGGCAAGGCAGTCGATGTGTAGGCGAAGGTTGCGGCTTCCAGCCGCGAATGGCCCTCCTCCATCTTCCGCACCATCATTTCGACCGCAATAATCGCGTCGTCCACCAGCAGGCCGAGCGCGATGATCAGCGCGCCGAGCGAGATCTTGTGCAGGTCGATGTCGAATATGCGCATGAACAGGAAGGTCACCGCCAGCACCAGCGGAATGGTCAGCGCCACCACCAGGCCTGGCCGCGCATCAAGGCTCAGCTTCGGCTTAGTGTGCAGGCCGAGTGATACAAAGCTCACTGCCAGCACGATCAGCACCGCTTCGATCAGGGTGTGCAGGAACTCGCCGACGGAGGCCGTCACCGCAGCCGGCTGGTCCGACACACGCTCAAGCTCGATGCCGACCGGCAGCTTGCCCTTCATGGCGTTGACGGTCTTCTCCAGGTCCTTGCCCATCTGGATGATGTTGCCGCCCTTCTCCATCGACACGCCAAGGCCGATGACTTCCTTGCCGTTGAAGCGCATCTTGTCGCGCGGCGGATCCTGGTATTCGCGCTTGATCTGCGCAAAATCGCCAAGGCGGAAGGTCGTGTTATTGGCGCGAAGCTCAAGCTCTTCCAGATCCTTCACCGTGCGCAGCGCGCCGGAAACGCGCACCTGCAGGTTATCGGTGGGCGTGACGACGACACCGGTCGCCTCGACCACGTTCTGGGTCGCGATCTGGTTGGCGATCTGCTCGACGGTCAGGCCCAACTGGGCAAATTTCTTATGCGAGAACTCGATGTTGATCTTCTCGTCCTGTACCCCGAACAGTTCGACCTTGGACACCTTTTTCACGCCGAGCAGCTCCTGGCGCACCAGGTCAGCGTAGTCTTTCAGCTCCGCGTAGGTAAAGCCGTCGCCGGACAGCGCGAAAATCGAGCCGTAGGTATCGCCGAATTCGTCATTGAACACCGGCCCCTGTACCCCTGCCGGCAGCGTCGAACGGATATCCCCGATTTTCTTGCGCACCTGGTACCAGGCTTGCGCCACCTCTTTTGGCGGCGTGGATTCCCGCAAGCTCAGGATGATCAGCGTCTGGCCAGGTTTCGAATAGCTGGTGATTTCATGCACAAACGGGGTTTCCTGCAGCTTCTTTTCAAGCTTGTCCGTGACCTGCTCGGCCATCTGCAGCGACGTCGCGCCCGGCCAGAAGGCCTGCACCACCATCGAACGGAAGGTAAATGGTGGATCTTCGTCCTGCCCCAGGTTCTTGTACGCCAGCAGGCCGCCCAGCAACAGCACCGCAATCAGGTAGCGCGTGAGCGGAATGTGCTCCAGCGCCCAGCGCGAAAGGTTGAAGCCCTTCATTTGGCGGCTCCGAGGATGGTCACTTTCTGGCCCGGCTTGAGCAGGTTGACGCCGGCGGTCACCACGGTCTGGCCCGGCTTGACGCCGCTGCCCAGCACAATGTCATTCCCCGACACCCCGCTCACGGTGACAGGCACCAGACGCACCGCGCCGTTTTCAACGACCCAGACAGAGGTCGCCGCTTTCTCATGGAATAGCGCCGTCAACGGCACCTTGATTTGCGGTTGCGGCGTGCGCGAGGCAAAAGCCACCAGCGCAGTCATGCCCAGCTTGGCCTCGGACATGCTGGCAGGGATCGATACGCGGAACGCATAGGTTCGCGTCGACGGATCGGCCACCGGCGAGATTTCGCGGATCTTGCCAGGTACCGACTTGTCCGGGCTGGCCCACAGGCGCACGTGCACGTCGGGAATGGCGCGCAAGGTGTCGACCTTATCTTCCGGCACGCCGAACACGATTTCCTTCTCGTCGGACTTGGCGACGCGCACCACGGGCGTGCCCGGCGCGACCACCTGGCCCACTTCCGCATCCACTGAGGTCACCACGCCATCGATATCCGATTCGAGGTTGGCGTAACCGGCCTGGTTGGCCATGCCGCGGTAGGCGGCCTGCGCCGAATCCACTTGCGCCTGGGCCGATTTGGCGGCCGACAGTTTTGCATCGAGGATGGCCTGGCTGACGAAATTCTTCTCGCGCAGTTCCTGGTAGCGCTTCAATTCGGCGCTGGCCAGGTCGCGGTTGGTCTCCGCGGCGCGCAAGGCGGCGAGCGCCTGGGCCTGCGAAAGCTTGAGGTCTTGCGGGTCGAGGTCCATCAGCACCTGTCCGCGCTTGACGACGGAGCCGACATCCACCTTGCGGGAAACGATCTTGCCGCCAACGCGGAAACCGAGGCGGGACTCGACACGCGCCCGCACTTCGCCCGAGAATTCGGCATTCACATCAATGTCCGAGCTCTGCAGCACCATGGCACGCACAGGGCGGACATCTTCGGTCTTGGGAGCTTCTTTGGAACAGGCGGCAAGCAGCAAGGCGCAAGCTGCAACCACGGGTAGTTTTTTCGCTACGAACACGATGGAATTCCTTTTAAGTGTCTCTGGCAATTGCCGGGAGTGCATCTTTGCCATTATTATTTGCATTCCGGAACTAACTGACTTTCCGTTTAGTAAAAAATTATAGCCGGGTCAACCGTACTTGCAAATGACTTTCGCGTCATTAATTTAGAACAGCACCTCTATGTCCGTTGACCATTACGAGAATTTCCCTGTCGCTTCCATCCTGATGCCGCGCCGCTTGCGCCCGGCGGTGGAAGCGATTTACGCCTTTGCCCGCAGCGCCGACGATATCGCCGACGAGGGCGATGCCACGCCAGAACAGCGCCTGGCGGGGCTTGCCGCCTATGAAGAAGCCCTGGGCCGCATCGAGCGCGCCGAGGGTGGCCACGAGCCGATGTTCGAGCGCCTGGCCGGCGCGATCGAGCACCACCACTTGCCGATGCGCCCCTTTTACGACCTTCTATCCGCTTTCAAGCAGGACGTGACAGTCACCCGCTACCAGGATTACGCCACCCTGCTCGATTACTGCGCCCGCTCCGCCAACCCTGTCGGCCTGCTGATGCTCCACCTGTACGGCGCGGCCGACGAACAGAATATCCGCCAGTCCGATGCCATTTGTTCCGCCCTCCAGATCATCAACTTCCTGCAGGATGTGGCAATCGACGAACATAAGGAGCGCATTTACCTCCCGATGGAAGACCTGGCGCGCTATGCCTTGTCGCCAGCCCACCTGGCACGGCCCGATAACCGGGCCAAATGGCGCGCCATGATGAAGTTCCAGGTCGACCGCGCGCGCGCATTGATGCTGGAAGGCGCGCCGCTGGCCTGCCGCCTGAAAGGCCGCATTGGCCTTGAACTGCGCATGGTCGTCCAGGGCGGGCTGCGCATTCTCGAGGCGATCGAAGAAGTGGAATACGACGTTTTCCTGCGCCGTCCAAAACTCGAAAAAGGCGATTGGTTCAAGGTTTTCTGGCGCGCGCTTCGAATGCGGCCGTCTTCACTATAAAATAGCGCCTTTGACAGCATTACCCAAGCGATAAGAACATGTCCCCCGACGAATACTGCCAGCAGAAAGCCGCCGCCAGCGGTTCCAGCTTCTACTACAGCTTCCTGTTCCTGCCGCCGGAACGGCGCCGCGCCATTACGGCGATGTACGCGTTCTGCCGCGAAGTGGACGACACCGTCGATGAATGCACCGACGAATCGCTGGCGCGCATCAAGCTGGCCTGGTGGCGCAACGAGATCGCCCAGATGTACGAGGGCAAACAGACGCACCCTGTCACCCAGGCCCTGCAGCCCCATCTCGCAGTCTACGACCTGAAACAGGAGCATATGCAGGCGATCATCGATGGCATGGAAATGGACTTGAACCAGACACGCTACCTCGATTACGCGGGCTTGTCCAAGTACTGCTGGCACGTGGCCAGCGTGGTAGGCATCCTGTCGGCATCGATTTTCGGGGCCACCCGCCCGGAAACCTTGCAATATGCCGAGAAGCTGGGGCATGCCTTCCAGCTCACGAACATCATCCGCGACGTCGGCGAGGATGCGCGCAAAGGCCGCATCTACCTGCCGGTCAACGAACTGCAGCAATTCAACGTGACCGCAGCGGACCTGCTAAACGCACGCGAGTCGGAGAACTTCTCGAAGCTGATGCAGTTCCAGGTCGCTCGCGCACAAAAAGCGTATGACGAAGCGTTCGCCCTGTTGCCAAAGGAAGACCGCCGCGCACAGCGCCCGGGACTGATCATGGCCGCCATCTATCGCACCCTGCTGAACGAAATCGAGGAAGACGGTTACCACGTCCTCAAGCAGCGCATTTCGCTGACGCCTATCCGCAAACTGTGGCTGGCGTGGAAGA
The DNA here is from genome assembly GCF_009720745.1 of Massilia eburnea. Classification (GTDB taxonomy): domain Bacteria; phylum Pseudomonadota; class Gammaproteobacteria; order Burkholderiales; family Burkholderiaceae_D; genus Rugamonas; species Rugamonas eburnea. The sequence continues at coordinate 109,523 of NZ_WNKX01000015.1, read as the reverse complement.
CCTGGGTCCGTGGTTAAGCATTTTGCCGTCGCCGGCGGCGGCTGGGCCGGGTTCAGCGCCGCCATTGAGCTGGTGCGCGCCGGCCATCGAGTGACTTTGTTCGAGGCGGCGCGCACCTTTGGCGGCCGCGCGCGCCGCGTCGCCTTCGATGGCCGCGAACTCGATAACGGCCAGCACATCATGCTGGGCGCCTATTCCGAGACCTTGCGCCTCATGCGTGCGGTGGGCATCGACCTCGCTGCCGCCGTCCTGACCTTGCCCCTGCAGATGCGTTATGCACCTGGTACGGGCGGCATGGACTTTGTGGCGCCGCGCTTGCCGGCGCCGCTGCACGTGGCCATTGCCCTGCTGCGTGCGGTCGGCCTGGAACGCGCCGACAAGATGGCCCTGGCCCGCTTCACCACCACAGCGCGCTGGATGGGCTGGTACCTGAACCAGGATTGCAGCGTGGCCGAACTGCTGGAACGCTTCGACCAGACCCCGCGCATCGTGGCGCTGATGTGGCGGCCTTTGTGCCTGGCAGCGTTGAACACGCCGCCGGAACGCGCTTCCGCGAATGTTTTCCTGGCGGTGCTGCGCGACAGCCTTGGCGCCAGCCGTGCCGCTTCCGACATGCTGGTGCCGCGCGCCGACCTGTCCGCCCTGTTCCCGGATGCCGCTGCCGCCTGGCTCAAGGATAGAGGGCACACGGTCCACCTGGGCGCCAAGGTTACGGCAGTCTGCAAGCAATCCAGCGCCTGGACCATCGAGGCCAGCGGCGCCGGCGTTGGCGGTGCACAGCCGGCAGAATTCGACGGCGTGGTACTGGCCGGATCGTCCGTTGCCAGTGCAGCATTGTTGTCGCAACTGCCCGGAACCGAAGCGCTGGCCGCCCAATTGGCAGGCTTTGAGCAGGAACCGATCACCACCTGCTACCTGCAATACGCTCCAGGCACACTCCTGCCGGCGCCCTTCCTCGCCTTGCTTGACGATCCGGCGAATGCACGCTGGGGCCAGTTCGTCTTCGACCGCGGCCAGCTGGACGACAGGCAGGAAGGCCTCTTTGCGGTTGTTATCAGCGCTTCCCGCGCCGCGTCGGAACTGCCGCAGGATGAACTGGCGGCGTCCGTCGCAGCGCAATTGGCCGCCGACCTGGCACAGCCGGAACTTGCCAAGCCATCATGGGTCAAAGTCATTACCGAGAAGCGTGCGACCTACGCCTGCACGCCCGGCCTGCAGCGCCCTGCAAATGAAACTGGCCTGCCCGGCCTCGTGCTGGCGGGCGATTACACGACAGGCGAATATCCCGCCACGCTCGAAATGGCGGTGCGCAGCGGCGCCCAGGCGGCGCGCGTCCTCGCGCGCTCGTGAGCGCCGGCGTGGCGGTCCGCCTGTCCCGCGCTACAGTCGCCTGCTCCCGCATTTCTGCAGTCTGTCGTAAACAGCTGGAGGGCCGCCTGTGCGGGCGGTACAGTGCGAGCATGGAGAAGAACGGAGCCTTTAGTTTCCAATGAGCAAGACTGAATACCTCGACGCACTGAAGAAAGCCCTTGCCGGCTTGCCGCCCGACGTTGCGGCCAAGACCATGGCTTACTATGAGCAGCGCTTCATCGACGGCCTTGCCGCCGGCCAGACCGAGGACGACATTTCGTCCGGCATGGACGAGCCGCGCAAGATCGCCATGACCCTGCGCGCCAACGCGCACCGCAGCGCATTCGAGCAAAGCCGCAATCCAGCCAACCTTGCGCGCATGATGGTTTCCATCGTCGGCCTCGGCATCTTCAACCTGTTCATGGTGGTGCCGGCCGCGGTGTTCTCCGCTTTGCTCATTTCCGTCTACGCCAGCGCCTTCGCGCTGTACATCAGCGGCATTGCCATTACCGCAACCGGGCTGGCTGGCGCGAACGAGCTGGTGCTGACCGGTCCCCTGCGCCATCTCGTCAGCTACGACGAGGAAGGCGCACAAGTCGATACCCGCATGCAAACCAAGATTTCGATCAGCGACCAGGGCATCGAGATGTTCCAGGAACCTTCGCCCGGACTGCGCAAGGAAATGGATGCGGCGGATAGCCGGTCCGAAAAATGGCTCGAAGGGGCGGAAGCAATGGCCGAAAGCGGCGTGCGCATTACCTCCGACCTGGATAGCGAATCGCGTGCAACGCAAACGGCGGCCGGCATTGGCCTGATCCTGCTGGGTATCCTCCTGACCCTGGTCAGCATCGTCGTCACGCGCTATTCGCTGATCGGCCTGAAACGCTACGTCCAGATGAACGCTTCGCTGTTGCGCGGCCATTGAAAGGAAGCGCCATGAATATCCGTTCCCTGCTCAAGATCGGCCTTGGCATGGCATTGCTGGCCGTTCTGCTGACCGGCGTCTCTTACAGCATGCTGCGGGCCCAGGGCGCCGCCAACCCCACCAGCGTGGCGGGACGCGCCGCCCGCACCGAAGTTCGCCAGGTGAATGCGACGGTTTCCAGCGTTGAACTGGTGGGACCCATCGACTTGCGCCTGAAGCAAGGCGATGTGCCCTCGTTAAAGGTGCGTGGCGAGCAGCGCCTGCTTGGCAATATAGCGACCGAACAGGATGGCCCGACCCTGCGCATCGGCTCCAAAGGCTTGCTGCTGCACCCGCGCCGCCCGATCGAAGTTGAGCTGGTCCTGCCTTCGCTGAACGAATTGGTGATCAACGGCAGTGGCGACAGCACGGTCGATGGCTTCAGCGGCGAGCACCTGAGCGTACAGCTCCAGGGCACCGGCAACCTCGCCTTCAATGGCCGCTACAAGAATGTGGAAGCCGGGCTGCACGGCAGCGGAGGCCTGAACCTGAATACCGGACATGGCGACACCGTGCAGCTGGAAATGGTCGGCACTGGCGCCATCAAATCGAGCGGCAACTGCAAGGAACTGACCGCCCAACTGACCGGCTCCGGCAAACTGGACGCCCAGCACCTCGCTTCCGACAAGGTGACGGTGGTGCTGCAAGGCTCAGGCAATTCCGACGTCTTTGCGCGCCAGTCGGCGGACCTGACTGTGCGCGGCAGCGGCGACATCAACGTTTACGGCAACCCCGCAGACCGTAATGTCAGCCGCACCGGTTCAGGCGGCGTCAGCTGGATTCACTAGGTAGCGCAGGATGTCTTTGCCGGCGGCCTGGCCGCTGGCAAAACACGCCGTCAGCAGATAGCCGCCGGTCGGCGCTTCCCAGTCCAGCATTTCTCCGGCCACGAATACGCCGGGCATCGCTTTCAGCATCGTCCCTTGCAGCGCTTCAAAACGCACGCCGCCTGCGCTGCTGATCGCCTCATCGATGGGGCGCGGCTGATGCAGGGTGATCGGCAAGGCCTTCAGCGCTGCCGCTACCCGCAGCGGATCGTGGAATGCATCCTTGTCCAGGACCTCATGCAGCAAACCCGTCTTGACGCCCTTGATGTGCAGGCGGCTTTGCAAAAAACTCGACATTGAGCGCGATCCGCGCGGATGCATCAGTTCCTGCCGCACCCGTTCCAGCGGCCAGTCGGGCAGCAGGTCCAGCGCAATGGTCGCGCTGCCGTGCGCAGCGATCCGGTCGCGGATGCCGGCCGACAGCGCGTAAATCAGGCTGCCTTCGACGCCGGTGGCGGTGACGACCAGCTGGCCTTTGCGGCCGCCGATCGCTACGGTGGTCAGCGGCTGGCCGGCGTAACGTTCAGCAAAATGCACGCTCCAGGCGGTGTCGAAGCCGCAATTGGCCGGCACCAGCGGAGCCAGCTCGACTCCCCGCGCGGCCAGCAAGGGCTGCCAGGCGCCGTCAGAACCCAGGCGCGCCCAGCTTGCACCACCCAGTGCCAGCAGCACAGCGGCGCAGCGCACGGTGCGCTCGCCGTCCGGCGTCTCGAAGCGCAGCGCGCCGTCGCCCGCCCAGCCCAGCCAGCGGTGGCGCTGGTGGAAATGCACACCGCTTTCCCGCAGGCGGTGCAGCCAGGCGCGCAGCATCGGTGCGGCCTTCATCTCCGTAGGGAAAACACGGCCGGAAGTGCCGACAAAAGTATCGATGCCCAAGCCATGCACCCAGGCCCGCAAATCGTCGGGCTTGAAGGCATCCAGCATGGGGCGCAGATCAGCCGCACGGCTGCCGTAGCGCGCGACAAAGGCAGCATAGGGCTCGGAATGCGTGATATTCATGCCCCCGCGCCCAGCCAGCAGGAACTTGCGGCCGACCGAAGGCATGGCGTCGTAGACATCGACCCTGACGCCGGCCGCAGCCAGGACCTCGGCCGCCATCAGGCCGGCCGGCCCGCCACCGATGACCGCTACCCCTTGTAATTGATTGCTTTCCATAGGGGCAGCATTGTATTCGATCTCGGGCGATCGGCTGCCAGGAGTTGGGCGAATTCATCCGCCGGCATGGCCCGGGCATGGAAGCAGCCCTGGATTTCGTCGCAATGGTGGGCGCGCAGCCATTCCCTTTGCAGCAAGGTCTCCACGCCCTCGCCCACGATCTGCATATTGAGATTGTGGCCGACGTCGATGATGGAACGGCAGATTGCTTCGTCGGCCTGTTCGCTACCCAACTGGCGCACAAAGGACTGGTCGATCTTCAGCTGGTCCATCGGCAGCATGCGCAAGCGCGCGAGCGAAGAATGGCCGGTGCCGAAATCATCGAGCGAGAGCCGGACCCCGATGCCTTTCAGTTCGTTCAGCCTGGCCACCGCCGCGTCGAGATTGTCCTTCACCATCGATTCGCTGATCTCGAATACGAGCATGGCGGGCGGCACGTCGTATTCTTCCAGGGCCACTTCGATATGTTCGGCCAGCCCATCTTCCCGGAACTGGCGCGGCGACAGGTTGATCGAGACCGGCACCATCGGCAGGCCGGCATCGCGCCAGGCTTTCTGCTGGCGGCAGACTTCACGAATCACCCAAGCTCCCAGCGGCACGATCAGGCCACTACTTTCGGCCAGCGGGATAAAGTCACCTGGCGGCACCAGGCCGCGCGTTGGGTGATCCCAGCGCACCAGTGCCTCGGCGCCTGCCAGGCCGCCATCAGCCAGCGCAGCGCGCGGCTGGTAATGCAGGACGAATTCATTGTGCACCAGGGCGCGCCGCAATTCGGCTTCCAGCGCAAACATGCGCGCCACGCGTTCATTCATCTCCGGCGCCACGAAGCGGAAGCGGTTGCCGCCATGACCCAGCGCGTGCGCCATGGCCGAATTGGCCGAGCGCAGCATGCTTGAAGCGTCGCAGCCATCCTTGTCCATCAGTGCGACGCCGATGCTCGCGGTGCTGGACACGATATTGTCCTTCCAGCGCATTGGATCCTTGATCGCGTTGAGCAGTTTGGCGGCGACCGGCAGCACATCGTCGTCCTGCGCCATATCGCCCAGGATGATGGCGAACTCGTTGCCGAGCAGGTGGGCGACAGTGTCGCCCTCGCGCAGGCAGGACTTCATGGCATTCGCTGCGTGCATCAACAAGGCATTGCATGCATCAACGCCCAGGCTCGCCTTGACGCCGCGATAGCGGTCCATGGTCAACGCCAGCACCGCCACCTTGCGGCCACTGCGCTCGGCGGCCATCAGCGCCTGGCGCAAACGGTCGTTGAACAGGGCGCGGTTGGCCAGCCCTGTCGCCGGGTCGTGATGGGCTTGGTAAGCCAGTGCCTGGTCCGCCGCACGGCGCTTGCGCGCTTCGCGCAGGCCATTCAGGGCGCGAGCCAGTTCGGCGGCGAGTTCCTGCAATCCTGCCACCTCTTCACCATCGAAAGCAGCGGGGTTGATCGAGTATACGCACAGCACGCCAGATGGTGCAGCATCGTCCTCGCCGCCACACATGGGCAACGCAAGCGCGCTCGGGTAGCCGAATTCCACCGTCTCGCCGCGCCGGACGATCGGCTTAGCTTCCCGCATCGCGTCAAGCGCAATACCATCGCAACTGCAGCCATGGCGCCAGCCGCCGGCCGCCGCAGCAAAGCGCCCTGCCGGGGTGCCGTGGATTTCGCCTGCTACCACGTCCTTGCCGCTGCCAGCGGGGGATAAGCCTGTCCATGCCAGCGAATAGCCGCCTTCTTCGGATATTGCCCGGCACACCGAGGACATCATTTCTTCAGCGCTGCCGGCATGCAGCAAGCCGTAGCGGCAGCGTGCAGCCATGCGCAGGCTGCGGTTGGCACGCTGCAGTTCTTCCGTTTGTCCATTTGCCTTTTGCCGCTCGCCGTCGCGTTCCCGGCCCCATTTGACTGCCAGCAGAGAAGTTGCCGCCAGCATTCCCGAGATGATGAAATGGATATCCATGGCCTCAGTCCAGGTAAGGGACAAAGTCGAACGCCGACAGGATGCCGTTCACTTGGGCGGACAGGCAGAACGCGAAGAAACTGCGCGCCACTCCGGATGGAGCGTCCCTGCTGGCCAGCGTCAGGGCGCGGCAGATCGGGTAACTGCCGTTGCGGATATTCGCGCTGCTGGCTGCGATGCCGGAGATTGGCAGCAGGCGCACGGACACGCCTTGCGAGATGGCTCTTTCAGCAGAGCCGACGGAAACATAAGCGATGGCGTTTTCGCATGCCGCCACCACCGCCAGCCGTTCAATATTCGATTCCACCGCCGCATTCAAGCTGAATGCATCCAGCGGTTGCTTGAGGAAACGCGCAAACAGGGCACTCGAAGCACCGTCGCGCAGTCCGCCCAGGGCGTAGATGGCATCGCGCTTCCCGCCAAACTCCTGCCATCCCTGCACGCGGCCGGTGAAGATCGCCTGCAATTGTTCAGCGTTCAGCTCTCGGAGGGGGTTGTTTGCGTGGACGACCACGCCCACGCCATCGCGCGCAATCGGAATGCCGTACAAATCGCGCTCGGATGGCGCCAGCGCGCGCGAGAGCATGGCGATGTGCGCATGCCCTGCCCGCACATCTTCCAGGCCGCGCGCCGAACCGCCCAGCTCGACGTCCACCGCCACTTCCGGGTGCAGCAAGTGATACTTTGCTGCGATTTCCTTCAGCAGCGGTCCCATTGTGGTGGAACCTGCGATATGGAGTTTTTGCGCACGCTTGCGCGGCGGGACCGGCATGGCGCCCGGCGAAGTGCCATTCAGGCTAAGGGCGGCGAAGACAAAACCCATTGCGACTCTCCTTGCGAGGAAGGGTATAAGCCGCAGGGAAGAGGCGACGAGGGATCAGTGAGGGAAGCATGCGGCGCAGGTTTGGGGCCGCATGTATTCAAGTATAACGTGATGATGCGCGTGGTCAACATAACACAACAGTATGTTGCGCGCGCACCGCAGAAGCTTAACCGCCTGTCACAGGTGGGAAAAAGGCAATTTCATCGCCGTCAGCAACCGGCGCCGAAGCATCGCACATGCGCTGGTTGCAGGCCATGCGCAAAGCGCGCCCTTGCGCCAGGGTGCTGGCCCACGGCTCGCCGCGCGACTGCAGCCAGGCGCGCACCTGGCCGACGGTCTCCACGCCGGCTGGCAGCGCGGCTTGTTCGCCGCCGCCCAGGGATTCGCGCACGCTGGCAAAATATTTAAGATTAATCAGCATATCAATACATCAATTCACTGAAGGGGATGAAGCGCACCAGGTCGCCCGGCGCAATCGGGTTGCCGGGAGGATTGTCGAGCAGGCCGTCGCCCCACACTGTCGAAGTCAGCACGCCTGAACCCTGGTTCGGGAACAGATCCAGCCCATCCCTGGCATTCAGTCTGACGCGCAGGAATTCGTTACGGCGGTCGGCTTTTGGCCACGCAAAGTCCGCGCGCACCAGCATGCCGCGCGGGCGGGCAGGCGCTTCAGCGCCCTGCAGGCGCAGGAGGAAAGGCCGCACGAACAGCAGGAAAGTAACGAAGCTCGACACGGGATTGCCCGGCAGCCCAAGGAAGAAGGCCTGCCCTACTTCGCCAAACGCCAGCGGCTTGCCCGGCTTGACCGCGATCTGCCACATGTTCAGCTTGCCTTCAGCCTCGACGGCAGGCTTGATGTGATCTTCCTCGCCGACGGAAACGCCGCCGGAAGTGATGATCAGGTCATTGCCGTCGGCCGCCTGGCGCAGCACTTTGCGCGTCGCCTCAAGCGAATCCGGCACGATGCCGAAGTCGCGTACTTCGCAACCCAGGTTTTCCAGCAAGGCGCGCAGCGTGAAGCGGTTGGAATTGTAGATGGCGCCCGCCGCCAGCGGCTCGCCCGGCATCGCCAGTTCGTCGCCGGTGAAGAATACGGCGACGCGCAGCTTGCGCCGCACAGCCAGTTCCGCCATGCCGATGGAAGCGGCCAGGCCCAATTCCTGGCTGCGCAGGCGGGTGCCCGCCGCCAGGATCACGCTGCCGACGCTGATATCTTCGCCGGTGCGGCGGATCCATTCGCCCACTTTCGGGGCGTGCCTGACGGTGACCAGTCCGTCGCTAGCTTCGCACTGTTCCTGCATGACGACGGCGTCTGCCCCTTCCGGAATCAAGGCGCCGGTAAAGATGCGCGCGGCGCAACCGGGCAGCAAAGGACTGCCGACATGTCCGGCAGGGATGCGCTGCGACACTGTCAGCGTGGCTTCGCCGCTCGCGCAATCGGCCGCACGTACTGCGTAACCGTCCATCTGCGTATTGTCGTGGCCGGGCACATTCATGCCCGATACGACGGCCCGCGCAAGCACTCGCCCATTGGCTTCCAGGGTTGGGATATTCTCGACCTCCGCTACAGGGCGGGCGGCGGAGAGCAGGAAATCAAGTGCTTCGCGAACGGCGAGCATGGCCATGTTTTACAGTCCCGTGTTGGCGGCGATGTATGCCTTCATCTTGCTTACATCGGCCGGCATGACTTCGAAACGCTGCGGCAGCGCTTCGATATTTTCGAAACCGGCTGGTCGCTCGGCGTCCTGCCCCAGCGCTTCCAGGATGGTTTCATTGAATTTGGCGGCAAGCGCGGTTTCCAGCACAATCATCGGCACGCCCGGCTCCATATATTCCTTGGCGACCTTGATGCCGTCGGCGGTGTGGGTGTCGATCACGATCCCGTAATCGTCGGCCACGTCGCGAATGGTCTGTACGCGGTCGGCGTGGGTCGATTTGCCGGATTTGAAGCCGTAGTTGGCCACCAGCTTGAATTCATCGCCGTCGCTGCCTGGCGCGCCCGAGAGGTCGAAACCGCCTTCGGTTTCGACTTTCTTGAACAGTTCGCGCACGCGCTTGCCGTCGCCTTTCACCAGGTCGAACACGAAGCGCTCGAAGTTCGAGGCTTTCGAAATGTCCATCGAAGGGCTGGAGGTGTGGTACGTCTCGGCCGACTTGCGCACACGGTAGACGCCTGTGCGGAAGAATTCGTCCAGTACGTCGTTTTCGTTGGTGGCGACGATCAGCTTGTCGATCGGCAGGCCCATTTGGCGGGCGATATGGCCGGCGCAGATATTGCCAAAATTACCCGACGGGACGGTGAAGGAAACCTTCTGTTCGTTGTTCCTGGTCGCAGCCAGGTAGCCGCGGAAGTAATATACAACCTGCGCCACCACGCGCGCCCAGTTGATCGAGTTGACGGTGCCGATCTTGTGGCGAGCCTTGAACTCCAGGTCGTTGGACACGGCCTTGACCATGTCCTGGCAATCGTCGAACACGCCTTCCACCGCGATGTTGAAGATGTTCGGATCCTGCAGCGAGAACATCTGGGCGGTCTGGAAGGCGCTCATTTTCTTGTGCGGCGAGAGCATGAATACCTTGATGCCCTTCTTGCCGCGCATGGCGTATTCGGCGGCGCTGCCGGTGTCGCCCGAGGTGGCGCCGAAGATATTCAGTTGGGCGTCCTGCTTGGCCAGCGCGTATTCGAACAGGTTGCCGAGCAGTTGCATCGCCATGTCCTTGAAGGCCAGGGTCGGGCCATTGGACAGCGATTGCAGGACCAGTTGCTTGCCTTCCGTCTCGTCCAGCACGCGCAGCGGGGTGATGTCGGCGGCTTTTTCGCCTTCGCGCACGTTTCGGTAGACGTCGGCGGTGTAGGTTTTATGCGCGAGGGCGCGCAGGTCGGCTTCAGGGATGTCGCCGGCGAACTTTTTCAGGATTTCTACTGCCAGGTCGGCATAGGACATGTGCCGCCACTTGTTCAGCTCCTCGCCGCTTACTTGGGGGTATTCAACCGGCAGGTACAGGCCGCCGTCTGGCGCCAGTCCACCGAGAAGGATGTCGGAGAATTGCTGGAGGGAGTGGGATGCAGCCGACGCGTCGGCCCGGGTAGACACGTATTGCATAGAGTAGAAAGTCCGGTGGCGGGTGAAAACGGACATCTATTATAGTCTGGCCGGAGTTTCTTTGTGGATTAAGCTAGTTTTTGGAATTTTCTACTGAAAACCGGTCACCCACTGCCTGACCCGCAGGGTCAGGCACTGGGGTGCCGGGTTTAGCAGGCAGCGTGATTCACGGAGACCACATGGATCGCCAAGCCACCCAGCGAAGTCTCCTTATACTTCGCCTGCATGTCCGCGCCAGTCTGCCGCATCGTCTCAATCACATTATCGAGCGTCACAAAGTGCGTCCCGTCGCCCTTCATGGCCAGCGAAGCGGCGGTAATCGCCTTGACCGCACCCATGCCATTGCGTTCGATACAAGGAATCTGCACCAGACCACCGATCGGATCACAGGTCATGCCCAGGTGATGCTCAATCCCGATCTCCGCAGCATTTTCGATCTGGGCATTGGTACCGCCCAGCGCAGCCACCAAACCGGCAGCAGCCATCGCACAGGCCACGCCGACCTCGCCCTGGCAGCCAACTTCGGCGCCGGAAATCGACGCATTGCGTTTGCACAGCATCCCGATGCCCGCTGCAGTCAGCAGGAAGTTGCGGACGCCGGCCACAGGGTCGACCGGTTTACAGTCTTCCGCATAATATTTCAGCACAGCGGGAATGATGCCGGCAGCACCATTTGTAGGCGCCGTTACAACACGTCCGCCTGCCGCATTCTCTTCATTGACGGCCATCGCATACAGACTCACGCCATTCAGCGCATCATGCGGCAGCTGGTTGGCACGGTCACCCGACTGCGCCTGGCGCCACAGGTCGGCTGCGCGGCGCTTCACATTCAGGCCGCCCGGCAGTTGGCCCTTGGTTTCCAGGCCATGCTGGATGCAATCGCGCATGACGTGCCAGATACGGTCCATCCCTTCATTCAGCTCAGCCTCGCTGATGCGCGCCAGTTCGTTTGCGCGCAGCATTTGCGGTATCGTCTTGCCGCTGCTGACGCCATGCCCCAGCAGTTCAGCCATCGTATTGAAGTGGTACGGCAGGCGCTTCGCAGGCTTGCCATCGGTACTTGCCGTCTCGCCTTCGGCGCGAATGAAACCGCCGCCGATGGAGTAATAAATCTTGGTGACCGAACTGCCGTCCGTACGCTTCAGTGTGAAGCGCATGCCGTTCGGGTGCTCCGGCAGGTTCTCGGACATATGGAACACCAGGTGTTCCTTGCGGGTGAATGGGACAGTCTTCTGGCCCAGGAGGCTCAACTCGCCGTCCACATCGGCGGCAGCGAGCATATCGTCCACCGCGTCAGGATCGACGCCTTGCGGCGTCTCGCCCATCAGGCCAAGCAGCACAGCCTTGTCAGTGCCGTGGCCAACGCCGGTCAGGGCCAGCGACCCGAACAGCTCGGCAGTCACAGCGGTGACATCGTCCAATGGACTGTTTTCGACCAGGAAGCGGCGCGCCGCCACCATTGGTCCCACCGTATGCGAACTCGATGGGCCGATGCCAATCTTGAATAAGTCGAAAACACTCATGTCCATTGTTGCTTGTCTCTCTTGTCTCTGTTTATGCGGCCTCGCTGAGGCTCACGTCGATATTTGCCAGCATGTCCTTCACCATCTCTTCCACGCCGATCTTCGCTTTCCAGTTCCAGTCCGCGGTGGCCTTGGAATCGTCCAGGCTGCGCGGCCAGCTGTCGGCGATGGCCTGGCGGCTGTCCGGAGTGTAGGCGATCTTGAAGTCAGGCAGAGCGCGGGTAATCGCTGCCGCCAGTTCTTCCGGGTTGAAGGAAACGCCGGCGACATTGTACGACGAACGAATCTTGATTTGTGAAGCTGGAGCGTCCATCAATTCAATGGTTGCGCGAATCGCGTCGGGCATGTAGATCATCGGCAGAGTAGTCTTCGGGCCGAGGAAGCAATCGTAGCGTTCACCGCGCAGCGCAGCGTGGAAAATCGCGATCGCATAGTCGGTGGTGCCGCCGCCTGGAGGCGACTTGAAGCTGATGATGCCAGGGTAGCGAATCGAACGAACGTCCACGCCGTATTTCAGGAAGTAATATTCGCACAGGCGTTCACCGGCCAGCTTGGAGATGCCGTAGATCGTGGTCGGGTCCATCACGGTGTACTGCGGCGTATTCTCGGCCGGCGTGTTCGGGCCGAATGCCGCGATCGACGATGGCCAGAAGATGCGCAGCGGCTTGCCCTGCTCGCCGCGCTCGCGCGCCACTTCCAGGATATTGAGCAGGCCGTCCATATTCAGGTCCCAGGCCTTCAGCGGCGCCGCTTCGCCAGTGGCGGACAGCATGGCGGCCAGCTGGTACACCTGGGTGATGCCTTCGGCAGCCACCAGCTGTTCCAGGGCTGCCTTGTCCATCACGTTCAGCACCTGGTAACGGGCAGCGCTGTACTTGTTGACCGGGCTGATGTCGGTGGCGATGACGTTTTGTGCGCCGTGCTGCTTGGCCAGCGCTTCCACCAGTTCACTGCCGATTTGGCCGTTGGCGCCGATGACGAGGATACGTTCCATGGTTCTTACCTATTTTCCTGATGAGTTCCTGATTAGTTCTTGATGATGCCCAGCTCTTTGCCGGCTTGTTCGAAAGCAGCGAGGACCTTGTCCAGCTGCTCGCGGGTATGGGCGGCGGACAGCTGCACGCGCACGCGCGCCTGGCCCATCGGCACCACCGGGTAGAAGAAGCCGGACAGCAGCACGCCCAGTTCATACATGCGGGCAGCGAACTTCTGCGCAACCGGTGCTTCGAACAGCATCACTGGCACGACCGGGTGGGTGCCTGGCTTGATGGTGAAGCCGATGCGTTCGATCTCCTTGCGGAAGTAAGCGGTGTTCTCGTGCAGGCGGTCGCGCAGTTCGGTCGAGGCGGACAGACGCTTCAGCACTTCCAGCGAAGCGCCGGCGATGGCTGGCGCCAGCGTGTTGGAGAACAGGTATGGACGCGACTTCTGGCGCAGGGTGTCGATCACTTCCTTGCGGCCCGAAGTGAAACCGCCCATCGCGCCGCCCAAGGCCTTGCCCAGGGTGCCGGTAATGATGTCGATCTTGCCCAGCACATTGTGGTGCTCGTGGGTGCCGCGGCCAGTTTTGCCCATGAAGCCGGATGCGTGGCATTCGTCGATCATGACCAGGGCGCCGTATTTTTCGGCCAGCTCAACGATCTTGTCCAGCTGGGCGATGGTGCCGTCCATCGAGAACACGCCGTCGGTCACGATGACCTTGTGGCGCTTGTCGGCGGCTGCCTGCAGCTGCTTTTCGAGGTCGGCCATATCGTTGTGCGCGTAGCGGAAGCGCGCAGCCTTGCACAGGCGGATGCCGTCGATGATGGAGGCATGGTTCAGCGCATCGGAAATGATGGCGTCGTTCTCGTCGAACAAAGGCTCAAATACGCCCCCGTTGGCATCGAATGCCGCTGCGTACAGGATGGTGTCTTCCGTGCCCAGGAACTCGGAGATCGCCTTCTCCAGCTGCTTGTGCACGGTCTGGGTGCCGCAAATGAAGCGCACCGAGGACAGGCCATAACCGTACTTCTCGGTTGCGTCGATGGCGGCCTGCGCCACCCATTCCTGGCCCGACAGGCCCAGGTAGTTGTTGGCGCACATATTGATCAGGGTACGACCGTCTTCCGATTGCACCTCGCTGCCCTGGCGGGAAGCAATTACGCGTTCTGGCTTGTACAGGCCATCATTGCGCAGCTTTTCCAGGTTTTGTTGCAGGCCGGTGTAAAAAGCATTCGTCGCTTGGCTCATGGTCGTCCTCTGATGTAAAGTTTACTCTTATTTCACTATTCCGACTGAAATTCACTATATTGAACGTGAATTCGATATACGGGATCGTACTTTACAATATTGAACTCTGCAAGCGTGAAGCCGAACATTTCAACCAATGCCCCGCCGGAAGTCGGCGCCGCCCTGCAACGACTGCGCCTGGCGCGCGGCCTTACGCTGGAAGACCTGTCCCGTATCGCGGGCGTCTCCAAGTCCATGCTATCGCAGATTGAGCGCGAAAAAGCCAATCCGACCATCGCCATCACCTGGCGCCTGGCCAACGCCCTGGGCGTACAAATCGGCGAATTGCTGGCCGACGTCGAAAAGGATGTCGAAACCATCAAATTGGTTGATGCGCACGAAACCCCTACCCTGCCCGGCGCCCACGCCGGTTACATCCTGCGCATCCTGGGCCCGATGGAACTGGCGGGTAAATATGAATGGTACGAATTGACACTGGCGGCGGGCGGTGAACTGGTATCGCAACCGCACGATCCCGGCACGACCGAACACCTGACGATCCTGCATGGATCGATGGAACTGGAAGTCGGAAACAACAAGAAAAAGATCAAGCTGGGCGGCACCGCGCGCTACGCTGCCGACCTGCATCATGCCATCCGCAATACCGGCAAAACCGAAGCCAAGGCGCTGCTGGTGGTGATCCACCGTTAATTGCGCCTAAGGGATGCGCTCCGCGCCTGGTGGCGGCGCAACCCATGCGTGCATCCGTTCTTCGTATACCGAAACACGAGGCGCGGGGAAGCCTGGATCAGCAAAAGCCCCGACCGGAACGCCGACGAATGCTTCGTGCCCGCCGATTTCATAAAAAACGGTAGCGCCGCAAACCGGACAAAAGTGGAATTTCGCCTGCCCGCCCGAATCGCCGACACGGACAAACTCAGTCGAATTTCCTGAAATAGCGACGTTCTCGCGCGGGAAACGCGCCTGGACGCCAAAGACACTGCCGGTGCGGCGCTGGCACTCCAGGCAATGGCATATCGAAATCCTGACCGGATCGCCACTCACTTCGGCCGTTAGCTGGCCGCAGGTGCATGAGGCAAGGCGTTTAGACATCAGGGAATCTCCTTCCTGGGCAGGTTCAAGTCCCGCCGCAACTGTTTGCAGGCCTCCAGACCGCTGTCGAATGTAACACTGCGATAACTCTCGCCCGACTTCAACTGGATCTTGATATAACACTGTCGGTTCGATTTTCCCGGCAGCCCAAAGAGCACCGTATCGATTGCCTCACGCGGAACCATGACATTCTTCGCCATCGGTCCATCAAAGTGAAGGTATATCCCGCCCGGAACCTTCTCCGCCGCGACAAACCGGCCGAACGTCGTCGAATACCAAACCCATGTCACGACAACAGCCGCGACAAGTGAGGCTGCGCCTACAGGTTTGATGTACGGCCGCGGCATGATTCTTCGCCCCACTTCACGGTATCAGGGATGATGGCAAACCATTTCGATATTGTGCCCATCGGGCCCGATCACGAAGGCAGCAAAATAGTTGGCGTGGTAGCGCGGGCGCAGGCCGGGCGGGCCGTTATCCTTGGCGCCCGCCTCCAGTGCAAGGCGATAGAAATCCTCGACCTGCTGCCGGTTTTCGGCAGCGAACGCAAGATGAAGATGGGCTGGCTTCTCCTTTGTCTCGAACAAGACCAGCGAAGTACTGCCCTTGGCCACCAGTTCGATGCCGTAGCTCGGTTCACCCTCCCCGGCAACACTTACGCCGATCGGCTCGAGCGCTTTGAGAAAGAACGCTTTGCTCGCCGCAAAGTCGCTCACGCCAAATTTAACGTGATCAAACATCAGCCCTCCGTTTTTTCGTACATGCCTGGGAAGTAGCGCTCCATCAACGACTGTGGGAATCGTGGCGCTGTAAAGCCATACTGTGCATACAGCCCATGCGCATCACCCGTTGCGAGAGTGAACCTGCGTAGCCCTTGCAGTTGCGGATGCGTAAACACGGCCTCCATCATGGCCTTGCTGTAACCGCGCCCGCGGTGTTCCGGCAAGACAAAGACGTCCACCAGATTCGCAAACGTCGTGTAGTCGGAGACGACCCGCGCGAAAGCGATTTGCTGATCTTCCAGAAAGCCGCCAAAGCATAGTGAATTGGCGATAGACCGTTGGACCAACTCCAGTGAAATGCCTTTGGCCCAGCTGGATTGCTCCGAAAGGAAGCTGTGAATCAGCGGAATATCAAGCTCGGTGCTTACTGTGGTGATGCGAATCCTGTTCATAGGCGAAAATACTAGCACGACCCTTAAAACTTCGCCCGGCACTGCTTTGCCCCAGCTCTTGGAAACGCGCGCAGGCCTTTGTATAGTGATGCCCTAAGCCCGCCTGATTGACAGAAATCACAGCTGCCACGCCTAACAATCTCGATGATTCGCCAGCCATTGCTGGCTTGCTTGAGGTAAAAGCGATTAGTGTCATCGTCTCCATCTGGAACATATTTGAATCGCACATCTACTTTAGCCGTGCGTCCATCATCGTTTACAGCCAAAATCTGGCTTCCCTTTGGCCTGTCCCACGCCGAAGGCAAGAACAGGTTGCCCTCAATGTATGGCGGCTTATCTTCGGGTGCGGCGCGCACCGATAATTCATTCGCCTTCTGTGCTGCATCCAGCAAGCAAAGCAATTCCCGAGAAAGCATGTCCTTTAGTTCAGTCGATGTTAACCCCTTGTACGCGCCACTTGGCTGAACTTTAGCTTCCCAAGACAGGAATTTCTCTACCGCTGCCCCTGGCGAGCCAATATCTCCTGCACACGAAACGCAGGGAAACAGCCCAGCCAAAACAAACAACGCAAGAAGTTTATTCATAACAGGCGGCTTCCTTCATCAACAACGCGATGGCTTGGCGCTAGAGCGCCTTGGCCAAGCGCGGCCTGGGGCAATCAGATTGGTGCGCCCGGCGGAATGACTGGCAGCGCGCGCAGTTTGACGCTGCGGGGATCCGCAAGATATCGCAATATGTAGTCGGCAGCCTGGCTGCGGCTGGCGGCGGTCGTCCCTTTGCCGGGGTTGGCTTTCAGCCATGCTGCGAAGCCGCGCAGTTGCTCGCGCAGGCCAGCGTCGACGTTGGCGTGCAGCTTCCCGCCGTCCAGCACCTGCAACAGCGCGTCGAGGACCACCCAGTCGGCGGCAAGCTGCACCGCCTCACCGCCGGCGAGGTTGCCGGGAACCGGGCCGCGCTTCCAGCTTCGCGACAGAGTTGCCGCGATCACTTCGTCCGGGCCAGGCATCGCATCATCACGCGCGTGCTGCCAGTACAGGCGATTCAGCCGGCCCGCATCGAACAGGAAACTCGCCGTTTGCGCGGCGCCCGATTCTGCGGCCGAAAGCGCATCGAAAACTGCCGTCATACGCGTGCCAAAATATTCCTTGCTGCGCTCATACCCGGTCGATGGAGGCGTCAACTGGTCAAGCACCCTCGCCGGCAAGGCCAGGTACTCCGCACGCAACGTATCGGCCAGCCGGGCCAAAGCGGCACGCTGCGTGGTTGCGGGCGTGGCCCTGATGCCTGCATCTGCGCGTCCGGCACGAATATCAGCGCTGGTGGTCGATTCGTATTCGCCACCTGCCAGTAAGCGGGCAACGGCTTCGCCCTGGTAGCGCTGAAGCAGGTAGACGGGCACCAGGCGCGCTTCGAGCTCGCCTGCCTGGCGCTCACCCGGCAGCACGTCATACGAGAAGTTATCGAGCGCGCGGCGGCGGATCGCGCCCAGCTGGTCCCAGGTTTTCAAGGTATCCGGACCAAAATCCCATAGCAGCCCGTTCGGATGGGACGCTCCCGGCGCGCGTGAATCTTCGTCCGAGACATATTGCATTCCGGCGGCGCGCGCATCACTGCGCAGCTTTGACAGAGCGCTTGCCTCCGCCTCTCCGCTTCCGTAATCGCCATAGATGTACTTCACCATGTACTCGTCCCACGGTCCGACACCGGCACCGTAGGCATCCTGCAGGTCGATTGCGCCATCCGCGCCCAGTTTGAGGACGGGATGCGGGTAGTCCATCACCGAGCCATTGCCTTGCCGGCTGGCGGCGAAGTTGTGAGCGAAGCCCAGCGTGTGCCCAACTTCGTGCGCAGCGAGTTGGCGCAGGCGCGCCAGCGCCATCTGCTCGGCGAGTTGATGGCGCTCAGCTGGCGAGGACTTGCCGTAGGGCGCCAACAGGGCCTCGGCGATCAGGATGTCTTGCCGCACGCGCTGGGAACCCAGCGTCACTGAGCCGCGAATAATCTGGCCCGTACGCGGATCGGTCACGGCATTGCCATACGACCAGCCGCGCGTGGCACGGTGCACCCAGGTGATGACGTTGTAACGCACGTCGGCGGGATCAGCGCCTTCCGGCATCAATTCAACACGGAAGCCGTCCTTGAATCCAGCCTTTTCGAAGGCAGACGTCCACCACCGTGCGCCCTCAAGCAGCGCCGAGCGCACTGGCTCCGGTGCGCCCCGGTCAAGGTAGTACACGATAGGCTTGCCGCCTTTTTCCAGGCGGTGCCGGATCTGCCAGCGTACATCGAGGCTTCCCGCCAGCGGGGTGGCGAAATCGTAATAGCCGGTATCGATGCCGCCGGAGAATGGATGGTAGGCCCGAGGCTTGTAGCCGTTGTCCGGCAACCGCACCAGGGAAATATGCTGGCGCATCGTCAAGCTGGCCGGATCCGCGGCGACCTGGCGCACGTATTCGCCATTGCCAGGGCCGGCGAATGTCAGCAAAGCTTCCAGTTCAACGTTGTCCGGGAATGCTTTCGCTTCGGCCGGTAGCACCGCACTGCGTTTGCCGTCGACGTGATAAGCACCCTGCTTCGTTTCGTCCAGGCGCTGAATGACCCCATGCTGGTCGGCCAGCAGGAAACTGGAAAAATCAACGAGGTGGCGCGGACCGTCGCTGGCGAGGATGTCGCCGGCCCACAAGACGGCGCCGGCGAACGACTCGGCCACCGCATTGCGTTCATCGGCATCGGCGGAACGGGCCACAAAACGGGTGTTCTCCTGGACCAGGAACAGGCGCTCGCCAAATTTCTGGAAACGAACCAGCTTGGCGCTGCCCGCTTGCGCACGGTCCAGCCCTACATCGTTCGAGCCCAATGCATATGGCAGCGAAGAGACCAGCAGGAAGGGCTGGTCCAGCTCGCGGACCGAGAGCAGCACCCTGCCTTTGCCCTCATCGCGCCACAGCTCGATGAATCCCGGCTGCACCGCGAGCGACTGGGTCTGCCCGGCAAAGGTTTTAGGTGCTTCCGCTGCCGTGGCAGGCGCAAGCAAGGCTGTCCACAGCAACAGGAGCGCGCGCATTGCTTACTGTCCGCCAGTGGTGGACGCCGCGGCTGCGCCAGGCGTCATGTCCAGCGCACGGGTCAGGAAGCCCCAACGGTCAGCCACTTCCTCGATCTGCTTCGCGGTCGGCTTGCCGGCGCCGTGGCCGGCCTTGGAATCGATGCGGATCAGGATCGGTGCGGGACCGGCTTGTGCAGCCTGCGCTGCCGCAGCGAACTTGAAGCTGTGGGCTGGCACGACACGGTCATCGTGGTCCGCGGTCATCACCATGGTCGCTGGGTAGCAGCTGCCCTGCTTCAGGTTGTGCAGCGGCGAATATTTGACCAGCGCCTTGAATTCTTCCGCGTTGTCGGAAGAACCGTAGTCCGACGCCCATGCCCAGCCGATGGTGAATTTCTGGAAGCGCAGCATGTCCATCACGCCCACAGCCGGCAGTGCAGCCCCGAACAGGTCCGGGCGCTGGGTCATCGCGGCGCCTACCAGCAGGCCGCCGTTCGAACCGCCGCCGATCGCCAGCTTGGCCGGCGAAGTGACTTTGTTCGCCACCAGCCATTCAGCTGCGCCGATAAAATCGTCGAACACATTCTGCTTTTGCAGCTTGGTGCCGGCCTTGTGCCAGGCTTCGCCGTATTCGCCGCCGCCGCGCAGGTTGGCCATCACGTACACGCCGCCCATTTCCACCCAAGCCAGGTTGGACACCGAGAAGCTCGGCGTCAGCGAGATATTGAAGCCGCCGTACCCGTACAGGTAAGTCGGGTTACTGCCATCGAGCTTCATGCCCTTCTTCGACACGATGAACATTGGCACTTTGGTGCCGTCCTTGCTGGTGTAGAACACCTGGCGTGTGTCGAAGGCGCTCGGATCGAAGTCGACCTTAGGCTGACGGTAGATGCTCGACTTGCCACTCTTCAGGTCCAGGCGGTAAATCGTGGTGGGGGTGGTAAAGCTGGTGTACGCGTAGAAGGTTTCGGTGTCTTTCGCCTTGCCGCCAAAGCCGGAGGCCGTCCCCAGGCCAGGCAGTTCGATGTCGCGCACCGGCTTGCCTTTCAGGTCAAACACCTTGACGGCGCTGTGCGCATCAGCCAGGTAGTTCAGCACCAGTTGCTTGTTGACGATGCTGGCGCCGGTCAGGGTTTGCGCCGCTTCCGGCACGATTTCTTTCCAGTTCTCGATGCCTGGCTTGCGGATGTCGATCGCGATAATACGCGAACGTGGCGCGTTCTTATCGGTCATGAAGTAGAACACTGGGCCTTCGTTGTCGATGAAGCTGTACGAAGCGTCGAATGCTTCCAGCAGGCCGACTACCTGGGCGTTCCTGGCCTTCAGGTCCTTGATGAAGACGCGATTTTTGTGTTCGGTACCTTGCGAACCGTTGATCAGCAGGTAGTGGCCGTCATCAGTCACTTCCGCACCAAAGCCCCATTCCTTCTGGTCCGGACGGTGATAGGCCAGCACGTCGGCGGCTTGCCCGGTGCCCAGTTTGTGGAAATAGACTTTCTGGAAGTAGTTCACGCCGGCCAGCTTGGTTTCTTCGGTCGGCTCGTCATAGCGGCTGTAGTAGAAGCCGGAACCGTCGGCAGCCCATGCGGTGTTGGAGAACTTGACCCATTTGATATGATCGGCCATGTCCTTGCCGGTTTCAATGTCGCGCACTTTGATCTCGTTCCAGTCGGAGCCGGAGGCCGCGGTGCTGTAGGCCAGGAACTTTCCGGTCGGGCTCACGGCCATGCCGGCCAGCGCCACGGTGCCGTCAGCGGCCAGCGTGTTCGGGTCCAGCAGGACGCGCGGGGTTTCGTTCAGGGTCTTGGCGGTATACAGGACCGACTGGTTCTGCAGGCCGTCGTTACGGCTGTAGAAGTAGCGGCCGCCCTTCTTTTCAGGCACGCCATAACGCTCGTAGTTCCACAGCTTGGTCAGGCGTCCCTTGATCGCCTCGCGCTGCGGAATCTGGGACAGCCAGGCTTGCGTTATCTTGTTCTGTTCAATCACCCAGGCCTTGGTCTCGTCGCTGTTGGCGTCTTCCAGCCAGCGATATGGATCGGCGACCATGGTGCCATGGTAGTTGTCCTGCTGCTCGACTTTCTTCGTTACCGGATAAGTGACGGCGGGAGCGCCGGCCGGACATGTCTGGGCCAGGGCTTGTGCGGAGAATGCAGCGATCAGGGAAAGAGCAAGGGTGGCGCGCTTGAATGGCATTTGTCGTCCATGTTGAAGTTATGAATGCGGCAAGGATCATAACGTGAACTTTGACAAATAAGTAACTCTCCGAAGGGCTTCGCGCCGCTTATTATTCGGCCAGCGCCGGCGCGCGCCAAGTCTCGACCCAGCTGGCCAATTGGTCCGCCGGCATTGGGCGGCTCATGAAATAGCCCTGCCCCTGGTCGCAGCCCATCTCGGCCAGGATATGCCAGGCCGCCTCGCTTTCGATCCCTTCGGCAACCACGCGCAGGCCCATATTGTGTCCCAGGTCGATCGTGGAGCGCACGATCTTCGCATCGCCCACGTCGTTGGCCATGTTCAGCACAAATGATTTGTCGATCTTCAGTTCATCCACCGGCAGGCGTTTCAGGTAAGCCAGCGAGGAATAGCCTGTGCCGAAATCGTCAATCGACAGGTCGCAGCCCATGCCGTGCAGGCGCTCCAGCGTTTGCTGGGCGCGTACCGGATCGTCCATGATCGCGCTTTCCGTGATCTCCAGGCAGAAAGCGCCAGGCGAAACATGGTGGCGCATGAAAATTTCGCCGAATTTGAACGGCAGTTCCTGGTCCAGCAGGTCGCGCGTCGACAGGTTCACCGACACTTTCAGGTGAATGCCGCGCTGCGCGAGCGCATGGCACAACTCCGCGGAACGTTCCAGCACCCAGTGCGTCAGCACCCGGATAAACCCGGTCTGCTCAGCGAACGGAATGAACTGGTCGGGGAATACATTGCCGCGCACAGGGTGCTGCCAGCGCACCAGCGCTTCCACACCAACCACCCGGCCGGTCGCCAGCGTCACTTTGGGCTGTACGAACAGGCGAAACTCGTTGTTTTCAACCGCCTGGCGCAATTCAGTCAGCAGCGACAGGCTTTGCTGGCTACCCTTGTCGATCGCGTCTTCGTACACCACCGCACCTTCATTGCGCTGCTTGGCGGCGTACATGGCGACTTCGGATTTGCTGAGCAGTTCTTCGCCATCCATCCCGTGATCGGGGAAGCCTGCAATGCCAATGCCGGCGCCGATGTCGACCATCTGTTCGTCCAGCGAGAGCGGCGACTCCAGCGCCTGCAGGATCTCCGACGCCACCACCACCGCCTGGTCCAGGTCTGAGCCGGGCAGCAGCACCGCGAATTCATCGCCGCCCAGGCGCGCCACCTGGGCCGGATGACGGCGGTTGGCCAGTTTCTGCAGCAACCGGCCGGCCACCTGCTTGAGCAAGGCATCGCCGAAGCTGTGGCCCATCACGTCATTCACGTGCTTGAAGCGGTCTAGGTCCATCATCAGCACATACGCCGAGCCGGCGCGCTTGCGCGCGTCAGCAATGGCATCGTTCAGCAACAAGAGGAACTGGGCGCGGTTCGGCAGGTTTGTCAGCGGGTCCCAATACGCCAGACGGCGGACTTCCTGTTCGCGCTTGGCGATACCGTCCCGCATGCTGCCGAACGCATGCGCCAACTCGCCGATTTCGTCGGCCCGGGAGGATTCAATATTTACCTTGTAATCGCCCTGCTCCAGCTTTTTCGCCGTATCGGCCAGTTGGCGCAGGGGCTGGGCAATGCGCTTGGCAGTCAGCACGCTGGCGACGACGCAGACCACAATGCCGGCTGCCGTCAAGCCAAGCAGCCAGCGTTCCAGGCGCGCATATTCCGCGGTCGCCTCGTTGATGGAGCGGCCAAGCATGACCACGGCAACCTGGCCGTCGTCCTCGCCGATTGGCGTCATGCGCACGCTGAGTTTATCGCTGGTGATGTCCACATCGAAAGCGTCGGACGGCAAGCGCCCCATGCCCTGCAGCTGCGCCATGATGCTGCCGACGGCCGATGGCGCCAGGCTCGAAGCAACGGGCAACCAGTTCCCTTTGCTGTCGCGCGTCAGCAGCAGGGTCTGGAGCGATGTGGTTTCCTGCATGTCGCGCGCCAGGCGTTCATCGAGCGGGAACGTCATCACGACAAAGCCTATGGTCAGCGGCGCCTTCACCGGCACCACCACGATCTGGTACGGCAAGCGCTCGACGATCGCAATCCCGTTCGCGCCATCAGCCTGTTCCGCCTTTTCCAGCATGCTCATGACCATATGCTCCAGGCCTGCAGCCTGTGCATCGCTGGTCGATGCAACCACCTTGCGTTCCGGGCTCACGAGCATGGTCATCGATGCCTTGATGCGCCGGCCATGATTGGCCAGTGCCGATTCGATGGTGGCGCGGTCGTCCGGGTCGGTATTGCCGATCGCCGCCAGGAAGCCGGCATCGCGCGACAGCAGCCTGGCGCCGTTGCGCAGGTTCTGGGCATTCTGATCCATCAGGCGCGCAAAGACCTTGCTGCCGTTGACCAGCTCAGAGGCAATCGACGTGCGGGCATTGCTGTCGATCCCGCGCTGGATCACCAACAGTCCCACCAGCTGTACCACGATCAGCAACACCAGGAACAGTGTAACGATACGGCTTTCGAGGCTTCGGAATCGCATGGCGTCAGTAAGCCGCAGAATCTGGATCGGTGACTGGAGGCTTCAACGGCATCCTGAAGCTGGCGCTGGCCGCCTCATCGGACAGACGCAGCGCCTGTTCCTGCGGGTTGCCGCCAACGATATCGGGGTGCCATGCCTTCAGCACATATTTACCCGCTGGTGCATCGACGAGCACTGCTCCGCTGGCGTCCGTCTTGCCGAAAAACGGCGTGTCGACAATGCGAACATAGGCGATCATCTTGTCGTGGATATTGCAGCCCAGGACCACGGTGCCAGGCTTGTCGAAGGTCTGCGGTTCGGCCGTCGTCCCGGAATACAGCTTCTGGTCGAACTTGTGCGGCGGCGAGAACGAATAGATATGGTGCCGCACCTTATCGTTGTTCGGGAAGTAGATCTTGCTGCCGGTCTGGATCACCGTCACCAGCGGGATGAATTTCAAGCCTTTCTGGCTGATTTCTCCTGCTTTCTGCGGCTTGGGCAACTGCTGGCCGCCTTCGGCCTCCAGATACACCACGGCGTCCGTCACCGGTTTTCCATTGGCGTCTGTAACGTGCACGTTAATCCCGCCGGCAGCGCTGGCCGCCCCCGTGAGCAAAAAGGCCGCCAAAGCGGCGGAACGGCTAATCAACTGGCTCGGCATCGTTCTCAGTCATGGACGTGGAAGCTTATTGTAGCGCCAAAAAGTGTTTCCGGCATTCATCATACTGTCACATTTGCGGCACACAATGCCGGGGTTGACATCATGCCCAGAGCACTATCGTGAGCCTACCAGCAGCCACACTTCCGAACAACGTGACCTACCTGCGCCCACATCCGGACGAACTGCTAGGCCAGCACCTGCTCGACATCATCCAGCGCCGCCAGTTGCACGCCCTGTTCCAGCCCATCGTACACATGCAAAGCGGCGAGATCATCGCTTACGAAGGCTTGATCCGGGGACCATCCGACAGCCCGCTGCACTCGCCGCTCAACCTGTTCCGCGTGGCGCGCGCCAATAAGCTCTCGCGCGAAGTCGAATACCTGTGCCGCCGCATCGTGCTGGAACGTTTTGCGGAGCTGCAGCTGCCCGGCAAACTGTTCCTGAACGTCAGTCCCGATTCGCTGGTACGCCAGCAGGACGGGACGCAGGGCGAGACCCTTGGCTACATCCACGAATTCGGCCTCAATCCCGCCAACGTCATCATCGAGCTGACTGAAAACCAGCCGACCTACGATTATGCGTTGATGCGCCAGGCGGTCCTGCACTACCGGAACATGGGCTTCCAGATCGCGATCGACGACCTGGGCGAAGGATTCTCCAGCCTGCGCCTGTGGTCCGAACTGCGCCCGGAATACGTCAAGATCGACATGCACTTCATCCAGGGTATCGAGCACGACCCGGTCAAGCTGCAGTTCGTACGCTCCATCCAGGAGATTGCCGACAAATCCAACACCCTCGTCATCGCGGAAGGCATCGAGAAAGCCGCCGAGCTACTGGTGCTGCGCGACCTCGGCGTGGCGTATGGCCAGGGCTATCACCTGGGACGCCCGCATGCCCATCCGGCCAAGGCCCTGCCGGCGGAAGTAGTCAAGGTTCTGGGCCGCAATGGCGTGGCGGTCTATCCGCAACGCGCTGCCGAGAGAAATGCCGTGAGTATCCGCAAACTCCTGCACGACGTCGCCGCCGTGCCGCCGTCGATGAACAATAACGACGTCTATGAGATTTTCATGGCCGATCCAAAACTGATGATCATCCCCGTGGTCGACCGTGGCCGCCCGCTTGGCCTGGTATCGCGTTTCGACATGATCGACCACTTCGCACGCCCTTACCAGCGCGAGTTGTATGGCAAGAAACCATGCACTCTTTTCATGGATGCCAAACCGATCATTGCCGACGTCGACACCAGCTTGCAGGAACTGTCTTGCCGCATGGCGGAATCAGATGCGCACCACCTGTTCAACGGCTTCATCATTACTGAAGACGGCAGCTATGCAGGCATGGGTACCGGCCACGACCTGATGCGGGAAATCACGCAGATGCAGATCAATGCTGCGCGCTATGCGAATCCATTAACACAATTGCCAGGCAACGTGCCGATCAACGAACATATCGACCGCCTGCTGGAAAGCGGCACCCGCTTCTGGGTATGCTACGTCGACCTGGATCATTTCAAGCCCTTCAACGACGTCTATGGCTACCGCCGGGGCGATGACGTCATCCAGTTGACCGGGCATATCCTGGCCAAGCACGGCGACCGCAACCGCGACTTCGTCGGCCATATCGGCGGCGATGACTTTGTCATCCTGTTCCAGAGCGAAGATTGGGAAGCGCGCTGCCAGGCCGTGCTTGGCGATTTCAGCACCGCCATCGCCGACTTTTACAGCAACGAAGACCGCGAACGCGGCGGCTACATCAGCGAAGACAGGCAGGGCAAGAAAGTCTTTTACTCATTGATGAGCTTATCCGTCGGCGTGATCCGCGTCGAGCCGCGCCAGTATTACTCGCATCACCAGATTGCGGCTAGCGCAGCGGAAGCAAAGAAGCAGGCCAAAAAGATACACGGCAACAGTCTTTTCCTTGACCGAAGGTTACAAATGCAGGGAGCGTAGTCTATATTGAACCCATGAGTCCCTTCATCTACAGCATGTGCCAGAAACCAATCGTCGGCTTGGCGATGGCGACGGTCGCGCTGTGCGAATTCCCGCAACTGATCAAGGATGCACCGCTCAAGCTTTCCGAAGCCGGCACGGTTGTTACTGCCGACGTGGAAGTTCCGGTGGACCTGAGCTACACGCTCCAGCTCGAAGTGAGCAACCCGGCAGGCGACTCCTTGAGCAAGCAGGAAATCTCCATCCTCGGCGACCGCCGCATGGAAGATTGCATCGAAGGCACGGACCTGTCCAAGGTTTCCAAACAAGAACGCGCCAGCTATGGGCGGCCTATGGCGTTCAAGGTCGAAGTACGCCGCAAGGCTGACAATACCGTGATCCATTCGCGCCTGGTGAATACCATGTGCGTGGCCAGCAAATGGGCCAACCAGCGCTCGCGCAGCCTCGGCAATATTCCCCTCGCTCGCGGCATGTACAGCATCCGCGTTGAGAACGTCGATGCGCAAACCGGGCTCGATCACCTTTCTTCCAATCTGGCGCTGGCGCCAAGCATCGACCGCCCGCTTACCGCACAGCGCTAGCCTGCTCAGGGCGAACTGTTGCGCGCTTCCGGATCGAAATCAGCCTTGCTGAGAAATTGCTCATCCGGCAAAGCCGTGTCGGCAGTACCGCCGCGCAAGCCCTCCAGGTTGTGCCGTGCCAGCGCATGTCCTTGTGCGGCCGCACGGCGGTACCAGCGCAGCGCTTCCGCTGCGTCCCGCTTGACGCCCTGGCCCGTCGCATACAGCACGCCAAGATTGTTCTGGGATGCCGCATCGCCCTTTTCAGCTGCGCTGCGGTACCAATGCACTGCTTGCGCGAGGTCGCGCTGCACGCCTTCACCATTGGCATACAGGACCGCCACGCTGAATTGCGCCTGCACCGAACCGCCCTCCGCCGCCAGGATGTACCACATCAAGGCCTGTGCGGCGTCGCGCGCCACGCCCGTGCCGTGGGCGTACATGCTGCCCAACAGGCATTGCGCGTAGATGTCGCCGCGTACGGCGGCCTTGCGCAGCCAGGCTTGCGCCAGCTTGCAGTCGGCCGCCACGCCGCGGCCGTTCAGGTAAGCCTCGCCAAGCAGGGCCTGGGCGCTCGACACGCCTTGCTCCGCCGCGCGGCTGAACCAGCGCACCGCCATCTCCTCATTGACGGGCACGCCGCGCCCACGACGGTACATCTGGCCGAGATTTTGCTGTGCGGCAGCTTCGCCCTGGCGCGCGGCGCGGCGGAACCAGTACACGGCTTCCGCATCGTTGTTGCCGGTACCCAGGCCCTTGTAGTACATGGCGCCAAGCTGGTTCTGGGCAAAGGCCAGGCCTTGCAGGGCCGACATGCGCATCCAGCCGAAAGCCAGGCGCGGGTCGGCATCGACGCCAAGACCGTTTTTGTAGAGAAGCGCCAGGTTGAACTGGGCATAAGGATCGCCCCGCTCAGCGGGGCCAAGGAACCACCGGAAGATGCGCTCCCGGTCTGCCAGACGTTTGCCCATCGCCGCCTCCCATACCCTAGATTGTTATCTAAAGTATAAGAAGCGTCTCCGGGCTGCGTTTGATTTAACGCAAACTCAGAACTTGGCGCGCACGCCAAAGACGAAACTGCGGCCCGGCAGCGGCGAAACATCCTTCAGCAGCGAGGTCGAAACACGGATGTCTTCGTTCAGCAGGTTCTTCGCCAGCACGAACCAGGTCAGGTCCATGTCGGCCAGCTTTTGCGTGTATGACAGGTTGGCGCTGACCTGGTTGTAGGAACCGGTCGGCGCGGTTTCGAACGATGCCAGGCGGTCCTGCGCTTGCGCGTGGATCCAGGTTGCCCCGGCGCGCCACACAGGGGTGCGGTAACCGATGCTGGCGCCAACGCGCGATGCCGGCTGCAGCGGCAGGCTGCCGGCATTTTTCAGGTCGCCATGCGAGGTATCGGCGAACAGGCGGCCATTCAGGCCCATCGCCAGCGGGTTGTATTCGATTTCCGCTTCGGCGCCGCGGATCGTGGCGTCGCCCTGGCTGAAGATGCGCTGCCGGAATTCGCCGCCATCCTGGCCCTCTTCGTCCAGCATCCGTCCTGTGACATGGCCGTAGATGAAGTCCGAAATGCTGTTGCGGAACAGATTGGCTTTCCAGCGAATCAGGCCGGCCGTTTTCTGCAGCGAGAATTCAACGTTGCGCGAGGTTTCCTTCGACAGGTTCGGGTCGCCCACGTCATAGGTAATCGTCGCATCGTGCGGACCGCCGGAGTACAGTTCCTCGGTCGATGGCGCACGCTGCGCGCGCGACAGGGTCAGGCCGGTCGCGTAGCCAGGCGTGAACGACCAGAGGGCGCCCAGCGCACCGCTTTGCAGCGAGAACGAGCGATCCAGGCCGGATACCGGCTCGCGCTTCACGTGCTCCAGGCGCACGCCTGCGTTCACGCGGACAGGGCCCCATTCCTTTTCCTCGACCAGGAAGCCAGCCGACGAATTCGAACGCGTGACGGGCACGGTATCCGGGCCGCCTTGCGCGCTCAGGGCCGAGAAGTGCGTCAGTTCGGTCTGCACGCCGAAGGTGCCGTGCCAGCCATCGATTGCCTTGTGCACCGCGTCGGCGCGGGTTTCAACCGAACGGTTCTTGAACTTTACTTCCGGCTGGCCATCGTCACCCAGTTCGGCGTGGTGGTAGTCGGTATACCCGGCCTTGAATTTGGCGGACTCGATGCCCGGCAATGGGTTCTTGAACAGGCTGTCGAAATCGTAACGGACCTGGTGCTGGTCAATCGCCGAGCCTTCCGCGGTTGGAATGCCGTATTTGTTGTCCAGGCTGGACACCGACGCGCCGACATAGCCCCAGCCGTCGATATAGGAACCGCCGAAGCCGGCGCCTTTCTCATGCGTGCCCGAATGCGGCAAGCGGCCGGAGGCGGAATCCGGATCGCCTTCCACGCGGTTGCCCGGGATCTTGTAATCGCCGGATTGGCGGGTGTTGGCATCCACGTGCAGGGCCAGCTTGCCGACGGCGCCATCGATGGTGCCTGAAGTCGCAGTGCCATCGTCCACGCTGCTATAGCGTGTTTCAACCTGGCCTGTCAGCTTTGGCTCCAGCGCTGGCGGAATGCGCTCGTTGACCACGTTCACCAGGCCGCCGATCGCGCCGGAACCGTACATCAGCGAAGCCGGGCCGCGCAGGATTTCGATCTGGTGCGCTACCGCGCCTTCTGCGGACACCGCGTGGTCGTTCGACAGGCCCGAAACGTCGGAAACGGCCATGCCGTTTTCCAGCATCTTCACCCGCGCCCCTTCCAGGCCGCGGATGATCGGACGCGAAGAACCGGCGCCAAAGGCCGAGGTGGAAACGCCCAGCTCCGACGACAGCGTATCGCCCAGTGAATTGGACATCTTGTCGCGCAACTCATCGCCGGACAGCACCTTGGCCGGCACCAGGATCTGTTCGGTTTCGCCCTGGTGGAAAGGGTTTGCGGTCACAACCACCTTGGTCACGTCGCCATCATCGGCATGGGCAATGGCGGATACGGCCGACAGGACAGCGCCTGCCAGCAGGGAATACTTGAAATTCATAGTCAGACTTTCTGGATACGACAAACGTTAGCCGGCCAAAGCAATAAGCCACGGCGGCAGAAAATGTTTACAACGTTGTGTCAAGCCAGAGGGGGCGCGCGGGAATCGTAAGCGCGTACGGTACGCGCATCGGTCAGCTGCGGCAGGGCGACGCCGGCTTGCGGCGCGCAGTAGTCGACAGATGGGAAAGTGAAGCTCGGCGTATGGATCGCCGACGCCAGGGATGCAAAGGCCGCGCACTCGCTGCAGCTATGGTCCAGCGCCAAGCCAGCGCTGATGCCACTGCCATCGACGTCGTTTGCATTCTGCTGTTCGCTGCTGCGGCGGAAGTCCGACCAGTGCGAAACCGCGTGCGCCATCCCCAGCTGCTGGGACAGTACCAGCAGCACGGCAAGCAAGACGTGCAGGAAATGGCGGTTAGCTTTCTTCACGGCGGCTATTTTAAGCAAATTATGCAAACTTGCGCAATGCATCACGTGCAAGGCCGGCGCCGATGCTGCCGAACAGGTCGCCTTCGACCCGGCGCGCACCCGGCACCAGCGCCGCGATTCGCTCGCGCAACAGGCGCACACCGCTGGAACCGCCGGTGAAGAAGATCGTGTCCACCTGGCTTGGCTGCACGCCTGCATCTGTCAGCAGTTGGGTCACGGTCGCACCAACGCTGGAAACCAATTGCTCAACTGCCGCATCGAAACCGGCGCGCGTTACGTCCAGCATGACAGGCGGTGCGAACCTTTCGAGGTGCATCTGCACCAGGTCGGCCCCGGACAAGCCGATCTTGGCCTCCTCCACCTTGAGCGCCAGCCAATGGCCAGCACGCTCTTCGATCAGGTGCTGCAGCCGTTCCAGCTTGGCCGGCTCGCGCGCATCGCGGATCATTTCCGACAGCTGCGCCTGCATCTTGCGCGTGTAGGCCTGGTTGATGGTATGCCAGGTCGCCAGGTTGAAGTAATAGCTGGACGGCACCTCGGCGCCGCTCAGGAACTGGCTGCCATAGCCCAGCAGAGGCATCACGCTCGACAGGCTGAGATATTTATCGAAGTCGGTGCCGCCGATGTGGACACCGCCGGTAGCCAGGATATCCTCAACCCGCTCCGCGCGCGCAACGCGGTCGGGGCCCAGGCGCACCAGCGTGAAGTCGGAAGTACCGCCGCCGATGTCGGCGATCAGCACCAGTTCTTCGCGGTCGATCTGCGATTCGTATTCAAATGCGGCTGCAATCGGCTCGTATTGGAACGCCACGTTGCGGAAGCCGACACTGCGCGCAATGTCGGCCAGGGTATCTTCCGCCACCTGGTCAGCAGCCTTGTCGTCGTCGATGAAGTGCACCGGGCGCCCCATGACGACGCTTTCGAACTGGCGGCCGGCAGCGCTTTCGGCGCGCCGCTTCACTTCCCCGATGAACTGCGACAGCAGCAGGCGGAATGGCAGAGCGCGGCCGCCTACTTCCGTCTGGCCGTCGATCAGGCTGGTGCCCAGCAGGCTTTTCAGGGAGCGCATCAGGCGCCCTTCGCAGCCGGCCAGGTATTCGGCCAGGGCGGCGCGGCCGTAGCTGGTTTCCTCGTCGTCGGCATTGAAGAAAACCACGGATGGCAGCGTCATCTTGCCGTCTTCAAGCTCCAGCATGATGGGATGGCCGGGGCGCACCCATCCTACGGTGGAATTGGAGGTGCCAAAGTCGATGCCGCAAGCCTGAGCCATCTTATTCATCCGAAAACCGAAAGGGGCGGTATTTTACCAGAGCCTGCGCGGCTTGGGCACCACACGCAATGCGTGTAAACGTGGGGAAACTATTGCCATGTGGTAAGATTGGGGATTATTTTCAAAATCACAAGCAATTCATCCGGAATCTGCCCCGAGCCCGCAGACATGCGTCCAACAACCCTACAACCAGCGATCAGCCTTGCCGAGCAAAAGGCCATCATCCTCCAGGAGGGACGCCGCGTCACCTCCTATGATGTCGCGCTGGTGGCGGGCGTGTCGCAGTCGGCGGTGTCGCGCTGCTTCAAACCGGGCGCCAGCGTCTCCAAAAAGACCTACGAACGCGTGATGAAGGCGGCAGAAGGGCTGGAATATATCCCGAACGCGGCGGCGCGCAGCCTGATTACGCGCAGGACCAATATTGTTGCGATTGTGGTCTCCCATTCCAGCATGCTGTACAACCCGGCCGCCTTGTCCGAGCTCAGCCAGCAGCTGAACCGGCGCGGCAAGCGCGCCCTGCTCTTCACGATGCAGCACGAGGGTGAAATTGAGCAGATCCTGACCGATGTGTGGCAATTCCAGGTGGATGGGGTGATTGCGGCATCCAAGCTGACGCCGGCCCACGTCGAGGAGTTCAGGCGCCGGCAGGTGCCGCTGGTGGTGTTCAACCGCCACCTGCGGGACATGGATGTGAATACCGTGCTGTGCGACCAGTTCGAGGCCAGCCGGGCGCTGGTGAGCCGCCTGGCGGCCGCCGGGCACCGGCAGTTCGCCCTGATCGGCGGGCCGGAACAGAATTCGGTTGCGCGCGAGCGCTTGCGCGGCGCGCTGGACCGGATCGAGGAATTGGGCCTGCCGGCGGCGCCGGTGTTCTATGGCTGCTTCGACTATTCCAGCGGGGTGGCGGGCTTGCATGAGCTGATCGCGCGCATCGGCGCGGTGCCGGATGTGGTGATTTGCGGGAATGACGCAATGGCCATGGGCTGCGTGGATGCGGCGAGGCAGCATTTGCATATCGACGTGCCGTCACAGATGTCGGTCGTGGGCTGCGACGCGGTTGAAGGGTCGCAATGGCTGAGCTATGAGCTGACGACCCTGCGCCAGCCGTTGCACAAGATGGCGATTGCGACGGCGGATCTGATGTGCGGCCTGATTGAGGCCGATGGCGAGGTCGAGGCTGAGAAGCGGGTGTTTGCGGCGCAGTTTGTGGAGGGCGAGACGGCCCGCTTGCATGCGCCGCGGGCTGTTTTGGCGGCCTAACCCGGTAAACCTGGGTCTGACCCACTCTAGCGGTCGAAATTTACGTCGGCGGGTGCGCTGACTGGGTCTGACCCTTGGGTCAGACCCAGGTATGCCGGGTTTCAACCGGCCGCAATGCGATTCGCGATATGCCGCAGCGACTCCTCTACCTGGTCCACCAGGATCAGGCACAGATCACCTTCCTGCAGTCGATCCATCGCAGTATCAATCGCAATAAACTCGCCGGTAATCTCATCCACCTTCGACGTACGCGAAGCACCCTGCAAGCCTTCACGCAGCAGGCGAACCACCTCGCCATCTGCACGCCCGCGCTGGCAGGCATCCTGGTACAGCACGACATCATCGAATGCCTTGCCCAGGATCTCGGTCTGCTGGCGGATATCCTGGTCGCGGCGGTCGCCGGCGCCGGAAATCACCACCGAACGGCGCTTGGCCGGCATTGCATCCACCGCCTGCACCAGCGCCTGCATCGCATCCGGGTTATGGCCATAGTCAGCAATCACGGTCGCACCGCGGTACTTGAAGATGTTGAAGCGGCCCGGCGCATTGTGGCTGTCAGTCGTGAAGGTCAGCAAGCCGCGACGGATCGAATCCCAGTCAATGCCCGCAGCCCAAGCCGCAGCCACCGCCGCCATGGTGTTCTCCACCTGGAAGCCGATGGTGCCATTGAAGGTGATCGGCACGTCCGACAGCGGAATACGCTGCTCGTTCTTGCCTTCCACCGCCACCAGCTGGCCGTTGTCGATGTACACGGTACGCTTGCCCTGCGCCAGGTGGGTCGCCACCACCGGGTGATAGCGGTCCGCACCGAAGAAGATCACCTTGCCCTTGCACTTGGCAGCCATGGCAGCCACGATCGGGTCGGTTGCATTCAGCACGGCATAGCCCTGCGCGTCGACGTTCATCACGATCACGCGCTTCAGCACCGCCAGATCTTCCACGGTGGTGATGTAGTTCAGGCCCAGGTGGTCGCCGGCGCCGATATTGGTCACCACGGCCACTTTGCAGCGGTCGTACGCCAGGCCTTCGCGCAAGATGCCGCCGCGGGCGGTCTCGAACACGGCTGCATCAACGTCCGGATGCTGAAGGACGTTGCGCGCCGAACGCGGGCCGGAGCAGTCGCCGGAATCGATCTGGCGGCCGTTGACGTACACGCCGTCGGTATTGGTCATGCCCACGCGCAGGCCAGACGCTGCGATCAGGTGCGCAGCCAGGCGTACCGTGGTGGTCTTGCCGTTGGTGCCGGTCACCGCAATCACAGGAATGCGGCCATCGTCGCCCTCAGGGAACATGGTGTTGATGATCGCTTCGCCGATCGGGCGGCCTTTGCCGTAGGACGGCGACAGGTGCATGCGCAGGCCCGGCGCGGCATTCACTTCCACCACGCCGCCATTCTGCTCTTCGATCGGACGCAGCACGGAATCGCAGACCACGTCCACGCCGCAGATATCGAGACCGATCATCTGCGCCGCCTCCACCGCGCGCGCAGCCACTTCCGGGTGGACGTCGTCGGTCACGTCGGTGGCGGAACCGCCGGTCGACAGGTTGGCGTTATTGCGCAGCACGACGCGCTGGCCGATCGGCGGCACGGAGTCCGCAGCCAGGCCTTGCAGCGCCAGGCGCGCCAGGGCGATATCGTCGAAACGGATCTTGGTCAGCGCAGTGCCGTGGCCGGTGCCGCGGCGCGGATCGGAGTTGACGATATCCACCAGTTCGCGCACCGAGTGCACGCCGTCGCCCACCACGTGAGGAGGGTCGCGGCGCGCAGCGGCGACCAGCTTGTTGCCGATCACCAGCAGGCGGAAGTCGTGGCCGGCAAGGAAGCGTTCGACCATGATGTCGTCGCGGAATTCCT
The DNA here is from genome assembly GCF_009720745.1 of Massilia eburnea. GTDB lineage: Bacteria > Pseudomonadota > Gammaproteobacteria > Burkholderiales > Burkholderiaceae_D > Rugamonas > Rugamonas eburnea. Next base: position 74,630 of record NZ_WNKX01000015.1, on the reverse strand, counting down.
TGGCGGCGTTGTAGGCGGCGATAGTCTGCTCGCGTGTCGTGATGTTCACCGTCACGCCTTTGCCCTGGTTGCCGTCCTTCGGCTTCACCACGACGGGCAGGCCGATCTCCAGCGCGGCTTTCCAGGCGTCTTCCGCATCGACAGCGGTACGGCCCGTAGGCACAGGTACGCCAGCGGCGTCCAGCAATTTCTTGGTCAGTTCCTTGTCCTGCGCAATCGTTTCGGCAATCGCGCTGGTGCTGTCCATTTCGGCAGCCTGGATGCGGCGCTGCTTGGAGCCCCAGCCGAAGCTCACCATCGAGCCTTCGGTCATGCGGCGGAACGGGATCTTGCGCGCCACGGCAGCGTGCACAATGGAACCAGTCGACGGGCCCAGGCGCACATCTTCATCGAGTTCACGCAGTTCGTGCAGCGCGGCGGCCAGATCGAACGGCGTGTCCTCCATGGCGGCCTTGACCAGCTTTTCAGCCCATTCAACAGCCAGGCGGCCCACGGCCTCCTCGGTATATTCAACCACCATCTGGTAGATGCCGTCTTCCAGCGTCTGCGTCGTGCGGCTGAAGGTCACCGGGCAGCCGGCTTCGGCTTGCAGGCCCAGGGCCGCCAGTTCCAGCACGTGCGCCATCGGGATGGTGTCGGCGTGGCCGTCCGGCTGCAGCTGCGCCAGGCGCGGGAAGCGGGTGCGCAGGCGCACTTCGAAACCAGGGATCTTGTCGACGGAGCGTTCTTCCGGCGAGCAGGAGACAATGGCTTCAACAGCCGTATGGTGGCTCCACAGATTTGGGCCGCGCAGGGCGCGGAGGCGAATAACTTCCATTCCTGGTAATCCTTAGTTTTTCTTGGTATTCCACTCGAAGGTGCGCAGCGCAGCACCGATCAGGTCCGGCGACAGGCCCATGGCCCAGCCGGCGCCGATCGCGGCCAGCACCGCTTCCTTGCGGTCTTCTTCACTGGCCGGCAGGCAAGACGGCGGCAGCACGGCCAGCTCGTCGCGGCCCGCGGCCATGACGAAGCCGCCATCGCGCAGGAACACGGCGCGGCCGCCGTCCTGGCGGTGCGAGTCGATGGCGGGCACGTGTTCGTCGGTGCCGTAGAAGATGACGTCACCGTCGCACAGTTCCGCCATTTCGGCCACTTGCGCATCGGAGGCGTTCAGCACGGCGGCACCTTCCGGCAGCACCACGTCGACCTGCGTGCGCAGCACGCCGAACATCTGTTCCGGGGAGTTGATGTAGAACTCGCCGAGGTCTTCATGGCCGGCAGCGTCGGTCACCACGCCTACCATGCACTTGTCGTAAGAGAAGCCTTCGCTCAGGATCATGCGCCCGGAGTTGGCGAATACCGCCGCTTCCACATTCTTGTTCAGCAGCAGGCGCTCGCCGGATTCCCATTCGGTCAGCGGGCCGCGCGCCACGTTGCGGCCGTTCAGGAATACGCCCTGTTCGGTCGCAGTGCCGACGTAGCGGCCGCTCATTTGCAGCAGCCAGCCGATCAGGCGGGCGATCAGCGCGTTCTGGCGGCTGCCCGCCACACCCACGATCGGGATGCGGCCATCGTCGTCTTCCGCGAACAGCTGGTCGCAGATGGCATGGCCAACCGGGCGCGCTACGCCGCCGGCGGCTGGCTTCAAGTGGGCCAGCAGGCCCGGGCTGGCGTTCACTTCGATGATGGCGCCGCCCTGCTCTTCCAGCGGCCTGGAGATGTCGGCGGCCACCAGGTCGATGCCGGCGATGTCCAGACCGATGGTGCGCGCAGCCAGCGCTGCCATTTCGGCAACGGCCGGGTGCACCAGGTCCGTTACGTCATTGGCAACGTTGCCATTCAACTGGATCAGGACTTTGCGGCCGGATTCCGGCACGGAGTCCGGGGTCAGGCCCTGGCGCTTCAGGTCCAGCAGCACCTCTTCCGATTCGCGCGGCTGCACGATATTCAGCGGGAATTCTTCGGTCGTGCCGCGGCGCGGATCGGTGTTGATCTGGGAATCCACCAGCGCCTGCACCGTGGATTTGCCGTCGCCCGTCACCCACAGCGACTCGCCCATGGAGGCTGCCACCATGCGGCGGCCCACAACCAAGAGTCGGTGTTCATTACCGACGATGAACTTCTCCACGATTACGCTCTTGCTGCCGCCGCGCGCCACGGCGATGTCGTAGGCGGCGCGCACGTCGGCTTCGGACACCAGGTTCAGCGAAACGCCGCGGCCATGGTTGCCGTCGTAGGGCTTGATCGCCACCGGCAGGCCGATGTCCTGTGCTTCTTCCCAGGCGTCGTCGGCGCTCTTGACCAGCGTGCCTTCCGGTACCGGCACGCCGACGGACTTCAGCATGTCCTTGGTCATGTCCTTGTCGGAGGCGATGCCTTCGGCGATGGCCGAGGTGTTGTCGGTTTCAGCGGTCCAGATGCGGCGCTGGCGCGAGCCGTGGCCCAATTGCACCAGGTTGCCGTCGGTCAGGCGGATGTGCGGGATCTTGCGGTCGGTCGCAGCGTCCACGATGGAGCCGGTCGATGGGCCCAGGCACAGCGATTCGACCATCGAGGTCAGTTTGGCGACGGTGGCGGCCAGATCGTATGGCTTGTCGTCGATGGCAGCCATCAGCAGGTCCTTGCCGGCGGCCAGCGCGGCGCGGCCGACCTGCTCCTGGCGGGTGCGGAATGCCATTTTGTAAATGCCGCTGCCTTCGGCGGTCTGGCGCGTCTTGCCAAAGCCGGTACGCATGCCGGCCAGGTTCTGCAATTCCAGTACAACGTGCTCGAGGATGTGGCCGGCGTAAGTGCCGTCGCGCAGGCGTTCGAGGAAGCCGCCGCGCTCACCGACGCCGCAGCGATGCTCGACCAGGCCTGGCAAAAAGGCAATCAAGCGTTCGTAAAATCCGGGGAGTTTATTGGAAGGGTAGTTTTCAAGCTCGCCGATATCCAGCCAGGCTTCGATCACCGGGCGATAGGTCCAGATGTTCGGTCCGCGCAGGTGTGTTACACGGAGAAACTCAATATCTTTCTTTTTTGTCATGTTTTAGCTCTTGTACCTCTTGCGGTATACTCCGCCCGTCCTTCTATTTTCCCACTGTTTCGCAATTCTTGCCACTTGGCAAAGAGTGCCGGAGTCTGATCCACAATGATAACAAACCAACTTTCCTCTGAGCTCAGCCTGACAGAACTTCCCGACAGGTGGCGCACAGAGTTACCGGCGCTTGCCCCTGAAGAAAACGTGCTCGGCGCGCTGGAGGTTGACCTGGACTCCAAGCTTCACTTCCGCAAAGGCCTGGTGCTCCTCACGGAGCGCCGCATTATGGCACGCGCACCTGGTGAAACGGTATGGCAAGATTGGACTTATCGTCGTGGCATGTCTCTAAAACTGCACGACCACGCCGGCGTCGGCCACCTGGAACTGGTGGACGAAACGCAGCGCCTGGCCGCCTGGCGCTTCACGCTTGGCCAGAACCTGCTGGCGCTGCGCCTGTCCGAGAACTTCCCGCGCATCTTGGAAGCCCACGTTTTCGGCAAGCCGCTGCAGCAAGTCGAACAGAATTCCTGCCCAACCTGCAAGGCGCCACTGGAGACAGACCAGGAAGAATGCCCGGTCTGCACCAAGGTCGTTCACACGCCGCCATCCACCTGGACCCTGTTCCGCCTGTGGCGCTTCGCCAAGCCGTACAAATGGCAGCTGGCGCTTGGCTTTGCGATGATGTTGCTGTCCACCGGCGCGCACCTGATCCCTCCGTATATCAGCATGCCGCTGATGGACAATGTGCTGATCCCTTACCAGAACGGCAAGCCGGTCGACACCATGCTGGTCGTGATGTACATGAGCGGCCTGGTTGGTGCTGCGGTCCTGGCGTGGGTATTCGGCTGGGCCAAGACCTATATCCTGGCGCTGGTGTCGGAACGCATTGGCGCAGACCTGCGCACCACCACCTATGAGCACCTGCTGCGCATGTCGCTGGAATACTTCGGCGGCAAGCGCACCGGCGACCTGATGTCGCGTATCGGCTCCGAATCGGACCGTATCTGCGTCTTCCTGTCGCTGCACCTGCTGGACTTCGCGTCCGACTGCCTGATGATCATCATGACCGGCGTGATCCTGTTCACGATCGATCCATGGCTGGCCATCACCACCCTGCTGCCGCTACCGTTCATCGCGTGGATGATCCACCTGGTGCGCGACAGGCTGCGCACCGGCTTCGAGAAGATCGACCGCGTGTGGGGCGAAGTGACCAACGTGCTGGCCGACACCATTCCCGGCATCCGCGTGGTGAAGGCCTTTGCGCAAGAGACGCGCGAGGCCCAGCGCTTCCGCACCGCCAACAAGCACAACCTCGCCGTCAACGATAAGCTGAACAAGGTGTGGTCGCTGTTCTCGCCAACCGTGTCCTTCCTGACGGAACTGGGCATCCTGGTGATCTATGTGTTTGCGATCTGGCAGATTTCCAAGTCCTACATCACGGTCGGCGTGCTGAGCGCCTTCGTGACCTACGCCACCCGCTTCTACGGCCGCCTGGATTCCATGAGCCGCATCGTGTCGGTGACGCAGAAATCCGCTTCGGCCGCCAAGCGCATCTTCGACATCCTGGACCACGTGTCGAGCGTGCCGGATCCTGCGCAGCCTGTGAAAGTCGAGAAGATCAAAGGCGACATCACCCTGCGTGAAGTGGGCTTCCGCTACGGTAACCGCGCCGTGAACCGCGGCGTGAACCTGGAGATCAAGGCCGGCGAAATGATTGGCCTGGTGGGACACTCCGGCTCCGGCAAATCGACCCTGGTCAACCTGATCTGCCGCTTCTACGACGTGGCCGAAGGCGCGATCCTGCTCGATGGCGTCGACATCCGCAACTTCGCAGTGTCCGACTACCGCCGCAATATCGGCCTGGTGCTGCAGGAGCCGTTCCTGTTCTTCGGCACCATCGCCGAGAACATCGCTTACGGCAAGCCCGATGCGACCCGCGAAGAGATCATGAAGGCGGCCCGCGCCGCCCATGCCCATGACTTCATCCTGCGCCTGCCGCAAGGTTACGATTCCATGGTCGGCGAACGGGGCCAGGGCCTGTCGGGCGGTGAACGCCAGCGCATCTCGATTGCGCGCGCCCTGCTGATCGATCCGCGCATCCTGATCCTCGACGAAGCGACAGCCTCGGTGGACTCGGAAACCGAAAAGGAAATCCAGAAAGCGCTGGACAACCTGGTCGCCGGCCGCACCACGATCGCCATTGCGCACCGCCTGTCCACGCTGCAGCGCGCCAACCGCCTGGTGGTGATGGACCGCGGCAAAGTGGTCGAGGAAGGCCCGCACGAAGAACTGATGGCCAAGGAAGGCGCCTACTACCGCCTGTACCAGGCGCAGGCACGTAACGTCGATACCGACATGGATGACAAAGCAAAGAGCCGTGAAGATGATTAATTTTACTTTGAGCCGTGACAGCTTCGGTAAGCTGAACCTGGTCGACGCCAACGGCGTGCTGCATGAAGGCGTGTCCCCAGTGCGCGCCTTCCCGATCCAGGCCCCGGAAGAAGGCCTGTCGCTGGTCAATACCGACGGCAAGGAAGTGGCCTGGCTGGACCGCATTTCCGACCTGTCGCCGGAAATGGCCGACGTGGTGCGGGACGAACTGGCAGGCCGCGAGTTCATGCCCGAGATCACGCGCATCGTCAACGTGGGCAGCTATGCCTGCCCGTCGACCTGGACGGTGGAAACCGACCGTGGCGAGACCGAATTCGTGCTGCGCGGCGAAGAAGACATCCGCCGCATCGGCAGCGTCTCGCTGCTGGTATCCGATAGCCATGGCATCCATTTCCTGATCCGCGACCAGTACACCCTGGATAAGCACAGCAAGAAGATTCTCGACCGCTTCCTCTAAATCTCCAGCGGCGCGCAAAACAGGATCACCGCCTCGCCGCTGATCGTTACCTGCAACGGCGCGCCGTCCCCGATACCCACCTTTACGCCCACGACGCCATCGCGCTGCAGCGACCGGCCCTGGTGGGCTTGGAACGCAAGCTCCCTGCCGTCGTGCGGCATCAGGCCATGCCGCACCAGGTAGGCGCCCAGCGGGCCATTTGCATTGCCTGTTACCGGGTCTTCAATGATGCCGATGGCTGGCGCGAACATGCGCCCTTCCGTGGCAAAGCGCCCTTTCAGCACGAACGGAAACCAGCCATTGCAGCCCAGCTCACGGCTCATTGCCGCCAGGGCTGCCATGTCCGGCGCGAGTTGCTCCAGCGGGAATCCATCGGCCAGCGGAACGATAACCTTACTGTGGCCGGTCGACACGACCTGCAAGGGCCTGCCGTGGCCACCAATGACCGCCGGTGGTGCCCCGAATGCGCTTGCGATCCGCTTGCGCCAATGTTCACCAAGCGCGTCACCAAACTGCGGACGCCCCTGTTCGATCTCAATGCGCCAGTCAGCGCCATCAGCGACGGTACGGATGCGCTGCAAGCCGGCGCCGGTTTTCTGCACCACGGTCCGCGCGCCGCTCCCACCGGCGCGTGCCAGGGCGTAATGGGCGGCGATGGTCGCGTGGCCACATGAGGGCACCTCCATCGACGGCGTGAAAAAGCGCACATGCATGTGATGGTCCGCGCTGGATGGGCGCAGCACAAAGGCAGTCTCCGAATGCTTCAACTCACGTGCGATGTGTTGCATCTGCGCCTCGGACAGGCCATCGGCGTCCAGCACAACGCCGGCCGGGTTACCGCGAAACGGGGTACGGGTGAAGGAATCGATATGAAATAGCTGAGGCATGGCAGGTTCCGGTGACGTAAAGCCAACAGTCTAATAATGCTCACGGTAGGCAACAATGCACGTGATAACTGATAGACTATCCCGCAATACGGGAGAATCGATGAGCGAACTTGACGACTATGCGACCTTCGTCGCCATATTGGAAACCGGCTCCTTGACCGCCGCCGCGCGCCGCACCGGCCGCTCGCTGCAAACGGTCAGCCGCGCCCTGGCCGAACTGGAGTCCTCCCTGGGCACGCAATTGATCCAGCGCACCACCCGCAAGCTTCACGCGACGCCCGCCGGCGCGGCCTTCCTTGACCGCATTCGTCCCGCTCTCGCCGACATCGAAGCCGCCCGCGAAGCTGCCCGCAACGAGGGCGATGCGCCCCAGGGAAAGCTGCGCGTCGCAGCGCCAACCCTCCTCGGGGCAAGCTGGCTCACCCCGGTAGCCGCCAACTTCATGCAGCGCTGGCCCGGCATCCAGGTCGAGCTGGTACTGTCTGAACGCCTGTCAGACCTGGTGGCCGAAGGCATAGACGTTGCCATACGTGTCGGAGAACTCGCCGATTCGGCCCTGCGCGCACGGCCGCTGGCGCAACTGCGCCGCGTATTCTTCGCGGCCCCAGGCTGGCTGCAGCAGCACGGCACGCCGCAGAATCCAGAACAACTCGCCGCCCTGCCCTGCGTACTGCGCACCATCGGAAGGGACCGCCGCCAATGGCCGGTCCGCGTGGACGGCGCGCTGCGGCTTATTCCCGTCACGGGCCCTTTCAGCGCAAACGACGCGGCAGCCGCCAATGAAGCCGTGGCCTGCGGGCTTGGGCTGGGCATGGCGCCCCTTTGGCAGATCCGCCGCATGCTCGATGCGGGCCGCGTGCAAATCGTCCTGCAAGACAATGAGCCGCCTGGCGTTCCGCTGCAAGCCGTCTGGCCGGGCGGCGGCAAACTCGCGCGCCGCACAAGATTGTTCATTGACCACCTGGCGCAAGAGGCAAACGCACAACGCTGGTAGAAATTGACTTGGATCATGGTCCCGGGTTCCGCAGGGACTGCACAATTGGCTTCCTACCAATCTGGAGCGATTCCATGGATTCCATCGTATTCGGCCCCGACCTGGCACTTGGCATTCCCGTGCTGGACCAGTCGCACCGTATCGTGTTTGACATGCTCGAGGCGATGGAAAACCTTCCCCGCCCCGCTTTCGACAAGGCTTGCCGCGAGCTGGCCACCGAGTTCATGGAGCATCTGCGCGAGGAGAACAGCCTGATGGAGCGGATCGATTACCCTGCCGCGCAAGTTCACCGCGCCGCCCACGGCAACCTGCTCGAGCGCATTTCGCGCGCCCTGCGCCTGCTGCGCGACGGTGAGGAAGCCACGGCGCGCGACATCGTGCGCAGTCTGCCCGACTGGCTCGAAGCCCACATCAACACCATGGACCTGGCACTTGCAATTGCAGTCTCCCGCCTGACGTAATAAAGTAGTTGACTTAGAGCGCGCTCGAACTTCTAAGATCAACCCATGGAATCCCATCTGAGCATAGACGAAGTTGCGAAACGTACCGGCCTGACCGCCCATACCCTGCGCTATTACGAGCGTATCGGCTTGATTGCCCCTGTCGGCCGCGCATCCGGCGGCCAAAGGCGTTATGCGGCATCGGACCTTGCCTGGATCGAATTCCTGCTGCGTCTGCGGGCCACGCATATGCCGATTGGCAAAATGCAGGCATTCGCGAAACTTCGTGGCGCTGGGGACTCCACTATTGGCGAACGCCGCAGGATGCTGGAACAGCACCTGGCCGACGTTCTCGCGGAAATCGAGACGCTGCGGCAATCGGCCGCAGCGCTGCAGTGGAAGGTCGAGCATTACAGCTGCTTGGAGCAGTCCCTGGCGTCAGGTTCAACCATTGATGGAGGAATTGCTGATGAACTTGGAAAACCGTTACGAGCGCGGGCTCGCAAAATTGCGTGAAATCGATGGCGAGATTGGGGAGCGCGTCGTGGAAAGCCTGGCCGGCATCGCACCGGACTTCGCACGCTACCTGGTCGAATTCCCGTTCGGCGATATCTATTCCCGCCCTGGCCTTGACCTGCGGAGCCGTGAAATCGCGGTCGTCGCGGCGCTGACGGCGATGGGCAATGCGACGCCCCAGCTCAAGGTGCATATCCAGGCGGCCCTCAACGTCGGCGTCACGCGTGAGGAAGTCGTTGAAACGATCATGCAGATGGCGGTCTATGCCGGCTTCCCCGCCGCCCTGAACGGCTTGATGGCGGCAAAAGAAGTCTTCGCACAGCAAGGGGCGCTGGGCCCGGCCAGTGTCTGACCCAGCGGGTCTGGCACTCACATGCGGCGGCGGCTGGCCGAATAAAAAAGGGGCAGCTGAGCTGCCCCATACACCCCCTACAGGTGAGAAAACTGGTCTAACGGTCAGGCGACTGCCGCAAATTCCTGCGCCATGCCGCCGGAAGACATGACTTCCAGCTTGTTGCGGTCGATGATGCGCAGGTCGCGGTTATTCAGCACAATCGAACCATCCTGGCGCAGGCGGGCCAGCTGGCGGCTCACGCTTTCGACGGTCAAGCCCAGGTAGCCGCCAATATCTTCGCGCGACATGCGCAGCTGGAAGCTGGTCGACGAATAGCCGCGCTGGGCATAGCGGCCGGCGAGGTTCAACAGGAACATGGCCAGGCGCTGCTCGGCGCGCATATGGCTCAGGAACAGCATGACCGACTGCTCGCGCTGGATTTCGCGGCTCATGGTGCGGTGAAATTGCTGCAGCAAGCCAGGGATCTGCATCACCAGTTCCTGCAGCCGGCTGAATGGAATTTCGCACACTTCGCTGTCTTCCAGTGCAACGGCGTTGCAGGAGTGCTGGCCGTTGCCGATTGCTTCCATGCCCAGCAAGTCGCCGGCCATGTGGAAGCCGCCGATGGTCTGCTCGCCGCGCTGGTTCACCTGGACCGTCTTGAAGTGGCCAAAGCGCACCGCGTACAGGCTGTGGAAGCCGTCGCCGGTCTGGTACAGCGTTTCGTCGCGGCTGACACGGCGGCGGCGGGCAATGATCTGGTCAAGGCGGGCAATATCGTCCTCCGCCAGGCCTTGCGGCAGGCAAAGACGGTTGAAGCTGCACAGCGAGCATTTAGCAGCGACGGGTGCGCAGGATTTGGTCGCGTTGGCAGGGGTGATTGGGATGACCGGGCTCATGATGCTGCTCCTTGTTTTCGATAGGAGAAGTATCCCGCCCGCCATCATTTCCCGGTATCAAGCATCCTGTGTAGTTGCTGTAGTGGTTCCCCTACAGCGGATCAGATCAAACCTTGCTCAAGGGCGTAGCGCGTCAACTCGGCATTGCTGGACATGCCCATTTTCTCGAGGATGCGGCTGCGGTAGGTGGTCACGGTGTTGGGACTCAGATGTAGTTTTTCCCCTATGCGCACCAGCGACTCGCCTTGGGCGATCAGCTTGAAAACTTCCAGCTCGCGGTTTGAAAGTTGCTCGTGGTCGCCGCTGGGGCCGCCGCCGACCAGTGTTGCCAATTTCTCAAGCAACGCCGGACTGACATGCTTGCCGCCCGATGCTGCCTTGCGCACGGCTTCGATCAGGGTCGAGGTCGGGGCATCCTTGGTCAGGTAGCCCGATGCGCCCGACTTCAGCGCGCGCACGGCGTAAATTTCCTCCGAATAGGTGCTGAGCACCAGCACCGCCATGCGCGGATATTCGCTGCGCAGGGATTTCAGCAAGTCGAGGCCATTCTTGCCCGGCATTTTGATGTCCACCAGGGCCACGTCAAAACTGCGCTCCGCCACCCGCTGCATGGCTTCCACGGCGTTGCCGGCCTCGCCTTCGACGCTGATGTCCGGCGCGGTGCCCAACATCAGGCGCACGCCGTTGCGGGCGATGGCATGGTCGTCGACCAGCAGCACGGTGATCTTGTCACCCATTCTTATCCTCCAAAGGCAGGCGCAGTTGCAGGGTCGTACCCTGCCCGGCCTTACCGCTGATATTCAATTCGCCGGCTAAGCGGCGCGTGCGTTCGTGCATGCCGAACAGGCCCCAGGATTCGCGGTCGGACAGGCCGGCGCTCTCGATACCCTTGCCATCGTCTTCCACGCGCAACACCACATTATCGCCATCGCGGTCGACAAGCAAACGCGCTTCGCTCGCCTCGGCATGGCGCACTACATTGGTCAGCGCTTCCTGGGCCACGCGGAACAGCATCGTGCTGCGTTCAGCATCCAGTTCCAGCGCCATGGCGGCAGGCGTAATGTTGCAGCTGCAACGCAAGCCGCTGCGCTGCGCCACCTGCTCCGCATACCATTCCAGCGCAGGCCAGATGCCCAGCTGGTCCAGCACACTTGGGCGCAGGTCGGTAATGACCCGGCGCACGGTTTCAATGGCATCCTGCGCCAGCTTGGCTGCGTCGTTCAACAGCGGGTCGGACTGCTCGCCGCTGCGCTCAATCGCGACCGAGATATAGGCTTTGATGCCGGTCAGGAGGCCGCCCAGTTCGTCGTGGATTTCCTGCGCAATGCGGGTGCGCTCGTGTTCTTTCAGCTTTTCCTGGTAGGCCGCCAGTTCGCGCAGCTCCTTCTGCGACTGGCGCAGCACGCGCTCGGCCTGCTGCTTTTCGTCGATCAGGCGCTGCTCGCGCAGCAGGCGGTCGATGGCCCCAGCCAGGAAATCCAGGTAACGGCCATCGCTGTCCTTCACCATGTAGTCGCGCGCACCGCGGCGCATGGCTTCCGCGGCGACGGTGGCGCTGTCGGCGCCGGTCAGCATCATCACGGGGATGGTGGGCTGCGGCTCGCCCTGGTCGGCGGCCAGGCGGGCCAGGAATTCCAGCCCGGTCAGGTCCGGCAGGTGGTAATCGAGCAGGATGCAGTCCGGTTTCTCGCGCAATGCGATATCAAGTCCCTCCTGGCCGCTTTCCGCCTCCAGCAGCTCGCAGCTGAAGCCGGGCGCCTGCGCAAAGGCACGGCGGCAGGCGATGCGGTCAACGACATCGTCCTCGACGATCAGGACCCGGACCGTGCTCATGGCAGCTCGCTGATAGTCCAGTACAGGTTAATCGAGCGTACCACTTCCACGAACTGCCGATAGTCCACCGGCTTGGTCATGTAGCCGGCCACGCCAAGATCGAAGCTGCGCATCTTGTCCTGCTGCTCTTCCGACGTGGTCAGCACCACGACCGGGATGCGCCGCAGCTCCGGATCCTGCTTGATATTCTGCAGGAACTCGATGCCGTTCATGATTGGCATGTTCAGGTCCAGCAGGATGATGCATGGCAACTCGCTGCCCGGCTCGCGCAGGTATTCCAGCGCGGCCTCGCCATTTTCGGTCGCCACCACGCGGTTGCCCACATGGACTTCCTTCAAGGCGCGCAGGATGGTCATGACATCGACCTGGTCGTCTTCAACCAGCAGGATTGGCTTGCTCGTATTGTTCATTCCTTGTTCTTTCTCTTCTTTGGCAGGGTGAAATAGAACGTGGTGCCTTTGCCCAGCTCGGACTCGAGCCACACCCTGCCCTGGTACATTTCTACAATCTTCTTCACCAGCGCCAGGCCAACGCCCGTGCTCTCCACGCGGTCGCGCGGCGCCAGGGTCTGGAACAGCTGGAAAATGCGCTCAAAATGGCGTTCGGCGATGCCTGGACCATTGTCGCGGACGTGGAAGCGCCACTGCTCGCCTTCGTCGGCCCAGCCCACCTCGACTTCACCCTGCGGCTTGTCCATGTATTTGACCGCATTCGACACCAGGTTGTGGAACAGCTGCTGGATGCGTGTCGGTTCGCCCACCACGGTCGGCATGCCGGGCATGATGCTGACCTTGATCTGTTCCGGCGGCGCCAGCAAGTCCACCACTTCGGCGACCAACTGGTCCAGGTTGACCGGCACCGCGGCTTCCTTGATGCGGCCCACGCGCGAATACTGCAGGATGCCGTCAATCAGCGCACCCATGCGGTGCACGCGGTTGATCAGCAGGCGCATATGCTCCTTGCCCTCGTCGTTGAACTTGTCGCTGTAGTCGTGGGCCAGCCAGTCGGCCAGGGAGCCGATGCCACGCAGCGGGGCCTTCAGGTCATGCGAGACGACGTAGGCGAAATTGGTCAATTCCTCGTTGGCGCTGGTGAGTTCCTGCAGCAGCTGCTGCGCCTTTTCTTCAGCGTGTTTGCGTTCGGTGATGTCGCGCACCAGGCCGGTGAACATGCGGCGCCCGCCCAGCCACATCTCGGTTACGGCAAGGTCCATCGGGAACAGGCTGCCGTCGCGGCGCAAGCCCTGCACTTCGCGGCCTTTGCCGATGATGCGCTTTTCGCCGGTGGACAGGTAATGCTGGAGATAGCCATCGTGCGCCTCGCGGTGCGGCGCCGGCATCAGGATCTTCACGTTGCGGCCCACGACTTCCGCCTCGGGGTAGCCGAACATGCGCTCGGCGGCCGGGTTCACGCGGTCGATGGTGCCGCGTTCGTCGATAGTGATGATGGCATCGACCGCTGTCTCGAAGATGGCGCGCATGCGCGCTTCGCTTTCCTGCAGCGCGTGCTCGGCCTGTTTGCGGGCGCTGATGTCGTGGATGGTGGCCATCACCATCGGCTGCATATCGTTGTCCGGCAGCGGCGACAGGCTCACTTCAACCGGGAATTCCGTGCCGTTCTTGCGGGTAGCGAACAGTTCGACGCCGGCCCCCATGGCGCGCGGGTGCGGGCGCTTGAAATAGTTGCCGCGCAGGCCGACGTGGCCATGGCGGAAGCGTTCCGGTATCAGCGCTTCCAGCGATTTGCCTTGCAACTCGCCGGGACCGTAACCGAACAGGGTTTCAAGGGCTGGATTGACCAGGACCAGTTGCCCGTCCTTGTCGATGATCAGCATTGCATCTGTGGCCGATGCCAGCAGCCATTGCAGGCTGCGTTCCGCAATCGTTGAGTGAGTCAAAGCCTGGTCCTGTCGGTTGTCAAATCCTGTCATCCTATGATTGTAGCGTCACCGTGGGCAAGTGGCCAAACGGCGGCCCATCTAAATATATTGATCAAACTTGACTTAGGTCAAGCGAGCCAGGTGACGCAACGCACGATGCCCGTTACAGTGACTTCAAAATTGGAGACTGGCCATGCTACCTGAAGAAATTGACCGTTGGACTGGCGTCCTGCGCCAACGGCGCGAGGTGCTGGCTGGGCGCGACCCCGCCGAAGTGGCGGCCATCGATGCCGCCCTGGAGCGCCTGCAAGCCGGCACCTTCGGCCAATGCCTGCGCTGCGGGTTGGCGATATCGGCGGGACGCCTGCAGGCACAGCCAAGCGCCACCTCGTGCCTGGCTTGCCAGGAACTGCAAGAGCGCCAGCGAGCCTTCATCACGCTTCCGACAGTTTAAGGAAGCTTCCTTACGTAAGGCTTGCAAGCCGGGCCGCTGCCCTCCGCTCCGTTGCAGATGTCACGCCGGCACTGGACTGCGCCACGCTCGCTAAGCGGTGGGCAGCGCTTGAAGGCTTCCGCATATTTCGCTTCCACGGCGAGGCGATTGCGGCGCGCCGCGGCTGACAATTTCGGACGTGCCTTCCCGCTCTTGACGCGAGCAGAGCCAACGAACCGCGGCGCAGCGCTGGCCGCCGGACGGCGAACGGCGTCGCGGCGCACACGGGTGGCATGGCCACCAGGCTGCGCGGCTGAAGGCTGCAATGCAGCTGAAGTGACGGGCGCCGCTTCCACGGGAGCTGCGGCAGGCGCCTGCGCCGCCGCTGGCGCAGTAACCTGGGCGGCTGACTGCGGCAAGGTTGCCGCCACCGCCATCATGTCGCGCTCCACAGCTACGCGCTGCACCAGGATGACCGCCGCAGCGGCCAGCCCTGCGACGAGCGCGCCACACGCCATCCAGAAGGCAGGCCCGCGCCATTCCCCAAGCGGCGCGCGCGCTGCGTGGCCGCCATCTTGCGCCTGCGCAGCACCGGTGTGTCCATCCGGCGCAGAATCCGAAGGCGGCACGGGCTCCTCGGCCCCACTCTGTGCATGCTGTTCCGTCATACGCGCAACATAGCAACAATTACATCGGAACGTCGCATGCTTGTAGCGGCCTTGCCAACTGGGCTAAGATAGTTACTCGGGTGCAAATGAGAACATCCCAGAATGAAAAGCTTCCAGGGCTTCTTTCGCGATCTAGGGCTGCAGCGCAAACTTTTGCTGGTATCGGTCTTTACGACGCTTGCCGCGATGCTGGTCGCCCTGTTTGCCCTCGCCAGTTACGACATGCTGGTGGCTCGCCCACGCGTGGTAAACGATATGACCAGCCGCAGCGAGCTGCTGGCCACCAATTTCGATGCTGACCTGAATGCTGTCGACCGCAATAGCGCCATCCGCAAGCTGGAAGCGCTGCGTGCCAGTCCCGAGATCGCCCAAGCCTGCCTGTTCACTGCTGATAAGCGCCTGTTCGCGCAGTTCAACCGGGACCATGCTGTGCCATGCGCCTGGCCGGAAAAACTGGAACAAAGCGGCCACAGTTTCGACGGTTACGAGCTGGCGATGCTGTCCCCGATCCGCTTCGAACGGGCGACAGTGGGCTACCTGGCCCTGGAATACCATCTGCCGTCCACCCTGGAGCGCATGCGCCAATACGGGCTGGTGCTCGGGGTGGTCTTCCTGACCTTGTCGTTCGGCGGCATCCTGTATGCCTGGAGCTCACGGCGGCTGGTGACAACGCCGCTGCTCGCCTTGTCCTCCGTTGCGGACCAGGTAACGCGCGAACAGCGCTACGACCTGCGTTCGCCAGTGGCCGGACAGGATGAAGTGGGCCGGCTGGCAAGCGCATTCAACGCCATGCTTTCGACCATCGCAGCGCGCGACGCGGCCCTGCGCCGCAGCCAGGCGCTGCTCAATAACATCGTTGAAAAGTCTTCCGCCGTGATTTACGTGAAGGACCTCGATGGCCGCTACCTCATGGTGAACCACAGCTTTCGCATGCTGCTGGCGCCCGGGTCGCCAGAGCCGCTCGGCAGCACCGATGAAGTCCTCTTCCCGCCCGAAATGGCGCAAGCCGTACGCCTGGCCGACCGGGCCGTACTGGCCAGCGGGCGTGCTTCCAGCCACGAAGAAACCTCAGCCGGCACAATCGGCGGTGCACGCACCTACATCTCCGAGAAATTCCCATTGATCGACGAGTTCGGCCATATCTGGGCGCTGGGCGGCGTGTCGACCGACATCACGGACCGCAAGCGCAGCGAGCTCGAACTGGAAGAGCTGGTCAACGTACGCACGCGCCAGATCGCCGATACCAACCGCGAACTGGCCGAATCGCTTGGCACCTTGCAGCGCGCGCAGGAAGAACTGGTGCGCAGCGAAAAGCTCGCCGCACTGGGCTCGCTGGTGGCAGGCGTGGCGCACGAATTGAATACGCCGATCGGCAACAGCCTGCTGGCGGTCAGCACCCTGGTCGACCAAAGCAAGGCATTCGCCGCCGGCATAGAAAACGGAGTCAAACGCTCAACCCTGCAAGCCTATATCGGGGACGTCAACAACGGCAGCCAGATCGTGCTGCGCAACCTGCACCGTGCGGTGGACCTGGTCGCCAGCTTCAAACAGGTGGCGGTGGACCGGGCCACGTCGCAGTGCCGCGAATTCCAGCTCGATGAACTGGTGTCCGAGATCCTGCTGGTACTGATGCCGACATTCAAAAAATCCGGTGTGCGGGTGAGTCATGAAATCCCGGCCGGGATTGTCATGGCCAGCTATCCGGGCCCGTTCGGCCAAGTTTTGATCAACCTCGTCAACAATGGCCTGATCCACGCGTTTGAAGGCATGGAGAATGGCGAAATCAAGATCACCGCGGAAGCCCTCGGCGCCGGTTTGGTGGCGATCGCCGTGCGCGACAATGGGATTGGCATCGCGCCCGAACATATGGGCAAGATCTACGACCCGTTCTTCACCACCAAGCTTGGGCGCGGCGGCTCGGGCCTCGGTCTGAACATCGTCTACAACATCGTGTATGGCTTGCTGGGCGGCCGCATCGACGTAAAAAGTGCCCTCGGAGAGGGCACCAGTTTTATCCTGACCTTGCCGGTCCGGCTTTAGTGAATCTGCAGCTTGCGGCCGCCCTGCTGGGCTTTCTTAGGCAAGGTCAGTTCCAGCACCCCGCCCTCGCATTTTGCGCTCGCCTTGCTGTCGTCAATATCGTGCTCAAGCGTGAAGCTGCGGTATTGCTCGCCGAAGTAGCGTTCGCTGCGGACGATATTGCCACCCTGCTTTTCATCCGCGACCCGTTTCGTCTCGGCGGAGATCGTCACGCGATTGCCCGAGATATCGACCTTGATGTCGTCCTTGTTGACACCAGGCACGTCGGCGCGGACGGTGTAAGCCTTCTCGTCCTCATGCACATCGATACGGATCGGCTGCCGGCCCTCCCCTTCACGCGTGATATTTGCCATCCGGAAGTCACGGAACAGGTCTTCGAAATTGCGGAACGGATCGAAACGGGCCAGTTCGGTGAGTGGGTCGTAACGCCTTAGATTAGCCATGGTTTCCTCCTTTCTCATGATGCATAACATGATAGTTCCGTCGGCATAAGTTCGCTAAATGATTGCATCAATCGATTCTGATGACACATTTTATGCAAGGCTATGGCTCTGCCGGAAACTTCTCACAACGAGGAATAGATGCTAGGCTGCGCGCTTTCCATTCTTAATCGGCTCTGCAATGACGGTTGATGCACTGCGACGGCTTGGCCTGGACGCCAGCGCGGATGAAAAGGCGATCCGAAAAGCCTATGCGCGCGAACTCAAGTTGATTGACCAGGAAACCCAGATCATGGAGTTCCAGGCCCTGCGCGAAGCCTACGAAACAGCGCTTGGCTTGCGCAAGGCAGCTGCACCCGCTCCCGCGCCGCCCGCCGTCGACCATGAAGCACAGGAAGCCTACGACTGGATGGTTGCGGCAGTTGCCGTCATTTCCAGTGGCCGCCGCATCGCCGATGAGACGATCTGGGTCGGTGACCTGATTGAACAACTGACCGAACAACAGCCAGTCGGCCTGGACGCTGGCTGGCAACTGGAAGCTGCCATCGGGCGCCTGCTGGCTGAAGGCTGGAAACCAGGCCATGAAGCGCTCTTGCTCGCCGCCACCCATTATTTCGGCTGGGCGGAGGAAGGCAACTGGCCACATCCTCAGGTGGCCGACGCATGGTTCGAGCGTCTGTATTTGCATCATGGGCACGCCACGCTACGCGCCCCCTTGCTAAGGGTGGTTCGCGACCTGCGCCAGACGCACGAGCCGGATATGGGAAAGCTGCGGCGCGATCACGGCTATTTTGAGCACCTGGCGACACACTTCCCCAACCTCACCGCTGTCATCGTCGACATGCGCATGCTTGCGCGCTGGCGCGAGCTGGCCGCACCGCTGGGCGAGGCGCGCGACGTGTCGTGGGTGCCGCCCGCCAATGAGGAAGACGAATCGCTCCCGTGGAGCATCTTTCGCGCGGTACTGATTCTGCTCACCGTCCTGCTCTGGATAGCGCAATACAGATAGCACCTCAGCCTATCCCGTCCTCATTATCCTGCTTCTGCAAAAGCGGCGACTGCCATTCCATCCAGTCAGCCCCGAACAGCTCGGATGGATGCTGGGTACGTTCAGATCCGTTGCCGCATGCTAGGCTGTCCGCAGGACAGTATTTATCGCATCCCCAACAGACCCGCTCGGGGTGTAAAGGAATGATTGGGAACTTCTTTGCCATGATTGACCCGCTCTTCAATATCTCAAGCGTAGCCTTATGCAAGTTGGCGAGCCTTAATCCAGATCAATTTTGACGCCATGGCGCTGCTCATGGCGGGCGGCCGGCAGAACTTTCAGGTCCGGCTCAGCAGCAAACAATGCCTCCAGCCATTGCGCAAATACTTGCAATTTGAGTGACGCCATGCGGCCTCGTGGATAGACGAGCGACACGGGCATCGGCGTCGGCGGCATATCGTTCAAGACCTGCACCAACGTGCCATCGGAAAGATGGCCGCGAACGAGATAGGTTGCCGCCTGCACCAGGCCTAAGCCCTGCAGGCCAAGCATTACATGCCCTTCCACGTCGTTGGTTGCGAGCGCACTAGCCATCTCGACCTTGCGCACTGAGCCGCCTTCAATGAAATCCCAATCGAATGGCCGCCCAGTGCGGCCCGAGAAGTGCAGCACTGCAGTATGCCGGGCCAGGTCGGCAAGCGAATGCGGCGTGCCATGCGTGGCGAGATAGGACGGCGCGCCGCAGGTTAAGAAGCGCATGGTGCCGATCTGGCGCCCGATCAGCGAGGAGTCCTGCAATTGACCTACGCGCAGCGCGCAGTCGACACCTTCACGAACCAGGTCAGTCAGCCGTTCGTTCAGGTTCAGCACCAACTCCACCTCAGGATAGGCCCGATGAAATTCCCCTAATTTTGGCAACACGATGCGGCGGCCTACCGCCCCGCCCAACTCCACCCGCAACTTGCCTCGTGGCCGTTGCGCATCTTTGGCCCGGAACGGCGCTTCCGCCTCCTCCACTGCCGAGAGGATGGCCAGGCACTGGCGAAAATAAGCCGCGCCGTCGTTGGTCAGCGCCAGGGTACGCGTAGTCCGCTGAAGCAACTGGGTGCCCAGGTAGGCTTCCAGCTTCTGGATAGTCGCCGTCAGTGCCGCGCGCGGAAGATCGAGTGTTTCCGCCGCCTTGGTGTAGCTGTTCGCTTCTACGATGCGGACGAAGGTTTGCATGGCCTTAAGACGGTCCAATCGGAACTCCATTGTTCACTTTATATGAAAAGTATAGAGCATTTGGCGGCTAATTATCTTTTCCGACAGCTCCAGCACAATGGCGCCAACCTTTCCATTAATGGAGTTCAAACATGAAAAACGATATTTCCCACGGCATGGTTGCCTTGCTGGCAGGCGCCAGCGGACTGATTGTCGCCAGCTTGTATTACGCGCAAACCCTGGCCGGGCCGATCAGCGCCGCAACCGGCCTCTCGCCGGAAGCCGCAGGCTTGATCGTCACCCTGACCCAGGCCGGGTATGCACTGGGCCTGCTGTTCGTCGTGCCACTGGGTGACCTGCTGGAGAACCGCAAACTGATCTTCAGCGCCCTGCTATTTGCCGCAGTGGCCTTGGCCGCAGCCGCGTCCAGCCACAGCGCGACCCAATTCCTCGCCGCCTCGCTCGCTATCGGCCTCGGCTCTGTCGCCGCCCAGGTGCTGGTTCCCTTCGCTGCGCACTTGTCGCAGGAAGCCACGCGAGGGCAAACCGTGGGCAAGGTCGTTAGTGGCCTTCTGCTCGGAATCATGCTGGCGCGACCCGCGGCGAGCCTGATTGCGGAATACGCCGGCTGGCGTGTGGTATTTGGCGCGGCGTCTGTCATGGTCGCCCTGCTGGCTTTCGTGCTGCGCGCCAAGCTGCCTGAACGCGCGCCCCAAGCGCCGATGCCCTATCCCCGCTTGCTTGGCTCGCTGTGGCATCTGTTCAAGACGACGCCGGTATTGCGCCGTCGCGCCGCTTATCACGCGGGTCTGTTCGGCGCTTTCAGCATGTTCTGGACTGTCGTGCCGCTGATGCTGGAAGGTCAATACTTCCACCTGTCCCAAGCCGGCATTGCGCTGTTCGCCCTGGTCGGCATGGCAGGCGCGATTGCTTCACCGATTGCCGGCAAGCTTGCCGATAAAGGCTATACGCTGCCCGCCACCGCTGCCGCGCTGGTGCTGGGTGTGCTGGGGTTTGCCTTGCCGCTGTGGGCGCCTCAATCGCGCATCCTTGCTTTGGGCCTGCTGGTACTGGCGTCGATCGTGCTCGATATGGGCGTCGCGGCCAACCTGGTGCTGGGACAACGCGCCTTGTTTGCCTTGGGCGCTGAAGTACGCAGCCGCCTGAACGGCATCTATTTTGCGCTCTTCTTTGCCGGCGGCGCGATCGGCTCCGCGTCTGGTGCCTGGATGCTGGCGAATTACGGCTGGCGCGCCGCCCTGCTGACAGGAATGGCGTTCCCATCTGCTGCCTTGCTTTACTGGGTAACAGAAGCGCTTGCCGCACGTTCTGCCCTGCCCCGCGTCAGCGCGGCCCGGTAATGGAGAAACGCCATCGCCTCCATTCAGCGGTCGAACTACTCGGCAAGCCCAAGCTGGCGCAGGCGTTCCGCTGCCTGCAGCCGGCTGTTCACGCCCAATTTGACGTAGATTTTTTTCACGTGCGAATTCAAAGTATTCAAGGAGATAAACAGGCTCTCGGCGATTTCATGGTTCGTCGCTCCGCGCGCAATATGACTGACAACGAGCTTCTCCTTTTTGCTGAACAATTGCGGCAGGCGCTCGAAAGTCTGCGCCGATTCCTGGGCGGCGTCCGCGCCCATATGTCCGAGCAAGGTATGTACATAGGATTTGTAATCAGCGCCGCGCGCCAGCTTTTTAAGCATGCCGGACAGGGCCTCGCCTTCATTGATGAATACGCGCAGCAGGTGCGTGTTTTCAGCCAGGCTGACACCCTGCTGCAACACCATCATCGCCTCGTCGCTGCGGCCATCCTTCTGCAGGCAGATCGCCTTGAGGACCTGGATTTCTGTCATCACCGCCAGACGCTTGCCTTGCACTGCTGGATACCACAAGCGTTCCAGCAGATCGAGCGCCTGGCTGCGCCGCCCTGCAAGGATGAAAAAGCGCGCCTGCACCAGGTATTCCGCCTCGCGTCCGGGCGCCAGTGCAGGCTCGAGCGGCAAGCGGGCGGCTTCGCTCCAGAGCTGGACCGCATCCATCTTGCCAAGACTTAGCCAATAGCCTGCAATGACGGCTGATAGCGGCGCGATTTCCACCACGAGGCGGCCGGCATAGCGCAGCAACAGGACCTCGAACTGGGGATCCCAGGCCTCCGCCGCTTTACCCAGTTCCTTACGGGTTTTCGCCAGCAGCACGCGGCCCCAGGCATTCACGTATTGCAACCCGGCCGCAGTCATTTCGACACCACGCACCAGATGCTGTTCCGCCAGCGCGAGCTCATTCATTTCGTAGGCTACCTCGCCAAGGCCGATATGCAGCATGCCGCACGCGGGGAGATACTGCCAACCGCAGACCAGCAAGGCCTGGATGGTCTTGTCGTAGATTTGCTTGGCGGCCAAGGGGCGGCCCCGCAGCAAATGACTGCGCGCCAGTGCGCAGGCAGCGGTGATCGGCACCTGAACGTTGTGGGTCGCATCCCGTATCAGAACATTGTCTTCCAGCAGCCGTTGCGACTCTTCCATGCGCCCACTGACGAAATAGAATACTCCGCGCGCCACGGCTGCGGCGCGGAACAAGGTCCGGCCCGGTGCGAGCGATGCCTGCGCCTCATCGAAATGGGCGATGCCTTTGTCGATATGGCCCTGGTACGCCGACTGGCAGCCCCGCAGCAGAGCAAGCTGGCCCAGCATCGCGCGTTCCTTGCCGCCGAAAGGCGCGTCATGAAAACCTGCAAGGCACTTGTCCACGAGGCAAAGATGGCGTTCCAGCTCGGCCATCTCATCCAGGTACAGATAGCCCCACGCGCACACCATCGACAACAGGGGGCGCTCTGCGAGCACGCTCTCCGGCAATTGCCTCGACCAGGCCAGCGCGCTGCCCATCCGGCCGTGGGAAAAGAGTTCGCTGTGATGCGTCTCCATCAGATCGGCAGCCGATTCGTGATCAGGCGCTGCCAGCGCATGAACGACGGCCTCGGTAATGAAGCCATTTTCGCTGAACCATTTACTGGCACGCCGGTGCAGCAGCCCGACCGAGCTCGGCGCCGCGGCGCGCAAGCGGCTTTCCAGCAAGGCGCCAAACAGGTGGTGATACCGATACCAAAGACGTTGCTCATCGAGCCTGAAGATAAACAGATTGGCCCGCTCTATCTCGCTGATCACGGCGTGGCTATCGTCGCGCCCGGTCACCGCGTCGCACAGCGCTGCATTGAAGCGCTCCAGCATCGAAGTTTGCAAAAGAAAATTCAAGGTTTCATCGGCGAGTCCGTGCAACACTTCGTCCAGCAGGAAGTCCGAGACGTGGCGGTTGTCGCCGGTGAAGGTCCGGACGAAAGCGGCCTTGTCGTGATGATGGCTCAGGGCCACGGCCGCCAGGTGTAAGCCAACGATCCAGCCTTCCGTGCGCTCGGCCAGCGTGCTCACCTGTTCCGGCGGTAATGAGAGCTGCATGACTTCGTTGCAGAAGGCTTCCACTTCCGGCAAGCTGAAGCGCAAGTCTTCGCCGCGGTATTCCACAATTTGCCCCTGTCCGCGCAGGCGCGCCAACGAGAATGGCGGCTCGCTGCGGCTCGCAAAGATCAGCTGCAACCGCGCCGGTTGATGATCAACCAGGAACGCAATCGCCTCATGGACCGCCGGCTCGGTCACCAGTTGCAGGTCATCCAGGATGATGCACAGTCGCTCCGGCAGCGCGCACAGCAGGTTGACCAGAGGTCGCATCAGCGCACTGATCGGGGGCGGTGGAATCAAGGCACACATATCGGCCATGACTTTGCCGAACTCGGCGCATTGGCCTTGAATCGCATGAATGAAATGCACCAGGAAGCGCAGTGGGTCGTTGTCGCCGGCATCGAGCGACAGCCAGGCGACCGGCGTAGAACTGGCGGCGGCCCAACTTGCGGCCAATGTCGTCTTGCCATAGCCCGCCGGTGCGCAGAGCAGCACTACGCGCGGCGCTAGTTCCGGATGCTGCAATCGCGGTCGCGCCAGCAACTGCGCGGTAGCGGCAGGGATCACGAATTTGGTCGCCAGAATCTGGTCGGCCAGTAAGGCCAGGCAGGGATGGTGGGACAAATCGCTCATCTGATTACTGATCCATTCTAGGCAGCCGGGATTGCAACGAAGGATGCGCCCGCCTGCTCTTGTATTGGAAACAACAATAAATACAGCTTAACGAATTCAAACCGGTTTGGAAATCACCAAAAATGGTGAGTGCTTGGTGATTCATAGGTCTTACCGGGGGTCCCGACGCTCGGTCGCGCGGTGACGGCTGACCAGAATACCGGAAATCGTCAGGGAGGGTTGACCCGATACAATTTATTGCAATTTACTTATTACTCCCTGGATCACGCGTGGCTGGCGCGGCAGGAGTTGGAATGCGGGTGGGAGAGGCCATCGTGCCGGGGGACCGATGGCAGATAGATTGAACTGCTCAGGTCGGCGCACGGATGTTAGCCGTGCGCCGTGGACGAGTTGAATCACGACTGCATTTTCAGCATCGTGGGCCAAGGATCAGCCGTGAGCCTTGAAGCCATCTGGCAAGATCAGAAGTTCACCAGCGTTGAGGATGTTCGGATTGCGGCCGTGCCCGCTGTCCGTGGCGCTATCCTCCAGGCGTTCGTTGAGCCAGGGGTTCAAATCGTAGATCTTGGCGACGATGGCTGGATCGTTGCCCGCGACATCCCAGACGTTGTCATTCAGCTTAACGGTATAGACATTCTGGGTCGAGACCGGCGGTGCTGCCGGCAAATCGGGCGGTGCAGGCTGCGGCGGAGGTGCTTGCGGCGGCAGCGGCAGCTCGCGCGCTGCCAGCCAGTTTTTCCATCCTGCGGCGCTCGCGATATGGATCGTCGTTGTCTGTGGCCCCGCCAGCGAATAGAACGTCAGCTTGCGTTCCTGCGGGGAGTAGCCCGTGATATTGCCGTTCTGACCCAGGCGCCATTCGTGCGCGCCCTTTTCGTAGAACATGCCGGTCGCTGAATCTTCATAACGGTGCGTGTCCGGATTCAAGCGGATCGTCGGATGCTTGGCCAAGTCCATATCGGCCGGATCGGGCGGCAGGGCCAGATAGTTGTCATAGTACGGATTGGCATCGGCCACATTGCCCTTGTCATCAAGATGATCGGACAGCGATTGGGTGGCGTCCAGCATCTTACCCAGCATCTTGGGGTCAGTCTTGTTGAGGTAGTCGATGAACTTTTCCGGGTCACCGCCGGTGGTTGCGTAAGCTTTCAGGAAGCCGTCGACCTTGGCGTCGCTGCTCCACCAATCGTGCTGCGCCATGACGTCGGCATGCGCCTTGTCGAGGCCGACGCCTTCCATGAAGGTCCGATCATAGTTCTGGAAGTTCTGGATGGCCTTGTTGTGGTCCCAGGCCCAATTGCCGGCCGCGGTGGCGAGGTAGGCAATATTGACAACCCAACCGATCGGGTTATCGCCGAACACGGCGAAACGCGCCACTGTTTTCGTGGCGCCCTCCTCGACAATATTTTTGAACAGCACGCCCCTGAGTGTCGGGCTGAGCGTCTCCGCCCACTTCGCCGCGTTGCCCTTTGATCCGGTGCCGAACATATACTCGAACGCATTCAGCAGTTTGCTCGTTCCAAGGAATTTCTTGGTCGCGCTTGCCTCACCCAGCGCCGTTCGGCCAGCGGCACCGTCGACTCCGGACTCTCCAAGTGCATACTTGCCCGCAAGCCGCGAGTTGAAGCTGAACTCATGCGGCTTCAGGTCAGCCACCTTCTTGCCATCCTTCGCAGCGTAGGCAAACCTTTCGATCTTCCAGCGGGTTTCGGCGGCCGCCTTGAGCTCCGGATCGGCCATGACCTTTGCGCCGAGGGTGCGCAAGGTCATCTCGCGCACCTGCAGGCGCAGCAGCATGGCGTCGCTGCTGAGATTGACGGATTGCGTGCCCAGCTTGAACTGCTTCGTAGCGGTGTCCACCGTGCCATCCGGATTCGGGTAGGGCAGCGTTCCGTTGAGATTGGCGAATACGCCGCTGGCGTCCCACGCCGTTGCTATCGTCATCAAGCAAACCAGTTGCTTGACCAGGGGCTGGGTCGCCTCGGTCGCAAGTCGCGTCCAGCGGTCGCGCGCCGTGCCTTCCTTGACGTAGAGCCCCCAGCTGTTTTCGCCGGATTCGGCGGCATCGAAGAACTTCGTACCGAGTTTTTTGACCATCGTGTCGGCAGTAGTGAGGACTTTCCCGTCCGGGCCTTTGCCGAAAGTATGCGGTTGGATGCGTGCGGCGCCCAAACCCGCCTGCATCAGGTGGAAGCCGGCGAAACCGCCCACCAGGCCGATCAACAAGCATTT
Organism: Massilia eburnea; assembly: GCF_009720745.1. Classification (GTDB taxonomy): domain Bacteria; phylum Pseudomonadota; class Gammaproteobacteria; order Burkholderiales; family Burkholderiaceae_D; genus Rugamonas; species Rugamonas eburnea. The sequence continues at coordinate 48,911 of NZ_WNKX01000015.1, read as the reverse complement.
GCGCAAGGGCCCGCCGACATCGCCGACTTTCACCGTATCGAAGAGATATCCCGTCATGGCTGCTTGGAAGTAGCCTCCGACGCCCCAGATCAACGAGCCGCCAAAATAAGGCAGGTGGGCCGCGCGCGTGGCTTCAATCGCGGCGCCCGGCAAATTGACGCCGCCGTTCACCTTTCCAATGACGTAGGATTCGGCCAGGAATTCCGCCAGGTCGCCGGTCACCTGTGCGCGAAGACCGTAGGTTTGCGCCTGGGTGCCTCCGTTTTTCAGGTCATCCGAGAGCATCTTGCGGACCACCTGGGTACTCGTGCGCATCGAAGCCGAATCGCTCATCAGGAGGGTCGAGGTCACCTTCTCATCGGCCATTAGGGCCGTGCGGGTCTCATCGACCTCTTTGTAGCCGTCCATCCCGCCCAGGTCCTTGCTGTAGAAGTCAACAGCCTCGCTGGTGCGCAGCAGCTTGTATCCCATGTCGTCGATGCAGTTACGGCCGTCAATGATGTCTTGTTTGAGCCCAGGGAATTTTTCAACCATCGCCCTTTGGCCCTTGTTGAAATCGCCGTCCGTCAGCAGATCCGAGTACTTGCCTTGGACCAGTAAGGGCGCCATGCCTTTGGTTGCCTTGTTGAGCATGTCCTCGTTGTTTTTCTTCAAACCGTCGAGGCCTTCCTTGAGCGCGCGCAGAGTCGCGTCCCGCCACACCCCCTTCTGCTTTTCAAAGCGGCCCGCATCGTGGATTTTCCCGGCAGCGCCCATATCGACCTCATCCATTTTCAGGGTCGATACCTGGCGCACGGTTTCCAGCGCAAGTGTCGCGTGCCCGTCGGCCACCGCATCCTTGAAGCCCAGTTGGGCAATATCCGCCGCGGGATTTGTGGCGAGCAGGTGCGCCACGCCCTCTACCGCGGCCTTGATTTCAGGGTCGCTGTATTCTTTCTTCTCCCAATCGCTGCCGGCAGCGGCGACGTCCACCGCCGCCGACAGCGCCTTGGCTACTTTGATCCCCGCCCCGATATCGGGGATGCTCCGTTGGCCTTCCAGGCCCTTGGGCTGCCTGTTAGCGATATCGTTGACGATCTTTTCCACCGTCGGTTTCGACTGGTTGATGATCCGGGCGGCAATCTCGGGCGATACGGCCGAATGTTTGGACGGGTCGGTCACGTCGCGCAGGGCCTCGGCGCCTGCCGCGGTGCCCTTCTTGGCATACGCATCTTCGACCGCTTTGACGCCGTCCTTGACGTAGGTGTCGATGACTTTCTGCACGCCGGCGTCCGCCATCACCAGCCCCTTTATCGTCGGGTCCACGCCTTTGGGCAAGGCCTTGCCCAGCAGGTCGATTTGCGCCTCGTTGCCCAGCACGGCGCTGTCCTCGAATCGCTGCAGGATTGTGGCCGCCCCGATGACGGCCTTGAACTCAGGATCATTAGCGTAGCGTCCATTCATCTGCGTGGCCGCGTAGGCCAGCGGGTCCAGTTCACGGATCTGGACACCGGCAGGCAAGTCGGCATAGGTCGCGCTCAATTCCTTCCGGGTCGCTGCCAGGAGTTCCTTCTGCTTTGCGGCATAGTCTTCGCGCGCGCTGGCGATCTGCTCGCTCGTGACGGACTTGTCGCCGTCCTGCTGCTGTGCGGTCAGGTCATCGAGCCTGGTGCCAGCCTGGTTGACTTCATTGAGCTTGGTATTGGTAGCACGTTCGGCCGGGGTTTCGGTCAGGACGGTGTCCAGGCCTTTGTTGACCGCCGCCTGGGTCGCCGGGTCGTCATGGTAGCGGTTGGCGATATCGTGCGCTGCGTTCTGCACTGCCTCCTTGTTGTTCGGGTCGCCCTGGTAGGTCAGGCGCAATTCGGCGGCGATCGCCTGCTCGGCCTTGGCCTGGTCGCCGTTGGCGACGGTGCGCCGGGCTACGTACATTTCCCAGTCGGTCTGGTTGTCTTCCGGCAGCGTGTCGCCGAAATCGGCCTGCAGCCTGTCCGCCGCCTGCTTGGTTTCCTTGGCGGTGGCGACCGTCTTGTCGGTATACTCCTCGGCAGCCTTGACGGCCGGCGCCGGCGGCTTGACGAAGTCGATCTGCGGCTTGTCCACCAGCAGCGGCGAGGCCCGCGGGCCCTTGGTGACGTAGTCGGCATTGACCACGCTGGACGTGGCGGGCGGGGGCGGGTCCACGTGCCTGGGCGGTGGCGGCTCCAGGTCCAGCAACTGTACTGCGCGGTGGATGATGCCACCGAAGTCGATCCCGAACATGGTGTTCTCCTTGCTTGGTTGGCTACTGTTGATTCGATGCAGCTGCGCCCCTGCCGGAGCGCAGCCTGTCGCCTTAAATCTCGACGGAACTGACCGGCACGACCCTGACCGTTTGCCGCAATTCCTGGTAAGACACCACGGCGAGATCGGCCAGCTCGACCTCGGTCAGCTTCCTGAGATAGGGCCTGATCTCAAGTGAAGTCAGCAGAACTGCAGTTTTCTCCACATGTGTTTCCACCGCCTGCTTGATATTGGCGACCAGCTGGTTGCCGATTTCCGGATCGAGCATCAGCACTGCCCCTGCCGAGGTTTGGCGCAGGGCTTGCCGCAGCTGCTCTTCCACACGGGGATGCAGCACGATCGCCGGCAATGATCCGTCCTCCTGCGCGAAGCGGTGCGAAATGTACTGCGTCAGGGCGATTCTTACGTATTCCGTCAGCAGGACCGTGTCCTTCTCCCGCGGCGCCCATTCGATCAGGGCCTGGGCGATCACCCGCAGGTTGCGGATGGAAATTTCGTCGCGCACCAGGCGCTTGAGCACTTCCGCGAGGCGCGGCAAAGGCACGTTGCGCTGCAATTCCTTGTCCAGGTCGGGATACTGCTCGCCCAGGCGCTTCAGCAGGTACTGGGTTTCCTGTATCCCGATGAATTCACCGGCGTGGCGGCGCAGCACGCTCAGCAGGGCGCGGGCCAGGATCTGTTCGTTCTCCAGATACTTCAGGTTTGCCGCATCCAGCGCGTCGATCTCCTCCACCGGCACCCACAGCGCCGGATGCCCGAAAACCGGTGCGCCACCCTCCCTGTAGCGGATACGCGCCAGGTCCAATACTTGCCTGGACGCCAATGCCAGCACTTCGTCTTGCGCCAGGTAGCCGGCCAGCACGGGAATTTCATCCACATAGATCCGGTATTCCCCCTCCTCAAGGCGCGCATTCTCGCGCATGACGACGCCGGGAAAAGGGATGCCCAGGTCGACACTGAAGTAGCGCCGCGCTTCGGCCAGTTCGCTCTCGAAGTGCACCGGTGACAGGACGCTGCCGACGCCGGGGAAAGCCTGCACCACCAGCGGAATGGTCAAGCTATGCTCCGCGGCGTCGAGCAGCGTGCGCGCCCCGTCATGGCCCTCCTTCTGCATCGATGGAACTGGCGTCTGTGCTGCGTTGGCATAGCGCCGCCGCGCCGGCACCAGGAAAAAGCCCAGCGAGGCCACCGCAATGCCGAGCAGGATGAACTGGAACTTGGGAAAACCTGGCACCAACGTCAGCAGGAAAATCATCGCGCCGCCTACCAGCAGGGCCTTGGGTTGCCTGCTGATCTGGGCAGCGATTTCGTTACCGAGGTTCGGACTGCCGACCCGGCCCGGATCGGAAACGCGCGTGATGACGATGCCGGCCGCGATCGACACGAACAGCGACGGTATCTGCGACACCAGGGCGTCGCCGACCGTCAGCACCGCATAGGTCTGCAGGGCCGTGCCGGCATCCATGCCTTTGCGGAAGACGCCGATCGCCAGCCCGGCCAGGATGTTGACCGCCGCGATGATCAGGCCCGCGATGGCGTCGCCCTTGACGAACTTCATCCCGCCATCCATCGCCCCATACAACTGGCTTTCGCTCTCCAGTTTGGCGCGGCGCTGGCGCGCCTCATCCTTGTCGATGATCCCGGCCCGCAGGTCGGCATCGATACTCATCTGCTTGCCCGGCATGGCATCCAGGCTGAAGCGTGCCGCCACTTCGGCCACCCGCTCGGAACCCTTCGCCACCACGATGAACTGGACCACCGCCACGATCAGGAACACCACCGCGCCGACGATCACGTCGCCGCCCACCACCATCTGGCCAAAAGTGGCGATGATGTCGCCCGCATACGCGTTCAGCAGGATCTGCCGCGTCGAGGCGATATTGAGCGCCAGGCGGAACAAGGTGGTAAACAGCAGCAGCGATGGAAACGTGGAGAGGCCGAGTGGCGAGGAAATATACAGCGCGACCATCAGCAGCACGACGGAGAGCGTCAGGTTGACCGCGATCAGGCTGTCGAGAATGAATGGGGGCAGCGGCAGGACCATCAGCATGATGACGGCCACCACCAGCGCCACCAGCAGCAGGTCCGCATGGCGCGCCAGCACCGACCACGATCCGGGCGGTCTCAATCCATGCATAGGGTTCATTTTCATTCGTTTCCCTCGCCAAGTCGTCCATGAAAATCCCGTACCCAACGCAACACTTCGGCCACGGGCTCCAGAAATTCGTCCGGTATATGGGTATTCAACTGCACCGCAGCGTGCAGGCCGCGCGCCAGCTTGACGTTGCGCATGATGGGGATACCCTCTTCCTGCGCGATGTCGCGGATCGCCTGCGCAATATGCCCTTCTCCTTTGGCGACCACCAGCGGCAGGTCGGTCACGCCCGCTTCGTAGTACAGCGCAACGGCGATATGGGTCGGATTGACCACGACCACATTCGCCTTGCGCACGTTCTCCAGCATGTTCCCCATGCCCAATTCATGGTGCAGGCGCCGGCGCATGCCGCGCATTTCCGGACTGCCTTCCATTTCGCGCGCTTCGCGCCGCACTTCGTCCTTCGTCATTTTGTGGCGCTTCAGGTATTCCATGCGCTGGAACCAGATGTCGAATACGCTCATGGCAACGAACGCCAGCGTGACCATCCACGCCATCTGGCCGATGATCTTCCCGGCCAGCGGCAGCAGGCCGCCAACCGGGAGCCATTGCGCGCGCACCAGCGCGGGCAGGGTTGCGTGCGCCACCCACCACAGCACGGCGGCAAGCGCGATACAGATCACGGCCAGCTTGACCAGGCCGACCAGGTTACGCAGCGCAAACAGGCGCTTGGCTCCCTCGACCGGATTGAGGCGCGACAGGCGCGGCATCACCGGCTCCAGTGAGAACACGGCGCCTGCCTGGAGCCATCCCGTCAGCGCCGCCAGCGCCGCCATCAGCAGCGCGACGGCGGCGCAGATGCAGGCCGCTTCCGTCAGCAGATCGCGCGTCCATGCCAGCAAGGTCGCCGTGTCGTCTAATGCATTGAAGCTGGCGCCGGCCGTACGCGTGAGCATGGCGCCCAGCCGTTCGACCAGGCTCGTGCCGCCGAGCGCGAAAAGGACCTGGGCCAGCACGATCGAGGCCGTCGCGCCCACGTCTTTGCTGTGCCAGACGTCGCCCTGCTTCCTCGCGTCGCGCAGCTTCTTGCTGGTCGGCTGCTCGGTCCTGCTCTGGCTGGAAGACCCATTACTCATGCCAGACCCCGCGCAGCGCGTTCAGCATCGCGGGAAAATCGGCGATGGGCAGAGCGCGCAAGCTCTCCGACATGCCGGCCCCGTACAGCAACATGAGCAATGCCAGGATCAGCGCCTTCAGCGGCATCGCCAGGAAAAAGGCGTTCAGCTGCGGCGCAAAGCGCGACAGCAGGCCCAGCCCGATCTCCAGCATCAGCATCAACAGCAGGAACGGCGCCGCCACCTTCAGCGCCAGGCCCAGCATCTCGCTCAGCGCCCGCAGCCCGACTTCCACCAGGCTCGCATTGCCCATCGACAGGGCCATGCTCGGGATCGGCCACACCTGGTAACTCTCGTACAGCGTGCCGATCATCGACAGCAGGCCGCCGGTCACGAGAAACAGCATGGTGAACATCTGCATCATCAGGCCGCCGACCATCGAGTCGTCCTGCCCCGTGGTCGGGTCGACCATGGTCGCCATGCTCATGCCGGCCTGGAATTCGATGATTGTGCCGGCGGTGTACAAGGCCCAGAATCCTATGCCGGACAGGAAACCCAGCACCAGGCCGATCCCGCCTTCCTTCAGGATCACGAACACTACCTGCGGATAGGAGATCGACAGCATGGCCGGATCCTCCAGTGCAGCCGGCAGCATCAGGCTGCTCAAGGCCACGGCAAGCGCCATGCGCACCATGACGGGAACGGTCTGGCCCATGAAGATCGGCCAGACTGAAAACGCCACCAGCATGCGCGTCATCAGCAGGCTGGTCACGATCAGGATGGCTTCTCCCTGGTGCATCATGGCGCCCATCGCTAGCGCACTCCCGCAATGGCGCCGAACATCTGCTCACCAAAGAGGAACAGCTCGCCGCCCAGCCAGGACGACGTCAGGGCGATCGTGGCGATGATTGCGATCAGCTTGACACCGAACGAAATCGTCTGGTCTTGCACCTGGGTGACTGCCTGCAGGAACGCAAGCGCCAGGCCGGTAATGCTGGCCACCGCGATCACCGGCAGCGACAGCAGCAGGATCAGGAGCAGGGCCTGGTTGACGTAGGTGATGAGGACAGAAAATTCCATGGCGGCGGCCTATTGATAAGTAAGGATCAAGCCGTGTACCAGCTTTGACCAACCGTCCAGCACCACGAACAGCAGCAGCTTGAGCGGCACCGACACCACCGTGGGCGAGAACATCATCATCCCCATCGAGACCAGTATGTTGGCCACCACCAGATCGATGATGACGAAGGCAAGGTAGATCAGGAATCCGATCTTGAACGCGGCCGTCAGCTCGGTCACCGTGAATGCCGGAACCAGTACCAGCAAGTCATCGCCTTTGAGCGCCTCGGCCCGCTCCACGGGCCATATCTTGCCGGCCGAGCGGACGAAAAACTCGCGCTCGCGCGGATTGGTGTGCTTTGACAGGAACCCCCGCAGCGGTTCGCGCGCCAGGCCCAGTATGTCGAAGAAGCTGCCGGCGTTCAGCTGCTGTCCCGGCTTCACCTGCGCCTGCACGGTGTCGGTAATCTTGCTGGTGACCGGCGCCATGATGTAGAGCGACACGATGATCGCCAACCCGTTCAGGACAAGGTTGGGCGGCACCTGCTGCAAGCCAAGCGCATTGCGCACCAGGCTGGTCACCACCACAATCTTGGAATAGGAAGTCACCATCACGGCAAGGAAGGGCGCCAGCCCTAGCAAACCAAGCGTTGTGATGACGATGATCGGATCCGGCATTCCCTGTGCGAGCACGCGTCCCCCTGCAATAGCTAAGCGGATTGTTCGTTGCCGCTGCCGGCAACGCGCACGATGCGTACGCCCAGCTTGCTGCCGATGGCGATCAACTTGCCCTGCGCGATCACCGAGCCGAACACGCTCAGCGTCACCGTCGCCAGGCTGGCATCCTGCTCCAGCTCGAATGTCTGGTCGGCGTGCAGGCGTTCGATCTCGGCCAGCGGCAATACCATCTGGCCCATTTCAAACACCACCGGGACTTCGATATCGGTATGATCCTTGTGCATGGTGCTTTGCTCTCCTCGGTTGACTACCAGGCCTTGCGCGTGCGCCAGGATGCCGGAATAAGGCGCCTGCAGCGTCACGGTGCGCTGCTTGAGGCGGACCGACCAGGCGCGCTGACTGCTGTTGCCGGGGATGAAGACCAGCGTCACGCCATGACGTGAAATCGCTCCGCCCTCATCGATCCACACTACGTCGCCAGCGCCCAGGCCGCGCACCGTGGACTTGGCCAGCACGGTGCGCCCTACCCGCAGGCAGACAGCCACCGGCATGTCGCCCCTGGAAACCAGCGGCGCCAAGGCGCCTTGCGGCATGGCCTGATGCAGCCATTCCAGTGTCCGCAGTACACCCGCCGCCAGCGTGCCGCGCGATTGCGCACCGTCTTCGCGGATCACGGTGAAGCCGATCGCGCACGGCCAGGCCGCGCTGTCCGGCGCAGTCCAGTGCACCGCGCGGATGTCCACGTCATGCATGAAACCCTGCGGCAGCGCCGCAGAAAAATCCGCGGCAACGCGTTCGATGACGAGATTGCGCGTCGGCGCGGGCAAATGGGAAAATGGTTCGCCGACCAGGCGCGGGTCGATCCCGGCCAGCCCGTCGAATTTGACCAGCAAGGCCTGGCCCGCCAGCGTGCATTCGATGGCGACGGCAAACGGTGCGTGGGGCAGCACACAGCCCCACTGGATGCGCAGGCGCCGGCCAGCCACCGGCCACTCGGAAAACTGGCGCACGGCGAGCCAGGCATTCACCAGGCGGCTGACATCGGGCTCGAGCTGATCGAGAACCAGGGCTGCGGAATCGGACATCATGCATCAGCTCCGGCCGTGTCGCTGCGCTGCACCAGGTCGAGCCGCACCACCAGTCCCGTCGATTTGTTCAGTGCTTCCAGCAGGCGCGCGCTGCCGCCCCGCATCAGCCGCAGCATCGCGTCATCCGCCGCGTGCAGCCGCACGTTGAGAAAGACACCGTCGCGCGACATTTCTACCGATGAGCCGGGCAGTGAGGTGCCGAGGTCGAGCATGATGCGGCCCGTGCCCGCCCTGGGGCTGTCTGCCACGTACAGATTGGCGCTGAAATGTTGCAGGAGCGCTGCCACTTCATCGTTCTGGGCGGCATCGGCCGGGGCCGCAGTGGCCGAAGCACTGCCCTGCTGAAGCCCGGTGAAGGCCTGCTGGCCAGGCCGCTGCACGCCGGCCGCCATCAGCTCGGGGGGAATAGCGCATGGCAGGGCAGTCTGGCCGCCCTCTTCACCAGCTGCCGTCCGCAAGCGCACGGGGGCATGCGGGGCAGCGCCCGCCGGCGCGTCGGTGCTCGCGCCGGAGCAGTCCGCCCGGACCTGATGCGGCGACGTGCCGCTTGCACGCGCATTCGTCTTCTCCGCCGGCGCCGGTGCCGTGTCCGGCGAGCGCTTGCGCATCATGTTGCGAAAGGCTGCCACAGCTGCATCGGAACTGGGCCGGCCAAGCGGTACAGCGGCTGGGCCAGGCAGGAGCAGGTCCCGCTCACCGCCATCGATCCTGGAAAATTCATTCATGCCTGGCCTCCGGAGCGAGCGTCTTCCTGGCCAGGTACCAGCTCGCCGCGACTGCGTCTTCCGATCGCTGCACCTCACGCGCTTCCCGCTCCTGGCGCTGCATCTTCTTCATCTGGCCCACCATGTCGATGATGTTCGACAAGGCATGCTGCTGCTTCCTGGTCCTGATCTGGGCCGCATCGACTTCCTGCTGCGCCTCCTGCAAGCGTTCAAGGATGCTGGCCCGCTCTTGTTCGAGGTCGTTCTCGAGTGCGGCGATTTTCAGGTGCTGGTCGGCATAAGCCTTGCCTCGCTGCAGCGCCCCGCCCTGTTTTATCCATGCCTGCCATTGCCGATCCCAGGACGCCCTCTGGGCAGCCAGGACCCGCAGTGCCGCCTCCGCGCGTTCGACTTCCCGCCGGATTCCGTTGCGCAGCGCGGCCTTGCGCGCGAGTTCGGCGTGCGCGCCCTGGAGTTGCACGTCCCGTACCCTGACCAATTGTTCGTGCTGTTCCAGCATGATGGTTTCCATGTCCCCTAGGTCGCCGCTATATTGCGCATGGCCGCCAGCGTTTCCCGCAGGCCGGATGACTCCCCTGGCGCCTGCCGCAGCAATGCCTCGCACGCTGGGCGGGTACGGATCGCGCGATCCGCTATGGCGTCCGCCCCCGCTTCGTACTCGCCGATCTGCAACAACATCTCGATCGACTGGTACTTGGCGCTGAGCTCGCGCAGTGTTCCTGCCAAAGCCTGGTGTTCAGCCGACGCCACGATATTCATCACCCGGCTGCGGCTCTGCATCGTATCGATCGCCGGATAATGGTTGGCGGCGGCAAGCTTGGCGGACAGGATGATGTGGCCATCGAGCGTCGAGCGCACCTCTTCACCGATCGGATCGCCCGCCTCGTCATCATCGACCAGCACCGTGTAAAAAGCGGAGATCGCGCCCTTCTCGCTTTGCCCGGCCCGTTCGAACAGCTTTGGCAGCACGGTAAACACCGAGGGTGGAAAACCGCGCCGCGTTGGCGGCTCACCTGCCGCCAGGCCAATCTCGCGCAATGCGCGCGCATAGCGCGTGACCGAATCGACCAGCAGCAATACCGAACGGCCCTGGTCACGGAAATATTCGGCAATTGCCGTCGCCACGCAGGGAGCCTTGGCCCTTTCCCCGGCCGCCCGGTCCGAGGTCGCCACCACGAAGACGGTGCGTTCGCGGCCGCCGGCCGGCACTGCGGTACGGAAGAACTCCCCCACTTCGCGGCCGCGCTCGCCCACCAGCGCGACCACGGTGACATCGGCCGCAGTCCCATGCGAGATCATCGACAGCAGGCTGCTCTTGCCGCTGCCCGCCGGCGCAAAGATCCCCATGCGCTGCCCTTCGCCGCAAGTGAGAAAGGCGTCGATGGCACGCACCCCCGTATGCAGGGCGCTCAGGATCGGCTTGCGCCGCAGTGGATCGGGCGCCGGCGCATACACCGGATACTCCTGCACCGCGTCGATCGGCCCCAGGCCGTCGATCGGCTCGCCGAATCCATCCAGCACCCGGCCCAGCACGGCGGGCCCCACCTTTACGCCCTGCGTGCGCCCCAGATGCAGGACTTCGGTCTGGGTCGACAAACCCGCCAGTTCGCCGAAAGGCATCAGCAGCACCAGGTCGCGGAGGATGCCGACTACCTCGGCCTGCATCTGCCATGGGGTACCGGGATTGCGCAGCGCGCAGATGTCGCCGACCCGGGCGCTGACCCCGCTGGCCTTGATCAGCGTGCCCACCGCTTCCAGTACGCGGCCGCGCGTCTCGATCGCGGAAAAGCCACTGAGTGCGTCAGCCAGCGCGTCGGACAGATAGTCCATGCTTGCCATGTCGCGGCGCCCCCTCATTGACCGGCCCCGCTCGAGCGCCGCTTGCCGACGAACGCCCGGATCAGGCCCGCGCGTATAGCCGCGATCTGCGTATCGAGGCTGGCGTCGACGATGCCGAATTCGCTCTCCAGCACGCACATGCCCGGCACCCCGGCAGGATCCTGCACCACGTCGATATATTCGATCTCTGGGAACTCGGCCAGCACCGGCGAAAGCAGCGCATTGACGGTGTCGAACTGTTGCGCCGCCACGATCAGGCGCAAGGAGTTCTTGCGGCTCGAATTGGCGATCGTGCGCCGAACCAGGCCTTCCATTACGGTACGCTCGCCTATTTCGTGCAGGATCGCCTGCAACGCGTCCATCACCGTTTTGACCAGCCGTGCCTCCAGGCAGATGAACGACGATTCCATTCTTGCGGTGGCGTCGACCATCGACGCCGCATACTCGGCGCGGCCCTGTTCGATGCCGAGTTCGCGTCCCGCGCGAATCGCGGCATCACGTTGCGTTTCCGCCAGCGCGACGATCTCGGCGGCGCGCCGGTTGGCATGGGCCAGCGCCTCCTGCGCGCTGGCCAGCTGCGCGAAATCGTTCGCCTTGATGACTTTTCCATCGGCGCTGGCGAGCTTGCCGCGATCCACCAATAGCATCATTGCGCGGTCCTCCCGGGCGTTGCAAACAGCCACCCGTGATCCGGCGCCGCCTTGTGCAGAACGGCGACAAAGAGCGCAGCCAGCCTGCTGCGGTCTTGCTCCTGCAACACCGGCCGCTGGAGGCTGGCCCAGCCGCAAGGAAACCTGAGCTGCATGCGTGCCAGCGTTGCGCTTGACGCAGCGCCCAGCAGGGCGCTGGCCAGGCCCACAGCGCGCCGGGTCCAGGCTTCGTTGTCGGGAAATGCGGCGCCATGCGGATGGAAGACGTAGCCGAGTACCGGGAGCGGCACCGTCCAGCCCAGCGCGAACCGAAGGCTATCGCGCCCCAGTGTACGTTCGAGCGCCACCATGTCGGCGCCGAGAACCACATGCCTGATCTGTTCGCGCACCAGCAAGCCGGCCATCAGTCTTGCGCAGCGTTCCAGCACCGCGGCATCCAGCAGGGCGATGTTTTTCGCGCGATCGGAAAAGTCGAAATCAAAATCCTGGTCCAGCTTACATGCCTGTAACAAGGCCAGGGATAAGCGGCGCATCCAGAACGGTGAATCATCGATCCCCTCGGCAAGCGGCAGGTCCCGGCCCAGGCGCGCGATCCAGCTGGCATGCGCATAGGTCGCTGGAAAAAGATTGAAACGGAGCCGAAGATCGAAAGCGCGATCCTGTACCAGCGGTTGCCAGGCCCGGCCTGGGTTATCACTTGCAGGGCTATCGGCGGCTTCCAGCATAACGGCGCTCATGCCCGTTCCCTCTGGCGCGCTGGACGTTCCCGTACCTCGCGCTGCGTCGCGTTCCGCGCTGTCAATTTTCCTTTGAGCCAGGTGCGCAGGTGCACCGCATTCAGCAGCAGTATCAACAGAACCGCCGCCACGATCCAGGGCGTGAGCATCATGATCCAAAGTGTGGCCACGCTGGAGTTGGCGACGATGATGCCGAAAATCCGTGCGGTCGGCACCTGGTCGGAAGCGGTGCCGGTGGCGCGCGCCGGGAACAGGCTGACCGACACCTTGTCCACTGTCAGCCCTTCCACGCTGCGGATCACCAGTTCCTTCACTTCCGGGATCACCGCCTTCATATTGATGTCGGCCCGATATTTCAGGAACACAGAGGCAGAGGAAGGTTTGACCGGCGACGCCAGCGGATCGTTGGACGGCAGGACGATGTGCACACGTGCGCTCAGCACGCCGTCGATCTGCGACAGGGTCTTGGCGATCGCCTGCTCTGTGCCATAGGTAAAGCGGATGCGTTCTTCCGTGGGCGACGAAATCAGATTGTTACGCGCGAAGATGTCTCCCATCTCCGTGTAATGCTGCGGCGGTTGTCCGTTCGCATTCAGCAGGCTGATCGCCGGCGCCATCTTGGCACTGTCGACCCAGACGCCATAGCCTTTTTCGCCAGCCCGCTTCTCCGCGCTGATGCCACCTTTCAACAAGGTCAGCAGGACATCGTTGGCCTGCTGCTCGGACAGATTGCTGTACACGGCTTGCTCGCAACCGGAGAGGAACAGCAGCCCCGCCAGCAGCAATCCGTAGGCAAGGCAGCGCTTCATCCGGATCGACATATTGTTATTTTCCATGGGCGGTTTCAAGGTCAATTACGCTGGAACAGGGACTCCGTGCCCTTCTCCGTCATGCCCGCTGCCTTCGACACCACTTCAAAGGCAGCCGACGTCTTGACCATGTCATATTGGAGCTGCAGCACGTCCTTCATCGAAAGGTCGCCTTCTTTTTTCAACAGGTTTTCGATCGAAGCTTGCGCGGAGCTCCACATCGACGACATATTTTCGCTATGGCTGCGGATCGCTTGCGAAGCGGCCCCCGGTCCTTCGCCCGCCAGGGTTGGCGAATGCGGCTCTCCGAGCAATTCCTGAAAGCGGCTGATCGACGCCGGATCGGGCGCTGGCGCCCGCTCAGCGCCGGCCTGTGTCGATGCCTGCAAGGCCTGCAGCGACGATAGGGAGGTGAAGTCCATGTTTTCTCCTTGCCTGGTACTGCTGCCGTAGCCGCTAGGCCCGTATGTTGTGATGACGGAAAAATGCCAGCGACCCCGTATCGGTCTTGCGCGCCGCGCCCTCTTCTTTCAGCTTGCGCGCCTGGTCCAGCCAGCATTCGACAATATTCACTGCGCCCGGCTCCTGCCTGCTGGCAAGCACGGCGTCGAAGAGTTCCAGCGCGCCGTCCTGCCTGTCCTCCACGAGGAACGCACCAAGCATGGCCTTCACCATTTCACTGGCGGGAAAAGCCCCGACAGCATGCTTCAAGCCTGTAATGGCGTCCTGCAGACGCCCGCTGCGCGCATGGACCACCGCCAGAGCGACCGCAGGCGCTGAACTATCGGGTTTTGCCAGAGCCATACCCGAGAAAATCTGTTCGGCCTTTTCGTGAAATCCATACTCGCTTGCCAGGAAGCCGATCTCGGCAATGCGCTGTAGAACACATGGAGAGAAGATATTCAATTTTTCCAAATCAGACATTCCAATCTCCATGTACGCATATCGCGACAGCGCGCCCTGCTATTTCGCCAAGCCAGCGCTTACGAAATATTGTGCGCAGCGCCTTTGGTGCCTTCCCCAAACGCCTTGATCGTTTCGGAGACTGCGCTCTGCGCCGTACTCGCGACCTGCATCGAGAGCGCGACCTTTTGCATGCCAGTGGCGAATCCGGCCGGATCCTTCTTCGCATCCGGCAGATGCGCCAGGCCATCGAACGCAGCTTGCAATAGACCGCCTGCACCTGAAATTGCACCATCAAATCCGTTTGTCATGTCTCTCTCCATAAAAGGTTAAAAGGCTGCTGCCCCAGCATCACCCTACTTCCAGCCATCTCCGCCTCCAGCTGGGCTGAGGCGGGTGGCAATCCTGCATGGTTCCCGCCTCGCTAACGGGGATTCAAATGCATGCCGTCCCAGATGTTCTGCAAAACCTCGACCGAAACAGCCGCGCTCTCGACCAGGGCCCTGGTTGCCGCGTACTCACGCTGCTCAAGTGGGTGCCGCAAACGCTCGGCGCCGGTTGCGACGGCCTGCTCCATCAGGCGCCGGTATTCGGCGCACAGAGCGCCGCTTCTATCGGCAAGGAGACGCGTGGCAAACTCGCTGGGGGGCAACTGATCGTCTTGGTTAAGAGTCTTCATTGCAGCGCCGCCAGGGGGAAGACGTAATGCCGGTCACCTTTTTGAAACTCGACCTGGTCCAATTCGATCTTGACTATCCGGATACCGTTGAACTCATCACCTTCCGCGAATTTCTCCCCATATGCGCCGATCAACCATTTGTTTTTCTTCCAAATCAGAATCGATGAAAAGCGTTTCGACATCCGCAGCGGCGCGCCCGCCGGCTCCATCGCCGCCACGGCCAGCGCAGCAGGCGGAGCAGCTTCCGCGACCAGCGGGGCGGGAGTGGCAACGGGCTCGCCCTTCTTGACCTGCACGTTCAGCGCCTTCAAGCCCGGTACCTGCTGTGCCAGCGAGGTGAGTTTGGATGCGGCCTCGAGGGTATCGACTTCGTTGGCACAGGTGACGACACCAGCCCCGGCGTCTTTGGCGAGGCAACTGATGCCCCCCAAGCGGGCCAGGCGCGCTACCGAGGCCACGATTTCCTCGGTGGCATGGATGTCGCTGCGCGCCTTGTATTCGGAATCATGCAAGGACATGGCAAGCAAGTCGCGCTGGTAAATGGTGCTGACGTATCCCGATACCGACAGGTGGTGATCACTGTCGACCTCCAACTGCAATTGACTGCCCACCGGTGCTACCGACTTGAGCCATTCCCGCGCCTCGCGTGTACGGGCCTCGGTCATTTCCGTCCGGTCGGGTGACATCATGGCGTAGGCCAGGCTCAGGCTGGCCGCGAATCCGACCACCACCAGGACCGCGCTGCGCAGCAAACGGCTTGGACTACGCAAGTTGCCCCCCGGCGCGAAACTCCCCAACAACGATCCTGCTTTTGCGAGGCCCTTTTCCCACTCTTCGTCTGCCGGCCGCACCGCAAACGACGCGCTGCCTATTTCAATGGTCTGGTAATCGAAAATCCTGGCCGTCTCGCCCGGCTCCAACATGCTGGCGCCGATGCGCACGGAATCGTCCAGCGCGCTGCAGTGCACACCCCGGTGATCGATCGCCAGCAGGCAATGCCTTGGAGCTACATTTTCATCCAGCAAGATCGCCGTGCAAGATGCGTCCGAGCCGATCACGCAAGACAAGCCTGAGTCGAAGGTGAACTCCGCCCCTTGCTGCAAGCCCTGCACTACGCGGACTGTTCTGCTTTTGAGTGTTTCCGCCATGATGTGCACCACCTAATCGGAATTTTCTGCCACCAACAAAACGCAACGGGGGGAGCCCTCGGCAAGCCAACTGACCGTTCAGATCTGTCAATATTGGCAAGCTCGGAGCAAAATATACCGGGGATGGGAGGTGCGGCAAATCACCAAAGGATGTGATTCTTTGGTGATTTTTTGAACAACATAATTACCTGGATTGCCGTGCGGAATCTAGGGTGATGACAGAAGGTCGGGCGCGTACAAGCGGTTGCCGCAAGAATGATGTCCCGGGACGATTCCGGACTTTTTCCGTACCATCTGCATCAGCAACAAAAAAGGCCCACATCACGTTGATGCAGGCCTTTGATTTGCTACTTAATTCTGGTGGGAAGTACAAGTTTCGAACTTGTGACCCCTGCAGTGTGAATGCAGTGCTCTACCCCTGAGCTAACCTCCCAAAGTGGCGCTATTATAGACTAGAGGTACGCCAAACACAAGTTCCCTTGACTGCCTTGTCCAGGCCATCGAGCAAATCCTTGTGCGCAGCCTCTTCCGCATCGCTGGCGCGCAACACCATCACCTCGGCCAGTGCAATCTCGGCCATGGCGATACCGCCGCTGCTTTCCTCGATCACAATGTCCATGCCCAGGCTATTCTGGCCGCGCGTCATGGCGAGGTAGACGTCAGCAAGCAATTCCGCGTCCAGCAAAGCGCCGTGCAGCTTGCGGTGCGCATTGGAGATGCCGAAGTGTTCACACAGCGCATCCAGCGAATTGCGCTTACCGGGACGCATTTCCTTCGCCTGCACCAGGGTGTCGATCACGCCATTGATGTGGGAATCGAAAGTCGGCAGCTTGAGCAGGTTGAATTCGTGGTTCAGGAAGCCCAGGTCGAACGGCGCGTTATGGATGATGACTTCCGCACCCTGGATGTACTCGCGCAGCTCCTCCACCACTTCGTGGAAGCGCGGTTTATCGCGCAGGAACTCGGTGGTCAGGCCGTGCACCGCCAATGCGCCCTCTTCCGAATCGCGCTCTGGATTGATATAGCGGTGGAAGTTATTCCCGGTCAGCTTGCGCTCGAACAGTTCGACGCAGCCAATTTCAATGATTCGGTTGCCCTGTTTGGGGTTAATGCCGGTGGTTTCGGTATCGAGGACGATTTGACGCATAAATTGACGAATTTGTTCGTAGCAAGCGGCGAAGTATAACAGGCCTTATTTCTTGCGCACCGATTCCACGCCCAGGTTGGCCAGCTGGTCGGCGCGCTCGTTGCCCGGATGGCCGTTGTGGCCGCGCACCCAGCGCCAATCGACCGTGTGGACGGCCTGCGCTGCGTCGAGTGCCTGCCACAGGTCGGCGTTCTTCACGGGTTCCTTGGTGGAGGTTTTCCAGCCGCGCGCTTTCCAGCCGTGGATCCATTCGCTGATGCCCTTCTGGACGTACTGGCTGTCGGTGTGCAGCACCACCTCGCAAGGTCGCTTCAGCGCCTTCAGCGATTCGATCACTGCGGTCAGCTCCATGCGGTTATTGGTGGTATTCAGCTCGCCGCCGAACAGTTCCTTCTTGGCGTCGCCCGCGATCATCAGCGCGCCCCAGCCGCCGGTGCCAGGGTTGCCCTTGCAGGCGCCGTCGGTGTAAATCTCTACTTTATCCATCGATGCTTTCTTTGTGTTTGTTGGCGGCCGGGACGGGAACGCCCGCCTTGGCCGTTTTCTGCTTCCAGGCCGGTCCGATCAGGCGCATGCCTTTGACGCGCTTGATCGCCTGCACCATATACACCGCGCCGAAATACGGCCAGTAATTGGGGCCCGCGCGGTCCATGAAGTTGTAGCGCGCCAGCCAGCGCTCGGTGCGGCAGGCCGGCGCGTAGCAGCCTAATTGCGTCTGGCTTACGCCCATGTTCAGCAATTTTAGCCAGTCTTTGATGCGCGGCATGGAGATGAATTCGCCCGCCTTCGGCAGGTAGTGCGATCCGGTCAGGCGCCCGCGCACCTGGCGCAAGCCCCACAGGCTCACCGGGTTGAAGCCGCATACGATGACCTGGCCTTCAGGAATCAGCACACGTTCGACTTCGCGCAGCACCTGGTGCGGTTCGGCGGAGAATTCCAGGACATGCGGCAGCACCACCAGGTCCATACTATTGGTAGCAAACGGCAGTTCCTCGCTATCGAGCGTGACCGCGACTGCGCGGCCGGTGCCCGATTGGCGCGGATGCAGGCGGATGTCGGCCAGCCACTGGTGCGGCATGCGGTTGGCCGCCAGCGCGTCGATTTGCGGCATGCCGATCTGTACGGCGTTGAAACCGAAGATATTGGCCACCATCTTGTCCAGGCATGCCTGCTCCCAGGCGCGCACGTATGCACCCGGCGGTGTTTCCAGCCATTTGTCGAACGCTATAATGGATTCGTCGGATGTTGCGCTATCCATGCATTCCCTTTATTGAGCCCATGAGCAAACCTGTTTCCGTTCTCACTGTTCCAGCCTTCAAGGATAACTACCTTTGGCTGATCCACGACGGCCGCAATGCGGCAGCCGTCGATCCCGGCGACGCGGCGCCTATCCTTGCCGCCCTGCACCAGCACGGCCTGACACTTACCGCCATTCTACTCACCCATCACCATGCTGACCATATTGGCGGCGTGCCGGGGCTTTTGGCGCAATTCCAGGTCCCTGTTTTCGGCCCGCGCCATGATGGTATCGCGGCCGTCACCGTACCGCTGGGCGAAGGCGACCGGGTCTCAGTTCCCGGCCTCGGCCTGTCGTTGCGCGTGCTCGACGTGCCGGGGCATACGCGGGGCCATATCGCCTATGTGCGCGATGGCGCCGAGCCCTGGGTATTCTGCGGCGACACCATGTTTGCCGGAGGTTGCGGGCGCCTGTTCGAGGGCACTCCGGCGCAGATGACGGAATCGCTAGGCAAGCTGGCGTCTCTGCCAGAGGCTACCAAGGTGTTTTGCGCCCATGAATATACGCTGTCCAACCTGCGCTTCGCCAGCGCGGTGGAACCGGGGAATGCGGCCCTGCGCGCACGCGTGGCGGCCGACTCCGCGACCCGCGAACGGGGCCAGCCAACCGTCCCTAGCACCATTGGGCTGGAACGCGCCACGAATCCTTTCCTGCGTTACCGTGAACCTGAAATCGCTTCCACGCTGCGCGAGGCGGGCAGATTGACTGGCGGCGAACCGCCGGTGGCCGTCTTTGCCGCGCTCAGGGAGTGGAAGAACAACTTCTGACTTAGGGAGATTTATGCAGACCGTCCGCATGTACGTTGATCCCATCAGCCCATTCGTGTGGCTGGCGACCAAGCAGATTGCCCGCATCGAGGCGGCGGGCGTCAAGGTTGAAATGGTTCCTGTCTTGTTTGCCGCGATGCTGAACAAGCATGGTTTGGTGGGGCCGGCGGAAGTCCCGGCCAAGCGCGTGCTGACTTTCCGCGATGTGATGCGGCAGGCGGCGGCCCAGGGGCTGGAGTTTGTCGGGCCGCCGGGGCATCCGTTCAATCCTTTGCTGATGTTGCGCATGGCGACGGCAATTGTTGGCCGTGAAGCGCGGATTGCATTTGTTTCGGCGGTGATGGCGGCTACTTGGGAATTGGGGCTGGATGCGCAGGATTTTGCCGTGCTTTCTCGCGTGGCGCGCGATTGCGGGCTTGATGGGGAGGCGCTGGTGGCTGCTGCGGGTACGCCGGAGGTCAAGGCGGAACTGGCGCGGGCGACTGAGCAGGCCATTGCCGAGGGGGTGTTTGGGGTGCCCAGCTTTGTTTATGAGGGCGAGCTGTTCTGGGGGGCTGACCGGGTGGACAGTCTGTTGCGCAGGATTGGCGGGCTGCGGATTGATGAGGCGCGCTTGCGGGCGTTTCTTGAGCGGCCGGCGTTGGCTACGCGCCGCTAACCCGGTAACCCTGGGTCTGACCCAAGGGTCAGACCCCGAATGATCTTGCGGCCAACGGGGTTGGTTCTGGGCCTTTGACTTTCGTCGAAGTTCAAAGGCACAACCAACACCATCGGCTGTGGCGCCGGCAGGGTCTGACCCTTGAGTCAGACCCCGGTTTACCGGGTTTAGATTTCTTCGTACAGCGGCAGGGTCAGGAATTCCTCAAACGCCTCCGAAGTCGACATCTTTTCAAAGATCACCGCAGCGCGATCGTAGGCCGGAGTAGAACCGTCCGGAGCTGCAGCCTTCACCTTCGGCAGTTCCTCAGGAATCATCGCACGCACCATATCGGCAGTCACCTTGCGGCCATCTTCCAGCACGCCCTTGGAAGAACGAATCCACTGCCACACCTGCGAGCGCGAGATCTCCGCAGTGGCAGCATCTTCCATCAGATTATGGATCGGCACGCAGCCGTTGCCGTTCAACCAGCTGCCCAGATAGTGGATACCCACGTTGATGTTGTAGCGCAGGCCGGCTTCGGTAATGGGCGCCTCAGGCTTGAAGTCCAGCAGTTCGGCCGAAGTCACTTCCACGTCCGGACGCTGTTTGGAAATCTGGTTCGGCGCATCGCCCAGCACCTTCTTGAATTCGCCCATGGCCAGGTCGACCAGGCCCGGGTGCGCCACCCAGCCGCCATCGTAGCCATCGGTCGCATCGCGCGCCTTGTCGTTGCGCACGCCGCCCATCGCGATCTCGTTCTTTTCCGGGTCGTTCTTGATCGGGATCAGTGCAGCCATGCCGCCGATCGCCGGCGCGTTGCGCTTGTGGCAGGTCTTCAGCAGCAGCAGCGCGTAGGCGCGCATGAACGGCGAAGTCATGGTCACCTTGGCGCGGTCGGCCAGGCAGAAATCCTTATCCAGCTTGAACTTCTTGATGCAGCTGAAGATGTAGTCCCAGCGGCCGGCATTCAGGCCCGAGCTGTGCTCGCGCAGTTCATACAGGATTTCATCCATCTCGAACGCCGCCAGGATGGTTTCGATCAGCACGGTGGCCTTGATGGTGCCTTGCGGGATACCCAGTTCATTCTGGGTCATCACGAAGATGTCGTTCCACAGGCGCGCTTCCAGGTGCGATTCCATCTTCGGCAGGTAGAAGTATGGGCCGGCGCCACGCGCCAGCTGCTCTTTCGCGTTGTGGACCATGAACAGGGCGAAGTCGAAAATGCCGCCCGAAACACGCTTGCCGTCGACGGTCACGTGCTTTTCATCCAGGTGCCAGCCGCGGGGACGCACCACCAGGGTGGCGGTCTTTTCGTTCAGCTTGTAGGACTTGCCGTTCTGCTCCAGGGCGATGGTCTTGCGCACCGCGTCCTGCATATTGATCTGGCCCGAGATCTGGTTATCCCAATTCGGGGTGTTGGAATCCTCGAAGTCGGTCATGTAGGAGTCGGCGCCGGAGTTCAACGCATTGATGACCATTTTGCGCTCTACCGGACCGGTGATCTCCACGCGGCGGCATTCCAGCGCTTTCGGGATCGGGGCGATCTTCCAGTCGCCGTTGCGGATATGCGCAGTTTCGGCCAGGAAGTCAGGGCGTTCGCCGGCGTCCAGGCGCTTGGCGCGTTCGACGCGCTTGGCCAGCAATTCCTGGCGGCGCGGTTCGAATTCGCGGCTCAGCTTGGCCACCAGGGCCAGCGCTTCCGGGGTCAGCACGCGCTCGAAACCTGGCTTGATTTCACCTGTGATTTGCATACCTGCTGGCAGAGTGATGCTCATGGTCTTTCTCCGTTATAGATGGTTAGTGTTGTGATTCGATGTTTTCCAGTATATTGACTAAAAACATAGAGAAACAAGACTAAAAAGCACTTCATCTGTGCGTTTTAGTCATAAGTGAGGACGCATGGGTCAATTCAGGCAAATTTCCACCTTTGTAGAAGTGGTCAACCGCGGCAGCCTGTCGGCAGCGGCCCGCGCAGAAGGCATTGCACCGGCCGTCATAGGACGCCGGCTTGACGCGCTGGAGCAACGGCTCGGCGTCAAACTGCTCCAGCGTACCACGCGCAAGCTGGCGCTGACGGACGAAGGCGCCGCCTTCCTTGAGGATTGCCAACGCATCCTCAGCGAGCTGGAAAGCGCCGAAGCGGCAGTCGCCGAGCGTAGCGCGCGCGCCACGGGTCACCTGATGATTTCCGCACCGGCCGGTTTCGGACGGCTGCACGTGGCGCCGCTCGTCCCCTCCTTTTTAGCGGAGCACCGTGACGTGTCGGTGACATTGAACCTGAGTGACCGCATGGTGGATTTGATTGGCGAAGGCGTGGACGTCGCGATCCGGATTGCGCAGATGTCCGACTCCAATCTGGTGAGCGTCAAGCTGGCTGACAATCATCGGGTGGTGGTTGGCACGCCGGCCTACCTGAAGCGGCACGGGATCCCAAAATCGCTGGACGACCTGTCGAAGCACAACTGCATGACCATCAGCAGTGAAGGCAGCCAGCGCGGCTGGACTTTCCGCGATGGCGATAAGAATGTCACTTTGAAAATTGCAGGGAATATGAGCTGCAATGACGGTGCCGTATTGCACGATTGGGTATTGGCCGGCAAAGGCCTGGCCTGGCGCTCGATGTGGGAAGTGGGGTCGGATATTGAAGCAGGCCGATTAAAGCCCGTGCTCAACGAATATTCCGCGCCCGGCAACGATATTTACGCCGTCTTTGCGCAGCGCCGCCACCTGCCCCTGCGCATCCGCGCCTTCGTCGACTTCCTGCGCCACACCTACGCCCAGCCCGGCTACTGGCGCAAAGGCTGAGCCCGTGTCCCACCCTGGGGTCACACCCGAATCGGGACACAGCCTCAGCCGCGCTGGCACTCGAGCTCGTGTCTCGTTTCGGGTGTGACCCCAAGGTGGGACACGGGCTGAAGCGTAGGGGCGAAAAAAAATCCTCCGATTTGGAGGATTTTTTGCAGTTTGGATCCGACTCTATTACAGAGGCTGGATGTTCGACGCCTGCTTGCCTTTTGGGCCGGAGGTCACGTCGAAGGAGACGCGTTGGTTTTCCTGCAGCGACTTGAAGCCGGTGCTTTGGATAGCCGAGAAGTGAGCAAACAGATCTTCGCCGCCTTCATCAGGGGTAATGAAGCCAAAACCCTTTGCGTCGTTGAACCATTTTACGATACCAGTTGCCATTACAATTCCTATTACAGTTAAGTGAGCTTTACGCCCGTGATACCGTTTAAATCCAGTCGCCTGAATCAAAACGATCCCGCATTATACCGAAATACCTGTTAAAAACACGTCGCGATGAAAATTAATTCACGATTTGCCCAAACAGGTTCCGCACATGTGTAGGTAACTATAGACAAGATTTATCAATCTTGTTTGATAAATATCAATCGTGCGCGGCAAACTTTTCAGCGCGAAAATCCTTGTCGGCCCAATGCAACAGTGCTTGCACGGCAGTGTCGATACCTTCCCATGGGGCGCCGGCCTCCATGACGCCGCGTACCATTTGCTCGATGCGGCGCGCTTCCGCGCCCAGGGCGTGGAAGCCAAATGACCCGGCGGATCCGGCCACACCGTGCAAGGCGTGGTGCAATTGGTCGATATGGCTAGCGCTCAAGGCGCCCCGGCACAGCACCAGGGCATCCCGAATCGCTGACATGCGTTCCGGAACGCTGGCGGCATATTTGTCGCGCAGGGCTTGCAGCCGGTCCTGGAATGCTGGGTCCGACGGCGTCGCCATGGCTTATTTGGTCCCGAAAATGCGGTCGCCGGCGTCGCCCAGGCCGGGAACGATGTAAGCGTGGTCGTTCAGGTGGGAATCCAGCGAGGCGCAGAAAATCTTCACGTTCGGGTGCGATTTCTGGAACACTTCAATGCCTTCCGGCGCTGCAACGAGGGCCAGGAAGATGATCTGGTCGTCGCTTACGCCGCGCTTTTTCAGCACGTCAACGGCATGCACGGCGGAATTGCCGGTCGCCACCATCGGGTCGCACAGGATGAAGGTGCGGTCGACCAGGTCCGGCAGGCGTACCAAGTACTCAACCGGCTGGTGGGTTTCCGGGTCGCGGAACACGCCGATGTGGCCGACGCGGGCCGATGGCACCAGGTTCAGCAGGCCGTCGCTCATGCCTACGCCTGCGCGCAGGATGGGCACCACGGCCAGTTTGCGGCCGGCGATCACGGGCGCCTGGATGGTTTCCAGCGGGGTTTCAATTTCGCGCGTGGTCAGCGGCAGGTCACGGGTGATTTCGTAACCCATCAGCAGGGTGATTTCTTTCAGCAGTTCGCGGAAGGTGCGCGTGGACGTTGCCTTGTCGCGCATATGGCTCAGCTTATGCTGGATCAGCGGGTGGTCAGTGATGAACAGGTTGGGGAAGCGTGGGTCTTGTTTCATAAATTGAGCGTTATATTCGGTTTATTCCGCGCATTATCCCAGCCTCAGGCGTTTTCCACCAGCGCACGCTGCAGGATGGCTTCGCAGTTGGTTCCGTCCGGCAACCGGCCATAGGCGCCGCCAGGTTCACGCGCCAGGCGGGTGGCGACGAAGGCCGAACTGACGAAGGCGGGCGCGTGGCGCAGCAGCAGGCCTGCCTGCACGGCCAGGACGATGCGTTCGGCCAGTTGGCGGGCGCCGAATTCATCCTGGCTTGCGCTGGGCAGGTCGGCCAGCAGCTGGCTGGTGAAGCGCACGTAATCCGGATCGGCATGGCTGCCCTCCCCCAGTTCGGCGGCCAGCACTTCCTTCGCCTGGCCCGATTTCGACAGGGCGCGCAGCAAATCAAGGCACATCACGTTGCCTGAACCTTCCCAGATCGAATTGACGGGCAATTCGCGGTACAGGCGGGCCAGTGAACTTTCCTCGACGTAGCCGCTGCCGCCCAGGACTTCCATCGCTTCGGCGCCAAAGCCGGGCCCCCGTTTGCAGATCCAGTACTTGCCTGCTGGCGTCAGCAGGCGTGCCAGCAGCGCTTCGGCCGGGTTGTCCATATGGTCGAAACAGCGCGCCAGGCGCATGGCAAAGACCGTGGCCGCTTCGGATTCCAGCGCCAGGTCGGCCAGCACATTTTGCATCAGCGGCTGCTCGGCCAATGGCTTGCCGAACGCGCTGCGGCGGCGGGCGTGGTGCAGCACCTGCGTCAGCGCGGCGCGCATGATGCCGGCGGTGCCCAGCACGCAATCGAGGCGGGTGTGGGTACCCATTTCAAGGATGGTCGGAATGCCGCGGCCCAGCGGGCCAAGCAGCCAGCCGTAGGCGCCGGTGAATTCCACTTCGGAGGAGGCATTCGATTTGTTGCCGAGCTTTTGTTTCAGGCGCTGCACGCGCACCTGGTTGCGCGTTCCGCCTGGCAGGAAGCGCGGCACCAGGAAGCAGCTCAGGCCCGCGGCGCCGGCTTGCGCCAGCACCAGGTGGGCATCGCATTGCGGCGCGGAGAAGAACCATTTGTGGCCGGTCAGGCGGTACACGGCTTCGCCGTCATCGCCGAACAGTTCGCGCGCTTCGCCAGGCGCCACCAGTTCTGCCTGGGTGGTGTTGGCGCGCAGGTCGGAACCGCCCTGCTTTTCCGTCATGCCCATGCCGATCAGGGCGCCGCGCTTCTCTTCAATCGGCAGCGGGCTCGGATCGTATATTCGCGACAGGATCTTGGGCAGCCAGCGCGCTGCCAGGCCGGGACTTTGGCGCAGTGCCGGCACGCTGGCATAGGTCATGGTAACCGGGCATTGCGATCCGTTTTCCACTTGCCCGAACAGGATGTAGCGCGCGGCCCGCGCTACTTGCGCGCCGTGGTGCGGGTGCTTGCCTTCCCATGGCGAAGCGTGGGCGCCGGCGGCGATCATCTGTTCCATCAGCTTGTGCCAGGCGGGGTGGAATTCGATTTCGTCGATGCGCCGTCCACCGCGGTCGAAATTGTTCAGCACGGGAGGGTGTTCGTTCGCTTGCCGCGCCAGTTCCTGCATCTCGGCGGTGCCCAGTTCGGCGCCCAGTTCCATCAGCGATGCGGTGGCAAAAGCGCCGCCTTCGCGTTCGAGCGCTTCGCGCAATGCGGTGTCGCAGGTGAACAGGTTGACGTTGACGAAAGGCGATACCTGGTTGAAGACCTCGTGCGTGTCGAAACGGTTCATGGCGCTCTCCAAAGGTGCTCGTTATCGCAGAGGCTAGCGCAAACTTTCAGGAGTAGCAAGATAACCGTGAAAAGGAAATATTGCTTAATAAAGCATCAAACTTCTTCTGTTTTCATTTAAAACTGATCTCGGGCAACAAATTTCCTAAAAACATGGGCTAATGTTGCTCTTTTTCATGTGAAACATGAGCTTTAAGTGATACATTTCTCTCTGGTCACGACCCGAAGAGAAAGAATCGAGCGCAACAATGCTTTCCAGCTCCACAACAGTGCCCCTATCAACGTCACACCATGAGGCAAACCTCCTGCTCGAGGAAGCGGGTGATGTTGTGTTCCGGCTGAACTTGATGGGGCAAATTCTCTTCGCCAGCCAGCGCGCTGCCAATTTATTGCGTAACGGGCAGGAAATGGAAGGCCAGCCTTTCCTCGCCTATATCAGCGACCTGGACCATGCGACGCTCAAGTCGGCCCTGTCCGAATCGGTCCAGGGCCGCGGCGCCCACCGCGCCGAAATCCGCCTCAAAACTCCCGAACAGGAAGTCTGGTTTGAACTGCGCGTGAGCAGCTACGCCACGAGCGGCAAGGCTTACGAGTTGCTGGTGGTCGGGCGCGACATGACGGCGCAGCATGCAACCGAAGAACGCTTGCGCCACATGGCCACCCACGATGGCCTGACCGAACTGCCGAACCGCCTGCTGCTGTCTGACCGCCTGCGCATGACCATCGCCCAGGCACGCCGCTCCGGCCAGGGCTTTGCCGTGGCTACCATCGGCCTGGACAGCTTCAAGAAAGTGAACGATGGCCTGGGCCATCCGGTTGGCGACGCCGTGCTGAAAATGGCTGCGGCGCGCCTGCGCAAGACCCTGCGCGACAGCGACACCCTGGCGCGCGTCGGCGGCGATGAATTCGTTGCGGTACTGCCGGGCACGTACAACGAGGCGCAGATCAAGCTGGTCACCGGCCGGCTGCTTGCCACGCTGCAGTCGCCATTCGAAGTGGAGCAGCATACGATTTACGTCAGCGCTTCGCTCGGCGTCTCGGTCTATCCCGAGCACGCGGAAGACGAAGTGCGCCTGGTGGCCCTGGCCGATGCCGCCATGTCGCGCGCCAAGGAAACGGGCAAGGCGCGCTGCGTGGTCTACAGCCAGCGCCAGAGCGG
The DNA here is from genome assembly GCF_009720745.1 of Massilia eburnea. Taxonomy (GTDB): domain Bacteria; phylum Pseudomonadota; class Gammaproteobacteria; order Burkholderiales; family Burkholderiaceae_D; genus Rugamonas; species Rugamonas eburnea. The sequence continues at coordinate 21,995 of NZ_WNKX01000015.1, read as the reverse complement.
ACCACCGGAGCACGATATTTCGCTGGAAGCGGCCATGTTCCAGGCTGTGCGCGAAGGCGAATTCCTGCTGTATTACCAGCCTATCGTCAATTCCGGCACGCGCGAAATCGAGGGCTTCGAAACCCTGATGCGCTGGAAGCACCCTACCCTGGGCATGGTGCCGCCGGGCCGCTTCATTCCCATCGCGGAAACCAATGGCTTGATCAACCTGCTCGGCGCCTGGGCCCTCAAGTCGGCCTGCGTGCAGCTGAAGCAGTTCCAGGAAGTGGCCAAACGGCCACTTTACATTTCTGTTAATATCAGCCCGCGACAGTTCCGCAACGATAAATTCCTCGATGTCCTCGACGACGCGCTGGCCTTCTCCGGCCTGCCGGGTGAACAATTAGTGCTGGAAATTACGGAAGGCACGCTGATGATCGATCCATCGCATGCCGAAATGATCCTGGCCAAAATGGCGGAGCGCCATGCCCGCATTGCGATCGACGATTTTGGCACCGGCTACTCTTCGCTGTCCTACCTGAAACGCTTCCCGATATCCGTGCTCAAGATCGACCGCACCTTCATCCGCGACCTGCCCGGCTCAGAAAAAGACGGCGCCATTTGCAACGCCGTGCTGGACTTGGCCAAACACCTTGATTTGTCGGTGGTGGCCGAAGGCGTGGAGACCGAAGAACAAATGCAATACGTTGAGCAGCGCGGCTGCCAGTACGTGCAGGGCTTCCTCACCGGACGGCCAATGGCGGCGCATACCGCGATGGCTGCGCTGAAAGAGCGTACCTACGCATCCCTCATGACCGAAGAAGTAAGGCAGGTGGCCCAATGAGCGCCCTGGGCGAACAGACCCTCTCCACCCTGTGGGAGCGCACGCGCATGCAGGGCGACATGCCGGGATTCGCCAAGGCGATTACCTCCATCCTCGGCGCCATGCGCGGCGAAGATGAAAAAGAATTCGATATGGCGCGCACCGTGCTGTCGGATCCGGTCCTGACGCAGAAGGTGCTGCGCCTGGCCAATAGCGGCATGTATTCCGCATTCGGCCAGCATATCAACACCGTCAGCAAGGCCGTTCTGGTGCTCGGTACCGAGGCGATCGGCCACCTGGCCCTGGGGCTGAAGCTGATCGAAGAACTGTCCGTGGTGTCGCCGGATTCGGGCCTGGCGCACATCGAAATGGAAAAAGCCGTCCTGGCAGGCATCGTGGCGCGTGAAGTTTCGGCCACGGCCGAGAACCGGCACGGCGAAGAAGCCGTGGTCTGCTCGATGCTGCAGACGCTGGGCCGCATGATGATCACCTTCTATATGCCTGAACGCTGGGCCGCCTTGCAGGACGCGGCCGGCGAAGGCAAGGAAGATGCCTCGGCAATCGACGTGCTGGGCATGTCGCTGCAGGATATCGGCCGTGCCGCAGCCATCCACTGGGGCCTGCCGAGCAACCTGCTGTCCGGCATGCGCACCATGGTGCCGCCAGCGGACGATGAACCGGCCGAACCACTGAGCCCGGAAGACTGGGTTGCCGGCGTCTCGACCATGTCCTGCATCTGCGCCGGCGCCCTGTGGCATGACAATGAGGAAGGCGCTGCCGAAGTGCGCCGCATCACGGCGCGCTATTCGAACATGATCGGCGTCAGCACCGACAGGCTGGCGCTCGCGATCGAACAAGCCAAGGTGGTGGCGGCAAGCGACCTGTCGATTGCGCCGCTGTCCAAGCCGGCCGAGCGCCGCGCCAAGGCGCTGGACCAGACCCGCCAGCGCGCCGCCGGCAACAATATCCTGCTCAGCGGCCTGTCCGATATGCGCGACTCGCTGGATACCGCCAGCCCGGGCCAGATGGTCTCGATCGCGCTGGAAACCGTGTTCAAGGGCCTGCAGTTCACCCGCGCCGTGGCCTTTGTGCGCAATCGCCGCGAAAACAAATACATGGCGCGCATGTGCCTGGGCGAAGGCGTGCGCGAGCACCTGCCTGCCATGCAGTTCCCGGATGCTTACGAGCCGAATGTCTTCCATGCTGCCTTGAGCAGCGACCGCGTGATCTTCATCGAGAATGCGGCCGATCCCAAATTCGCAGCCAAGCTGCCGGCATGGTGGCGCGATACCCTGAACGATGCGCGTAGCTTCGTGATCCTGCCGCTCTGCTCCAACGGCCAGCCGACCGGCTTCCTGTATGGCGATTGGGACGATTCCTTCCCGGTCATCCATCTCAGCCCGACCGAGTTCTCGCTGTTGAATGACATCCGTTCGCTGGTGATGAAAGCGGCCGAGCGCCGGCACCAGGTCGATAGCGTCAACCGCGCTGCCTGACGCTCAGCGCTGCCAGCGAAAGCTCAGCGCAGCTGCCACGGCGCCGGCCGCCACCAGTCCCGACGCAACGAAGTAAATGCATTGCGGCCCGGCGTTTTCCCAGACCCGGGTCAGCGCCAGGCTGCCGATGCTCGCACCGATGCCGTAAGAAATGCTGATGTACAGCGCCTGGCCGCGCGCCTGCAAGGCGCCGCCGAACCAGCGCTGCATGGTCTGCACCGAGGCCGAATGGTGCAGGGCAAATGTCGCCGCATGCATCACTTGCGCCAGCACCAGCAAGCCCAGCGAACGCGGGCCCGCGCCAATCAAGGCAAAGCGCAGCACGCCGAAGGCGAAGCAGGCGTACATCAGCCGCTTGGCGCCCCAGCGCTTGAACAGGGGCGCCTGGTAGTAGAAGCACAGTACTTCCGCCACCACACCGACCGACCACATCAGGCCGGTGACCGTCTTGCTGTAGCCCTGCCTTTCCAGATAGAGCGAATAGAAGGTGTACAGCGAGGCGTGGGCCGACACCATCAGTGCGGTGGAGGCGAAGAATGCCAGCACTTCCTTTTTGCGCAGCACCGACAGCAGCGCTGGCGGCTTGCCGGCGTGCGTCAGGCGCGGCACATCCTTCAGGCGGAAGGCAGCGGCCAGCACGAACACCAGCAATACGCCGCAGAACCAGACCAGGGCGCCCGTGCCTTGCCAGTCCATCAGGAAGGACGACAGCATGACCGTGACAATGAAGCCGATCGAACCCCACAGCCGAATGCGGCCGTAGTAGGTGAGGTCGCCGCGCATTTCCGACAGCATCAGCGCCTCGCACATCGGGCCTTGCGCGCTGGTGAACAGGTTGAGCAGGACCATCGCCGCAAAGAAGTGCGCGAAAGTGGAACCGAATACGAAACCGGAGAACGAGACCAGCGCCGCCATGCCGGTCAGGCGCAATACGAACACGCGCCGTTCGGAATGGTCAGCGACATAGCCCCAGACATTGGGGCCGAAGATCCGCAGCACCTGGATCAGCGACATCAGCACGCCGATCTGCGCTACCGACATCCCCCTGCCCTGGAAATACAGGCTGGCGTAGGTCGAGAAGGTGCCGGCGTAAGCGTAATAACAGAAGAGGAAAAGCGCGAACCCGAAAGCCTGGGCTGGCAACACGCTTACTGCGACGCTTTGCCGATATCCGGCGTGGAAACCTTGACGTCGCCGCACTGGGCGCGGTGCATCAGGGCGTGGTCCATCAGCACCAGTGCCAGCATTGCCTCCGCAATCGGGGTGGCGCGGATGCCGACGCAAGGATCGTGGCGGCCGAAGGTCTCAACCGACACCGGATTGCCTTCCTTGTCGATCGAGCGGCGCGGCGTGCGGATCGAGGAAGTCGGCTTGATGGCGATCGACACCGTGATGTCCTGGCCGGTCGAAATGCCGCCCAGGACGCCGCCGGCGTTATTGCCGACAAAGCCTTCCGGGGTCATTTCGTCGCCATGCTCGGAGCCGCGCTGCGACACGCTGTCGAAACCGGCGCCGATTTCGATGCCCTTCACCGCGTTGATGCCCATCATGGCATATGCGATGTCCGCATCCAGCTTGTCATAGATTGGCTGGCCCAGGCCGACCGGGACGTTGCGCGCGATCACGTCGATGCGGGCGCCGATCGAATCGCCATCCTTGCGCAGGCTGTCCATGTACTCTTCCATGCGCTCGATCAGGGCCGCGTCGGAAGTGGCGGCGAAGAACGGGTTGGACGGCACGTGTTCAAAACTTTCGAACGGCACTTCGATTTCGCCCAACTGGCTCATGCAGCCGGCGAACTCGGTACCGTACTTCTCCTTCAGCCACTTCTTGGCAATGGCCGCTGCGCCGACCACCGGCGCCGTCAGGCGAGCCGACGAACGGCCGCCGCCGCGCGGATCGCGCACGCCGTATTTGTGCCAGTAGGTGTAATCGGCGTGGCCCGGGCGGAAGCTCTCCGCGATATTGCCGTAATCCTTGCTGCGCTGGTCTTCGTTCTTGATCAGCAGTGCGATCGGGGTGCCGGTGGTCACGCCCTGGTACACGCCGGACAGGATCTGCACCGTGTCCGGTTCCTGGCGCTGCGTCACGTGTCGTGAAGTACCTGGCTTGCGGCGATCCAGCTCCGGCTGGATGTCCGCTTCCGACAGCACCAGGCCCGGTGGGCAGCCATCGATTACGCAGCCGATTGCAGGGCCATGGGATTCGCCAAAAGTGGTGACGGTGAACAGTTTGCCGAAGGAGTTGCCAGACATGATGGAGGAGATGTGTAGTTGCCGGGGAAACTCCCCATTCTAACCCGAGATGGTAAAACTCGCAGGAAGTAGCCATTTTGCCCACAACTTTGGCAAAACTAGCACACTGCTATTCGTTATCTTCCATGAAAGTGTTTTAATCGTCGTTCTCAGGAACAATTCGCTATATACTAAACTTGTAAGAACACCGAGACCCCTTGGAGAAGCGACACATGCCCCCTTCGATCACGGCGCCTGAGGGTAGCCACGACGATCAGGACGATCTGGTTTTCTTAGAAGAGCATACGGCTCAGCCAGCTCCCCCGGCACAGCGCAATGTCTGGCGCGTGATGATTATCGATGACGACGAAGACGTCCATTCGACGACCACGTTCGCCCTCGGTAACCTCGACATGCAGCACCGTCCCCTGGAGTTCGTGCACGCCTATTCCGCCGCCCAGGCGCGCGAGATGCTCAAGCATGAAGAGGAAATCGCCGTGATCCTGCTCGACGTCGTGATGGAGCAGGATGACGCAGGTTTGCATCTGGTACGCTATATCCGCGAGACCCTGAAGCTGGCTGACGTGCGCATCATCCTGCGCACCGGCCAACCTGGCTACGCGCCTGAAATCGATGCGATCCGCGATTTCGACATCAACGATTACAAGACCAAGTCCGAGCTGACGCGCATCAAGCTGTTCACGACCGTGACCGCCGCGATCCGCTCCTACGAACAAATCCGCAATATCAATGAAAGCCGGCGCGGCCTGGCGCGCATCGTCCATGCCAGCACGGAGCTGATGGCGCTGCATGGCGTGCAGAATTTCGCTTCCGGCGTGCTGTCCCAGATTGCCGAACTGCTGGACCAGGAGGCGCACGGCGTGCTGTGCGTGCAGGAATGCCCGGACGCCGGCTGCCACGAACTGGTGGTGATGGCCGCCACCGGCAGCCACCACAACCTGTCCAATACCCAGCTCACGGCGAAGGAAGATCCGCAGGTGCACAAGGCGCTGGAAGAATGCCTGGCCGCACGCCGCAATATCTACTGTGCCGACAGCATTGTGCTGCACTTTGCCGGCAAGGCAAGCCGCACCTTTGTCGCCTACATGGATGTGTCGCGGGCGCCGACGGCGCTCGAGCAAAGCCTGCTGGAAGTATTCTGCAGCAACGTCGCCGTGGGCCTGGACAACGTGGAGCTGGTATCGCACCTGCACACGGCAGCCTTCTACGACAACCTGTCCAAGCTGCCGAACCGTACCCGCCTGATCGAAATCCTCGACGCCACCCTGGCTGGCCCGGCCAAGGAAGACGCCACGCTTTGCCTGGTGGACCTGGACCACTTTGCCGAAACCAACGACGCCCTGGGCCACGAATTCGGCGACCTGCTGCTGTCCGCCGTCGCGGCCCGCTTGCAGAACAGCCTCGGCAAGCAATTGACGGTGGCGCGCATCGGCGGCGATATTTTCTGCGTGCTGGGCGATGCCGGCCAGGTCAATCCGGGCAATATCGTCGGCCTGTTCGCAGCGCCGTTCAGCATCGACGGCCAGGACGTGCAGCTATCGGCCACCCTCGGCCTGGTACGCCTGCTGGAACACGATGGCAGCGGCGCCGACGCATTGAAGGATGCCGATATCGCCTTGAAGCGCGCCAAGACACAGCAGCGCGCCGGCCACTTCTACTTCTCGCGCAGCATGGGTGTGGAGATCCGCGAACGCGTGCGCATGATGCACGCGCTGCGCACGGGCTTCAGCCAGAACCAGCTGTTCGTGGTCTACCAGCCGCAAGTCGATCTATCGACGCGCAAGCCGATGGGCGCCGAAGCGCTGCTGCGCTGGCAAACGCCGGACGGCAAGTTCGTCTCGCCCGACCGTTTCATTCCGATTGCAGAATATTCGGGCCTGATTATCGACCTGGGCGAATGGGTGATGCGCACCTCGATGCAGGAACTGGTGGCGCTGCGCGCGGCGGGACATACGGGATTCACCATGTCGATCAACGTATCGCAGGTACAGTTCCGCCATCCGCATTTCATGGAGACGCTGCGCAACGCCCTGCATGACACCGGCGCGCCGCCTGAATATGTGGAGCTGGAAATCACGGAATCGATGGCGATGGAAGAACCGGATATGCTGATCAAGATGCTGGCGCAGATCAAGCAGACCGGCGTGACCATCGCGATTGACGATTTTGGGACCGGCTTCTCTTCCCTCTCCTACCTGCAGCGCCTGCAGATCGACCGCCTGAAGATCGACCGCGCCTTCGTCACCGAGATCACCAACTCCGCGCGCGGCAGCAGCATTGCCGAAATGGTGGTGCAGTTGGGCCGCAACCTGGGCCTGGCGGTGATTGCGGAAGGGGTGGAAGACGAACGCCAGGCGCAAATCCTGCAAAACCTGGGTTGCCCGCTGGGCCAGGGCTTCCTGTTTGCCCGCCCGATGACCGGCGAGGCCTTGCTGGGATGGCTCAGCGACGACGCCCTGGCCGGCGTCGCGTAAATAAAAAAAAGGGGACGTACCCCTTTTTTGTTGTTCAAAAAAAGGGGTACGTCCCCTTTTTTTCGCCCTTGTTATTTCAGCCTTCGGACTTCTCTTCTTCCTCGGCCGGCCAATCACGGATATAGGCCTTCAGCATGCGGTTTTCGAAGCTTTGCGCTTCCAGCACGGCGCGCGCCACGTCGTAGAACGAGATCACGCCCAGCAGAGTTTTGGCGTTCATCACCGGCAGGTAGCGCGCGTGCTTTTCCAGCATGATGCGGCGCACTTCGTTGACCTCGGTGTCCGGGGTCACGGTGATCGGGTGGTCGTCCATGTGCTTGCGCACGGTGCCGCCGCCGACCGAACCCTGGTTCGCATGCAGCGCCTTGAGCACTTCGCGGAAGGTCAGCATGCCGACCAGGTCACCGTATTCCATCACCACCAGGGAGCCGATATCTTTTTCGGCCATGGTGTTCGCCGCTTCGACCAGCGGCTGGTCCGGAGTGATCGTGTAGAGGATGTTCCCTTTGACTTGGAGGATTTCAGATACTTTCATTTTGGGCCGTCCTGTCCGGTGGTGATTATGGTTTTATTGTAAGCCTTACCATCGAATTTAGCGTATGCCAAGCGAAAAATCCAGTTCCGGATTAATCAAAACGCAACAGTATTCACAAGCTAAATAACACGATAGCATGTCAGGCATGACAACACCAAATTATCCTGGGTTCGATACCCTCGCCCTGCACGCGGGCGCCACGCCAGATCCGGCCACCGGCAGCCGCGCCACCCCGATCCATTTCACGTCATCGTTCGCTTTCCGCGATTCCGACCATGCGGCGGCCCTGTTCAATATGGAACGGGCCGGCCATGTGTATTCGCGCATCTCCAACCCGACCAATGCGGTGCTGGAGGAGCGCATGGCGGCGCTGGAAGGCGGCGTTGCGGGAATTGCTACCGCCAGCGGACAGGCGGCCATGCACCTCGGCCTGGCGACCATTGCCGGCGCCGGTTCGCATATTGTCGCTTCGCGCGCGCTGTACGGCGGCTCGCATAACCTGCTCGGCTATACCCTGAAGCGCTTCGGCATCGACACCACCTTCGTCGACCCGCGCGACCTGGATGCCTGGCGCGCGGCGATCCGGCCCAATACCAAGGTCCTGTTTGGGGAAACGCTGGGTAATCCCGGCCTCGATGTGCTGGACATCCCCAATGTGGCGGCCATCGCACACGAAGCGCACCTGCCCCTGATGGTCGATTCGACCTTCACCACCCCTTACCTGCTGCGACCAATCGAGCACGGCGCCGACCTGGTGTTCCATTCGGCCACCAAATTCCTGTGCGGGCACGGCACGGCCATCGGCGGCGTGCTGGTCGATGGCGGCACTTTCGACTGGCAGGCCGCCTACGCGGCTACGGGGCGTTTTGCCGAGCTTTGCGAGCCGTATGACGGCTTCCACGGCATGGTCTTCGCCGAAGAGTCCAGCGTGGCGGCATTTGCCCTGCGCGCGCGGCGCGAAGGCTTGCGCGACTTCGGCGCGGCCATGAGCCCGCACAATGCATTCGCCATCCTGCAGGGCGTGGAAACACTGGCAGTGCGCATGGACCGCCATGTGGCCAATACGCGCCGCGTTGCCGAATTCCTGCTGGCCAATCCCGCGGTTGAATCGGTGACCTACCCTGAGCTGGACTCGCATCCCGACCGTGTGCTGGCAGCCCGCCTGCTGCCGAAAGGCGCAGGCGCCGTGCTGTCGTTCACGCTGAAGGGCGACCGCGCTGCAGGCAAGCGTTTTGTCGACAGCCTGAAAGTATTCTCGCACCTTGCCAACGTGGGCGATGCGCGCTCGCTGGTGATCCACCCCGCTTCCACCACGCACTTCCGCGTTCCCGCCGACCAGCTGGCCGCATCCGGCATCGCCGAAGGCACCATGCGCCTCTCAGTCGGACTGGAGGATGCCGGCGACTTGCTGGAAGACCTGGCGCGCGGGCTCAAAGCCTCGCAGAAAGGGGCTTGAACATGATGTTTGGCGATTCGTACTGCTACACGGGCGGGAAAACCTTCGACCCGGCGTTGCCGACCGTTGTCATGATCCACGGCGCGCAGAATGACCATTCGGTCTGGGCGCTGCAATCGCGCTACCTGGCGCATCACGGCTTTGGCGTGCTGGCGCTTGACTTGCCGGGCCATGGCCGCAGCCGTGGCCCGGCTTTGCGCAGCGTCGGGGAAATCGCGGACTGGCTGCTTGGCCTGCTCGACGCTGCCGGCGTGACATCCGCCGCCCTGGTCGGGCACAGCATGGGCGCCCTGATCGCGCTGGAGACCGCGCACCGCGCGCCGGAGCGCATCACGCGTCTGGCGCTGCTTGGCGCGACCTATCCGATGAAGGTTTCCGATACGCTGCTCGACGCGGCGTTGAACGCGGAAGGCGATGCAATCGACATGGTCACCATCTGGTCGCACAGTTCGTATGCACAGAAGCCGTCATTCCCGGGACCGGGCTTTTATGCCAGTGGCATGACCAAGCACCTGATGGAGCGCATCTCGGCGCAGGGCGAGCCGCAGCTGTTCCATACGGATTTCACCGCCTGCAACAGCTATGCAAACGGCGATTCGGCGGCGGCCAGCGTGCGCTGTCCAGTGCAGTTCATCTTCGGCAGCAAGGACATGATGACGCCCCCGCGCAGCACCAAGGCGCTGCTGGCGGCTCTGCCGGGTGCGCGCACGGTGACGGTGGATGCCGGCCACCAGATGATGGCCGAGCAGCCGGATGCGGTACTGGATGCGCTGTTAGCCTTCCTGCGCTGAAGGTTCGCCGAAATGCTCGCCTAGCGTGACGCCAAGGCCGGATTCCACGGCGGTTTCCACCTGGCGCGCCAGGACGGCGGCGTCGCGGCTGGCCTGGATATCGGCTTCATTGTCGGAATCGGCCACGACGCCCGCATTCAGCGCCATGCCGCCAAAGACGAACAGGCGGTACACATCCGCCATGGTGACTTTGTGGACGTTGGCAAGCAGCACCCAGTTATCCGCGCCTTCGCTGACCCGCTTGCCGAACTGCACCCGCGGCGGCGGAGCGATCTTGACCTTGGCCACCCAGCCGGGCACCAGCATCTTCTCGAGCAAGGCATCCATTTCATCGAAGCCGAGCCGGGTGCGGCCACGCATTTCAGCCGAACTGACGGCTGCGTTATCGCCGCGCTCCCGCGCTTCGTGCAGCACCTTCAGCACTGCCATCGCATCGACAAATTCGCCGCCCGGCACCGCTTCGTGCCACCAGCGCTCATATTTCACCACCGGCAGCGCGGCCGTCAGCAAGGCCCCCAGCAGGGTAATCAGCCAGGACACGTAAATCCACAGCAGGAACAGCGGCAAGGCCGCCAGCGCGCCGTAAATCTTCGAATAGGTCGGCACCTGGGTGATAAACACCGCAAACCCGCGCTTGGCCAATTCAAAGGCCACCGCCGCCAGGGCGCCGCCGCAAATGGCATCGCGCCAGTCCACCATGCGGTTCGGCACCGAGATATAGAGGAAAGTGAAGCCCAGTGTCGTCAGCAGTACCGACAGCAAGGTATAGAAAATCGGGCCGGTCACCGAGCCTACCAGGCCGCTGGTGACGTCGAACAGGTGGGTCGACAGGCTGATCGACACGCCCACCAGCAAAGGGCCGAGCGTAATCAAGGCCCAATACACCATCACCCGCCGCACCAGGCGCCGCTCGGCCTTGACGCGCCAGATACGGTTGAAGGCGCGCTCGATCATGCTCAGCATCGTGACGGACGTGAGCACCAGCGTCACCGCGCCGACCGCCGACAGCCGCGTCGCCTTGGAGGCGAACGTGGTCAGGTAGCCGAGGATGGTGCTGGAGATCGCCTTCGGCATCACGCTCTTGATGAAATACGCTTCCAGCGCGGTGCGGAAGGTGTTGAACATCGGGAAAGTGGTGAAAATCGCCAGCGCGATGGTCAGCACTGGCACCAGCGCAAACACGGTGGTGAAGGTCAGGCCGCCGGCCACTTGCGGCAGGCTTTCCTCGCGCAGGCGCCGGCGGCCAAACTGGACCAGGTCGCGCAGTTCGCTCCAGGACAGCGCGCGCAATTCAGCCACGCCCTTGGTGCAGGCGCGGGCAACGTTGGAATAGAGGGACTTGAAAACCATTGGTAAAGCTATTTGATCATGCTATTTAATAAAGGGTCATATAATAGCAACGATGAACAGAAACAACCTTACAATTCTTATTTTGTACTATTCAAGGCATGGTTCCGTACGCAAGTTGGCGGAATTGGTGGCCCAGGGTGTGGAATCGGTCCCGGGCTGCGACGCCCGCCTGCGCACCGTGCCTGCGGTATCCACCGTGGCGGAAGCAACCGCGCCGGAAGTACCATTGGATGGCGCGCCTTATGTTGAACTGCAGGACCTGGAGGATTGCGACGGCCTGGCGCTGGGCTCCCCCACCCGCTTCGGCAATATGGCTGCGGCCATGAAATATTTTTGGGATGGGACGTCGGCGCAATGGCTGTCCGGCACCCTGTCCGGCAAGCCGGCCTGCGTCTTCACCTCGACCGGCAGCCAGCACGGCGGCCAGGAGTCAACGCTGCTGACCATGATGGTGCCCCTGCTGCACCATGGGATGATGGTGATGGGCCTGCCCTACACCCATCCTGAACTGATGACGACGACCAGCGGCGGCTCGCCTTATGGCGCTACCCACTGGTCGGGACTGGACGGCAAGAAGCCGTTCACGGAAGATGAAAAACGCCTGGCAGTCGCACTGGGACGCCGGCTGGCCGAAGCGGCCGTCAAGCTGCGGGGATAAGCAAAATGAACAGCACTAAACACAAGATCTTCCATTGGGGCGCCATCGGCAGCCTGGCCTTGCTCATCATCTGGTGCGTGGCCTGGGAAATGTGGATTGCGCCGCTCAAACCCGGCGGTTCATGGGCGGTCCTGAAGGCGGTGCCGCTGCTGTTCCCGCTGCTGGGCGTCATCAAGCGCGATATCTACACCTTGCAGTGGACCTCGATGATGATCCTGATCTATTTCATCGAAGGCGTGGTGCGGGCCTATGCCGACAAGGTCACGCCCTGGCTGGGCTGGGGTGAAGCCGCCATTGTCGTGGTCTACTTCCTGTGCGCGATCCTGTACGTGCAGCCATATAAGAAGGCCGCCAAACAGGCGGCCCGCGAATTGCTGGAAAAGGTCAACACCAGCAAGACCAAGTAATGATGGATACCGCTGCATTTCTCGACGCTTGCCGCGCCTTGCTCGGCGAGGCGAATACCATTTCGGATGAAGCGGCCATGGCGCCCTACCTGCGCGACTGGCGCGGGCGTTTCACTGGCCGCGCTTTGGCAGTACTGCGCCCGGCGGATACCGGACAAGTTGCGGCTATCGTGAAGCTGTGCGCCGAGGCGCGCATTCCCATCGTCCCGCAAGGCGGCAATACCGGCCTGGTTCTGGGCAGCGTTCCCGATGCGAGCGGGCGCGCGGTGGTGCTGTCGCTGGCGCGCATGCAGAAGGTGCGGCAGGTCGATCCCGTCAACCGCACCATGACCGTGGATGCAGGCGTGATCCTGCAGCGTGCCCAGCAGGCGGCGGCTGAACAGGGCTGCCTGTTCCCTCTCTCGCTGGCTGCGGAAGGCAGCTGCACCATCGGCGGCAACCTGTCCACCAATGCCGGCGGCACCGGCGTGCTCCGTTACGGCAATACCCGTGAACTGTGCCTGGGGCTGGAAGTCGTGACGCCGCAAGGCGAGGTCTGGTCGGGATTGCGCGGCCTGCGCAAGGACAATACCGGCTACGATCTGCGCGACCTGTTCATCGGGGCGGAAGGTACGCTGGGCATCATCACCGCGGCCGTGCTCAAGCTGTATCCGCAGCCCAAGGCGTCCGTCACGGCGCTGGCCGCGCTGGAATCGCCCCATGCTGCCTTGCGGCTGCTGTCGATATTGCAGGACCATTGCGGCGCCAGCCTGACCGGCTTCGAGCTGATGTCGGCATTCTGCCTGCAACTGGTGGCCAGGCATTTCCCTGCCCTGCCGCAGCCGCTGGCCGGACGACATGCGCAATACGCTCTGCTCGAGCTTTCCAGCAGCGAATCGGAATCGCATGCCGCCGCATTGCTGGAACGCGCCCTGGGCGTGGCGCTTGGCGAAGGGGTGGCGCAGGATGCGGTGGTCGCCAGCTCCGCCGCGCAGTCGCGCGGCCTGTGGCACTTGCGCGAGCACATTCCACTGGCGCAGGCGGCCGACGGCAAGAACATCAAGCACGACATCTCGCTGCCGGTGTCGTCGATTGCCGAATTCATCGCGGGCACCGAACCGAAGCTGCAGGCGGCCTTCCCCGGCTGCCAGCTGGTGTGCTTTGGCCACCTGGGCGATGGCAACCTGCATTTCAACGTCGCGCCGCCGCCCGGCGTGGCAAACGAAGAATTCCTGCACAGCCAGGAGGCGGTCAACCGCGTGGTGCACGACGCGGTGGCGGCATTCGGCGGCTCAATTTCGGCCGAACACGGGATCGGCGCCCTGAAGCGCGATGAACTGGCGCGGTACAAATCACCGGTCGAGCTGAACCTGATGCGGGCCATCAAGAACGCATTGGACCCTTTGGGCCTGATGAACCCGGGAAAAATCCTATGAAACCCCTGCCCTTGCTGCTGTTGGCGCTTGCCCTTCCTGCAGGGGCGCAAACCATGTACAAATGCACCGTCGACGGAAAGGTGAGCTATTCCCAGCAGCCTTGCGACAAAGGCGTCGCCAGCACCGTCGCGGTGCCGCCGGCGCCGCCGCCGGACCTGGCCGCTGCGGCAGACCTGAAGCGGCAGGAACGCGAGGCCGACAAGCTCACGACCGAACGCCGCAAGCGCGAAGCCCGCGAAGAGCGTGAAGAACGCACTGCGGCACGCGCGGCCGCGACGCAGCACAAGAAATGCAAGAAGCTGCAGTTGCAACAGAAATGGGCCGAGGAAGATGCGCGGGGCGCCACGCTGCAAAACACCGAGCGCGCCAGGTTGAAGGCTAAACGCGCGGCAGATATGGCCCATCTGGAATGTGGCGCCTGACGCGCTGGCTGGCCGCCGGCGAATGGCGTTCGCACCCGGTGCGGGCCCTGACGGCGATCGCCGCCATCGCGATCGGTGTGGCAATGGGCTTTGCGATACACCTTGTCAACGCGGCCGCGCTCAACGAATTTTCTACTGCGATCAGCAGCCTGTCCGGCCAGGCGGATATCCAGGTGAGCGGCACGGAAGCCACATTCGACGAATCGGTTTATCCCACGCTGGCACGGCTGCCGGAAGTCGCGGTCGCATCTCCCGTACTCGAATTCGATGCCTCTCTGCCTGGAGCCCGGCAGGCGCTGAAGATTATTGGCCTGGACGTCTTCCGTGCCGGCTTCATCACGCCTGACCTGATCGGTGCGCCCGAGGAAGACCTTCCTTACGACACGCTGGCTGACGACGCGATTTTCCTGTCGCCGGCGGCCATGCACTGGCTGGAGGCGCGGCCCGGCAGCGAGCTTCGCCTGCAGGCGGGCAGCAAGATTGCGGTGCTGAGGGTGGCCGGCTCGCTACAGCGGGCCCGCGTCGGCCAACGCTTTGCCGTGATGGATATAGCAGCAGCGCAGTGGCAGTTCCAGCGCCTCGGCAAGCTGTCCCGCGTCGATCTGAAATTGCGCGACGGGATTGATCGCCGGGCTTTCGAAAGTTCGCTGGCGGCGCGGCTCGAAAGCGCCTACCCCGGCCGATTCCGCGTCGGCCAGCCAAATGATGCGAACCAGGAGGGCCGCAATGCGAACCTGAGCCGGGCCTATCGCGTCAACCTGAGCGTGCTGGCGCTGGTGGCGCTGTTCACCGGCGCCTTCCTGGTTTTTTCTTCGCAGGCCCTTTCCGTACTGCGCCGGCGTGGCGAATTCGCATTGCTGCGCGTGCTCGGCCTGGAACGGCGCCAGTTGATCCGGCAAGTGCTGCTTGAAGGCGCGCTGCTGGGCACTGTCGGTTCCGCGCTTGGCGTGGCGGGAGGTTATGCGTTGGCGGCCGCTGTGCTGCGGCTGTTTGGGGGCGACCTGGGTGCCGGTTATTTTTCCGGCGTCCAGCCTACCGTGCAGTGGGCGCCGGGTGCTGCCCTGGCTTATTTTGCGCTCGGGCTGGGCGTTGCCCTGCTGGGCGGGCTGGCGCCGGCGCTCGATGCGGCGCGCGCACGGCCTGCCGTAGCGCTCAAGTCAGGCACCGATGAAACGGCACTGCGGCCGCTGGCGCGTTCCTGGCCGGGCCTGGCCTGCCTCGCCGCGGCGGGCGCGCTGGCGTTCGCGCCGCCGGTATTCGAATTGCCGCTGTTCGGCTATCTGTCGATCGCACTCCTGCTGGTCGGCGCGATTGCACTGATGCCGCGCCTGGCAGGCATGGCGTTCCAGCTCCTGGCGGCGCGCGCCACACCGGAGGGCGCCCTGCCAAGGCCCGTGCCTGCATTGGCGCTGGCGCGGCTGGCCAATGCGTCCGGCCAGGCCGGCATCGCGCTGGGCGGGGTGCTGGCCAGTTTCAGCCTGATGGTGGCGATGGCCATTATGGTCGCCAGCTTCCGCTCCTCGGTTGACGAATGGGTGCTGCGCATCCTGCCGGCCGACGTCTATATACGCAGCGCTTCGGCAGGCGCCACCGGCGGCCTCACGCCTGCCGAACAGGATGCCATCAGCGCCTTGCCGGGTATCGCCCGCATCGAATTCCTGCGCGTTCGTTCCGTTTCGCTGGAGGCCGACCGGCCGAACGTCGCCGTCCTGGCGCGCGACGTGGATTCGGCCGATCCCGGCCGCGCAATGGTCCTGGTCGGGGATCCGGCGGCCGCCGCCGCAGCCGGCGCCGACAGCCTGCCCCCGGCTTGGGCCTCCGAAGCGATGGCCGACTTGTATGGCGCCAGGCCCGGTGGCACGCTGCGCCTGCCCCTGCAAGGGAAACAGAGGGAATTTCGCGTGGCCGGCGTCTGGCGCGATTATGCCCGTGCGGGCGGCGCCGTCATCGTGCGCCGTTCGGATTACATCGCCATGACCGGCGACAGGGATGCGGGCGACGCAGCCATCTGGCTGGCAAAAGGCAGCAGTACCGCGCAGTTGCAGGAAACCGTCCGCAAACTCCCGTTCGGCGAACTGCTCGAAACCAGCATCCCATCCGAAATCCGCAACCTGACGCTGAAAATCTTCGACCGCAGCTTTGCAGTTACCTACCTGCTGGAAGCCATCGCCATCGTCATCGGCCTGTTCGGCGTGGCCGCGACCTTTTCGGCGCAGACCCTGGCTCGCAGCCGGGAGTTCGGCATGCTGCGCCACGTCGGCGTCACGCGCCGCCAGATCCTCGCCATCCTGGCGCTCGAAGGCGGCGCCCTGACCACGCTCGGCATCGTGGCCGGGTTTGCACTGGGCTGGGTCATCAGCCTGGTGCTGGTCCACGTCATCAATCCGCAGTCGTTCCATTGGACCATGCAAATGCATTATCCCTGGCCCTTGCTTGCTACCGTCGCACTGGCCTTATTGATTTCGGCGGCCGCCACCGCGCTCGCCGCAGGCCGCCAGGCGCTGTCGGGAGGCCCGATACGGGCCGTGAGGGAGGATTGGTGATGCGCGCCCCGCTTTGCCTCCTGCTTGCGGCCCTCATCGCGCTGCCGCTGCAGGCAGCCGACTTCACGCCCGTCAAGCCCGGCGTAGCGCTGCAGTTTCCCCGGGATTTCGGCGCGCATCCCGGCTACAAAACCGAATGGTGGTACGCCACCGGCTGGATCGCAACGCCGGACGGCCGCCAGCTCGGCTACCAGGTCACCTTCTTCCGCGCCGCCACGGGCCATGGCCGCGCGAACCCGAGCCAGTTTGCGCCCACCGACGTCATCGTCGCCCACGCCGCGCTTTCCGACCCGGCTGTCGGCAAGCTGCTGCATGACCAGCGCACCGCCCGCGCCGGTTTTGGCCTGGCCGGCGCAGCCACCCAGGACACCGACGTCCAGCTGGATCGCTGGCGCATGCGGCGCGGCCCGGATGGCACTTACCAGGTCGACATCGCGGCGGCCGACTTCACGCTGGCGCTGCAGCTGCAGCCCACCCAGCCGGTCCTGCTGCAGGGCGACGCCGGCTTCTCGCGCAAAGGCCCCCAGCCCGAGCAGGCAAGTTATTACTATAGCAAGCCCCAGTTGCGCACCAGCGGCACCCTTGCACGGCGCGGCGCCGCCCCGCAGGCGGTTCAGGGCGTGACCTGGCTCGATCACGAATGGTCAAGCCAGGTGCTCGACCCGAATGCTGCGGGATGGGACTGGACCGGCATCAACCTGGCCGACGGCGGCGCTCTCATGGCATTCCAGATAAGGGACCGCCAAGGTGGTAAACTATGGGCCCACGCGACATGGCGCGATGCATCCGGTAAGATCACGCACTATTCGCAGGACCAGGTCAGTTTTACCCCGCAGGTGCGATGGCGTTCGCCGCGCACCCATGCCGAGTATCCCGTCGCCACCCTGATCAGCACCGGCACCGAACAGTGGCTGGCCAGCCCTTTGCAGCAGGACCAGGAGCTGGATTCGCGCCGTTCGACCGGCGCGGTGTATTGGGAAGGCGCGGTGACGGTCACGCGGGACGGCAAGCCGGCGGGACGCGGCTACCTGGAGTTGACGGGCTATGTCCGTCCGATGAAACTTTGAAGAAGAACGTAGAATACGCAATGAGCACCACCAACAACGGCCAGCCCGAAGCCCGAGAACTCAAAAAAGGCAGCCTGGCTGCCTTCAAGGGCCTGATGCCCTTTCTCAAGCCTTACCGCAACCGCTTCCTGATCGCGGGCATCGCCCTGATCGTGGCCGCCGGCTCCACGCTGGCTATCCCCTACGCCTTCAAGCAGATGATCGACCTGGGCTTCGGCGCCAACGCCGGCGTGCGCAGCGCGACGCACGTGAACCAGGTATTCCTGGCCCTGTTCGCGGTCGCTACCGTGCTGGCCCTGGCCACTGCAGCGCGCTTCTATAGCGTGTCCTGGCTCGGCGAGCGCGTCACCGCCGACATCCGCAATGCCGTATATTCGCATGTGGTGCAGCAAAGCCCGGAATTCTTCGAAACCACCAAGACCGGCGAGGTGCTGTCGCGCCTGACCACCGACACCACCCTGATCCAGAGCGTCGTCGGCACCAGCATCTCCATGGCCCTGCGCAATGTGCTGCTGTTCCTGGGCGGCCTGGTGATGCTGTTCGTGACCAGCCCCAAACTCACAGGCATCATCATCGGCCTGCTGGTACTGACCGTGCTGCCGATCGTGATCTTTGGCCGCCGCGTACGCAAGCTCTCGCGCGACTCGCAAGACCGCGTGGCCGACGCTTCGGCGATGGCCGGAGAAATCCTGAACGCCATGCCGACCGTGCAAGCCTTCACCCATGAAAAGCTGGAAGCGCAACGCTTCGGCGGCTCGGTGGAAGGCGCTTTCAGCACCGCCATGCGCCGCATCCAGGCACGCGCCTTCCTGACCATGCTCGCCATCGTGCTGGTGTTCGGCACCATCGTGTTCGTGCTGTGGCTTGGCGCACACGCTGTCCTCGAAGGCTCGATGACGGGCGGCGACCTGGGGCAGTTCATCCTCTACGCCTCCATTGTGGCGGGCGCAATCGGCGCCCTGTCCGAAGTGATGGGCGAGGCCCAGCGCGCAGCTGGCGCCACCGAGCGCCTGCTGGAATTGCTGGCAGTGCGTTCCGACATCCAGGATCCGGCGCAGCCGCAAGCCCTGCCGCCGCGCGCCGCCAATGGCGCCGCACTGAGCCTGGCCGACGTCTCCTTCAGCTACCCTTCGCGCCCGGATACCCTGGCGCTGGATCATGTCACGCTGGACGTCAAGCCCGGCGAAACCATCGCCGTGGTCGGCCCGTCGGGCGCCGGCAAGACCACCCTGTTCCAGATGCTGCTGCGCTTCTACGACCCGCAGTCGGGCGCCATCCGCCTCGACGGCACGGATATCCGCCTGCTCGACCTGCATACCCTGCGCGGCGCTGTCGGCATCGTGCCGCAGGACACGGTGATCTTTTCTGCCGACGCAATGGAAAACATCCGCTACGGCCGCGCCGACGCCACCGACCAGGAAGTCATCCAGGCAGCGCGCCTGGCGGCGGCCCACGAATTCATCGAGCGACTGCCGAATGGCTACAAATCCTTCCTCGGCGAGCGCGGCGTGCGCCTGTCCGGCGGCCAACGCCAGCGTATCGCCATCGCCCGCGCACTGCTGAAAAATCCCCCGCTGCTGCTGCTCGATGAAGCGACCAGCGCACTGGATGCCGAATCCGAACGCCTGGTGCAGGGGGCGCTGGAGGCGGCAATGGTGGGCCGCACCACCATCATCATCGCGCACCGCCTGGCAACCGTGCAGCGTGCCGACCGCATCATCGTCATGGAAGACGGCAGGATCGTTGAAACCGGCAACCACCAGTCGCTGGTGGCGCTGGGCGGCATCTACGCCAATCTGGCGGCGCTGCAATTCCATAACGTTCACGTGACCCATTGAGGCAGCCGTGACCGACGCTGAACTGCGCCAGAGCTGCCACACCGTACTCCCGGGCCACCGCCAGCCCTCGCCAGCCGAGACTTTTGCGGCCATGGCGCAGTGGTGCGAAGCCAACGGCGTCGCCCATGACGTGTATGGCGACGGGGAATTGATCCAGTCCTTCGAGCGTAAGGTCGCGAATCTGCTCGGCTTTGAGGCCGCCACCTTCTGCATCACCGGCACCATGACCCAGGTCACGGCGCTGCGCCTGGCCTGCATGGAGCGCGGCAGCCGCCTGGCCGCCCTGCACCCGACTGCGCACATTTTCAAGCACGAACGGAGCAACCACCAGCTGCTCGACCACTTTCAGGCGCTGCAACTGGGCGACCTGCACCGGCCTTTTACCCTGGCCGAACTGCAAGGCGTGCCGGACCGCTTGGGGGCCGTGTCGCTGGAACTGCCAGCGCGCGAGCTGGGCGGCCAGTCGCCCCAATGGGACGAGCTGCAGGCCATCAAGGCGCATTGCGCTGAACAAGGCATCCACCTGCATATGGATGGCGCCCGCTTGTGGGAAGCCGCTGCCGGCTATGGCCGGACGCCAGCCGAAGTCGCGGCGGGCTTCGACAGCGTCTATGTTTCGCTGTACAAAGGCATCGGCGGCCTTGGTGGCGCCATGCTGCTGGGCAGCCGGGCCTTCATCGCCCGCGCCCAGGAATGGTTCCGCCGCCAGGGCGGCAACGTCATCCACCGCACGCCATACGTGGTGGCGGCAGCGATGCAGTTCGACGAGCGGCTGGCCGCCATGCCTGACTATTTCCGCCGCACCCAGTGGCTGTACGAGGAACTGCGCAATTACCCGCAATTGCACGTCAACCCTGCGCAGCCGCATGCGAACATGCTGCACATCCACGCAGCGGTCGACCGCGACCGCCTGCTGCAGATCCGGAACGAGATCGCGGCAAAGCACGGCGTCTGGCTGCTGAACCGGGCCGCGCATGCGCAACTGCCCGGCGCCAGCTATACCGAATGGTATGTCGGCGATAACCTGCTGGCGCTGCCGGACGAAAATGTCCGCCACGCCCTGAAACTTTGGAGCGATGCACTATGAGTTTTGCCTCGCTGGATTTGATCGACGGCCTGCAGCGCACCCTCGACTCGATAGGCTACAAAACACCGACGCCGGTACAGAAACAGGCGATTCCCGCCGTGCTGGCGGGCCGCGACCTGCTGGCCGCGGCGCAAACCGGCACCGGCAAAACCGCCGCTTTCGCCCTGCCCTTGCTGCAGCGGCTGACGATGGAAGGCGACCAGGCGGCGCCGAACTGTATCCGTTGCCTGGTGCTGGTGCCGACCCGCGAACTGGCGGAACAGGTATACCAGAGCTTCCATACCTACGGATTCAATTTGCCGCTGCGCTCCGCCGTGGCTTATGGCGGCGTGCCGATGGATCCGCAACTGGCCAAGCTGCGCAAGGGGCTGGACGTTCTTGTAGCCACGCCCGGCCGCCTGCTCGACCTGCACCGTAAAGGCGCACTGGAATTCAGCCAGCTGCGGGCACTGGTGGTGGACGAGGCAGACCGCATGCTGGACCTGGGCTTCGCCGCCGACCTCGATTTGCTGTTTGGCGTGTTGCCTGCCGAGCGCCAGACCCTGCTCTTCTCGGCCACCATGCCGGACACCATCCGCGCGATGGCGCAGCAGCTGCTGCGCGATCCGCTCATGGTGCAGGCCAGCGCGCCGAATACTACGGCGCGTACCGTGCGCCAGATGGTCTTCACCACCGACAAGCGCAATAAGCCGGATTTGTTCCTGCACTTGATGCGCAAGGAAGGCTGGGGCCAGGTGCTGGTCTTCGTCAAGACGCGCAAGGGCGTCGAACAGCTGGTCGGCCTGCTGCAGGGTGAAGGCGTGTCCGCCGACTCGATCCATGGCGACAAGCCGCAGCCGGCCCGTATCAAAGCCTTGAAACGCTTCAAGGCAAATGACGTGCAAGTCTTGGTGGCGACGGACGTCGCTGCCCGTGGCCTGGATATCGAAGCGCTGCCGCTGGTTGTCAATTTCGACCTGCCGACCGTGGCGGAAGATTATATTCACCGCATTGGCCGCACCGGGCGCGCTGGCGCGGAAGGCGAAGCGATTTCCCTGGTGTGCGCTGACGAAGTCGACCTGCTGCGCGCCATCGAGAAGCTGACCGGCGCGGTGCTGCCGCGTGCGGAAGAAGCCGGCTTTGAGGCCGATCACCGCGTTCCGTCGACCGGCACACCGAGCATCGCGGCGCCCGCGCGTGCATCCGCCAAACCTGCACGTGGCGCAGCCAAGCCGCCCAAGGCGGTGCCGAAGCCGCCAGCCCGGGAACGGGACGATACCCCGCGCCCCGCCGGCGGCTTCGGAGGACTCAAGGAAGAAGTGCCACCGAAAGAGAAAGCACGCCAGCGCGGCCCGATCTACGGCGCCCGGCCCGGCAGCCCCGGCGCAGGCGCCGGCGGGTTGGCGCGAGGCGCCACGGG
>NZ_WNKX01000014.1 GCF_009720745.1 Massilia eburnea | reverse complement strand
CGGCCACCCGGCCTGGCACGGCACGCGCCACGGCGATGCGCTGGCGCACGCGCGCGCCTTGCGCGCCCTGGGCGCCACCCATGTGCTGGTGACCGGCGGTCATGACGAGGACAGCGGGGTGGTGATCAACCGCTGGCTCGGGCCGGACCGCCAGCAGAACTGGAGCTGGCCGCGCCTGCCCGGCAGCTTCCACGGCAGCGGCTGCACCCTGGCTGCCGCCACCGCGGCCCTGCTCGCGCTGGGCAACAATATGGCGCAGGCGCTGACCAAGGCCCAGGGCTACACCCAGCGCGCACTGGCCGCCTCATACGCCATCGCGCCCGGCCAGCGCATCCCGCAACGCTAAGGAGCATAAGGAATGCAAGGACTTTACCTGGTCACCCCAAACTGGGATGACACTGAAAAACTGCTGGCCATCACCGAGCAGGTGCTGGCCGCCGGCGTGGCCCTGCTGCAGTACCGCCACAAGGACGCCGGTCCGGCGCTGCGCCGTGAACAGGGCGGGGCGCTGCGCGAGTTGTGCCACAAGTACAGCGTGCCCTTCCTGGTCAACGACCACGTGGCGCTGTGCCGCGAGCTGGGCGCCGACGGCGTACATCTGGGCGGCACCGACGCCCCGCTGGCCGAGGTGCGCGCTTCGCTCGGGCCGAACAAGCTGATTGGCGCCTCGTGCTATGGCGAACTGGCGCGCGCCCAGGCGGCGCAGGCGGCCGGCGCCAGCTACGTGGCCTTCGGCGGCTTTTATCCGTCCAAGGTGAAGCAGTACGCAGTCACCACCGAGCCTTCGATCCTGCGCCACGCGCGTGAAGCGATCAGCGTCCCGTTGTGCGTGATCGGCGGCATGACGCCGGAAAACGCTCGGCCACTGGTGGCCGAAGGGGCGCATATGGTGGCAGCGATTACCAGCATTTACCTGGCCGATGACGTGGCGGCGGCGGTGCGGGAATTTCAGTCTATAATTTCCCCATTAGCATAACCATAAGGTTGACGCCGATGAACGCCCAGACTCCGCCAAAGCGCCTGATCCTGATCGTCGACGATGACAAGATCCTGACCGAGTTCCTGGGCGAGCTGCTGGCCCGCGCCGGTTACGACACCATCCTGGCCCATTCCTCCGACCAGGCCCTGGCCCTGATCGCAGAACGGGAACCTGACCTGGCCCTGCTGGACATCCACATGCCCGGCATGTCCGGCCTGGAACTGGCCAAGCAGCTGAACCGCAACACCACCGTGCCTTTCATGTTCCTCTCCGGCCGCGGCGACGCCGACGCCGGCAAACAGGCCGCTGCCTATGGCGCGGTGGGCTTCGTCGTGAAGCCGGTCGACGAGCAGCACCTGATGCCGGCCTTCGAAGCGGGACTGGCGCGCGCCGACGAAATCCGCCAGCTGCGCCGCACGGAAATCAACCTCAATGCCGCGCTGGCCGCCGGCCGCGAGACCAGCCTGGCCGTAGGGCTGTTGATGTGCAAGTTCCAGACCGACCGCAACACCGCCTTCGAAGTACTGCGCGACCACGCCCGCTCGAGCCGGCGCAAGATCAACGAAGTGGCCGACCAGCTGCTTGCAGCGGAAGAAACCTTGAATGGTTTGCATGCAGCATTCAATGCACGACTGAAAAAATAGTTTTCATCGCCGCGACGACATACGGTAGACTATTGCGGTGGGCCCCGACTCGCCCACCGCCATCAATTCCAGCGGCCGCCCCTTCCTTCGCGGCCCGGCAAGATCCCTCGGCCCAGCTCCGCCGACCATTCCCTGCAGTGCGGAGAACCGTTCCATGAACATGTCATTTGATTTGCATCCGGCGCCCCGGGTGCTGCACGTCGATCCCGACGAAGATAGCGCCGTGGTGCTGGCCACCTTGCTGGCGCCGGAAATTCAAGTGGTGCACGCCGCCAGCTATGGCGAAGCGCAAAACCAGCTGCAGCGCGGCGAGTTTGCCTTGCTGGTGATCGATCCCGACCTGCCGGACGGCGACGGGCACACCCTGATCCGCAAGCTGCGGCAAGTCGACCAGTACACGCCGGTGCTGCTGTATTCGGCCAGCCAGCCGATGCTGCACCACCAGGCGCACGCCTTCCTGCCCAAGCCGTGGACCTCGCCGCGCCAGCTGTGGCGCACCGTGTCGCATATGCTGGGCCTTGAGTCCATGCTCGCTGTTAGGACTTAAGCTATGCTGTCGTCTTTATCACATCTGGAGTCCAGCGATGAAGACGAAAGCAGCAGTAGCGTGGAAGGCGGGCGCCCCGCTCACCATTGAAGAAGTAGAGCTGGACGGCCCGCGCGCGGGCGAGGTGCTGGTGGAAATCAAGGCCACCGGCATCTGCCACACCGACCATTTCACCCTGTCCGGCGCGGACCCGGAAGGCATCTTCCCGGCCATCCTCGGCCACGAAGGCGCCGGCGTGGTGGTCGATGTCGGCCCCGGCGTCACTTCGCTCAAAAAAGACGATCACGTCATCCCGCTCTACACGCCGGAATGCCGCCAGTGCAAATTCTGCCTGTCGCGCAAGACCAACCTGTGCCAGGCCATCCGCGCCACGCAAGGCAAGGGGCTGATGCCGGACGGCTCCAGCCGCTTCTCGATTGACGGCAAGCCGCTGTTCCACTACATGGGCACGTCCACCTTCTCCAACTACATCGTGGTGCCGGAAATCGCGCTGGCCAGGATCCGTTCCGACGCACCCTTCGACAAGGTGTGCTATATCGGCTGCGGCGTGACCACCGGCGTCGGCGCCGTTCTGTTCACCGCCAAGGTGGAAGCGGGCGCCAACGTGGTGGTGTTTGGCCTGGGCGGCATTGGCCTGAACGTGATCCAGGCGGCGAAAATGGTGGGCGCCGACAAGATCATCGGGGTCGACATCAATCCCGCCCGCGAAGCGATGGCGCGCCAGTTCGGCATGACCCACTTCATCAACCCGCGCAATGTGGAAAACGTGGTGGACGCGATCGTGCAGCTGACAGACGGTGGCGCCGACTACAGCTTCGAATGCGTCGGCAATACGCAGCTGATGCGCCAGGCGCTCGAATGCTGCCACAAAGGCTGGGGCAAATCGATCGTGATCGGCGTCGCCGGGGCAGGGCAGGAAATCTCCACCCGCCCATTCCAGCTGGTCACCGGCCGCCACTGGCTCGGTTCCGCCTTCGGCGGCGCCCGCGGCCGCACCGACGTGCCGAAAATCGTCGACTGGTACATGGAAGGCAAGCTCAAGATCGACGAGCTGATCACCCACACCCTGCCGCTCGACCGCATCAACGAAGGCTTCGACCTGATGGAAAAAGGCGAATCCATCCGCTCCGTCGTCATCTACTAATCCCCGCGGCCGCGCCGCAGCCGGTGCCTGACCCTGCGGGTCGGACACCGGTTTACCGGTTTAAAAGCATCCTGGCCGCCAAAATCCGCATCCTGTCGCATTCCCCAGGCCATCCCCGCGCCGAGCAGCTAGATTCCCTCCTGAGCCGCTGCACCTGAAACTAGACAAAAACTTCTAGACACAAAGTTCTAGATCATTTAATCTAGTTAGCAAGGACACCAAAAAACCCGGAGCCGCCTGCCATGAGTCACCTGCTAAACGCCATCATCCCCGCCCTCGGCTGGTCCCTGCTGCACTTCCTGTGGCAAGGCTTGCTGATCGGCTGCGCGGCAGCCCTGGCCCTGCATGCTCTCCGCAACGCCCGCCCCCAAACCCGCTACCTGGTCGCCTGCGCCGCCTTGCTGCTGTGCGCCGCCCTCCCGCTGGCCAATTTCGCCTGGCGCCTGGCCGACGCCGCCGACACCGGCTACGTCCTGCCCACCCCACTGGAAACCAGCGTCATCGCCGCCATCCCCGGCGCCAGCGACGTGCAGGCCGCCGACAGCGCCCTGCTCGACGTCGACGCCATGACCAGCTGGGAATACCTGCTGCGCCGCCAGATGCCCTGGCTCGTGCTGCTGTGGGCAGCCGGCGCCGCCCTGATGACGCTGCGCCTTTCGCTCGGCCTGCAATGGGTACGCCAGCGCACCCGGCCCAACCACTACCACGCCGACGCGACCTGGCAGATGCGCGCCACCGCCCTGGCCCAGCGCATGGGTATCAAGCGCCCGGTGCGCCTCGGCGTTTCGGATGACGCACTGGACGGCCCGATCACCGCCGGCATGCTGCGCCCCATTGTGCTGCTGCCGGCCTGCCTGGTGAGCGGCCTGCCGCCCGACCTGCTGGAGGCGCTGCTGGCGCATGAACTGGCCCACGTGCGCCGCCATGACTACCTGGTCAACCTGATCCAGAGCGGCATCGAGATTTTCCTGTTCTACCACCCGAGCGTGTGGATGCTGTCGCAATGCATCCGCCGCGAACGCGAACAGATAGCAGACGACTTAGCCGCAAGCACGCTCGGCGAACCGCGGCGCCTGGCACTTGCACTTTCCGAACTGGATAAATTCCAGTTCGCCACCACTCACTTTGCTGCCCCCGCGGCACACGGAGGAGACCTCATGTCCCGAATCAAACGCCTGATCCGACCAGCTGCACAACCACTGAGCTGGAAGATGGCGACCCCGCTGTTAGGAATTTTTGCCGCCTGCGCAGCGCTGTATGCCCACGCCATGCCGACCGCCAGCGCGCTTCCGGCGGCAAGCGCCGCACCAGCCGCAATGACCGCTGCGGCCCCCGATGCACCGGCCGCCGCCGATGCTCCTGACGTTGCCGAAGCGCCCGCCGCAGCACCGGCCCCCGCCGCAGCGCCCATGGCCGCCGCAGCCCCGGCCGCCATCCTGCACGTCAGCGACCAGCAGCATGAGGTGGAGCCGGCGCCACCGGCCCCGCCAGCCCCGCCTGCACCACCGGCGCCGGAAGCCCCACCCGCACCACCGGCGCCGCTGGCAGCCGAAGCCGCAGCGCCAGCGATGCCGGCGGATCTGCCACGCCCGCCCAAGCCGCCGAAGCCACCGAAGGCTCCCAAGCCACCGAAGGAGCTGAAGGACTATCGTGGCAGCAATAACTACAACTTCGAAGACGGCAACGGCACCGCCTACACCGTTGTGCGCGACGGCCAGCAAATGATGAACGTCCATGGCCGCAATTCCGACCTGACCGGCGCCCAGCGCCTGAAGCAGGAAACCAAGGGCGACTTCATCTACGTGCGCAAGGATGGCAAGTCCTACCTGATCCAGGACCCAGCCGTGCTGGCCAAGGTCAAATCCGCCTGGCAGCCAGCCGAAGAGCAGGGCAAGAAGATGGAAGAGCAGAGCAAGCTGATGGAAGCCCAGGGCAAGCAAATGGAAGCCCTCGGCGCCCAGATCGAAAAAGAAGTCGAAGCAGCCATGGGTAGCAAGGAACAGCAAGCCGCCAACCGCGAAATGGAACGCGAGATCGAGCGCAAGATGCAAAAGTCAGCGCGCCAGCAAGAACGCATCGGCCGCGCCATGGAAAAAGCCAGCCGCAAGATGGAACTGGCTGACGACAAGACCCGCGCCCAGCTCGAGCTCGACCTGCAAGACTTGCGCAAGCAGCTTGAACCGCTGAGCGTAGAAATGGCGCGCCAGGGAGCCGAGATCGGCGCCCGCCATGCCGCGATGGCAGCGCGGCAGGCGCCGAATATGGCGGCGCTGCACGAGCGCATGAGCGAAGCCGCCAAGCCGATGCGCGAGCTCGGCAGGAAGATGGGCGAGCTCGGCCGCGAACAAGGCCGCCTCTCGCGCGAAGCCGACAAGACCTCGCGCGCCCTGATCGACGAAGCTATCAGCAACGGCAGCGCCAAGCCGGTTATGTAATAAAAGTCGGGGTCAGCTCTGGCAATCGGACATCGTTTTTCGCATTGCGAAAACGATGTCCGATTGCCAGAGCTGACCCCGACTTTCAAATCCATGGTATTGTTTATTTGGCATTTCCTCATTGTCAACTAACTCACCATGGAGAAAGCATGAGTCTCAAACAGTATTACACCCTCGGCAATTCCGGCCTGCGCGTATCGCGCCTGGCCCTTGGCACCATGACCTTCGGTACCGACTGGGGATGGGGCGCCGACAAGGCCAGTGCACGCGAGCAGTTCATGGCCTTCACCGAGGCGGGCGGCAACCTGATCGATACGGCGGACTTGTACACCAACGGCGAGTCGGAGCGCTGGGTCGGCGAGTTTGTGCGCGATAGCGGTCTGCGCGACAAGCTGGTGCTGGCCACCAAAGCGTCTTACAGCGCCGATCCTTCCAACCCGAACGGCGGCGGCAATGGCCGCAAGCATCTGATGCGCGCGCTGGAAGGTTCGCTGCAGCGCATGGGAACCGACTATATCGACCTGTATCTGCTGCACGCCTGGGACATGGTCACGCAGCCGGAAGAAGTGCTGCGCACGCTGGACGATGCGGTGCGCGCAGGCAAGGTGCGCCACATCGGCTTGTCCAACGTGCCGGCCTGGTATGCCAGCCGCATGCAGGCGGTCGCTGAGCTGCGCGGCTATGAACCGCTGGCGGCGCTGCAAATGGAATACTCGCTGGCTGAACGCGCCATCGAAAATGAATTCATCGGCCTGGGCACGCGCTACGGCATGGGTGTGATGGTGTGGAGCCCGCTGGCCAGTGGGCTCTTGTCCGGCAAGTACAAACCCAGCACCGGCGGCCAGTTCGGCGAAGGGCGGCTGCAGACCATGAGCGGCTCGAACAACCCGGCTTTCTCCAAATTCAGCGAGCGCAATTTCGCGATCGTGGCGGAATTGGAGAAAGTGGCAAACGAAGTTGGCCGCAGCATGGCGCAGGTGGCGGTGAACTGGGTGGCCAACCGTCCCGGCATAGCGACGGTCATGGTGGGGGCGACCAAGCTGGCGCAGCTGCAGGACAACCTGGGTGCGCTGGACTTTGAACTGCCGGCGGCTTTGCGCGAGCGCCTGGATGCGGTCAGCGCGCCGGCGCCGGGCTATCCCTACACCTTCTTCACGCCGGGCATGCAGACCATGCTGTCGGGCGCTGCGCCGCTGGGCGACAAGCCTGACGGCTACCAGGCGCCGGTGCGCATCAGCGGCCCGGCGGCCGGGGTGCAATAAAGGGGTACGTCCCCTTTTTCAGGCGCGCGCCAGCTGCTCCGGCTGCAGCAGGGCTTCGAATTGGGCCACTGGCAGCGGTGGCCCGAACAGGTAGCCCTGGAAGGCCAGGCAGCCCTGGCGCGCCAGATAGTTTTGCTGTTCCGCCGATTCCACCCCTTCGGCAATGGCTGACAGCCCCATGCTGCTGGCCAGTGTGAGGATGGTCTTGGTGATCGCGGCATCGTCGGTGTTGTGCAGGATGTCGCGCACGAAGGAGCGGTCAATCTTCAACTGGCTGAGCGGCAGGCGCTTGAGATAGGCCAGCGAGGAGTAGCCGGTGCCGAAATCGTCCAGCGAGATGCCGATGCCGGCGGCGGCCAGCAGCGACATCTTGGCGATTGATGCTTCCACGTCGTCCAGCAGCAAGCCCTCCGTCAATTCCAGCTTCAACAGGCGCGGCGATGCGCCGCTGCGTATCAGTGCTCCCATGACCTGTTGCACGAAGTCGGCCTGGTGGAACTGGCGCGGGCTGACGTTCACGGCCAGCTCCAGTGCCGCAGTGGCCGGCTGGCGCGACCATGCGACCAGCTGGGCGCAAGCCTGTTCCAGTACCCAGGCGCCGAGCGGCAAGATCAGCCCGGATGCCTCGGCGGCGGGGATGAACTGCATGGGCGCGACCATGCCGCGCGAGGGGTGCTGCCAGCGCAGCAGCGCCTCGGCGCCGGTGATGCGGCCTTGCGAGTCGACTTGCGGCTGGTAGTGCAGCATGAACTGCTGCAGCGACAGGCCCTGGCGCAGGTCGGCGTCCAGCGCGGCGCGCGCGCTCACGACGGTCTGCATGGCGGGGTCGAAGAAGCACATGGTGTTGCGGCCGGCTGCCTTGGCCTGGTACATCGCCAGGTCGGTCTGCTTGAGCAGGTCTTCCACGCTTTCCTGCTCGCCGCGGAAGACGGTGATGCCAACGCTGGAGGTGCAGCTGTGCTGGTGCGGGCCCATGACGTAAGGCTCGTTTTGCCGCGCCAGCAGCTTGGCGCCGATGGCGCGCGCCTGTTCGGCCGCCAGCTCCGTGTCGTCGGCCAGGTTCTCCAGCATGATCACGAATTCGTCGCCGCCCAGGCGCGCCACCGTGTCGCTCTCGCGCACGCAGCCGACAAAGCGGCGCGCGGCCTGTTGCAGCAGCAGGTCGCCGACATTGTGGCCCAGCGTGTCGTTCAGGTCCTTGAAGTTATCCAAGTCGATGAAGAGCAGGGCGCCGCATTGGCCGGTGCGGGCGCTGGCGGCCAGCGCGTGCTGCAGCCGGTCCATCAGGCAGCGCCGGTTCGGCAGCTGGGTGAGGAAGTCGAACAAGGCCAGGTTGCGGATTTCCTGCTCGGAGGCTTTGCGCTCGGTGATGTCGGTCAGCGCGCAGACGTGGTGGGTGATGCCGCCGGCGGCGTCGCGCACCGCCGTCACCACCAGCCAGCATGGGAAGCGTCCGCCGTTCTTGCGCTGCTGCCAGACTTCGCCTTGCCACGCGCCGTGCGCAGCCACGCCTTCCCAGATGCGCTGTTGCAGGGCGGCTTCGTCGCATACGGTCAATTCGCGGTCCAGCGCGTCGCGTTCGGAGTAGCCCGTGATGTCGGTGTAGGCGCGGTTGACGCGCAGGATCACGTGGCCGGCGTCGGTGATGGCCATGCCTTCCAGTGATTCGAAGGCGGTGGCGGCGACGCGCAGGTCGGCGTCGGCCTTCTGTTTTTCGCGCAGGTAGAGCGCAGTGGCGGTGGCGGCGGCCACCAGCATGCTGCCGGCGAATTCGATCAGGAGGAAAAGCCAGAAGCGCCGCGCGCCCTGGTGCAGCAGGGCCGGCAAGGGACGCGGCACGGTGACCGTCAACGTGCCGTCGGCCAGTGCGCGGCTGGCCGTCACGCTCGGCACCTTGGCGCCGGCGACGCGCGCTACCGCCGGCATGTCGGCGCTATCCCAGGCTTGCAGCGCCAGGCTGTCGAAACGTTCGCGCGCATAGCGCTGGCGCCGCTGTGCCGCCTCCAGCGCATGCACGTGTGCACCCGGCAGGGCCCGGTGGCGCAGGGCGGGATCGGTGGCGTAGATGATGACGCCATTGGCATCCGCAACCCAGGCTGGCGACTGGCCGGCCATCGCGGCCAGGCTGGCGGCATTCAGCTTGACCACGGCCACGCCGAGGAATCTGTCGCCGTCGCGGATAGCGTGGGCGTAATACAGTCCGCCTACCTTGCCGTCGCGGCTGACGCCATATTGCTGCCCGACCTGGCGGGCGCGCGCCTGGATGAAGTAGTCGCGGTCGGCGAAGCTGCGGCCCACATACAGCGGTGCGTCGGTGGCGGTGGCCAGGCTGGTGCCTGAGGCATCGAGCACGAACATGCTGTCGACCTTGAGTGCGCGCGCCATTTCCGCCAGCCGTTCGTTGGCGCTGGGCGTGTCGCGTCCTTGTAAGGCAATCTGGCGGATGCCGGGATCACGCGCCAGCATCAGTGCGAAGCCGCGCAGGCGGGCCGTGCTTTCTTCGATATTGCTGGCGACGTTGGCGGCCTGCTCCCGCGCCAGCTGCAATTCGTGCTGGTACAGTTCATCGGCCATGCGCTCCTGGAAGTAGCTGGCGCCGAGCCAAGCGATCACGGTCCAGCCCAGGACCAGCAGGCCAATCAGGCGGTACGAGCGTTCGAAGGTGAACAGGCGGCGTCTGCCGACATAGGTGGCGACGATGGTGACCACGATCAGCAGGCTGGTAAGCACCAGCACGGAGGCGGCCAGCGTACTTGGGCTGATATGCGCGGCGTCGGCGCCGTTGGCGCCTGCGGCATGGCCATCGCGCACGAAGTAGGCGGCCGCCATGGCGGTGTAATGCATGCAGGCCACGGCCAGGCCCAGGACCACGGAACTCCACAGCGGGGAAGCGGGGCGCCAGCGCCCCTGCAGGCGCTCCAGCCGGAACTTGAGCCACAGTGCGAGCGTCGCCATCGCCACCGCAACGACGATCGAGAGAAGGAACAGGCGCAAGTCGTATTGGATCATGCCGTCGAACTGCATCGCCGCCATGCCGGTGTAGTGCATGGCGCCGATACCCGCCCCCAGCAGGGCGCCTGCCAGGCAAAGCCTGGGCGTGTTCGGCGGCCCCTGGCTGATCACGTGCAGGGCAAGGGCGCTGGCCAGCATGCCGGGCACGGTGGACAGCAGCGTCATTCCCGCATCGTAGCTATTGGCGCAGGGCAGGGTGAAGGCCAGCATGCCGACGAAGTGCATGGCCCAGATGCCCAGTCCGAGGCAGCCGCCGCCTGCGGCCAGCCATCCCGCACGGCGCGCGCGGCTTCCGGCCGATGAGAGCAGCTGCGCAACAAGCAGCGCGGCATAGGAGGCGAAGATGGCAACCGCCACCGACAAGCTGACCAGTACGGGATCGTAGTGGCCAAGGTAAAGCACGCTGCTGTCGGGCGCGCCGAGGACGAGGATCAGGTAGTCGAACATTGCCACCCTTATGTTTGTGTTTTTCCGTGCGGACAGCCCTTTCCTCAATCTAGCAGAAAACGTTTCCCTCAGAAATTAACTACTTCAATGCAAGGTGGCGCGCCGCCAACATTCCAACCAGCCGCCGCCCTTCATTGCTTCCTGCAATCCACTCTTCCGGCGGGAACAGGTCGAACAGGCCGACCTTGGCCACAGTTGGAATGGCCGCTTCCAGTTGCCGCTCAATGTCGCCGCGCTCGCCGGCGTTGTACAGCGCGATATTGCGCAACATGGTGGCGACGGTACCCGTTTGGACTTTGCTGCCGTCCTTCAGCTGCACCAGCGGCAGCGACTCGCCATCGGCGAGAATTTTCTGATTGATTGATGCGAGGTCGTCCATCGTGGCTCCTTTGAATGAGATGTGTGACGCATAGTCGCATCGTTTTTCATGCATTCAAGGGCGCGTCCTGCAGCTTGTCGGTTTCACGACAAGATGTGGCGAGTTCGCTGTGCCGTTCTGCACAGCGGACCGTAGCTTTCAGGACGAATGTCACGACGGGCCGCTGCTGCGATGCTATATTGCCAATCCGGCTCAGCCGACCCATCACCATCCTGGAGACAAACATGGCGCGACACTTCAACCGCAAGCTCTTGCCCCTTTTGCTGTGCACGATGCTGGCCTCGACCGCGCAAGCCGCAGCGCGCAAGAACGATCCGCTGCACGCCTGGGCCGGTGGCGATGATCCGGCGAGGCTGGAGCAATGGGTGAATGAACGCCTGGCGGCCGAGCAGGCCAGCATCGGCAAGCTGCTGGCTGTGAAGGGAAAGCGCAGCGTCGCCAACACGCTGGCGGCATATGACGAAGCGCAGAACCAGCTGGCGCTGGCCGGCAACGGCGCCAACCTTCTGTTCACGGTTGGCCGCACAGCCGAGGTGCGCAACAAGGCGCAGGCGCTGACCGAGAAAATCTCCAGCGCCGCGACGGATCTGGCTTTGAACCGCAAGGTCTACGATGCGCTCGCCGCCGTGCCGCTGCCATCCAACGATCCGGCCAGCCGCCGCTACCTGGAATACACACTGCTCGAATATCGCCTGGCAGGAGTGAACCAGGACGAAGCCAAGCGCGCTGAAATCCACGCACTGCAAGACAAGATCACTTCGCTCTCGCTGGCCTTCGCGCGCAGCGTGCAGGATGGCACGCAGACCATCACGGCGACGCGCGAAGAACTGGACGGCCTGCCGGACGACTTCATCGCACGCCACAAACCCGGTGCGGACGGCAAGTACGCCTTCAACACCGACGAGCCGGATCGCGGCCCGATCAATTCTTTTGCAAAGAGCGCGGACCTGCGCCACCGCATGTACATCGCCTACAACACGCGCGCCTATCCGGCCAACAAACAGGTGCTGCTTGATTTGCTGTCGACGCGCCAGAAACTGGCGGGTATCCTCGGCTTCTCCAATTTCGCCGAACTGGCCACCGCCGACCAGATGACCGGCAGCGCCGCCGCCGTGCACAAGCTGCTGGATGACATCGATGCCGCCTCGCGCGAGGCCAAGGACAAGGAATACGCCCAGCTGCTGGCCTTTGTGAAAACGAAGGAGCCTGGCGCGACCGCTATTTCGGCTGCCGATTCCGGTTACTGGTCCGAACAATTCCGCCGCCAGCAATTCACCTTCGACGCCCAGTCCGTACGGCCATACTTCCCCTACGAGCAGGTGGAGGCGGGCATTCTCGACACGGCCGCAAAGATCTTCCACGTCCAGTTCAGGCCTGTGAAGAACGCCGAAGTGTGGCATCCATCGGTAACGGTGTTCGACGTCATGGATGGCGGCAAGCGCGTTGGCCGGATTTACCTCGACATGCATCCGCGCGAAGGCAAGGATAAATGGTTTTCTGCCTCGCCGGTGGTGCCCGGCATTCGCGGCAAGCAGGTTCCGGAAGGCCGGCTGACCTGTAACTTCTCAGGCGGCATCCCTTCTGATCCGGGCCTGATGCAGTATGGCGAAGTGGTGACCTTCTTCCATGAATTCGGCCACCTGATGCACCATATCCTGGGCAGCCAGAACCGCTGGTCGCAGCAGGGCGGCTTCAACGTGGAAGGCGATTTCGTCGAAGCGCCGTCGCAAATGCTGGAGGAATTCTTCCGCAGCTACGACGTGCTTTCTACTTTCGCCAAGCATTACCAGACCGGGGCGGTCATTCCGAAAGACGTGGTGGCGCGCATGAACGCCGCCAATGCCTTTGGACGCGGCGGCTGGGCACAAGGCCAGCTGTTCTACTCGACGCTGTCGCTGAACACGCACGACCGGCCGGCTGCCGATGTCGACCTCGACGCGCAACTGCACCAGGTGTGGAACCGCTTCATGCCTTACACCTTCGTGGACGGCAACCGTTTCTACACCACTTTCACGCACCTGACCGGCTATTCGTCGAACTATTACACCTATGCGCTGGACAAGGTGATTGCAATCGACATGTTCGCGCGCTTCGACAAGGAGCATCCGCTCGGAGGCAGCGCCGCGGCTGACTATCGCAAATACGTGATCGACCCGGGCGCCACCAAGCCTGCAGCGCAGCTGGTGCAGGACTTCCTGGGGCGTCCGCAGAATATCGATGCGTTCAAGACCTGGCTGGGCGAGGAATTCAATTAATCCGCCCACTCAATGGTTTCGAACAGCCGCTGCAACTTGACTGCGCGATTCGCATTGAGCATCTTCACATAAGAGATACGGCCGGCGAGATGGGCGCGGAAGCTCGGGTGGCGGTGACGGTTCTGCGACGCCGGCCCATGGCGTACGCAATTCGTCAGGATCGCCTTGAGCAAGTCATACTCGCCGCGTGCAAGGTTGGGGTGGGAATTCACCACAACGCCTGCCACCTCCTGCCTGGTCCCTTTGCGCATCACGCGGGTCTTGCGGGTGTTGATGCGAAAGCCTTCTTCAAGGGCGATCGCCGCAACCTGGATATGGAAGCGGTCTGCGGCCCGCGCGAGATCCGGACCGCCTGAGAACGCCAGGTCGTCGGCATAGCGGCTGTAGGAAGCGCCAAGCGATTGCGCCAGCGATGCGAGCCGTATATCGAGACGGTAGGCGCTCAGGTTGGCCAATGCGGGCGAGCAGGGTGACCCTTGCGGCAAATGGGGCGATTGCAGTGCCTGACGCTCGCTCCAAGGCAGCGAGCCACCTGTTTGCTTGTCCCGGAAGATGCCGCGAGGCGCACGGTTGACGCACATCCTTGCCAGCGTTCCGGCGACGCTTGGCGGGTAGCCCAGCTTCTCAAACAAGGCATGGATGCGCGACGCCTGAATGCTCGGGAAAAAATCCTTCAGGTCCATGCGGATGATGACGTTCTTCCCAGCGTGAAGCGCTGCATGCGTGACGCTGGAATGGCCGTGCCGGAAGCCATGCGCGCACGGATGCGGAGGCGCAAGATCCAGTATCTGGCGTAAGATTTTATGCTGGATGCGGCGCAGCCGTGCCTTCGGTATTTCGATCAGGCGCAGCCCGCCGCCGCGCTTTGGAACCCAGCGATAATGGTAGTGCTGCAGGCGTGATTGCTCATCACCGGCAAGCCGCCATTGGTCTGCCAACCATGCCAGTGCGCCGACCGGCTCATTCAGCCAGCCTGCGAGGTCGCCTACCGTTTTGAGTTCGGGAAGGGCAAGTGAAGCCAGCCACGCTGGCTTTGGCGGTCTTATTGGCTGGTTGAGGCAATAGCGCCGTACAGCCGGCAATTCGATCAATGGCGGCGACGGCTCGTCGTCGCCATCCTCGAAGTCGTCGAACCGGCGCCCCGTGAGAAGCAGCAGGATATGCGCCAGCTCATGCCGGCTGAAGTAGTGAAAATTGTCCCCGGTCCGTTCGATGAGTGCGGCGCAAATCGTCGCCGACCATGGCTGGGGCGAGTCGAATACGCGATGGCATGCCGCGACCAGGCTTGCCATGCTGCCGTCCGTGGCCAGCATCATGTCGGCAAGTGCAAGCGCGGTGAGCTTTTCGGTATTCATTCGTCGTGGATGGAGCGGAGAGCCTTCAACGAGTCTCGTGATGCGTGAGCATGTTTGCGTGGAACGCAATGGCGCTCATGCGGCGAAATGCAGATCAATCAACATCCCACGGGGTAGCCCCGCAGAGGCGTGCCCTGCACGCGGCAGGGACAGGCCGGCTTGAAGGATCCGCCCCGCCGACACAGTAGGTGAAATTTATCTAAACGTCAACGTCCCGCGCTTAAAGCAGTTTGATGACTGCCACGCCCGCAAGCAGCAGCACGACACCCGCCAGCCGCAGCGGCGAGACTGCGCGCTTGGGCAATCGGAACCAGCCGTGACGGTCGACGAAGACGGAAGCCACTTGCTGGCCAGCGACTGTCAGGCCCACCGCCGCCGATGCGCCGATGACTGGAATGGCAGTGAACACAGTGGTGACATAAATCGCTCCGGCGAAGCCGCCCAGCCAGCCCCACCAGGGCATAGCCGGCAAGCCTTGCAGCGTCGGCGCGGGCGTGCGAAGGATCGCGGCGGAGAACAGCAAGGTCGCAGCCATCGCCAGCGTGGCGACGAGGAAGCTCACCGCGCCAACGACGAAGGGCGCGCCGAGATCATGCCGCAGCAGGCCATTGACGACGCCTTGCACCGGCAGCACCGCGCCAGCCAGCAGCGCCAGGACAATCCATCCAGCCTTGCCCGCAACCGGCTGCGATTGCTGGCCAGCCTGGCCTTTCACGATGATCGCCGCGCCTGCGAGGATTGCCAGCATGCCGAGCGCCAGCGGGACGTTGATTGCGCGCGGCGCGCCACCGGCCAGGCCGCCGACGTCAAGCGCAAATGATGCAAGCATCTGACCCGCGATGAAAAGGCCGACCGACACGATCGCGCCGAGGCGCGGAAAAAGCAGGATCGTGGAAACAACGTAAAAGGCGCTCGCCACGCCGCCAATGGCATGCCACCAAGGTACACTAGGCAGGGAGGCCAGCGCGGTCAGCGTACCGGTGGCCAGGGCGAGCGTCAGCAGCGCGAGCGTTCCGACCGACAGCTGCAGGGTCGTTGCCGCGAAGGGGCTGCCGGTTGCCTTGGACAGCTGTGCGTTGGCGCCCGCTTGCACTGCCAGTAGGCCGCCGGCGAGGAGTGATGCGGGGATCAGTAGGGTTTCCATTTGCTCGGCTCCATGGGGATGATCAATGGCCACCAATGTAGGCTATGCTTCCTTGCATTGATATTCCCAATTATCGCGTTTGGCTTATGCAAAAATGCAGGAGGTATCGGGATGCCGATCATTCGTACATCGCAAAGACAGGTCGAAGAGATTGAGAGCGGGAACCGCGAGGAATGGATTAGCGAGCCGGGCGCGCTGACGCAGTTTGGCGCGTTCGTTCACGTCCTGATGCCCGGCACCAGGTCGTCGATCAAACACTGGCACGAGTCGGAAGATGAATTTGTGTACGTGCTCGAGGGCGAGTTGACAGTGGTCGAAGGCGCGGCCGAGCATGTGCTTGGCCCGGGCGATGCGGCGACCTTCCCCGCGGCGCATCCAGTAGGCCACTATCTCTGGAACCAGAGCGCCACCGCCGTTCGCTGCCTGGTCATCGGAACGCGTGCGCAAAAAGACCGCATTACATACCCCGACCACGACCGGGTACTGCACAGGGACAGGTCGCAGGAAGACGACTTTTGGACCGACACATCCGGCAACCCGGCCGACGATCCATACAAACATTGGTCGCCGTAACGGATCGAGTCAGGCTTCCGAAGCGAGCTGAGGAATTGGTTCGAAAACGATTGTTTTGGCCACTGATTGCACGATGCCATCTTCGAATGTGACGATATCGGCTTTGGCAAGCATGCGAACGTCTTGTTCGATCTCATCCTTGTTGCGTCGCTGACGAATGGCGAGCTCGTCAATTGAACCTGGGCCGCGCAATATTTCAGCCAGCAATTCTCTTCTGGATGGCGTGAAGAGAGCAAGTAAGTCTTCCGGGTCTTCGAAGCTGCGAATACAGCTTTCCTCTAAAGGGAACCCTTGATCGACCTTTTGGGCGATTTCATTGCCTCGCGCGAGAAACTCCTCCACGCTTTCAAGCCGTACAATCATTTTATCCATTGCCGCCTTCCCTCCAGCAACGCTTCCACCTCACGCGCGAAGCGCACTTCAATGTCCGGGAAACTGATGAAATTCACGTGCTCGGTGTGCCCCTGAAAGTGGCGGTGATGTTCGCCGTGGGAATTGTCATAGCCGATGACGCGGCCGTTATCTTGCTGGCAAAGTTCCTGGTTGATGTAAGCCAGGTTGTAGTGTGTAACGGTCCCGAGAGCATCTAGCCAGACTTCGCGGCGAAGAATTCCATTTCCTCGCTTTTTAGGAATGATACTTCTTTCGTTGATAGTTCTCTTGGCACACATAAAGCAATCGTGTCACGTGATTGCTCAACATACTTCGATCTAGCTCAATCATCGGGCGGAAATGCGAACATTTCCGCCCGCAGCGGGATCAGAGTCGTTCCAGCTTGGCGACCGAGAGGTCGAGCACCTTCATGCCGAAGGAGCCGAAGTTGATTTGCGCGCGGCAGTTGGCGCCGCTGCCTTCGAGGTTGACGATGACGCCTTCGCCGAACTTGGCATGCGCCACCGACTCGCCGATGCGCCAGCCACCGGATGCGCCGGAGCGTTCGTTCATGCGCGCGGCCAGGCGGTTGTCCGCGCTTGGCACAGAAGGCATTTCATCCCAGGCCGATTTGCGCGAGCCGGTGCTGAACCAGTTGTTCTGCTGCACACGCGCGGTCAGCCACTTGAGCGATTCCTCCGGCAGCTCGTCAAAGAAGCGCGACTTCATGTTGTAGCGCGTCTGGCCGTGCAGCATGCGGGTCTGGCAGAAGGCCATGTACAGGCGCTTGCGGGCGCGTGTGATCGCCACGTACATCAGGCGACGCTCTTCTTCCACCCCGCCTTCTTCCTTCGAGCTGCTCTCGTGCGGGAACAGGCCTTCTTCCAGGCCGGTGATGAAGACGTTGTCGAATTCCAGGCCCTTGGCCGAGTGCACCGTCATCAGCTGCAATGCATCCTGGCCTTCCTGCGCCTGGTTGTCGCCCGCTTCCAGCGAAGCGTGCGAGAGGAATGCCGATAGCGGCGACATCACGGTCGCCAGCGGGGCATCGGCATCAATGATTTCCACGCCATCGGCCACCACCACTTGCGCGCCCGCCGCAGCCGAAGCTTGCGGGCCGAGGTGGGCAGGTGCTCCTTGTCCGAAGCCTTCTTCGGACACAAACTGGGTGGCGGCGCTGACCATCTGCTCCAAGTTCTCGACGCGGTCGGCGCCTTCCTTCTCGTTCGCGTAATGCTGCAGCAGGCCGGAAGAATCCAGCGTGATTTTCACCAGTTCAGGCAGTGCCAGTTGCTGCGTTTCGAAACGCACGCCTTCAATCAGCTTGGTGAAGGCGGCCAGCGAACTGCCTGCCTTGCCGACCATATAAGGAACGGCCGCGTACAGCGAGCAGTTATAAGTGGCCGCGGCGTTCTGCAATTGCTCGATCGAGCGCGCACCGATGCCGCGCGCCGGGAAATTCACCACACGCAGGAAGGCCGAATCGTTGTGCGGATTGTCCATCAGCTGCAGGTAAGCGATGGCGTGCTTGACCTCAGCGCGCTGGAAGTAGCGCAGGCCGCCGTACACGTGGTAAGGCATGCCGGCCGAGAACAGCGCATGTTCAATCACGCGCGATTGCGCGTTGGAGCGGTACAGGATCGCAATCTCCCGCCGCAGGGCGCCTTCTGCGATCAGCGACTTGGCTTCCTCAATGATCCACTGCGCTTCCTGCAAGTCCGAACT
This sequence comes from Massilia eburnea, assembly GCF_009720745.1. Lineage (GTDB taxonomy): Bacteria > Pseudomonadota > Gammaproteobacteria > Burkholderiales > Burkholderiaceae_D > Rugamonas > Rugamonas eburnea. The sequence continues at coordinate 135,086 of NZ_WNKX01000014.1, read as the reverse complement.
GGCCTCGTAGACGCGCACCGGCTCACCGTGGCCCGCGTCGGTGCGCAGGTTCTTGCCCAGGCGGCGGCTGTTATTTGCGATCAGCATATTGGCCGCATCCAGGATGTGGCCATGCGAGCGGTAGTTCTGTTCCAGCTTGATCAGGTTCTGCACCCGGAATTCGCTTTCGAAGGCCTGCATATTGCCCACGTTGGCGCCGCGGAAGGCGTAGATGCTCTGGTCATCGTCGCCCACGGCGAACAACGCCCCGCCGTAGGGCGAGCCATGGCCGGCCATCAGCTTCAGCCAGGCATATTGCAGGTTGTTCGTATCCTGGAACTCGTCGACCAGAATGTGGCGGAAGCGCTGCTGGTAATGCTGGCGCAGCGGTTCGTTACGCGACAACAGTTCGTAGGTGCGCAGCAGCAGCTCAGCGAAGTCGACCACGCCTTCACGCTGGCACTGGTCGTCGTACAGCTGGTACAGCTCGACCAGTTTGCGCTCCAGCGCGTCGTAGGCCTCCACCTGCGAGGCGCGCAAGCCCTGGTCTTTGTTGTTGTTGATGAAGTACATCACCTGCTTAGGCGGAAACTTCTCATCATCGATATTGTTCGCCTTGAGCAGGCGTTTGATCATCGACAGCTGGTCTTGCGAATCGAGGATCTGGAAAGTCTGCGGCAGCGCCGCATCCTTGTAGTGGGTACGCAGCAGTCGGTTGCACAGGCCGTGGAAAGTGCCAATCCACATGCCGCGTGTATTGATCGGCAACATGGTGCTCAGGCGGGTGAGCATTTCCTTCGCCGCCTTATTGGTAAAGGTCACCGCCAGCACGCCGGCCGGGGAGACCTGGCCAGTCTGGATCAGCCACGCGATACGGGTGGTCAGCACGCGCGTCTTGCCCGATCCGGCGCCGGCCAGGATCAGGGCATTTTGCGGTGGCAGGGTGACTGCTGCGAGTTGTTCGGGATTGAGGTTGTGGAGGAGATTTTGCATCCCGCCATTATACCGGCGGAGCGCTGGTGCGGCCTGGCCAGGCCATTTGCTTCAGGCGGGTCCCGGCGTCATAATATGGTTTCAAAATGGCAATAAAATGCCGAATTTATACTAGGGGCCTTATGCATCTGCTTCGCATCGCAATCCAATGGTCATTGTTGTCGGTCTTAGTTTGCTCAACCAGCTTAGCGGCGTCAGCGACGCCGAAAAGCGATAAGGAAATGCTCAAATGCGAATCCGGGCCAATCAATAAGACATTCGGAAAAACAGGCTGGCTTGTTTACGGTTGTGCCGATGGGCGTTCAATCGTCGTCGTCTCGGCCCCTGGCAATCCAGCATTTCCCTTCTATTTCATGGTTTCCCCGGGGGAAAATGGCTATGACGTTGTCGGTGAAGGCACAGGCAGCAAAGATGCTACGTCAATGGCTTTTGATGATTTGAAGACACATTCGGACGCAGCAATAAAAGCTCTCGTCGCTGAAGCTAGCGATCGCAAGTAATAGAAGAGTTGTCATGAATTCTGCAAACCGTTTTATTGCTGTCCTTCTCGCAGGGCTTTTCTTGACTCAATCGGCCGACGCTCAGCCTGGGGGAACTCGGGAAGAGTTGAAGTGGATGTATGCGAACATTTCTAAGAAAACGAAATGGGACATGTCCAAAGACATGTTGTGGGGATACTTCTTTACTAATCGATCGCGGGCGCCACTCGATATTGCTGCGAAGGATCTCTCTCTCGCCGGCTATCGCGTCGTCAACGTGCACTTGTCCGACAAGGAGGATTCCGCTGCCCCTGATCTTTGGTGGCTTCATGTAGAGCGTATTGAAACGCACTCCATCGATAGTCTGCTTAAGCGTAACGCCGAGCTGGCGGAATTCGCGAAGGCTCATCACTTGGCTTCCTACGATGGGATGGATGTTGGCCCAGTTGGTGAAGTGAAGAAATGAAGACCTTTCAGTTGGACTACCTCGCCGGAGACTTGAACTCCGATGAATGCTCGATTCGATAACGCATCCTATGAAGAGCTGTGCGCGCAGATTGACGCTTTGTGCGAGCAAAAGGATTCGCCCGAATTCAAATCCGCGCTAAGTCAGTTGGAGAAATTCGCAGAAGCAGGTTCCGCCGATGCTGCTGAGTTCTTGGCAGAACTACTGGCCTATGACGGTTGCTGCCATGACGCAGCAAGAGCTTATAAGTGGTATTTCGTTTCCTTGTCATCGCAAGGCTATAGCACTGAGTTCAACGATCGGAATGGCTCACCGGCTCATTACCGCGGTCCTGTTGGCGACTTTCGAAACGAGTCGATGGTCAGCGACCTGGTCACCAGATTAGGGTTTGAAAAGGTCTTATGCCTGGATCAAGAAGCAAGAGAATGGCTCTTGCTTTACTCTTTGGCGGCAGGCACTTCCGGCTCGCCGAAAATAGTGCGGTAGGCGGCGTAGACCGAACACTGGAAAATCATCGCGATCACCATCAGCAGCGATTGCACGATCGCCATGCCCAGCAGGGTTTTGCCGAGTAGGAGAAGCACGACCTGGGTCAGCAGCATCACAATCATCATCCAGCCCACGAAGAACAGCAGGAAAGCGCGCAGCGCACGCCAAACGGCGAAGAAGCTGAAGAACAGGGATTTGCCCACACCCATCTGCTGCCAGAAGATCAGCGGCGCAGCGAACAGCATCGCCATGCTCGCCGGCAGCGAGAGCAGGAACACCACCAGCATCGCCAGGCCGAAGTTGCCGTTGGCTGCAGCAGCTTCCGGCGCCAGCTGCTGTTCGGCTAGTTGGCGCAGGGTGTCGCCGCCAACGACGGCGCCAAAGATCAGGGCCATCGCCGCAAGCGCCAGCATGAACAGGGTACCCAGGCCGACCAGGCGCGGGAAGATCGGTTTCTGGAAGATCGGCCGCAGCATTTCCGGCGTCAGGCTTTGCTGGCGGTCGGCCGTCGCACAAGCCTGCACGAACACCGCCGTGAATACCGGTGTCAGCACGATCGGCAGGATCTGGCCCAGCAGGGGAATGAAGCCCAGCACCAGACCCGCCACCAGGTAAGCCAGCATCAACAGCATCAGCCCGCCGGGCTGTTTGCGGAAGATGGTGAAGCCTTCGCGGATCCAGGCGACGCCTGTGCTGGCGGGGATGTTACTCATTTTTAATACAACTCCGGTGCCGGAACGGCAATGCGTGTGCGCAGGATGCGCTCAAAGTGGGTAGGGTCGTGCGGCGTCAGCATTTCGGCTGCGCGCGGCAGGTGCAGGTCGTACAGGCGCGACAGCCAGAAACGCAAGGCGCCGGCGCGCAGCATGGCCGGCCACAGCGAGTGTTCGGCGGCCGTGAACGGACGCACTGCGTGGTAGGCGTCGAGCATGGCGCGCACGCGCGCTTCGTCCAGCGCGCCGGTGGCAAGGTCGATACACCAGTCGTTGACGGTCACTGCGACATCGAACAGCCAGGTATCGCAGCCGGCGAAGTAGAAGTCGAAGAAGCCGGTCAGGCGTTCGCCATCAAACATCACGTTATCGCGGAACAGGTCGGCGTGCACCGGGCCGCGCTGCAGCGCGTGGTAGTCGGCGGAAGCGTGCAGGGCTTCCTGGAATTTCATTTCCTCGTGCAGCAGGTGGGCTTGTTCCAGCGCTATGTGCGGCAGCACGGCGGCGGTGGCTTCGCGCCACCAGGGCAGGGCGCGCAGGTTGGGCTGCTTGAGCGCGAAGTCCTGGCCGGCCAGGTGCATGCGCGCCAGCATGCCGCCCACCGCGGCGCAATGCACGGGCTGCGGCGCCATCTGCGGCTTGCCTTCGAGCTTGGAGACGATGGCGGCCGGCTTGCCGTGCAGCGGCACGCACAGCTCGCCCTTGTCGTTGGCGACCGGGGCCGGCACCAGCACGCCGTGTTCGGCCAGGTGCCGCATCAGCTGCAGGTAGAACGGCAGCTGCTGGAAGGTGAGGTTTTCAAAAATCGTGAGTACGTACTCGCCGCGCTCTGTTGTCAGGAAAAAGTTGCTGTTTTCGATGCCGGACGCGATACCTTTCAGCGCGACGGCTTTGCCAAGGGGGAATTGCGAAATCCAATGGCCGACATCTTCCAGTGTGACCGGGGTAAAAACTGCCATGAGAAACCAGGTTAAATGTTCGTTCGGGGCGCGCGCTTACTTGGTCGGCGCGGCCGGCTGGGATGGCATCGCAGGAGGCGGCGGGCCGTCCTCCTTGTCCGCCTCCTCGGCAGAGCGTTTCTTCTTCTTGCTGAGGACGTCGAACTCAAACACGGTCCACTGCGGGCCACGATTGGCCATGCCGGCGGCGTCGCCGGGCAGTGCACTGCCAACCGGGGTATTCGGCTTGACGGTATATGTGCTTCCGCCGCTGGTGACCTTGGCTTCGGTCACGCGGCCGCCATCGCGCTTTTCCACAATCTTGGTTTGCGGGCTCGGTTTCGAGCTCACCGTCACCGGGTTGTCCACTTCTTCGATCTGTTCCAGCTTTTGCGGCTGTTGTTGGGGCGGGGCCGATTGTGCGGCGGCGCCGGTAGCCAACAGGACGAGGGGGAGGGCAATCCAGGAAATTGGGGCGCTCATGATGGGATTTCGTTCAATTTATTGGTTTGACCATTGTATCAAAAGCCCTCCTGTCCCGTTGTAAAACTCTGCGATAATGGAATATTGAGATTTACACCACATCCCTGCTATGCAAAAGACCCTGTTGCTGGTCGATGGTTCCAGCTATCTGTATCGTGCCTTCCACGCCTTGCCTGACCTGCGCAGTGCTGAAGGCCATCCTACCGGCGCCATGCACGGCATGGTCAATATGCTGCGCCGCCTGCGCGCCGATTTCCCGGCCGCCTATATCGCCTGCGTCTTCGACGCCAAGGGCAAGACCTTCCGCGACGATATGTACCCGGACTATAAGGCGACCCGTGCGCCGATGCCGGACGACCTGCGCCTGCAGATCGAGCCTATCCATGAGGCGGTGCGCGCCATGGGCTGGCCGATCCTGATGGTGGAAGGCGTGGAAGCGGACGACGTGCTGGGGACCCTGTCGGTGCAGGCCGAGCAGGCTGGCATGGACGTGGTGATTTCCACCGGCGACAAGGACCTGGCGCAGCTGGTCACGCCAAAGGTCATGCTGATCAACACAATGACCAACGAAAAACTGGACGAGGCGGGCGTGCTGGCCAAGTTCGGCGTGCCACCAAACCGCATCATCGATTACCTGACCCTGATCGGCGATACCGTCGACAACGTGCCGGGCGTGGCCAAGTGCGGCCCGAAAACCGCGCTGAAATGGCTGCAGGAATACGGCAGCCTCGATGGCATCATGCAGAACGCCGACAAGATCGGCGGCGTGGTGGGGGGCAACCTGCGCGCAGCACTGGAGTGGCTGCCGAAGGGCCGCGAACTGATCACCGTCAAGTGCGATTGCGACCTGTCGGCCCATATGATGTCGATTTCCGAGTCGCTTGGCGCCAAGGATGAAGACCGCGAGCAGCTGATTGCCTTCTTTACCAAGTACGGCTTCAAGACGCTGCTGCGCGAGTTGTCTGGACTGACTCCGGCAGCTCCGCCTGCGGGCAGCCCTGCCGCCGCCCGCGCTGCCGAACCGGCGCCAGGCGCCACCGCCGATTTGTTCGCCGCGCCACCGGCCACCATCAGCTACGAGACCGTGCTCACCGAGGAGCAGCTGGACGCCTGGATCGCGCGCATCGATGCCGCCGAACTGACCGCGCTCGATACCGAAACCACTTCGCTGGAACCGATGCTGGCGGAGATGGTCGGCATTTCGCTGTCCACCGAGCCGGGCATTGCCTGCTATATCCCGCTGGCGCACCGCTATCCCGGCGCACCGGAGCAGCTGCAGCGCGACCGGGTGCTGTCCAAGCTCAAGCCATGGCTGGAGAACGGCGGCAAGCCTAAGCTGGGCCAGAACCTGAAGTACGATGCGCACGTCTTTGCCAACCACGGCGTGACCCTGCGCGGGATCGTCCACGACACTCTCCTGCAGTCGTATGTGTTCGAATCGCACCGGACCCACGACATGGACAGCCTGGCGCTGCGCCACCTGAACCACAAGACCATCGCTTACGAGGAAGTGTGCGGCAAAGGGGCCAGCCAGATCGGTTTCGACCAGGTTGAAATCGGCCGCGCCACCGAATACGCGGCGGAAGATGCCGACATCACGCTGCGACTGCACCTGGCCATGCACGGCCAGGTCTCCGGCGACGAGGGCCTGACCCGCATCTACAGCAAGATCGAGCTGCCGACTGCCGTGGTGCTGCAGAAGATCGAACGCAATGGCGTACTGATTGATGCAGCGCTCCTGGCGACCCAGTCCAATGAACTGGGCGCACGCATCCTGGAGCTGGAACAGAAGGCTTACGAACTGGCGGGGCAGCCGTTCAACCTTGGCTCGCCGAAGCAGATCGGCGAAATCTTCTTCACCAAGCTGGAACTGCCGGTCGTGAAAAAGACGCCAAGCGGCGCGCCATCGACCGACGAGGAGGTGCTGCAAAAACTGGCGGAAGACTATCCTCTGCCGAAAGTGCTGCTGGAATACCGCGGCATGGCCAAGCTCAAGTCGACGTATACCGACAAGCTGCCGAAGATGATCAACCAGCTGACTGGCCGTGTTCACACCAACTATGCGCAAGCAGTGGCGATCACGGGCCGCCTGGCTTCCAACGATCCTAACCTGCAGAACATTCCGGTGCGTACAGCCGAAGGGCGCCGCATTCGCGAAGCCTTCATTGCGCCGCCCGGTTCGCACATCGTGTCGGCCGACTATTCGCAGATCGAGTTGCGCATCATGGCCCATATTTCGGGCGACGAGGCGATGCTGCGCGCTTTCCACGAAGGCGAGGACATTCACCGTGCCACGGCTGCCGAAATCTTTGGCGTGCCCCCGTCCGAGGTGCAGCCGGAGCAGCGCCGTTATGCCAAGGTAATCAACTTTGGCCTGATCTACGGCATGAGCGCGTTCGGGCTGGCTGCCAACTTGGGCATCGACCGCACGGCGGCGCAGAACTACATCGACCGCTATTTCGCACGCTTCGCTGGCGTGAAACGCTATATGGACGAGACCCGGGCGGAAGCGAAGGCGCAGGGGTTTGTGCAGACTGTCTTCGGCCGCCGTCTGTGGCTGCCGGAGATCAATTCGCCGAACGGCCCGCGCCGCCAAGGCGCGGAGCGTGCGGCCATTAACGCGCCGATGCAGGGCACGGCGGCGGACCTGATCAAGCTGGCGATGATTGCGGTGCAGGATTGGATTGAGCGCGAAGGCTTGGCTTCTAAGATGATCATGCAGGTACACGACGAACTGGTGCTCGAAGTGCCGGATGCTGAGCTGGAACTGGTGAAGGACATGCTGCCGAAGCTGATGGCGGGCGTGGCGGAGCTCAAAGTGCCGCTGGTGGCCGAAGTGGGGGTTGGCTGCAACTGGGAAGAGGCGCACTGAACCCCGTCTGTTCGCCGGCCAATGAATCTGGAATCATCCAAGGCCGTTGAGCAGGCGGGTCTGACCCTTGGGTCAGACCCTGGTTTACCGGGTTTAAAAGGCCAATTTTTGTCACTACTGACAAATTTTGGCACTCCCCTCAGACAAAGCTTGTCAACAATGATCACCCGCACCATCCACATCGACGTGGCCGGCCAGCAGCTCCCGGTCTACCTGGCCCACCCCGAAGGCAAGTCCAGCCTGCCGACGATACTTGTCATTTCCGAAATCTTCGGCATCCACGACTACATCATCAGCGTAGCGAACCGCCTGGCCGAAGCAGGTTACCTGGCCCTCGCGCCAGACCTGTTCATCCGCCAAGGCGACCCGAGCCGCGAGCCCACCGTCGCCGCCCTGATGTCCAACATCGTCCGCAAAACCCCCGACGCGCAAGTGATGGCCGACCTCGATGCAGTAGTAGAGTGGGCGCACACTTACGGCGCCGAAACCCGCCGCCTCGGCATTACCGGTTTCTGCTACGGCGGCCGCATCACCTGGCTCTACAGTCACCACAATCCGCAGGTGAAGGCCGGCGTCGCCTGGTACGGCCGCCTGGCCGGCGCGCCGACCAAAGGATGGCCAACGCTGCCAGTGGAAATCGCCACCGCGCTGAAAACCCCGGTGCTAGGCCTGTATGGTGGCAAGGATGAGCACATCCCGCTCGATACAGTGGAACAGATGCGCGCCGCCCTTGCCCAAGGGCAGAGCAAGTCGCAGATCCACGTCTACCCCGACGCCCAACACGGTTTCCATGCCGACTACCGCCCCAGCTACCATCCGCAGGCGGCGCAGGACGGCTGGCAGCGCGCCCTGGACTGGTTCCGGGCCAACGGCGTGGCCCAAGTTAGCGGAAAATGCAGCTGAACGGTAAAATGCACGGTTTGCATGCAAAGGAAGCACCATCGACCCCGTCCTGACCTCCATCCTGCTGGCCACCACGATTGCCGGCGTTGCCAGCATTACGGCAGCGGCGGTGTTTTCGTTCGCCCTGCTGTCGAAAGTGGTGGAGAAAATGGTCAGCCTGTCGGTCGGCATCATGCTGTCCACCTCCCTGCTGCACGCGCTGCCGGAAGCGTTTGAGTCGGGCACCGACCCGCGCCACCTGTTCGGCGCCCTGCTGGCCGGCCTGCTGGCCTTTTTCCTGCTCGAAAAGCTGGCCATCCTGCGCCACTCGCACCACCACGAACACGACGGCCACCATCATCACCATGGCCACGACAAGGCCGAAGCAGGCCGCGCCGGCTGGATGATCCTGCTGGGCGACGGCATGCACAATTTCACCGACGGCATCCTGATCGCGGCGGCTTTCCTGGCCAATCCGCAACTGGGCATCGTCACCGGCGTCGCCATCATCGCCCACGAGATCCCGCAGGAGATCGGCGACTTCATCGTGCTGCTGAACGCCGGCTTCTCGCGCACCCGCGCCTACGTCTACAACCTGCTGTGCAGCCTGCTCGCCGTGGCGGGCGGCCTGCTCGGTTATTACACGCTGGACAAGGCCACCAACCTGATTCCCTTCGTGCTGGTATTCGCCTCCTCGGGCTTCATTTACATCGCGGTGAGCGACCTGATGCCGCAAATGCAGCGCCGCGCCACCATGCGTGAAACCATTCCACAAGTTTTACTTATAGCATTAGGTGTTGTAATTGTGCTATTCTTGACCGGAAGCGCGCACGATAGCCATTAATCAGTTTCCGATTGGCATCATTTTTGCTATGGTAGGGGGATAGGAGACCCCCGATGCTCGAAACTTCGACCGAAAACCATACCGCCGAGACCCTGATGGCCGCTTTCCAGCGCGGCGCAGGGGTGCAACCCAACTGGCAACTCACGCCAGAATTCATGGAAATGCTGGGCAAGCTGGTAGCCACCTCGATTGGCGGAGCCCACAGTCTGCTGGGAAATCGAGCTGAACTCAAACGCGACATCCACGCCGATGCAACCGTGGTGGTGGTGCGCAATAACAATCCCCTGAAATTCCTGCCTGACAGCCTGGCCGCCAAGACCCAGATGCTGCGCAAGAAAATGCCTGGCTTTATGGGCCCGGTGGAAGCGCTGGAAGACGCCTTCGCCGACCTGGCCGCGCATCAGAAGTGCGTCAAGGCCGGCATGGAAGGCGCCGTGGCGGAAGCCCTGAAGCGCCTGGCGCCGGAAACCCTCGCTGCCCGCCATCGCGCCAGCCCGCTGACCGCGATGCTGCCGCCGCTGCGCAAGGCGGCGCTGTGGGACCACTACTGCGAAAAGCACGCGGCCCTGGCCAAGGCCACAAGCGCCGACTTCCACGCATCGCTGGGCGACGCCTTCCTCGCCGCCTACGAACGCAAGCTGGATACATTGGAGTAAGGAGTAGCACCCATGGCCGATATGCCCCAGCGCATTGCGCTCAACGTCGCGGAGGTGTCCTCCGTCGGCGGACGTGCGTCCAACCAGGATGCCATTGGCCGCGCCGAACGCGGCGAACTGGCCTGCTTCGTCATTTCGGACGGCGCCGGCGGCCATGAAGGCGGCGAGGTCGCGGCGCAAACGGTGGTGCAATCGGTCTTGAGCAATTTCGGCGAGCGGCCGGCCTTCAGCGCCGACGCCACGCCGGCCATGGTGGCCGAGGCGGCCATCGCCGTGGCCCGCAGCAAGAGGGCGCGCCCATCGCTGCAAGGCATGAGCGCCACCGTGGCGCTGGCCCTGGTGGACCGCGCCGGCGCGCAAGCGACATGGGCGCACATGGGCGACACTCGCATCTACCTGTTCCGCGCCGGCCGCCTGTTGCAGGCCACGCGCGATCACAGCATGGTGCAGCAAATGATCGACGCCGGCCTGGCAGCAGGCGCCGATCCGCGCAGCCATCCCAAGCGCAATGTGCTGTATGCTGCTATTGGCACCGAAAATGAAGTGCCTCCTTCTGTGCAACCTCCGCTGGCCCTGCGCGCCGGCGATGCAATCCTGATCTGCACCGACGGCCTGTGGGAATGGGTCGCCGAGCCGCAGATGGAATTGCTGCTGGCGAAAGCGGGCAGCGCGCAAGAATGGCTGGCTGCGATCTGCGCCCTGGCCGACGAGCGCGCGGGCCTGGTGCACAAGGCTCGGGACAACTACAGCGCGCAGGCTATCTTTATTGGTGACGCTTCATGAACAAAGCAGCTGAGTTGATCAACCTGCCAAATTGCCTGCCGATTGGCACCCGCATCTCAGAATTCGAAATCCGCCAGGTGATCGGGGAGGGCGGCTTCGGCATCGTCTATCTCGCTTTCGACCACTCGCTGCAGCGTACCGTGGCGATCAAGGAATACATGCCATCTGCGCTCGCTGCGCGTTCGACCGAGCACACCGTGTCCGTGCGCTCCAAGCGCCATGCGGAGGCGTTTGAAGCGGGCCTGCGCAGCTTTATCAACGAAGCGCGCCTGCTGGCGCAGTTCGACCATCCTGCGCTGGTCAAGGTGTACCGTTTCTGGGAGCAGCACGGCACGGCCTATATGGTGATGCGCTATTACGAAGGCCGCACCCTGAAGTCGGTATTGCGCGACAACCCGGAACTGGTGAACGAGGCCTGGCTGAAACGCCTGCTGAAACCAATCCTGAGCGCGCTGGATAAGCTGTATGCCGCCAGCATCCTGCACCGCGATGTCTCGCCCGAGAACATCATGATCCAGCCGGACGGCAAACCCGTGCTGCTCGATTTCGGCGCCGCGCGCCAGATCGTGCAGGACATGGCGCAGTCGCTGACCGTGATCCTGAAGCCTGGCTTTGCACCGGTCGAACAGTACGCGGACGACGAGTCGATGCGCCAGGGGCCGTGGACCGATATCTATTCGCTGTCGGCGGTGATGTACGCCGCCATTACCGGCAAGGCTCCGCCGGCCGCCGTGGCGCGCATGCTGAATGATCCGATCGAACCGCTGGCGATCAGCGGGCGCGAAGGCTACGGCACCCAGTTCCTGGAAGCGATTGACCGTGGCATGGCTGTCAGGCCGGAAATCCGTCCGCAGACCATCGCCGAATTCGCCATCCTGCTGGGACTTGAAGGCGTGCGCCAATCGCGCAGTTCGTCGAAATCGTCGTCGGCCAGTGCGGCCCCTGTTGCTGCCGGAGCCGCAGCGCCTGCGGCTGCTGCACCGGCAAGCGACAAGGCAGACAAGCCTGCTCGCGCCGCTGATGTAGAGGCGCCGGCGCCAGCTCCGGACGGGACCCAAGGCAGCAGTGCCGACAAGGCCGCGCCGCTTGCAGCCGATGCCGACAAGCGTGCCAGCCGCAGCAAAGCCGACGCCAAGCCGGTAAAGCCAGCCAGGCAGGCTGCATCAGCTGCTGCCGCGGGGGTAATTGCGGTCCGCGCACGGCCATCGAACACCGTGATCGGCGCCGGCGTCGCCGCGCTGGCGCTGCTGGTTGGCGGCATCGCGTGGTTCGCTGATGGCAGTCCCGTCGCTCCCGCCGCAACCCAAGTCGCGAGCGCGGAAGCGCAACTGGCAAGCCAGTCCGCCAGCGCGTCTGCAGCTGCCTCGGAGGGCGCCGGTGCAGCGCAGGCCGCTGCAGGCAGCGCAGTGGGCACTGTGCCGGCGCAAGCCCCGGTTGCGGCCAATGCCACGGCGCCGCAACAAGCTGCCGCAGCTTCCGCGCCTGCGACCGCATCCACCGCAAAAGCAGCGGCGGGCGGACCTGCCGCGTCGGCCGGTGTCCCGAATACCGCGACGGCCGCCGCAGAACCAAGTGCACCTACTAGCGGAACCGTCTCGATTGCCGTCCAGCCGTGGGCTACAATCTACGTCGACGGCGTCCAGAAAGGCATCACACCGCCTTTGAAGAAACTGACGCTGCCGCTGGGCGAACATGAAATTCGCCTGGAGAATCCCAACTTCCCAGTCTTCGTCCACAAAGTAACTGTCGACGCCAGGAAGCCCGTGACCATTAAACACGACTTCGGAGCATGAAGAGAAAGCTCGTATTGATTGCAGCCGCGCTGGCATTGGCCGGCTGCGAAATCCTGGAACCGCATAAGCAAGAGCCAGCGCAAACCCATGCCGTGGCATCGAAGCCTGCAACCCCGGTGCAAGCCAAGACTAATACGCCTGTTGTGCCGCCTGCGCCGCCCGAGCTGACGCCAGCAAGCAAAGCGCTGAACGCTGGCATCGAGATGTACAAGGCGGGCAATTTCAACGGCGCGATCAAGCAGCTCACCACTGCGCCGGAACTGGCCAAGGCTGAAACGCCGCTGCAGCTGGAAGCGATCAAGTACACGGCGTTCAGCTACTGCGTCACCAACCGCACCACGCTGTGCCGCCAGCAATTCATCAAGGCGTTCAAGCTGGATCCCGACTTCGACCTGAGCCCGGGCGAAAAAGGGCATCCGCTCTGGACACCGTCCTTCGAGCGGGCGCGCAAGGAAGCTGGAAAGAAGAAAAAGTAAGGTTCAGTGAACCACCTGCAGCGTCGGCGTATGGCGCAGCAGGTTCATGATTTCCTCATCGCGGAAGCCATTTTGTTTAAGGAAGATCCATGCGTGGATGCTGCCCGCTTCCACATTGATGCGCATGGCAATCTGGACAATGTCCTGTGAGCCGAAGTCCGTAGCCGCCGGCTCTGTTCTGGTTTTCATAATTTTGCCCTCGCAACAAGCTCGTTATCCCCGACGAACTCTCAAGAACATAGTCACACTTTCTCCCCCAAATTTCCAATGGAAACCGAGCTGATGCGGCAAGCACACCACGTTGTAATACACTTGTCACAATCTTTTCATAGGCTGGCATCATGATCTCGACAATGTTGAAAACTTGGTACGCGCAACGCATCATGCAGCGTTCCCGGCACAGCAAAGCGCTCAAGGACTTACCGCCTAGCCTTTACGATTACTGGAAAAGCAGCGCACGCAACGAATATCACGGCATCCCGGCGGATGCCGTTTTTTTTGCCCGCGCCACGATCGGCCTGCTCGACTTCTTCGAATGCGCCGCGCAAGGCAAGGGCGCATGCGCCTTGCCCTCCAAGGCGGCCGACTCGGTGTGGCACGCCTGGCTGCGCTTATCGCCGCTCAAGCTGGAAGTCTTCTGCCGTAAGCACTTTGGCCGCACGGTGCCCCATGTGGAAGGTGAAACGATGGGCGGCAACCTGGATGAAGCACTGGCAGTGTGCCTGGTGCGGGCACGCCAGGCCGAGGGCCTGCACCGCGAAGGCCCGCGCCTGCCGTCGCTTTTCTTGTTGGACAAGAAGTTAAAAATGCCGTTTGGCTTCGGCTACGCCGTGAAGCGTGGCCAACCCGGCTATAGCCAGCTGGACGCGTCCGGGCGCTTCGATCCGATGATCAGTTGTCCGCCGCAGATGGCCGCAGCCGGCCTGCTGGGCGCCGGCCTGATCACCGCAGCCCAGTTCAACGACTTTGAAGAGCGCGCCCGCCGCCTGGCAGCGACCAGCAGCGACGGCAGCAGCGGCAGCGCCTGCGGCTCAGGCTGCGGCAGCTCCATAGACTGCGGCGACTCCTCCAGCAGCTGCGACAGCAGCGGAAGCAGTTGCGGCAGCAGCTGTGGCAGTAGTTGCGGAAGCAGCTGCGGCGGAGGCGGCGACTAACAGCCCATGGCAGAGCCCGTGTCCCACCATGGGGTCACACCCGAAATGAGACACGAGCTCTGCCAATGCTCGTGGACGAGCCCGTGTCCCGTTTCGGGTGTGACCCCAGGGTGGGACACGGGCTGGGCTGTATGAGGACTTAGGCGGGGCCGGTGGCGATGGGGCGTGAGGGGGCGGCGCTCCATTCGGACCACGAGCCGGGGTACAGCGCTGCGCCGGACAGGCCGGCGACTTCCAGTGCCAGCAGGTTGTGACAGGCGGTGACGCCGGAGCCGCATTGCATCACGGCCTTTTCCGGTGCGCCGACAATGGCGGATAACTCTTGCTTGAGCGCGGCGGCTTCCTTCATCCGGCCGTCTGCTTGCAGGTTGTCTTTGAAGAAGCGGTTGCGCGCGCCCGGAATGTGGCCGCCGACGGGGTCGATGGTTTCGTTCTCGCCGCGGAAGCGGTCGTTGGCGCGGGCGTCGATCACTTGCAGGCGCTTGCTGTCCAGGTTTTCCACCAGCTCGCCTACCGATACGGTGCGTACCAGCGATGGCTTGTCAGTGAGGTTGCCGTGCGTGCGCGGCAAAGCCGGTGTTAGCAGCGGCAGGCCGGCGGCATTCCACGCTGCCAGGCCGCCATCCAGCACGGCGACCGCGCCATGGCCGACCCAGCGCAGCAGCCACCACAGGCGCGCCGCGAACATGCCGCCGTGCGCGTCGTAGGCGATGACTTGCGAGTCGTCGCTGATGCCCCAGGCGCGCAGCGTTTCAATCAGCGTTGCGCGGTCCGGCAACGGGTGGCGGCCGCGGAACACGCCGTCGGCGCCAACTTTGGGCCCCGACAGGTCGGTGTCGATATTGGCGAATTGGGCGCCCTCGATGTGGCCTTCGGCGAAGGCGTTGCGGCCGAAGTCGGGGTTCATCAGGTCGTGGCGGCAATCGAGGATGACCCATTTCGGGTCGTCCAGGTGCTGCGAAAGGGTGTTGGCGTCGATCAGGGTGGTGAACATGCGTGGTCCTTATACTTCGCTGGCAATCGGGTCGGTGTCGGAAATGGCCTTGCCACGTTCCGTGCTGCGCGTATTGTAGAACGTTGCCGCCACACCGGACAGCAGGATGATGGCCATGCCCACCCAGCTCAACCAGCCGAAGCTGTCGCTGAACAGCAATACGCCCCAGATGCTGGAAAACACAATGCCGGTGTACTGCAAGTTGGCCACCACCAGCGTCTTGCCAAGGCGGTAGGCGCGCGTCATCGCGACTTGCGCGGCGGTGGCGCACAGGCCAACGCCCAGTATCAACAGGGCACCGCGCGTGTTGGCCAGCGAGTGCCAGTGCCAGCCGCTTTCCAGCAGGTGCCCGCAGGAGCCGGCAAGGAAATTGGTCACGCTGAAGAAGAACACCACGCGCGATTCGGGCTCGCCGGCCAGGCCCAGCTTGCGCACCTGCATATAGGCCATGGCGGACAGCACGGAGGAGCCGAGCGCCATCAGGGCAGGGCCCAACTGGTTGGCGCTGAAGGCTGGCTGCAGCAGGCAGGTCACGCCGACAAAGCTCATGCCGACCGCCACGATCAGCGGCCATTCGACGCGGTTTTTCTGGTGCCACCAGCCATGGCCGAACAGCCACACGGCGATCCAGATCGGCGCCATGTAATTGAGCGTCATGGCCGTGGCCAGGGGGAGCTTGGCGATCGTGTAGTACCAGATCCAGAGCGAGAGTACGCCGACCGCGCCGCGCCACAAATGGGCCAGCGGCATGGTGGTCTTGAGGGTGCCGCCTTGCAGGCGCAGCATGGTGAACAGGATGACCATGCCGATCACCCCGCGGTACATCACCATTTCGGAAACGCTGAATTCGTCGGATGCCAGTTTCACGCACACCCCCATGGCGGCGAACAGGAAACTGGCTACGAGCATCCAGAGAGATTGCATCAGATGTCCAGTTTGCTCCGGTACCACTCGTGGAAGTGCTGCATGCCGTCTTCCATCGGTGACTGGTATGGGCCGGCGTCGTTTTCGCCGCGTTCCATCAGGATCCGGCGGCCGGCGTCCATGCGGGCGCCGATTTCATCGTCTTCGACGCAGGTTTCCATGTAGGCGGCCCGCTCGGCTTCGATGAATTCGCGCTCGAACAGCACGATTTCTTCCGGATAGTAGAACTCCACCACGTTCTTGGTGCGGTTCGGGCCTTCCGGCCAGAGGGTCGAAACCACCAGCACGTGCGGGTACCATTCGACCATGATGTTCGGGTACAGGGTGAGCCAGATCGCGCCGTGCTTCGGCGGTTCGCCGTTGCGGAACTTGAGCAGCTGCTCATGCCACTTCTGGTAGGTGTCGGAGCCGGACTTTTTCAGGCCGCGGTTCACGCCGACGGTCTGCACGCTGTAGTCCTGGCCGAATTCCCAGCGCAGGTCGTCGCAGGTGACGAAGCTGCCCAGGCCCGGATGGAAGGGCTCGACGTGGTAATCCTCCAGGTAGACCTCGATGAAGGTCTTCCAGTTGTAGTCGCAGTGGTGCACTTCCACGTGGTCCAGCATGTAGCCGCTGAAGTCCAGGTCCTTGGTTACCGACAGGGTGCCCAGCTTTTCCATCACATTGTAGCCGTTCTGCTCGAACAGCAGGCCGTTCCAGTTCTGCAGCTGGACTTTGGGCAGGTTCAGGCATGGGGTATCCGGGAAGTGCGGCGCGCCAATCAGCTCGCCCTTCAGGTCGTAGGTCCAGCGGTGCAACGGGCAGACGATCGTCTCCGCATTGCCGCGCCCATTGAACATGAGCGCCTGGCGATGACGGCAGACGTTGGACAGCAGTTCGATACCCTGGGCATTACGCACCAGCATGCGGCCTTCATTTTCAGCCGCCAGCGTGGCAAAGTCGCCGACGTTCGGCACCATCAGCTCATGGCCGACGTACCTCGGACCTTTCTTGAACAGTTCCTGCATTTCACGCTGCAGAAGCGTTTCGTCAAAATAGACGTTGACCGGAAGTTGCGCGTTCGAACGCGCCAGCTTGGCGTGGCTACCCAGATCGGACATCCAAACCCCCCTTAATTAAAATCAAACCAAGAAGAGAAAGATCCGTAAAGACCTGAATTCAGATAATAAAAACGGTATTTCGGACAGAACCGGAGATTATAGCGCGAAATAGGCTATCTTCGCTGAACTTTCTCGGGTAGGGCGCGCGGCAGGCGGAGTGAAAGTAATTGCAACGTTTCTCCCTGGTTTAGAGGCCGCTTTTTAGACCGGATACGGGAGTTTGATCTAAAATAGCGGGCTACATTAAAGTTATTTGCCATGCCAAAAAAAATGAATGCGCCCGCCACCTTTGAGGAAGCGATGGCCGAATTGGCCCAGTTGGTCAGCCAGATGGAAGCCGGACAGTTGCCGCTGGAGGCCTCGGTGGCCGCCTATGCACGCGGTTCCGAACTGGTGAAATTCTGCGCCGGGCAACTCGACAAAGTCGAAGCCCAGGTCAAAGTGCTGGAAGGCGATATGCTTAAGCCTTTCGCAGAAGGCGAGGAGGCCGCCCAATGAGCGCATCGTTCCAGGACTGGATGAAGACCATCCAGGCCGGCATGGAGCAGGACTTGTCGTCCTACCTGCCTGCCGAAGACATTGTTCCGGCCAAGCTGCACGCCGCCATGCGCTACGCCGTACTCGATGGCGGCAAGCGCGTGCGCCCGCTGCTGGTGCATGCTGCCGGCGCGCTGTTCGGCGCCGACGCGCAGGCCCTGAGCCGCGCCGCCGCTGCCTTGGAAATGATCCACGCCTATTCGCTGGTGCATGACGACATGCCCTGCATGGACGACGACGAGCTGCGCCGCGGCAAGCCGACGGTGCATGTGGCCTATGACGAAGCCACTGCGCTGCTGGTGGGCGATGCGCTGCAGGCGCAAGCCTTCGGCGTCTTGGCTGGTGTTGATTCTGTGCCGCCGCAACGCCTGGTCGCCATGCTGCGCCTGCTGGCCGATGCTGCCGGTTCGGCCGGCATGTGCGGCGGCCAGGCCATCGACCTCGATAGCGTTGGCATCAGCTTGACGCTGGAACAGCTGGAGCGCATGCACCAGCTGAAGACCGGTGCGCTGCTGCGCGCCTCCGTCGTGCTGGGCGCGATGGCAGGCAAGGATTTGACGGAAGCCGAGCTGCTGGCGCTGCACGCATATTCGCGCGCCATTGGCCTGGCCTTCCAGGTGGTTGACGATGTGCTCGACGCCACGGCCGATTCGGCCACGCTGGGCAAGACGGCAGGCAAGGATGCGGCGGACAACAAGCCGACGTACGTCTCCATCCTCGGCCTGGAACCGTCGATCGCCCTGGCGGAAAAATTGCGGCAGGATGCGCATGCCGCACTGGCGCCATTCGGAGAACAAGCCCTGCGCCTGCGTGAACTCGCAGACCTGATCGTGCAGAGGAAAGCTTAAAAATGAAACTGCTTGAGACCATCAACAACCCTGCGGACCTGCGCAAGCTCGGCCGCCACCAGCTGACGCCACTGGCTGAAGAACTGCGCTCCTTCCTGCTCGACTCTGTATCGAAGACCGGCGGCCACTTGTCGTCCAACCTGGGCACAGTGGAACTGACCGTCGCGCTGCATTATGTGTTCAACACGCCGCAGGACCGCATCGTGTGGGACGTGGGCCACCAGACCTATTCGCACAAGATCCTGTCCGGCCGCCGCGAGCAATTCCACACGCTGCGCCAGCTGAACGGCATTTCCGGCTTCCCGCGCCGCGTGGAGTCCGAATACGACACCTTTGGCACGGCCCACTCGTCGACGTCGATTTCCGCTGCGCTGGGCATGGCCATGGGCGCCAAGATCAAGGGCGAGCAGCGTCATGCGATCGCCGTGATCGGCGACGGTTCCATGACCGCCGGCATGGCGTTCGAGGCGCTGAACAACGCCGGCGTGGAGAAGGACTGCAACCTGCTGGTGATCCTGAACGACAACGATATGTCGATCTCGCCGCCGGTCGGCGCGCTGAACCGCTACCTGGCGCGCCTGATGTCGGGCCAGTTCTACGCGGCGTCGAAAGATATCGCCAAGTCCGTGCTGCCTGCGCCGCTGCTGGAAGTGGCCAAGCGCCTGGAAGAACACGCCAAAGGCATGGTGGTGCCGGCCACCATGTTCGAAGAACTGGGCTTCAACTATATCGGCCCGATCGACGGCCACGACCTGGATTCCCTGATCCCGACCCTGCAGAACATCAAGCAGCTGAAAGGCCCGCAGTTCCTGCACGTCGTGACCAAGAAGGGCCAGGGCTACAAGCTGGCCGAGGCCGAGCCTATCCTGTACCACGGTACCGGCAAGTTCAACCCGGCCGAAGGCATCAAGCCTGCGCTGGCGCCTTCCAAGAAAACCTACACCGAAGTATTCGGCGACTGGCTGTGCGACATGGCGAAGGCCGACAAGCGCCTGGTCGGTATCACGCCGGCCATGCGCGAAGGTTCGGGCATGGTGCGCTTCGATAAGGAATACCCGGATCGCTACTTCGACGTCGGCATCGCCGAGCAGCACTCGGTGACCTTCGGCGCCGGCCTGGCCTGCGAAGGCCTGAAGCCTGTGGTGGCGATCTATTCGACCTTCCTGCAGCGCGGCTACGACCAGCTGATCCACGACGTGGCCCTGCAAGACCTGGACGTGACCTTTGCACTGGACCGCGCCGGCCTGGTGGGCGCCGACGGCGCAACCCACGCCGGCAACTACGACCTGGCTTACCTGCGCTGCATCCCGAATATGGTGGTGATGGCGCCGTCCGACGAAAACGAATGCCGCCAGATGCTGACCACGGCCTACCACTACCCAGGTCCGGCAGCGGTGCGCTATCCGCGCGGCGCCGGCGTTGGTGCGGCCATCGAGCAGGAACTGACTTCGCTGCCGATCGGCAAAGGCGAAATCCGCCGCAAGGGCCAGAAGATCGCCATCCTGGCCTTCGGCTCGATGGTGGCGCCTTCGCTGGCCGCAGCCGAACTGCTCAACGCCACCGTGGCCAATATGCGTTTCGTGAAGCCGCTGGACGTGGAGCTGGTCAAGCAGCTGGCAGCCGACCATGATTACCTGGTGACGGTGGAAGAGGGCTGCATCATGGGCGGCGCCGGCGCAGCCGTCGCGGAAGCCCTGGCTGCCGAAGGCATCGTCAAGCCGATCCAGATGCTTGGCCTGCCGGACAAGTTCATCGACCATGGCGACCCGGCCAAGCTGCTGGCGCTGGTGGGCCTGGATGCTGCCGGCATCGCGGCCTCGATCAAGGGCCGCTTCGGCGACGAGCTGCGCCTGGTGGTCAGCAACGGCTGATCTTCCGAGCCTGTGAAGAAACGGCGCTGCGGCGCCGTTTTTTTTGCTCCTGGCTTTTATAGTCAGGGCAGGCGCGAAACGCGCAGTGTCGGCGCTTCCTTGTCGCGTGCGTCCAGCGTGAGCGCGTAGCGGCCGGCGTTTTCCACTTTGATGTGCAAACGTTTGCCTTTCTTCGTCAGCGGCGTGATGGCGCCGTCGACCAGCAGCTGGTCGGCCCGGGTTGCGCCAAGGCTGATCGCTTCCAGGTTGCGCGTGCCGACCTTGAGCCAGTGCGAACCCTTGTCCAGATCCAGTTCGGCCGAGTACAAGCCATCCTCGGATTTACGCAGCGTGCTGCGCAAATCGCGGTTATTCATCGTGCCGACGACGAACATGGTTTGCAGCCAGGGATCTGCTTTCTCTTCCGGCGTCAGATCGGGTGCGTAGTGCAATACGATGCGCGCATCATTCGACCATTCGGCTTCCGCAATCGGGGTCTCGAAACTGAATTCGCTGACCTTGATGGGAGCGCGGCGGTCGCCGTCCACGATTTCGGCGTCGTCAAGTGCGCGCAGGCTGGGGAAGGGGAATTTGATCTTTTCGTTGCCGTAACCGGCAGTGCACCAATTAGGTGTTAACAGCACGGTATTGATGAAGAGATTCATCATCAGCCCCATTTCCTTCTTGGCGATGGCGACGATCACCCGGCACTCCAGCCGCAAATCACCCAGGCGGCGAACATTGTCCGGCAGGCCCGGCGTGCGGACCTCGGGGCGGCCTTTCAGAACGCCTTTCTTGCGGTTCAGGACCAGGTCTGCATCATCGTCGATTGCCGCTTGTACGCGCGGCACTGTGAAGGTGCCGTCCTGTGCCACTGGCACCGGGATCGGATCGCCGTTGCCGACGATGCGCAGGTAGATTGCATCTCCCGCCGGCATGTCCGCACCGCCGCGCGCAGAAAGGCGGAAACGCAGTTCCGGCAGCGCAGGCGCCAGCGCATGATGCTCCTCGAATGCATCGAGCCCCGCCACCACGGCGCGATATGACCGCATATCCGGGTTTTTCACGCCCTGCACCTCGACGCTCGGCGTCGTGTCCTCGGCGACTGCAGCACCCACCGCAAACGCCAGCGCGATGGCAAAAACGCATTGTTGAATTTTTCGCATCTCCGCAGTTTAGCAGAGCGGCGATTCGAAGTGATCCGCGGGATAAGGTGCCGCAGCATGAGCCGCAATCATGATGCTCGCTGCGAACGCAATCATTTTTCTCATATCTTGTTTGTGTTCCCCGCGTCGCCTACATTGGTATAAATAGTTTATGTCAATCGGAGCCTCGAATGCGTCTTCTATCGCTCCTTTTCCTGGTTGCAGTGCAAGCGGCTGCGCAAGTGCCCGACTCCGGCCGCTGGCAAGAACTGCGCTTTTCGGCGCAAGAAGTAGGGCAGCTCTCCGAGGAGCATTATATCGAGCAGACGGTGTCGCTCGCCGCTGCCGGCCAGCTTGACCGCGACCGTGTGCTTCTTGCCCGCGTACAGCGCATTGCCAACGGCTTGATCCGCGTTGCCACGACGCTCAAGCCCGAAGCCGCAGGATGGCAGTGGGAAATCCACGTCACTGGCGATCCGGGCGTCGAAGCGGAAAGCCAGGCTGGCGGAAAACTGCTCCTCGGAAGGTCGTTTGTCGCACGCCTCAAGCTTGACGATGGCGAATTGGCAGTCCTGCTGGCCCATGAAATCGCCCACATCGTCGCGGAGCATGAGCGCGAAACCTTGTCCGAAGCGCTGCTGGACAGCCATCGCGACTTGCCGCTCGAAGTGGTCGACGAACGGCTGGCGTCCGACATCCCGCTCCAATTACGCCTGTCCAAGCTATCGGCGATCCAGGAACGCGAGGCCGACCAGCTTGGGATGCTGATGGCGTTTCGCGCAGGCTGGCCCTGTTCGGCCATGCTGCGCTTCTACGCCAAACTCGCGGAGGATTCCGCAGGGCCAACCTTGCTTGCGAGCCACCCCAGCGGCGCGACGCGCCTCAGTTTAGCCAAAGGCATGTCGCGGCTACTTGGCAATTAGCGCGGCAGCCCTTGCCATTTCCGCGTAGCCGGCATCCCCTGGGTGCAGATGGTCGCCAGAGTCGAAGTCGCGGCGCAGGCGCGATGGGTGATCGGGGTCGCGCAGCAGGAGATCGAAATCAATCACGGCATCGAATTCTCCGCTGCTTCGGATCCATTCGTTCAATTCGCGGCGTACTTTGTCCTTTGACGGGGAATAGTGGCCGGAGTAAGGCGTACCTTGAAGGGCGCCTTCGAAAGGAAGCAAGGTGCCGCCCGCGATGCGGACCTGCCGCCCATGTGCCGCGGCAATCAAGCTGCGAAAGCCTGCAATCATCGCCGAAGTAGCCGCGGGCGCTTCGTCTGCGGCGAATGCGCTGCCGGGCCAGCCGATATCGTTGATTCCGAGCAGGACGATGACCGTATCGACGCCAGGCTGTGACAGGACATCTTGCTCAAAGCGCGCCATGGCTTTTTCGCCCATGCCATCCGCCAGCAGCCGCGCTCCGGAGATCCCGGCGTTCACGATGGCGACATCCGCCAAGTGCTCGGCCAACTGGTCCGGCCAGCGGCGGTTGCGGTCCGGTGTGGAGCCGTTGCCGTCGGTGATCGAGTCGCCCAGGGTAACAATGGTGCGGCGCCCCGGACCGTCCACCTGCACTGCACTCAGGAATGCGCGCCCCGTGATCTTCTGCGCACCGGTCAAGCCGATGGAATCGACCTGGTTCCCTGGCGCCACAAATGCGGTTTGCTGTGCGCCCCAATGAAAGGTGCTTAAAGGAGTTCGTTCCGGAAGCCAGGCCGAAACCGACAGCCGCTGGCGAGCCGCCACCGGCAGCGCCGCGGCATCGCTGGTGACTGCCTGTCCCGCTGCAACCGTTATGTTGGGTTGGCCGGAAAAAGTCAGTGGCATGCCGCTGTCCGCCTGCCGCGCACTAGCGGCGCGCGAGGGATCGTCAAACGTGATTGCGACCCGCGCTGCGCCAATCACGAGCGGCGTCTTGCCATAGCGGTTCGAAAAGCTGACGCGAATCCGCTCGCCACCGGTGCTGGTACGTATGACTTGGCGCACAGTCTGTGCTTCAAAGGTGGCTGGCATCATGGTTGGGAGGGGAAATTCGGCGCCCCAACTGGGCATTGGTGCGGCATACCAGGTGGTGCGCCAATCGGTGGCATGTACGGCGCCCGCAGCCAGCATGGCCGCGAGCGAAAAGATGAGTCGTTTCATGAGGGTCCTCCACATTGATTCGGGTATGGAGATCGTCATTCATTCTCGATTGGACTGGAAGAGTGCGAAGTGGACTATAGTTAAGTCTTGAATGGAATAACTATGGATACCTTACGTTCCCTCCGATGCTTCGTGCGTGCCGTCGAACTGGGCAGCTTGTCAGCTGTCGCCCGCGAGCAGAGCACCACGCAATCGAATATCAGCAAAATTGTCGCTGCGCTGGAAAACGAACTTGGCGTGCGCCTGCTGGAGCGCAGCACGTCGAGCTTGTCGCCCACCATGCCGGGGCGCCGCTTTTACGAACGCGCCCGTGGCGTCCTGGAAGAATATGCCGACGCGGTGGCGGATGCGCGCGGGGAAACTGCAGCGGCAAGCGGCCTGCTTCGCATCAATGCGCCCGTCGCCCTTGGCCAATTCTGCTTGAATGCCTTCGTGCAGGATTTCCTGAAGCGATACCCCGCCATTGAAGTAGAGCTGATCTTGAACGACCGCATGGTGGACCTGGTGGAAGAGGGCGTGGACATTGCAGTGCGCCTGGGGCCCGAGCTGCCGCCGAGTGTCATCGCGCGCCGAGCCGGGGCCTCGCCACGCCTGCTGGTTGCGTCGCCTGGCTACCTGAAAACGCATGGTGTTCCGCAGGCGCCCGGTGACTTGGCGTCTCACGAGTACATCCGCTTTGCCTGGGCGAGTATGGGCGACGGACTTGAATTATCGGACGGGGAGAAATGGGTGACGGTCGCCACGCATGGCCGCTACCGCGTCAACAACGCGCTGGCCATCCGCGACGCATTGGCCGCGGGTGGCGGCATTGGCTTATGCCCGGAATGGCTGGTGCGGGACTTGCTGGTCCAGCGCAAGCTGCGCCGGGTGCTGCCTCATTGGCAGGGACAGGAGCAGGAATTGAACCTGCTCTATCCCAGCCGGCGCTATCTGCCGCACCGGGTGCGGCTCATGCTTGATTACCTGCAGCAGCGCTTTGCAGGACAAGCAGGCTTTTAGCCGCGCTTGCGGTCGTGGTGCCACAGCACGTCGCTGCCGCCGGCGAAGCGGTTCAGGACGCGCGCCAGTACGAACAGCAGGTCCGACAGGCGGTTCACATATTGGCGCGGGAAGTCGTGGATGGTTTCCACTTTGCCCAGAGTGACGATGGCGCGTTCCGCACGGCGGCATACGGTGCGGCACACATGGGAAATGGCAGCGGCGCGCGAGCCGGCCGGCAGGATGAATTCCGTCAGCGCAGGCAGGGTGGCGTTGTACTTGGCCAGCAGCGCGTCCAGGCGCTCCACATGTTCTTCCTTGATCATCTGGTAGCCGGGGATGCATAGCTCACCGCCCAGGTCGAACAGGTCGTGCTGGATCGAGACCAGCTCTTCGCGCAAGTCGTCCGGCAGCGGCTCGGCCAGCAGGACGCCGAGGTTGGAATTCAGCTCATCGACCTCGCCTATGGCCTGGATGCGCACATTGTCCTTGTCCACGCGCGAGCCGTCGCCCAGGCCGGTGGTGCCTTTGTCGCCGGTGCGGGTGGCGATTTTTGAGAGTCGATTACCCATTGCTGCCTCTAACTTTGTCAATAACTGTGGGAGGATACGACAAATTACCATTGGTTGGGAGGGGAATTCAGTGCCGCAGGTGTATTTAAACTTACAATGGTTTAATGAATAACAGCCAAGCCTTTCTCGCCGCCCTGCGTGCGGCCCTGCCGCCCTCCAGCGTGCTGTCCGAAACGGAAGATACCCGTCCCTATGAATGCGACGGGCTGTCGGCTTACCGCCAGCTTCCCATGGCGGTTGCCTTGCCAGCCGATGAGGCCCAAGTGCTGGCGGTGCTGAAGGTTTGCCGCGAATTCAATGTTCCGATCGTGCCGCGCGGGGCCGGCACCGGGCTGTCCGGCGGCGCCATGCCGATCGAGAATGGCGTGGTGCTGTCCACTGCGCGCATGAACCAGGTGGTGCGCATGGATGCCTATGCGCGCACGGCAGTCGTGCAGCCGGGCGTGCGCAACCTGGCCATTTCCGAAGAGGCCGCGCAGCATGGCCTGTACTACGCTCCCGACCCGTCCTCGCAAATCGCCTGCACTATTGGCGGCAATGTCGCCGAAAACTCGGGCGGCGTGCATTGCCTGAAATACGGCCTGACGGTGCACAACGTGCTGCGTGTACGCATGGTGACCATGGAAGGCGACGTGGTGGAACTGGGCAGCGAAGCGCTGGATGCCCCGGGACTGGACCTGCTGGCGGCCTTCGTCGGTTCCGAAGGCATGCTGGGCATTGTCACCGAAGTGACCGTCAAGCTGGTGCCAAAGCCGGCGACGGCGCGCGTGATCATGGCTTCCTTCAACGAGATCGGTGCGGCCTGCGGCGCGGTGGCGGCCGTGATCGCAGCCGGCATCATCCCCGCAGGCATGGAGATGATGGATCGTACCTCCTCGCGCATGGTGGAGCCCTTTGTGCACGCCGGCTACGATACCGGCGCGGCGGCGATCCTGCTGTGCGAGGCTGACGGCACGCCCGAGGAGGTGGAAGAAGAAATCGCCCGCATGACAGCCGTGCTGCAGGGCGCCGGCGCGAGCGCGGTGCAGGTATCGGGCAGCGAGGCGGAACGGCTGAAATTCTGGTCTGGCCGCAAGAACGCCTTTCCGGCGGCGGGACGAATCTCGCCCGACTACTACTGCATGGACGGCACCATCCCGCGCAAACAGCTGGCGCGCGTGCTGCTGGGCATCGAGCAGATGGAGGCCAGGTATGGCCTGCGCTGCGCCAATGTGTTCCATGCGGGCGATGGCAACCTGCACCCGCTGATCCTGTTCGACGCCAACAAGCCGGACGAGTTGCAGCGTGCGGAAGCGTTCGGCGCAGAGATCCTGGCGCTGTGCGTTGAAGTGGGCGGCACCATCACCGGCGAACATGGCGTGGGCATCGAGAAGATCGATTCGATGTGCGCGCAGTTCACCGATGCCGAGCTGGCGGCCTTTTCCGCCGTCAAGCGCGCTTTCGATCCCTTGTCGCTGCTGAACCCGAACAAGGCCATTCCAACGCTGAACCGCTGCGCGGAATTCGGCAAGATGCATGTGCGCGCGGGCCGTTTGCCGTTCGCCGGATTGCCGAGGTTCTGAGATGGATGCGATTCTCGAACAATTCCGCGCCCGCATCCAGGCTGCCGGCGCCGAAGGCATGCGTTTGCTGCTGCGCGGCGGCGGTACCAAGGACTGGTACGGCCAGAACGTCGTGGGCGATGTGTTCGACACGCGCGCCTATGCGGGCGTGGTCGAATATGAGCCGAGCGAACTGGTGGTGACGGCTCGCTGCGGCACGCCGCTGTCCGAGATTGAAGCGCTGCTGGCGCAGAACGGGCAGATGCTTGCGTTCGAGCCGCCACGCTTTGGCGCGGGTTCGACTATCGGCGGCGTGGTGGCGAGCGGGCTGTCAGGCCCACGGCGTGCATCGGCTGGCGCCGTGCGCGATTTCGTCCTGGGCGCGCAGTTGATGGATGGGCGGGGCGAGCTGCTGTCTTTTGGCGGGCAGGTGATGAAGAATGTCGCCGGCTACGATGTTTCGCGTTTGCTGGCGGGTTCCCTCGGCACGCTGGGCCTCATTACGCAGGTATCGCTGAAGGTGTTGCCGCTGCCGTTTTGCGAAGCCACCATCCGCTTTGAACTGGACGAGATCGCAGCCTTGCGGCGCATGAATGAATGGGCAGGTCAGCCCTTGCCGGTGTCGGCGACGTGCTGGCACAACGGCGTGCTGACGGTGCGCCTGTCCGGCGCACAGGCGGCGGTCAGGGCGGCCCTGGCGCGCATGGGCGGCGAGGCGGTCGATGATGGTGCGACGTTCTGGTCTGCATTGCGCGACCAGCGCGCCGATTTTTTTGCCACCGCGGAAGGCGGTGCGGCGGAGATGTGGCGGCTTTCGGTACCCAGCACTGCGAGCGCACTGGTCATGCGCGGCGAGCAGCTGATCGAGTGGGGCGGGGCGCAGCGCTGGCTGCGCGTGGACCGCGGCGTGGCGGACGATATCCGGCGCGTTGCGGCGGCGGCAGGCGGCCACGCCACGCGCTACCGGGTGGAAAGCGCGGACCTTGGCGCCGGAGCGGGGGCCTTCCATCCATTGGCGCCAGCCATTGCGCGTATCCACGAACGCCTTAAGGCAGCCTTCGATCCGGCTGGCATTTTCAACTGCGGCCGCATGGTCTGATATGCAAACGAACCTGGCAGATTTCATCAAGGGCACGCCTGAAGGCGACGAAGCGGAAGCCATCTTGCGCGCATGCGTTCATTGCGGCTTTTGCACGGCTACTTGCCCGACCTACCAGTTGCTGGGCGATGAGCTGGATGGTCCGCGCGGCCGCATCTACCTGATCAAACAGGTGCTGGAGGGCGCCCCCGTTACCGCCAGCACGCAGCTGCACCTGGACCGTTGCCTGACTTGCCGCAATTGCGAAAGCACCTGCCCTTCGGGCGTGAAATATGGCCGCCTGGCCGATATTGGCCGCAAAGTGGTGGAGCAGCGCGTGCCGCGCAAACTGCCGGACCGTATCAAGCGTTATGTGCTGAAGGAGGCGCTGCCGCGCCGCTGGCTGTTCGAACCGGCGTTGCTTGCTGGGCAGCTGTTGAAGCCTCTGTTAAGCAAGCCGCTGCAGGACAAGTTGCCGCCACTTCCTGCGCGCACTGCCTGGCCGTCGCGCCAGCATGCGCGCAAGATGCTGGTACTGGATGGCTGCGTGCAGCCTGGCCTGGCGCCCAATATCAACGCCGCTGCCGCGCGGGTGCTGGATGCGTTAGGCGTGCAGCTGGTCGCCGCACGTGGCGCGGGCTGTTGCGGCGCGTTGCGCTTCCACCTGAACGACCAGGATGCGGCGCTGGACGATATGCGGCGCAATATCGATGCCTGGTGGCCATACGTGGAAACGGCGGAAGCGATCGTCATGACCGCTTCCGGCTGCGGCGTGACGGTCAAGGAGTATGGCCACCTGCTGGCGCACGACAGCGCGTATGCCGCCAAGGCAGCGCGCATTTCGGACATGACGCGCGACCTGAGCGAAATCCTGCCGGCGTTTGAGGCCGAGCTGGCGCAGCGCGTGCGCGAACGTCGTGCGGACGCTGGCGAGGGCACGGCAGCGAGCGGCGCATCGGCGGTGGCGTGGCATCCGCCGTGCACGCTGCAGCATGGCCAGCAAATCCGCGGCAAGGTGGAAGGCCTGCTGCGTGCACTGGGCGTGGAAGTGAAGATGTGCCGCGACGCGCACCTTTGCTGTGGCTCGGCGGGCACCTATTCGCTGTTGCAGCCGGAGCTGTCGCAGCAACTGCGCGACCGGAAGCTGGCCAACCTGGCCGACACCGGCGCCGGACGCTTTGTCTCCGCCAACATTGGCTGCATCGGCCACCTGCAATCAGGCACGGAGACCCCGGTGGAACACTGGATCGAGCTGGTTGACCGTGCCCTGCACGGCTAGCGTTCGGCCCATTTATCCATGATCTGCGTCACTTCCGGCAGCTGGTCGAGGAACAGGTCGACCAGCCGCGGTTCGAAGTGGGCGCCGCGCTGCCCGCGCATCCAGGTGCAGGCGTCATCCAGCTTCCATGCCGCCTTGTAGGGGCGAACGGAAGTCAGCGCATCGAACACGTCGGCCACGGCGACAACCCGTGCCGCCAGCGGGATGTCTTCGCCGGCCAAGCGGTTGGGGTAGCCGCAGCCATCCCATTTCTCGTGGTGTGACAGCGCCACGTCGTGCGCCATCGCCAGCATGCCGCCTTCGTGCTGGCCGATGATGTGGGCGCCGATGGTGGGGTGATTTTGCATGACCAGGTATTCTTCCGGCGTCAGCCGTCCGGGCTTTTGCAGGATGCTGTCGGGGATTCCGATCTTGCCGATGTCGTGCATCGGCGCCGCGATGAACAGGTCTTCGGCTTCCTGTTCGTCGAAGCCGGCGGCGATGCCGAGCAGGCGCGCATAGTGGCTCATGCGGATGACGTGCAGGCCGGTTTCATTGTCCTTATACTCGGCGGCCAGGCCAAGGCGCTGCACGATCGCCAGCCGGCTGGCGCGCAGCTCCTCCATGCGCACCATCGACAGGTGCAGTTTGACGCGCGCCTTGACGACGGCAGGGCTGAGCGGCTTGCTGATGAAGTCCACGGCGCCGGCTTCAAAACCATCCACCTCGTCGTTTGCATCGGTCAGCGCCGTCACGAATATCACGGGAATGCCGGCGGTGGCGGGATTGGCTTTCAGCACGCGGCAGACGTCGTATCCCGTCATCTCCGGCATCATCACGTCGAGCAGGACCAGGTCGGGCTTTTCGTTGACCGCCAGCTCGATGGCGCGCGCACCATCCTTGGCGAAGAGCAGCCGGTACTGGTCTTGCAAGACCTGGCGCAGCAGCTGCAGGTTGGTCGCTTCGTCGTCGACCGCTAGCACCGTGGCTTGTCGCGTCATGGTGGATCCTTTTGCGTATTCATGCATTCTTCGAGCAATGCTTGCAGGGCGCTGCGTGCGGCCTCGAAATCGAAGTCGTCCAGCGCACGCTGCAAGGCTTGCAGGCGTTCCGCGGCGACGCAGCCGCGCAATGCTTCGGCCAGCGCCGCCATCTCGTGCTGGTCGAAGCTGCCGCGTTCCAGTGACTGCAGCATCGCGTCGCCCAGGGCATGCACGTGTTGCAGGTCCAGCGCGACGGAAGCCGGGCTGGCGGTCGCCGCGGCGGCCGGGACGTCGGCCGCGGCACGCCGTTGGCGCAAGGCGGCGTCGTGCGCCCACACGGCAGCCAGCGTCTCGGACAAGCGAACCACGGCCAGTTCCAGCAGTGCCGGCAGTTCCGCCCGCCCATCCGGTTCCTGCAGGCCGCGCTCGAGGCGCCATAGCGCATCGGCCAGTTGTTCCATGCCGAGGTTGGCAGCCGCGCCGCGCATGCGGTGCGCCAGGGTGGCGCAATCGGCATGCTGGCCGGCCGCCATCGCGGCCTTGAGTTCCCGCCCGGCATTCTCGTTTTCGTGGGCATAGCGCCGCAATGCGCGCTGATAGGCCTCATGCTGCCCGGCCCAACGGGCCAGCCCCTGTTCGATGTCCAGCACCATGCCACGCACCGGCGCGGCCGGCGGCGCCAGTTGCGGCGCGCCGGCCGGCATGCCCAGCACGCGCGCCAATTCCTGCGTCAGCACGGCGACGTCGACCGGTTTGGTCGTGAAACCGTCCATGCCCGCCTCGCGCGTCGCTTCCCGGTCGCGTTCCAGCACGCTGGCTGTCATGGCGATGACGGGCGTGCGCCTGCGTCCCTGCGAAGCTTCGTCGGCGCGGATGCGGCGCGTCGCTTCCAGGCCATCCATGCCGGGCATCTGCACGTCCATCAGGATGGCGTCGAACGTCGCTTCCGACGCCAGCTGCGCCGCCATCGCGCCGTCGCTGGCTCCCGTCACCGTGTGTCCAAGCTTGGCCAGCAGCAGCAACAGCACTTCCAGGTTTTGCGGGACGTCGTCGGCAGCCAGGATATGCATTGGCGGCAGCAAGGTTGGCGCCGCGGCGCTGCGCACCGCTTCGTCGCGCGCCGCCAGCAAGGGCAGGGTGACGTGGAAGGTGCTGCCTTTGCCCAGCGTGCTTTCAGCCCGCAGCCGGCCGCCCATCAGCTCGACGAGCTGCTTGCAGATGGTGGTGCCAAGGCCGGTGCCGCCGAAGCGCCGGTTCATCGACGCGTCGGCCTGGACGAAGGGCTCGAAAATGGCCTGCATGCGGTCCGGCGCAATGCCGATGCCGGTATCGCTGACGGCGAAATGCACCATGCGCCGCTCGCCTTCGCGCTCCAGGCTCGCCGCCAGCGATACGCCGCCCTGGCTGGTGAACTTGATGGCGTTGTCCATCAGGTTGGTCAATACCTGCCGTACGCGCAGCTCGTCGCCGTGGATCCAGTTCGGCAGGGCAGGGTCGTAGTGCAGGGACATCTCCAATCCCTTGGCTTTGGCGGCATTGCCCATGGTGGAGGACAATTCGTCCGTCAGCGCGAGCAGGCTGAAATCGTGCAGCTCGAGTTCCACCGCCCCCTTATCCAGCTTGGCCGTGTCGAGGATGGCGTTCAGCAGCCGCAGCAGAGAGCGGCCGGCATTGCGCACCGTGTCCAGGTGACGCCGCTGCGGCGCGGTCAATTCGCCGTTCAACAGCACGTCGGTGAAGCCCAGGATGGAATTCATCGGCGTACGGATCTCATGGCTCATGTTGGCCAGGAAGGCGGCGCGCGCCGCGGCGGCCTGCTCGGCGCGTTCCTTGGCCAGGCGCAGGTCCTGCTCCATCAGGCGCCGGTTGCTGATGTCCAGCACCACGCCGTCCAGCAGCTCGACCTCGCCGCTCGGGCCCAGCACCACGTTGCCGTTGCCCCAGAACCAGTGGATGCTGCCATCGCGGTGGATGATGCGGTATTCCAGCGTGAAGGGGCGGCGCTGTTCGACTGCGGCGCGAGCACCTTTCTGCACCGAAGGCCAGTCTTCCGGATGCACCAGCTCACCGAACAGCCGTTTCGGCGGGTTGCCAGTGAAATCGGCGGCAGGATAGCCGGTCATGCTTTCGATGGCGTCGCTGACGAATACCAGCGGCCAGCCCGGCGCATTGCGGCAGCGGAAGGTGATGCCGGGGATGTTCGTGATCAGGGAACGCAGCTGCTCCTCGCTGGTGCGCAGCGCCTGTTCCAGTTCGCTCACGTGGTGGAACAGGATGCGGTAGCGCAGCATGCCGTTGGCCGACACCACCAGTGCCGTCAGCAGCGCCGTGGTCATGGTCACCGCCAGCGCCAGGAAGCCGGCATTGGCGATGCCGCTGGCAGGATCGAGCGGCACCCGGCCGACGAAGCGCGCGGCAGCCATGCCCGTGTAGTGCATGCCCGCGATGGCGCAGCCCATGATGATGCCGGCGGCGACCACGCTGCCGGCCTCGCCGAGGCGCCCGCGCAAGCCTTGCAGCCCAAAGCGCACCCACAGCGCCAGGGTCGCCAGCGCCACCGCCACCACGATTGAGAGCGCGAACATCCAGGGATCGTAGCGCAGCTGCAGGGCCGAGCGCAGGGCGGCCATGCCGGTGTAGTGCATGGCGCCGATGCCGGCGCCGACCAGCACCCCGCCCACCAGCAGGCTGCGCAAGCCGATCCGCTTGCGGCTCAGCAGGGACAGGGCGACGGTGGAGGCGGCGATGCTGGGCAACATCGACAGCAAGGTAATCACGGGGTCGTAGGAAACCGGCGTGCACAGGTTAAACGCCAGCATGCCGATGAAGTGCATGGCCCACACGCCGCTGCCCAGCGCCAGGCTGCCTGTGACGAGTGCCGCCAGGCGCAGCGCAGGCCGGCCGCTGCGTGCGGCCTGGCCGGCCATCTGCAGCCCCATGGCGGAGGAAAAGCTGGCCACCACCACGGACAGGATGACCAGCCAGGGATCGTAAATCCCGTAAGTGAGTAGCGCCGGGTCAGCAGGCGGTGAAAATAGCTGGATCAAATACAGCCTGACCTCGCCCATGGCGGCGCGCCCCCTTATTCCGCTAACAGCTTCCTGATGTCGCCCGCCAGTTCGGCGGGCTTGGTGGTTGGGGCATAGCGGCCGGCAATCGTGCCGTCCTTGCGCACCAGGAACTTGGTGAAGTTCCATTTGATGCCTTCCGTGCCCAGGATGCCCGGCGCGTTCTTTTTCAGGTGCTGGTACAGCGGGTGCGCGTTGTCGCCGTTGACGTCGATCTTGGCGAACACCGGGAAGGTGACGCCATAGTTCTTTTCGCAGAAGGCGCCGATTTCCTCAGCGCTGCCCGGCTCCTGCTGGCCGAACTGGTTGCAGGGGAAGCCCAGCACCTCGAAAGGCTGGCCGGCGAACTCCTTGTGCAATTCCTCCAGCCCCTGGTACTGGGGCGTGAAGCCGCATTTGCTGGCGGTGTTCACGATCAGCAGCACCTTGCCCCTGTACTGCGCCAGGTCGACCGGCTGGCCGGCCAGGCTGTCGGCACTGAAGTCGAAAACAGTGGTCATCAGATGATCCCCAGATGCTCGGTGCCGGCCGCCAGGTCACGGTTCTTCGCTTCCTTCGATTCCAGCTTGATGGCCAGGCGCAAATCGTTGACCGAGTCCGCGTTGCGCAGCGCATCTTCATAGGTGATGGCGCCGGCTTCGTACAGGTCGAACAGAGCCTGGTCGAAGGTTTGCATGCCCAGTTCGCGCGAGCGCTTCATCAGTTCCTTGATCTCGTGCACCTGGCCCTTGAAGATCAGGTCCGCGATCAGCGGGGAATTCAGCATGATCTCCACCGCCACGGCGCGGCCCTTGGCATCCTTTTTCGGGATCAGGCGCTGCGAGATCATGCCCTTCAGGTTCAGGGACAAGTCCATCAGCAGCTGCTGGCGGCGCTCTTCAGGGAAGAAGTTGATGATACGGTCCAGCGCCTGGTTGGAGCTGTTGGCGTGCAGGGTGGCCAGGCACAGGTGGCCGGTTTCGGCGAACGCGATTGCGTGGTCCATGGTCTGGCGGTCGCGGATCTCGCCGATCTGGATCACGTCCGGCGCCTGGCGCAGGGTGTTCTTCAGCGCGATTTCCCAGTCCTCGGTATCGACGCCCACTTCGCGCTGCGTGATGATGCAGTTGCGGTGCGGGTGCACGAATTCGACCGGGTCTTCGATCGTGATGATGTGGCCGTGGCTGTTCTGGTTGCGGTGACCGACCATGGCCGCCAACGTAGTCGATTTACCGGAACCGGTAGCGCCGACCATGATCACCAGGCCGCGCTTGGACATGATCACGTCCTTCAGCACCGGCGGCAGGCCCAGGTCGTCGAATTCCGGGATCGAGCTGTTGATGGTACGCAGCACCATGCCCACGCAGCTCATTTGCACGAAGGCCGAGACACGGAAGCGCCCTAGGTCGCCGGGGCTGATGGCGAAGTTGGCTTCCTTGGTCTGCTCGAACGATGCAGTCTGTTTGTCGTTCATGATCGAACGGGCCAGGTCGGCCGTATGGGCCGGGGTCAATGCCTGGGCCGAGACGGGCGTCATCTTGCCGTCGATCTTGATGGCCGGCGGGAAGCCGGCGGTGATGAACAAGTCCGAACCTTTTTTGCTGACCATCAGGCGCAGCAGGTCGAACATGAATTTTGAAGCCTGGTCGCGTTCCATGTGGTTTAGCCTGGGAAGTTGTCGGGAATCTTGGCGGCGGCGCGCGCGGCGACCGGCGAGATGATGTTGCGGCGGACCAGGTCCGTCAGGTTCTGGTCCAGCGTCTGCATGCCGACGTTGTTGCCGGTCTGGATCGAGGAATACATCTGCGCGATCTTCGCTTCGCGGATCAGGTTACGGATCGCCGGCGTGCCGACCATGATTTCGTGTGCGGCGACGCGGCCGGAACCGTCCTTGGTCTTGAGCAGCGTCTGGGAAATGACGGCCTGCAGCGATTCGGACAGCATGGCGCGCACCATTTCCTTTTCTTCGGCCGGGAACACGTCGATGATACGGTCGATGGTTTTCGCGGCGGACGAGGTGTGCAGGGTGCCGAACACCAGGTGGCCGGTTTCGGCGGCCGACAGCGCCAGGCGGATGGTTTCCAGGTCGCGCAACTCGCCCACCAGGATGGCGTCCGGGTCTTCCCGCAGCGCCGAGCGCAGTGCGTTGTTGAAGGACAGCGTATGCGGACCCACTTCGCGCTGGTTGATCAGGCACTTCTTCGATTCGTGCACGAATTCGATCGGGTCCTCGATGGTCAGGATGTGGCCGTACTCGTTTTCGTTGAGATGGTTGATCATCGCCGCCAGCGTGGTCGACTTGCCGGAACCGGTCGGGCCGGTCACCAGCACCAGGCCGCGCGGCTTCATGGCGAAATCGGCGAAGATCTTGGGTGCGTTCAGTTCTTCCAGCGACAGGATCTTGGAAGGAATGGTACGCAGCACGGCGGCCGCGCCGCGTTCCTGGTTGTAGGCGTTGACGCGGAAACGCGCCAGGCCCGGAATTGCGAACGAAAAGTCGCATTCCAGCATCTCTTCATAAGCCTTGCGCTGGCCGTCGTTCATGATGTCATAGATCATGCCGTGCACGTCCTTGTGCTCCAGCGGCGGAAGGTTGATGCGGCGCACGTCGCCGTGCACGCGGATCATCGGCGGCAAGCCTGCAGACAGGTGCAAGTCAGATGCCTTGTTCTTGACGGAGAATGCGAGAAGTTCGGAAATGTCCATTTATAATCCCTGTGCTTTTTCAATAGCCAAAAAAGCTTGGCCCTGTCTCATTCGATTATGTCCACAATAGCCCACAACTTGCAAGTTGTTACTGAAGCAATTAACGTTGCCGCACGCGAAGCGCAGCGTATGCCCAACGAAGTCCAGCTGCTGGCCGTCTCCAAGACCTTCCCGGCGCAGGCCGTGTTCGAGGCGGTGCTGGCCGGACAGCGCGCCTTCGGCGAGAACTATGTGCAGGAAGGCGTGGAGAAGATCGGGCAACTGGCGAAGATGCGCAGCTGTACGCCGCTCGAGTGGCATTTTATCGGACCAATCCAGAGCAATAAGACGCGTCTTATAGCCGAAAACTTCGATTGGGTGCACACGATTGAGCGCGAGAAGATTGCGCAGCGCTTGAGCGAGCAGCGGCCCGAGGGCCTGCATCCGCTGCAGGTGTGCATCCAGGTCAACACCAGCGGGGAGGCCAGCAAAAGTGGCGTGCTGCCCGCCGACGCCGCAGCGCTGGCCCGTACCGTGGCCGCGCTGCCGCGCCTTGTCTTGCGCGGCTTGATGGCCATCCCCGAGCCGGAAGACGATTTCGACAGGCAGCGCGCGGCCTTCCGCGTGCTGCGTGAACTCTACGAACAACTGCGCGCCGAAGGCATCGCACTCGATACCCTGTCGATGGGGATGTCGGCCGATATGCGGCCGGCGATCCACGAGGGCGCGACCATCGTGCGCGTCGGCTCGGCCATTTTTGGCGCGCGCCAATACAACAAAGGATAGGAAATGAAGATCGCATTCATTGGCGGCGGCAATATGGCTGCCGCCCTGATCGCCGGCCTGGCCGGCAAGCTGACCCCGGGGGGCAATATCCACGTGGTGGACCCGAACCCGGCTTCGCTGGAAAAGCTGCGCCAGGAATATGGCGTAACCGTTGCTGGCGTCGCCGGCGAGGCCGTTGGCGCAGCCGAGGTGCTGGTGCTGGCGGTCAAGCCGCAGGTGATGCATGAAGTGACGCAGCAGCTGCTGCCGCTGCTGCAAGCAGCGCGGGCGGCGGGCCGTTCGCCGCTCGTGCTGTCGATTGCGGCCGGCATCCGCGCGCAGGATTTGTCGCGTTGGCTGGGCGGCTACCAGGCCATCGTGCGCACCATGCCCAATACCCCGGCCCTGATCGGCAAGGGGGTGACTGGCATGGTCGCCTCGTCGGGCGTGAGCACTGCGCAGCGCGAGGCGGCCGACCAGATCCTGCGCGCCGTTGGTGAAACGGTGTGGCTGGACGATGAGTCGAAGATCGATGCGGTGACGGCGGTTTCGGGCAGCGGCCCGGCCTATGTGTTCTATTTCATCGAAGCGATGCAGCAGGCGGCCCAGGAACTGGGGCTGACGGCGGAGCAGGGCAAGCAGCTGGCCATGGCGACTTTCACCGGCGCGGCCCAACTGGCCGTGGAATCAGCCGATCCGGTGCCGGTCTTGCGCGAGAAGGTGACGTCGAAAGGCGGCACCACGTACGCCGCGCTGACCAGCATGGAAGCGAGCGGCGTGAAGGCCGCCATCATCGCCGCCGTCAAAGCCGCCGCAGCACGCGGCAAGGAATTGGGCGAACAGCTCGGCGCCGCAGGCTAAGCTGCCAGCGGCCTGGCTATTGCGCCGGCTCGAGTGCCGGCGCCGGCTGCGGCGCCGGCTGCGGCGCTGGCGCCAGTGCCGCGAGTGCGGCCGCGAGTTCGATTTCCAGCGCGTCGACCAGCGGCGCAAGGCTGGACAACTGCCTGGCCTCGGCCATCGATTCGATTTGCCCGCACAGGCTACGCAGTTCCACGGCGCCGAACAGGCCGGCGCCGCCCAGCAGGGTGTGCGCATTCAGGCTGACCTTTGCCGCGTCGCTGCCAGCCAGGCCCTCCTGAATCGCAGCCATCAAGCGTGGCGCTTCGCGCAGGAAGGCGGCGCGCACCGCCGCGCTGGGCGCTGTGCGCCGCACCGGTTCCCGTTCCTGGACAAACAGAGCATCCAGCGCAGCCAGGGACGGGGTTTTCGCGGCCTGCAGCAACGCAATCTGGCGGCCGATCTCAGCATGCAGGCTCGCTTCGTCGATCGGCTTGGGCAGGAAACCGTTGGCGCCGGCGGCCATGAAGCGTTCGCGCTCGTCATCGGCAGCGTTGGCGGTCAGCGCGATCACCGGCACGGCGGGATTGCGCACTCCGCTGGCGCCAGCACGCAGCTGGCGCAAGGCCGCAACGCCGTCCATGCGCGGCATGCGGCTATCCATGATCACCATGTCGTAATCGCGTTCCGCCAGGCGTTCCAGCGCGGCCACGCCATCTTCCGCGATGGTCACGGCATGTCCCATATCGCCCAGCAGCTCACGCAGGATGATCTGGTTGGTGCTGCCGTCTTCCGCGCACAGGATCGCCAGGCTGGCCGAGTGCCGCACGCGCACGCCGGCAGCATGCACCGGCACCGGCCGGCCCGCCTGCAGCGGCAGGTAGACGCGGAACACGCTGCCCTGCCCAGGTGCGCTTTGCACATCGATTGCGCCGCCCATGGTATCGACAATGTTCCTGCAGATCGCCAGCCCCAGGCCGGCGCCGCCGTATTTGCGCGAAGTCGCGGCACTGGCCTGCTCGAAGCGATGGAACAGGCGCTCCAGTTCCGAGTTGTCGATGCCGATGCCGGTATCCGTTACCGTCAATTCGATGCCGCCGCCCGCCGTGACGCGGGCCGACAGGCGCACCTCGCCATGCTCGGTGAATTTGACGCCATTGCCCACCAGGTTCATCACCACCTGGCGCAGGCGCACCGGGTCGCCCAGCCACCACTGCGGCAAGTCAGGCGTCAGGTCGGCCACGAGGGAAATGCCTTTGGTCTCCGCGCGGTCCGCCAGCAGCGCCACCACGTCGTTGAGCAGGGCGGGCAAGTCGAAGTCGATGGTTTCGAACGGCATCTTGCCCGCTTCCAGGCGCGAGAAATCGAGGATGTCGTTGATGATATGCAGCAGCACTTCGGCGTTGCCCAGGCTGATGCGCAGCTTGTTGCGCGTATCGGACGACAGGCTGGCATCCTTTTTCGCCAGGCGCAGCATGCCGATCACGCCGCCCAGCGGGGTGCGCACTTCGTGGCTGATCATCGCCAGGAATTCGCTCTTCTGCTCATTGGATTCCTCCGCCGCCTTTTGCGCCGCCATCGACTCGCGCAGCGCCGCTTCACGCGCCTGCAGCACGCCGATTTGCGATTCCAGTTTTTGCAGCAGGTAGGCGCAGGACAAGACCAGCAGCGACGCCACCAGCATGAAGTTCGTGGATATGACAGTCCAGTGCAGCAGTGGCGTCGCCGTCTCGGTAGGCGTGCCCTGCGGGATTTTGCCGAAGTAGCCCGCCGCGAACAGCGTAGCGCTGCAAGTTGCGATGG
Organism: Massilia eburnea; assembly: GCF_009720745.1. GTDB lineage: Bacteria > Pseudomonadota > Gammaproteobacteria > Burkholderiales > Burkholderiaceae_D > Rugamonas > Rugamonas eburnea. The sequence continues at coordinate 96,012 of NZ_WNKX01000014.1, read as the reverse complement.
CCAGCATGGCGGCACGCCGTCCCAACAGCAGCGCGCTGAGCACGGGCACGGCCAGCAGATAAATCTGCGAGAGGGTGCCGACCGCAAACAGTAGCGCTACTGCGAGGATGTAGACGACAGCAAGAAAAGCGGCAGCCCGGTAGCGGTAGGCCAGACCGTGGCGAAAATGCAGCAGCGTGACCGTGCCGAGCGCCAGGGCGTCGGCTGCCACCAGCGCCCAAAGCTGGTTCTGCACGCTGAGATACACACTAGGAAACCCGAGCAGGAGACCCAGGTAGCACGACGCCGCACACATGCCGTTCAACAGGCTGAGACGCCAGGCGCCAAGCGATTCAGCATGGGCGCCAGGCGCCACTACCCGCTCGGACAGGGCCGCGCGCAGCGCACTGAAAGAGGTGGTAGTGTTGTCTGACATGCAATGGGCGGTGACCGGCGAAAAGCCGATTCTAACACCGTGCAAATCTGGCAAACGCCCGCCTGCCGCGGCCGTGGCGGCCGCGCGACGTCGCGGACGGGCTCAATCACCAGCCAGGTATTTAGCGTAGATGGCCTGGAAACGGCCGCTCTCTTTCAGGTTCTTCAGGCCGGCGTTGAAATCGTCGCGGATGGCGGCGTCGCGGAATACCGGCCGATAATCCATCGGGTTCAGCTTGACGAACTGGTGTTCCACCACGGGGCGCGGCTTGAACGATTTGTTGAGCATGAGCTGAAGCGTGAAGTACTTGAAGATATTGCGGTCGCTCAGTACGACGTCGTAGCGGCCGCGGTCCAGTGTCAGCACTTGCAGCGCCTGGTCGTTCTGCTCGAAATAGTGGCCTGCCTTGCGTACCGGGTCCAGCCAGTCGGGATAGCGCTTGGCCGCACCGGCGAAGGAAATGACGGTCAGTCCTTTCAGGTCTTCCGGCTTGTTGATCGACAGGTGGCGCTCCTTCAGCGTGATGAAGACATTGTCGTAAATGACGGCCGGATTGCCATAGAATGCGCCCCAGCCCGTCATGTCCTCACCGAGGTCGGTCATGGCGGCATCCACCTCGCCAGCCTTGAATGCGACGGGAATGCGGGCGAACGAGTAATAGTGCGGCCGGAGTACATGGCCGCGGAAGGCCAGCGCTTCGCGCATCACGTCGAGCTCGATGCCGGAGTCGGTTTCGGGAAAGCAGAAGGGCGCAATCTTCTCGCCGAAAGCCATGCTGACTTCGGCGGCAAGCGCCGCTCCGGCGCTCAATGCCAGCGCGAGGGCGAGCCTGAGCTGCGCATGCCATGCCATTGCTCACCTCGGGATTGCTGGCGTCCGCCGCAGGCTTGCAGCGAGCGGCCGCATCAATGGCCGCTAGCGGCGCGCGATCAGCAGGCCGACGATCACACCGATGGCGGCGCCGGTTGCAACCGACTTCCACGGGTTGTCGTGCACATAGTGGTCGGTGGCCTGGGCTGCCATTTTGCCGCGCGCGATCATGCTGTCTTCCAGCTTGAGCAAGTCGCGCTTGGCCGTGCGCAGCGTGTCTTCGAACTTGGCCTTGACCATGCCCAGGTCGTCGGAATTGGCAGCGGCTGCATTGCGCAGCCAGGTCTCAGCTTCCTGCACTGCCTGTTTCAGGTCGCCCATCAGTTTTTCGCGGGCTTCCATGTTTTCATGTTGGGTATGGCTCTTACCGTTGGCAACGCCGCCCCCATTGGGTTTGGCAAGTGGTGTCTGGTCCATGATCGCCTCGTCTCAGTGAACAGCACTCGGGAAATTTCAGTATAGCTCAGCGCAACGCGTAGTCGAGCGCAATGCCTGCGAAGACAGCGGCGCCGAGGTAATTATTGTGGCGGAAGGCGGCAAAGCAGGGCGCACGCTCGCGCCCGCGGATCAGGAAGTAGTGGTAGACGGCGCAGCCGGCGGCTACTGCCATGCCAAGCAGGAAGGGCAGGCCAAGGGCGAAATAATGGCCGACCACCAGCAGGATCGCCAGGTGCACGCCGTAGCAGAACATGATGGCGGCCACGTCGAAGCGGCCAAAGGTGATGGCGGAGGTCTTGATGCCGATCTTCAGGTCGTCGTCGCGGTCGACCATGGCGTATTCGGTGTCATAGGCCACGGCCCAGAACACATTGCCCAGCAGCAGCAGCCAGGCCACCGGCGGCACCGTGCCCTGCACGGCGGCGAAGGCCATCGGCATGCCGAAGCCGAAGGCAATGCCCAGGTAGGCTTGCGGGATGGCGAAGAAGCGCTTGAAATAAGGGTAGGTGCCGGCGATGATCAGCGCAGCCACGCTCAGCTGCTTGACCAGGGCATTGAGCGGCTGGATCAGCAGGAAGGCGGCCAGCGACAGCCCGGCCGCGATGGCCAGCGCTTCCTTGCCGCTGACGCGGCCGCTAGTGATCGGGCGCTCGGCGGTGCGTTTGACGTGCTTGTCGAAATCCTGGTCGGCGTAGTCGTTGACGGCGCAGCCGGCCGAACGCATGAGGAAGGTGCCCAGCGAGAAAATGAGCAGCAGCTTCCAGTCCGGCACGCCGCCGGAGGCCAGCCACAGGGCGGCCAGCGTGGGCCACAGCAGCAAAACGGTGCCGATCGGCTTGTCCAGCCGGACCAGGCGGAAATAGAGTTGGAGTTTGCTCAGGGGTGGGGTAATCGCTTGCATCCCCGCATTTTACTCTGCGTGGCCGTTCAGCATGTGGACGCCGGGCAGCTGGCAGTCGGCCACGGCGGCGACGATGGCGTCGATGGCAGCCTTGCGGGTGAAGCTCTTGCGCCAGACGATAACCACGCGCCGGTTCGGCTCCGGGCTCTCGAAATAGCGGAATGCCAACATGCCGTCGCGGCCTTCCATGTCCGGCACCGAAGCGCGCGGCAGCACGGTCAGGCCGATGCCGCTGGCCACCATATGGCGGATGGTTTCCAGTGAAGAGCCTTCAAAGGTGCGCTGCATGCCGTTGCCGGGCGAGGAGAAGCGCGCCATTTCCGGGCACACTTCCAGCACCTGGTCGCGGAAGCAGTGGCCATTGCCCAGCAGGAGCATGGTTTCGGTCTTTAGGTGCTCGGCCGGAATGGCGCTGCGGCTGGCCCAGGGATGATTTTTTGGCATCGCCACCACAAAGGGCTCGTCATACAGCGGCTGCACCGACATGCCGTGCTCCGGCAACGGCAACGCCATGATGGCCGCGTCCAGCTCGCCCTGGCGCAGCATTTCCAGCAGCTTGACGGTGAAATTCTCCTGCAGCACCAGCGGCATCTGCGGCGTGGTCTCAATCATGCGCTTGACCAGTGGCGGCAGCAGGTAGGGACCGATGGTATAGATGACACCCAGCCGCAGGGGCCCGGCCAGCGGGTCCTTGTTCTGCTTTGCCAGCTCCTTGATTGCCGCCGTCTGCTCCAGCACCCGCTCCGCCTGGGCCACGATCTGGGCGCCCAGCGGGGTGACGGAGATTTCCGCCCCGCCGCGCTCAAACAGGACGACGCCGAGTTCGTCTTCCAGTTTCTTAATTGCGACAGAAAGGGTCGGCTGGGCAACAAAACACGCTTCGGCGGCATGGCCGAAGTGTTTCGCTCTGGCAACTGCTACGATATATTTGAGCTCGGTCAGTGTCATAAACCCATTTGAACACAGGTGAATGCCTTGTTGCAATGCCATGGATGGGGGAGGGCAATGGCTATAATGACCAGCAATCCCACATAACGAGGCGAATATGTCTTCCACACTAGGCCATGAAGAAGCCCAGTCATATATCCATAAGCTGCTGACAGCAATGCACCAGGTCGGCGGCTCCGACCTGTTCATTTCGGCGGATTTCCCACCTAGTATCAAGTCGCAAGGCTCCATGCGGGCCCTGAGCCAGCAGCGACTGACCCCGGACGTGACCCGGGCCCTGGCTTACGCCATCATGAACGAGAAGCAGCGCCGCGAGTTCGAGACGGAGCTGGAGTGCAATTTCGCCATTTCGCTGCCCAATGTGTGCCGTTTCCGCGTCAACGTCTTCGTGCAGCAGCAGGCCATCGGCATGGTGTGCCGGACGATTGCCTCGGAAATCCCGAATTTCCAGAAGCTGGACCTACCCGAAGTGCTGAAAGAAGTGGTGATGACCAAGCGCGGCCTGGTGCTGGTGGTGGGCGGTACCGGTTCCGGCAAATCGACCTCGCTGGCGGCCATGATCGACTACCGCAACCAGAATTCGGCAGGCCATATCATTACCGTGGAAGACCCGGTCGAGTATGTGCACAAGAACAAGAACTGCCTGATCACCCACCGTGAAGTGGGCGTGGATACCCTGTCCTGGCACCATGCGCTGAAAAACACCCTGCGCCAGGCGCCGGACGTGATCCTGATCGGCGAAATCCGCGACACCGAGACCATGGAGCACGCGATCGCATTCGCCGAGACGGGCCACCTGTGCCTGGGCACCCTGCACGCGAACAACGCGAACCAGACCATGGACCGTATCATCAACTTCTTCCCGGAAGAACGCCGCAACCAGCTGCTGATGGACCTGTCGTCCAACCTGCGCGCCATCGTCTCGCAGCGCCTGATCCGCACCGAAGACGGCAAGGGCCGCAAGGCGGCCATCGAGATCCTGCTGAACACCCCAACCATCGCCGAGATGATCTTCAAGGGTAACTTCCACTCGATCAAGGAGATCATGGCCAAGTCGCGCGAACTGGGCATGTGCACCTTCGACCAGGCCCTGTTCGATCTCTATAATAAGGGCCATATCGGCTACGAAGAGGCGTTGCGCAACGCCGACTCGACCAACGGCCTGCGCCTGCAGATCAAGCTGCACAGCAATCGCCCACCGCCAGATGGCTCAGCGCCGGCAGTGGCGGCGGCGCCCAAGTCGTTGGGCGGCTTGAGCATGCAGATCGAGGAAGAAGAGGAAGACGAAGAAGAATGATCGAGTTTGAGAAAAAAATGTGCACGCGCGAGGAGCTTGCCGCGCGCGTGGCGGCTTTGCCGAAGCCGGTGGTGATGACCAATGGCGTGTTCGATATCCTGCACCGTGGCCACGTGACCTATCTGGCGCAGGCGCGCTCGTTGGGCGCCTCGCTGGTGGTGGCGGCCAATACCGACGCGTCGGTCAAGCGCCTGGGCAAGGGCGACGACCGTCCCCTGAATAATTGCGAGGACCGCATGGCGCTGCTGGCAGCGCTGGAGTCGGTCAGCCTGGTGGTGCCTTTCGACGAGGACACCGCGCTGGAAGCAGTGCTGCAGGCGAAGCCCGAAATCTACGCCAAGGGCGGCGACTACGACATGACTGCGATCCCGGAAGGGCAGGCGGTGCTGGCTTACGGCGGCAAGGCGGTGGCCATCGACTTCGAGCACGACCGCTCGACCACCAAGCTGCTGGCCAAGGTGCGCATGTTTGGACAATAGGAGGCTGTGATGGCTTTTGGTGTGCTGCTGACCGACGAGGGCGTGGCCGAACTGGGCGCCACGCTGAAGGATTACCTTTCCGACGGACCGGCGGGCAAATTCCTGCCCTGCAAGGAGGCCAGTCCTGACCGCAGTTTCTTCCACCTGGTGTCGGAGGCGCGCAATGCCGACGGCGCGATGGTGGAGGTGGAGCTGTACATCCCCAACCGCTACATCAAGCTGGTGATGTCGGGGCTGGAACGCAAGCACATCGGCTTCCTTTGAATACCGCGATCGCGAACGTCAGTTCGGGCGAGCCAAGCGGACGGTGGAAACTGTGGGCCAAATGGCTCGCAGTATTTGCCATCATTTTTTCTCTCGCCATGTTGATCGGCGCGACCAGGATCGGGCGTGACTACCCGTATGTCTTTCTTGGCGTAATGGTCGTCATGTTTGTCCGGCACCGCATGACGGAGCAGCGCCTGACCTTGGCACTTGACCAGAACCTTGTACATGTGACGCTGTTCCTGGACGTTTGGTCCCGTGTCTGGATTGAATGGAGCAGCCAAAGTGATGGTGGACGTGCGTGCATCGGAAAGTCGATTCGAATTCCGACATGGCTCGACTATGAAATTGAACTGGGCCTGCAGCGCTACAACTTGCGCATCTACGCCAAGAATTATCCTCACGGTTACATGGTGTCAAACGTTGGCCGTGGCTTTGAGATGACCGTCATCGACAACAGGTATGTTTTTAGCCTATAGAGACTAATCAGCCGCTCGGCATCCTCAATGAATGATTTTGAAAAATTCGCGTTCGACGAAATTTGCACAGTGTTGGGGAATGTCGACACGCGTGTCGATCCCGATATCTATGCGCTTTCGTTCTTCGTCTTTGAAATCGACGACGATCCTCGGTATCCCGTCCTTCAGGTCGGCTATAACACCCTGGCACAGGCGAACGCCTGCGCCTCATCAGCGTCAAGTGCGGAAGAGGCGAAATGGAATTTCGCTTTTTGGCTTCAGAACGAATTGAAATTCATTGGCGAACCGGGGACTCAAGCCGGCATGCTGCTGGAAGATCATTTGAAGGCGCGCGGACTCTGGTACTCGGATGAAGAAGAAGCAGCAGATTTTGAACAATGCATGCAGATGGCTGACCGAATTACCGCCTGCTTCGTTGAGGCTTGCGTGCGGATCGTTCAAGCGCTGCACGCATCTGGAGTGATCGAGCGAAAGTTTTCCAAGCCGATCCCCATCCTCGTACATGAACTCGAATATTATGAGGAAATTGCCATGCAGACCCAGCGCGCAAATCCATCGGGCCTGGCAAAGGAATTCGAAAACTGGATCGCTAGCATGTGACACCGTCACCTAACTTGGCGTCAAACAGTGTGAGGAGAGGAGAAATGTGGCTTCTGCCTTGGGAAAAATGGCTGCCGGCTTGGATTGTGGGCCCTATGCTCGTTGTTGGCTCAATTGCGGCTCTTGTATTGGATCGAAGCCTTCGCTGGTGGGAGTACGCCGCGCTTCCCTTTGGCGCATTGCTTGGTGCTTGGACAACTTACGCATGGTTGCGGGACGGGCGCCACATTTTTCGTGAATCCAACCGACCGAATCGGTCGAGTGAGAAAGACCGGTAAGGGGTGCGTATTCAACCGGCTCAACGGTTTTATCAATGTGTTGCGTCGACCGGTTGAAACCGCAGCCAATTGCGGACGTATCGAGTTCCCGGCAGATTATGGACATCTATTTCAATGAACAGATCGACGATTGGGATTTCAATCACATCGTCTACACAGATGAAGTTGGACCTGACCCGTCAGTCTCCGCACGTTTCGGGATTATTGATGATGAGGGACAGAGAATTCAAATAGATGTGCTTGCCAGCGCGGGCCTCCCATGCTTTAAAGATGCTCGATGTGTAGATCAGATCGCATACTTCGGCTTTGGTCACTGCATCTTTATCTTCGATACAAAGACGAGGGAGCTAGTCAGGCATCAGGTCGATGGCTATTTCGGTCATATGTATGATGGGAGTGATTTCGAACATTTCCCAGTACAACTCTCGGTCATCGTTACGTCCGCTTCAGAAGCGCTAGCATTCTCTCGTCAGGGAAAGCTGCTTCGCGTGTGGTCAAATCTTGGCATCGACGGAGTGACCCTTAATGCGGTGAATGAAAGCCAAATCGAAGGCGAGGGTGAGTGCGACCCGCCCGGTGGTTGGCGGAAATTCGCACTTACATTGGATCACGGCGAATTCGCCTAAGGGCCAACAGCAGCCATCGACATCCTTTGATTTCGATTTATCAACGAGCATGACTTGGAAGCGGGGCCGCACAGTCTTCTGTCAGGATCTAGGTCATCGACCCGTCAATTCGATGCCATAACGTTCGAATCGACCAGTCCACGGTGGAACGGTCGATGGCCGCGTGTACTGGTGATTCGGAAAGCTCCGTCATGATGCTTGAGGCGGCTCGCTGTCCTTCGCGAGCGGACCTCCACAGCAGCATATCGATGATCCTGCCATCTCGGCCTTTGCAAATGCACCGTAAGATGAAGCCCGGCTGCTTTTTGAGCCATTCGTCAACATCAGTGTTGGCGGCGATAAATCCTTTCATTGTTATGCCCTTCGCTAGCTGAAAGGTCGTGATTTCCATAGCTTCATTCATCGTGTACTCCTTTATGGTGGCGTGCGAGTGCTGCCAAGGCTTATAGCGAAATCCCGGGCTATACTTTTATTGGTCGAGCATCTGTTGGGGCTGGTAGCGCGAGTCATGGTGAGGCCGTACAGGGCGCCGGTCATCTTTAGCGCCGTGGCCAGATGGGCCATCCTATCGAGTGGTGGTCGCCCTCGTGATGATCAGATCACGTAGCCGCCGGACACTTCGATGTCCTGCGCGTTGATCCAGCCGCCATCATCAGTAAGCAGCGATGTAATCGCGCGCGCTACCTCTTCCGGTTCTCCAACACGGCTCAGAGCGGTCTGGGACGAGAGCAGTGTCTCAAACTCGTCATTGAGGCCACCACCCAATTCAGTACGGATAGGGCCGGGTGAGACCGAGTTCACGCGGATACCTTTCTCGCCGAACTCCTTGGCCATATACCGCGTGAGCACTTGAAGACCGCCCTTGAACGAAGCATAAGGTGCGACGCCGGCCGTGGCCACGCGTGTCGTGGCGCTAGTGAGATTGACAATGCTGGACCCCTTAGTCAGCAGCGGTAGCAATGCCTGGGTCAAGAAAAATGGCGCCTTTAGATGAACGTTGAAGAGGCCGTCGAATTGGGCCTCAGTGACGGAGCTGATTGGCTGGAACAGGCCATATCCCGCGTTGTTTACGAGACCTGCCAGATGCTTGGTTTTCCAGGTCGCTTCCAAAGCCTTTTCGACTTCGGCCCGGAACAGGACAAAGCTGGAAGCAACAGAAACGTCCAGTGGCAACGCGACCGCCCTGCCGCCATCAGCCTCAATCTGGCGCATCACGGCACGCGCAGCATCCGCGTTGGCATTGTAAGTGAGGATAACGCCGAGACCGCGTCGTGCCGCCTCCACAGCCGTTTTGGCTCCAATGCCGCGGCTGCCGCCCGTGATAACGATGACTTTGCTGTGGTTCATTAAGCTCCTGAAGTTCAGTGGTTGGGATGACCGAACTTTATCGACGCGATGGTTTTCGGTCGCAACGGTTCCTGCTCCATTCTTGCCTATTCTTGTCGGCCGGTTCTTGTCGGCCGGCTTACGACGTCGGTTACAATCCAGCCATGCTAGAACAACTGAATGAACTCCGACGATTAGCCAGTCGTGCAGAAAACCGTCCTACAGAAACCGGTATTCCACGCGTGTTCATGGTTCAAGGCAGCATCCCAGAACACGAACTGACTGCAGTCTATGAGCCTATGGTCAACCTCATATTGCAGGGAGGGAAGACCCTGACTGTGGGAGATCAGGCCCTGGACTATGACCCCGCCACTTACTTCGTAATGTCGGTAGGTCTACCGGCTGCCGGGGTGGTGCGGTCTGCCGTCGATGGGGCCCCGTATTTGGCGGTCGCGCTGACGCTTACTGCCCCAATCTTGGCTGAGTTGTTTGCGGTATTGCCCGACCCGACCAAGCCGGCCAATGCCGAGCAGGGATTCTCAGTCGCGTCGGTGACGCCTGAGTTACTGGATGCTTGGGTTCGTATGCTGCGCCTTATGGATTGCCCCGCCGATATCCCAGTGCTAGCGCCAGTATTCGAGCGTGAGATCTTGTATCGTGTATTACAGGGACCCGCGGGATGGATGCTGCGCGATATAGCGGTACCGGATTCGACGCTTGCCAGAGTCAATAAGGTTATAAAGCGTATTCGCAGCGAGTTTGCTCAGCCGCTAGTCATGGAAGTCCTGGCTGAAGAAGCTGCGATGAGTGCGTCAGCCTTTCATCGTCATTTCAAAGCAGTCACGTCGTTGAGCCCTCTGCAGTATCAAAAGCAGCTGCGCTTGCTGGAAGCGCGCAAACTGTTAATGACAACAGGAAAAAACGTTGCAGCGGTGGCATACGACGTGGGCTACGACAGCGCCACCCAATTCAGTCGGGAGTATGGTCGAGCATTCGGCTTGCCGCCGGCCAAGGACGCTTTGCGGATCGCGGCCGCTATAAAGATGCGAGCGCAAGCGACCGCCTCGTCTTGATTACGTCCCTAATGTCTGCAACGGGGGCGGAACAAACGAAGTCAATTCAAGTCTGAGCCAGTACAACTTAATGCTGGAGGATGGTGATCTTGCCATCCGCTTCGAGGAAAGCGTACTTCATCTTTTCGAGTGGGCAGTCGGAGTCGCGCAGCGATTGTTCGACGTCGCTTTCTCCAACGTGATTGCGTTTGAGTACTTCGTGGAAGATTTTGCCATCACGGCCGATCAGCACTGCCGACCCTTCGACAAGTTCGGCTGCCTTTTTGCTGCGCGCGGTGATGAAGGCAATCGCCAGGTTCAGCGCGACCAGCGTCACCACCACGATCATGCCGCCGGCCACGGAATGGTCGCCGCCAGTCAATCCTGGCGATACGGATTCGCTCAACAGCATGATGACCAGCAAGTCGAACGGCGTAAACTGGCCGATGGTACGCTTCCCGCTCAGGCGCATCATGAGCAGCAGCGCAAGATAAGTTGTTACGCCGCGCGCAGCGTATTCCCACCAGGGCAAGTCGAGTTCGAACATCGCCAGCTCCTTTCACTCTGGTTATACGACATTCCTCACTGCACCGGCCACACGCTTCCTTCCGTCAACCCGGCGTTGCCACGCCCGAGTGCTTTACTGTACTATTCGGCCTGGGTGCGCGCGTCCCGCCCGGGATGCGCGTTAAACGGGAAACCGGTGAAGCTGCCAAAAGCAGCCATTCCGGTGCAGCCCCCGCTGCTGTAAGCCTGACGACTCCGGCAACAACGCCACTGCGGTAACACGCGGGAAGGCACTGGAGAAGGATGAAGGCGAGCCAGAATACCGGCCCACATTGAACCAGCACTATTCTCCGGGGTGAAGGGAAGCCGCTGTCGACTGGCTTTCCGCATTTGCATCCCCGGTTCCTGTCGACCGTCCTCTTGTCCCCCGCGATGGTGTCCTTATTGACCATTCGACGGGAGGTATCGAATGCACATCATGGAAGGCTTCCTGCCGCCGGCGCACGCGCTCGGCTGGGCCGCCGTATCTGCACCATTCCTGGCCTGGGGCCTGCGCAGCATGCGGCGCGGCTTGCAGGCACACCCCGAGCGGCGCATGCTGCTCGGCGTTGCCGCTGCTTTCGCGTTCCTCCTGTCTGCACTCAAGCTGCCGTCCGTGACGGGGAGCTGCTCGCATCCCACCGGCGTGGGCCTGGGCGCGCTGCTGTTCGGGCCCGCGGCGATGGTGCCGGTCGGCTTTGTGGTGTTGCTGTTCCAGGCGCTGCTGCTGGCGCATGGCGGCTTGACCACCCTTGGCGCCAATGTCTTTTCGATGGCGATTGTCGGTCCATTTGTCTCCTATGGCGTGTTCCGCGCGGTCGCGGCATTAGGACTGTCGCGTAGCGTGGCCGTGTTCCTGGCCGCCTGCCTTGGCGACCTGGCGACTTATGTGACGACTTCTGCGCAACTGGCTTTCGCGTTTCCCGATCCTGTCGGAGGCATCGGCGCCTCGTTTACCAAGTTCGCCGGCATCTTCGCGCTGACCCAGCTGCCTATCGCCATCAGCGAAGGTTTGCTGACCGTGCTGGTAGTGAACGCCATGGCGCGTTTCAACGCGCACGAACTACGCCTGCTGCCAGTCATGGCGCTGGCCAAGGGGAAGGCAGCATGAAGGCGCGCACCGCTTTGACCTGGCTTGCCATTGTCCTGTTGACCGTGCTGCCCTTGTGGTTTGCCGTGGCGCCGACGGCGGAGCCGGGCGGCACGGCGCCAGAGGCATTCAGCGGCGCCGACGCGCGCGCCCAGCAAGCCATCGGCACCATCGCGCCGCAATACAAGCCCTGGTTCGCGCCATTGTTTGAACCGCCTAGCGGAGAGATTGCATCCTTGCTGTTCGCGCTGCAAGCGGCTTTGGGCGCCGGTGTGATCGGTTTCTGGCTCGGCACGTCGGTGGCGCGCGAGGTCACGCGCAAGGGCCCGGCACAGGAAGATCGTGCGGATTGACGCCGCAGCCTACGCCTGCCGCTGGCAGGGCGTTGCGCCATCCGCCAAGGGGTTATTTGCGCTGGCGGGGATCGTGGCCGCCTGGATTTCCCGCAGCCCCGGCGTATTGGCCCTGTTGGCGCTGATGTCGGCGCTGGCCACCCTGGCCGGTGCGCGGGTGCCGCTGCGGACATACTTCGCCGTGGCGCTGGCGCCGCTCGGGTTCCTGTCGCTTTCCTGCCTGACGATGGTGCTCACTCCTGCTACTGGCGGTGGCTGGCAATGGACGCCATCACTGTTGCCCAAGGTCTCGGTGATCGCGCTACGCTCTTTGGCGGTGATGACTGCGGTCCTTGGCCTCATGCTCACCACGCCAATGCCTGACCTGCTGCTCCTGCTGCGCCGCTTGCGTGCGCCAGAGCTGCTGCTGGACATGATGGCGCTGTCCTACCGCATGCTGTTCGTATTGCGACAGGCGTGGGATGAAGGCAGCACGGCGCAGGCGGCACGCCTGGGGCACCGCGGCTGGCGCCAGAGCTGGCGTTCGATGGGGCTTCTGGCCGGGCAGATGGCGGTGCAAGTCTGGCAGCGCGCGTCCGCTTTGCAGGCGGCGGCCGATGCGCGTGCCTGGCAGGGCAGCCTGAGATTCCTGCCGGCGTCCTTTCCCAATGCACGGCGTGAAGTCGCGCTGGCGCTGCTGGCAGGTGCAATGCTGCTGGCGCTGGCCTTGGGAGATTGGCTATGGGCATGAACATGCTGATCGAGCTTGATGCGGTGGCGCATACCTTCGCCGACGGCAGCCCGGGCCTGAGCGGCTGCTCGCTGGCGCTGGCCGGCGGCCGCCGCCACGCGCTGCTGGGCGCCAATGGCGCGGGCAAGACTACGCTGCTGCAGCACCTGAACGGCTTGCTGCGCCCGAGCGAAGGACTGTTGCGCTGGCAGGGGCAAGCATATGACTATGGCCGCGCGGGCTTATCCGAGCTGCGGCGGCGGGTCGGCATGGTGTTCCAGAACCCGGACCGCCAGTTGTTTTCGGCGCTGGTGGAGGAAGACGTCTCGTTTGGCCCACTCAATCTCGGCCTGGATGAAGCCACAGTGCGTGCGCGTGTCGCCTCTGCGCTCGATGCAGTGGGGCTGGGCGGCTTTGGCCGCCGTCCGGTGCACCATCTTAGCTTTGGCCAGAAAAAGCGCGTCTGCATCGCCGGCGTGCTTGCCATGGAGCCTGAGGTGCTGCTGCTGGACGAGCCGATGGCTGGCCTGGACGCGCCTATGCAGGCGGAGCTCGAGACCTTGCTGGACCGGCTGGCTGGGCGCGGTGTGACGATCGTGCTGTCCACGCACGACATCGACTTCGCGTGGCGCTGGGCCGACGAGATTCACATGATGGCAGCAGGCCGCTGCATCGCCTCGACCTCGGCGGTGCAATTGCCGGCGCAGCTGGACGCCTTGCGCACGGCAGGCCAGCAGCCGCCGCTGGCGCTGGCGCTGCATGCGGAGTTGGTGGCACGCGGGGTGCTGCCCTTCGGCGCCGCTCCGCGCAGCGTGGATGCCGTGCTGGCGGCGCTGCGTGCGCAGCCGGTTACCGAACTTTCAGGAGAAATTCAACTATGACACCCGGCACCAAAGGCAAGGTGTGGTTCGTCGGCGCCGGTCCCGGCGACCCCGAACTGATCACCGTCAAAGGCCAGAAACTGCTGGCGCAAGCGGGCGCCGTGCTGTTCGCAGGATCGCTGGTCGACCGCGCGGCCACCCTGTATGCGCCGCCCGGCTGCGTGATCCGCGACTCCAAAGACATGACGCTCGAAGAAATGACGGCGTGGCTGATTGAACAAACATGCGCCCACGCGACCGTGGTACGGCTGCAGACCGGCGACCCAGGCTTGTACGGCGCACTGATCGAAATGGCGCAACCGCTGGTCGCCGAAGGCATCGAATGGGCCGTAGTGCCCGGCGTTTCGTCGGCCATGGCCTCCATGGCGGCCGCGGGCGAGTCGATGACGCTGCCCGAGGTGACGCAAAGCGTGATCTTTACCCGCGTCGAAGGCCGCACGCCCATGCCGGAAGGAGAAGACCTGGCGAGCCTGGCCGCGCATCGGACCACGCTGTGCATCTTCCTGTCGATCACCCTGATGTACAAGGTCGAGGCGGCGCTGCGCGCAGCCGGCTGGCCCGAAGACGCGCCGATGCTGGTGGTGCACAAGGCCAGCTGGCCGGGCGAGGAAAAGATCCTGCGCGGCACGCTTGCCGACATCAAACAGCGCTGCCGCGAAGCCGGAGTTGCCAGCCAGGCGATGATCGTCGCCAGCCCGACGCTGGGCGCGTTGCACTGGGAAACCCTGGTGCGCTCCAAACTTTACGACCCAACCTTTACCCACCGATTCAGAAAGGCGAGCGCATGAACCAAGCGATCATGATGCCAGCAATCGAAGCCGCGAGCGACACTATCCTCGTGGTCGGCCACGGCTCCCGCGAGGACTCTGGCAACCAGGAAATCCGCGACTTCGTCGAGCAGTGGCGTGCGCGCCGGCCGGATTGGCGCATCGAACTTTGCTTCATTGAGTTCGCACCGCCGGAGCTGAATGCCAGCTTGCTGCAGGTGGCTACGGGTTCGCGCCGCGTGCTTGTGGTGCCGTTGATCCTGAACGCCGCAGGCCACGTCAAGATGGAAATCCCCGAAGCCATCGAGCAGGCGCGCATTGCCCGTCCACAGACCGAATTCCTGCTGGCGCCGCACCTGACGGCTTGCGATCCGGTGCTGGCTATTCTCAAGCGCCGCCTGCGCAAGGCCATGGGCGCGCTCGATATGCCCGACCCGACCACCACGGGCGTGGTGCTGCTCGGACGCGGCTCCTCCGACCGCGGCGCCAATGGCGAAATGGCCAAGATGGCGCGCTGGCTGCTGGAAGAGGGCGACCATGAGCTGGTGGACTTGGCTTTCACCGGCATCACCTGGCCGCGCCTGGAGAAGGTGGTGCAGCGCCAGGTGTTGCTGGGCATGCGCCAGGTTGTCGTTCTGCCGTACTACCTGTACACCGGCACCCTGATGCAGCGCATCCACCGTCAGGTCGAGCACTTGCGCGGCCAGTATCCGCAGGTGCGTTTCGCATGCACTGAGCATTTCGGCTTCGAAAACGAGATCTTCGAATTGATGGACCAGCGCGTGGAAGACCTGCGCGCCGGAGTGCCGGACAGCCGCCTGCCATGCGACGGCTGCAGTTACCGCGAGATTGCGCATGACCTGGGTCACGGACACTCGCACGCCCATACACATGATCATGGCGCGGCGCATGACCACGGCCATACGCACGATTACGAGCAAGGACATGAGCACGCTCACGTGGCGCCAGCGAGCACGGAGGCGCAGCCGGCATGAGCACCGTTAACACCGTCACCGAGCAGCTGACCCGAGCCGGCCAGGCGATCGAGCATGACAGCTTTGCCATCATCGACGCTGAAGTCGGTTCGCACACCTATACCGACGCGCAGTGGCCGATCGTGCGCCGCATGATCCACGCCAACGCCGACTTCGACTTCAACGGACTGACCGACTTCCACCCGGCAGCGGTGCGCGAAGGCATCGCCGCCATGCTGGCCGGTGCAACGCCCGTGGTAGCGGACGTTGAAATGATCTGTTCCGGCCTGTCGCAACCGCGCCTGGCGCACTTCGGCATGAAGACCCACCAGTTCATCAGCGACGCCGACGTCATCGAGGCCGCGAAAATCGAAGACACCACCCGCGCCGTGCAGGCCATGCGCAAGGCCCACCGCCTTGGTATGCTGGAAGGCGCCATCGTCGGCATCGGCAATGCACCGACCGCGCTGATCGAGCTGGTGCGCCTGATCCGCGAGGAGGGCGTGCGTCCCGCGCTGGTGGTCGGCATGCCGGTAGGTTTTGTCTCCGCGGCGGAGTCGAAGGACCTGATGGCGGAGGTCGCGGAAGTGCCGTGGATCGTGATCCGCGGCCGCAAGGGCGGCTCGACCCTGGTGGTCGCGGCTTTGCATGCACTGCTGGCGCTGGCCGAAGCAAAGCAGAAGGCAGGGCAGGCGTGAAGGAAAAGGCAGCAGCCGAACGCGGCACCCGCACCGGTTTCACGACCGGGGCGTGCGCCGCCGCCGCCGCGCGCGCTGCAGTCATCGGCATGGCCACCGGCCAGGTGCCGGGGGAGATCGAAAGCCTGCTGCCCAACGGCAGCCGGGTGCGATTTGCCGTGCAGGACGGCCGCTGCGACGCGCAATCCGCGCACGCCATGGTGGTCAAGTTTGCCGGCGACGACCCCGATTGCACCGATGGCGCGCACCTGACGGTCGACCTGCGCCTGTTGCCCGGCCAGGCCGGCGAAGTGAGCTACGTCGCCGGCGACGGCGTCGGCACTGTGACCATGCCTGGCCTCGGCCTGGAAGTAGGCGGCCCCGCAATCAACCCCGTACCGCGCCGGAATATCGCCGATAACCTGCGCGAAGCCGCGCCCACGCTGCTGCAGGTGCATGGCGTCGAAGTGACCATCAGCGTGCCGGACGGTCAGGTGATGGCCAAGAAGACGACCAACGCGCGGCTGGGCATCCTGGGCGGCATCAGCATCCTTGGCACCACCGGCATCGTCAAGCCGTATTCCACCGCAGCCTGGCGCGCCAGTGTGGTGCAGGGAGTGCAGGTGGCGGCGACAACCGGCCATGAAGTAGTGGCGCTGACGACGGGCGGCCGCACCGAGACTTTCGCCATCGCCACCATGCGCGCCGAGCGCCCGGAACTGCCATCGGCCTGCTTCGTGCAGATGGGCGACTTCCTGCGCTACGCACTGGACGAAGCGGCATCGCAACGCATTGGCCTGGTCGTGCTGGCGGTCATGGTCGGCAAGCTGACCAAGATCGCGCAGGGCGAAACCATTACCCACGCCAACCGCAGCGAAGTCGATACCGACCTGGTGGCGGAAGTCGCGCGCCGCATCGGCGCCGCGCCGGAAGACTGCGCCGCCATTGCCGCAGCGGAAACGGCGCGCTTTGGCGCCGAACTGATGGTTGAACGTGGCTTGGGCGATGCCTTCCACCGCGCCCTGGCGCAAGCGGCCATCGATACCCTGACCGCGCCGGAGCGCTACGGCCGCGCCTTCCAGCTGCGCGTGCTGGTGTGCGACTTCAGCGGCAACCAGGTGGCTGACGTCTGGTCGGACCCTGCCTTGCCGCAGGAGCGTGAAGCAGCAGCACGCCGCATCGGCATCGACCACATCCTCGACATCGAACCTGAACCAAGTCCCGAATAAAAACATGGATACCAGTCTCATTGACCCCAATCCCTGCCGCGTGATCGGCGTGCTGGACGATGGCGCCGCCAGCCTGAATGCCACCGCGCTGGCCTGGCTGCGCATTGCCGACGTCGTGATCGGCGGCGCCCGCACGCTGGCGCTGCTCAAAAACGAATTCAAAGCCGGCGCCATCTGCCGCGACCTGACCGGCAGCCTGAAGGAAGTGCCGGAATGGGTACGTGCCGCGCGTGCGGACAACCTGTGCTGCGTGGTGCTGGCAACCGGCGACCCGCTGTGCCACGGCATCGCGCCCTACCTGGCGCAACACCTGTGCGTGCAAGCGCTGGAGATCCTGCCCAACCTGTCGACGCTGCAGCTGGCCTGTGCGCGTATCGGCCTTGCCTGGCAGGATGCCCGCATCGTCTCGGTGCATGCGCGTGACGCCGGCGAATGGGCGCGCGGCGCAACGCCCGGCCACGGCCTGTACGCGCTGGCGCAGGCGCTGCGCCAGCATTCGCGCCTGCTGGTGCTGACCAGCCCTGACAACAGCCCTGACCGGATTGCCCGCCTGCTGCTGGCCGAGGGCCTGGGCGACGAATTCCATATGGCGGTGGCGGAAAACCTGCTGCAGCCGGAAGAGCGTGTGCTGGCCGAACTCAGTCCGCAGGAAGCAGCAAGTATGCGCTTCGCCGCCCTCAACGTGGTGCTGCTGTGGCGCGTGGCGCCAATGCCGCGGCCCGTGCGCTTTGGCCTGGCGGACGCCGAATTCGAGCAGCGGCAGCCAGAGAAGGGCCTGATCACCAAGCAGGAGGTGCGCGCCGTCAGCCTGGCCCGCCTGCAGCTGCGGGCCGACAGCGTCGTATGGGATATCGGCGCCGGTTCCGGCTCGGTTGGCCTGGAAGCGGCGCGCCTGTGCCCTCAGGGCCACGTTTTTGCCATTGAGAAGAATGAGGAAGATTGCGCCATCGCGGGCCGCAACCACGCTGCGTTCGGCGTTGCCAACTACAGCCTGTATCACGCCAAAGCGCCCGAATGCCTGGATGCCTGGCCCGACCCGGATGCGGTCTTTATCGGCGGTTCGGGCGGCGAACTGGCCGGGCTGATTACCGGCATCTTGCTCCGCCTGCGCGCGAACGGCACGCTGGTGATGAACTTCGTCACGCTGGAAAACCTGGCCGCGGCCACGGCGGCCTTGCAGGCACTGGAAGGCGAGGGCGTGAGTTGGGACGTGCTGCAGCTGCAAGCTGCACGCAGCAAGCCGATCCTGCACATGCACCGCATGGCGGCCGAGAACCCGGTGTGGATCGTCTGCGCGCGCCGCGTGGGAGGCCCGGCATGACAGGAATCCTGTGGGGCATCTCGCTCGGTCCCGGCGATCCCGGCCTGATTACACGCGCCGCCTGGGATGCGCTGCAGCGGCGCGACGCCATCTGGGTCTACCCGGCCCGCAGCGGCAAGACGCCGAGCTACGCCTTCGACATCGTGCATCGCGCCGGCGTCGCGCCGCCTGAAGTACATCACACGCTGCTGTTCCCGATGACGCACGACGGCGAAAAGCTGGCGCGCGCCTGGCTCAAGGCCGCCGAGACGGTGCTGCCCTGGCTGCGCGCAGGGCGCGACGTGCTGTTCCTGGTCGAGGGCGATGCCAGCACTTATGCCACTTTCGGCCACCTGGCGCGCACCGTGCGTGCCCTGGACGACAGTGTGCAGGTGCAAGTCATCGCCGGCGTCAATTCCTTCACTGCCGCCTGCGCCGATGTGCCGGTGCCGTTCGCGGAGCAGGACGATACGGTGGCCATCGTGCCGGCGGCTTATGGCGTAAGCGCCGTCGACCGGCTGCTGCCGGATTTCGACACCCTGGTGCTGATGAAGGTCAAGCCGCTGCTCGATGAACTGATCGACTGGCTGGAGCGCAAGGATCTGCTGGCCGGCGCGCATTTCATCGAACGCGTTGGCGCGCCGGACGAACGCCGTTTCAGCGCCGTCGAAATCCTGACGCTGCGAGGCACCAAAGTCAGCTACCTCTCACTGCTGATCGTCAAGCACAAGCATCGCATTCGCGGCGAACGAATCAAAGGCTGCCTGAAGAAGGAAGGCCCACAACCCACCATCCTGGAGACTGCATGAGCAGCGTAATCCTCACTGAAACTATTGCCCCGCGCCTCTGCCTGGTGGCCATTACCAAGCATGGCGCAGCGCAGGCCGCGTGCCTTGCCGCCGACCTGCCAAGCGCAGACATCTGCACTTCTGCCAAGTTCGCTGCGCAGTTCGCAGGCCTGCCGAACGCCCTACGTGCCTACGAGGGCGCGCTGCGCGACGAAATCGGCCCGCTGTTCGAAGGCTACGACCAGATCGTGTTTTTCGTCTCGCTGGGCGCCGTGGTGCGCCTGATCGCGCCGCATTTGCGCAGCAAGGACGAGGATCCCGGTGTGATCGTGGTCGACGACGCTGGCCAGTTCGTGATCCCTGTCCTGTCCGGCCACGTCGGCGGTGCCAACGAGTGGAGCGAGCGCGTGGCCGACCTGCTGGGCGCGGCGCCGGTGCTCACTACCGCGTCGGATGTCGGCCGCACCATCCCAGTCGACATCCTGGGGCGCCACCTCGGCTGGCGCGTCGAAGCACCAAAAATCAACATTACCCGCGTTTCCGCGCACGTGGTGAACGGCGAGCCGATCGCCTTCGTGCAGGAGGCGGGGAGCCCTGACTGGTGGATCCGTCCGACCCCGCTGCCGGAAAACATCCACTGCTTCAAGCGCTTTGACGAAGTGCTGCAGGAACGCTACGCGGCCGTGCTGTGGGTCACGCATGACGACGTGCCTGCCGAGCGCTGGAATGCGCTGCATGAGCGACTGGTGGTGTACCGCCCGCCGCTGGACAACGCAGCATGAGCGAGTTCACCGTCGGACTTGGCTGCGACCGCGGCGCCGCACTGCAGACCGTGCGCGATGCGGTCGGCTGCGCGCTGGCGGAAGCGGGCGCGCTGCCTGGGCAGGTGGTGGCTGCGGCAAGCATTACGCTCAAGCGTGATGAGGCCGCGCTGCTGGCCTTTGCCGAGGAGCACGGCTGGCCGCTGCACTTCTACGCTCCCGAGGAACTGGCGGTGGTGCCGGTACCGAATCCCTCCGAGACCGTGCGCCGCTATACCGGCACGCCCTCGGTGAGCGAAGCTGCCGCTTTGCTGGCGGCCGGGCCGCAAACTCCGATGACCGCCCTGGTGGTCGAAAAATTCAAACACAGGGGCGCCGACAACCGCAACGTCACCGTCTCGATCGCAAGGAAAATCACATGAATACAGAAGCAAGCGCCGGCAAGATCATGCTGGTGGGGATTGGCCCCGGCAGTGTGGACCACATGACGCAGCGCGCCCGCGATGCCATCGCCGAAGCTGAGGTGGTGATCGGCTACGTCACCTACATCAAGCTGGTGGCCGACCTGATCGAAGGCAAGGAGATCATCCGCAAGTCGATGACCGAGGAATTGGACCGCGCCGTGAGCGCACTGGAAGCGGCCCGCGCCGGCAAGAAAGTGGCGCTGATCTCGTCCGGGGACGCCGGTGTGTACGGCATGGCCGGCCCGACCTACGAGGTGCTGTTCCAGTCCGGCTGGACGCCGGACGATCCGGTGCAGGTCGAAATCATCCCTGGCGCATCGGCCCTGAACAGCTGCGCCGCGCTGGTCGGTGCGCCGCTGACGCACGATTTCTGTGCGATTTCGCTGTCCGACTTGCTGACGCCATGGCCAACCATCGCCCGCCGCCTGGATGCGGTGGCGATGGCCGATTTCGTGGTCGCGCTGTACAACCCGAAAAGCGGCCGCCGTACGCGCCAGATCGTCGAGGCGCAGCGCCTGTTCCTGCGCCATCGCCGTCCCGACACGCCGGTCGCCATCGTCAAGAGCGCCTACCGCCGCCGCGAGAACATCGTTTTCACCACGCTCGACAGCATGGGGGACGCCGACATCGGCATGCTCAGCACCGTCCTGATCGGCAACAGCAACACCTTCGTGCGCGATGGCCTGATGGTCACGCCGCGCGGATATGCCAACAAATACGATATGCAGGACGGCGGCGCCACACGCGAAGGCGAACGCGCCGGCCGTTCGCTGTCCACCGGCTTGCTGGGATGGCTGGACACGCTGCGCGCCGAGCACGAAGGCGGCACCAGCATCGAAGCGCTGGCAGTCCAATACCGCCTGCCGGCCGATTACATCCGCTCCACGCTCGATGAACCATGGGAAGCGGAAGCCACCAACGCTGCCGAGGAGAGCGAAGCATGAGCGACAGCGACGCACCAGTGAAGCCGAAAATCGGCAGCTACCACCGCCACCTGCTGGTCTGCACCGGCCCGCGCTGCACTGCCGACGGACAATCGCAAGCGCTGTTCGACAGCCTGGGCGAGAAATTCAAGGCGGCGGGCCTGAACGAGGGCGAGCTGCGGGTGAAGCGCAGCCGCGTCAGCTGCTTCGCCGCCTGCAAGGGTGGCCCGATCGTCTGCGTCCAGCCGGACGGCACCTGGTACTACAATGTCACCCCCGACAATATGGACCGCATCATCGACCGTCACCTTTGCAATGGCGAAAAGGTCGAGGAACTCGTGTTCCACCAGCAGTGAGAGCAAAGTGAAAAGCAGTTTTGACGCGGCCGAAATCAGCGCCGTTTATTGTGCGATTGCCGAACGGCGCGACGTGCGCCATTTCGTACCGGGACCGGTCGACGAAGATTTGTTACTGCGCCTGCTCTCCGCAGCGCACCAGGCGCCCAGCGTTGGCCTGATGCAGCCCTGGCGCTTCATCCGCATCCAGAGCGCGGAACTGCGCCAGCAGATTCAGGCACTGGTGGAAGAAGAGCGCCAGGCCACCGCCGCTGCGCTCGGCGAACGCAATGCGGAATTCATGCGCCTGAAGGTGGAAGGCATCCGCGATTGCGGCGAGGTGCTGGTGGCCGCCCTGATGGACCGGCGCGAAAAGCACATCTTCGGCCGCCGCACGATTCCCGAAATGGACCTGGCGTCGGTGGCCTGCGCGATCCAGAACATGTGGCTCGCCTCGCGTGCCGAAGGATTGGGCATGGGCTGGGTATCGCTGTTCGACCCGGACAAGCTGGCGGCATTACTTGGCATTCCGGAAGGCGGCAAGCCGGTCGCCGTCATCTGCCTCGGCCACGTCGATGCCTTCTACCCAAAGCCGATGCTGGAGATGGAAGGATGGGCCATGCGCGGCAAACTGGAAGACCTGGTCGCCACTGACCGGTGGCCAGATAACAAAATTGAATGAGGCGGCAAACCTACGTATAATCGCCCCCGTTTGGTGCCCCGCGCGCGTTCAAGCGTGCAGTTAAACGGGAAACACATGGCCGCGCTATATCAGCCGGCAGGCCAGGGTGTGCTGCCCCCGCAACGGTAAGCAAGCGTCGTCGCTCGACGACAGGCCGACTCGATAAGCCACTGTGCCACAGGCATGGGAAGGCAAGCCGGTCAGACTTGCCAGCCCGGATACCGGCCAGACAGGTGGTGCGTGCATCGGCGACGGTGCGTGCGCTGTTCGGTCGCGCTCACGGGGAGGTGGGCGGGATTGCCGACTCAAACATCCAAATGAACAAGACAATGATCCCCGTGGTCGCGGGGGCGCTGTGCGTTGCCGCGCCAGTACATGCGCAAGACCAGCAGCAGGAGCTGCCGTTCAGGGTCCAGGTGACAGGCCACTACGAAAACGCTGTCGGCACATCCGATGCCGCCAGCGAAGGCACCATCACTGCGAAGCTGATCGCCAACCGGCCAGCTTTGCGGCCTGCGGAAATCCTGGAATTCGTGCCGGGCATGATCGTCGCGCAGCACAGCGGCGACGGCAAGGCGAACCAGTATTACCTGCGCGGCTTCAACCTGGACCACGGCACCGACTTCGCCACTTTCGTCGATGGCATGCCGGTCAATATGCGCACCCACGCGCACGGCCAGGGCTACACGGACCTGAACTTCCTGATTCCGGAGCTGGTGAACAAAATCCACTACCGCAAGGGCCCTTACCACGCCGACGAGGGTGACTTTGCATCGGCAGGGGCTGCGCATATGAGCCTGGCCGATAAATTGAATGAAGGCGCTGCATCGCTGACGGCGGATGCGGATGGCTATCTGCGCGCCCTGCTGGTGAATTCCGCAGGCGCGGGCAGCGGCAACCTGCTGTATGCGCTGGAACTGGGGCACAACGATGGCCCGTGGCAAATGCCCGAAGCCTTCCACAAAGTCTCCGGTGTGCTGCGTTACAGCGCGGGCGGCGGCGGTGAGCGGTTCAGCGTTACGGCGATGGGCTACAAGGCTGGCTGGCGCGCCACCAGCCAGATTCCTCTGCGCGCGGTGCAGGATGGGCGGCTGGACGAATTCGGCGCTGCCGATCCAAGCGATGGTGGCCGTACTTCGCGCTACAGCCTTTCCACTGAATGGCGCAGGCGCGGCGACGCGACGCTGACGGAGGCGCACGCCTATGCGGTGCGCTCCGAACTATCGCTGTACAACGATGTCACCTACTTCCTTGACGACCCCGTCAACGGCGACCAGGTGCTGCAGCACGAACGCCGAACCATGACTGGATTCGACCTGTCGCACACATGCTTCGGGCAGATGGCGGGCATGCCGATGGAAAACGCTATCGGCCTGCAGGGACGCCTGGATCATATCGCTCCGCTCGGGCTGTTCGCGACTGCGCAGCAGCGCCTCTTGCATCCGATCGCGGAATCGCGTGTATCCGAGGGAAGCCTGGCGGCCTGGTTCCAGAACACCGTGCAGTGGACGGCATGGCTGCGCTCCATCGCCGGCCTGCGCTACGACCGTTACCGCTTCGTGGTCCACAGCTCGATTGCGGCGAATAGCGGCAAGGCGAACGATCACGTGGCTTCGCCAAAACTGGCGCTGGTTCTTGGACCGTGGGAGAAAACGGAATTCTTCGTCAACTACGGCGAAGGATTCCACAGCAACGATGCGCGCGGGACGACGGCGCACCTGGCGCCGCGAGAATTGCAGCCGATTGATCCGGTCACGCCGCTGGTGAAAACGCGCGGCGCCGAAATTGGCGCTCGCAGCGAATTGGTGCAAGGCCTGCAAAGCTCGGTGGCAGTGTGGCGCCTGCGTTCTGCGTCCGAACTGGTATTTTCCGGCGATGCCGGCGATACCGCGCCGAGCCGCGCCAGCAAGCGTTCCGGCATCGAGTGGAACAACCATTACGCGGCCAGCAGCCACCTGCTGCTCGATCTGGACCTGGCATATTCCCGTGCGCACTACACGGAATTCGATCCGGCCGGCGACCGCGTGCCGGGCGCGGTGGAGAAGGTGGCTTCGTTCGGGGCGACCTTGAATGACGTAGGTCCATGGTCCGGCGCATTCCAGATGCGCTATTTCGGGCCGCGCCCGCTCATTGAAGATAACAGCGTTCGCTCATCGAGCACGGTCATCGCCTACTTGCGCGCCAGCTATCGCTTCGACCGCCGCTGGCAGCTGACGGCCGACGTCTTCAACTTGTTCGACCGCAGGGCAAGTGATGTCGATTACTACTATCCCTCGCGCCTGCCAGGCGAACCGGCGGAAGGCGTGAACGACATCCATTTTCATCCGGGAGAGCCGCGTAAGCTGCGGCTGACGCTTCGGGCGGCGTTTTAATTGCTCAGGCGCCGCCGGCGTAGCCGTGCTGGCGCCATGCTTCGAACACCACCACGGCCACGGTGTTGGAGAGGTTAAGGCTGCGGTTGCCCGGCATCATGGGCAGGCGGATGCGCTGCTCGGTAGGGAAGGATTCACGGAATTCCGGCGCCAGACCGCGCGTTTCACTACCGAACACGAAGACGTCGCCGGGCTGGAACGCCAGTTCGGCGAAGGGGCGCGAACCGTGGGTGGTCATGGCGAACATGCGGGCTGCGTCGGGCTGTACATCGGCCAGGAAGGCTTGCCAGTCCTTGTGCACCTTCATCTGCGCATATTCGTGGTAATCCAGGCCGGCGCGGCGCATCTTGGCGTCGTCGAGCGGGAAGCCGAGCGGTTCGATCAGGTGCAACTGGGCGCCGGTGTTGGCGCACAGGCGGATCACGTTGCCCGTATTGGGCGGGATTTCCGGGTTGACCAGCACTACATGAAACATTGCTTCTCCTAATTCGTATTCGGGGGCGTGCGGGCGAACACATAGTTCGTCACGCGCGCGGCGCCGTGGCGCTTGAGCGTTGCGGCCAGTTCCTGCAGCGTTTGGCCGCTGCTCATCACGTCGTCCACCAGGCCGATATGCCGTCCTTCGACCAGCGCGCGGTCGGGGATGGCGAAGGCGTTCGCCATGTTGGACTCGCGTGCGCCGTGCGGGGTGCTGCTTTGGGCCGGCGTCTCGCGCACACGAAGTGCAAGTCTGGCATGGACGGCGATGCCGAGGGCCTTGCCTAGCGGGCGGGCGATTTCAAGCGCCTGGTTGAATCCGCGCTCGGTCAGGCGTTGCAGGCCAAGCGGCACAGGGCAGAGCAGGGCTGGACGCGCCAGCGGCAGTGCGCCGGGATCGCTTTCAGCCCGCAGCACGGCGTCGGCCAGCAAACCGCCGAACAGGCGCGCCAACGCAAGCTGGCGGGCGAATTTTAACTGAAGCACGAGGCGGTCGACCGGGAGCGCATAGTCGGCCGCCACGAAAGTCGCGTCGAAAGCCGGACGATCCGCCTGGCAGCGCCCGCACGGCACCACGCGCCCGGGGGCGCCGGGCGGCAGGGGATTGGCGCAGACGGGGCAGCGCCGGGGCGCGGCGGTGAAGAACTGGCCGTGGCAGCCGGAGCAGAGCAGCGACGCTCCGCTGCCGCCGCACAGCACGCAATTACAGGGCAACAGGGCCGCCAGCAGGCCTTGAGCAATCGCACCAGCCATCGCAAATCCCCGCGAACGAGTAAACTGCCCGGATTATCCCATTAAGAAGCCGTAATAAATATGCAAGCCCCAGCAAAACCGCCGAAATTAAGCGCACCTATTGACCTGGATCGCGTCCGCGCCATATTTTCCGACCCGGCCCGCGTGGCGGAGGCCGATTTCCTGCGGCGCGAGATCGCCAGCCGCATGCACGAGCGCCTGCAGCTGGTCAAAGTGAACCCGCTGCGCGTGCTGGATGCCGGCTGCGGCACCGGCCCGGACCTGCCAACCTTGCAAAAGAGCTATCCCGCGGCCCAGATCCTCGGCGTCGACACGTCCCCCGCCATGATCGCCGCCGCCCGCGGCCAGGCCGCCAAATCGGGCCTGAGCCAATTGATTGGCAAATTATTACCAGCAAAGTCCGGCATTGACTACCTGTGCGCCGATATGGCCGACCTGCCGCTGGCACGGAACAATGTCGACCTGGTCTGGTCTAACCTTGCGCTGCACTGGCACCCGCAGCCTGACCGCGTGTTTGCGGAATGGCACCGCGTGCTGAAGGTGGGCGGCCTGCTGATGTTCTCCTGCTTCGGCCCGGACACGCTGCAGGAATTGCGCACCGCCTTCGCCGACGTCGACCTGGCGCCGCACACGCTGCCCTTCGTCGACATGCACGATTTCGGCGACCAGCTGGTGGAAGCCGGCTTCGCCGAACCGGTGATGGATATGGAAAAGATAACGGTTACCTACGACACGGCGGAAAAACTGCTGGCCGATGCGCGCGCCCTGGGCGGCAACCCGCTGCAAACGCGCCGCAAGGGACTGCTCGGCAAACAGGCCTACCAGCGCATGCTGCAAGGCCTGGAAAAACAGCGCCGTGCGGACGGCAAGCTGGCCCTGACCTTCGAAGTGATCTACGGCCATGCCTTCCGCCCAGCGCCAAGGGTGACCAGCAGCGGTGAGGCGATTATTCGTTTTGATTTGCCCAGGAAGCCTAAAAATTAGGCAGAGAAGCGCGAAGATGCCAATTACTACCACAACACAAGGGTGTCTGCCCTTGATGTAGAACATGTTCACTAGGTATAATCATTGACTAATTTTGCCAATAAAACGCCCAGCCGAACGCAAGCAAACGGTCCAGGGCCGGCAAACGTGGCATCAATCTGATGATGATGTGTGGTCATCCTCAGTGATTTTCAAGGTTCCAGCACAGTTCGGACGCGATTTTTCGCGCTGGGCAGGCTAGGAACCTTTAGGTGTTTAGCGTGCGGCGGGGACGCAGTTAGGCGGCCCTGGCGCACAAAAATTTTCTTTATTTTTGGGTGGTTGGGGAAAACATGAAACTTGCGAAGCGACTTCAATCGTTGATGCTCGGCTTGGCCGTTACCGCCGCAGCAATGCCGGCGTGGGCCGAGCCTGCGGCGACAGCGGCTAAGGACTACACCAGCGCGACCGGCGCAACCGGCGGTCCGATGGTGCACCAGCTGAACCTGCAGGCTCCTGCAACGCAGATCGCTGAAAGCATCTACAACCTGCACACGATGATGATGGTGATCATTATGGTCATCTTCGTCGCAGTGTTCGGCGTGATGTTCTATTCGATCTTTAAGCACCGCAAGTCGGTCGGCCACAAAGCCGCCACCTTCCACGAATCGACCGCCGTTGAAATCGCCTGGACCGTTGTTCCATTCCTGATCGTGATCGGCATGGCGCTGCCAGCGACCAAGACCGTGGTGGCGATGAAGGACACCTCCAACGCCGACATCACCATCAAAGCCACCGGCATGCAGTGGAAATGGGGCTATGACTACCTGAAGGGCGAAGGCGAAGGCATCTCCTTCATCTCCAACCTGGCCACTCCGCGCGAACAAGTTGGCAACCCGGGCGAACAATTCACCGGCAAGCGCAACGAAAACTACCTGATGGAAGTGGACAACGAAGTTGTCGTGCCTGTTAACAAGAAGGTCCGCATCGTCACCACCGCCAACGACGTGATCCACGCCTGGATGATCCCGGCCTTCGGTGTCAAGCAGGATGCGATTCCCGGCTTCGTGCGCGACACCTGGTTCAAAGCGGAATACACTGGCACCTACCGCGGCAACTGCGCCGAACTGTGCGGTAAAGAGCACGCTTTCATGCCTATCGTGGTCAAAGTCGTGACCGCCGAAGAGTACACCGCCTGGGTCGAAGGCAAGAAGAAGGAAATGGCTGCCCTGGCAGACGATCCTAACAAGACCTGGACCATCGACGAACTGAAGACCAAGGGCGAAAAAGTCTACACCGCTAACTGCGCGGTCTGCCACCAGGCAACCGGCAAGGGCGTGCCAGGCGCGTTCGCTGCCCTGGACGGCTCGCCAGTCGTCAACGGTCCTAAAGCCGACCAGATCCACGTTCTGCTGAACGGTAAGAAATCGGGCAAGTTCCCATCCGAAATGCCGGCATGGAAGCAACTGTCTGACACCGATATCGCGGCTGTGATCACCTACACCCGCAACAACTGGTCGAACAAGCCAGCGGAAAACATCGTCCAGCCAGCCGAAGTTGTGGCTGCTCGCGCCAAGTAATTAGGAGCATTACATGAGCACTATCGATCACGCACACGATCACGCCCACGGCGATCACGATCACGCACACGATCACCCACACGGCTTGAGCCGTTGGCTGTTCGCGACCAACCACAAGGACATCGGTACCCTGTACATGTGGTTCTCGTTCATCATGCTGCTGTCCGGCGGCGTGCTGGCACTGATGATCCGTACCGAACTGTTCAAACCGGGCCTGCAGTTCTTCCAGCCTGAGTTCTTCAACCAGCTGACCACCATGCACGGCCTGGTGATGGTGTTCGGCGCGATCATGCCGGCCTTCGTCGGCTTCGCCAACTGGATGATCCCGCTGCAGATCGGCGCATCCGACATGGCGTTCGCGCGCATGAACAACTTCTCGTTCTGGCTGCTGCCTCCTGCAGCGCTGCTGCTGGCCGGCTCGTTCTTCGTGCCTGGCGGCGCCACCGCTGCCGGCTGGACCCTGTACGCTCCGCTGTCGACCCAGATGGGTATCGGCATGGACATGGGTATCTTCGCCATGCACATCATGGGCGCATCGTCGATCATGGGCTCCATCAACATCATCGTCACCATCCTGAACATGCGCGCTCCTGGCATGACCCTGATGAAGATGCCGATGTTCTGCTGGACCTGGCTGATCACCGCCTACCTGCTGATCGCTGTGATGCCGGTTCTGGCAGGCGCCATCACCATGACCCTGACCGACCGTCACTTCGGCACCTCCTTCTTCAACGCCGCCGGCGGCGGTGACCCTGTCATGTACCAGCACATCTTCTGGTTCTTCGGTCACCCGGAGGTGTACATCATGATTCTGCCGGCCTTCGGCATCGTGTCGCAGATCATTCCGGCATTCGCCCGCAAGCAGCTGTTCGGCTACGCATCGATGGTGTACGCAACCGCGTCCATCGCGATCCTGTCGTTCATCGTCTGGGCCCACCACATGTTCACCACCGGCATGCCGGTGACCTCGCAGCTGTTCTTCATGTACGCCACCATGCTGATCTCCGTGCCGACCGGCGTGAAGGTCTTCAACTGGATCGCGACCATGTGGAAAGGCTCGATGACCTTTGAAACCCCGATGCTGTTCTCGGTCGGCTTCATCTTCGTGTTCACCATGGGCGGCTTCACCGGCCTGATGCTGGCAGTGACCCCGGTCGACATCCAGCTGCAGGATACCTACTACGTTGTGGCGCACTTCCACTACGTGCTGGTGGCAGGTTCCCTGTTCGCCCTGTTCGCCGGCTTCTACTACTGGGCGCCGAAGTGGACTGGCCACATGTACAACGAGACGATGGGCAAGGTCCACTTCTGGGCCTCGCTGATCACCTTCAACGTGACCTTCTTCCCAATGCACTTCCTGGGCCTGGCCGGTATGCCGCGTCGTTACGCTGACTACCAGGCGCAGTTCACGGACTTCAACTCGATCGCCTCCATCGGCGCCTTCGGTTTCGGTCTGAGCCAGGTGTTCTTCCTGTTCTTCGTTGTGCTGCCAACCATCCGTGGCGGCAAGCAAGCGGAAGCCAAGCCATGGGATGGCGCTGAAGGCCTGGAGTGGACCGTGCCGTCGCCGGCGCCGTTCCACACCTTCGAAGTACCGCCGACCGTCAAGTAATGCTGTTTTTCGGGGACGGTTCGCGCCGTCCCCGTAGGAAGTAGAAAATGTCTGACCCGAAGAAGCCGAAAAGCAACTTGCGCCTGGCCCTGATCCTGTTGTCGGTCGCCGTCGTGTTCTTTGCATCCGTGATCATCAAGCAATGGACGCTGGGGCACCACTGATATGAGCAACGAGGGAAGCGGCGGCAACAAGAAACTGCTCGGCAAGCTGTTGGTCATCGCCGTCATGATGTTCGGCTTTGGCTACGCGCTGATCCCGGTGTACAAGCACTTGTGCGAGGTGCTGGGACTGAACCTGATCGATGGCAAGCCGGAACAGGTGGCCAAGAACAGCCAGGTCGACATGAGCCGTGAAATCACGGTGGAGCTGGTGAGCAATGTGCAGGGCACTTTGCGTTTCCGCGCCACCCAGAATAGTGTGACCGTGCATCCCGGCGAAATGACCACCGTGGTGTACGAAGTAGTCAACAGCGTGGACCGCACGGTGAAGGCGCAAGCCGTCCCGAGCTACACGCCGCAGGAAGTGACGCCGCATTTCAAGAAGGTGGAATGCTTCTGCTTCAAGGAGCAGGTGCTGAAACCGAAGGAAGCGCGGCAGATGCCGGTGGTGTTCTTCATCGATCCGGCGGTGCCGAAGAGCGTGAAGACCGTCACCCTGTCGTACACCTTTATCGAGGCGGCCGGCTTTGACAAGCAGGCGTCCAACTAAGGAAGGCAGATGGGATCGTTTTTGTATTCGATGAAAGCAGTGATCTGGTCGTTCTTTGGCCTGCGCCGCAAGAGCGATTTTGACAAGGACCAGGAGAAGATCAAGCCGGTCCACGTCATCATCGCCGGTTTGCTGGGCGCGGCCATGTTCATCGGCTTGCTGGTTACGATCGTAAAACTCGTGGTTTCAAAGTAAATTATTGCAGGATTTTAGGGAGAACAAGATGAGCTCTAATAACGCCGCGGCACCGTACTACTTCGTGCCTGGTCCTTCCAAGTGGCCAATGCTGGCAGGTATTTCCCTGCTGGTCACCATGATCGGCGCTTCCGCCTGGGTGAACGATGCCTCCTGGGGCATGGGCGTCAACCTGGCCGGTATCGCCATGACGCTGTGCGTGCTGTACTGCTGGTTCGGCGATGCGATTTCCGAATCGGAAAAAGGCATGTACTCCAAGCGTATCGACGTGTCCTATCGCTGGTCGATGGGCTGGTTCATCTTCTCCGAAGTGATGTTCTTCGGCGCCTTCTTCGGCGCGCTGTTCTATGCACGCACGATCACCATGCCTTGGCTGTCGGACCTGGATCACAAGATGATCTGGCCTGACTACAACGGCGTGTGGAATGGCGGCGTGGGTCCTGCAGGCACCGTGGATTCGTACACCTCCATGGGCCCGTTCCCGATCCCGACCATCAACACCGCGCTGCTGCTGGCTTCGGGCATGACCCTGACCATTTCGCACCACGCGCTGCAAGCTGCCAACCGTTCCAAGGCGATTTTCTGGCTGGCCGCTACCATCCTGCTGGGCGCAACCTTCATGGGCTTCCAGGCGTTTGAGTACATGCACGCTTACAGCGAACTGAATCTGAAGCTGACCTCCGGCATCTACGGTTCGACCTTCTTCATGCTGACCGGCTTCCACGGCTTCCACGTGACCATGGGCGCGATCATGCTGTCCGTCGTGCTGTTCCGCCTGATCCGCGGCGACATGAGCGCGGAACACCACTTCGCCTTCGAAGGCGCGGCCTGGTACTGGCACTTTGTTGACGTGGTCTGGCTCGGCCTGTACGTCGTCGTGTACTGGATGTAAGACACGGGTATAATCTACCCGCAAAAAAAGCCGCATCGGCCAGAACGCGCCCTAGGTCGCGCTCTGTGCGGATGCGGCTTTTTTGCATTTATCGTATGCCGGTTGGTTTGATGTAGCCCAGTTTTGCCAGCACCAGGATGGTGATGAACAGCGCGATGGAAAAGCCCACGCGCAGCGCAAAGGCCCGCACCATTTTCGGATTGGCGGATTTGCTGCGCATCATACTGATGAAGGCCGATGCCAGGCTGCCGATGATCAGCACGAAGGCTACGGCGACGAAGTATTTCATGGTATTTAAGCAGTTTCTGAGGAACTCTTATTGTATGGCATTCCGCTTCCGCTTAATCCCCTTCCTGGCCACGGCGGCGCTGGTTGCGATCGGCATCAGCGCCGGCCGCTGGCAGGATGGACGCGCGGCGCAGAAGATTGCGCTGGAGGCGCGGCTGGCTGCGGGCAATGCCGCTGAGCCCCTGGCGCTGGGCGCAACGCCGGTGGCCGCGGCCGATGTCGAATTCCGCCGCGTGCGCCTGCAGGGCGAGTGGGATGCCGGCTGGCCGGTCTATCTCGACAACCGCCCGCATGATGGGCATTCCGGCTTCTACCTGCTGATGCCTTTGCGCCTGGCCGGCAGCGATATGCACGTGCTGGTGGCGCGCGGCTGGCTGCCGCGCGATATGGCGGACCGCAATAAACTGCCAACCTACGCCACGCCTTCGGGCCCGGTGGTGGTGGAGGGCATCGCGCGCCTGAATCCCGGCCACGTGATGCAGCTGGGCGAGGCGCCCAAGCTGACGCCGGGCGCTATCGTGCAAAATGCCGATGCGGCAGCGGTGGCGGCGGCGACGGGCTGGAAATTCCAGCCTGTTGTGGTCGAACAGACAACGCCGGACGGCGCAGCGCCGGGCGCGACGGAAGCGCTGGTGCGCGATTGGCCGGCGCCGGCCATGGGCGCCGACAAACATAAGGCTTACGCCTTCCAGTGGTACGCACTGGCGGCAATGGCAGTACTTTTCTTTGTATTCACTGGGTTGAGAAAAAGTGGAAAACGTTAATCAAGACGAGAACCAGCGCCGCCGTGGCCGCTGGAGCATGTTCGCGGTATTGCTGGTGTGCGCTGCGCCTATCCTGGCTTCCTACCTCACGTATTTCTTCATCAAGCCGGAAGGGCGCACCAATTATGGCGACCTGCTCGACCCGCGCCAGCGCCCGATCCCGGTGATGGCCACCACCTCTCTGGACGGCGCGCCGCAGACGCTGGACGATTTCAAAGGCAAGTGGATCATGCTCAAGGTGGGCGGCTCCACCTGCGACCAGAAATGCCAGGACATGCTGTTCGCCATGCGCCAGCTGCGCACCATGCAGGGCAAGGACGCCGACCGCATCGAGCGCGTGTGGCTGATCACCGATAAGGAGCCGCTGGAAACCTTCATGCTGCGCGTGAATGACGGCACCCGCTTCATTCGCGCGCCGGCGGATGTCGTGAACAAGTGGCTGCCGCTGGAGCAGGGCGGCAAGGTGGAAGAACACATCTACCTGATCGACCCGATGGGCCACCTGATGATGCGCTTCCCGAAAGACGCCGATCCGGCCAAGGTCAAGAAGGACCTGGTCAAGGTGCTCAAGGCTTCGGCCATCGGTTAAGGCGACCGCAATGGACCACAATTCCTTTGCCCATATGGCGATCACGGCGCTGCTGGTAGCGTCGCTGCCGCTGTCCGCCGTGTGGATTTCCAAAGACAGCAACAAATACCGCAAGCTGGTCTGGGTCGCTGTGTTCCTGACCTTCGACCTGATCGTGTTCGGCGCCTTCACGCGCCTGACCGACTCCGGCCTGGGTTGCCCTGACTGGCCGGGCTGCTACGGCGCCGCCAATCCTTTCGTCGCGCACGAACAGATCCGCGCCGCCGAATCGCTGATGCCGACCGGCCCCGTCACCATGGTGAAGGCCTGGATCGAAATGATCCACCGCTACCTGGCAATGGGCATCGGTGTGCTGATTGTGGCCATGATGGGTGTAGCGTGGTGGCGCTGGTTCGGCGGCCGCCGCGGTAAAGCCAACGCTGCGGCCTTCGCACGCCGTGTCACCCCGGGCTATCCGACGTTCCTGTTCTTCTTCATCCTGCTGCAGGGCGCGTTCGGCGCCTGGACCGTGACGCAGAAGCTGCAGCCGATCTTTGTCACCGGCCATCTCGTACTGGGCATGTCGCTGCTGGCCTTCCTCGCGTGGTTTGGCGGGCGCGAAGACCAGCTGCACGCGGCCATGCCGCGCGTGTCGCCGTCGCAGGCTGCGCGACTGGGGCGCGTGCGCGTCCTGGCTGCACTGTCCGGCGTGGTGCTGCTGGTGCAGCTGGCGCTGGGCGCCTGGACCAGCTCCAATTATGCGACGCTGGCCTGCACCGAATTCCCGACCTGTGCCGGTTCACTGGTGCCGGAGATGGATTTCCAGCAGGGCTTTCACCTGTGGCGCGAGCTGGGCAAGACCGCCGCCGGACACTACCTGCCGTTTTCGGCGCTGACGGCGATCCACTGGGTGCACCGTAATTTCGCTGCCGTGGTGGTGGTGGTGCTGGGATTGACCGCATGGCAAGCCTGGCCTGTGCATGGCCTGGGCAAGCATGCGCGCTGGGTCGCCGCTGTGCTGGCGCTGCAGCTGTTCACCGGCGTGGCGACCATCTATTTCAACTACCCGCTGGCCATTGCGGTGGGCCATAACGCGGGCGCCGCGGCCCTGGTGCTGTTGCTGACCATGATAAACTACAGGGCTAAGTACCTGGCTGCCCCCGCCTATCAATAACAATGAAATCCTCGACCTCCCGCATGGGCCAATACTGGGCCCTGACCAAGCCGCGCGTGACGCAGCTGGCGGTGTTCTGTGCCGTCATCGGCATGTTCCTGGCCTCCGACGGCATGCCTAACCTGCGCGTGGTGTTCGCCGCCACGGCCGGCATCTGGCTGCTGTCCGGCGCCGCGTTCGCCGTCAACTGCCTGGCCGAGCGCGAAATCGACGCCCGCATGGCGCGTACCGCGCGCCGTCCGATGGCGATGGGCGACATCACCGTTCCGCAAACCGTGGTGTTTGCGCTGGTGATCGGCGGCGCCGGCATGTGGATCCTGCACCAGCTGGTCAATCCGCTGACGATGTGGCTGACCTTCGTCACCTTCGTCGGCTACGCCATCATCTACACCATGATCCTGAAGCCTGCCACGCCGCAGAACATCGTGATCGGCGGCCTGTCGGGCGCGATGCCGCCAGCCCTGGGCTGGGCGGCCATCGCGAACGATGTGCCGATGCAGGCCTGGCTGCTGGTGCTGATCATCTTCGTCTGGACCCCGCCACACTTCTGGGCGCTGGCCATGTACCGCAAGGCCGACTATGAGCGTTCCGGCCTGCCGATGCTGCCGGTGACGCATGGCATGGGCTTTACCGCTTTCCACGTCTGGCTGTATTCGATCATCCTGGCCGCCACCACGCTGCTGCCGTTCGCCGTAAAGATGAGCGGCCTGATCTACCTGGGCAGCGCGATCGTGCTGAACGCAGTCTTCCTCTATTACGGCTGGCGTATCTACAAGCATTACAGCGATATCGTGGCGCGCAAGGCCTTCACCTGGTCCATCATCTACCTGTCGCTCTTGTTCGCAGCGCTGCTGGTTGACCACTACTTCAAGTTCTGAACACCATGAAAAAACTGTTTGCCGCGCTGTTCATGCTGCTGGCCCTTGCCGCCTGCGGTGACAAGCAGCTCAAGTTCGAAAACACCGACCTGACCGGCCTTGATTACGCCAAGGGCTTCTCGCTCAACGACCATACCGGCAAGCCGGTGACGCTGGCGTCCTACAAGGGCAAGGTGGTCGTGCTGTTCTTCGGTTTCACCCACTGCCCGGACGTTTGCCCGACCACCATGGCTGAAATGTCGGCCGTGATGAAGGAGCTGGGCCCGGACGCCGACAAGGTGCAAGTACTGTTCGCCACCCTTGACCCGGAGCGCGACACCAAGGAATTGCTGGCGCAATACGTGCCGGGCTTCGACCCGCGCTTCGTCGGCCTGTACGGCACGCCGGAGCAGATTGCCGCCACCGCCAAGGAGTTCAAGGTGTTCTACCAGAAGGTGCCGGGCAGGACGCCTGACAGCTACACCATCGACCACACCGCCGGCAGCTATGTTTTCGACAAGAACGGCAAGATCCGCCTGTTCCTGCGCCACGGTGGCGGCCCGGCCCCGATCGTGCACGACCTCAAGCTGCTCGTCGCAAACTGATTTCCTGCTAAGCTGTAGGGCATGGAAAAACGTTTTCAGCCCTACAGCCGACTGGCAGCCATTGTCTTCCTCGTCATTGGCTGCCTGTATGTGCTGCGTCCCTTCCTGGCCGGCATCCTGTTCGCCGCCTCCATCGCCATCTCCTCCTGGCCGCTGTACCAGCGCCTGCTCGCCCGCCTGAAAGGGCGGCGCACGCTCGCCGCGGCAGTCATGACGGTTTCGCTGATCCTGATCATCCTCGTGCCACTGTCACTGGTGACCTGGAATATCGCCGACAGCGTGACCGGTTTCTACCGCGCTGCGCGCCAGGCGCTCGATTCCGGCGGCTTTGCACCGCCAGCCTGGCTGCGCCAGTTGCCGATGGTGGGCGAATCGGTCG
This sequence comes from Massilia eburnea, assembly GCF_009720745.1. Taxonomy (GTDB): domain Bacteria; phylum Pseudomonadota; class Gammaproteobacteria; order Burkholderiales; family Burkholderiaceae_D; genus Rugamonas; species Rugamonas eburnea. The sequence goes on along the minus strand of NZ_WNKX01000014.1, from coordinate 59,370 downwards.
ACTCCTACCTGCGCCAGATCCTGAGCAGCAAGGAGGAACTGCTGGCCGTGGCGAAGAAATACGTTGAACCTGCCCGCAACATCCTGCTGAACAGCGGCATTGTGCTCGGCACGGGCGTGGCCCAGGTCAGCCTGGCCGCCTTTGTCGCCTTCTTCCTGTACCGCGATGGCCATAACATCGTCGCCTCGCTGGAAGTGGGCATGGACAAGATCATGGGCGAACATGCGGTGTCGGTGGCGGAGACGGTCAGCCGCACCGTGACGGGCGTGATGTACGGCATGCTGGGGACTGCGCTGGCGCAAGCGCTGGTGGCCGCGGTGGGCTTCATGATCGCCGGCGTGCCCGGCGTGGCGCTGCTGTCGGTGGCGACCTTCATTTTCTCGCTCGTCCCGGTGGGGCCGCCGCTGATCTGGGGCGGCGCCTCGATCTGGCTGTTCTCGCAAGGTATGACCGGCTGGGGCGTGTTCATGCTCATTTACGGCACGCTGGTGATCAGCGGTGTCGATAACGTGGTCAAGCCTTTCCTCATTTCGCGCGGTTCCAGCCTGCCGTTCGCCTTGGTGCTGCTGGGTGTCATGGGCGGCGTGCTGGCTTTCGGCTTCGTCGGCCTGTTCATCGGTCCGACCTTGCTGGCCGTGGCGCTTGGCCTGCTCAGGAATTGGACAAAGGTTAAACCAGTCGTAGAGGAGTAACAGAAAGGTTATACTGGCGCCTGTCCAACTAGCAAAAAGAGGGCGCGATGAAAGGCGTCGTTTTCACAGAATTCATGGAGTTGGTCGAGAACCGCATGGGCCTCGAAATGCTGGATCGGATCATCACCGAAGCCAAGCTGCCCAACGACGGCGCCTATACCTCGGTCGGCACTTACGACCACGCGGAACTGGTACGCCTGGTGCAGGCTCTTTCGAACGCCACCGGCAACAGCGTACCTCAATTGATCCACATGTTCGGCGAGCACCTGTTCCAGCGCTTCAGCGTGAATTACAAACCGCTTTTCGCCGATACCCATAACGCCTTTGATTTCCTGGCCCGCATCGACGACGTAATCCACGTTGAAGTGCGCAAGCTGTATCCGGATGCCGAACTGCCAACCTTGCCATGCGAACGCCCTTCGGCCGATACGCTGGTCATGCACTACAGCTCTCCGCGCGGCTTTGGCGACCTGGCTGAAGGCCTGATCGCCGGCTGCATCAGGCATTTCGGCGAGACGATCGCCGTCACCCGGACCGACTTGCCGAAAGAAGGCGCGCTGCATCGCGTGCGCTTTGACCTCGTCAAGCAAGCCTGATGGAGAACGATGCACTCCCCAGCACGGTTGCCTCACGCAGCCTGCTGCGCGAGCGTACTGCCCGCAAGGAAGCGGAGTCGCTGCTCGAAAAGAAGTCCCTCGAGCTGTATGAAAACCTCCAGCACCTGCGCCGCCTGAACAACCACCTGGAGGATAGTGAGCTGCGCTACCGCACACTGGTGGAGCTGGCGCCCGACGCGATCTGGATTCACAGCGGCGGCAAGATCACCTTCCTCAATCCGGCGGCCGTGCGCATGTTCGGGGCGGCCAGCGCCGAACAACTGGTCGGTACAGCTGCCATCGAGCGCATCCCGCCGAAATTTCGCAAGACGGTAGAGGAGTGGACCGGCCTGGGACTGCTGAAAGTGCACGAAAAGCCGCGCAGCACGCTGCAGCTGTTGCGCATGGACGGAAACCTGGTCGACGTCGAGTTCTTCGCCTCGGATATACGCTTCAACAACGAAGACTCGGTGATGAATGTGGCGCACGACATTACCGAACGGCTGCTGCACGAGAAAGCCATCAAGCACCAGGCCACGCATGACCAGTTGACCGGCCTGCCGAACCGCAACCTGTTCCTGGACCGCCTGACGCACGCGATCCGCCGCGCCGAGCGCCGCAAGGAAACGCTGGCCGTGGTGTTTGTCGACCTTGATAAATTCAAGCAGATCAACGACACGCTGGGCCACGCGGTCGGGGACGAATTGCTGCGCGCGGTAGCGGCCACGCTGAAGCAGTGCGTGCGCGATTTCGACACCGTGGCGCGCCTGGGCGGAGACGAATTCGTGCTGCTGCTCGACAGCCCGCTGGGCGACACCACGCCAGGCATGATCGCTGAACGGATCGGCGCGCGGCTGGCGGAGCCGGTGCAGCTGGCAGGCCAGGACCACGTCATCACAGGCAGCCTGGGACTGAGCCTGTACCCGAACGATGGCGCACAGGCCGAGATGCTTCTGCGCCAGGCCGATATCGCCATGTACCGCGCCAAGGAAAGCGGACGCAATCGCTTCCAGTTCTTTACGCCGGAAATGCAGCATCGGCTTGACGCGCGCGTGACGCTGGAGCAGGGCCTGATGCGCGCCTTGCAGCGCGATGAATTCGTGCTGCATTACCAGCCGCAGGTGAATATCCGCACCGGCAAGGTGATCGGCATGGAGGCGCTGCTGCGCTGGGAGTCCCCGGAGCTGGGCCTGGTGCCGCCGATGGAATTCATACCGGTGGCGGAAGAATCGAACCTGATCATCGCCATCGGCAACTGGGTGATGGAAAAGGTGTGTGCCACCATGCGCGAGTGGCTCAATACCGGCGTGCCTGTGGTGCCCGTCGCAATCAATGTGGCGGCTTCACAGTTTTCTGTGCAGGACCTGGAGAAACAGGTGCGCGACGTGCTTGAGCGCTACCGCATCCATCCCCACCTGATCGAGCTCGAGTTGACCGAAAGCCTGTCGATGGACAACCCGGAGGGCACCATCGAATTGATGTACCGCCTGAAGGATATCGGCGTCGCCATGTCGATCGACGATTTTGGCACCGGTTATTCGAACCTCAGTTACCTGAAGCGCTTCCCGGTGGACAAGCTGAAGATCGACAAGAGCTTCACCAGCGGCCTGACGCGCGATCCGGAAGACCGCTCCATCGTGACGGCGGTGATCCGCCTGGCGCATAGCCTGGGCTTGCGTGCGATTGCAGAGGGCGTGGAGACTGCGGGCCAGCTGGAATTGCTGGCGCGCGAGGGGTGCGATGAATTGCAGGGCTATTTTTTCAGCAAGCCGCTGCCGGAAGCGAAGGCGATCCAGTTCCTGCGCGATGGCGTGAGCATGGGATTCGTGAACGTGCCGGACGCCATTCCTTAAACCGTCAGTCCTGTTCGTCGGAATCCGCCGGCAGGTTGCGGGGGATGACCTTGACCAGCAGGATGCGCGGGCCGTTCATCTTTTTCACCACCAGGTCGAAGGCGTCGAACTCTACGCGCTGGCCCTGTTTCGGGATATCGCCGATCTTCAGCATGATCAGGCCGCCGACTGATTCCACTTCGCCCAGGCCCATTTCTTCGTTCTCGATGTCGACGCCCAAAATGCGCTCCAGCGAGAAAATCGGCAGGCTGGCCTTGCCGATCAGCGAACCGTCCGGCTGCTTGAGCCAATCGTTTTCGTTCAGGCGGAATTCGTCGTGGATCTCGCCGACCATGGCGCCCAGCAGGTTGTCCAGCGTGAGGAAGCCCACTGGACGCTTGCCTTTTTCGCCAATCAAGGCGAAGTGTGGCGCGCCATCCTTGAAGCGGCGGAACAGGTCCAGTGCCGGGGTGCGGGCCGAGATGGTTTCCACTGGGCGCAGGAAGCCGGAAAGGTCCTTCAGCTCCTTGCGCGACTGCAGGGCGAAGAACAAGTCTTTCAAGTGCACCACGCCCAGCACGGAATCGCCGCTCTCGTCGAAATACGGGTAGCGGCTGAAGCGGTTGCGTACCACCGTGTCGAGGTTCTCGTCGATCGAGCGGTCCTGGTGCAGGGCGATCACTTCGTTAATCGGGCGCATCAGGTCGGCCACGCGCAACTGCGAAAAGTCCAGCGAGTTGGCGAGGATGTTGCGTTCGTCCTTGTTGAACGATTCGCCGGGCTGGCTGGTACGCAAAATCAGCTTCAATTCTTCGGTGGAGTAGTGCGATTCATGGCCGCCCGCATCGCCCAGGCCGGCCAGGCGCAGCACCGCATTGGCGCTCTGGTTCAGCAGCCAGATGGCCGGGTACATGGTCCAATAGAAGGCATACAGGGGGATGGCGCTCCACAGCGCGACCGCTTCGGGAATGCGGATGGCGAGCGACTTCGGCGCCAGTTCGCCCACCACGATGTGCAGGAAGGAGATCGTGACGAAGGCGAACACGAAGGAAATGCCGTGCACCAGTTCCGGCGAGGTGATGCCGGCGAAGGTGAGCAGAGGTTCGAGCAAGCGGGCAAAAGCAGGTTCACCGATCCAGCCCAGGCCCAGCGAGGCGAGCGTGATGCCAAGCTGGCAGGCGGACAGGTAGGCGTCGATCTGGCCATGGACCTTGGCCAGGATGCGGCCGCGCAGGCCCTGGGTCTTGGCGATGGCGCGCACGCGGGTGCGGCGCAGGGTGACGATGCTGAATTCGGCGGCCACGTAGAAGCCGTTCAGTGCTACGAGGAGAAGTGCAAAAACTACTAATAAAAGGTTGTTCATATGCGCCCTAAGGCGGAGAGTCGAAAACCTCTATCTTATCCGACCCGGGACCTGTCTCGCGCATTCCTGACAATTTCTTGATGGAAAGCTACGTTTGCGGGGCCAGGCCGCTGGCCTTGCAGATGGCCAGCAGGCGCAAGGCGAGGGCGCTGTCGCTGGCGCTTCGTTCGCGCTGGACGGCCAGCAGCGCGCGCTGCGCCTGCAGCACGGGCAATTGGTCGCTCATGCCGCGCCGGGCGCGCGCGGCGGCCAGTTCCAGCGTTGTTCGGGCGCTCGCTTCCCGTGCGGCCAGCGCTTGCTGGCGCTGGCGTTCGGCGGCGTAGGCGGACAGTGCATCGTCCATTTCATGCCATGCTTTGAGCACGGTTTTGTGGAAGTTGATGGCCGCTTCCTGCTGTTCCAGTTCGCGCAATTCGACCGTCGCGCGGCGCCGGCCGTTATCGAAGAGCGGCAACTGCAAGCTTGGGCCCAGCGACCATTGGCGGCTGCCCCAGTCGCCGAACTTGCCGGCGTCGACCGATTCCAGGCCCAGGGACATACCGAGCGTGACGCGCGGGTAAAGATCGGCCACCGCAACGCCGATGCGCGCCGTCGCCGCCTGCAGCCGTGCTTCCGCCGCCTGGATGTCCGGCCGGTGCCGCAATACCTCGCCCGGCACGCCCAGCGCCAGGTCAGGTCCGCGCACCGCTGCATCGACGACCGCCAAGCCGCCCACCGCTGCGAGCTGCGCTTGCAAGGCGCCCGGCGTTTGCGCCAGCAGCAGGGACAGGCGATTGAGGGCGGCGGCCTCCTGCTCCAGCAGCGCCGGCAAGCGTCCCTGCAGTTCGGCGAGCGTGGATTGCTGCTGTTCGACTTCCAGGCCGCTGGCAAGTCCGCCGCGCTGCCGTGCGTCCACAAGGTTAGCGATCTCCTGCGTTGCAAGCAGGTCCTCCCGCAGCAAGGCTTGCTGGCGCTGGGCTGCGCGCAAATCGTAATAGTTGCGCGCCACCTCCAGCTGTACCGCCAACTGCACGTCGCGCAGCAGCGAACTGGCCTCCGCCATCCCGGCATCGGCCGCTTCAACGCTGCGGCGCACGCGGCCCCACAAGTCCAGTTCCCAGCTGGCATCAAATCCGGCTTGATACAGGGAGAAGGGGGCGCTCAGCTTTCCAATCAATGCGTCGCGATTGGCCGCAGGTGCGATTGCATCCACCATCCTTGTGCTGGCGCCGGATTCGGACTGCCGCTGCCGCGCCGCTCCGGCACGCGCACTTACCTGGGGGCCGAAAGAACCTGCCGCCACGTCGCGCGCCATCCTGCTCTGCGCGAATCTCACGGCCGCGGAACGGACGTCAAAGCTGGCCGCGAGCGCCTTTTCCTGCAAGTCGTGCAATACCGGATCATTGAAGCGGGCAAAGGATTCCGCTGTGCCGGCAGGCAGTCCTGTGTCGCGAAGCGACGAATCGCCGCCATGCCAAACGCTGTAAGATGCCGGCGCTTGCACTTTCGGCTCGTGAAATTCGGGACCCACCGCCGCGCAGCCGGCAAGTGACAGGCAAAGCAGCGAAATGATCGAGCGGTTCATGATGTTTCCAGTCAGGTAAGGCGGTGGCGGAACAGCCACGCCGCCAAGGGCAGGGTGAGCAGGGCAATCAGCAGCAACGGCAGCATGCTTGGCCACAGGGTACCGAGGCCGACGCCCTCGAGATAGATGCGCTGCACCATGTCGATGGCAAAGCGCAGCGGGTTAGCCATGGTCAGCACCTGCAGAACTTCCGGCATATTGCGCACCGGCGTCGTGAGGCCGGACAGCAGCATCATCGGCATCACCAGGACAAAGGTGTACAGCATGGCCTGCTGCATATTCAGCGATACGGCGGATATCGACAGGCCGATGCCTACGCTTGCAATGGTGAACAGCGTCAGCGCCGCATAAATGGAGATCAGCGATCCCGCCATTGGCACGGCGAACCACAGGCGCGTCACCAGCAGTATCAGCGTAGATTGGAGCAGGCCGATCATGATGGGCGGCAGCGCCTTGCCGATCATGATTTCGGTGGGCGTCAGCGGCGTCACCAGCAACTGGTCGAAGGTGCCTTGCTCGCGCTCGCGCGCGACCGAGAGGGCGGTGAGCAGCAAGGTTTGCAGCATGCTGAGCGCCGCGATCATGCCCGGCATCAGGTACCAGCGCGTTTCCAGGTTGGGATTGAACCAGGCGCGCGACTCGATGCTCAGGCCAGGCTGGGCGCCGCCATGCTTTTCGCGCCACTGGCGGTTGAAGTCCGCCACCACAGCGCCGACGTACGCTGCAGCCGAACCGGCCGTATTGGAATTCCGCCCATCGAGTACCACTTGCAGCGGCGCCGCGCCGCCTGCATACAGCTGGCGCTCGAAGTCCGCAGGAATGCTGATGGCAAGCAATGCCTTCTCGCTGTCGATGGCATCGCGCAAGGCTTGCTGCGTCTCGAAAACCAGCGTGCGGCGGAAGGTTCCGCTGGCATCGAGCTTGGCCAGCAGTTCGGCCGACGCGGCGCTGTGGCTGGCATCGTTGAGTGCGTACGGCACATCGGTCAAGTCATAGGTCGCGGCGTAGCCAAACAGCAGGCTTTGCACGATGGCCGGCACCACCAGTATGAAGCGGCTTTTCGGGTCCTTGAGTACGGCCAGGAATTCCTTGCGGACGATGGCGGCGATGCGGTAGAAAAAGTCAGTCATGGCTAGTCCAGTTGCTTGCGGGTGACTGCGCGCGCTATACCCAGCAGCAGCAGCGCGTAGCCGGCAAGGATGGCGCAATTGCGCAGTATCAGCGGCCAAACATTCCCGGCCAGGAAAAGCGTCTTCACAAGCTCCATGAAATACGTCGCCGGCAGGACGTGCCCGACCACCTGCACCGCCAGCGGCACATTGCGCAGGTCGAACAGGAAGCCGGACAGCATCAGCGATGGCATGAAACTGCTGACCAGGGCCAGTTGGCTGGCCAGGAATTGATTCTTGGTGGCGGAAGAAATCAGCAAGCCCATGCCGACGGCTACCAGCAGGTAAAGCATGGACGCAAAAACGATTACCAGCAGCGACCCCTGCATCGGTACTTCGAACAGGAAGCGCGCCGCGATCAGGCACAGGAACAGCCCCATCATGCCGACGCAGAAATAGGGAATGACTTTCGCCAGCAGGATTTCTATCGGCCGTACGGGCGTGACGAACAGCGCTTCCAGTGTGCCGCGCTCCCATTCGCGCGCCATGACCAGGGCGGTGAGGAAGGCGCCCACCAGCGTCATGATCAGTACGATCAGGCCGGGCACCAGGTACCAGGTGCTGGTGTTGGCGCTGTTGAACCACATGCGCTGGTCGATGCGCACCGTGCCATTGGCGGGAACGGCGTCTGAGCGGGCGGCGCTGCCTTGCCGTTCGGCGCGGCGGACGGCCCATTGCTGCAGGGCGCCGTTGGCGTAGTTCATGATGATGTTGGCGCGGTTGGCTTCTGCGCCGTGCACAATGACTTGTACGGAGGCACTGCCTGCGGCCAAGTCCCGCGTGAAAGTGGCCGGGATGCGGACGATCGCGTCGACTTTGCGTTCCCCCATCAGCTTTTCCGCGTCGTGCATGGAGGCGACGGGCAGCGGCGCGAAGGAAGGGGAGAGGCTGAAGCCGGCCACTGCGTCTTGCGCGACGGGGGAACTGTCTTCCATGACGATGGCGACCGGTGCATTCTTCACGTCCAGCGACAGGCCATAGCCGAATATGAGGATCAGCACGATGGGCAGGGCGATGCCAATAGCAAGGTTGGACGCGTCGCGCAGCAGCTGGCGGAATTCCTTGCGCACCAGCGCAGCCAGTCGGGAGCGGAAGCCTTGTTTCATGGCTTGCCTCCCTCGCGGCTTTTCTCGACGATGGCGATGAAGGCGTCTTCCATATTGCCGGCGCCGCCAGCTTGCGTGCGTACTTCGCGCGGCGTGCCGATGGCGAGAACCTTGCCCGCGTCCTGGATCACGATGCGGTCGCAGTATTCGGCTTCTTCCATGAAATGCGTAGTCACGACGACCGTTACACCTTGCTCGGCCAGGGCGGTAATGCGGCGCCAGAATTCGCGCCGGGCCAGCGGATCGGCGCCGCTGGTCGGTTCGTCCAGGAACAGCACTTCCGGTTCGTGCAACAGGCTGGTAGCCATGGCGAGGCGCTGCTTGAAGCCTCCGGGCAGCTGGCCGCTTGCCTGGTCTTCTTGCCCGCGCAGCTGGAATTCTTCCAGCACCTGGCTGGTGCGCTCCTTCAGGCGCTTGCCGCGCAGGCCGTAGGCGCCGCCGAAAAAGTCGAGGTTCTCCGCGACGGTCAGGTTGCCGTACAGCGCGAATTTCTGCGACACGTAGCCGACTTTCGCGCGCGCCTGCGCACGGGCATTGCGCAAGTTGACGCCCGCCACTTGCAGGAATCCGGAGCTGGCGGGCAGCAGTCCGCACAGCATGCGGAAGGTGGTGGTCTTGCCGGCGCCGTTTGGGCCCAATAGTCCAAAAATCTCACCGCGCGCCACGCTGAAGCTGGTGTTCGCCACCGCGGTGAAGTCGCCGAACTTCCGCACCAGGTCGCGCACCTCAATCATCGCCTCTCCGCCGCCTGCTTTCGCAGCCCCGCCACCCGCTGTGCCGCCACCGCCGCTGTCCGCTACTCCGCCCGCGCCGGTCGTGGCGATGCCGGCGGGAGTCGCCTTCGCGTCGGGGGATGAGGGGCTGGCACGCAGCAGCATCATGAACCCATCTTCCAGCCGCGCCGGCACGGGCTTGACTGGCAAACCCTTCAACAACCGAATAAGCGCGTCGTCTGAAGCATCCGCGCGGCGGATAAACCTCACGTGCCCGCCCTCCGGCACAGCATCAACCACAATATCCCGCGCATCGATCAAGCGCGCCTGCAATGCGCGCGCCGGCTCGCCCTCCGGCGGCAAGGCGGTAAAGCACAAGCCATCCGCGCGCGAACGCAATTCGGCCGGCGCCCCTTGCGCCATCAAGCGCCCCTCATGCATCACGAACACCTGCTGGCAGCGTTCTGCCTCGTCGAGGTAGGACGTGCTGACGATGACGGAGAGCTTCTCCTCATCGACCAGCTGCTGAACGATTTCCCACAGCTCGCGCCGCGACAAGGGATCGACGCCGACTGTCGGCTCATCGAGCAGCAAGAGCTCCGGCGACCGCACCAGCGTGCAAGCCAGCCCGAGTTTCTGCTTCATGCCCCCGGAAAGCTTGCCCGCCGGCCGCGCGGTAAAGCTCCCCAGATCGGTCATATGCAGGAGGCGAGCGAAACGTTCGCGCCGCACATCCGCAGGAACCCCGTGCAGGTCAGCGTACAAGTCCATGTTCTCCTGCACGCTCAAGTCTTCGTAGAGACCAAAGCGCTGCGGCATATAGCTGATACGGTCCTGAACCTCCTGCGGCCGCGCCGCCACATCGATGCCCAACACGGTCAGGCTGCCAGCGCTGGGCGCCATCAGCCCCGCCGCCATGCGCAGCAAGGTCGTCTTGCCCGCCCCGTCCGGCCCCACCAGCGCGGTCAGCGCGCCCGGCGCCACCTCCAGCGACACCTCACGCACCGCCACCAGTGGCGCATCAGCACCCTTGAGGTCGAATTGGCGGGACAACCCTCGTCCACTGAGGACCGGCGCATCCATGCCTACTGCCCGAACGCGACACGTACCGTCGCCGGCATCCCCATGCGCAGCACGTCAGCCCTGTCTTCGGCCAGCACCCGCACCTCGTATACCAGCGCCGTGCGCAGTTCCTCGGTCTGCACGGTCTTTGGCGTGAACTCGGCCACCGACGAGATATAGCCAACTTTGCCGGCGAGTGTCTTGCCCGGCAGGCTGTCGATGGAAATGTCCGCCGCCATGCCCGGCTTGATGCGGCCCAGGTCAGCCTCCCGCACATAGGTGCGCACCCATTTCGGATCGGCGATGGCGAGCGTGTAAACGGGGCGCTGCGGCGAAGCCATATCGCCCGGCTCCATCAGCCGCGCACGCACAACGGCATCGACCGGCGCTTTCAGCGTCGCTTCGTCAAGCTGATGATTGATCAGCGCGATCGCCGCCTGCGCCGCATCGAGCTGCGCCTGCGCCTGGGCGATATCCTCGCGGCGCGGACCATGCTGCGCCAGCTCCTGTCCCTGGCGCGCCTGCTCCAGGGCTGCCTGGGCCGCCTTGGCGTGGGCGCGGGCGCTGTCGGCATCCTGCTGGCTGACGGCACGGCCGTTGCTGTCCTGCTGTACCGCTGTTATCCGCTCCAGCTGTTGGCGCGCCAGATCGGCATCGGCCTGCGCGGCCGCGGTGCGGGCGCGTGATTGTGCCAGCTCCTCCGGCCGCGTGCCTGCCTTCAGGCGGGCCAGCGCCTGCTGCTGGGCGTTGGCCTGCGCCTCGGCCTCGGCCAGTTTGAGGCGCAGGCTGCGCGTGTCCAGTTCCGCCAGCACCTCGCCGGCACGCACCTTCTGGCCTTCCTCCACCAGCACACGCGCCACGCGCTCACTGGCAGGGAAGGCCAGCGCCACCTGGCGCAAGTCGACATTCCCGTACAAGACCAGCTCCTTGTCGTTGGCGGCCGGGCGGCTCAAGTACCAGGCGCCCAGCCCAGCCGTCGCCACGGCGGCAATGATGGCAATTCCAGCAAGTTTCTTATTCATGCGCAGATCCTCCTGCGGAAATTCTACATCAAATTCAAATTTGGATTTGAATTTAAATTCGACGTAAAATGCGAGCCATGCAAAAAAAGACCGCCACCCGTGCCGGCCGCCAGGACGGCGACGCCACCCGCCAGGCCCTGTTGGACGTGGCCGGGCAGGTGTTCGCGGAACGCGGCTTTGCCGACGCCACCAGCAAGGAAATCTGCGCCCGCGCCGGCACCAATATCGCCGCCGTCAATTATCACTTCGGCAGCCGCGGCGCGCTATATGAAGCCGTGCTGGTGGAAGCGCACCACCATTTGCTCAAGCTTGAAGAAATGCAGGAAATCGTGTCGCGCGCACTGGCGCCGCGCGACAAGCTGCGCGTGATCCTGCGTGGCCTCGTGCTGCGCGCCACCGGCCCGCAGGCACACTGGGGCGCACGCGTGGTGATCCGCGAGTTGATGTCGCCGACCGAGCACGCCCCGGCGCTGGTGCACAAGGCCATCGCACCCAAGGCCATGCTGATGCTGGCGCTGGTATGCGAAATCCTCGGCCTCCCGCCCACCACGCCCGGCCTGCAGCGCGCCTTGTTCCTGCTGATGTCGCCCTGCCTGGCGCTGCTGGTCGCGCCGCGCGAAATGCGTACCAGCCTGTTTCCGGCACTGGCCGATGATGTGGACGGACTGGTGGACGATATGATGACCTACGCTGGCGCGGGCCTGGAAGCTATCGCAGCGAAGTATTCAGCATCGCCTCGACCACCGGGTGGCTGATGCGGCGTTCGCCGGAAATCGCATAGAACTGTTCCCTTAGCTCCGGCGCCGGCGGGGCGGCCGGTATGGCGCCGAATTGCTCCAGCATGTCGTCCGCCAGCGCCGCCGGCGCGAAGAACAGGCCCATGCCGCTGCGGCCAAAAGTGTTCAGCATTGCGCTATCCTCGAATTCCCCCACCACGTCGGGCCGCACGTCCTGTTCCAGCAGCCAGGCATCGATGCGGCCGCGCAGCGCCGTATTCCGCGTCGGCAGCAGCAGGGGCGCCCCATGCAGGCTGGCGGGAAAATCCTTGCCAACCTTGCGGGCCAGGGCGCGCACGCCGAACAGCTGCATCTCGCTTTCGCCCAGCAGGTGGCTGAACACGCGCAGCGAAGCGCTGGCCCGCACCGGACGGTCGGTCAGCACCACGTCCAGCTTGTGCAGCGCCAGTTCCGCCAGCAGGACGTCGAACTCGCCCTCGGTGCAGACCAGGCGCACCGGCTGCTCTGGCGGCAGCGCAGCCTGCAGGTAATGCGCCGCGATCAGCTTGGGCATGGAGTCCGAAATCCCGACCGCGAGCCTGATCTTGCCGGTATCCACCTCCTCCAGCGCTTCCTGCATGCGGTCGCCGAGCTGGAATATCTGTTCGGCATAAGTCAGCGCCACCCGGCCAGCTTCGGTCGGCACCAGGCGGCGCCCCTGCTGGGTCAGCAGCGACTTGCCGATGGATTGCTCCAGCGCGGCGATCTGGGTACTGACCGTCTGGATCGCCAATCCCAGCTTATCGGCGGCGCGCGTCACGCTGCCCTCGGCGGCAACCATGCGGAAAAAGTAGAGGTGGCGGAAGTTCAGGCCCGTGGTTCTCATGGTTCTGTTTTTTCGAAGTAATGCTTCGATTATCTTCTATTTTTTTAAATACGGGTTGCACTTAGAATTGGCAGACCAATCAACAAGAAAGGGTTAACCGATGAAGCACTTCAGGATTTCCTTCCTGGTCTCCTTCATCTGTCTTGCAGTTGCAGGCTGGTGGGGATACCAACAAACTGGTGCGAGCGGCGCCCTGGCGGCGGTCTGGATCGCCCTTATCCTGAGCGTGATGGAAGTCTCGCTCTCTTTCGACAACGCGGTAGTCAACGCCTCGGTCCTGAAAACCTGGGACCCGTTCTGGCAAAAGCTGTTCCTTGGCGTCGGCATCATCATCGCCGTATTCGGCATGCGCCTGATCTTCCCGCTGGTGATCGTAGCGGTAGCGGCCGACCTTAGCCTGCCCGACGTCTGGACGCTGGCGCTGAACGACCCGCAAGCGTTTTCGACCCACCTGACCAACCACCACGCGGAAGTGGCGGCCTTTGGCGGCATGTTCCTGCTGATGGTGTTCCTGAATTTCATCTTCGACCATGAGAAGCAGCTGCATTGGCTGGGGCATATAGAGCGCAAGCTGGGCGCGCTGGGCAAGGTGTCTTCGATCGCGATCATGATTTCGATGATTGTGTTGCTGGGCAGCCTGTCCATCGTCGAGGAAGCGCAGAAATTCATCGTGCTGGTGGCCGGCATGTGGGGCCTGCTGGCCTATGTGGCGGTCGACGGCCTGTCGTCGTGGCTGGAAAAGGAAGACGAGGGCGGCGTGAACGCCGGTGAGCTGGTCAAGCGCGGCGGCATTGGCGGCTTCCTCTACCTGGAAGTGCTGGACGCATCGTTTTCCTTCGACGGCGTGATCGGCGCGTTCGCCATCACCAGCGACGTGGTCATCATCATGCTGGGCCTGGCCATCGGCGCCATGTTCGTACGCTCGATGACGGTCTACCTGGTGCACAAGGGCACGCTCGAAGAGTATGTCTACCTGGAGCACGGCGCCCACTACGCGATCGGCATCCTGGCCGTGATCATGTTGGCGAGCATGAAGTTCCATATTCCGGAAGTGGTGACCGGCCTGATTGGCGTGGCGTTTATCGTGGCCTCGCTCTGGTCCTCGATCCGACATAAGAAGCTTGAACTGAAAGGGGCGTAAGCCATGACGATCTTTAAAGTGACCGGGGATATCGATCCCTTCCTGCAGGTGTCGATGAAGCAGGGCGAACGCATTTACTGCGAATCGAATGCGATGGTGATGATGGATGCCACGCTCGAACTGAAGGGCAAGATGCGCGGCGGCCTGGGCGGCGCCCTGATGCGCTCCCTGGCCAACGGCGAATCCTTCTTCCAGCAGAACATCGAGGCCACCGGCGGCGACGGCAACTGCCTGCTGTCGCCCAACCTGCCTGGTGCCATGCGCGTGCTGGATATCGGCGAGCGGCAGTACATGATCAGCGACGGCGCCTTCGTCGCGGCGACCAGCGGCGTCGATCTGCGTGTGCGCACCCAGAACGTCGGCAATGCGCTGTTCGGCCAGAGCGGCGGCTTCTTCATCACCGAATCTGCGGGACAGGGCCAATTGGCGGTGTCGGGTTTCGGCGCCCTGCAGGAAATCGACGTGGAACCGGGCAGGGAAGTCGTGATCGACAATGCCCACGTAGTCGCCTGGGACAGTGCGCTGCGCTACGAGCTGGCGGTCGCCACGCGCTCCGGCGGCGGCCTGCTGGGCAACCTGGTGAACTCGGTGACCAGCGGTGAAGGCGTGGTGCTGCGCTTCGCAGGCCGCGGCAAAGTGCTGATCTGCTCGCGCAATCGTGAAGCTTTTGTGGCCTGGATGATGTCCCACCAGGGCCGCTGAACAATTTACCTCCGTTGGACGCTTCCCATGGCGTTCTTCCTTCGCGGCGGCCCGGAAACAGGCTGCCGTTTTTTTATTGCATGGCCAGCATGCCAGCGTTATACAGTGCATGCGCCAGCATCGGCGCCAGCAGGGATTTGCTGCGCTCGGCGGCGTAGGCGGTGCACAGTCCAAGCACGAAGACCGGCGCCATGGCCAGCGGCGGATGGACGACCGCGAACAGCGCCGCGCTGGCTGCGATTGCCGGCATGGCGGAAAGCGAACGCCGCATGCCGCCGAACAGCTGGCCGCGGAAAATGAATTCTTCGAACAATGGTGCAGCCAGTACGCTCATTGGAGCCAGCCAGACCATTGCAGCCAGCGGCGGCGCGTTTGGCATGATGCCCTGATGGCGCAGCGTCGCCATCCATAGCAGGCCGGCAGCCAGCGCCGGGCATGCCATCAGGGCGCCCCAGCCTAATGCGCTGCGCCAGGCCTCGCTCCACGGCCCATGCCAGAGGCGCGGTACGCCGCTGGCGCCGTTATGCCAGTACAGCAGCCGCGCCAGGGCGTACACCACAGCGCCGGCAAAGGCAAAAGCGAACGTAATGGTCGACAGTGTGACCGGCTGGCCGGACAGTGCCAGCGTGCCCGTGACCAGCATCTGGAGGAGGAAAAACAGGATAGCCGCCAGGATGCCGTCCGCTGCCGATACGCGCGGCGGCGGCGATGCGGTTGGATCAAGCAGGTAGGGCAGGGCGTCGCGGGCGCGCTGCCACAAGGCCAACGCAAGGAAGGCCAGCAGCATGATTGCCGTCAGCCGCACATGCCAGTCGCTGGTATTCAGGGCGAAGGTATAGAGCGACGAAAGCAGCAGGTAGGCATAGGCAAAGGTGGGGCGCACACGGGCGCGCACGTCTTGCGCCAGCGGATCGCAGGCCCACACGCCCAGCGCGACGGCAATGGCGGCGAAGACGGGGATGCCGGCCACCACCTGCAACATTTGCAAAAGCAGCCGGAAATCGGCGGGTGCGCCAAACCACAATCCCAGGCCGAATACCGCCAGCGGATAGGCCAGGGCCAGCGCGGACCATAGCTGCGCTTTCTCGGCCAGCATATTACCCATGTCCTTCGGATAGGTGTACAACATCCACAGTGCGTGGCCTTCGGTATTGATGGTCTGGAAGGCCGACAGCATCAGCACATACGCGCCCAGGCCGAACGCGATGGATGATAGCAGCGACGGGTCGCGGATGAACTGGCCCATGTTTTCCATCTGGCCGTTGAGCACCAGCTGGCTGCCAAAGATGATTAGGGGGATCAGCAGGCTCTGTACCAGGAAGTTGCGGTCGCCGCTGAGAAGGCGAAGCTCGCGCCGCTGCAGCGGCGTACCGATTGCCCAGCCGGTAAAGGTGGGCCGGGCGCCGGCGCCAAGGCTGCGGCCAGTCTCCCGCGCACCGGTAGCGACCACGCCGCCGGCCAGCAGCGATTGCAGCAGGCGCAGGCCAAGCCACAGCAGCAGCGCCGTCTGCGCCGCCAGCAGCAGGCCGAAGCCCAGGCCTTGCCATGCCTCGCGCGCATTCAGCGCCTGCAGCGCCAGGCCGGGCGGCGTCCACAAAGTCCAGGATGGAAAGTGCGCGGCCCAGCCCAGCGTGAGGGTGGCAGTCGGCATGGCGAACGACATGGCCAAGTACATCAGCGGCATGCTGGTGACCGATGCGATGGCCTGCAGGTTGCGCAGCTGCGAGGGCGCAAGGCGCAGCCGCAGGCCGGTATCGGCCACGGTGCGCACTGTGGCGGCGCAGGCCAGCAGTGCGAGGGTGCAGGCCGCGCCGAGCAGCGGTGAACGCCATTCGTGGCCCGAATACCAGGCGACCGTCATGTAGAGCGGCCAAAGCGCCAGGATGCCGGACGGATTCGCCACGCTGCGCTCCGCGATCCGCGCAAGCAGCAGCGTGCGTCGCTGCAGCGGCAAGGTGACCAGCCATTCCAGGTCCCAATCGGCCTGCGCCAGCTCCCTGCTGCCAAGCGGAAGCAGGAACGCGATGCAGAAAAGCAGGCAGGCCTGCATGCTCAGGGCCTGAATCAGGACCGGATGGAAGGGGGCTGCGTGCAAATGCGAGCGCGCCTCAAATATGGCAGTGCAATGGCTGCCCGTCGGAAGGCGGCATTGCATGTTCAGCAGGGAATTGCTGGCGGTGCTGATAAAGGCAAACAGCATGAAGGCAGCCAGTATGCCGGTAACGATCCAGCGCGCGTTTTTCTTGCCGGGCGTTGCCTGGCGGCTGGGGCCAGGCCAGCCTTTGCTGATGCGCAGTGCGCCCGCGATATTCAGTACCCGCAGCAGCCGAAGGCGTGCCAGGAGCCAGAATGCACGCGGCGCGCTGGGCAGCCTCATCACGCCGCCATGCTGTCTTCGTTGGTGAACTTGAGGAACAGCTCTTCCAGCGTGCTGTTGTCGCTGCTGGCGCCGCGCAATTCGTCCAGCGAGCCGGTAGCTACCAGCGCACCGTGGTTGATGATGCCGACCCGGTTGCACATGCGTTGCGCCATATCGAGCAGGTGGGTCGAAAGAAAGATGGTCTTGCCGGCGGCTGCGCTGGCAATCAGGCGGTCCTGCACTTCGCGCGCAGCGCGCGGATCGAGGCCATTGATCGGCTCATCCAGGATCAGCACAGCAGGATCGTGCACCAGGGCGCAGGCCAGACCCAGCTTTTTCTTCATGCCCATCGAATAGTTGACGGCGAATTCCTCGCTCACATCCTGCAGCCCGAATTCCTGCAGCAGCTGCGCGGCGCGTTCCACGGCGGCGGGGCGCGCCATGCCGTGCATCTCCGCCACGAATTGCAGGATTTCGCGCCCGCGCAGGAAATCGTAGAAGATCGGGTTGTCGGGCAGGTAGCCCACGTGGCGCTTCACTTCGGCGGCATCGGCCTGGCAATCGAGCCCGTCCACCAGCACGCGGCCGGCGCTGGGCACCAGGATGCCCATCATCATGCGGATGGTGGTCGTCTTGCCCGCGCCATTCGGTCCAAGGAAGCCAAACACTTCGCCGCGCCGCACGGCCAGTGTCAGCGGCTGCACGGCGGGAAACTCGCCGTAATGCTTGGCCAGTCCCTGGAATTCGATCATGGCCGCAAGCTCATGCCTATGCGCTCCGTACGCGGCGCCCAGTTGCCCAGGATGTCGGCGGACACCAGGATGCGCTCCGCGCGGCCGATCAGAAGTGAGCGCGGCACGAAGCCGATGTAGCGCGAGTCGGCGCTGTTATCGCGGTTATCGCCCAGCATCAGGTAGCTGCCGGCTGGGACGGTGACCGGACCGAAATCGCGCCTGGCCTGGACTTGCGGCAGCACCTGGATGCTGTAGGTGGCGCTGGCGTTGTTCTCCTGCAGCCGCAGCGCCTGCAGGTCGCCGACCTGGTCGATGTGTTCAACGGTGTTGCCCAGCACGGAGTAGTCGGATGTCTTGCCGTTGATGATCAGGTGCTCGCCGCGGATTTCAACGCGGTCGCCCGGCAGCGCCGCCACGCGCTTGATCAGGCGCGTGCGGTCTTTCGGCGAGAAGAAGGTCACCACGTCGCCGCGCTGCGGTTCACCCAGGTGGCTGAGGGCGATGTCGGTCAGCGGCACCTTGAGGTCGTAGGCAAGACGGTTGACGAAAACCACGTCGCCTTCCAGCAGGTTGGGATGCATGGAGGCGGAAGGGATCGGGTTCCAGTCTGCGATGGCAGTGCGGAATACGCCCAGCATCAGCAGGAAAGCGATGAATCCCTTGTTTTCACGGATGATCTTTTTCATGACCGTCGGTCCCTGTCTTAGTTCTGGAAGCCACATCATCTTTGCCAAATCTTAAGCGCTGCTTAGACCGAAGGCGGCCAGCATCTGGCGCTGTCCCTTGGCCGGCACCTGCAGCGCGCGGCTGTCGAGATCCTGCTCGACCCAGCCCCGTTTCAGCGCCAGTTGCAGCAGCGCTGCTCCCAGCGCGCCGCCCAGGTGCGGCCGGCGTTCGCTCCAGTCCAGGCAAGGACAGGCGAAGCGGCGCCGCAGCTTGCGCAGCGCAGGCAGATCCAGTCCCAGTTGTTCGAATTGCCGTTCGCCTTCGGCGCTCAATTCGTAGCCTTCGCCGTCTTCCGCCAGCCAGCCCTGGGTGGCGAAATGGTCATGCAGTTTTACCGCCACATTGCCCGCCATGTGATCGTAGCAGGTGCGCGCGTTGCGCAGGCGGTCGGGCGTGTTGGGCTTGAATTGCGGACGTGGCAGGCCCGCAACGACCAGCAAGGCTTCCAGTGCGGCGGCCACTTCCCGGCTGGCGAGCTGGTAGTAACGGTGTTTGCCTTGGGCTAGCTGCACCAGGAGCTGCTCGTCCTTCAAGCGTGCGAGGTGGGCGCTGGCGGTGGAAGGACTCACTTCGGCTACCACCGAGAGCTCGGTGGCGGTGCGGGCGTGGCCGTCGAGCAGGGAGCACAGCATGCGGGCGCGGGCGGGTTCGGCGATGGCGCCGGCAATGTTGGCGAGCTTGGAATCCATATTTCGGTGTGGGACGAATTGTCGTTGCTTGTTTTTCAGGATACTGCAAATTCTTGAACCTTGCCGGAGAGTGAAATGCAGGATTTGGAATGGAATGGTTCGCTATGGGTCGCCAGCGGTGCGCAACTGGTGGATGAAGTCCTCAGCCATCCGGCCTTGCGTGTGCGCCCGCTTGCCGAGCCAGTGCCCGCCGCCATTGCCGGCGGCAGCGCCGCTGAAGTATTCGGGGCGCTGGTGCGCATGAACGATGGCGAACGTCACGCGGCGCCCAAACTGGCGCTGCAGCGCGCCCTGGTGCAGGTCGCTGCCGGTCTCGCCCAGGCAAGGGCGCGCGAAGTGGCTGGGCGCCTGCTTGCGGAGGGCCGCTCGATCCGCGACTGGGCTTTTGAAGCCCCGGTCAGCACGGTCGCCAGCCTGCTGGGTTTCGCCGACGCGCAGCTGCCCGCCTTGGCGCGCTGGATGGCCGATTTCGTGGCCTGCCTGTCGCCTCTGAGCAGCGCGACGCAAATCGAGCAGGCGCACGCGGCGAGCCTGCGCCTGCTGGCCGCCATGCGCGAGCTGCTGCAGTCGGCGCCGGAAGGATCGCTGGCCGCCGCCGTCGCCCAGGAAGCCCATGCCGCGGGCTGGCGGAACGACCACGCCATTCTTGCCAACCTGGTTGGCCTGCTGTCGCAAACCTATGAAGCCACCGCCGGCCTGCTGGGCAACTGCCTGGTGGCCCTGCAGCAAGGCCGGTGGACCGACGATGATGCGAACGCATTGGTGGCCCATGTGATGCTGGCCGACCCACCCATCATCAATACCCGCCGCTTTGCCGCAGAACGCTGCACGATAGGCGGCGTGACAGTCGAGCAAGGGCAGGCCATACTGGTCATGCTCGGCGCCGCGCAGCGCGGTTTCGGCCACGGCGTGCACGCCTGCCCCGGCCAGCAGCTCGCGCAGCAGATCGCCGCGGGCTGTATTGAAGCGCTGCGCAGCAGGCCGCTGCCGCAGTTAAGCTGGACATACCGCGCATCGCACAACGCGCGCATACCGGAGTTTCAACAATGATCGCAGTGATTTTTGAAGTGACGCCCGCCGAGGGCCGCAAGGATGCCTACCTGGAGATCGCCGCCAGGCTGCGGCCAACCCTGGAGCAGATCGATGGCTTCATCAGCGTCGAACGTTTCCAGAGCCTGAGCAATCCGGACAAGATGCTGTCGCTATCGTTCTTCCGCGACGAGGAAGCGGTGCAGGAGTGGCGCAAAGTCGAGGCGCATCGCGCCGCCCAGCAGGCCGGGCGCGAACGCCTGTTTGCCGATTACCGCCTGCGCATCGCCAGCGTGGTGCGCGACTACGGCCTGAACGAACGCGCCGAAGCGCCAGCGGACAGCCGCGAACGCCACGGCTGAATCAGTGCCCGCGCTTTTGTACCAGGGCGCTTCCCACGCCATGCCGCTTGCCTTCGCTGACGGCGGTCACCGTGCCATCGGGATTGAAGACGATGGCGTTGGCAGCGCCGATTTCTTCAACGCCCGCGTCGTCCCAGTGCTGGCCGAAACGCTCCAGCGCCCTGGCTTGCGCACTGCCGGCAAAACCAGGTTCGATGGAAGTCGCCAGGCCATTGCGCTCCGAAATACGCGGCGCGTTCAGCGCAGCCGGCATGTCCATGCCCAGGTCGATATGGTTGAAGATGGTTTGCAGCACGGTGGTGATGATGGTGGCGCCGCCCGGGCTGCCGATCGTGAAGGCCGGCTTGCCGTTGCGGAAAGCGATGGTGGGCGACATGCTGCTGCGCGGCCGCTTGCCCGCTTCCGGCACGTTCGGGTGCGGGCCGGTGAAATCGAAGTCCGTCATCTCGTTATTCAGGATAAAGCCATAGCCCGGCACCGTGATGCCGCTGCCGCCCCATGACTCGATGGTGAAGGTGTAGGCGACGATATTGCCGTCCTTATCCGATACCGCCAGGTGGGTGGTGTGTGCGCTTTCCGACAGCAGTTTCGATTGCGGCGCGCTGGCCGGACGCAAAGGCACGCTCAGGTCGCGCTGGAACGGGTAAGGATCGCCGGGCTGTGCATGATGGTGCGCTTGTGTCGGATCGATCAGCTCGCGGCGCCGGGCCGCATATTCCTTGCTCAGCAATCCTGCCACCGGCGCTTCCACATATTCAGGATCGGCCAGGTAAGCATTGCGGTCGGCGAAGGCCAGGCGCGCCGCCTCCATGTACAAATGCTCCGCCTTCTCGCGCGGCATGGCGTGCAGGTCGAAGCCTTCCAGGATGTTCAGCGCTTCCGCGATCGTCACGCCGCCGCTGCTGGGCAAAGGCATGCCGACCAGCTCATAGCCGCGATACGTGCTGCGCACCGGCTGGCGCCAGCGCGATTCGTAATTGGCCAGGTCGCCGAGCGACATGCGTCCCGGCCGCACCGACACGCCGGCAGCCACCGGCGGCTGGTTGACCGCATCGACAATCGCCTGCGCCAGTTTGCCGGAATAGAAGGCCTTCACGCCGCCGCTGGACAGCAGGCGGTAAGTCCTGGCCAGGTCCGGGTTGCGCAGCAGGGTGCCCGCCGGCAGGGCCTTTCCATCTTTCAGGTAGCGGGTCGCAGTCTCCGGAAACAGCGCAAACTTCTTCTCGTTTTCTTTCGCCAGCGCGACGAAGTTGTCGTTCAGGCGGAAGCCGTCCGTCGCCACCTTGATGGCCGGCGCCAGCACCTGCTTGAAGGACATGGTGCCGTAGCGGTCCAGCGCATCGTGCCAGCCGCGCACCGTGCCCGGCACGCCGACCGCCATGCCGCTGGCGACCGCGGTGTCGAAATCCATCGCCTTGCCATCGGGCGCGAAAGCATCGGGCTGGAAGGAAGCCGGCGCCACCTCGCGGTGGTCGAGCGTGATGACGCGCTTTTCCTTGGCGAGGTAAATCACCATGAAGCCGCCGCCGCCGACGCCGCAGCTGAATGGATCTGTCACCCCCAGTGTGGCGGCAGCCGCAACCGCCGCATCCACCGCGTTGCCGCCCTTGTTGAGGATGCTCAGCGCGGCCTGCGAGGCCGGTTCGCTGATGGTCGCTACAGCGCCGCCGGTGCCGCTGGCAACCGGGGTCTTGGCCCAGGCCGGGGCGCTGAACGCCAGCGCAAGGATGATGGTGGAGCTCAGTCGCTGGGGCAGGGCGTTTGGCGTCATGGGCAGCTATGTCGGTTGGGAAATAAGTACCCGCAAGCTTACCCGATAATTTGGCGTCGCCGCCTTCAGCGCTGGTACTTCGGCCGGTTCCACACCAAGCAGGGTGAAGGTCAGGCCGTTGCGTGTCAGCGACTTGCTGGCGCCCGGCATATCATTTGCCAGCACGAAGCTGGTATTGCCTTGCTTATCGCTCAGCACAAAGCTGTAGCTGATATAGCCGGCCCAAACGCAGACGGCGCCTTGCCTGCAGCGGCTGTCGTTGACGCGCTCCAGCTTGAGCGTGACGGCAGGGGCCAGTGTGACGGATTCCCCCTGTCCCAGCTGATAGCTGGCGCTGGTGCGCGGTGCTGGACGGCTGTCGCCGTCCTCGGTGCTGCGGGTTGAGCCGCAGGCGGCGGCAATGGCGAGGACCAGGCCCGCCATGCCCAGACAGATCAATCTAGCTTGCATGATGTTCTCCTCTGGCCTGAGAACAGCTTAGCAAATCATAAAGCGCCGTGTTGCACTGTTGAGTCCACTCAACAATAAAAAAGGCGCCCCGCGGGGCGCCAGATTTTATTGTTGCTTTTAACCGCTTATTTTGTGCGGCGGCGGCGCGCCATCCCCAGGCCCAGCAAGCCGGTGCCCAGCAGTGCAAGTGTGGCAGGTTCAGGAACAGCGCCGCCAGACGGCTCGCCAGGTTCGTCAGCGGTGCCCGCCAAGACCTTGAAGTCGACGTTGGTGTTGTTGTCGTGAATGTTCAGCGAATCCAGCTTGAAGGCATAGACCACGCCGCCGGTCAGCGTCACGTCATCCCAGTAGGCCGAGTAGCCGGCCGGCTTGGTCTTGGCTTGCGAGATGCCATTGATCAGCAAATCGAAGTCGAAGTCCTGCACCGCGCCACCGTTAGGCGGGGTGATGCCGAAATCGAAGGTGGTGGTGGCCAGTGCTTTGACGTACAGCACGGTCAAATCCTGGACGTGGATCCAGTCGGCGAAGGTCCAGACCGAGTCGCCATCCGGGTTCCAGCCGGCACTGATCGAAGAATTGATAGCCAGCGTCAGTGGATTAGCCGAGGTTTCGCCTGGTTTGATGGGACCCGCGACGGCCGAGCCGACAGCCAATGCGCAAATTGCGGTCAGTGCAAGCTTCTTGAACATGGGTAACTCCTCAGTGAATGTACTCAGCAGTTACAAAGCAATCGGCGTGCCAGAAACCGAAACTCATCCATATCAAGGACTTAGCAAGTGTTGCATATGGGAATGTAAAAATTCCCGACATTAAGAAGCTTGCTTTAGGGTTAAAAAAACACCGATCCTTTCGGAATCGGTGCTTTCGTCGGGGCAACGGCGTTTACATATAAGCGGCCAGCGCGCCCTTCATTTTCTTCAGTGCCGCAGCCTCGATCTGGCGGATACGCTCGGCCGACACGCCAAATTCTTCGGCCAGCGTGTGCAAGGTGGCGCCGGAGCCATCGTCGTTGGCCAGCCAGCGCGCCTCCACGATGCGGCGCGAGCGCGCGTCGAGCTTGGACAGGGCGGTTTCCAGGCCCTCGGACTGCAGGCGCACCACCTGTTCCGCTTCCAGCACCTTGGTCGGCTCCATATTGTCGGAGGACAGGTAGGCGATCGGCGAGAACTTGTCGTCTTCCTCGTCGGAAGGCGCTTCCAGGGCGATGTCGCGGCCGCTCAGGCGGGTTTCCATTTCGATCACTTCCTCGCGCTTCACGTCCAGCGCCTTGGCCAGCTCGTCGATCTGTTTCGGCGACATGGCGTCCAGGCCCTGCTTATGGCTGCGCAGGTTGAAGAACAGCTTGCGCTGGGCCTTGGTGGTGGCCACTTTGACCAGGCGCCAGTTCTTCAGGATGTACTCGTGGATTTCAGCCTTGATCCAGTGCATGGCGTAGGACACCAGGCGCACGCCCTGGTCCGGGTCGAAACGCTTGACTGCCTTCAT
Source organism: Massilia eburnea (assembly GCF_009720745.1). Taxonomy (GTDB): domain Bacteria; phylum Pseudomonadota; class Gammaproteobacteria; order Burkholderiales; family Burkholderiaceae_D; genus Rugamonas; species Rugamonas eburnea. The sequence goes on along the minus strand of NZ_WNKX01000014.1, from coordinate 35,201 downwards.
CAGGCCGATATTGCCTTCCTGGATCAGGTCGCCGTGTGGCAGGCCATAGCCCAGGTAGCCGCGCGCGATCGACACCACCAGGCGCAGGTGCGAGGTGACCAGCACTTCCGCCGCCTTGAGATCGTTCTTTTCCTTCAAGTTTTTGCCCAGCGCCACTTCTTCCTCGTGGGTCAGCATAGGCAGGCGGTTAACGGCCGAGATATAAGCGTCCAGATTGCCCAGGCTCCCGCTGAAGCCAAGGGTCAGCGCGTTGCTGCCGGCAGGTACCAGTGCGTTTGTTGCGGTCATCTTATGTATCCTCGCTTGAAGGGAAATGCTTTTCAGAGTTACCAGCATGCACGACTGAACTTAAATGATTCTTAACCTCTATCGTGCCGTTCTGAACATATATTAGCACTCTCCTCAGGTGAGTGCCAATCGCTGAGATTCTATGGCTTTCATAGCAAAATCTCTATCGGGACAGGGCAAATCCTTGCGCAAGATCAAAGTCAGGATAGGGCGGAGGGCGCGGCGTGACCGTGCGGGTACGCACCGAAAAGCCGGCGGCAGAAAAAGGGGGCGTACCCCTTTTTCTGCCGCCGGCTTTTAATTCAGGCGCGACAGGTGGCGCTGGACGGAGAGCAGGGCGCCGAACAGGCCGAGGCTGGCGGACAGGGCCAGCAGGCCGATGGTGCTGAGGGGCGCCAGCGGCGCCAGCTGGAATTCCGAGGCGTACAATCTTGCGAAATCGGCAATCGCGTGGTTCAGCGGCTGCAGGGCGAGGGCGACGCCAGCCAGGGCCACGCCGCCGGCGCACAGGCCGAGCAGGGCGCCAGTGTAATAGAAGGGGCGGTGGATGAAGCTGTCGGTCGCCCCGATCAGCTTGGATACCAGGATTTCTTCACGCTGGGTCATCACCTGCAGGCGGATGGTGTTGAACACCACAGCCACCACCACCGTCGCTAGGGTGGCGGCCAGCAGCAGCAGGGCCAGGCGCAGCACGCCCAGCAGCGCTGCCAGGCGTTTCACCCAGGCCGAGTCCACCTGGACCGATTCGACGCCCGGCAGGGCGCGCATCTGCTCCGCAATGCCGTCGATCTGCTGTCCTTCGGCCGCGTTCTGGAAGGCATTCAGCTTGACCACGTAGCTATCCGGCAGCGGGTTTTCGCCCAGCGTGGCGACCACGTCGGACAGGCCGCTCTTGGCATTCAGCTCTTCCAGCGCCTTTTCGCGCGGCTTGAAGATGATCTTGGCTTGTGGTGCGATGCCGCGCAGCGCGCTTGCCAGGGCGGCGGCTTGCTCGCGCGGGGTTTCGGCATTGATGAACACGCTCAATTCAGGCTCAACTGCCATCTGCTCCGACATCGGCCGCACATTGTCCAGCAAGGTCACGCCCATGAAGGGCAGTGCCAGCGCAATCGCGACCACCAGGATATTGAACAGGAAAGAACCGGGCGCCCGGCGCACATGCACCAGGGCGTAACCAAGGGCGAACAGGTGGTGGCGCAGCCAGGTGCTCATGCGGCCTCCTTCATCAGTTCGCCGCGTTCGAGGTGGATCACGCGCGCGGCGCCGTCCAGGATCTGTTCATCGTGCGAGGAAATCAGGCAGGTCACGCCCACCGAGTGGAAGGCGTGCAGGGCGTCGATCACCTTGTTGGCGCTGGCGCGGTCCAGGTTGGCGGTCGGCTCGTCGGCGAGGATGATCTGCGGCCGGTTGACGATGGCGCGCGCGATCGAGACGCGCTGCTGTTCGCCGCCGGACAGGGCCAGCGGCTGGGCGTCGGCGCGGTCCAGCAAGCCTACCTTGTCGAGCGCGGCGCGGGCGCGCTGCTCGGCGGCGGCGCGCGGCGATCCGGTCACCAGCAGCGGCATCATTACATTGGCCAGCACGCTGCGGTCATTCAGCAGGCGCTGTTCCTGGAAAATCAGGCCCAGGTTGCGGCGCAGGAAGGGAATGCCGGCGCGCTTGAGGGCGCCGATATCCTGGCCATTGACCAGCACCTTGCCGGACGTCGGCCGCTCCATGGCGGCGATCATCTTCAGCAGGGTCGACTTGCCGGCGCCGGAGGGGCCGGCGAGATAGACCAGCTCGCCCTTGGCGATGGTGAAGGAAATGTCGCGCAGGGCGACACCGTCGGGGGAGTATTGCTTGCTGACGTGCTGGAATTCGATCATGTAGGCCGCGAATCGGTCAATTATGCGAGCAGTGCTTCAACAAATTCAGCCGCGTTGAACGGCTGCAGGTCTTCAATCTTTTCGCCAATGCCGATGAAGTACACCGGCACCGGGCGTACGCGGGCGATGGCGGCCAGGATGCCGCCTTTCGCTGTGCCGTCGAGCTTGGTAATGATCAGGCCGGACAGCTGCAGTGCATCGTCGAAGGCTTTCACCTGGGCCAGTGCATTCTGGCCGGTATTGCCGTCGATGACCAGCAGGGTTTCGTGCGGGGCGCCTTCCATGCCCTTGCCGATCACGCGCTTGACCTTCTTCAGCTCTTCCATCAGGTGCAGCTGGGTTGGCAGGCGGCCGGCGGTGTCGATCATGACCACATTGGTGCCGCGCGCCTTGCCGGACTGAACGGCGTCGAAGGATACGGCCGCCGGATCGCCCGATTCCTGGGAGATCACGGTCACATTGTTGCGTTGGCCCCACACCATCAGCTGTTCACGGGCTGCTGCGCGGAAGGTGTCGCCTGCCGCCAACAGCACGGACTGGCCATGGGCCTGCATATGCTTGGCCAGCTTGCCGATCGTGGTGGTCTTGCCGGCGCCGTTGACGCCGGAAATCATCATCACCAAGGGCTGGTGGCGGCCGAGTTCGAATGGTTTCTGCAGCGGCTGCAGCAGCTCGATCAGCAGCTGCTTGAGTGCATCCTTCACTTGGGCTGCGTCGAGCAGCTTATCTTCCTTGACCTTGCGCTTGAGCGCATCAAGCAGGAACTGGGTGGCGTCGACGCCGGCGTCGGACATCAGCAGGGCGGCTTCCAGCTCGTCATACAAGTCGTCGTCGATCTTGGCGCCGACGAAGAGGATGGACAGGTTGGCGGATGTCTTGGACAAGCCAGCCTTCAGGCGGCTCATCCAGCTTTGTTTGGGTTCCGGCTTGGCGGCAGTCTCGACTTCGTACGCCAGGGGCGCGGCAGGCTCGGCGCTGGCTGGCTGCGCAGGCGCAGGGACAGCCGCTGGGGCTGCTGGCGCCGCTTCCGGCGCGACCGGTTTCTTCTTGAAAAAACTGAACATGGACAGGTTGGCAGAGGGTCCTTCAATCGAACCGCATATTCTACCAGAGCCTAGCTGGCGATCTGCCGCTGGCGCTGACGCCATTCCGCGACCGCGGTGCCGATGTCGGCCAGTTCGCACACATTCACGTAAGTTGGCGGACGTTTGCGCAAGGCCGAATTGCTGCCGCCAGCCCAGATCTCGGCCTGTTCCGGCAGGCGTGCCCGCAGTTCACGCAGGCTGTCGTTGACGTGGCGCGGATTCATGGTTGTCGAAAAAGACAGCGCGACGATGTCCGTTTGCATGGCGCGTGCGGCTTCGACGATATCGGGCAGGGGAGTTTGGACGCCTAGCGGAATGCAATGCGCTCCCTCGGCAGCGAACATCGCTTCCGCCATCAGCAGCCCAAGGCCGTGCCGTTCTTGCGGAAGCGTGGTTAACAGCACGCGTGGGCGCGGCGTGCCGCTGCTGTGGTTCACCTGTGGCACCGAGAACACCGCGCTGCGCAAGACGATCTGCACGGATTCTGCGAACAAGTGCTCCTCAAATACCGCGAACTGCCCGCATGCCCACGCCTCTCCGACCAGGATTGCCAGTGGCCCAACCAGGTTGATGACGAAGCTCTTCAGGCCCATCACCAGCATGGACTGGGTCAGCTTGCGGCGGAAAGCTTCCATCTGGTGGGTCTTGCAGAGATCCAGGTAGGCCTGCAGTTCCGGGTGCGGGCGTACGGTTTCGGGTTTCTGGCCGATGGCAGCCTTTTGCGCAAGCGCTTGCAGCTCGTCGGAGGAATAGCCGATGACTTTGCCGGGACGGTAACCGAGATCGATCAATCTCTTGATCAACCTCAATTTAATTACCTGCTCGCTTGGGTAGACTCGTTCCCCGAACGTATCGCGTTCAGGGCGGGGGAAGTCATAACGGCGTTCCCAGACGCGCAAAGTTTCCTTTGCAAGACCGGTGTCCCGTTCCACGTCACTGATGGTGGATGGAATTGTTACAGAAATCGCACTCGTTTTCATTCGCCGACGGCGCCCCCAGATTGATACGCGACCTGCATTCTAACGCCGAAATTCGACACAAAGTTGCATGCGGTGCAGGCTAGTTTCACTATGAAACCGGCGCTCTGGGCGCTTGTCCATGACACAATGTTGGCATTTTCATTTTAGCCCCTAAAAGCTCTGAATGTGTGAAACGTGTCCTGAACAAAAAAGCCGAATATGACGAAAGAATGACAGGAAAAATCGTTGGTAATTTGGGCCACGTTGCAATACGTAGTAGTACGTGCTTAGCAGGAAATATTGAGTTCATATAAAATGAGCCCTGTTCAGCGCCAAAGAGCCCTGATGATCGATAACAAAACCAAAGGAAGAAAGCATGAAAAAAAGTCTGATTTCCCTCGCGATCCTTGCAGCATCCGGTGCAGCTTCTGCACAATCTAACGTCACCATCTACGGCATCATGGACGCTGGTATCGTCAGCGAACATGGCGGCAAAAATGGCAATGTGACCAAAGTCGGCTCCGGCATCAACTCCGCCTCCCGCATCGGCTTCAAAGGCACCGAAGACCTGGGCGGTGGCCTGTCTGCAGTGTTCACCCTGGAAACCGGTATCAAGGAAGACACCGGCGAGCTGGACAACACCAGCAACCGCCTGTTCAACCGTCAAGCCTTCGTCGGCCTGTCGTCCAAGACTGCCGGTACCCTGACCCTGGGCCGCCAGTACACCCCTTGGTACAACACCTTCGTGCAAGTTGGCGACCCATTCCAGGCTGGCCTGGAAGGCTCCGCCAAGAACATCTTCCCAGCGAACGGCATCAACGTTCGTAACGACAACTCCATCGTCTATCGTTCCCCAGAATTCTACGGCGTGTCCGGCGAGCTGTTCTACGCAATGGGCGAGAAAGCGCATGCATCGACCGGCCGTCAACTGGGCGCGTCGATCGGCTACCAGAACGGTCCTCTGAACGTTCGCGTTGCCTACAACAACATCAACAACGACACCGCGGTAGGTAGCGTTGTGACCGAAAAACAAATCGGCCACAACACCCTGATCGCTGCCAACTACGACTTCAAAGTCGTGAAGGCATACGCCATGTTCGGCTCCAACAAAGGCCTGAACAGCGCTAACCTGACCAGCGCTTCCCTGCCTGGCGCGACGACCGGCCTGCCAGCTGGCTTGCCAGCAGGTAGCTCCTTCAGCGCGTACAACGGCTCCGTCGTGTCGCCATCGCTGGACAGCCGCACCTGGCTGGTGGGCGCAAACGTACCGGTGTCGGCTGCTGGCTCGATCATCGTTTCGTACGCGAAAGTTGATGACAAGACCTATGACCAGGACGCTCACCAGGCTGCGATTGGCTACACCCACTCGCTGTCGAAGCGTACCAACCTGTACCTGTCGTACGCTAAGATCAACAACAAGAACGGCGCTTCCTACATCGTTGGTAACAACTCCGACGTAGGTACCGGTGACTCCGCTTACAGCGTAGGCATCCGTCACGCCTTCTGATCGACACCAGTTCCTGGTCAAAACGGCTGCCTGGTGCAGCCGTTTTTTTTATATATGCGAAAACAACTCCTGATCGGCGGCTCGGCCGCTTTTGCGTTGATTGCGCTGACCGCCGCCATGGCCGCGCCGGGCAAGCGGGCGGCCGTCCAGCACGGCGGCGGTTTGCCGCGCTATGGCGTGATGGTGTATTCGGATTTGTGCGTCAACCAGGGTAGTGGGGAATTCGGCGGGCAGCGCATCACGCTGCAGCGTTTTGCGGAAGCCGATTCCGTGATCTATGAATACACGGCGGGGGGCCTGAGCTGGCCGCTGGTGGCGACGGACGTCAACGTCGACCCGCGCGGCAAGATGATGTACTTCACGGTGCAGGAAGGGGAGGAGGAGCGCACCATCAGCGGAAAATTCTCCGCCGATGGCGAAACGCTGACCCTTGAAGGCGGCTATTGCGACGACCAGTCGCAACCGATGGTGCTGGCCAAAGTCCACGACTTTGCACGCCAGGCCCAGGCCTGCAAAGCCTGCCCCGCGCCGAAGCGGCAGGGCTCGGACTGATTATTTACCGGCTGCGACGGCCTGCTTGCGGATGGTGTCGAGCGTGGCGCCCGGGGTGATCAGGTTGCCGTCATAGCGCAGCTCGATGATCGCCGGCAGGTTCTGCTCGCGGGTGAAGGCCAGCGCGCGCTGCAGGGCAGGCGCGAATTCTTCGGTCGCTTCAACCGTTTCACCATGGCCGCCAAAGGCGCGCGCCACCGCGGCAAAATCCGGGTTGTGCAGCGTGGTGCCGGAAACGCGGCCAGGATATTCGCGCTCCTGGTGCATGCGGATGGTGCCGAACATCTGGTTGTTGAATACGATGATGACCACGCCAGCCTTGTACTGCACGGCGGTCGCCAGTTCCTGGCCGTTCATCATGTACTCGCCGTCGCCGGCGAAAGTCACCACGGTGCGTGACGGATCGATGATCTTGGCTGCCACGCCGGACGGCACCGAGTAGCCCATGGCGCCGCTGGTCGGCGCCAGCTGGGTGCGCGCCTGGCCGTATGGCCAGTAGCGGTGCGCCCAGGTCGCGTAGTTGCCGGCGCCGTTGGTGATGATGGTGTCGGCCGGGCACTGCGCCTTCAGTTCCTGCACTACCTGCCACAGGTTCAGCGGGGCGTTGTTGTCCTTGAAGATGCTTGGCTGCTGCTGCCAGGCGTTGTATTCGGCGCGCGCCTGTTCGACGCTGTCGCGCCATGCGCTCGCATCCACCGGCTCCATTGCGGCCAGCATTGCCGCCGCTTGCGGCATGCCCGAGGCGATCATCAATTCGCCCTGGTAGACGCTGCCCAGTTCTTCCGGGCTGGCGTGGATGTGCACCAGCCGCTGTTGCGGCACCGGCGACGAGATGATGGAGTAGCCGCTGGTGGTCATTTCGCCGAGGCGCGGACCGATGGCGACCAGCACATCGGCTTCCTTCACGCGTGCCGCCAGTTTCGGATTGATGCCGATGCCGACGTCGCCGATGTAGTTCGGGTGCGTGTTGTCCAGCAGGTCCTGGAAGCGGAAGGCGCAGCCAACCGGCAGCTTGTTCGCTTCGGCGAACTTGCGGATATCGGCGGTCGCTTGTGCGTTCCAGCCGCCGCCGCCCAGCAGCAGCATCGGGCGCTTGGCTTCGGACAGCATCTGGCGCAGTTGCGCGATCTGTGGCGCGGAAGGCGCGCCCTGGGTCGGCACATAGGCGCGGGTGTCGGCCACGGTGGCCTTGGTGGTCAGCATGTCTTCCGGCAGGGCCAGCACGACGGGACCCGGACGGCCGCTGGTGGCGACCTGGAAGGCGCGGGCAATGTATTCGGGGATGCGGTCGGCGCGGTCGATCTGGGCGACCCATTTCGCCATCTGGCCGAACATGCGGCGGTAGTCGACTTCCTGGAAGGCTTCGCGATCCATGAAATCGCTGCCGACCTGGCCGATGAAGAGGATCATCGGGGTCGAATCCTGGAAGGCGGTGTGCACGCCGATCGAGGCATTGGTGGCGCCCGGGCCGCGGGTCACGAAGCAGATGCCCGGCTTGCCGGTCATCTTGCCGTAGGCGTCGGCCATGAAGGCGGCGCCGCCTTCCTGGCGGTTGATGATGAAGCGGATGCCCGATTCGTGCAGGGCGTCCAGCACGTCCAGGTAGCTTTCGCCGGGCACGCCGAAGGCGGTGTCGGCGCCGTGGACTTTCAGTGCATCGACCAGGATCTGGCCGCCGGAACGAGGGATTTGCGTCATGGTACTTGCCTTCTTATACATGGATTTGGCATTCTATGCCTGCTCTGGGGAAATAGCTTTCCGATTTGCGACACCTTTTTACGGTTGGTGTCAGCGTTAAAAAAAGGGGACGTACCCCTTTTTCGTGAAAAAGGGGTACGTCCCCTTTTTTTAACGCTGACACCAATGATGTAGAATATCGCCCGAAGCAAGCCAGACAGCCGCTGGCCAAGGTAGCAATACCGAGGCGGGAGGAAGGTCCGGACTCCACAGAGCGGGGTGACGGTTAACGGCCGTCCGCTGAAAGCCAGCAATGGTATAAGGCGAGGAATAGGGCCACAGAGACGAGCGTATTAAGTTACGGTGAAACGCGGTAACCTCCACCTGGTGCAATTTCAAATAGGCACGCGATGATGTTGCTCGCGGAGCGTGCGGGTAGAAAGCTTGAGCGGCGGAGTAATCCGTCGCCTAGAGGAATGGCTGTCATAGCACCCTCGGGTGCCGTAACAAAATCCGGCCTATCGGCTTGCTTCAACTAATTCTTGAGAGATGACTCAATACATCCTCGCCCTGGACCAGGGCACAACCAGTTCGCGCGCCATCCTGTTCGACCACGAGGGGAAAATCGCAGGATGTGCGGCGCAGGAATTTCCCCAGCACTTCCCCCAGCCAGGCTGGGTCGAGCACGATCCCAACGAAATCTGGAACAGCCAGCTTACCGTAGCGCGCAAGGTCCTGCAGGACTTCGACGTGAAAAAGGTGCGCGCCATCGGCATCACCAACCAGCGCGAGACCACCGTGGTGTGGGACCGCAAGACCGGCGAGCCGATCGCGCCCGCCATCGTCTGGCAGGACCGCCGCACCGCCGACTACTGCGAAGAGCTGCGCGCCGCCGGCAAGGCGAAAATGATCTGCGAGGCGACCGGCCTGGAGCTGGACGCCTATTTCTCCGCCACCAAAGTCAAATGGATCCTGGACCATGTGCCCGGTGCGCGCGAGCGTGCGCGCAAGGGCGCGCTGTGCTTCGGCACCATCGATTCCTGGCTCGCGTGGAAGCTGTGCGGCGTGCACGTCACCGACGTCTCGAACGCTTCGCGCACCATGCTGTTCAACATTCACCTGATGCGCTGGGATTCCGACCTGCTTGCGCTGTTCGACATCCCGGAAGGAATGCTGCCGCAAGTGGTGTCTTCCAGCGAAGAGGTGGGCGTGACGCGCGAAGCGCTGTTCGGCCATGCAATCCCGGTGGCGGGCATCGCCGGCGACCAGCAGGCAGCCACGTTCGGCCAGGCCTGCCATCAACCGGGCATGGTGAAGAATACCTATGGCACCGGATGCTTCATGTTGATGAATGCGGGCCGCCATCCACGCACCTCGCATAACCGCCTGCTGTCGACGGTCGGCTGGCGCGTCGACGGCGAAACCGACTACATGCTGGAAGGCTCTGTCTTCATGGGCGGCGCCACCGTGCAGTGGCTGCGCGACGGCCTGGGCATCATCCAGCACTCGAGCGAAGTCGAAGCGCTGGCCGGCAGCGTGCCTGACAGCGGCGGCGTGTTCCTGGTGCCGGCATTTGTCGGCCTGGGCGCGCCGCACTGGGATCCCTATGCGCGCGGCGCCATCGTCGGCCTGACGCGCGGCAGCAACAAGGCGCACATTGCGCGCGCCGCGGTGGAGTCGATTGCTTACCAGAGCGCCGAACTGCTGGCGGCGATGCAGAAGGATGCCTCCATGCCGGTGACGGAGGTGCGCGCCGACGGCGGCGCCGCCCGCAACGACATGCTGATGCAGTTCCAGTCCGACCTGCTGGGCGTGCCCGTGCTGCGCCCGAAGGTCACCGAAACGACGGCGCTGGGCGCGGCTTACCTGGCCGGCCTGGCCGTGGGCTTCTGGGAATCCCAGGAAGAAATCGCCAGGCAGTGGGCTTGCGAGCGCCGCTTCACGCCGGCGATGGGGGATGACCAACGCGCCCAATTGCTGGCAAAATGGAAGCGCGCCACAGAGCGCGCCAAAGCATGGGAGACACCTTTATGATGGACCGTCCGTGGAATGTGGAACTGGACGCGATCGAAAAGCTGTTCGACGCGTTGACCGAAGTGGCCTTTTTCGTGAAGGACCGCGACGGCCGCTATGTAGCCGTCAACAATACGCTGGCGCGCCGCTGCGGCCTGCGCAACAAGACCGACATTCTCGGCAAGACTGCGATGGATGTGCACCCGCATCCGCTGGCGACAGCCTATGAGGCGCAGGATCGCCAGGTGATCGAGATGGGCGCCACCATCGAGAAGCATCTCGAGCTGCACCTGTATCCGAACCGCCGCCGCGGCTGGTGCCTGACGCACAAGACCCCGCTGCGCAATGAACATGGCGACATCGTCGGCCTGGTCGGCACCTCGCACGACCTCGGCCTGGTCGACGAGCAGCACCCGGTCTACCGCCAGGTGGCACGCATCGCCCAGCGCATCCGCGACAACTACCACCAGCAGCTGAACCTGGCCGACCTGGCGCGGGAAGAAGGCTTGTCGCTGGCGCGCGTCGAGCGCCTGTTCCAGAAGGTGTTCCACTACAGCCCGCGCCAACTGCTGCTGCAATCGCGCCTGGAAGGGGCGCTGACGCTGATCGAAGCCCACCCCGGCCGCAGCATCGCCGACATTGCGCGCGAATGCGGCTACACGGACCACAGCGCCTTCAGCCGCCAGTTCAAGGCGATGACCGGCTACACGCCAAGCCAGTACCGCAACGGTTCCGGAACGCGCACACCTGTGGCTTTTTCGCCCATCTCCTGTGCAGTTCACGCTGCCTGATCCAGCGAAATCACACTAACGGCGCGCACGGTTGCAAGCGCGCCGCGCCTCCTCGTTAGCATGGGCTCTCCCATTTAACAACGAGAAGAGGTGGAGACATGAAGTTGCACCCAATTGGCATGGCCGGCCTGCTGGCCGCCATGCTGGCCAGCGCCGCCGCGCAAGCGGCAAGCAAGCATGATGGCGATGGCCACGAGCAGAAACTCAAGCAAGCCCCGGCGCCGCACCAGCGGCAAACCCTGCCGCCATCCGTAGAGCAAAGCAAGTACGACCTGGCGCCAACGCGCAAGCCGCGCAATGACCTGATGCCGCGCAATATGAAGGCCAGCGTGGCGCCAACGCTGGCAACGACCCAGTGCAAGGACATGACCGTCCTGGCGGGCTATAGCGGCGCGGCACTGGCCGACTATGTGGCCAACCTGCCGGACTACGAATGTACCTACCCGCTGTTCTCCGCCGATACGTCCCTGGCTACCGGGATCTATTCCAGCGCCAACGTCAGCGCGGTCGCCAGCCGCCTGGCAAGCGAAGCTGCCAGCTACAACGGCACCAACATGAAGCTGGTCAACCTCGTGCTTTACCTGCGCGCAGGCTACTACCAGGCCAGCAACGGCACCATTCCTGCGTTAACCGAATCGGTGCGCGCCCCCCTGCGCGCAACGCTCCACAGCGCGGTGCAGGGCAGCAGCCTGTATGCCAACAACACCGTTGCCTCGACCACTGCGGCTGAAACCTGGCGCCTGATCACCAATATGCACGACGAGGTGCAATACCTGCCCGACGTGAAGATGACGGTCGCCCGCTTCACCAATACCGGGACCATGCCGACGGCAGCGGATGCCCTGAAGCAGGACAGCGCAGGCGGCGGCATGACCGGCGCACTGAATGTGCTGTTCCGCGCCCACACGATGCCTGATGTGGGCACGACCCTGTCGAACGACATCTCTTATGCCAACACACTGTACGCCTTCATCACCGCCAACAAGCCGGCGCTGCTGAACACCAATGCCAGCTACCAGCTGACTGATACGTCGAACGAGACCTTCCGCTTCATGCAGTACGCAGGCCTGAAGCCGCAGGTGAAACCGATGGTGCAGAACACGCTGAACACCAGCACCATGCTGGGCGCCGACGGCGACATGTGGCTGGCTGCAGCGCAAGCGGTCAAGTACTACGACAACGCCAACTGCGGCCAGTACGGCACCTGCAATTTCGAGCAGCAGCTGGCCAACGCCGTGCTGAAGACCACCTACAGCTGCAGCCCTACGCTGCGCCTGCGTGCACAGGACGTGACTTCGGACCAGGTGCAGCAGATCTGTTCCTCGCTGGCGACGGAAACCACTTACGCCCACGCCATGCTGCAGACCAATAACACCCCGGTCGCGCATGACAACAACACCTCGCTGGAACTGGTGGTGTTCGACGACTACACCAACTACAGCAAGTACGCCGGCATCATTTACGGCATCGACACCAACAATGGCGGCATGTACCTGGAAGGCGATCCATCGCAGGCGGGCAACCAGGCGCGCTTCATCGCCCACGAGGCATCGTGGCTGCGTCCGACCTTCAAGGTGTGGAACCTGGAGCACGAATTCGTGCACTACATCGACGGCCGCTTCGACATGTACGGCGATTTCGGCATGGCGACTTCGGTGCCGACCGTGTGGTGGATCGAGGGTATCGCGGAATACCTCTCGCTGAAGAACAACAACCAGACGGCGATCGACATGGCGCGCACCCGCAAGTACCGCCTGAGCGATATCTTCGGCAACACCTATTCGATGGCGGACTACCAGGACCGGGCCTATCGCTGGGGCTATATGGCGACGCGCTTCATGGTGGAGCGCCACCGTGCGGACGTCGACCAGGCGCTGGCCAATTTCCGGGTCGGCGACTACAGCCGCTACAACAGCTTCATGCAGGGGATCGGCACCCGTTACGACAGCGAATTCGCCGCCTGGGCCGACGCGGCTACCACGGCTGGCGATCCGCCGATGCCGGATAGCGTGTCCAACCTGCCAACTTGCAGCGGCCAGGCCTCGCCAACCTACCTTGGGCAGAACTGCGCCATTCGCAACCTGTCGTCCAGCACGCGCACCTACCTGCACCTGATTGTGCCGGCCGGCGCGAAAAACGTGAAGATCATGAGCGCCGGCGGCACTGGCGACATGAATATGTATGTGGCCCTGAACCGTTATCCGACCACCACTTCCTACGATTACGCCTCGGCCAATGCCGGCAATGCTGAAAATATCAGCATCCCGAGCCCGGTGGCCAACCAATGGTATTACATCGTGCTGGAAGCGAAGCAGCCGTTCAGCGGCGTCACGGTTGGCGTCACTTACGAGTAAAAAGTGTCCTAAGCCGTATAATGGTGGCAAGCGGTGGCAACACCATTTGTCTATACAAGTTGCCGCCCAGCTCTCCTGGGCGGCAATTTTTATTTGAGGGTCCGGATCACGCGCAAAGCGTGGCAGGCAGTCATTCTCCCGCCAGGGCGGGGTCCCGGCACTTGTTGTTAATTTGCTAAAGTGTCGTTGTCATCAGGCAACCTAACGCCGATTTCCACATTTATTTTTAGTCATTTTTTTCAGGTTTCGCCCTCTTTGCATGTGAAGTAGCACTTTCACTATCTTTCATAAGTCCCTAATTTCTCAATGGTTTTTAGTGCTGCCATTTCTCAAGGAATGGCGCTAAGTCCTTCATTTCATTGGACAAATCGGTATTTTCACTTGGGAAAATTGCTTGACCGGCTTGTGAGCATCCTCTAAAGTGGGCGATAGTGTGAAAAAGTGTAGTTTTGTGGGATTTTTTAGATAAGGTTAAGTCGTGTTCCAAGGCGCGTCCGCGATCACATTAGATGCGAAAGGCAGGATGTCCATCCCGGCCAAGCATCGTGACGCACTGATGATTCAGTGCGAAGGACGGCTCACGCTTACCAAGCACCCGGATGGCTGTCTCCTGATGTATCCGCGCCATACCTGGGAAGCCAAGCGCGACCAGATCGCCGGCTGGCCGATGTCGGCCCGCGGCTGGCAGCGTATCCTGCTGGGCAACGCGACCGACGTCGAGATGGATTCGGCCGGCCGCATCCTGGTGGCGCCTGAATTGCGCGACGCCGTCGGCCTGGGCCGCGAGGTCGTGCTGTCCGGCATGCTGACCCACTTCGAGATCTGGGATCCGGTCAAGCGTGCCGCCAACGAGCAAGCCACCATCGAGGTTGGCATGCCCGATACCCTGTCCGATTTCTCTTTCTGAGGCCTGACTCATAATGACGACGACCTCGGTGCCAGAATTCCAGCATCGTACGGTGCTGTTAGATGAAGCAGTGGATGCGCTCGACCTGAAAGGCGAGCGCGCCAACGGCATCTATATAGATGGAACGTTCGGCCGCGGCGGCCATAGCCGCCTGATCCTGTCCCGCCTGGGCCCGGAAGCCCGCCTGATCGCCTTCGACAAAGATTTACAAGCTATCGCCAACGCCGAAACCATCGGCGACGCGCGATTCACCATCGTGCATGACAGCTTCGCCACCATGGCGGATGCGCTGGCCGAACGCGGCATTCCCGCCGTCGACGGCATTTTGCTGGACCTCGGCATCTCGTCGCCACAAGTAGACGATGCTGCGCGCGGCTTCAGCTTCCGCAACGATGGCCCGCTCGACATGCGCATGGATACCACGCGTGGTATCTCCGCCGCCGAGTGGCTGGCCACAGAATCAGAAAAAACACTGGAAAAGGTGATAAGGGATTATGGGGAAGAACGGTTTGCTTTTCAGATTGCAAAGGCGATTGTTGCTCGCCGGGCAGTCGAACCAATTTCAAGCACACGACAGCTTGCCGGTATCGTGGCAGGCGCGGTCAAGACTCGCGAAAAGGGCAAGGATCCTGCGACCCGCACCTTTCAGGCTATCCGGATTTTCGTCAATAAGGAGCTTGAGGACCTTGAATCGGCCCTGAGCCAGGCGTTTGACGCGTTGAAGCCGGGCGGCATCCTGGCCATCATCAGCTTCCATTCGCTGGAAGACCGCATGGTCAAGCAGTTCCTCGCTTCCAAGGCCAAGGTGGAGCAGCCCGACCGGCGCTTGCCGATCAAGGCAGCCGACCTGCCGCAGCCGGAACTGAAACTGCTGTCCCGTATCAAGCCTTCCGATAAAGAGGTGGAGGAAAACCCGCGCGCGCGTTCGGCCGTGATGCGCGTCGCCATGCGCCTGCCTGCCCCGGGAGGAGCGCAATGAGTAACAAGCTCAATATCGTGTTGACGGCATTGCTGGTCGCTTGCGGCCTGTCGACCGTTAACGCGCAATACCAGCAGCGCCACCTGTTCGTAGACCTGGAGCGTGCGCACGCCCAGGCCAAGCAGCTCGATACCGAATGGGCCCAGCTGCAGCTGGACCAGTCCACGCTGGGCAAGCACGCCCGTATCGAGGAAATCGCGCGCCGTGAGCTGAGCATGACCCAGCTGACGCCGAACCGTACCCAATACCTGACGGAGGGCGACAAGTGACGCGCTCCAGCGGAACCGGACCAGCACGCGTGGCGCGCTCGCAGGGCGTGTCCTTCTCAAAGAGCCCGGTATTGGCGGTGCGCCTGCCAAGCTGGCGCTCGCGCGTGGTGCTGTTCGCGATGTTCACCGCGTTCGCGGCGCTGGCTGCGCGTGCAGTCTGGCTGCAAGGCACGTCGAGCCAGCAGCAGTTCCTGCAGAAGGAAGGCGCCAACCGCTACCAGCGCACGCAGGAACTGCCGGCCGTGCGCGGCAAGATTACCGACCGCAATGGCCAGGTGCTGGCTTCGTCCATCCCTGTGCGCGCCATCTGGGCCTCGCCGGAAGAACTGCTGGCCGCGCCGAAAGATAAGCTGCGCGCCTTGGCCGGCCTGTTGGAAATGAGCGAGGCGGAGCTGCGCAAGAAGCTCGATTCCGACCGCAACCTGGTCTACCTGAAACGCCAGGTCGAGGTGGAAACCGCCGACAAGATCAAGGCGCTGGATTTGGACGGCATGGATATCCGTCCTGAATACAAGCGCTTCTACCCGCAAGGCGAGGTGATGACCCACCTGGTCGGCTTCACCAATGTGGACGACAAGGGCCAGGAGTCGATTGAGCTGGCGCAGCAGAACAACCTGGTCGGCAAGCCTGGCTCGCGCCGCGTGATCAAGGATGGACGCGGCCGCATCGTGGAAGACATCGGCGGCGCCGTCGAGCCGCATGACGGCAAGGATGTGGTGCTGTCGGTGGACAGCAAAATCCAGTACATCGCGTTTACCCAGCTGAAAGCCGCCGTCGAACACTTCGGCGCCAAGGCTGGCGGCGCCGTGGTGCTGGACGTGCACACCGGTGAAGTGCTGGCGCTGGCGAACTATCCAAGCTACGACCCGAACGACCGCCGCAACCTGACCGGCGCGCAGCTGCGCAACCGCGTGATGACCGACACCTTCGAGCCGGGTTCGACGCTGAAGCCAATTACGGTTTCGCTGGCGCTGGACACCGGCCGGGTCAAGCCGAATACCCTGATCGATACCGGCAACGGCAGGTACACCATCCTGGACAAGACGATCACGGATACCAAGGCGCACGGCGTGATCAGTGTGCAGCAGATCATCGAAATGTCGTCCAACATCGGCACCTCGAAGATCGCGCTCAGCATGCCGGCCCAGGAGATGTGGGAACAGTTCACCAAGGTCGGTTTCGGGCAGCAGCCGAAGTGGGGCTTCCCCGGCGCGGTGGCGGGAAGGGTGCGGCCTTATAAATCATGGCGGCCGATCGAACAGGCGACCATGAGCTACGGTAACGGTATCTCGGTGTCGCTGATACAGCTGGCGCGCTCCTACATGATGTTTGCCCGGAATGGTGACACCATTCCTTTGTCGTTTGAGAAGGTCGACAAGGAGCCGCTGGGCCAGCAGATCATCAAGCCGCAGACCGCAGCGCAGATGCGCGAGATGCTGGAGATGGTGGTGTCGGGCAAGGACGGCACGGCCAAGAAAGCGCAGATTCCAGGCTACCGCGTGGGCGGCAAGACCGGTACCGCCTACAAGGTGGAGAACGGCCATTACGCGATGCCGCGCAAGTACATCGGTTCCTTCGTCGGCATGGTGCCGATGTCGGCGCCGCGCTTCATCATTGCAGTCATGATCGACGAACCGACCCAGAACGGCCACTTTGGCGGCTCGGTCGCAGCACCAACTTTCGCGGCAGTCGCAATCAACGCATTGCGCGCCTCCAATGTGCCTCCTGATTCGAACATCACGGAAATCGTGGTGCCGACCGATACCGGACCGGAGGCCATGTAAATGACGACGATGACCCATCAAGAAATTATCAGCTGGATGCGCGAAGCAGCGCCAAACGCGCAGCTGGCATCGGACTCGCGCCGCATCAAGGCCGGGGACGTGTTCTTTGCCTATCCTGGCGACGCCAAGGATGGCCGCACTTTCATTGCCGCCGCCATCGCCAACGGCGCCGCCGCCGTGGTGTTTGACGATACCGGTTACGCCTGGGACGCTGCACACACTGTGCCGCACCTCGCCGTGCCCGGCCTGAAAAAACAGGCAGGACCGATTGCGCACGCCTGGTATGGCCAGCCGGATGCGGGCATGTTCACCGTCGCCGTCACCGGCACCAACGGCAAGACTTCCTGCGCCGTCTGGACCGGCCAGGCGCTGGCCAAGGTTGGCGAAACGACCGCCGTGATCGGCACGCTGGGCGTGGGCATGTTCCGTGCGCGTGGCGAAGTGGAATTCGACGAAACCGGCTACACCACGCCGGACGCCGTGCTGCTGGCGCGTAAACTGAGCGAAGTGCACGCCGACGGCGCTGGTGCGCTGGCGATTGAAGCATCGTCGATCGGCCTGCACCAGGGCCGCACCGAGGGCATGCACTTCGACGTGGCAATCTTCACCAACCTGACCCGCGACCACCTGGACTACCACGGCGACGAAGCGAATTACGAAGCCGCCAAGACCATCCTGTTCGACTGGCCGGGCCTGAAGCACGCCGTCGTGAACCTGGACGATCCAATGGGCCATCGTTTGATTGCCCACATCAAGGCATCCAAGGCGCCGCGCAAGCCGGCCATCATCGGCTACACGCTGAAAGACATCAAGGCGCAGCCGAACGTGCAGGGCATTTCCATGTTGCGCGCCAGCTCCCTGCGCAGCCGCAACCTGGGCACGGAATTCAACCTGGATTCGACCTTCGGCCACGCCCACGTGCGCACGCAGCTGGTTGGTCCGTTCAATGTCAGCAATGCGCTGGCCGTGCTGGCCGCGCTGCTGGCGAAAGGCATCGCCTTCCGCACTGCGATCGACGGCATCGAATCGCTGCAGCCGGCCCCGGGACGCATGCAGCAGATCGGCGGCCAGGAGGCGCCGATGGTCGTGATCGACTACGCGCATACGCCGGATGCGCTGGAAAAGACGCTGGAAGCCCTGCGCTCCGTGGCGAACGACCGTGGCGGCCACCTGTGGTGCGTCTTCGGCTGCGGCGGCGACCGCGATCCGGGCAAGCGTCCACAGATGGGCCGCATCTCGCAGATGGCGGAGCATGTGCTGGTCACCAGCGACAATCCGCGCAGCGAAGAACCGGCTGAAATCATCCGCCAGATCGTCGCCGGCATGGACCGTGACAATCCGAATTCGGAATTCATGACGGTGGAAGACCGCGCAGCTGCGATCCTGTCCGCCGTGCGTAATGCCGGCAAGGCGGATGTGATCCTGCTGGCAGGGAAGGGCCATGAGCCCTATCAGGAAATCAAGGGCCGCAAGATGCCGTTCTCGGACGCCGAGCATGCGCAACTGGCATTGTCTGCACGCCTGACCATGATGAGGCCGCACTGATGCGCAGCACCCTTGCCCACATCCTGCCTGCGCTGACCGGCGCGCACCTGCATCACGGTGTGCTGACCAATGACGCCGCGCTGGCGCTGGACTTTGACGGCGTGTCGACCGACACCCGCACGGTCGGCAACGGACAGCTCTTCGTCGCCCTGCGCGGCGAGGTATTCGATGCGCACGACTTCCTGCCGCAGGTAGTGGACAAGGGCGTGGCCGCCGTCGTCGTCGACAAGCTGCCGGAAGGCTGGACCTTGCCGGCCATCGTGGTGCCGGACACCCTGGTGGCGCTGGGCCAGATCGCCAATTACTGGCGCAAGCAGTTTGCGCTGCCGGTCATCGCCGTCACCGGTTCGAACGGCAAGACCACCGTCAAGGAAATGATCGCCTCAATCCTGGCGGCAGCCCATGGCGAAGACGGTCGCCTGGCAACGCGTGGCAACCTGAATAACGAGATCGGCGTGCCACTCACGCTGTTCCGCCTCGATGCCTCGCACCGCTCCGCCGTGGTGGAGCTGGGCATGAACCATCCCGGCGAAATCGGCCGCCTGAGCGCCATCGCCGCGCCGACCATCGGCATGGTGAACAACGCCCAGCGCGAGCACCAGGAATTCATGCACACCGTGGAAGCGGTGGCGCGTGAGAACGGCAGCGTGTTGTCCGCGCTGCCGGCCGACGGCGTGGCAGTGTTCCCGCATGGCGACGAGTTCACCCCGGTCTGGCATGAGCTGTCCGCTGGCCGCCGCGTGCTGACCTTTGGCCTGGATGCCGCCGCCAATGTGAGCTGCACCTATACCGCAGGCGATTTCGGCGCGGAGCTGGCGGTCACCATCCGTCCCGCCGCCTTCCCCGCCGAAAACGTAGTCGCCGGCGCCACTGGCGCTGCCGCAAGTTTCGCGGCGCCGGACGCAGTGCCGCGCCACTTCAGTGTTTCTTTACAGGCCGCCGGCGAGCACAACGTCCGCAACGCACTGGCCGCCATTGCGTGTACCTATGCTGCCGGCATCGACACCTCCACCATCCGCACCGGTTTGGAAACCTTTGCGCCGGTGAACGGGCGCCTGCAGAAAAAACAAGCCGCCAACGGCGCGCTGCTGATCGACGACACCTACAACGCCAACCCGGACTCCGTGCGCGCCGCCATCGACGTGCTGGCAAAAGCGAAAGCGCCGCGCGTGCTGGTGCTGGGCGACATGGGTGAAGTCGGCACACAAGGGAAAGAGTTTCACCAAGAAGTTGCCGCCTATGCCGCGAGCAAAGGCATCGAGCACTTCTTCGCCACCGGCACGCTGGCCGCCCACATGGCGCCGCATGCCCAGCACCACCAGGAATTCGACGCGCTGCTGCGGGCCGTAAGCGCCGCAGTAACGCCGGATGCAACCGTATTGATCAAGGGCTCCCGCTTCATGAAGATGGAACGGGTCGTGCAGCATTTGATTGGATCGCAACAAGTAACAAAGGAATCACACTAATCATGCTGCTCTGGCTTGCACAACTTCTGCAGGACGACATTGGGGCATTCCGCCTCTTTAACTACATCACCTTCCGCGCTGTGATGGCTACCATCACGGCCCTGCTGATCGGCCTGATCGCCGGCCCCGCCGTGATCCGCAAACTGACCGTCATGAAGTACGGCCAGGCCGTGCGCACCGATGGTCCGCAGACCCACCTGAAAAAGCACGGCACCCCGACCATGGGCGGCGTGTTGCTGCTGCTCGCCGTCGGTATCGCCACCGTGCTGTGGTGCGACTGGTCGAATCGTTTGATCTGGCCAGTGATGGTCGTGACCATGGGCTTCGGCGCCGTGGGCTGGGTGGACGACTACCGCAAGGTGGTGCGCCAGGATCCGGAGGGGATGCGTTCGGCCGAAAAATACTTCTGGCAGTCGCTGGTCGGCATCGCCGCCGCGCTGTACCTTGCGTTCTCCGTGTCGGCGCCAACACCGGCAAAAGTGTTCGAGCTGTTCTTCCAGTGGGTGCAGTCTGGCTTTTCGATGGACCTGCCGCCAAAGGCCGACCTGATCGTGCCGTTCGTGAAGACCATCAGCTATCCGCTGGGCGTGTGGGGATTTATTGCGCTGACGTACTGCGTGATCGTCGGTACCTCCAACGCTGTGAACTTCACCGATGGCCTGGACGGCCTGGCCATCATGCCGACCGTGATGGTCGGCTCGGCCCTGGGTCTGTTCGCCTACCTGACTGGTTCCGCGACCTACTCGAAATACCTGTTCATCCCGCACATTCCTGGCGCCGGTGAGCTGATTATCTTCTGCGGTGCGATGGCGGGTGCCGGCCTGGCCTTCCTCTGGTACAACGCGCACCCTGCGCAGGTCTTCATGGGCGACGTCGGTGCATTGGCGCTGGGCGGCGCGCTCGGCACGATCGCCGTGATCGTACGCCAGGAAATCGTTTTGTTCATCATGGGCGGCATCTTCGTTGCCGAAACGCTGTCCGTGATTATCCAGGTGGGCTGGTTCAAGTACACCAAGAAGCGCTACGGCGTTGGCCGCCGCGTGTTCCTGATGGCGCCGCTGCACCACCACTTTGAACAAAAAGGTTGGAAAGAAACCCAGGTCGTCGTGCGCTTCTGGATTATCACGATGATGCTGGTCCTGGTTGGCCTGTCTACTTTGAAACTGCGCTGATGATTTATAGCGGCAAAATTGCACTGGTACTGGGGCTCGGGGAATCGGGCCTGGCGATGGCGCACTGGCTGGCGCGCTGCGGCGCGCTGCTGCGCGTCGCCGACACGCGTCCGGTGCCGGACCGCCTGCCGCTGCTGCGCGAACAGTTGCCGGGCACGCAGTTCATCGCAGGCCCGTTCAATGCAGCGCTGCTGGACGGCGTGGACTTCGTCTGCGCCAGCCCCGGCCTTGGCCCGAACAAGGAACTGGCCGAGATCATTCCGGCGGCAGCGGAGAAGGGTATTCCCGTCTGGGGCGAGATCGAGCTGTTCGCGCAGGCGTTGAAATGGCTGAAGGAAGACCGCGCCTACGCGCCGAAAGTTATCGCCATCACCGGCACCAACGGCAAGACCACCGTCACCAGCCTGACCGGCCAGCTGTGCGAACGCGCCGGCCTGTCCGTGCGCGTGGCCGGCAATATCAGCCCAGCCGCGCTGGACGTGTTGCGCGAAGTGATGGAAAACGACGCCCTTCCGCAAGCCTGGGTGCTCGAGCTGTCCAGCTTCCAGCTGCACACGACGTACAGCCTGAACGCCGACGCAGCGACCGTGTTGAACGTTACCCAGGACCACCTGGACTGGCACGGCAGCATGCAGGCTTATGCCGACGACAAGAAGCGCATCTTCGGCGAGGACACGGTGCGCGTGTTGAACCGCGATGACAAGTGGACCATGGCGATGTCCAACCCGACCGGTGAAAACGTCACCTTCGGCACCGACGCGCCGGAACTGGCGCACAGCTTCGGCCTGGTCAACGAGCGCGGGGTGTACTGGCTCGCCACGGCAGAACCGACCGACGACGCCGAACCGCCGAAGCGCCGCAAGAAGAATGATCTTCCTCCGCCACCGGTGGAGTGCTACACCAAGAAGCTGATGCCGGCGGACGCGCTGCAGATCCGTGGCACGCACAACGCTTCCAACGCCTTGGCTGCGCTGGCCCTGTGCCGCGCCATTGGCCTGCCGTTCGCGCCGCTGCTGCACGGTCTGCGTGAATACAAGGGACAGCCGCACCGCGTGGAGCTGGTCGCATCGATTAATGGCGTCGATTACTACGACGATTCCAAGGGCACCAATGTGGGCGCGACTGTCGCGGCGCTGGTGGGCCTGGGCCAGGCCTTCGCCGGCGAGCAAAAGCTGGTGGTCATCATGGGCGGCGACGGCAAAGGCCAGGAATTCGACCCGCTGGCCAATCCGGTGCGCCGCTTCGTGCGCGCCGTGGTACTGATCGGCCGCGATGCGCCTGCCATTCGTACCGCGCTGGAACCGACCGGCGTGCCGATGGAAGATTTCGCCACGCTGGAAGAAGCGACCAAACGCGCCGCCGCGCTGGCCCATGCCGGCGACGCCGTGCTGCTGTCGCCGGCCTGCGCCAGCCTGGACATGTTCAAGAACTACGCGCACCGCGCGCAGGTGTTCATCGACACCGTGCGCGAGATCGCGCTTGATGCGGGGCAGGAGATCTGATGGCGATCCAGCTTCCATTCCGCTTCGGTGGCGCCGAGTCCCCAGCTCCGCTGGATGGACGCGCACGTCATTCGAAGATGATGGAATACGACCAGCCGCTGGTCTGGTCGGTGCTGCTGCTCATGCTGTTCGGTATGGTGATGGTGTATTCGGCCTCGATCGCGCTGCCGGATTCGCCGAAATTCGCCGCCTACAAGAATTACTATTTCGTGCAGCGCCAGGCGATCTTCATCGGCATCGCGATTGTGGCGGCGGCAGTTGCCTTCCGCGTGCGGATCGAGGATTGGCAAAGGGCTGCGCCTTACCTGTTCATTGGCACCCTGGTGGCGCTGGTGCTGGTCTTGATTCCCGGCCTGGGCGTCAACGTGAACGGCGGCCGCCGCTGGCTGACGCTGAAAGTATTCCAGTTCCAGCCGTCGGAACTGATGAAGCTCTTCATCGTGCTGTATGCAGCCGACTACACCGTGCGCAAGCAGGAATTCATGCACCGCCTGTCCAAAGGCTTTGCGCCGATGGCGCTCGCCGTTGCCTTCGTGGGGCTCTTGCTGCTGCTGGAGCCGGACCTGGGCGCCTTCGGCGTGATCGTCTGCATCGCCATGGGCATCCTGTTCCTGGGCGGTGTGAACGCAGTCTGGTTCGGCGGCATTGCCGGCATGCTGGTGCTGATCTTCGTGACCATTATCTGGCTCTCGCCATTCCGCCGCGCACGCCTGTTCGCCTACCTAAATCCGTGGGAAGAAGAGAATGCGCTGAACAAGGCGTACCAGCTGACCCACTCGCTGATCGCCTTCGGCCGCGGCGAGATCGGCGGCGTGGGCCTGGGCGCCAGCGTGGAAAAGCTGCACTACCTGCCGGAAGCGCATACCGACTTCCTGCTGGCCGTGATCGGCGAAGAGCTGGGCATGATCGGCGTGCTGGTCACCATCGGCATGTTCTACTGGATCGTCAAACGCGCCTTCGACATCGGCCGCCAGGCCATTGCCCTCGACCAGACCTTCGCCGGATTGGCCGCGAAAGGCATCGGCATCTGGATCGGCGTACAGACGTTTATCAATATGGGCGTGAACCTCGGCCTGCTGCCGACCAAGGGACTGACGCTGCCGCTCATGAGCTACGGCGGCACCGGCATCATCATCAACTGCGTGGGCCTGGCGATCCTGCTGCGGATCGACTACGAAAACAGGGTCATGATGCGCGGAGGCCGCTTATGAGCAAGCGCCTGATGATCATGGCGGCCGGCACCGGCGGCCATATTTTCCCTGGCCTGGCGATTGCGCAGGCCATGCGCGCTCGTGGCTGGGAGGTTTCCTGGCTGGGCACTTCGCATGGCATGGAAACCGACCTGGTGCCGAAACATGGCGTGGAGATGGACGTGGTCCACTTCAGCGGCATGCGCGGCAAGGGCCTGATGCACACCATCGGCGGCGGCTTCAAGATGATCGGCGCTTTCCTGGACTGCTTCCGCTTCATCGGCAAGCGCAAGCCGGACGTGGTGCTGGGCATGGGCGGCTACGTCTGCGTGCCCGGCGGCCTGATGGCCAGGCTGCGCGGCGTGCCGCTGGCCTTGGTCAACGCCGACGCGGCCCTGCTGCTGTCGAACAAGACGCTGGCGCCGATGTCGAAGAAAGTGTTCTTCGGCTTCCCGGCGGAATTCGGCGCCGCTGCCGGCAAGGCCGTCGTCACCGGCAACCCGGTACGCAAGGAAATCCTCGCCATGCCGGCGCCGGAGCAGCGCTTCGCCGGCCGCGAAGGCGTGCTGCGCATCCTGGTGGTGGGCGGCAGCCTGGGGGCCAAGGCGCTCAACGATGCGCTGCCGGCCGCGCTGGCGATGATCGCGCCGGAACAGCGTCCGCTGGTAACCCACCAGTCGGGCAAAAAGAACATTGAAGCCCTGCGCGCGGCTTACGCGCAGGCACATGTGGAAGCGCACGTGGTCGATTTTATCGACGACATGGCGAGTGCTTACGCGCAGGCAGACATCGTGATCTGCCGCGCCGGCGCCATCACCGTGTCGGAACTGACGGCAGCTGGCGTGGCCAGCGTGCTGGTTCCCCTGGTGGCCTCGACGACCAGCCACCAGCGCGACAACGCGCAGTGGATGGCCAAGCAGGGCGCATCCATCCACATGCCGCAGACGGAGTTGAATCCGGAAAGCCTGGCAGCACTGTTGCAGACCTTGAACCGCAATACCTGTCAAAAGATGGCGGCCGCCGCGCTCGCAGTGGGCAAGCGCGATGCGAATGACGCCATCGCAAAAGAATTGGAAGCACTGGCATGAAACATAAAGTAAAGAACATTCACTTCGTCGGCATCGGCGGCAGCGGCATGAGCGGCATCGCCGAAGTGCTGGTGACCCTGGGCTACAACGTCTCCGGCTCGGACCTCGGTTCGAACGCCGTGACGCAGCGCCTGGTCGACATGGGCGCCACCGTGCACCAGGGCCACGACGCAGCCTTCATCGGCAATGCCGACGCGGTTGTGACCTCGACCGCCGTCAAGGCCGACAACCCGGAAGTGGTCGCTGCGCGCGCCCGCAAGATTCCTATCGTGCCGCGCGCCGTGATGCTCGGTGAGCTGATGCGCCTGAAGCGCGGCATCGCCATTGCCGGCACCCACGGCAAGACCACCACCACCAGCCTGGTGGCATCCGTGCTGGCAGAGGGCGGCCTGGACCCGACCTTCGTGATCGGCGGCCGCCTGACCGCAGCCGGCGCCAACGCCAAGCTGGGCTCCGGTGAATACCTGGTGGCGGAAGCGGACGAATCGGATGCGTCCTTCCTGAACCTGACTCCAATGATCGAAGTCATCACCAACATCGATGCCGATCACATGGAGACCTACGAGCACGATTTCGAAAAGCTGAAGCAAGCCTTCGTGCACTTCACGCACCGCCTGCCGTTCTACGGCCGCGCCATGCTCTGCATTGATGACCCGCACGTGCGCGCCATCATTCCGCAGGTGACCAAGCCGGTAACGACCTACGGCTTCGCTGAAGACGCCGAAGTGCGCGCCATCAACGCGCGCGCCGTCGGCACCCAGATGCACTTCACCGTGCTGCAGGAAGGTTTCCCGGACCTCGACATCGTGCTGAACCAGCCTGGCCTGCATAACGTGCAGAACGCCTGCTCCGCCGTCGCCATCGCGCGCGAAATCGGGGTGCCAGACACCGCAACGCAAGCCGGCCTGGCAGGCTTCGCCGGCGTGGGCCGCCGCTTCACCAAATACGGCGAAGTCGCCATCCCGTCGGGCGGCAGCTTCACCCTGGTGGACGATTTCGGGCATCACCCGATTGAAATGGAAGTGACCACCGCCGCCGCGCGCGCCGCCTATCCTGGCCGCCGCCTGCTGCTGGCCTTCCAGCCGCACCGCTACAGCCGCACCCGCGACCTGTTCGAGGACTTCGCAAAAGTCCTCAGCACCGTCGACGTGCTGGTGCTGTCGGATGTGTATGCAGCGGGCGAGGCGCCTATCGTGGCAGCCGACGGCCGCTCGTTGGCGCACGCGATCCGCGCACGCGGCAAGGTAGAACCGGTATTCGTCGAAAACATCGCCGACATGCCGGAAACGATCATGAACGTGGTGCGCGACGGCGACGTGGTGCTCACGATGGGCGCGGGCTCGATCAGCGGCGTCCCGGCAAAACTCACGAACTGGAAGGCCTGATGCGATGACCAAACTGACTGCACAAGAAGCAAAAGCATTCGGCAAGGTGGGCGTGCTGATGGGCGGCTTGTCCGCCGAGCGCGACGTGTCCATCATGTCCGGCACCGGTGTGCTGGCGGCCCTGCAATCGCAAGGCGTGGATGCCCACGCCTTCGACCCGGGCCAACGCTCGCTGGCCGAACTGGCCGCCGAAAAATTCGACCGCGTGTTCATCGCGCTGCACGGCCGCTACGGCGAAGACGGCAGCATCCAGGGTGCGCTGGAATTGCTCGGCATCCCTTACACCGGCTCCGGCGTGATGGCCAGCTCGGTGGGCATGGACAAGATCACCACCAAGATCCTGTGGCTGCGCGAAAACCTGCCGACCCCGGAATACGCCGTGCTGGGCGCGGACTCCGACCTGGATGCGGAAGGTGCGCGCCTCGGCCTGCCGCTGATCATGAAACCGCCGCACGAAGGTTCGACCATCGGCATCACCAAGGTGAGCGACAAGGCCGGCCTGAAAGCCGCCTACGATGCCGCCGCCGCGCTGGACGACTGCGTGCTGGCCGAAGAATTCGTGGAAGGCCGCGAGTTCACCGTCGCCGTGCTGGGCACCGGCAAGACCGCCCGTGCATTGCCGATCGTGGAGATCGTGGCGCCGCAAGGCAACTACGACTACAACAACAAGTACTTCACCGACGACACCAAGTACTTCTGCCCGCCGCAGCTGGACCAGGCAATGCAGGACGAAATGCAGCGCCTGGCCGTAGCGGCCTACCGCGCCGTTGGCTGCGAGGGATGGGGCCGGGTCGACGTGCTGCTGCGCGAAAAGGACCAGAAGCCCTTCCTGCTCGAAGTGAATACCTCGCCGGGCATGACCAGCCATTCGCTGGTGCCGATGGCTGCCCGCGCGACCGGCGTGAGCTACGAAGAACTGTGCGTGGAAATCCTGCGCACTGCACGACTGAAGCTGAAGAAGTAGAGGACTGAAAAGACTTATGTGGCACGACGTAAAAGCCTTGAATGCATCCGCCAGCGGCCTGATCGCGCTGTCGGTGCTGGCTTGCGCCGCTGCCGGCGTGTGGTGGGTGGCGAATCGTCCTGTATTCGATTTGCGCACCATCCGCGTTGAGACCATGGACAAGTCGGAGTTCAAGCATGTGAACCACCTGACGCTGCGCAACGGTACCCAGGGCCGCCTGGTCGGTAATTTCTTCACGGCCGACCTGGACCAGGTGCGCAAGGTGTTTGAGTCCGTGCCATGGGTGCGCCGCGCCAGTGTGCGGCGCGAATGGCCGGACCAGCTGATCGTGGAACTGGAAGAGCATGAAGTGCTGGGCACCTGGGGCGAAGACGGCCGCCTGCTGTCGGTGAAAGGCGATGTCTTCACCGCCAACCTGGCAGAGGCGGAAGAAGATCACGAGCTGCCGGAGTTTTCCGGCCCGGATGGCAGCGAAAAGGAAGTGCTCGCGCGTTACGGCGAGTTGAAGCAATGGTTTTCACCGGTCAGCCTGGTGCCGCAGGGCGTGGCCCTGTCGGGACGCTATGCATGGACGGTGAAGTTGGACAACGGCGCCAGTGTGGCGCTGGGACGCGAGGCAACGCCTGACACCCTGCATCAAAGGGTGAAGCGCCTGGTCGGGATCTGGCCGCAGATTTCCGCCCGCGTGCCGAATATTGAAACGATTGATATGCGCTACCAGAACGGCCTGGCATTGAGCGCAGCGGGATTGAAGATCCCGTCGGATACGAAGAAACGTTGAAAGCAGGGCATAGAGATGACTAAAGACGCTAAGAACCTGATCGTCGGCCTCGACATCGGCACCTCCAAAGTGGTGGCCGTGGTGGCCGAGGTGATGGGCGATGGACGCCACGAAGTGATTGGCCTGGGCCAGCACGAGTCCAGCGGCCTGAAAAAAGGCGTGGTGGTGAACATCGAGGCGACCGTCGAATCGATCCAGCGCGCGCTGGAAGAGGCGGAGCTGATGGCCGACTGCAAGATCCGCAATGTGTACGCGGGCATCGCCGGCAGCCATATCCGCAGCTTCAACTCCAGCGGCATGGTGGCGATCAAGGACAAGGAAGTCACTGCGACCGACGTGGCGCGCGTGATCGAGACCGCCAAGGCAGTCAACATCCCGACCGACCAGCAGCTGCTGCACACCGTTCCGCAGGAGTTCATCGTCGACTCGCAGGACGACGTGCGCGAGCCGATCGGCATGAGCGGCATCCGCCTGGAAGTGAAGGTGCACATCGTCACCGGCGCCGTGAGCGCGGTGCAGAACATCGTCAAGTGCGTGCGCCGCTGCGGCCTGGAAGTGTCGGACCTGATCCTGCAGCCGATGGCCTCGGCCGACGCGGTGCTGACCAACGACGAAAAAGAACTGGGCGTGGTGCTGATCGACATTGGCGGCGGCACCACCGACGTGGCGGTCTTCAGCGACGGTGCGATCCGCCATACGGCCGTGATCCCGATCGCCGGCGACCAGATCACCAACGATATCGCGATGGCGCTGCGTACCCCGACCGGCGAAGCGGAAGAAATCAAGATCCGCTACGGCGTGGCCAAGCAGGTGCTGGCCGATCCGGGCGAGCACCTGGAAGTGCCGGGTCTGGGCGACCGCGGTCCGCGCAACCTGTCGCGCCAGGCGCTGGCCGCCGTGATCGAGCCGCGCGTGGAAGAACTGTTTGCGATGGTGCACCAGGTGGTGCGCGAGTCCGGCTACGAGGGCGTGCTCTCGTCGGGCATCGTGCTGACCGGCGGCACCGCAATCATGCCGGGCATGGTGGAGATGGCGGAAGACATCTTCCTCAAGCCTGCGCGCCTGGGCACACCGGACTACCGCGGCCAGCTGGCCGACGTGGTCCGCAGCCCGCGCTATGCAACCGTGTTGGGGCTGTTGTTGGAAGCGAAGAAGCAGTACCTGCGTGGCCACATTGTGACCCGCCAGGATGGTTCGGTAAAAGCAGTTTGGCAGCGCATGAAGGAATGGTTCCTGGGTAATTTTTAAACGTTTATTCGAGTAAAACCTGCAGTTTTCAATCTCCAGTTCTCCTATTGATATGAGGCCTGGCGCTTGAAAACCGCATTCTAGATAGGAGTACATCATGGAGTTTGATATGGTAGACAACGCAACACTGGGAACGGTCATCAAGGTCGTTGGTGTTGGCGGTGCGGGCGGCAATGCGGTCCAGCACATGATCAACAAAGGCATGAGCGGCGTGGAATTCATCGCTGCCAATACCGACGCACAAGCGCTGGCCACTTCCAAGGCAAGCAACATCATCCAGATCGGCGAGACCGGCCTGGGCGCGGGCATGAAGCCTGACGTCGGCCGTGCGCTGGCGGAAGAGTCCCGCGGCCGCATTGAAGATGCACTGCGCGGCGCGCATATGGTCTTCATCGCTGCCGGCATGGGCGGCGGCACCGGTACCGGCGCAGCGCCGATCGTGGCGGAAATCGCCAAGCAGCAGGGCGCGCTGACCGTGGCCGTGGTGTCCAAGCCGTTCTCGCACGAAGGCCAGAAGTGCCTGGATATCGCCGAGGCAGGCCTGGAGCAGCTGTCCGCCAACGTCGACTCCCTGATCGTGATCTGCAACGAGAAGCTGGAAGAGATCTACGAAGACGAGTCCCTGATCGAGTGGCTGCAGCACGCGGACGACGTCCTGAACAACGCCGTTGCCGGTATCGCCGAGATCATCAACGTGCCAGGCCACATCAACGTCGACTTCAACGACGTGAAGACCATCATGGGCGAGCAGGGCAAGGCGATGATGGGCACCGCCACCGCTTCCGGCGTGGACCGCGCACGCGTGGCCGCCGAGCAGGCAGTCGCATCCCCGCTGCTGGACGGCGTCGACCTGTCGGGCGCACGCGGCGTGCTGGTGAACGTGACCGCGTCGCGCGGCCTGAAAGGTAAGGAAATCAAGGAAGTCATGGCTGCCGTCCGCGCCTTCGCCGCACCGGATGCGTCGATCGCTCAAGGTATCGCCTACGACGACGCCATGGGCGACGCGATCCGCGTGACTGTGGTGGCCACCGGCCTGGGCAAAGCCAAGAAGCATGTGCAGCTGGTACCGCAGCAGCAACTGCGCACCGGCACCCACGGCGGCAGCCCGCTGAACGTCAACGCAGGCCTCGGCGGCGCGGCGACCAGCGCAGTCGGCGGCTTCGGTTCCGCAGGTTTCTCCGGCGTTTCGGCCGACGTGCAGAAGCAGCCAGCCGTGTGGCGCCGCGAATCGGCCACCGAGCAGGTGAACGCACTGGCCAAGTCGGGCATGGAAACCTACGACATTCCTGCCTTCCTCCGCAAGCAGGCTGACTAAATACGGTCAGCCGCGCCGCCGGATCACGCATCCGGCGGCGCGGAGTTATACTCTGGGTTTTCACAAGAAGGAGAACCCGAAATGACCATCAAGATCGGCGACAAACTGCCGGAAGGCCAACTGTCCGAATTCATCGAGACCGAGACCGAAGGCTGCTCCCTCGGCCCGAATACCTTCAACGTACAGGACCTGGTGAAAGGCAAGAAGATCGCGATCTTCGGCCTGCCTGGCGCCTACACCCCAACCTGCTCCGCACAGCACGTGCCGGGCTACGTCAAGCACGCCGCCGAACTGAAAGCCAAGGGCGTGGATGAAATCTGGTGCATCTCCGTGAACGACGCTTTCGTCATGGGCGCATGGGGCCGCGACCAGAAAGCCACCGGCATCGTCCGCATGATGGCTGACGGTAACGCCGCCTACTCCAAGGCCCTGGGCCTGGACGCGGACTTTTCCAAATTTGGCATGGGCACCCGCTCCCAGCGTTACTCGATGCTGGTGGAAGACGGCGTGGTCAAGCAACTGAACGTCGAGCAAGGCGGCAAGTTCGAAGTGTCGAACGCCGAAACCATGCTGGGCCAGCTGTAATCAGCGTATTAGGCTCAAATGCAACACGCCCGGCATGCCGGGCGTTTTTTATTTCCGTCTGCGGAAACCTCGCTGCTAAGATTGCAACTTCTATTTTTCGAGAGGAATTCCATGACGTTGCCAGTATCTTCCGATCCGACCGTAGCTTCCAGCGCCCGCTGGTTCTGGTGGATCGCCGGCCTTTCGCTGGTCAACCTGTTCCTGTTCTACTCCGGCAGCAATACCAACTTCGTGATCGGCCTGGGGATGACGGCGGTGGTCAGCGCGGCGTTCTCTGACCCGAAGGTTGTGGGCCTGATCCTGTCGGCGCTAATCATTGGCCACTATGGCGTGATTGGGTATTTCGCATTGCGCGACAAGCTGTGGGCCTTCTACATCGGCCTCGCCGTCTACATTCTCGACGCACTGGTCTATGCAGCGATTGCCGACTGGATGCCGGTGGCCTTCCACGCCTACGTCATTTTCCACCTGTTCAAAGGCATTTCGGCCTTGCGCGGCCGCAGCGCAGCGGCGCCGGCGCCAATGGAACAGGCTCAGCCGCCTGAAGCAGGCGCCTGAGCCGCCGCCTTGCTGCGGGACTTGCGCTTTTTCGGCGCCAGCATGACGCCGGTGCAGGACGGCGCCCCGCAGTAACAGGCGAATTCCTTCTTCACCCTGGCGGTGTGGCGGGCTTCGTAAATCAGCCCGTAGTTGTAGTTCAGTTCCTCGCCTTCCTCGATGTCGCGCAAGGAGCAGATGTAGACGCGGTCATCGTCATCTTCCTCGGCCTCGCAATTGGGCTCGCAGGAGTGGTTGATGTAGCGCGCTTCGTTGCCGCCCGTGCCGCCGTCGATCAGCATGCCGTTGTTCAGGCTGAAGAAGAAGGTGTGCCCGATAGGGCCGCCTTTTTCTTCGGTGCGGCGGCAGCACTCTTCCCAGTCGACGATTTCGCCGGTGTATTCGATGATGCGGGTGCCGGCCGGGATCAACCGGCGCGCGAAAACGCCGCGTCCATGCACGGGGGATTCGTGGACCACATAGAGTGGCTCGGCCTCTTCAACGTTTTCGGCAAGTAGCGCTTCTGTATTCATCCCACAATCATAACTCGTCCTGCGGAATTGCGATGCGACTGATGTAACGCAAATGCTTGGCCCGGGGCGACGCATACGATGAAGCGATGGATCGCCGAGAACTTCAGCAATTGTCAAAAATGCGCGCAGCCGAGGCGCTATGCCTGTTCGCATCCGGCCACTTTTCGGGGAGCTATTACCTTATGGGATATTCGGTTGAATGTGCACTCAAGGCCGTCATCGCGAGCCATCAGGGGCATTTTGCTTTTCCAGATAAGGGATTCGCCATGGCCTGCCACACGCATAAGCTGAGTACGCTATTAGAGCTAGCTGGGCTGAAGCGGGAGTTTGATCAGGCTGCAGGTGAAGACGTTCTTCTTGCGGAAAATTGGTCTATCGTCAGCGCGTGGAATGAGTCATCGCGGTACGATGTCAAGATTGGTCAGTGGGCGGCGCGGCGTATGGTTACCGCTTGCACCCAACAGCCGAAAGGAGTGTCGCCATGGATTCAGACATGGATAAGCAAACATTGAGCACGGAAATGATTTCGGATGGGCGCAAATTTTTAGCGGCGCTGGACCAGTCAGGGTTTGCCGCTAAGGGCGCCTATTGGGAACTGCTCAAGGAAACTGGGAAGTGGGAGCTCAGTATCGTGTTGCCCGAGCATGAAGACGCCGATCCGCTCCCGGATGTTCAACAGCTCTTGCGAGTTTTCAGGGAACAAGTCAATTTAAGACAACGCATCGGTTTTCTAGGCTTGGGCACCAAGCTTTGCTCCGACGTCGCGTATGAGGAACTGAAAGAAGCGATGGAAAGAGTCCGGTGGATCGAAACCGAGCCAGGTTGGTTCGGGGATGGTTTTTACTTCTACCGAGCTCGTTAAGGCAGCCCCGGCAGCAAACCGTTTCTTTAAGTACAATGGACGACCCGGCAACGCTTTTGGGCCTCCAACGTGACTCCGCAACAAAAAGAAAACCTGCAAGCTATTTACGCCATGGTGGCAGCCGTCGCCATGTTCTCCCTCATGGACGCTTCCATGAAAGTGCTGGCCGGGCGCTACCCGGCAGTGCAGGTGACGGCGTTGCGATGCATGCTTTCGATGCCGCTGGTGTGCGCTTATATCGGCTATCGCGGGAAATTCACCGGCATCTTCAAGGTGCGCTGGCCGCTGCACATCCTGCGCGGCGTGATCGGGATCGGCATGCTGTCCCTGTTCGCTTATGCGCTGAAGTCGCTGCCGCTGGCGGATACCTATTCCATTTTCTTCATCGCGCCGTCGCTGGTGACCGCGCTGGCCGTGTTCTTCCTGCGCGAAAAGGTCAGCCTGGGGCAATGGGTCGCCATCGCGGTTGGCCTGGGCGGCGTGCTGGTAGTGCTGCGCCCTGATGGCAGCAATTTCGCTTCGGTCGCCGGACTGGCCGTCTTGGCCTCGGCAGTGTGCTATGCCATCTCCGCCATCGCCGGCCGTATCCTGGCGCGCACCGATGCGCCGGAACACGTGATGTTCTGGGTGCTGGCGCTGATGGGCATTGGCGTGATGCCGCTGGCCGTCAATGCCTGGGTGGCGATCGACTGGTCGCTGTGGCCGGCGATGGCTGCACTGGCAGTGAGCGGCTTCTTCGGCCAGCTGGCGCTGACGCGCGCATTCAGCATGGGCAAGGCTTCCATCGTGGCGCCGTTCGAATACACGGCGCTGGCCTGGGGCGTGGGCATCGACTGGCTGCTGTGGCATACGCTGCCGGATGCTTTCACCTTGCTGGGCGCGGCCATCATCATCGGCTCCGGCATCTACCTGGTGCGGCGCGAGACCGAGCATGCCGAGGCCGAGCATCCGTAAGCGGGGAAGGGCGCAGGGCGCTATAATCTTCGCATGTTGAAACAAAGAACCATCAAAGAAATCGTCCGCACCACAGGTGTCGGCCTGCACTCCGGCACCAAGGTTGAGCTGACCCTGCGCCCGGCGGAACCGGACACCGGCATCGTGTTCCGCCGCGTGGACCTGGACCCGCAAGTTGTCTTCCCTACAAGGGCGGACATTGTGGGCGATACCCGCATGGCCACCGTGCTGATGAAGGACGGCGGCCGCGTCTCCACCGTCGAACACCTGATGTCGGCCTGCGCCGGCCTAGGCATCGACAACCTGTACGTGGACGTGACCGCGGAAGAAATCCCGATCATGGATGGTTCGGCATCGTCGTTTGTCTACCTGCTGCAGCAGGGCGGGGTGCAGGAGCAGGAAGCGCCGAAGAAGTTCATTAAAGTCAAAAAGCCCATTGAGATCCGCGAAGGCAAGGGCAGCGCTGAAAAATGGGCGCGCCTGGTCCCGCACGACGGCTTCAAGCTGGACTTCTTCATCGAATTCAACCACCCCGCGGTGGATGGCACGGCGCAGCGCGCGACCGTGGATTTCGGCGACGTGTCGTACATCCAGGCGATTGCCCGCGCCCGCACCTTCGGCTTCATGCAGGATGTGGAAATGCTGCGCGGAATTGGCCTGGCGCGCGGCGGTTCGCTGGAAAACGCCATCGTGATGGATGAATACCGCATCCTGAACCAGGACGGCCTGCGCTACGACGACGAATTCGTGCGCCACAAGATCCTCGACGCGATCGGCGACCTGTACATGGTCGGCCACCCGATCATCGCCAGCTACGAAGCCCACAAATCCGGCCACGCCCTGAACAACCAGCTGCTGCGCGCCATGCTGGCCGACCCGGAATCCTACGAACTGGTCACCTTCGACTCACTCGACACCGCCCCCCCTTCCTACGCAAAGCAGATGTCGCGCGAGTGGGCCTACCTCTAACTTAAAAGTCGGGGTCAGCTCTGGCAATCGGACATTTTGCGCAGCAAAATGTCCGATTGCCAGAGCTGACCC
>NZ_WNKX01000013.1 GCF_009720745.1 Massilia eburnea | reverse complement strand
GCACGCACCGCCGCAGCAAACGGTCCGACTGACGGCGACATCGCCGCCGCGCGCGGCGTGGTCGCCGGCCGTGGCGGCGCGGCCGCCCTTGCCGGCTTGAATATGCCCGCCGCCGCTGCCGCCGGCCCAGCAGAAGACCGCCTCTTCAGCCGCCGCTACATGCTGCCCTTCCTGCTGGCCTGCCTGATCCTGGCCTGCAACCAGGCAACCGGCATCAACTCCGTGCTGGCTTACGCGGTCAACATCCTGAACCAGGCCGGCCTGCCCGGCTCCACCGCCAACCTGGCCGACGTCGGCCTCAAGCTGCTGAATGCCCTCATGACGGTGGTGGCGGTGCTGCTGGTCGACCGCAAGGGCCGCAAGTTCCTGCTGATGGTGGGCAGCGGCGGCATCGTCCTGGCCCTCCTGATGGCCGGCCTGCTGTTCCGCAGCGCCGAAAGCCAACAGCGCGACGTGCGTGCCGTAGTAGCGGCGCAAGCCAAAGGCGACACCTTGTCGCTGCGCCTCGACGCCGGCACGCTGCAAGCGCTTGGCGCCCCGGCCGGAAAAGACGCAGCGCCCCAGCTGCTGACCGTGTCCTATTCCTACGGCCCCTTCACCAACGTGCAAACCCGCCGCAGCGACGACCCGACGCTGGCGCCGATGGTGCTCTCGCGCGAAGACACCGTGCAGCCCGACAGCGTGATCGGCGCCTTCTTCCGCGCCCTGCACCTGAATCCTTTCGCCGACCCGGCGCAAGGCCGCGATGCCCCGTTGCGTATCGAGCAGGCCCAGGTCGGCGCCCTGCCTTCAGCGGCGCATGGCTGGCAAGTGACGCTGGCGATCTGCCTGTTCGTCGCCAGCTTCGCGGTGGGCCCGGGCGTGTGCGTGTGGCTCGCCCTGTCCGAACTGATGCCGACCCGCATCCGCTCCAACGGCATGAGCATTGCGCTGCTGATCAACCAGTTCGTGTCCACCACCATTGCAGCGGTGTTCCTGCCGACGGTCGGCCAGCACGGCTATGCGGCGATGTTCTTCTTCTGGGCCGGCTGCACGGTGGTGTACTTCCTTGCCGCCGCCTTCCTGCTGCCCGAAACCAAGGGCAAGACCCTGGAGGAAATCGAAGCGCATTTCGTGCGCTGAAATAATTTTGTGCACCGCACAAAAGTGTGTTACACTGCGTTCTGTGGTGAAGTACTCGAGAGCTTCACCTTGTAGCACCAAACATAGGTCACAGGCCGGCACCTTGCAGATAGCATTGGCTGACCGCTTCGCACCGTGCAGATAGCACGGGCTGTAGCAGCGATTGAAATATTGGCATTACATTGAAACGAAGCCCGCAACAACGCGGGCTTTTTTTTCGTCTCCCTCGCCCCCCAATCGCAAAGGAAGCAGCATGGCAAAAGAAGAACTCATTGAAATGAATGGCGTGGTCACCGAGATCCTGCCGGAGCAGCGCTTCCGGGTAGACCTGGACAACGGCCACAAGCTGATCGCTTACACAGGCGGCCGCATGAAGAAAAACTTCATCCGCATTATTGCCGGCGACAAGGTAACGCTGGAACTGTCCCCGTATGACCTGAACAAGGGCCGCATCGTGTTCCGCCACATCGAACAGCGCGGCTCATCCAGTCCAAGGCCACAACAGCGCCGCCGCTAAGATTTAACTTGAAAGTCGGGGTCAGCTCTGGCAATCGGACATTTCGCGCAGCGAAATGTCCGATTGCCAGAGCTGACCCCGACTTTAATGCTGCAACTGCCGTGGCGGGATGCGCAGGCGCGCGCACAGGCGGCGCGCCTTGTCCAGCATGGCCGGGCGGAGGTTTCCGCCGCTGCGCTCGGTCTGCGCCAGCTGGATCCAGCACACGACACGCCGAACCTGGGCACGCTCCAGGTCGCGTTCCATTCAGCCATCCAAGTAGGCCGTGGACAGCATCAGCACGGCAATGATGCTGAAGAAATAAGTTTGGCCCCAGCGGTTGCCGATGTCGGCCTAGGTCAGCAGGAACACTGTGCCAAACGCTTTGCCGCGCGTAAAGCCGCCGAACCGCGCAGGTGCAGCCTGTCGTCGCTGGAGCTCACGCTGGCAGCAGTTCCGGTGCGGCGCGCAGGGCGGCCAGCTGGTGCGGGGCGAGGCGGGCGGCGGCGGCGGCGAGGTGACGCGCGGCGCTTTGTTGGCCGCTGCGTTCGGCCAGCGACAGCCAGCGCCAAGCCTGCTCGGCGTCGGCTTCCGCGCCTTGCCCGGAGAGGAACATCAGGCCGGCATTGAGCTGGGCGCGGGCATGGCCCTGGCGCGCTGCGGCCAGGTACCAGGACAGGGCTTGCTTGAAGTCGCGCGGCAGGCCTTGGCCATTGTCATAACGCAGGCCGAGCGTGAAGCAGGCCAGCGTGTGGCCTTGCTCGGCGGCCTTGCGGTACCAGGCGTTCGCTTGCGCCTGGTCGGGCGCGGGGCCGTCGTCGCGGTCGTGGATCTGCCCCAGCATGAATTGCGCGGCCACGTAGTCCTGCTCGGCGGCGCGGCGGAACCAGGCCAGCGCCTTGCGTGCATCCTGCGGCACGCCTTGTCCCGTTTCATAGCGCAGGCCGAGGTCGAACTGGGCGCGCAGATGGCCCTGGTCGGCGGCCTTGCGGTACCAGAAAATGGCTTCCTGCTGGTCGCGCGGCACGCCTAGGCCTTGTTCGTACAGCAGGGCGAGGTGGTATTGCGCGGCCGGGTGGCCGGATTCGGAGGCTTTGCGGTACCAGTGCGCGGCTTCGCGGTGGTCTTGCGCCACGCCCAGACCCTGGTCGTAGCGCTGGCCCAGGTTGTTCTGCGCGCCGGCGTGCCCCAGTTCAGCGGCGCGGCGGTACCACTGCAGCGCCAGCACTTCGTCGCGCGCTACGCCATTGCCGTTGTCGTAGATCAGGGCCAGGTTGAATTGCGAGCTGACGTGGTTCTGCTCCGCGGCCAGCGTGTACCACTTGATGGCGCGGGCGGCGTCGGGGGCGACGTCCTGCCCCTTGTCGTAGCGCAGGGCGAGGTTGAACTGGGCGGCGGCGTAGCCTTGCTCGGCGGCCTTGCGGAACCAGCCCAGCGCCTGCTTGCCGTCCTGCGCCACCCCTTGGCCGTTGTCGTAGCGCAGGCCGAGGTTGAACTGGGCGCGCGCGTAGCCTTGTTCGGCGGCTTTGCGGTACCACATGATCGCTTGCGCATAATCCTGCGGCACGCCTTTGCCGGTGTCGTACATCATGCCCAGGTTGTTCTGCGCGCCGGGGTCGCCCTGTTCGGCGGCCTTGGCGAACCAGTAGCGCGCCTGCTCGGTGTCCTGCGGCACGCCCTGGCCTTTGGCGTACAGCCAGCCCAGGTTGTATTGGGCGGCGGCGTAGCCCTGTTCGGCGGCCAGCTGGTACCAGTGCGCCGCTTCCGTGAAGTCGACGTCCACGCCCTGCCCTTTCTGGAACATCACGCCCAGGTTGTACTGCGCGTGTTCCAGGCCGGCGTTGGCGGCCTGGCGGTACCAGGCGACGGCCAGCTCGTAACTTTGCGCGACGCCCTGGCCGTTGAAGTACATGAAGCCCAGGCTGTGCTGGGCGTTGGCGACGCCGCGTTCGGCCAGCTGGCGCACGCGCAGGAATTCGGCCACGAAATGGCCTTCCTGCGGCGCTGCTGCGCGGATTTCGGCCTGGTTCGGTGTGCTGCGCTGCATGCTGCCTTGGTCCACCGCGTTATGCCTGCGCCAGGCGCGGGCCCGGCGCAAGGGCTGCCGATGGCGCCTCGGCCTGGTTCTGCACTGCCAGCACTTCCATGAAACTGGTCAGGGCGATCGGGCGGTAGTACAGGTAGCCTTGCATGGTGGCGCAGCCGTTGGCGGCCAGGTAGCGCGCCTGCACTTCGGTCTCCACGCCTTCGGCCACCAGGTGCAGGCCGAGGCCGCGCGCGATCGAGATGATGGCCAGGATCACGGGATAGTGGCCGTGCTCGTCGTGGATCTCCTTGACGAAGCTCTGGTCGATCTTGATGGTGTGGATCGGGAAGCGGTGCAGGTAGGACAGCGAGGAGTAGCCGGTGCCGAAGTCGTCGATGGCGACCGAGACGCCCAGCTGGCACAGCTTGTTCAGCTGCTCGATGGCGTACTGCGGGTTGCGGATGCAGATGTTCTCGGTGATCTCGACTTCGATCTGCGACGGCGAAATCTGGTAGCGCGCCAGCGCATTGCGCATCTTCTCGAAGAAGTCGCCGCGGTCCAGGTATTGCGGCGACAGGTTCAGCGACAGGCGGATATTGTCGGCCCCATTGGCGTTCCACAGCAAGAGGTCGCGGCACAGCGCGCCGATCATCCAGTCCGAGATCGGCAGCATCAGGCCGTTCTCTTCCGCGAACGGCAGGAATTCGCCGGCCGACAGCAGGCCGCGGGTCGGGTGGTTCCAGCGCATCAGGCCTTCGGCGCCGATGATGCGGCCGCTGGCCATGTCGACTTGCGGCTGGTAGTACATTTCCAGCTCGTTGTTTTCGAGCGCCTTGCGCAGCGACTGCTCCAGCACGATCTTCTGGTGCGACATGTCCTGCATCGAGGCGTGGTAGAAGCTGTGCCCGTTCTTGCCCTGCGCCTTGACCTGGTACATGGCGATGTCGGCGTGGCGCAGCAGCTCTTCGATCGAGTCGCCGTCGCTCGGGTAGACCGCGATGCCGATCGAGGCCGAGATGTGCACCACGTGGCCGTCGAGGTCGAAGGGCAGCTGCAGCGCTTCCTGGAACTTGTCGGCGATGGCCTTGGCGTCGGCGCGGTCGCGCAGCTCGGGCAGCACGATGGTGAATTCGTCGCCGCTGTGGCGCGCCAGCGTGTCGCCCTTGCGCAGGCATTCCTTCAGGCGCCGCGCGGCCTGCTGCAGCAGCTCGTCGCCTTTGACGTGGCCCAGCGTGTCGTTGACCAGCTTGAAGCGGTCCAGGTCGATGAACATCACCGCCAGCTCGGTGAGCTTGCGCTTGGCCTGGATCACGGCCAGGCCCAGGCGGTCCTTGAACAGGATGCGGTTGGGCAGGTCGGTCAGGATGTCGTGGTAGGCCTGGTAGGAGATCATCTCCTCGGCGCGTTTGCGGTCGGTGATGTCGCGCGCCACGCCGTAGGTGCCGAAGAATTCGTGCTTGGCCACTTGCTCGCCCGGCACATGCATGCCGATCGCGTTGAGCGAGATCGTCATCAGGGTGTTGTTGAAGGTGCGGTCGCCGGCGGCGCTGTTGTTGCACTTCAGGCGCAGCTCCACGTTGCGCGAGGCGCGCTCGTCGACCCGGCGCTCGTTGAAGACATAGCGTGCGCGCTCCTGGTCTTCGTCGTGCACCAGCACCGAGTAGTGGCGGCCGATCAGCTCTTCGCGCGGGTAGCCCAGCAGCTGGTAGGCGCGGTCGTTGACGAAGGTGAAGCAGCCTTCGTGGTTCAGGGTGTAGATGATGTCGGGCGAGCTGTCCACCAGGTAGCGGTACATCTTTTCCGAGTTTTCCAGGCGCTGGGCGATGCGCGTGTTCTCCACCGCCAGGCGGCGCTTCTGCAGCGCGTTCTCCACCGTCTTCAGCAGCTCGGGCGGGTTGTACGGCTTGCGCAGGTAGTCGTAGGCGCCGCGCTTTAGGGCGCCGATGGCCGCTTCGATGCCGGCTTCGCCGCTCATCACGATCACGTCGCAGTCGATCTCGCGCGCGTTCACGAAATCCATGATCTCGTGGCCGCTCATGTCGGGCAGGCGCAGGTCCAGCAGCAGCAGGTCGAAGCGCTGGCGGTTCAGCGCGGCCAGGGCTTCGGCGCCGTCGGTGGCGGTGACCAGCTGGTAGCTGTCCTGCACGCGCAGCAGTTCGTACAGGGAGGACAGCAGCCGCGGTTCGTCGTCGACCAGCAGCAAGCGTGGCTGGAATTCCGGTGCCGGAGGCTGGGGCGTCGGGAGGATCGGGTTCATGCTGGCCTTATACGGAATCCACCACGCCGCGCGCCTGCACCGGGGCGAGCTGGCTGGTGCTGCCGCGGGCCGGCAGCAGGAGTTCAAACGAGGTGCCATGGGCGCCGCTGCGGCAGCTGATCATGCCGTTCATTTTCTTGACCAGGCTGTGCACGATGGACAGGCCCAGGCCGTGATGCTTGCCTTCCTTGCTGCTCTTCACGGCGGTAAACAGGTTGGCCAGCACTTCCTGCGACAGGCCGGGGCCGGCGTCGCTCACCACCAGCTCGACGTAGAGCCGGCGTTCGCGGTTGACCAGGCCGCGGTTGGCGATCTCGATGCGGCCGCCGCCCGGCTGGGCTTCGATCGCGTTCTTGACCAGGTTGACCAGGATCTGCTTGAGCAGGTCGGCGTCGCCGTCGATTTCCTGCGGGCCGTCCTGCATGCGCGTCACCACCTGCACCGAGGCGGGCAGGAAGTCGGTGGCGCGGAACAGGCGCAGCACGTCTTCCACCACGCGCGCCACATTGGCCGCGCTGCCGCCGTCCGAGGGCTGCAGGTCGGCCAGGCCGTTGATCAAATGGCCGACGCGGTCGATTTCCTCGTTCAGGATCGACATTTCCGATACCACGGGTTCGCGCCGCGCCAGCTTGGCGTCCAGCACCGACAGGTAGTTCTTGATGATGGACAGCGGGTTGTTCACCTCGTGCACCACGCGCCGCGAGGCTTCACGGTATTCTTCGGCGACGTGGGCCACCTGGCGCCGCGTGTGGCCGCGCTCGGACAGGGCGGTTTCCAGCGCGTTGGCGGCCTGGCTGCCGAAAGCCTGCAGGAAGCGCTCCTTCTTTTGCAGCAGCGGCAGCTGCCAGGCCGGCAAGCCGCCCACGAGCATGCCCAGGCAGCGCTGGCCGGCCACCAGCGGCAGGCATACCAGGGCCTCGCTGCCGACGATGCGGAACAGCTGCTCTTCGGCGATGCCGACGCCCGCGGCGGCGCGCGTGGCGAAGGCCAGCTGGCGGCCGTTGGCGGCATCGGCCAGCAGCCCCGGTTTGCTCAGGGCCACGCTGAATTCGGCCAGGCGCTGCTGGGCTTCGCCGCCGCCGGCGCCCTGCAGCGCGTGGCCGGTCGGGCTCTCCAGCAGGATCACCGTGCTTTCCAGGTCGAACAGGATGCGCGCGGAACGGGTCATGGCGTCCAGCATGCCGGCTTCGCCCTGCTGGCGCGCGAAGCTCTGGCCCATTTCCTGCACCAGCACCATATTGCGCACTTCTTCGGACAGGCGCGCCTGCACCGGGTCGACCGGGGCCGGCGGCGCGGCGGGCGGCGCCGGCAGGTCGTCGGCGCCGGCCAGGTCGATGCCCAGCGCTTCGGCGGCGCGCGCCACCTGGCGTGCGGCGGACTTGACGAAGGCGTCCAGCTTGTCCTCTTCGATGCCGCACAGCGCGGCGGCATCGGCCGCGGCGGCCGGCATGTCGGCGTGGTAGCACAGCTGGTGCGCCAGGCGCACGATGCGGATCAGCGGATGGGCCGCTTCCAGGCGCGGCACCGGCTCGTGGTGGTACAGCACGGAGTCGGCCAGGAAGGAGTCGAGGTTCCAGCGCTCGATCAGCCAGGCGCCCGCTTCGGCGTGGGTGATTTCCAGCGTGCGCTGCTCCACCGCGCACAGCTCTTCGTCGTCGCGGGCGGTGAAGTTGTAGGCGTATTCTTTCGGCGCGGTGGCCAGCAGCGCCAG
Source organism: Massilia eburnea (assembly GCF_009720745.1). GTDB lineage: Bacteria > Pseudomonadota > Gammaproteobacteria > Burkholderiales > Burkholderiaceae_D > Rugamonas > Rugamonas eburnea. The sequence goes on along the minus strand of NZ_WNKX01000013.1, from coordinate 150,334 downwards.
GCGGCCGACATTGTGCAGCAGGCCGGCCAGGTAGGCTTCTTCCACGTGCGGGTAGTCGAGCACGCGCGCGATGTCGCGCGCGATGACGGCGGTGGTGAGCGAGCCTTTCCAGAAGGCGCGCAGGTCGGTGCTGCCGCTGTGCGGGAAGTTGTTGAAGGTCTGGAACACCGACTCGGAGATCACCAGCGTCTTGATCATGTCGGTGCCCAGCGAGACCAGGGCCTGCTCCAGGCCCAGCGCGCGGTTGTGGCGCTGGTAGGCCGAGCTGTTGGCCACCGAAAGTATCTTGCTGGCCATCCCCGCATCCTTGGCGATCAGCGCGGCCAGCTCCGGCATGCCGGCATCATCGGCTTGCAGGAGCTCAATCAGCTTGATCAGGATCTGCGGCATGGCGGGCAGCCGCGCGATCAGCAAGCGATTGCGGATGTCTTGGTCGGGGTGTTGCATTAGGCTCTGTTCCTGCTTGCAATCCACTGGCAAATTGGCATAAATATACTATAACTTAGCAGCAATACAAATTTCTGGCGGCAATAAGTTGCATTTGTGTAGAAAGAGCTACACTATTAGTAGTTATTTACTTTATACCAACAATATTTTCAAATAGGCACTATCTTGCGCCGTAGCGCGCGCGCCGTCAACCACAAGCACAGTGCGGTGACGGTCAGTGCCAGCTGGCCGCACGCCAGCCATGATAGCGAATGTGAAGCCAGCGGCGCCAACACGCCGGCCACCAGCGCCCCCAGCAGGGTGGTGGCGAACGATTGCACCGAGGCGACCGTGCCGCGGATGTGGGGGAACAGGTCCAGCGCCAGCAAGGTGGCGGCCGGCGCCGCCAGCGACATGCCGAAGGTGTAGAAGAACAGCGGCAGCACGCTCCACGGCAGCGCGGGCGCGGCCAGCAGGTGGTAGGCCACGTTGACCGTGGCGGCCGTGATCAGGAAGCAGAAGCCGAAGCCGATCTGGCGCGCGAAACTGGTCTTGCCGGCGATGCGGTTGGCGGCCAGCGCGCCGAGGAAGATGCCCGACACGGCCGGCACGAACAGCCAGGCGAATTGCTCGGGGCCCAGGTGCAGCTGGGTCGGCAGCGCGACCGGCGCCGCCGTGATGTACAGGAACAGGCCGGCGAAGTTGAACGCCACCACGCCTGTCTTCAAATGGAACAGCGGCGAGGCGAGGATGGACTTGTAGTTGCGCCACAGGTAGCGCGGGTTGAACGGCTGCCGCTTCTCGCGCGGCAGCGTGTCGGGCAGGCGGCGGTAGCAGACGATGAACAGGCACACCGTATAGCCGGCCAGCGAGAGGAAGATGGTGCGCCAGTCCGAGTACTTGACGATGAAGCCGCCCAGCACCGGCGCCACGGCGGGCGCGATGGAGAAGATCATGGTCACCATCGACAGCAGCCGCGCGGCGGCGGCATCGGCGTACAGGTCGCGGATGATGGCGCGCCCGACCACCACGCCGGCGCCGGCCGAGACCCCCTGCAGCACGCGGAAGAACCACAGGTACTGCACCGAGTGCGCGGCGGCGCAGCCCACCGTGCCAAGCAGGAAGGCCACCAGCGACACCAGGATCACATTGCGCCGGCCGAAGGCGTCCGACAGCGCGCCATGCCACAGCACCATGCCGGCAAAGGCCAGCATGTAGGCGGTCAGCGATTGCTGCACTTCGATCGGCGTCGCATGCAGCGTCGCCTGGATATTCGGGAAGGCGGGGAGGTAGGCGTCGATCGAGAACGGGCCCAGCATCGACAGGCTGGCAAGGACTGCCGCCAGTGCGCCCGGGCCCAGCGGCCTGCGGTGCGGCGCCTCCGGCTCGGGGATCTTGGCGGGAGCGTCGGGAGGGGGCGGGGGCGTCGGCGTAGAAAGCATCGAAGCATTCTACGCCGATCCAGCCTTACTCGCTCGCTGGGGTGTCCGCTTGCGGCTTGCGGTTGAAGCCCGCCACCATGTCAAACCGGAACAGGCGGCATTCGAGCGCGCCGTTGAAGAACGGGGTCTTGCGCGATTCCTTCAGGCGCAGCATTTTCGGCAGGCCCAGGTCGGCCGTGAACAGGTAGGCGGTCCAGCCGCTGAAGCGCTGCTTGAGCGTGGTCGAGAACGCGCTGTAGAAACTCTTCGCCAGCTCGTCCTCTTCCAGGCTGGCGTCGCCGCGCACGCCGATCCGCTCGCCGTACGGCGGGTTGGTCAGCAGGATGCCCGGCGTGGCGCTCGGCGCCTGCACCTGCTGCGCTTCGATCTGCTTGAGCGGCACCTCGAACAGGATGCCGGCGCTCTTCAGGTTGTGGCGCGCCATCGCCACCATGTCGCCGGAAATATCGGAGCCGAAAATCGTCGGTTCGGTCGGCAGCGGGTTGGGTTTGAAGTCGGCCTTCATCTTCTGCCACGGTTCGGGATCGAAGTCGTGGAATTTCTCGAAGGCGAAGCGGCGCCGCGCACCGGGCGGGATGCCCTGCACCATCTGCGCCGCTTCGCACAGGATGGTGCCGGAGCCGCACATCGGGTCGAACAGGGGCACGCCGGGCTTCCAGCCGGACACGCGCAGCAGGCCGGCGGCCAGGTTTTCACGCAGCGGGGCGTCGCCGGTCTCGCTGCGCCAGCCGCGCTTGAACAGCGCTTCGCCCGAGGTGTCGAGGTAGACCATGAACTGGCGCTGGTCGAGGAAGCCGAAGATGCGCATGTCCGGTTCGCGCGTGTTGACCGAGGGGCGCTTGCCGTACATGTCGCGGAAGCGGTCGCAGACGGCGTCCTTGATCTTCAGCGTGGTGAATTCCAGCGATTTCAGCGGCGACTTGATGGCGGTGACGTCGACGCGGATGGTGTGGTGCACGCCGAACCATTCTTCCCACGGCTGGCCCAGCACCAGGTCGTAGATGTCGTTTTCGTTCTGGTAGTGGCATACGCCCATGCGCATCAGCACGCGCGAGGCGATGCGCGAGTGCAGGTTGATGCGGTAGGCGTCGTACAGGTCGCCGGAGGCGTGCACGCCGCCTGGCACCTGGTTGTGGACCTTCATGGTCGGGCTCATGGCCGCGATTTCGGTCAGTTCTTCCGCCAGGGCGGCTTCCAGGCCGCGCGGGCATGGGCAGAAATAGGATGGCATTTGGGGGACCCTTTATCCGTTGTAAAAATCAAACCCGGTACTTCGGGGTCAGACCCAAGGGTCAGACCCCCGGTGTGCCGAAGCCAGTGGCCGTTGCGCCGACTGGGTCTGACCCTCGGGTCTGACCCAGGTTTACCGGGTTTTAGAAAGGCTTGACGACCACCAGAATCACGATCGCCAGCAGCAGCAGCACCGGCACTTCATTGAACCACCGGTAAAACACGTGTCCGCGGCGATTGGCGCCGCGTTCGAACTTCTTCAAGAGCGAGCCGCAGGCGTGGTGGTAGCCGATCACCAGCAACACCACGAACAGCTTGGCATGCAGCCAGAGCGGCATCTTCGCGCCATATTGCAGCACCGCCAGCCAGATGCCGAGCAGCACCGCCGGCAGCGCCAGGAAAGTGGTGAAGCGGTACAGCTTGCGCGCCATCAGCAGCAGCCGCTCGGTGCTCGGGCCCGACGTGTCCATCGCCAGGTTGACGAAGATGCGCGGCAAGTAGAACAGCCCCGACATCCAGGAGACGATGAAGACGATATGCAGCGCTTTAATCCAGAGCATTCAGGTCACTTTCTGATCTCGCCGTGCCCGAACACGACGTATTTGAGGGAAGTCAGGCCTTCCAGCCCGACCGGTCCGCGTGCGTGCAGCTTGTCGTTGGAAATGCCGATCTCGGCGCCCAGCCCGTATTCGAAGCCGTCCGCAAAACGGGTCGAGGCGTTGATCATCACCGACGAGGAATCGACTTCGCGCAGGAAGCGCATGGCGGCCGTGTAGTCTTCGGTGACGATGGCTTCGGTGTGCTTGGACGACCAGGTGTTGCAATGCTCGATGGCGGCGTCCAGCCCGTCCACCACGCGCACGGCCAGCACCGGCGCCAGGTATTCCGTGGCCCAGTCTTCCTCGGTGGCGTGCGCCAGGTGCGGGTAGCCGGCGGCGGCCAGGATGGCGTAGCTTTCCGCGTCGGCGCGCAGTTCGACCGCTTCGCTCAGGTAGCGCGCTGCCAGCTGCGGCAGCACTGCGGCGGCGATCGGGCGCGCGACCAGCAGCGTTTCCATGGTGTTGCAGGTGCCGTAGCGGTGGCACTTGGCGTTGAAGCCGATGTCCAGCGCCTTGGCCAGGTCGGCCTTGGCGTCGATATAGACGTGGCAGATGCCGTCCAGGTGCTTGATCATCGGCACCGTGGCTTCTGCCATCAGGCGCGCGATCAGGCCCTTGCCGCCGCGCGGCACGATCACGTCCACGAATTGCGGCATGGTGATCAGGGCGCCGACGGCGGCGCGGTCGGTGGTGTCGACTACCTGCACCGCGTCGGCCGGCAGGCCGGCGCCGCGCAGCCCTTCGGCCACCAGCTTGGCCAGGGCGCGGTTGCAGTGGATCGCTTCCGAGCCGCCGCGCAGGATGGTGGCGTTGCCGCTCTTGATGCACAGGCCGGCCGCGTCGACCGTCACGTTGGGACGCGCTTCGTAGATGATGCCGATCACGCCCAGCGGCACGCGCATCTGGCCGACCTGGATGCCGGACGGGCGGATCTTCACGTTGGAGATTTCGCCCACCGGGTCCGGCAGCGAGACGATCTGGCGCAGGCCTTCCACCATGGTCGCAATCGCCTTGTTGGTCAGCGCCAGGCGGTCCAGCATGGCGGGCGCCAGGCCGGCGGCGCGCGCGGCGGCCAGGTCCTGCTCGTTGGCGGCGCGCAGCGCAGGCGCTTCGCGCTCGATGGCGGCGGCGATCAATTCGAGCGCGCGGTTGCGCGTCGCGCTGTCGGCGCGCGCCATGCCGCGCGAGGCGGCGCGGGCGCGGCGCCCGATGTCTTCCATATACTGCTTGATGTCCATACTCATTAACCTTTTGCGACTTTCAGTGCCAGCTGCAGCATGGCGTCCCACTGGTCGCCGGCGAACGCCTTGGCGCGCAAGCCCTTGACCATGCGGTCGACCTGGGCGGCCTGCTGCATCGCCGCCTCCAGGGTGGGCAGCGCGATGCGGCGCAGCGCCGGCTCCATCAGCCGTTCGCGCGGGCCCCAGATGCGGTATTCCTTCAGGAGCGCCGGCAGCGGACGGCCCTGGGCCATGCCTGCCTTTAATTTTAGCAGCGTGCGGATTTCTTCGGAGACGGCCCACAGCACCAGCGGCAGCGCTTCGCCTTCGCCCTTCAAGCCTTCCAGCATGCGGATCAGGCGCGCGGTGTCGCCGGAGAGCATGGCTTCGGACAGCTTGAACACGTCGTAGCGCGCCACATTGAGCACGGCGTCCTGCACCTGCTCGTGGGCCAGCTTGCCCGGCTCGTGCAGCAGGCCGAGTTTCTGGATTTCCTGGTGTGCCGCCAGCAGGTTGCCTTCGACGCGGTCGGCGATGAAGTCCAGGCTGGCGCGCTCCGCGCTCTGCCCTTGTGCGGCGAGGCGGCTGGCGATCCATCCCGGCAGCGCATTGCGCTCGATGTTCGGGATGTCGATGTACACGGCGGCCTGCTGCAAGGCCGCCACCCACGCCGCCTTCTGCGTCTGCCAGTCCAGCTTGGGCAGGGTGATCAGCGTGAGGTTGTCGGGCGACAGGTCTTTCGCGTAAGCCTGCAGCGCCGCGCCGCCATCCTTGCCCGGCTTGCCGGACGGGATGCGCAGCTCGATCAGCTTCTTGTCGCCGAACAGGCTCATGGCCTGGTTGGCGGCCAAGAGTTCGCCCCACTTGAAGCTGCGCTCGACGGTGAGCACTTCGCGCTCGGAGTAGCCCTGGGCGCGCGCGGCGCGCCGGATCTTGTCGGCCGCCTCCAGCGCCAGCAAGTGCTCGTCGCTGGTGATCACATACAGCGGGGCCAGCGTCTTGGCGACGTGGCCGTCCAGGGCGTCGGCGCGCAACTGCATGGCGGCCTCTTAGCGCGTGGCGTCCGGCGCGACCAGCACGCCGGGCAGCACGCCGGACGGGGTAGGCGCCGGGGCCGGGGCGCCGATCTTGATGGCGGCCATGCGGCGCATCATCTGCTGCACCAGGTCGGTCTGCATGTCCTTGTACAGCAGGGCTTCCTCCTGCTCTTTCGCCAGCAGCTGCGATTCATCGAAGTTGATCGGGCGGCCCAGCGTGATCTGGGTCGGCGCCAGCAGTTCCTTGCCCTTGCCGTCGGTGACGCGGAACAGGATGTTGTAGCTTAAGAGGTATTCGCGCACGCGGCCATTGCTGTTGAGCGACAGGATGGTCTTGGTGCGCGTCTTTTCCGGATTGGTCAGCACTTCGATGATGCCGTCCGCTTCCTTGGCGCTGGCGGCGACCGCGGTGTGGCCGTTGGCGCGGATATTGCGCTTCAAGTCGATCGCCAGCGGCGACGACTCCGGCAAGCCCACGTACAGCGCGTCGAAAGGCAGCGTGTAGCTGCCGCCCGAGCCGCGCAGGTGGAAGCCGCAGCCGGTGGCCAGCACGGCCACGCCGAAGGCGGCTGCAGCCAGCATGGCGCGGCGCGTTGCGCCGCGGGAGGTGAGAGTCGTCGTCATCTTTGCCTTACACCACAATGTTAACCAGCTTGCCCGGTACCACGATGACCTTCTTCGGCGTGCCTTCGAGGAACTTCTGCACGCTTTCCTCGGCCAGGGCGGCGGCTTCGATGGCGGCCTTGTCGGCGGCCTTCGGCACTTTCACCGCGCCGCGCAGCTTGCCGTTCACCTGGATCATCAGCTCGATTTCGGACTGCTCCAGCGCGGCCGGGTCGACCTGCGGCCAGGCTGCGTCGAGGATGTCGCCAGCATAGCCCATCTCCTGCCACAGCACGTGGGTGATGTGCGGCGCCACCGGATTCAAGAGGCGCAGGAAGATGGCGTAGCCTTCGGACAGCACGGCCGGCTCGACGCCTTTGGCCGATTCCAGGGTGTTGAGCATCTTCATGCAGGCCGACACCACGGTGTTGTACTGGATGCGCTTGATGTCGTAGTCGGCCTGCTGCAGCACCTTGTGCACTTCGCGGCGCAGCGCCTTGCCGTCGTCGGTGGACGCGGCGGCGGCCAGCGGCGAGCCGGCGGCGCGGATCGCATCGCGCTGGGCGAAGCCGAAGTTCCACACGCGTTTCAGGTAGCGGTTGGCGCCTTCCACGCCGGAGCCGGACCATTCCAGGGTCTGCTCCGGCGGCGAAGCGAACATGGTGAACAGGCGCGCGGTGTCGGCGCCGTACTGCTCGATCTGCACTTGCGGGTCGATGCCGTTGTTCTTGGACTTGGACATCTTCTCGATGCCGCCCAGGCTGACCGGCTGGCCGTCGGCTTTGAGCACGGCCGATACCGGGCGGCCGCGGTCGTCGGTGGTCAGGGTCACGTCGTCCGGGTTGAACCAGTGCTTCTTGCCGGAGGCTTCCTCGCGGTAGTAGGTCTCGTTCAGCACCATGCCCTGGGTCAGCAGGTTGGTGAACGGCTCGTCGAACTTCACCAGGCCGAAGTCGCGCATCACCTTGGTCCAGAAGCGCGCGTACAGGAGGTGCAGCACGGCGTGCTCGATGCCGCCGATGTACTGGTCCATCGGCATCCAGTAGTCGTTGCGCTGGTCGATCATGGCCTGGTCGGAACCTGGCGAGGTATAGCGCATGTAGTACCAGCACGAGTCGACGAAGGTGTCCATGGTGTCGGTCTCGCGGCGCGCCGGCTTGCCGCATGTCGGGCAGTCGCACTTGAGGAAGGCTTCGTGCTTGTTCAGCGGGTTGCCGCTGCCGTCCGGCACGCAGTCTTCCGGCAGCACCACCGGCAGGTCTTTTTCAGGCACCGGCACGCTGCCGCAGCTGTCGCAGTGGATCATCGGGATCGGGGTGCCCCAGTAGCGCTGGCGCGAAATGCCCCAGTCGCGCAGGCGGAAGGTGGTCTTCTTCTCGCCCAGGCCCTTGGCGGCCAGGTCGGCGGCGATGGCTTCCAGCGCTTCGTTGTAGCGCAGGCCGTCGTACTTGCCGGAGTTGGTGACTACCGAGACCGCCTTGTCGCCGTACCATTCCTGCCAGGCGTCGTCGGAATACGACTGGCCTTCGGCGGCGATCACTTGCTTGATCGGCAGCTTGTATTTTTTGGCGAAGGCGAAGTCGCGCTCGTCGTGTGCCGGCACGCCCATCACGGCGCCGTCGCCGTAAGTCATGAGGACGTAGTTGCCGATCCAGACTTCGACTTGTTCACCGGTCAGCGGGTGGGTGACGAACAGGCCGGTCGGCATGCCTTTCTTCTCCATCGTCGCCATATCGGCTTCGATCACGGAGCCCATCTTGCATTCGGCGATGAAGGCTTGCAGGTCCGGCTTGTCCTGCGCGGCGTGGGCGGCCAGCGGGTGCTCGGCGGCCACGGCGCAGAAGGTCACGCCCATCACGGTGTCGGGACGGGTGGTGAACACGTACAGCTTGCCGTCGTTGATCAACTGGCCGTCGTTGCCCTTGATCTGGTGCGGGAAGGCGAAGCGCACGCCGGTCGACTTGCCGATCCAGTTCGACTGCATGATGCGCACGCGCTCAGGCCAGCCGGGCAGCTTGTGGTCGACGTAGTCCAGCAGCTCTTCGGCGTAGTCGGTGATGCGGATGTAGTACATCGGGATTTCGCGCTTTTCGATCAGCGCGCCCGAACGCCAGCCCTTGCCGTCCACCACCTGCTCGTTGGCCAGCACGGTCTGGTCCACCGGGTCCCAGTTCACGGTGCCGGTCTTCTGGTAGATGATGCCTTTCTCCAGCATCTTCAGGAACATCCACTGGTTCCACTTGTAGTACTCAGGCTTGCAGGCGGCCATTTCGCGCGACCAGTCGATCGCCAGGCCCATCGACTCCATCTGCTCCTTCATGTGGGCGATGTTGGAGTAAGTCCACTGCGCCGGCGGCACATTGTTGGCCATTGCGGCGTTTTCGGCCGGCATGCCGAAGGCGTCCCAGCCCATCGGCATCAGCACGTTGTAGCCGTTCATCCGCAGGTAGCGGTACATCACGTCATTGATTGTATAGTTGCGCACGTGGCCCATATGCAGCTTGCCCGATGGGTAAGGCAGCATCGAGCAGGCGTAATACTTGCCTTTTGGGAAACGCGGGTCGTTTTCGACGGCTTTGTAGGCGTCGATCGCCTTCCAGTGCGATTGGGCGGCTTTTTCAACGTCTGCTGGACTATATTTTTCTTGCATGATGGAGCGCACTAAAATTGGTGGATATGAACCCTTCATTATAACAATGCATTGGTGCGGCGCGTCAGAATGAGATATCAGGAATTTCCGCCCCCTCCCGGGCTGGCCGGGCTGGTGGACTGCCTGTGGCTGTCCGAGGCGCCTGCCGCGCCTTCCCCGGCGGCGCCGCTGTCGAAGCGCGTGCTGCCGGACAATTGCACCGATATCCTGTGGCAGGACAGTGGGGAGGCCTTCTTTGTCGGCATGATGAGCACCTGGTTTGACGTGCCGGCGGCACGCCCCGTGCGCACGGTGGCGGTGCGTTTCCGCCCTGGCGCGGCCAGCCTGTTCCTGGGTCCAGTGCCGCTGGCCGGGCTGACCGATGAACGCGCTGATCTCGATTTGCTCTGGGGCCGCGCCACTGCTGACCGCCTGGGCGACGCGCTGTGGTCAGTTGCTCGCAGCGATGCCGAGCGCCTGGCGCTACTGACCGAAGCGCTTTATGCCCGCCTTGCGCTTGCTGCACCTGGCGCCCGCGCCGCCACTGCCCTCGCCTCCCGCGTAGGACGCGACGTGGCAACGGCCGCCGCCCGCCTTGCCGCCGCCGCGCCGGCCGGCCAGCTTCTCGCCTTGCGCGCAGTCGCCGAGCTGGAGGCCAGCGGCGGCGCTTTGCGCGTCGCAACCCTGGCCGACACGCTAGGCGTCTCGCGCCAATACCTCGCCACCCAGTTCCGCAACCACGTCGGCCTGTCGCCCAAGCTGTTCGCCCGCATCTGCCGCTTCCGCAGCGCCCGCGCCGCTGCGCTTGCAGCAGCCACCGCCGCCCCTGCTTCGCACGGCCACGACTGGGCCACCCTGGCCCTCGACAGCGGCTATTTCGACCAATCCCACCTCATCCGCGACTTCCAGGATTTTACCGGCGCCTCCCCTGACGCTCATCTGGGTAGCCGTTAGTCCGCCACACCCTGTCGCGAGAAAGTGCGATTTTTGGCCTGAATTGGCCTGACCACTCTTCTATTTCGTGCGATTTCTGGGGAACTTTTGCGATTTTTAGCGGTCCAAAGAAAAAATCGCAAAAAAGGCCGAAAAATCGCACGAAATAGAAGTGTGGTCAGGCCAATTCAAGGCAAAAATCGCACTTTCTCGCGACGGAGGGAATCATGCCAACGAACGTCTGTATCGCCATCTCCAGCAAAACGCTGCGCGCCATGCTCGACTTCCAGGAAGAGCAGGAGTGCGAGTTCAACCCAGCCGATCTGGCTGAGCTCGCCATTTGCGAATGGCTTGAACGCCAGCGTAAGCTCGCCAAGCCGCAAGGCCAGCGCGGCTACTTCTGGAAGAAGCTGTTCCTGCCCGACGGCACCCGGCTGCGCGTATCAAACCACCGCATGACGCGCTACGGCGCCATTGTTGGGGACGACCTCGTCCATGATTGCATGACGACCTCGCCGAACCGGTTTGTGCAATCAACCCTGGGCTCTGCGCGCAATGCCTGGAACGTGGCCTATGTGCAGATGCCGCTTCCGAACGGAAGCGTTCCGCCTGCGTTGCGAACAAGAAGCCGAGGCGCGCCGCGACGAGGGCCGCGCAAGGCCGCCGGCCCCTGTCGAACTGCCGTCGCCGACTGTCGGCGCGGAAGTGCCGGCGCGTTCCTTGCCGGACGGCCCGCTGCATGCGCCCAAACTGAGGCCGGACGCCGCAGAGCGTCGGCTTGCCTGCCGCCGGTCAGAAGACCTGCTGCTCGACTAGTTTCCATTTTTCCAATCGCCGCGTTGCCCACCATGGCAAGATGCAGCCATTCGATACCAACCAAGAGGAGAACACCATGATCAAAGGCTTGCGCACCGCCATCTACCCTACCCCCGACCTGGAAGCCGGCAAGGCCTGGTACAGCAAGGTCTTCCAGACCAAGCCCTACTTCGACCAGCCTTTCTACGTCGGCTTTGAAATCGGCGGCTTCGAGCTGGGCCTGGTACCCGATGGCAAACCCGTCAAGCACGGCGTCCAGGCCTACTGGGGCGTGGACGACATCGCCAAGGAAGTCAAACGCATCGTCAAGCTCGGAGCAAGCACTCACTCGGAGATCCAGGAAGTGGGCGAAGGCATCCTCGTCGTCGAACTGGCCGATCCCTTCGGCAACCTGCTGGGCCTGATTGAAAACCCGCATTTCGACAGGGCCAGGGTCGCGTGATACCATGCACCCCCTATGCGCAAACGCAATAACAAATCCATCCTGATCAAGACGCCCGACCAGGTCGAACTGGCCCGCGTGGCCGGCCAGCTGGCGGCCGACGTCCTGACCTTCATCGCAGCGCACGTCAAGCCGGGCGTCTCCACCGCCCAGCTGGACCAGCTGTGCAACGACTACATCGTCAACACCCAGAAAGTCATCCCGGCCAACGTCGGCTATGGCGGCTTTACCGGCACCGTCTGCACCTCGGTCAACGAGGTGGTGTGCCACGGCATCCCGACCCCGAAGAAGATTTTGAAAGACGGCGACATCATCAACATTGACGTCGCCGTCATCAAGGACGAGTGGTTTGGCGACACCAGCCGCATGTACTACGTCGGCACGCCGTCAAAGGCGGCGCAGAAGCTGTGCGAAGTGACGTATGACGCGATGTGGGCCGGCATCCGCGCGGTCAAGCCGGGCAACCGGCTGGGCGACGTTGGCCATGCGATCCAGAAGCTGGCCGAGGCGGCCGGCTACAGTGTGGTGCGCGATTATTGCGGCCACGGCATCGGCATGGTGTACCACGAAGATCCGCAGGTGCTGCATTACGGCCGCCCGGGCACTGGCTTGCTGCTGGAGCCGGGCATGGTGTTCACCATCGAGCCGATGATCAACGCCGGCAAGCATGCCACGCGCGCGCTGCCCGATGGGTGGACGGTGGTGACGGCCGATCGCTCATTGTCGGCGCAGTGGGAGCATATGGTGGCGGTCACCGCGACCGGGTTTGATGTGTTGACGCTGGCGCCGGGCGAACAAACCCGGTAAATCCAGGTCAGACCCAAGGGTCCGACCCGACCGATCGAAGCCGCAGGCCGAAGAGCAGACAGGGTCAGACGGGACGGCCATCCGGCTCGGGTCTGACCCTGGTTTACCGGGTTTAGCGGGTTTAGCGGGTTTAGCGGAGCGTCAGCTTCAACGCCGGCTTCTCGCCGTAATCCTCGTAGCGCTCGTTGATCCCGCCCACGCAGAAGCTAATCTCCTCCAGCAAATCAGCCGGCATCTTCTTCGCATCCGTAATCACGATCTCCAGCACCTCATTGGGCTTGAGCTTGAAGCGCGTCATATTATCGTCGTCGCGCAGGTAGGACAGGCAATCAACCCAGGCGTCGATCGTGCCGCTATACCCCGACGGGAATCCCAGTTCCGCCTGGCACGCCGCATGGAACGCAGCTTCATCGCCGATCGCGGCGCCGTTCAAAGTGGCAATCGCCATTATTTCTTTTCCTTCGGATCGGTGACAAACCCAAGACGGGTCAGGCCATGCGACTGTGCCGCCGCCATCACCTGCGCCACCACTTCATAGCGGGTATCCTTATCCGCGCGCAGCTGCAGATCCGGCTGCTGCGGCAGGGCCGCCGCCTCAGCCAGGCGCTGTTCCAGCTCGCCCGCCTGCAAGGCATCGTTATTCCAGTACACCGTACCGGCCGCATCGATGGCCAGCGTCACCGTTTCGGCCTCCTGCTGCACGGCCTTGGCCTGCGCCTTGGGCAGCTCCAGCTGCACCGCATTGGTAAACATCGGCGCGCTGAGGATGAAGATCACCAGCAGCACCAGCATCACGTCCACCATCGGCGTGACGTTGATGTCCGCCATGGATTCCTTCTGCCGGTGATGGTTGAAGGAGCCGAAAGCCATGCGCTCAGCCCCTGGTCAGGTAAGCGTGCAAATCGTGCGCAAACGCGTCCAGCTCGGACAGCGTGATGCGGTTGACGCGGTTAAAGCCGTTATACGCCAGCACCGCCGGAATCGCCACCGTCAGGCCGACGCCGGTCATGATCAGGGCCTCGCCCACCGGACCGGCCACCTTGTCGATCTGCACCGTGCCCTGCGCCGACACTGCCGCCAGCGCATGGTAGATGCCCCACACGGTGCCCAGCAAGCCAACGAAAGGCGCGGTGGAAGCGATCGACGCCAGCAGCGTCAAGCCCGACTCCAGACGCGTGGTCGAGACGTGGATGGCGTCGCGCAGCACGCGCGTGGCCTGCTCGCCGCGCCCCATTTCGGCCGCGATGCTGCCGGCCTTGGCGTGCGCCAGCTGGCCGGCGCCGGCCTGCGCCACGGCGGCGAAAACGCCTTCGCGGTCGCGCGCCCCCATTAGGGCCACGCCGTCGGCCACCGTCGGCGCATCCCAGAACGCCTGCACCACCGGCGCCGCGCGCCGGATGCGCCAGGACGCCCAGCCCTTCCACAGGATGAAGAACCAGGACGCCAGCGACATCGCCAGCAGCAGGTAGGCCACGGCATGCGACAGCGCGTCGCCGCGCTGCCAGTAGCTGGCGAAGGTAAAGTGCTCCATCAGCCGTTCAGGCCCAGCACGTCGTACATATCGTACAAGCCGGTCTTCTTATCGGCCAGGAACTGCGCCGCGCGCAGCGAGCCGTTGGCGTAATGCTGGCGCGACGACGACTTGTGGCTGATCTCGATGCGTTCGCCCTCGGTGGCGAACATCACGGTATGGTCGCCGATGATGTCGCCGCCGCGCACGGTGGCAAAGCCGATCGAGGACGGATCGCGCGGGCCGGTCACGCCTTCGCGCGCGAACACGCCGCATTCCTTCAGGTCGCGCCCCAGGGCGCCGGCGATCACCTCGCCCATCTTCAGCGCAGTGCCGGACGGCGCATCGACCTTGTGGCGGTGGTGCGCCTCGATGATCTCGATGTCGTAGCCGATGTCGAACTGCTTGGCCGCGAATTCCAGCAGCTTGAGCGTGACGTTCACGCCCACGCTCATGTTCGGCGCGAACACGATGGCGGTCTGCTCGGCCGCCGCCGCGATGGCGGCCTTGCCCGCCTCGTCGAAGCCGGTGGTGCCGATCACCATCTTCACGCCGTGCCCGGCGCAGTAAGCCAGGTGGGCCAGGGTGCCTTCCGGGCGGGTGAAGTCGATCAGCACGTCGGCGCCGGCCAGGCCGGTGGCGAAGTCGGAGGTGATGGCCACGCCGGAGAGCTGGCCGGTGAAAGCCGCGGCATCGCTGCCCAGCGCCGGCGCGCCTTCGCGGTCCAGGGCGCCGGACAGGCGCGCCCCGGGCAGCTTTTGCACCGCCTCGATCAGCATATGGCCCATGCGGCCGCTGGCGCCGGCGATGGCGATATTCAATTGCTTCATCTTCTATCCTTTATTGCTTCTGGCCCGATTCCTGGCCGCCCGGCAGCGGTGCCTTGCCGGCCTTCAGGTTCGACTTGACGTCCTCGGCTTCCTTGAAATCCTTGAGCGGGCCGGCGATGCGCGCAATGTAGTCGCGTTCGCTTGGCAGGTCGCCGCCTTCGAAGCGCTCCACCTTGCCGTCCTTGTCGAAGTACACCACCACCACGCTGGTGGTCAGCTCGCCGTTGCCCTTGGCCAGGCGGAACGGGTAATCCCAGCGCTGGCCGTGGAACACGTCCGCCATGAGCGGCGTCCCCATCAGGAACTTGACCTGGTCCTTGGTCATGCCCGGCTTCAGCTGGGCCAGCATTTCCTTGGAGACGAAATTGCCCTGCTGGATATCGGGACGGTAAGGCGAGAAGAACCACAGGAACTTCTGGACCTGGGTGATCTGGGTGGTCTGGGCGCCCTGCGCAGCATCGACCGGAGCCACGGGCGCCGGGGCGCTGGCGCAGGCGGCCAAGAGGGAGGCAGCCAGCAGCGGGATGCTACGTTGCAACAAAGACAGCGGGGTCAAGCGCATATTATGAAACCTCAATTCCGTGAGCAGAAGTGCCTAAAACGCTATATCATAAAGCACTTCCCGCAACTGACGTTAGCAAACATGAGTAACAGCCCAACCGACCTGAAGGCGTCCGGCCTGAAGGCTACCTTGCCGCGCCTGAAGATCCTCGACATTTTCCAGAGCAGCCCCGTGCGCCATTTGACGGCGGAAGACGTGTACAAGCTGCTGCTGGCCGAGAATATGGACGTCGGCCTGGCCACGGTGTACCGCGTGCTGACCCAGTTCGAGCAAGCCGGCCTCCTCAACCGCAACCACTTCGAAAGCGGCAAGGCGATCTTCGAGCTCAACGAAGGCTCGCACCACGACCACCTGGTGTGCCTGGACTGCGGCCGGGTGGAAGAATTCGTCGACGAGGAAATTGAAAAGCGGCAACAAAGCATTGCCGCCGAGCGCGGCTTCAAGATCGCCGAGCACGCGCTGGCGATTTACGGCAGCTGCACCAAGGTGCAGTGCCCGCACAAGCACTAAAGACGAAAAAAAGGGGACGTAACACATTTCCGCGCGCGGAAATGTGTTACGTCCCCTTTTTTTCGCCTCTAGTGGTTGCTTAAAGCATTCGACAGCAGCCGCGACGTAATGTCCACAATCGGGATCACCCGCTCATAGGCCATGCGGGTCGGCCCGATCACCCCCAGCGTGCCCACGATCTTGCCGTTCGCCTCATAGGGCGCGGTGACCACGCTCATTTCATCCATCGGCACCAGCTGCGACTCGCCGCCGATAAAAATCTGCACCCCGGAAGCCTTGGACGACACGTCCAACAGCTGCATCAGCCCCGTCTTCTGCTCGAACAGATCGAACATCGCCCGCAGCGAGCTCATATTCGACGACAAATCCGCCACCGACAGCAGGTTGCGCTCGCCCGCGATGACCATGTCCTCGGCCGATTCCGCCATGGCCTGCGAGCCCGCCTCCACCGCCGCCTGCATCAAGCGCCCCATATCGTCGCGCAGCTGGCGCAGCTCGTGCTGCAGGCGCCCGCGCACGTCCTCGAAGGACAGCCCGGAATAATGCTGGTTGATGAAGTTGGCCGACTGCTGCAGCTGGGCCGGCGTGTAATCGACATCGGTCAAGAGGATGCGGTTCTGCACATCGCCCGACGGCGCCACGATCACCAAGAGCACCCGCTTCTCGCCCAGGCGCAGGAACTCGATCTGCTGGAACACCGACTCATGGCGCGGCGCCAGCACCACCCCGGCGAACTGGGTCAGCGACGACAGCATCTGCGCTGCATTGGCAATCAGCTTCTGCGGCTGCGGCGAGGCAGCCTGCAGGCGCGCCTGCACCGCGCTCTCGTCGATATGCTGCACCGTCAGCAGGGTATCGACGAAGATGCGGTAGCCGCGCGGCGTCGGCACCCGGCCCGCCGAGGTATGCGGGCTGGCCACATAGCCCTGCTCCTCCAGGTCGGCCATGATGTTGCGGATGGTGGCCGGCGACAGCTCCAGGCCGGAAATCTTGGACAGGGCGCGCGAGCCGACCGGCTGGCCGTCGGCGATATACCGTTCCACCAGGGCTTTGAGCAGGGTTTGGGCACGAAGATCGAGATGCATACGCTTATTCTGCCAACTGTTGTTCCAGCCACGCAAGCAATTCATCAAGCGTCGCGCACACCGCATCCGGCACGGCCGCCCCGTCCGGCAGCGCGCCGCCATGCCGGTTCATCCACACCGCCCGCAGGCCGGCCGCCTGCGCCCCCGCCACGTCCAGCGCCAGGTCGTCGCCGACATAGACCGCATCGGCCGGCGCCACGCCCAGCGCCTCGCAGGCGGCGCGGAAGATGCCCGGGTGGGGCTTGAGCGCGCCGAAACGGGCCGCCGCCAGCGACACCTCGAAATGGTGGGCCAGGCCGATCACTTCCAGGTCGGCATTGCCATTGGAAATCGTGCCCAGCTGCACATGCTGGCGCAGCTTGAGCAAGCCCGGCAGCACATCATCATAGGGCGTGACCGCATTGCGCGCCGCGAAAAAGTGCGCCATGGCGCCCTCGACATGGGCCGCATCCTCGCCCGCCTGCGCAAACGCCGCCTGCAGGCTGGCGCGGCGCAGCGCCGCCAGGTCGACCAGCAATTCCGGCCGGGCCGCCGCCAGCTCGGCGCGGTGGGCGCGCAAGGCCGCCACCGACCACTGCGCCGCCACTTTCGGTGCGTGGGCCGCCAGCCAGGCGTGCAGCGTCAATTCCGCCTCGGCGATGACGGGCGCGATCGGCCACAGGGTATCGTCCAGGTCAAACAGGATGGCTTTCGGCTTCATGGGCGCATTGTACTCCGCCCGGTTGCAAGCTGTTACAAGGGAAAAGCATGGCAAACCGGCTAAAGAAGTGGCAAATGCACTAAAATAGGCGCCGATTTGGTCAAACCGACGTGGAGAATGCAATGAAGAGTAAGTACCTGAGCGCCGCCGCCGCCCTGCTGTGCGCCGCCGGCCTGGCCGCCTGCGGCGGCAAGGGCAACGGCAGCATGAACCTGGGCGTCCAGGTATTCGGCCTGGACCGCACCGGCCTGGTGCTGCAAAACAATGGCGGCGACGACCTGACCGTGGCCGGCACCGGCAATGCCTTCTTCGCCACCCTGCTGGCGCCGGACGCCAGCTTCAACGTCACGGTCAAGACCCAGCCCGACGGCGTGGTCTGCACCCCGGCCAACAACACCGGCAAGATCAATATCTACACCTACCTGCAAACCACGGTCACCTGCGTGCCCGTGCCCTACATCCTGGGCGGCAAGATCAACGGCCTGAACGGTACCGGCCTGGTGCTCAACAACGGCTCCGTGACCGTATCCGTGCCACAAGGCGCCACCACCTGGCAATTCACCGACCCCGTGGGCAACGGCAGCGTTTATGGCGTCACCGTATTGGCGCCGCCGACCCGGGTCGACCCGAACACCGGCGCCACCATCACCCAGGACTGCACCGTGGCCAACGGAACCGGCAAAATGCCGCAATACAACCTGCCAGACCCAAGGACTCTCGACATCGTCGTAACCTGCGTCAAATAATTTAGGAAACAAGATGAAAGTACAACTCCTCGGCGCGGCCCTGCTGGCCGCCACCGTAGCCGGTTGCGGCGGCAAGGCCCAGTTCGTGGTGGGCGGCACGCTCAGCGGCTTGAGCAACCAGGGCCTGGTCTTGCAACTGGATGGCGGCAACGACCTGCCGGTCGCCGCCGGCGCCACCAGCTTCAGCTTCCCCAACAGCATCAGCTACGGCACCGAATACAACGTCTCCATCAAGAGCCAGCCGGCGCACATGACCTGCACCGTGGTCAACCCGACCGGATCGGCCGGCCACACCACCGTCATCAACGTGGCGATCAGCTGCTCGCAAAATTCCTACACCCTGGGCGGCACGATCAAGAACCTGACCACCGACGGCCTGGTGATCGTCAACGGCGCCAACGGCAGCCTGACCGTCGCCAAGGGCTCGCCCACCTTCACCATGCCCGGCTCGCTGCCGGTCGGCACCGCCTACGGCCTGACGGTGTTTACCCAGCCGACCGGCCAGAGCTGCACCATCAGCAACGCCAGCGGCGTGATGGGCGACGCCAACGTCACCAGCCCGGTCGTCGACTGCACGCCGTGATATAAGCAAATGGAATGACTGGAATTCCAAAAATAAATTGGAACAATATGCCGCGACGCAGCATAATCAATCCCGTCTCCTCCACTTCTTAATTGAAATGGATTTAGCCCGCTCCCGAGCGGGCTTTTTTTTGCGCGTTAAACGGGCAGGTTGGCGAGGGCGACGTAGGATTCGACCGGTACCGCTTCCGGCCGGTCTTGCGGATTGATGCCGGCGGCGATCAGCTGCTCTTCGGTGAACATGCCGGCCACGCAGTTGCGGATCACCTTGCGGCGCTGGGAGAAGGCTTTCTGCACCACCGCTTCCAGGCGCGCCGGGTCGCACGGCAGCGGCTTTTCGATCGGGATCATGCGCACGATGGCCGAGTCGACCTTCGGCGGCGGATCGAAGGCGTCCGGCGGCACGATGAACAGCAGGGCCATGCGGTAGCGCCATTGCAGCATCACCGACAGGCGGCTGTAGGCCTTGGTGCCCGGTTCGGCCACCATGCGCTCGACCACTTCCTTTTGCAGCATGAAGTGCTGGTCCTGCACGATGGGCGCGAATTCGGCCAGGTGGAACAGCAGCGGCGAGGAAATGTTATACGGCAGGTTGCCCACCACGCGCAGCTTTTTTCCTTCCGGTACCGGGATGTAGCCAAAGTCGAATTTCAGGGCGTCGCCGGCGTGGATGGTGAGCTTTTCGCGCGGGTAGCGCCTTTCCAGGCGCGCCACCAGGTCGCGGTCCAGTTCCACCACGTGCATGTGCGGCAGGGACTTGAGCAGCAGGTCGGTCATGGCGGCCAGGCCGGGGCCGATTTCCACCATGGTGTCGCCGGCGGCCGGGGCGATGCTGTCGATGATGTCGCCCAGGACGCGGTCGTCCTGCAGGAAGTTCTGGCCGAAGCGTTTGCGGGCTACGTGTTTCATGTTTGTTCTTTCTTATTGACTTGCTTGCGCCATCTGCAGCGCGGCGGCCAGGGCGGCCTGCATGCTGGAGCAGTCGGCGCGGCCCAGGCCTTGCGCGGCCAGGTCGAGGGCGGTGCCGTGGTCGACCGAGGTGCGGATCAGCGGCAGGCCGAGGGTGATGTTGACGCCCTGGCCGAAGGTGGCGTATTTCAGCACGGGCAGGCCCTGGTCGTGGTACATGGCCAGCACGCAGTCGGCGTCTTTCAGGTATTTGGGCTGGAACAGGGTGTCGGCCGGATAGGGGCCGCGGGCGTCGATGCCGCGCGCGCGCGCCGCCTCCAGCGCCGGGATGATGGTGTCGATTTCCTCGCGCCCCAGGTAGCCGTTTTCGCCGGCGTGGGGATTGAGGCCGGCCACTAGGATGCGCGGGGCGGCGATGCCGAATTTGGCGCGCAGGTCGGCGTCAATGATGTCGAGCGTCTGGCCCAGGCCGTCCCGGGTGATGGCGGCGCCGACGTCCTTCAGCGGCAGGTGGGTGGTGGCCAGGGCGACGCGCAGATGGGCCGAGCCTTCGGTGTGCGGCTGGCCGGCCAGCATCATCACCACGCGCGCCGTGCCGGTCTGCTCGGCAAAATATTCGGTGTGGCCGGAGAACGGCACGCCGGCGTCGTTGATGGTGGATTTCTGCACCGGCGCGGTGGCCACCGCCTCGAACCAGCCGGCCTTGATGCCTTCGATGGCGGCGTCCAGCGTGGCCAGCACATAGCGGCCGTTTTCCTTATCGAGCACGCCCGGCTGCACGTGGGCGCCGAGCGGGATGTCCAGGGCGCACAGGCGGTCGGCGCCGAAGTGCGGCAGGCCGGCGTTGCGCGCAGCCATGGTGGTGACGGCGCTGATGCGGATCGCGGGGTCGATTTCGGCCGCGGTCATGGCCAGGAAGGCGGCGTCGCCCACCAGCACCGCGTTGACCCGGTGCCGCATGGCCCACGCCGCGCGGATGGCGATTTCCGGGCCGATGCCGGCCGGCTCGCCGGTGGTGATGGCAATAACGGGGCGCACACCTGGGCGCCGTGCTTGCAGGTTGGCGCTCATGGTGTCCCCCGCCTGCTTATTTCAGCGATTCGTCGCGGAATTCGACGTAGGCGCGGTCGCGCACTTCACGCTGCCAGTCTTCCACCGCTTCCACCAGCTTGCGCTCGCGCAGTGCGTTGCGGGCGGCGGCGCGCTGCTTCTCTTTCGAGACGTCGTCGGTCTTGCGCTCGAGCACTTCGATCAGGTGGTAGCCGAAGGAGGTTTCCACCGGTTCCGATACCTGGCCGACCTTCAGCGCATTCATGGCCTGCTCCATTTCCGGCACGGTGTCGCCCGGGTACAGCCAACCCAGGTCGCCGCCCTTGCTGGCCGAACCGTCGTTGGAGAACAGGCGCGCCAGGTCTTCGAACTTGGCCGAGCCGTGGTCCAGGCGCTCCTTCAGTTCCAGCAGCTTGCGCTTGGCGTCGGCGGCGCTCATGGTCGGCGTGATCTTGAGCAGGATGTGGCGCACGTGGGTCTGCTGCACGGTTTCCGCCGCGGCCGCATCGGCCATGCTGCGCTTGTCGACCAGCTTCAGGATGTGGAAGCCGGCCGCGCTCTTGATGATCGGCGTGACCTGGCCCGGCTTGAGCTTGTTCAGCGCATCGGCGAACAGCGGCGGCAGCGCGCTGCTGGGACGCCAGCCGACGGCGCCGCCCTGCAGCGCGTCCGAGGCGTCGGAATAGGTGGCGGCCATCTTGGCGAAGTCGGCGCCGGTGCGCAGCTGGCGCGCCACTTCCTCGGCGCGCTTCAAGCGCTGCGAAATCACGTCCGGCGCGGCGTTTTCCGGAATGCGCACCATGATCTGCGAGATGTTCAATTCGAACTGCTCGGAGGCGGCGGCCTTTTCCGAAGCGATGAAGTTGTCCACTTCCGCTTCCGAGATATTGATCTTGTTGTCGACCTCATACTCGCGCAGGCGCTGCATGGTGATCTCTTCGCGGATCTCTTCGCGGAAGGCGGCGAAGGTGGTGCCTTCCTTTTCCATCTGGTTGCGCAGCTGCTGCACCGTCATCTTCTGCTGTTCGGCGATGCGGCCGATGGCGCGGTCGAGCATATTGTCGTCCACCCGCACGCCCATTTCCTTGGCCAGCTGCAGCTGGGCGCGTTCCACGATCATGCGCTCGAGCACCTGCTTGCGCAGTTCGGCCGCATCGGGCAGCGCCACTTTCTGCTGCTGCATGCGCTGCACGATGGTGGCCACGCGCTCGTTCAGTTCGCGCTGGGTGATCACTTCATCGTTGACGATGACGGCGATGGCGTCGATCGGCGCGTTGGCCGACTGGCCCGGCGGCGTGAAGCCCTTCGATGATGCTGGCGCCGCCGGCTTGGCGGCCGGCGCGGCCGGCTTGGCAGCGGCAGGCTTGGCGTCTTGCGCCAGGGCCGGAACGGCGAGGGAGGCACACAGCAGGGCAGCAGCTAATTTGATCGGGTGCATATCTGAAACGCTCATGTATCAGTGTTGAGGAAGTCGAAAGCTTAACGCGTGCCTTCATTTACGCGGCGATAGCCGGGAATGCTGTTTTTCAGCACCTCCAGCGGGTTGCCGAGACCGAATTTGGACAGGCCGTTCAACTCCAGCTGGAAGAAGAACTGGGTCGAGGTCTTGTTGGCGGTGGTGACGAAGCGCTGCGCGCCCATGCGGAATACCCAGCAATCGCAGTTGTATTCCAGGCCGATCACGTTCTCCAGCACCTTGTGCTCGCGCAGCGAGTATGACATACGGCCCACGCCGAACCATTTGGAGGTGAGCGGCCACTGGGCCGACAGGTCGGCGTTCTTGAAGCTGTCGCGCACGTAGCGGTAGCCGGCGTTGATCACCTTGTAGGTGCCCGGCATGTACTGCACCGTCATGTTCGAGGTCGTGACCTTGCTGGTGGACGGGTTGTACTGCACCAGGCTGTCGATGCCCCAGGAAGCGGAGATGCGGCCGGTGGCGGCGAGCAGCATGTCTGAACGGCTGTTGTTGACCGGCGTGGAATTGTCGATCTGCACCCGCTGGTCGGCGAAGTAGAAGCGCTGGCCGAACGCCAGGCGCAGGCGCTCCGCGCCGCTGCTCTCCAGGAAGCGCGACACCACGGCCGCCGTCACCTGGTTGGCGTCGCCGATGCGGTCGGAGCCGACGAAGCGGTTCTCGCTGAAGATCTGCGAGAAGTTGAAGGTGGCCGGCGCCGTGTCGAAGTTGGGGAACTGGTCCTGCTTGCGGTACGGCGTGTAGACGTAGAACAGGCGCGGCTCCAGGGTCTGGGTGGCCGCCTTGCCGCCCAGCTTGGCGTCGCGTTCGAACACCAGGCCCGAATCGAGCGACAAGGTGGGCACCGCGCGGCTGAGCGACTTGGACGGATCGGTGCCGAAGGCGTCGAGCTGGTAGGCGCTGGCGTTGAGCATCAGCTTCGGCGTCACGAAGTAGGACGGGCCGATGATCGGGTAGCTCAGTTGCGGCACCGCCACCAGGCGGTTACCCTTGATCAGGTCCGGATGCCAGAAGCGGGTCAGCTCGGAGTCGAGCTGCAAGTCGAAGCCGCCCACGTCGTATTGCGCCGCGTGCAGGTTGATCGCCGGCAGGCGGTCGTAAGGGCGCGTCACGAACAGCGAAGGGTTGGTCACCGCATCCGGGTCCTGCAGCACGTGGTACTTCTGCACGCGCGCGGTCAGGCTCCAGAATTCGCCGTGGTAGTCGGTGCGCAGCTCCTTGAGCAGCTGGCGCTCGGCCGACGAGGAAATGGTCTTGGAAAAATCGTTCGGATAGTTGTTGTCCGAGGCGGCGCGCACGTTCCAGCCGTAGGTCCAGTCCTTGGCCAGGCCCTGGGTATGCACCGACTGCAGCTGCCAGCGGTCGCGGTTGGCTTCCTTGTCGTTGGGCAGGTACTCGAGGAAGGTGCGGCCCTCGTAATAGTTGCCGGCATCGGTCTCGCCGATATAGCGGCCCACAGCGCCGAGCTGGAAGCCGCGCCGGGAAATATAGCGCGGGTACAGCGTCAGGTCGCGGTTCGGCGCGATATTGAAGTAATAAGGCACCAGCAGTTCGGCGCCGCCGCGCGAGTTGTAGGCCGGCGTCGGCGGCAGCCAGCCCGAACGCCGCGCGCCCGACAGCGAGAACGACAGCGCCGGCGTGCCCAGGATCGGCACGTCCTTGAAGTAGATCAGGGTGGCGCCGGCGGTGCCGACGTCGCGCCCCTGGTCCAGGTTCAGCGAGCGCGCCTTCAGGTACCAGTCGGGATTGGGGCCCTGGCAGGTGCTGTAGGTGCCATCGACCACCTGCGCCTCGTCTTCGTTCAGGAAGTTGATGCGCTGCGCCTTGCCCTGCGCGTTGTTCGCCTCCAGCTGGTAGGTCGGCTGCAGCGCATAGCCGCGCCCCGTTTCCATGTTCAGCTTCAGTTCATCGGCCGTGTAGTAGTCGCCGAAGCGCCAGATGCGCACGCTGCCCTTGGCTTCGAGCTCCTGCTCCACTTGCTGGAAGTTGGCCGCGTCGGCGGTCACGCGCGTCTTGTCGTGCACCACTTCCACGTCGCGCAGCAAGGTCAGTTCGCGCTCCGGACGGCCGGCAATATCTTCCGCGCGCACGGTCGTGACGGCGTTCTTGTCTTCCACGTGCGGCGGGCGCTTGGCCGACGTCTGGGCATGGGCGGACACCGCCGCGGTCGCGGCGGCAATGGCGGTCAAGGCGAACGCCCAGCGTTTGGTGTTGGGGGGAGCCAGGAACCGGGTCATGGGTGGTGGGACGACACCATAAAGGCGATTTTTTAATGTGAATCCCTTATTATATGGGAATCTTTACCCACAACTGGTTTTCGCAGGCTGCTTTAATGTCTTTATTATCTAATTCACCATCCCCCGCCGCCGATCCACGCCTTGCCGCGCTCACCGCCTGGCTGCAAGCGACAGGCCTGGTGCATGCCGCTTCGGCCCGTCCCGCCTCGGAGGACGCCAGCTTCCGCCGCTATTTCCGCGTCGACGTGCTGCCCGAACACCGCGCCGTCCACGGCGCCACCCTGGTCGCCATGGACGCCCCGCCCGAGCGCGAGAACGTGCCGGCCTTC
The DNA here is from genome assembly GCF_009720745.1 of Massilia eburnea. Classification (GTDB taxonomy): domain Bacteria; phylum Pseudomonadota; class Gammaproteobacteria; order Burkholderiales; family Burkholderiaceae_D; genus Rugamonas; species Rugamonas eburnea. The sequence continues at coordinate 125,626 of NZ_WNKX01000013.1, read as the reverse complement.
CTGAAAGTGGACCGCCTGCTGGCCGGCGCCGGCGTCTCGGTGCCGAAAATCGCCGCCGAAGACCCCGCGCAAGGCTTCGTGCTGATGTCGGACCTGGGCACAACCACCTACCTGCAAGCCCTGAACCACGATTCGGCCGCCGCCCTGTACGCCGAAGCGCTGTCGGCCCTGGTCAAGATCCAGCAGGCCAGCCAGCCCGGCGTGCTGCCCGAATTCGACCGCGCCTTCATGCTGCGCGAACTGAATATCTTCCCGGAGTGGTATATCGGCAAGCACCTGGCCGCCGCCCTGACGGAAAAACAGCAGCAGGAACTGGACAAGGTATTCGACGCGATCCTGGCCAACTGCCTGGCCCAGCCCCAGGTCTTCATGCACCGCGACTACCACTCGCGCAACCTGATGTGGATGGACGAGGGCAACCCGGGCATCCTCGATTTCCAGGACGCCGTGTGGGGCCCGATCACCTACGATTGCGCCTCGCTGCTGCGCGACGCCTATGTGTCGTGGGACGAGGAACTGGTGCTGGACTGGCTGATCCGCTACTGGCAGCACGCGCGCAGCGCCGGCCTGCCGGTGAAGAAGGACTTCGATGAGTTCTACAAGGACTTCGAGTACATGGCCTTGCAGCGCCACCTGAAGATCCTCGGCATCTTCTGCCGCCTGAACTACCGCGACGGCAAGCCGAACTACCTGGGCGACCTGCCGACCGTGATGGAATACGTGCGCAAGACCGCCAACCGCTACCGCGACCTCAAGCCGCTCGTCAAGCTGCTCGACACGCTGGAAGGCACTGCGCCGCAAGTGGGCTATACCTTCTGAGGGAACACGCATGAAAGCCATGATCCTCGCCGCCGGCCGCGGCGAACGTATGCGCCCCCTGACCGACACCTGCCCCAAGCCGCTGCTGAAGGTGCGCGGCCGGCCGCTGATCGTCTGGCATATCCAGAACCTGGTGCGCGCCGGGATCACCGAGATCGTGATCAACCACGCCCACCTGGGCCAGATGATCGAGGAAGCCCTGGGCGACGGTTCGCAGTTCGGCGCCAGAATCCAGTACTCGCCGGAAGCGGAAGCGCTGGAAACGGCAGGCGGCATCGCCAACGCCCTGCACCTGCTGGGCGAAGAGCCCTTCCTGGCGCTGTCGGGCGATATCTACTGCCCGCACTTCGATTTCTCCGAAGCGCTGGACGTGCTGAAGGACAAGGACCACCGCGGCGAGCCGTACCCGGCCCACGTGCGCGACATCGGCTGGATCTGGCTCACGCCGAACCCATGGCATAACCCGGAAGGCGATTTCGCGCTGAACCTCTACACGGTGGCCAGCCAGGGCTCGCCCAAGTGGAACTTCGCCAATATCGGCGTGTACCGCCCCGAAATGTTCGCCGCCATTGCGCCGGGCCAGAAGGCCGGCCTGGGCAAGCTGCTGTTCGAGTTCGCCGGCCAGGGCCGCATCGGCGGCGAGATCTACCAGGATGAATGGGTCAACGTCGGCACCGTGCAGCAGCTGGAAGAACTCAACGCATGAAGCCTTATACCGACCGCCGCGCGCGCCTGCTGGCCCAGATGGAGCCGGGCAGCGTGGCAGTCCTCGGCACCGCGCCCGAAGCCACGCGCAACGCCGACACCGAATACCCTTACCGCCACGACAGCTCCTTCTACTACCTGACCGGCTTCAGCGAGCCGGAGGCAGTGCTGGTGCTGGTGGCGCCACGCGGCGCGACAGCCGCGCAGAGCATCCTGTTCTGCCGCGAGAAGCACCTGGAATCGGAAATCTGGGACGGCTACCGCTACGGCCCTGAAGCCGCACGCGCGGCCTTCGGCTTCGACGCCGCCTTCCCCATCGGGGCATTGGACGGGCAGATGGTGCACCATCTGTCCAATGCCAGCGCCCTGTACGCAACGCTGGCCCGCGGCGGCGAAGAGCAGCAGCGCCGCTGGATCGAAGGCGTGCGCCGCCTCTCGCGCAGCGGCATCACCGCCCCGCCCGTGCTGCGCGACCTGCCGCCCCTGATCGACGAGATGCGCATGTTCAAGGACGAACACGAAAGCGCCATCATGCTGCGCGCCGGAGAGATTTCCGCCGGCGCCCACGCCCGCGCCATGCGCTACGCAGGCGCAAACCGCAGCGCAAGCGCCGGCATCCATGAATACGAACTGGAAGCGGAACTGCTGCACGAGTTCCGCCGCCACGGTGCGCAATTCCCGGCCTACACGCCCATCGTCGCCTCCGGCCCGAATGCCTGCGTGCTGCACTACAACGCCAACAGCCGCCGCATCGCCGACGGCGACCTGGTGCTGATCGACGCCGGCTGCGAGCTCGATAGCTACGCCTCCGACATCACGCGCACTTTCCCGGTCAACGGCCGCTTCAGCCCCGCCCAGCGCGAACTGTATGAGCTGGTGCTGGCCGCGCAGCAAGCCGCCTTCGACGCCATCGCCCCCGGCCGCAGATACCACGACGCCCACGACGCCGCCGTACGCGTGCTGGCGCAAGGCATGCTCGACTTCGGCCTGCTGCAAGGCACGCTGGACGAGGTGCTGGCAGAGAAAAAATATACCCGGTTTTACATGCACGGCACCGGCCACTGGATCGGCATGGACGTGCACGACGTCGGCCTGTACCGCGATGTCTCGCCCGAAGACAAGCCGTCGCGCCTGCTGCAGCCGGGCATGGCGATGACGGTGGAACCGGGCATTTACGTGCGCCCGGCTGAAGGGGTACCCGAGAAATACTGGAACATCGGCATCCGCATCGAAGACGACGTGATCGTCCGCGAAAACGGATATCAACTGCTGACGGGCGGCGCGCCCAAGACCGTGGCCGAGATTGAAGCTTTGATGAAATGATTGATTACGATATCGCCATCTGCGGCGCCGGCCCGGCCGGCATGGCGCTGGCGGCCCTGCTGGTGAAACGCGGCGTCGACGCATCGCGCATCGTGCTGGTCGACGCCAAGCCGCTCGAGCAAGCGATGCAGGATCCGCGCACCCTGGCCCTGTCCTACGGCAGCCGCCAGATCCTCGAGCAGGTCGGCGCCTGGCCGATCCACGCCACCGCCATCCACGAAATCCACGTCTCGCGGCGCGGCCAGTTCGGCCGCAGCATGATCACGCGCGACGAGCACAAACTTCCCGCCCTGGGCTATGTCACGCGCTACGGCGCCATCGTCGAAGCGCTGGGCAATGTATGCAACCGCCTCGGCATCGCCGCCCTGCGCCCGGTGCGCGTGACCGGCAGCGATGAAGCGGCCGACAGCGTCACCCTGCATCTCGCAAGCGACGGCGAAGGCCCGCGCGTGCTGCGCGCCGCCGTCGTGGTGCAAGCCGAAGGCGGCCTGTTCGGCGAACAAGCCGACAAAGCCGAAACGCGCGACTACCGGCAGAGCGCCATCATCGCGCAGGTGCATAGCGGCGCCCCGGTCGCGCACCGCGCCTACGAACGCTTCACCAATGAAGGCCCGCTGGCCTTGCTGCCGCAGGACGACGGCTACTCGCTGGTATGGTGCACCCGCCCCGAAAGCGCGCAAGCCATCCTGGCGCTGGACGACGCCGCCTTTCTTGCCAAACTCGGTGAAACGTTCGGCGAGCGCCTCGGCAAGTTCACGCACGCCACGCGCCGCCTGGCCTTCCCGCTCGGCCTGAACGCCGGCGCGACCGGCAGCGCGCGCAGCGTCGCCATCGGCAACGCCGCGCAGACGCTGCACCCCGTAGCCGGCCAGGGTCTCAACCTGGGCCTGCGCGACGCGACCGAACTGGCGCGCGCCCTGGCACGCGGCGCCACCCCGCAGGCGCTGGCCGAATACGCCGCGCAGCGCCAGCGCGACCGCAAGCTCACCGTGCGCCTGACCGACACCATGGCGCGCATCTTCGCCAACGAATCGGCCCTGCAGCCGCTGCTCGGCCTGGGCCTGGCCGCGATCGACGTAGCCACCCCGGCGCGCGCCGTGCTGGCCGAACTGATGATGTACGGCCGCCGCTGAAGGACTGCGATGCACCGCCTGGCCGCTGCCCTGCTCGCCGCCCTGCTGCTGCCGGGCGCGCAGGCGCGCGACAAGATGTCCTGGCTGATGCCCGACGTGCCGCCCGCCTCCATGCCGGTGGACGGCAAGCCCACCAGCGGCATCGCCGACCAGATCGTGCTGTACATCACAGCGCAGTGGCCGGAAGCCGAGCACCACTTCATCTACGCCAATCCCAAGCGCACCTGGCTGATGATCGAACGCGGCGAGCAAGCCTGCGTCGTCGCCGCCTTGCGCAACGCAGAACGGGACAAGCTGTCCTACTTCGTCAACACCAACCTGGTGCCGCCGCTGCAACTGGTCGTCCAGGAAGGCACGGTAGCGCGCCTGCCGCTGAATGCGCATGGCGAAGCCGACCTGCAGAAAGTGCTGAGCGATCCCGCCTTGCGCGGCATCGTGGTGGAGCGCCGCAGCTACGGCGCGGCGATGGATGAATTGCTGGCCAATCGGCCGGCCGGCTCACGGCTGGAGACCACCTCGGTCGGCGAATACGGCCGCAATGTGCTGAAGCTGGTGATGCACGGCCGCGCCGACTACACCCTCGACTACGACTACGCGCTGCAATACGCCAGCAAATCCGAGCCCGACATCGGCAAGCTGCACACGGTACCGATCGCCCAGAACAACAAGCCCATGCTGGGCGGCATCGCCTGCCCGCGCAACGCCTGGGGCATGGCCGCAGTCAAGCGCATCGAGCAGATCGTCGGCACGCCGGAAGGCGCGGCCGCCATGATCAAAGCGCAGAACAGCTGGCACACACCCGCCTCGCTGCAACGCTACGCCGCGCAGATCAGCGAATTCCAGCGCCAGCGCGCCAAGCCAGCCCCCCACTAAAACAGCAGAGCCCGTGTCCCACCCTGGGGTCACACCCGAAATGGGACACAGGCTCATCTACTTAAACAGCTGGGCCCGTGTCCCGATTCGGGTGTGACCCCAGGGTGGGACACGGGCTGGGCTGTTGTCTTACTCGGCGGCTTTCACCATGTCTTCCAGGACTTTCTTGGCGTCGCCGAAGACCATCATGGTCTTGTCCATGTAGAACAGCTCGTTGTCCAGGCCGGCATAGCCGGATGCCATCGAGCGTTTGTTGACGATGATGGTTTTCGCTTTGTAGGCTTCGAGGATCGGCATGCCGGCGATCGGGGACTTGGGGTCTTTCGCCGCTGGATTCACCACGTCGTTCGCGCCCAGCACCAGGACCACGTCGGCTTGCGCGAATTCGCTGTTGATGTCTTCCATCTCGAATACCTGGTCATAGGGCACTTCGGCTTCCGCCAGCAGTACGTTCATATGGCCCGGCATGCGGCCGGCGACAGGGTGGATCGCGTATTTCACCGTGACGCCCTGGTGCCCGAGTTTCTCGACCAGTTCCTTCAGCGCGTGCTGGGCGCGCGCCACCGCCAGGCCGTAGCCTGGGACGATGATCACGGTTTCGGCATTCTGCATCAGGAAGACGGCGTCGTCGGAGGAGCCCGACTTGACGTTGCGCTGTGCTTGCGCGCCGCCTGCCGCCGCGGCGGAAGTGTCGCCGCCGAAGCCGCCCAGGATCACGTTGAAGAACGAGCGGTTCATCGCCTTGCACATGATGTAGGACAGGATGGCGCCCGAGGAACCCACCAGCGACCCGGCAATGATCAGCATCGAGTTGTTGAGCGAAAAGCCGATGCCCGCCGCCGCCCAGCCGGAGTAGGAGTTCAGCATCGACACCACGACCGGCATGTCGGCGCCGCCGATCGGTATGATGATCAGCACGCCCAGCACGAAGGCAATCGCCGTCATGATCAGGAACGGGGTCCAGGCCGGCGCGGTGCCGCCGCTGAACACGAATACCAGGCCCAGGCCGACCATGACCAGCGCCAGCACGAGGTTCAGCATGTGCTGGCCGCTGAACACCACCGGTGCGCCCTGGAACAGGCGGAACTTGTACTTGCCGGCCAGCTTGCCGAAGGCGATCACGGAACCGCTGAACGTAATCGCGCCGACAAAGGTGCCGATGAACAGTTCGATGCGGTTACCCATCGGCAGTGCTTCGCCGCGTGCGGCAATGCCGAAGGCGTGCGGTTCGGCCACTGCGGCGATGGCGATGCACACTGCCGCCATACCGATCAGCGAGTGCATTGCCGCCACCAGCTCCGGCATCTTGGTCATTTCGACGCGCTTGGCCAGCACGGCGCCGATGCCGCCGCCGACCAGTACGCCCAGCGCCACCAGGCCGAGGCCCAGTCCGCCGGAGCCGGAACGCGCATGCACGTCCATGCCCAAGGCGCGTGCGGCAGCAGCCACGGCTTCCGCACTTTCCGATGCGGCAGCCATATCCGCCTTGATACGCAGGATCAGTGCAATCGTGGTCACGGCGGCAATCGCCATGCCGGCCATGCCGAAGGCATTGCCTTTACGCGCGTTTGCCGGCGACGACAAACCTTTCAGCGCCTGGATGAAGCAGACAGACGCGATCAGGTACATCATCGTGACAAGATTCATGGTGATGAAGCTCATGCCTTGGCCTCCTTGTCGGTAGCTGAAGCACCAGCCGCAGGCGCCTTCTTCTCCTTCTTTTTGAACATCTCCAGCATGCGCTGGGTGACAAGGAACCCGCCGAACACATTGACCGCGGCCAGCGCCACGGCGACCGTGCCCATGATTTGCCCAACCAGGCCTTCGGTCAGCGCAGCGGCCAGCATGGCGCCCACGATGATGATGGCCGATACCGCATTCGTTACCGCCATCAGCGGCGTATGCAGCGCCGGCGTGACGTTCCAGACCACGTGATAGCCCACATACACGGCCAGCACAAAGATGATCAGGTTGATGATGGTGTGGCTGACTTCCATTCGTCTCTCCTATTTCCGCAACTGCTCGCCGCCGTGGCAGACCAGCGTTGCTTTGATGATTTCATCCTCGCGGTCGATGACCAGCTTGTCCTCCTTGTCGAAGACCAGCTTGAGGAAGTCGAGCACATTGCGCGCATACAGGGCGGAGGCGTCCGCCGCGACGTGGCAGGCCAGGTTTGGCTCGCCGACGATATGCACGCCATGCTTGACCACTGTCTTGCCCAGTTCGGACAAGGGGCAATTGCCGCCCTGCTCCACCGCCAGGTCGACGATGACGGAACCGGGCTTCATGGCCTTCACGGTGTCTTCGGAGATCAGCACCGGCGCCGGGCGGCCCGGGATCAGTGCCGTGGTGATGATGATGTCGGCCTGCTTGGCGCGTTCATGCACCAGCTCCGCCTGGCGCTTCATCCATTCAGGCGGCATCGGGCGCGCATAGCCGCCGACGCCTTTGGCGATCTCTCGCTCTTCGTCGGTCAGGTAGGGCACGTCGATGAATTTTGCGCCGAGCGATTCCACCTGTTCCTTCACTGGCGGACGCACGTCGGACGCCTCGATCACGGCGCCCAGGCGCTTGGCGGTCGCAATCGCTTGCAGGCCTGCCACGCCGACGCCCATGATCAGCACACGGGCAGCTTTCACGGTCCCTGCTGCGGTCATCAGCATGGGCATGAAACGCTGGTAAGTATTCGCGCCAACCATCACGGCCTTGTAGCCCGCGATATTGGCCTGGGAGGACAGCACGTCCATCGACTGGGCGCGCGTGATACGCGGCACAGCTTCCAATGCAAACGCGGACAGGCCGGAAGCCGCCATGGCCGCAATGTTTTCCCCATCAAAAGGATTGAGCATGCCAACCAGCACGGCGCCCGGCTTCATCTGGGCCCGCTCTTCGGCATTCGGGGCGCGTACCTTCAGTACCATTTCCGCGCCCAGTGCCTCTGCCGCGGTGCCAATGGTGGCGCCGGCAGCGGCATATGCTTCGTCCGTCACCGAGGCTGGAATGCCGGCTCCCGCCTGCACGACCACCTGGTGTTTGACTGCTAGTTTCTTGACCGTTTCTGGCGTTACCGCCACTCGGGTCTCCCCCGGCCTTGACTCGGCCGGTACGCCAATCTTCATAATGCCTCCAAATAGTGGGAAAAACTGACTAAAATCTAACATGAAATGAACAAGGGGCAACATCAGGTATGCCGAATTGTTGCAATGCACAAGCTTTTAACACTGGTGTCACAACGAAGAGACAAGATCAGGCTACAATGTCGGGTCTTCTGAGGATGGACTAACATGCCGCGCACCTGGAAACCGAATGTCACAGTCGCCGCCGTTATCGAGCGCGACGGGAAGTTTCTTCTGATCGAGGAAGAGACCAGTGACGGCATTCGCCTGAACCAGCCGGCCGGCCACCTTGATCCCCTGGAATCGCTGGAACAGGCCGTCATCCGCGAAACCCTCGAAGAAACCGCCTACGATTTCACCCCGACCGCCCTGGTGGGCATGTATATGTCGCGTTACCGCTCGGCACGTACCGGGCAGCTGGTGACCTTCCTGCGTTTCGCCTTTTGCGGCGAAGTGGGTGATTACTATCCTGACAGGCCGCTGGATGAGGGCATCCTGCGCACCCATTGGATGACACGCGATGAAATTGCCGCCTGCCGCGAGCGCCACCGCAGCCCCCTGCTGCTGACTTGCGTGGACGAATATTTGGCCGGAAAACGCGCCCCGCTGGAAATCCTGCACACCCACGTGTCGGTATTCGAGGAAGTCTGAGGACTCCCTCTAAGTTTGGACGATTTACAACATGAGCAAGAAAAAAGTGGTCATCGGCATGTCCGGTGGCGTTGATTCCTCCGTTTCCGCTTGGTTACTGAAAGAACAAGGCTATGAAGTTGTCGGCCTGTTCATGAAGAACTGGGAAGACGACGACGATTCCGAATACTGCTCCACCCGGCAGGACTGGATCGACGCGGCCAGCGTGGCCGACGTGGTGGGCGTGGACATCGAAGCGGTCAACTTCGCCGCCGAATACAAGGACCGCGTGTTCGCCGAATTCCTGCGCGAATACCAGGCCGGCCGCACGCCGAATCCTGACGTTTTGTGCAATGCCGAAATCAAGTTCAAGGCCTTCCTCGACCACGCCATGCACCTGGGCGCGGACCTGATCGCCACCGGCCACTATGCGCGCGTGCGCCACAACACGGCCACCGGCCGCCATGAGCTGCTGAAGGCCGTCGACCACACCAAGGACCAGAGCTACTTCCTGCATCGCCTGAACCAGGCGCAGTTGTCGAAGACCCTGTTCCCGCTGGGCGAAATCCCGAAAACGGAAGTGCGCAAGATCGCGGAAAAACTGCAGCTGCCGAATGCGGCCAAGAAGGATTCCACCGGCATCTGCTTCATCGGCGAGCGCCCGTTCCGCGAATTCCTGAACCGCTACCTGTCGTATAAGTCAGGCCCGATCAAGACGCCGGACGGCAAGGTGGTAGGCGAGCACGTGGGCCTGTCTTTCTATACCCTGGGCCAGCGCAAAGGCATCGGCATCGGCGGCGTGAAGACTTACCAGAACGCCGACGGTTCATCCGACGCCTGGTACGTGGCGCGCAAGGACGTTGAAAACAATACGCTGTGGGTGGTGCAGGGCCACGACCATCCGTGGCTGCTGTCGGAAGGCCTGCATGCCGCCCAGGCCAGCTGGGTGGCCGGCGTGGCGCCGGAAGCAGGCCGCATCAGCGCCAAGACCCGCTACCGCCAGGCCGACGTGCCATGCGACCTTGCCGCCAACGGCGACAGCGAGTTCGCGCTGAAATTCATGGATGCCCAGTGGGCCGTGACGCCGGGCCAATCGGCCGTGCTGTACGACGGCGACGTCTGCCTGGGCGGCGGCATCATCAACGGCTCAAGCTTCGTCTGATCCCTCGGCCGGGTTGGCGCCCTGTGCGCCGGCCTGCGCCTTCTGCTGACGCTTCACCGCCGCGATGACGGTGTTGCGGATCGTCTTCAATACCGTGCCGGCGTTGAACGGCTTCACGATATAGCCGTTGATGCCCATGGCATGGGCTTTCTGGATCGTGGCCTGGTCGAATTCCGACGACACCATGAATATCATGGCTTTCGGCCAATCCTTGCGCATGGCCAGCATTGCCGGTTCATCGGCCTCGATGCAGTCGCGCGAAATGCAGATGATCTGGGGATGGTGTTTGATCAGCAGCACATTGCCCGCGGCGCAGGTGTGCGCCTGGCCGGCCACGTCGTAGCCGCCGTCGATCAGCACTGTGTTGAGCAGGCCGCGTGCAATGGCGCTGCTGTCGATAAGGACCGCTTTTAACATCAGGAGGTTTAACGGTGGTCCCAGGCCAGCATATTCCAGCTTACGCCGATCCGGACATCCGTCTTCAGTTGTACCAATTGACGAGAAAGATACAACATCTCGCGCTCTTTTCGTAGGCTTTCGCCCACTTTGTCCTTCAGGATGCCTGCGCCGGCCATGATTGCGTCCAGAGTGCCGTATGTGCGCAACAGTTTGGCGGCGGTCTTGACGCCGACATTGGAGACGCCGGGGATGGAGTCGGTCTCGTCACCCATCAGCGCCAGCAGGTCCGGCAGCATGCCCGGCGTAACGCCCCACTTCTTTTCGACCCAGTCGCGGTCGTGCCATTCGGACTTGAAGTGGTCCCAGATGCGGGCGCCTTCGGCAATCAGGCAGTGCAGGTCCTTGTCGGTGGTTGCGACCACGGCCTCGCCGCGGTTTTCCGTCAGCCAGCGGGTGACCACGGTGCCAATCACATCGTCCGCTTCCACCTCGGGGATGGCGATCGGGCACATGCCGATATTGGTCAGCTGCATATAGAACTGGGGGAGCGCCTCGCGCAGGACTTCCGGCATCGGCTGCCGGCCTTCGCGGTAGCCCTTGTACAGGGTATGGCGCCAGGTGCTGCCGCCATAATCGAAAGCAGGAAGGATGTGGGTCGGCTCGTGCCCGTTGACCAGGCGCTGGAATGCGTTGAACGCATGGCGCATCGCTATCTCGGCTTTGAGGTCGGAGTCCGGCTCCGGACTCGCCTCATACACGCGCCGCACAATATTCAAACCATCAATGGCCAGCAATCTTCCCGTCATGCCGCCATTTTACCGCACAGCTACTGGATCCCGGCCATCGCCAGGCTACTTCGTTGGCACGTTCACTTTCCCACCGCGGACCAGGCGCAACCGGATTTCTTCCCATTCTTCTTCGGTAATCGGTGGGCAATCTGGATCGGTCAGCGCGGCCTCAGTAATTTTGCGATCCTCTTCCGGAGTTGGCAACGCAAGTATCCGACCGTCAGTAGTCTTGATTGTCTCTCGCATAGTCAGTCACCTCGCGGCGGTTAGCCTTCCTTAAACTGATCATTCGCCGGACGTCGCCTCGATCGACATATACCGCCACGTACAAAGTATCACCCTGTGCGATCAAGCAGATCATCCTGCACTCATCATAAGCAAAACGCTTATCAACCCAAGCTATTTCATGCCGCCAATCAAATTCCTTGCTTAGCGCTAGCGATATACTGTGCTTGCGCCGAATAGAAGCATCTTTGCGTGGATCGAACTCTATTTTCACTTTACCACTCCGGGTAAGCTCGTCAAGCAAGCTTATCCGGGCCAGGCATGGGGCGTTTTGCGTTAGCGCAGGAGTTCGTAAGGGCCGCCGCGTTCGAGGGCGCGCTGGTAGGCGGGGCGGGCGTGGATGCGTTGCAGGAAGGCTTGCAGGCGCGGGTGGCTGGCGGCGAGGCCGGCGCGGGCAGCGGCTGCTTCGAGGGGGAAGCTCATCTGGATGTCGGCGGCGCTGAACTCGCTGCCGGCGAACCAGTCGCGATTGGCGAGCTCGCCTTCGAGGAAAGCCAGGTGGCGGTCGATATTGGGCTGTACGAAGCTCGACATCACCTTCTGCGCAATGGCGCGCTTGATCGGTTTGACGAAGAACGGCGCCGGCGAAGATTCCACCTTGTCGAACACGAGCTTCATCAGCAGCGGCGGCATCAGCGAGCCTTCCGCGTAATGCATGAAGTAGCGCCAGCGCAGCTTGTCCGGCGTACCGGCCGGCGGTACCAGCCGGTCGTTGCCGTGCTTCTCGACCAGGTACTCGAGGATAGCGCCCGATTCGGCCACGATATTGCCTTCGTGTTCGATCACCGGCGACTTGCCCAGCGGGTGAACCCTGGTCAGCTCCGGCGGCGCCAGCATGGTTTTCGGGTCGCGCTGGTAGTGCTTGATTTCGTAGGCCAGCCCCAACTCTTCCAGCAGCCACAGCACACGCTGAGAACGGGAGTTATTGAGGTGGTGGACGATGATCATGTGTGCGCTCCGGAAGGATACAATGGAGCCATGACTTTACCATTGACCCAGGAATCGATCGCAACACTCGTCCACGAGTTCTACGAAGGCGTGCGCGCCGATCCGGAACTGGGGCCGGTGTTCAATGCGGCCATCGGCGACTGGGAGCCCCACCTGGCGCGCATGGTGGAATTCTGGAGCACCACCATGCTGGGCACGAAGAGCTTCCAGGGCAACGTCTACGGCAAGCATATGGCGCTGCCGGGCGTGCAGCCGCAGCATTTCCAGCGCTGGCTTGCGCTGTTCCAGCAGACGGTGGACCGCTTGTTCGAGCCGGCCGTGGCGGAGGAGTTCCGCATTGTGGCCAGCCGTATTGCGCAAAGCCTGCAATACGGCTTCTTCGGCCAGGTGCATTTCAGCTGAAGGCGTCGGCGGCGCTCATCACGGAATAGCTGGCTTGCCAGCGGCGCAGTGCGGCCGGCAGCACCTGTATCGGCTGTGGTGCGACGATGAAGTCGCCCGCCGCGTGCTCGCAACCTGCTTTGCACACATGCTGCCAGTCCAGCAGGTCGGATACTTCGCAGCAGCCCGCACATTCCGACTCGGACAACACCAGGCGTTGCGGCGCCAGGCCAGATTGCGCCACCAGGCCGTCAATCTCTGCGGCCAGGGCCGGCAGCACAGGCAGCGGCAGGGTCAGTTCCATCGCCAGCGCATAGCCATCGGCTTCCCACATGCGCAAGGCAGCGAGCGCATCGCACACCATGTGCAGCACGAACACTTCCTGCAGGCCTTGCGCGGCCAGCGCGTCGGCAAACGCGGGAAGCTGCAGCATGCCGCGTTCCGGATGGCGCCAGCGCACCGAAGCCTCGACGCAGGCCACGCTGCCATCGCGCGCCGCTACGTGCGGCTGGCACCAGAGTTCAAACTGGCCCAGTTCTAGCGCATTACCAATCAAATTTCACCTCCGCAGAGTAAGAGCGCTGTGGGTACGGGTGGTAGTTCCAGTACTTGTAGTTGTTGGCATTGTCGATGCCGAAGGCGGCGCTCCAATGCCTGTCGATGCGGTAGCGCACGCGCGCGTCGACCGTGAAGTACTTGCTGGCGGCGGTGTAGGCGAAGCCGTTGATGTCGGAGTTATCCAGCGTCGAGTACTGCTTGCCGCTGTAGCGTGCCGCCAAAGTGGCGCTCAGCTTGTCGTTCACGCGGTAAGTCGCTACGGCGCTGGCGCGCCACTCAGGTATGCGCGGCTGCCATTTACCGACGCTGGCCGGGTTCTTCTCGTTGCGCCTGATCTTGGAGTCGGTCCAGGTCAGGCTGGCCTGCATGTCCAGGCCTTCTACCAGCACGTTCTCGTTCGACCAGGCCGTCTCGAGGCCGTGCGTGCGGATCAAGTCCACGTTCTGCACATTGGTCACGTTCGGCGTGACCAGAACATTGGTCTGGGAATATAAGGCGTCGCTGTTGCGCTCGAAGAAGGCGGTGATGCGCAAGGCCGAATTGCCGACCAGGCGTTCGGCGCTCAGCTCCGTGGTCCACGAACGTTCCGGCTTCAGGTTCGGGTCGTTGTTGATCAGGGTGCCTGCGTTGTTGATGCCGCCCTGGTACAACTCGGAGACGGTCGGCATGCGCACGGCGCGGCCGGTGGAGGCTTTCAGCGTCCAGTCTTCATTGGCCTGGTAGGCCAGCGCTGCCTTGGGTGAAACGAAGTTGTCGCTGCGTTTGGCGTGCTGCACTACGGTGGTGGCGTTGGCGGTCTCGCCGTCGCGGGCATCCCAATGTTCGAAGCGTGCACCCAGCACGGTCTTCCAGTCCTGCGACAGCTTCCACGTGTCCTGCAGGTACATGCTGTCGATGCTGGTGCGGCCGGAGAATGCCTGGTTGCGCGCGCCTTGCTCGCCATTAAGCCAGTCAGTGGTGGCGCGTTCGATGGTGGACAGCTTGTAGGCAGCGCGCTGGTAGCCGAAGTCGAAGATGTGCGCACCGCGCATGCCGCCCGGACGGTACACGGCCTTCAGCGACAAGGTGTTCCAGCCGGTGCCGCCCTGGTCGACGATACGGCCGGCGCCGCCCGCCCCAGCTGCCGGCTGCGGGGTGGTCGGTGCACGCAGGATATCCTTGCTGTAGTCATACAGGCTGGCTGCCACCTCCCAGTCGAACCTGCCCTTGGTATTGCTCTTTACCGTCAAGCCGTGCATCAGGTGGCGCAGCTCTTCCCTGGTGGAGTTGAAGTCGGAGGCGGCCAATGTAAAGTTGCGGCCATCGATCACCACTGGACCGCTATACACTGGCTTGCCGGCGTTATCGCGCAAGTAGGTATTCGGCGACCCATGCGAATCGTTCTGCCACCAGCCCAGCGAGTAGCTGGCGCGCACGGTCGGCGAGAAGTCGTATGCGATCTTGATCTTGGCGTGATCCTGCACGGTGCTGTACTGCGTTGCGGTGCCGAGGATGTACTGGTCGTTATTGCTACGGTCCTTCGCGATAACGGCGCCGGTGACCGGTACGCCTGCGCCGCCGGCCTTGCCTGCGGAAACAGCGCGAGTGGTGTAAGTCTGCGGCTGGCCGTCGCTGTCGGTGCGATTCACGCTGACAAACCAGGACCAGGCGCCAACGCGGTCGCCCAGCGACATGCTGGCCTGGCGCGCAGTGGAAGTCATGTTCGTGTTGTACAGATCAAATGGCTGGTACACATAGCCAACGCGGGCGTGCGCTTCGAACTGTTTCGGCATGCGGGTGACGTAATCGACTACGGCGCCGACCGAATTGCCGCCATAGGCCGCCGAGAACGGGCCGTACAGCACATCGACGCGCTCGATTTCCTCCGGCGCCACCAAGCCCCAGCGCGGCGCGAATGTGGCGCCGTTGCCAAGGTAGTTCGACAGCAGCACGCCGTCCGCAAACACCGCCGAGCGCGCGCTGTTGCCGGTGCCGGAGGCGCGGGTCGACAGTACGGCGTGGTTGTAGTCGCCGATATAGCGCTTGCGGACCAGCAGGCTTGGCAGGTATTTGAGTGCGTCTTCCGCATCGCTGGCGTTGACCTGCTCTTCGATCTGCGCGCGGGTAATGCCTTCGATGGTGGTCGGGATCTGGGTCGGCAGGGAGGTTGGATGGTTGCCGGCGATGACGACGGTGCCTACCAGCTTGAGCGGCGATTCCCCTTCGTGGTCGGCAAACGCCGGCGCCGAGAAGACGGCCAGCACGGCGGCGGCCAGGGGAATGAGACGGGTGTTCATGGTGCTTCCTTTCTTGTTCTTGCGAGCGAGGGCCTTGCGACCGCGCCGTCACAGGACGCGTGCAATGCAAAGCCAGGAGGTACTGCGCGGAAGATCAGGCGGAAGGCGGTGCGCGCGATGGCGGGGCGAGGCGTTCCTGCTGCGGCAGCAGGGCCAGTGCGGGCAGTTCCGGCGCTGCGCCCAGCGGCAGCATCAAGGCCAGCGACAGGCCGGCAGGTGGCGGCGGTATGGAGGGCAGGTCGGCCTGCACCATGCAGTAGCCGCATTTCTGGATGACGTGATGGGCCTTGGGCTGCTGCGTATGGCAGTGCGCCAGGTTGTTCTCGCCGCAGGCTGCGGCCAGCAGCGTGGACAGCGTTGGCGCGGAGACGGCCATCAGCATCGCAAACAGCGCGATCCTGACTATTCCGGCAATCTGTCTCCTGCTCCAGCCCACGACGGCTCCCACAATGCAAACTCGATAAGTAGCATTGTAGGTACAGCTTTTAGGCCTTCACATGTCCTGCGTCAAGTTTTCAGGAGATCGGGGCCGGCATGCGTATCCAGTCCAGCGACGCCATCACATAGGGCGCGAACAGGAAGTCGCGGATGCCGGAAATCTTGTCTCCATGCCATGAGAGCAGGACGAAGTGCGCCGGCGCCAGCATGTCGCCGCCGCAGTCGAACACCAGCATTGCCAGTTGCCCCTCCACGGCGCCGAAAGCAAAGCGCCACTTGCTTACCTCGGCATAGCGGGTGAAATAGACACTGGTGGATTGACGCCCGTTCAGGCGCAGCTTGTTGACGAGCTCCAGCTGCACTTCCTCCGCAAGCAGGGCCCGGATCGCGTCGAATTCGCCAGACTGGAACAGCCGGACGTAGTTCGCGACGCGGTCCCGGTCCGCTTCCGGCAGCAGCGGCATGCGCGCGTCAGCGCCCTGCGCTGCCAGCTGGCGCAAGGCGACACGCCCGCGCTGCAGCGCCGATTTAGCCGCAGCCGCCGTGCAGCCTGCGATTTCCGCAATTTCCTCGACCGAATGGCCCAGGACATCCTTCAGGATCACGGCGCAGCGCTGCAGCTCCGGCAGCTGCATGAAGGTCTGGAAGCCGACTTCCAGGATGTCATCCTGCGGCATGGCCGCGCCTTCCATATCCTCCGTCAGCGGAATGACGTTGCGGCGGGCGCGCTGGCGCAGGAAGTCCAGGCTGGTGTTGTGGGCGATGCGCAGCAGCCAGCCGCCAAGGTTTTCCACGGCCATGCCTTCGGCGCGCGCATGCAGGGCCTTGACCAGCGCATCCTGCAGCACGTCCTCTCCATCCACGGCCGAACCGGTCATGCGGGCGCAATAGCGGTGCAGCCTGGGGCGGAGTTCCTGCAAGCGTGTTTCAAATTCCTCGTCATTCATACCAATTCGCCAAGTGTGGAGTCCAGGCTCGCCAGTTCGCTGATACGCGGGAAGTAGGCCTGCATGCGCGGATCGGCGCGCATGGCGTCGACCGCCGCCGGCGAATCCCATTCGGAATAGATGGTGACGCGGCTGCCATCCATGGCGGCTATCAGCCTGGTGCCGTGCCAGCCATCCAGCTTACTGACGACAGTGTCGACGTTTTGCTTCAGGAGCGCAATCAGCGCCGCCTGGTTGCTCGGATCGACTTTCAGGCTATTGAGGAGAATTACGGTTCCGGTAGTCATGGTGTGCCTCCTTTGATGTAGACACAGCTAAGACGAAGCGGCGACCCGAAACGGATCGCAGAGCCGAAAAAAAATTCAGCGCTGGACGTTGAGCATGATGACGCGGCGCGCCGGGCCGCCATCCGAGGGTGGTGCGGGCGGGGCTGGGGAGTCGCCGCAGCCGCCGCAGGAACCGCAGCCGCTGCCGCAGCTCGATTCGGTGTTGAAGAAGCGCGCCAGCTTATCCTGCGACAAGCCACGGCGCGACAGTGCGTAAACAACCTGCTGGCGCCACGCGGCAGGCAGGTATTTGCGCCCCGCGTGCAGCGCAGCCACTGCCACGATGATGCCGACGACAATTTCCTGCCACATGGTTCAGCCTCCCAGCGCCAGCGCGACGCGGTAAGTGATAAAAGTGGCGGTGTACGCCAGCACGAACATGTAGCCCGCCATCATCAGCGGATACTTCATCGAATTCGTTTCGCGGCGCACGACGGACAGCGTCGACAGGCACTGCGGCGCAAACACATACCAGGCCAGCAGCGCCAGCGCGGTCGCCATGCTCCAGCTGGAAGCGATCACCGGTTGCAGCGAGTTGGCCAGCTCTTCGCCGGTCTGCGATAACGCATAGACGGTGCCCAGCGCGCCGACCGCCACTTCACGTGCAGCCATGCCCGGCACCAGCGCAATGCAGATCTGCCAATTGAAGCCAATCGGCGAGAAAATGAATTCCAGCGCGCGGCCCAGCATGCCGGCGATGCTGTAGTAGATTGCCGGATGGGTCGCGCCTTCCGGTGCGCCCGGGAAGCTGGACAGTGCCCACAGCAGCACCATCAGGGTGAGGATGGTGGTGCCGACGCGAGTCAGGAAGATCTTGGCGCGCTCGTACAGCCCAATGGCCAGGTTGCGCATGTGCGGCCAGTGGTAGGCCGGCAGTTCCAGCATCAGCGGCTGGTTGCGCTTGGCGCGCATGGAGCGCTTCATCACCCAGGCCACGGCCATGGCGGAAATGATGCCGGCGAAGTAAAGGCAGAACAGCACCAGCCCTTGCAGGTTGAAGGCGCCCCACACTTCCTTGTTCGGGATGAATGCGGCAATCACCAGTGCGTACACCGGCAGGCGCGCCGAGCATGTCATCAGCGGCGCAATCATGATGGTCACGATGCGGTCACGCGGGTTCTGGATGGTACGCGCCGCCATGATGCCCGGGATGGCGCAGGCAAACGACGACAGCAGCGGAATGAAGGCTCGGCCCGACAAACCGACCCCGCCCATCAGGCGGTCCAGCAGGAACGCAGCGCGCGGCAGGTAGCCGCAATCTTCCAGCACCAGGATAAAGAAGAACAGGATCAGGATCTGCGGCAGGAAGACCAGCACCGCGCCCACGCCGCTGAACACACCGTCCACCAGCAGCGAGCGCAGCACGCCTTCCGGCATATGGTTCCCGACCAGCACACCCAGGTCGGCGACGCCGGCGGCGATCAGGTCCATCGGCGCCTTGGCCCAGCTGAACACGGCCTGGAATACGCAGAACATCAGCACTGCCAGGATGATCGGACCCATGAATGGGTGCAGCACGAAGTGGTCGATCTTTTCCGTGCGGTTGCCGCGGTCGTCGCTGTCTTTCACGGCGATGGACAGGATGCGGCGCACTTCGCGCTGGGTATCTTCAACGCTCACCGCATCGATGGCGGACAGCGGGTTGGCCTGGCTATGGTAGAAGGGCCACATCGCATCCAGCGTCTCGACCAGGGCTTTTTCGCCGCCGGCCTTCACTGCCACGGTTTCCACCACCGGCATGCCCAGTTCCTGCGACAGCCTGGCTGCATCGACCACGATGCCGCGCTTCTTCGCCACGTCCACCATGTTCAGGCACATCACCATCGGCAGGCCAAGGCGCTTGATTTCCAGGACCAGGCGCAGGTTCAGGCGCAGGTTGGTGGCATCGACCACGCACACCACCACGTCGGGCGAGCGTTCGCCTTCGCGCAGGCCGGCCACCACGTCGCGCGTGATCATTTCATCAGGAGTGTGGGCCGACAAGCTGTAGGCGCCCGGCAGGTCGAGCAGGCGGAAGCTGTTGCCGGCGGCGGAAGTGAACTGGCCTTCCTTGCGTTCGATGGTCACGCCGGCGTAGTTGGCCACTTTCTGGCGGGCGCCGGTCAGGCGGTTGAACAGCGCGGTCTTGCCGCAATTCGGGTTGCCCAGCAAAGCAACCATTGGCTGCTGCGCGACGGCTTGCGCGGCCTTTTCTACTGCACCCATGCTTTATTCCGGTTGGATCGAGATCAGCGCGGCTTCAAAGCGGCGCAGGGCAAACGTGGCGTTGCCTACTTTAATGGCGAGTGGTTCGCCGCCCGGCAGGCCACGCTTCAGCATGCGGATGCGCTCACCGGGCACAAAGCCCAGCTCCATCAGGCGGCGCGCCAGGTCGGCGCCGTCCTCGGTATCGTCGGGATTGCCCGGGGCAATATGGATCACCGTTCCGCTCTGCCCCACCGGCAGGGAATCAAGCTTGATCAGGGTAGGAGCAAGGGTCATGGTGATCTTTCCGAAGCGAAATACAACCTCATCATTATAAATGAGAATTTAAATGAGAATTGTTCTTAATGCGCTTGCATTGTAGCCCGGTTCGGGTAGAATGGGAACCGTAATGATAATGATTCTCAGTAACAGAATCGCAATCTTAGCCAGAAGGTATCTTCGAAATGATCGTTTGTGTCTGCAACAACATCTCTGATCGAGAAATCCGTCAAGCCATAGATATGGGTATCAGTTCCATGGACGAGTTGCGCGAAGCACTCGGCGTGGCCACCTGCTGCGGTAACTGCCTCAGCTATGCGGTGGAAGTGCTGGATGAACATCTGGGCAGCGGAATTCAGGAAACTGTACTGAAGCGCCCGTCACTGACAGTGTAAGGAGCGCTATGCAGACGATGACTTTCCCGGCCGGGGGTTTTGGTTCCGGCGCTGGCAGCGATAAGCTGACCAAGATCGCGGTTGTCGTCGCATTGCATGCAGTCCTGGGTTATGCCATCGTCAACGGGACGATGCACCGTCTGGTGGAAAGCATTCCCGAAGTTGTTAACGTCACGTTTGTGGCGCCGCCGCCACCTCCAACGCCTGTTTCCCAGCCCAAGACTGTTGAAGTTGCGCAGAAAGCGCCTTCGATTGCGCCGCCGCGACTGCCTGTGCTGCCGGTGGTGGTTGAGAATACGATTACTCCCCCTCCTGCACCGGTACGTGTGAGCGAACCTGCTCCGGCACCGGTTGCGGTTGCTCCGGTTGCTTCGGCGCCAGCGGCGCCTGCGGCGCCGGCTGGGCCGCGCGTGATTTCGGCTGTTGAATATATCCGGGCGCCGCAACCGGTGTATCCGTCTTCATCGCGCCGCATGGGCGAGCAGGGCGTTGTGACCTTGCGTGTACTGGTGAATGAGAAGGGCTATGCGGAGCAGGCTTCCATTCAGAAGTCTTCGGGCTCCAGCAACCTGGATGAGGCGGGACGCGCGGCGGTGATGCGGGCGCTGTTCAAGCCTTATGTTGAGGATGGCAAGGCACAGCCGGTGTATGTAGTTGTGCCGATTAATTTTCAGATGTCCTGAAACCCGGTAAACCTGGGTCAGACCCAAGGGTCAGACCCCGAATGTTCGAGCGCCGCTGGCTTCGATTGAAACCAGCGGCGTTTGCGCATACAGGGTCCGACCCTTGGGTCGTACCCAGGTTTACCGGGTTTTAGAGGTCAGCCCACATGCGCAAGAGGTTGTGATAATGACCGGCGAGTCCGACGGTCGCCTCATCGTCGCCATGCGCCGCCCGCAGCTTCTGGATATTCTGATCCAGTTCAAACAGCATCGAGCGCTTCCAGTCGTCACGCACCATCGACTGCGTCCACAGGAACGACGCCACGCGCTCGCCCGAAGTCACAGGATTCACGCGATGCACGCTGCTGGCCGGGTAGACAATCGCATCCCCCGCCGGCAGCTTGACCTCGTGCGCGCCATAGCTGTCCATCACGGTCAGCTCACCGCCTTCGTATTCGTCAGGATCGGACAGGAACACCGTGGTGGAAACATCCGACCGCATCACATCCGGCGACCCCGTCATATGCCGGATCGCCCCATCGATATGCAGGCCATAGGTTTCCCCGCCCGCATAGCTATTGAAGTAGGGCGGCAGAATCTTCAGCGGCAAAACCGCCGAATAAAACAGCGGATTCTTGGCCAGTGACTTGATGATGATATCCCCGAGCTCCAGCGCCAACGGCGATCCTTCCGCGATCTGCCGGTTGCGCTTGACCTGCGCACCCTGCGACCCCACGCTGGCGCGGCCGTCGATCCACTCGGCGGCCGCCAGGCGCTGGCGGAAGGATTTGACTTGCTCCGGCGTCAGCACGCCGGGGATATGCAGCATCATGATCGATCAGTAGTGGAAGTTCGCAGTCAGGATTGCGGTACGGCCAGCAGCCACCTGGGCGTAATGGTTCGAGACCGATTTGTCGAAGTAGAACTTGTCGGTCAGGTTCTGCACATTCAGCTGCAGGCTGATGTTCTTGTTCACTTCGTAGCTCGCCATTGCGTCCAGTCGGGTGTAAGCCGGAACGTACTTGGTGTTGTTGATATTAGCCCAGATCTTGGCCGAGTAGTTCACGCCGCCGCCGATGGTCAGGCCTGGCAGCACTGTGTAGGAAGTCCACAGCGAAGCGCTGGTCTTCGGCACGCCTGGGAAGGTGTTCCCGTCGTATGGCGATTTCACCCATACCGGTGCGGCCGTGGTGCCGACGTTGGTGTAGCCGTTGTCGCCCACTTCCGCATCCAGCCAAGTGGCGCCGCCAAACACTTGCCAGTTATTGGCCAGCGAACCGCTCACGCCGAATTCAACGCCGCGCACAGTTTTCTTGCCGGCATTGAAGGAACTGCCGTCCGCAGCGCTGACGCGGGCGTTGTTCATCTTGCTTTCGAAGATGGCGCCGCTCAGGGACAAGCGGCGCGCCAGGACTTCCCACTTGGTGCCCAGTTCGAAGTTCTTGCTGTCTTGCGGTTTCAGGTCCTTCACGGCCACGGTCAGGCCATCGACGCCTTCGCCTCCATCGTTGCCCGGTGGAGTGGACGAGGTGCCGTAGGAGACGTAGATGCTGCTGTTGGCAGCCGGCTTGTACACCAGGCCCGCCTGGTAGTTGGTGAAGGTGGACTTCACTTCCGCATTCACGGCAGCCGTCGCTGGCGTTGCGGCCGGGTTGGCAGCGGTGGACAGCGCGGAACGGAACTGGTCCCAGCGCAGGCCCACGTTCAGCAGCCACTGAGGATTGAACTCGATGGTGTCGAAGGCGTACGCGGAGCGGCTGTTGGTGTGGACATTGGTCGCAGCCGGCGACACGCTGCGCACCTGCCCCGCGCTCCAAGGGTCGTTCGGGTTCGGGTTGAGCAGGGTGGTGCAGTTGTACAGGGTCGCTGCGCCGGCGGTCGGGCAGGTGCTGGTCTTGGTCAGCGGGTTGTTGGTGCCCGGGCTGAACAGATAGGTGCTGCGGTCGGTGATCTCGCGGCTGATTTCCAGGCCGGTGGTGAAGCTGTGCTTGATGCCGGCGGCAATGAATTCGCCGGTCAGGCTGGAAGCGTTGGCCAGCGCGTCGGTTTCGGCCACGCGGCTATTGGCGCGGCGCCACAGGGTACCGTATAGCACCACGTTGCCTTTGGAGTCGTCAGGCTGGGTGTAGACGTAATCGTTCTCGGTCTTGCCGTAGCGGGTCACGTTGCGGAAGGCCAGGCCGTTGCGGAAATCATGCTTGACGTCGATGGTGCCGATATCGGACTTGGTGTCGCGGAAGTCGCGGTCGACCAGGCCGTAGTAGGTGTCGCGCGGCACGTCCATCGGGGTGCCGTTGCCGTTCTTGGCGAGGTTGGCAGCGCTGGCGTTGGTGGCGAACGGGTTATTGAACGGAATGCCGCTGTCAGGCAATTCGCTCGACTGCATGTGGTAGTAGGACAGGTTGACCTTGGTGGGACCGGTCAGGCCGAAGGCCACGGTCGGCGCGATGCCCCAGCGGTCGCCGTGAATCTGGTCGCGGCCAGCGACGTGGTTCTCGTGGCCCATCACGTTCAGGCGCACCGCTGCGTCCTCGCCGATCATGCGGTTGATATCGACAGTTGCGCGGCGGTATTGTGCGTTCCCGACGCCGACCGAGGCGTTGCTGAAGTTTTCTGCTTTGGCAGTCTTGGACACCAGGTTCACGCCGCCGCCGGCGGAGGAACGGCCGCCGTAGGCCGAGTTCGGGCCCTTGACCACTTCAATCTGCTCCAGGTCGAAGATTTCACGGCTTTGCGAGCCGGTGTCGCGGATGCCGTCGATATAGGTGTCGCTCTGCGCGTTGTAGCCGCGGATCAGCAGGTTGTCGCCCACTGGCTGGCCGCCTTCGGCCGCGCCCACGGTAATGCCCGGTACGGTGCGCAGGGCGTCGGTCAGCGAGGTGGCGCCGGTCTGGGCAATCACTTCGGTTGGAATAACGGTGACGGCTTTCGGAGTGTCCAGCAGAGGCGCGGTGAATTTGTCATTTGCGGACTTCTTGACCTGGAAATCGCTGCCATTCTGGCCGGTGACCACCACTTCCTGCATTTTTTGCTCTGGCGCGTCGGCATTATTATCGGCGTGCGCCACTGGCATGGCCAGGGTAGCGGCGATGGCGGCGAGGGTGGCTGGCGAGTGCTTGCGGCTCTTAATATAAGACATGGACAACTCTGAAAATGTGGGCATAAAACGCAAATGATAATTGTTTTCATTTAGATTAGCAATGTCGTTAGCAATCCTATGTCCACCCGACAGCTAGGTGGCCGCCCTGCTTCGTGGCAAAATGCCATTATTCCCAACCCGATAAGAAGGAAACCCCATGAAGGGCGACAAAGACGTTATCCGTCTGCTGAATGCACAGCTGACCAACGAACTGACGGCGATTAACCAGTACTTCCTGCATGCGCGCATGTATCGCCACTGGGGCTTCGACAAGCTGGGCAAGAAGGAGTACGACGAGTCGATCGGCGAAATGAAGCATGCCGACCGCCTGATCGACCGTATCCTGATGCTGGACGGCCTGCCTAACCTGCAAGCCCTGCACAAGCTGTTGATCGGCGAAAACACCGAAGAAATGCTGGCGGCCGACCTGAAACTGGAAAAAGGCGCGCATGTGACCATCAAGGAAGGCATTGCGCATTCCGAGAAAGTCGGCGACTACGTGTCGCGCGACCTGCTGCTGGATATCCTGAAGGATACCGAGGAGCATATCGAATGGCTCGAAACCCAGATCGATATCATCGGCAAGATCGGCATCCAGAACTACCTGCAGTCGCAGATGTCGGAAGCCGAATGATCCTGGACCCGGTCCTGCTGCGCCGCCTGCTGCGCGCCAAAGACCGGATGGACGCCGCCTCGCAAGAGGAATGGCCGGTAAGCCGCCTGGCGGAAGTGAGCTGCGTCTCTGCAACTCACTTCGCCCGCTCCTTCAAGGAGGCTTTCGGCCTGCCGCCCCACCGCTACCTGCTCACGCGCCGCATTGAAAAGGCGGTGACGCTGCTGCGCGAAACCGACCTGCCCATCACCGATATTGCCTTCAGCACGGGCTGGAAAAGCCTGGGCACGTTCGGACGCACCTTCCGCGATATCACGGGCAAGAATCCAGGCGATATCCGCGAGCAGGAGCGCGCCGCAGCGGCCGAGCCGGGTCCGGTGCCAGCCTGCGTCCTGAGCGCGGCACAGCGCCCCAACCTCACAATGGCAGTTTCGGAGAAGCGGCGCCAGGAAGCCCTCCCTACAATGGAGTCTCACTTAAAGGAGACCACCCCATGACTCAAGGTATTCAAACCGTAGGCCTGTACGTTCGCGACCAGGATGAAGCGCTGGCTTTCTATGTCGACAAACTGGGCTTCAAGGTACACACCGATGTCCGCAATGGCGACTATCGCTGGCTGACCGTGCAGCATCCGGAGCAGCCATCGTTCCAGCTTGGCCTGTACGTGCCGGGCGCTCCAGTGCACGATGCCGCGACCGCCCAGGCGCTGAATGCATTGGTCGCCAAGGGCGCCATGCCGCCGATGGTGCTGGAAGTGGACGATTGTTTTGCCGCTTACGACAAGATGAACCAGAAAGGCGTGGAATTCACGCAGGAGCCGGTGGAGCGTTACGGGACGGTGGATGCGGGTTTCCGCGACCCGTCGGGCAACGGCTGGAAGATGATCCAGACGCGCCGGAAGGTCGCGGCGGCCTAGTCGTTAGCAGCGGCGCAGGCGGGTCTGCCCCTATGCTGGTGTCGGCAAAAACCGGCAAACCGGTGTCTGACCCACAGGGTCAGACACCGCCCTGATCCACCGCCAGCGGGTTTAGGTGAGGCCCCAGTCCTTGCGCCAGGTGTCGTAGAACGCCAGGTCCGACGGCACTGCGCCTGGAATACCGCAGATCGCGCCGGCGAAGGCATTCGCTCGCGACAGTATCACCGGCATATCCCAGCCGCGCGCCCGTCCCACCAGGAAAACGGCAGCAAACGCATCCCCCGCCCCCACCGAATCGACAAACTGCGCCGGCTTCGCCACCTGGTGCTCGACCACCCGCGCTCCATCGGCGCCGAAATACATGGCGCCACGCTCGCCCAGCGTCACCAGCAAGCCCTTGATGGAAAAATTGTGCATCATGGCGCGCGCCTCCGTCTCGACGGCGGCGCAATCCATGTCCACGGTATCGGGACAGGTATGGCAATACCAGGAGAACAGCGCCTGCAGTTCGTCCTCGTTGACTTTGACGATATCGGCCCGCTGCAGTGAATCGAACACCACCGATTCGTCCACGCCGTTGCGCAAATTCAGGTCGAGGAAATGTTCAGCGTCGCCGGCGCCATCCAGCACCGCCTTGAGCGCTTCGCGCGAATCGGGCTCGCGCTGGGCCAACGTGCCGAAATACACCGTGTTAGGAGAAAAAGCACGCATCACGTCGACGGCCGCCGCGGCTTCGATATGGTCATACGCCTGCCCGGACAGGATGTGGAAGCGGTGCCCGCCTTCGCCATCGCGTTCCACCACCACGCG
Organism: Massilia eburnea; assembly: GCF_009720745.1. Classification (GTDB taxonomy): domain Bacteria; phylum Pseudomonadota; class Gammaproteobacteria; order Burkholderiales; family Burkholderiaceae_D; genus Rugamonas; species Rugamonas eburnea. The sequence continues at coordinate 99,521 of NZ_WNKX01000013.1, read as the reverse complement.
GCCGGTCGGTTCCGCCCCATGCTGCAAGCCCTCGCTGCTCATGCCGAAACGGGAGAATTCCTCGCGCAGCAAGTTACCGTGAGCATCATTGCCGACACGCGTCACCATCAGGGTGGGATGGCCCAGGGCCGCCAGGTTGCGTGCCACGTTAAAGGGGGCGCCGCCAACAACTTGCCGGTCGCCAAAATCATCCAGCAGCGCCTCGCCAAAGACCAGAACTCTTGCTGACATCGCTGCCCTCCCCACGTTAAACGGCTCGGGCTATTTTAGCAAAACGGCCTCCTGGCGCGAGGAAGTATCCGCCAACGGGCGCGCCGCCCGCAACTTGACGAACAGCACCGCCACTGCGGCACACAGTAGCAAGCCGCCTGCCAGCCGCACCACATTGCCAGGATCGCCGTGCAGCAAGCTGCGGTAAAACAGTGGCAAGGTGAAAATCTGGATGATCATCGGAATCACGATGAACATATTGAAGATGCCCATGTACACGCCGGTACGCTCCGGCGGTATGCTGCCCGCCAGCATCACATACGGATTGCCCATGATGCTGGCCCAGGCCAAGCCAATGCCGAGCATGGGCCACAGCAGTTGAACGGGTTCGCGGATCAGCGGGATGCTCAGCATGCCGATGCCGGCCGCCGCCAGGCAGATGCTGTGCGTGATCCTTGGTCCAAAGCGGCGCGTGAACGGCACCAGCGCAAACGCGGCGATGAAAGCGACGAAGTTGTAGAAGGCGCCCACCTGGCCATTCAGCAAGCCCGCCTCGCGAAATCCGGCCGAGGCGGGATCGGAGGTCTTGTAGATGGAGGAGGCCAGCGCCAGCATGATGTACTGCCAGTAGCAGAACATGGCGTACCACTGGAATAGCTTGACCACGGCAAGCTGCTTCATGGTGGGCGGCATGTCGCGCAGCGCTTGCGCGATTTCGCCCAGCGTGTCGCGCCAGCCGGTGGGTTTGGCCCGCAGTTCCGCTTCTTCCTGCGGCGAGAGCGGCAGCTCAGGGGTCGTCCAGCAACTCCACAGCACGGAAGCCAGCGAGAACACTGCTCCCAGCAGGAAGGCGCCGATCACGGTGTAGGGAATATGGTGGCTGTTGACCGCGTCGCGGCTGGTGCCAAGGTAGACCAGGATGGAAGGCGTGAGGTAGGCCAGCGTCTGTCCCAGCCCGGTAAAGGCGCTCTGGGTCAGGAAGCCCAGGGAGTGCTGGCGCACTGCGAGGCGGTCGCTGACGAAAGCGCGGTAGGGTTCCATCGTCACGTTGTTGGCCGCGTCGAGAAGCCACAGCAGGCCGGCAGCCATCCACAGCACGGGGCTGAACGGCATGGCGAGCAGGCCAAGGCTGCACAGCAGCGCGCCGACCAGGAAGTATGGCGTGCGGCGTCCCCAGCGCGAGACGGTGCGGTCGCTCAGCGCGCCGATGATGGGCTGCACCAGCAGGCCGGTGACAGGGCCGGCCAGCCAAAGATATGGCAAGCTCGCTTCATCGGCGCCCAGGTATTTGTAGATCGGGCTCATGCTGCTTTGCTGCAGCCCAAAACTGAACTGGATGCCGAAGAAGCCGATGTTCATGTTGACGATCTGCCGGAACGACAGATGCGGTTTGTGCTGCATCATCGCGGGGCTCCTTCCGCTGCCGCCTGCCAGCGCTGGGTCCATGGTTCGTAAAAGGCCATGTCTTGCGGCACGGCGCCCGACAAGCTGCACACGGCGCCGGCAAAGGCGTTGGCACGCGCCATGGTGAGGGCCAAGTCCCAGCCTTGCACATAGCCGTGCAGGAAAACGGCGGAGAAGGCATCGCCGGCGCCTACCGTATCGACCAGTTTGTACGGTTCCTCATTGCCATGCTCGCGGATCACGCGGCCATCAGCGCCAATATACATCGCGCCGCGCGGACCGAGGGTAACGACCATGGCCTGCAGGTCGAATTTCTCGATCAGCAGGGAGCAGGCAGCCGGCAGGCCGGGATCGTGCGCGCGCACCAATTGCGGCCCGGACGGCGCGTACCATGCCAGCAGCGCGGCCAGTTCTTCTTCGTTGACCTTCAGGATATCGGCGTGGCGCAGCGATTCGTACACGCTGCGTTCCGTGTATTGGCCCTCGCGCAGGTTGAGGTCGAGGTAGCGGGTGGCCTGGCTGGCCTCCAGCAGTTCGACCAGGGCGCTGCGGGAAGTCAGGTGGCGCTGGGCCAGGGTGCCAAAGTACAGCACTTGCGGCCTGGCTTGTTCCAGCACCATGCGGGCGGGTGCAGCCTCGATATGGTCGTAGGCCTGGCCTGGCAGGATGTGGAATGCGTGGCCGTGCTGGCTGCGCTCGACCACTACGCGGCCGGTCGGCCATGCGTCGTCGGTTTGCAAGCCCCATTGCGCCATGCCATAGCGCTGGAATTCTGCGCGCACCGCCTCACCATTGGCGTCCTGGCCGATGCGCGTGATCATCAGCGCCGGCGTGCCGAGAGCGGCCAGGTTGCGGGCTGCATTGAAGGGCGCGCCGCCAACTACCTGCTCGCTGCCGAAATCATCGACGAGGGCTTCGCCGAACATTGCCACACTCATGGCTGTCTCCAATCGTTATTTGTCGCGCTGCAGCCAAAGCATGGCCCACGGCGCTATTGTCATTTCGCCTTCGTGGCTTTGCTCTGGCTCGAGGCAGTCCTGCCAGCGACCTGCCAGCGTGAACTGCTGCGGCTCGCCGGAGAAGTTGTAGAGGGCCAGGAAGGCCGGGCCGCGCTGCAGCGCCAGCACTGCGTTCGGGGCGGGCAGCAGCGAGCGTGGCTCTCCCGCCGCCAATGCCGGCAAGTGCCGGCGTGCCGCGACCAGGGTGCGCAAGGCAGCGTAGACGCGTCCTGCCTGTGTCCCGTTGTCGTGGCGCTCGGCGCAGCGCTGCTCGTCCAGCATTGGGCGCTGCAGCCAGCGGCTGTCCATTGCGCGGTCTGCACGCTCGCGGAAGCTGTAATCGTTCGTCTGTCCCAGTTCATCGCCCATGTACAGCACGGGCAGCGCGCCAAAACTCAGTGCGAGGCCGTGCAGCAGCAACAAGCGGCGCAAGGCCATCCCTTCCGCATCCGAGATCGGTACAGAGGAGCCGGAGGACACGCTGCTTGCACCTTCCAGGCCGGCCAGGCTCGCGGCCATGCCGTTGCTGCCGTGCGCGGCGTGCGGGTCGCTGCTCTGGAACGCTTCGCCGCGTGCATAGCTGCCATCCGCGCCAGCGAAGAAACGCGAGATCGCAGCCAGGCGTGCCTGCGGGTCGCGTGCGCGGCCGGCTGCGCCTTCTGCCGCTTCCGCCGCCTCCGCGCGCAGGACGTTCCAGCCGATGTCGTCATGGCAGCGCACATAACTGAGCCAGCTGGCGTTCGGCGGCAATGCCGGCGTGCCTTCGACCACGCTGCGCACAAGTCCCGCGTCCTGCTCCGCAAGCGAGCCCCAGGCTGCCGCCATCAGGCTGCTGTGATAGGCGATATGGCATTCCGGCTGCTTGGGCTGGCCGAAGTATGCCGGCAGCTCACGCATCGGTACGATTGCCTCCGCCTTCAGCAACACGCCCGGCGCTGCGATGGATGTCAGCGCCCGCAGCGCCTGCAGGATCAGGTGCGCTTCCGGCTGGTTCATGCAATTGGTACCTTCGCGCTTCCACAAGAAGGCTGTGGAATCGAGGCGGAATACTTCAATCCCCCGGTTCGCCAGCCGCAGCAAAGTGCCCGCCATGGCTGAAAAAACTTCGGGATTGGACCAGTTCAAGTCCCACTGGTAGGGATAAAACGTGGTCCACGCCCAGGCATCCATCGCCGGAACATAGGTGAAGTTGCCGGGCGCGGCCTGCGGGAACACTTGGCCCAGCGTGCGCTCATAGGCGTCGGGCTGCGCACGGTCAGGAAACAGGTGGAAGAAGCTGCGCAAGCGCTCGTCGCCCTCGCACGCGCCGCGCGCCCACGCATGGTCGTCCGCCACATGGTTCAGGATGAAATCCGCGCACAGGCTGATGCCCGCTTCACGCAAGCTGGCAGTCAGCGCCTCCAGGTCGGCGTTGCTGCCGAAGCGCGGTTCGACTTGCTCGAAGCTGGCGACCGCAAAGCCGCCATCATTCTCCCCTTCCCGCATCTTCAGGAAAGGCAGCAGGTGCAGGTAGCGCACACCCAGTTCCTGCAGGTGAGGAATGCGTCTCGCGACGCCGCGCAAGTCGCCGCCGAACCGGTCCACATAGCTGCAATAGCCGAGCATCTGCTGCCCGAGGAACCAGTCCGGCTGCGCGGCGCGCGCCGTATCGAGCGCCGCCAGCGCCGGGCTGCGTGCGCCGTGCAATTCGCCCACTGCCGCAAGCAAGCTGCCGTACCACTGCTCGAACCCTGGCGTTGCGCCGTACAGGCTATGCAGGCAGCTGCGCAGGGCAGGTCCGTGCACCGCGTAGCGGCGCCCCGCCTCCGCGTGCCGCCCCTCCGGCACGGCGTTGAGCAAATGGTGGATGGAAGAAGACATCGGCATTGCAGTTTCCAAATCAGAAGGAGTAGTTCAGGCCCATCTTCACAGCGCGGCCGCCGATCGAACGCGCGGCATGGCCGTCGCCTTCGACTTCGGTGTAGCCGATCTTGTTGAACAGGTTATTGACGCTTAACGACAGGCTCAGTTGCGAATTGAACTGGTAGCGCGCGAACAGGTTCACGGTGCGGAAGGCCGGCATGTCGATGGTGTTGGCATCGTCGGCCCAGGAACGGCCGGTGCCCACCAGGCTGCCGCCCACGGTCAGCGGACCGGCGTTGTAGCTCGGCGCGATCTGGTAGGTGATGCGTGCCTGGCGGCGCGGCGTGTGGCCGATGTTCGATTCCTGGCCCGGCGCGGTGCCGACGATTTCGGCGTCGGTCCAGGTCAGCCCGCCGTTGATGCGGAAGTCGCCCAGGCTCCATGCCGCTTCCAGCTCGGCGCCCTTGGCGTCGTAGCGGTTGGCGGTGCTGATCTGCGTCGTCGCCTCGAAGTTCGATTCGTTGGTCTTGGCGCGGAACAGCGTCAGGAAGGCGCTGGTGCTGCCGGAACGCCATTTCACGCCGCCTTCAACCTGGCGCACGGTGTTGATGCTGATCGGTGCGCTGCCATCGAGCGGCGTACCGAACAGGATACGGTCCGCATTGAAGGCCACGCCATCGCTGGCGCGGGCAAACAGCGCCAGGTCGCGGCTGAACTGGTAGTTGCCACCCACCGAGTACGAGGTGTGGTGGATCTTGTAGTCGACCAGCTGCTCGCTGGCAGGCTCGTAAACCAGGCCATTGGTGGCGATATTGGCCGTGCCGTTGGCACGCTGACGGTCCTGGCGCACGCTGGCGTCAACGTTCAGCGGACCCTTTTCCCAGCCGACGTTCAGGTAAGGCGAGAGCAGCTTGTATTCCATGTCCACCGCACGCATGCAGCAGCCGCCCCAGGCCGGGCCAACATAGCCCGGCGTCGTGGATGCGGTCTGCAGCAGGGCGGGCTTGTCGCCGGTCAGCTGCATCAGGTATTCGTTGAAGTTCCAGGTCAGGCCCAGTTTCTGCAGCGAGGTGTACAGGCCGCCGGTTGTGGTCAGCTTGCCGCCGTTGATGGCGAAGCTCTTGGCCAGCTTGAGGTCATTCAGCGTGTTGTCCGCATTGTCGATCGACGTGTTGAACACCACGGCGGAGAAAGCCGCGCCATTGTAGGCCTGGCCTTTGTTCGGGCCGGTGGCGATCACGTAATTCCCGGCTACGCCGTTATTGGCGGGGAAAACGCCGAGGAAGCGGCCGCTGTTGTTGGCCTTGCGGAAGTTGTCGCTCAGTGTGATACCGTTGCCCAGATCGAAGGATGCGGCAATGCCGAAGCTGTCGCTCTTCACGCGCAGGCCGTCGTTGACGTTGCTGGAAGCCTTGCCGTTTTCCTTGGTCAGCGAAATATCGCGCGTCCAGTAAGGCGAGTAGAAGGTCGTGTCGCGCGGGTCGATGCCCGGGATTTCGCTGATATGGCCGTTGGTCACGCGCACCGGTACCGGCAGCGCGGTCGGCGCCTTGTCGTCCAGGTGCTTGAAGGAGAGCCTGATCCAGCCGTTCGACAATTCCTGTGTGATGTTGCCGCGGATCTGCCCGCCTTCCTCGGTATTCATGCCGGTCTTGCGCTGGCCTTCACCGGTGCGGTAATGGCCGCCGATGAAGAAGCGCGTCTTCTCGGCCAGGCGGCCGCCGTAGTCGAAGTCGTAGCGGGTTTCATCGTAGCCGAGGCCGCGCTGGATGCCGATATTGCCGCCCTGCTGCTCGCCGGTCTTGCTGATGAAGTTGATGATGCCGCCAGGCGAATTGGTCGCCAGGGTGGACGCCGAACCGCCGCGCACCACTTCCAGGTGATCGAGCGTGCCGTCGATCTTGACGTAGCTGTCCGGCGTGATGAAGTTGAAATCGCCGGACTGCAGCACCGGCAAGCCGTCTTCCTGCATCTGCACATAGCGCGCACCGCCGGCGGAAATCGGCACGCCGCGCACGGTGATATTGGCGTTGCCCTCGCCACCGGAGGACTCGGCGCGCACGCCGGGGATGGAGCGCAGCACTTCGGCAGCGCTGGTCGGCGCAGCCAGGGAAATGGCTTCCGACTCCATGGTGCTGACCGAGACGCTGGAACGCATCTTCGAACTGCGGCTGGCGGTGCCGGTGACGACCACGCGCTCCAGTTTCAAACCGTCGGCCGGGGCTGGGGCGGCGGCAGGCGCCTGGGCTTCCGGCGCCTGGCTGTCGGCTGGCGCGGTGGCCTGGATGGCTTCCTGGGCGAATGCAGGGTGGGCGAATGCAGCAGCGATGGCAGCAGCCATGCAGCCGCGCTGGGCTGTACGTAAAACCATTGTCTCCTCCGTTGATCGGGCTTATTCATCGGCCGGTCGGCCGCGTCTGTTTATCTGCAGATGCCTCATTATTCATCAGCTTTTTGCAAATTGCAATCGATTGCAAAGAATATTTGCAAAACTTTAGTACGCTTGTGTTGCGTGGAATGCAAACGGTTGCAATCAGCGCGAGCTGGCGCGCTGGATCAGGGAGGTAGGAAGTTCGACCGAACGGGCCGCCTGGCCCTCGGTCTGTGCCAGCAAGGCGGCCACCATGGCGCGCCCGGCTTCACGCACGGGCTGGCGCACCGTGGTCAATGGAGGATGGAAATAGGAGGACAGTTCGATATCGTCATAGCCGACGACTGCCACATCGTCCGGCACGGAGCGCCCCTGCTCGCGCAAGGCGTTAATGGTCATCATGCCCAGCAAATCGGAGCAGGCAAACACTGCGTCGAACTGCACGCCGCGCTGCGCAAGTTCAGCCACCGCCAGCCGCCCCCCCTCCGGCAGGAAGGAAGCAGCCACGCACAGCGCCGGATCGACGTCCACGCCGGCCGACTGCAAGGCGGAACAATAGCCGCGGTAGCGCTGCTCGACTTCCGGCAAGCGCGTATCGCCTAGGAAGGCGATGCGGCGCCGGCCCGAAGCCAGCAAGTGTTCGGTGGCCAGTTTGCCGCCGCTCTGGTTGTCGCCGCCGACGGTGCAATACAGCTGCTGCGGCATCTGCGCACCCCATACCACCAGCGGCACGTGGCGCGCCGCCATTTCGTTCAACTGGTCGTGGTGGCCCCACTGGCCGATCAGGATAATGCCGATCACGCGGCCCGTATCGAAAGGCGTGGCGGCGGCATCCAGTTGCTCGGCATCGACGCGCGACAGCAGCATGTCGAAGCCCTGCTCCGTCAGCGCATCAGCCAGGGAGCCGATCATCGACAGGAAGAAGGGGTCGGTCAGGCTTTGATGGACTTTGGCATCGGTCGGCACCACGACCGCCACCGAACGGTTCTGCTTCAGCCGCAGGTTCTGCGCGCCGACATTGATGGTGTATTTGAGCGAACGCGCCAGCTCCATGATGCGGCTGCGCGTTTCCTCATTGACCAGCTTACTGCCGGCCAGTGCACGCGACACGGTCGAGGTGGACACGCCCGCCAGGCGGGCAATGTCCGCCATCTGCAGGCGTTCCTGTGACGGAGGCTTGGCTGCCATGCGTTGCGGCCCTCAGGCCTGCGGCACGGTGTCTTTGAAGGATGGGCGCTCGGACAGCTTGTCGAACAGACGGCCCAGGTTCGGGTGCTTGCTGCGCCAGTCGATTTCCGGGAAACGGAAACTCAGCCAGCCCAGGCAGCAGCCCACAGCCACGTCAGCCAGCGAGTAGTGGTTACTCGCGCAATATGCCTCATCGCCCAGGCGCTCCGACATCGAAGCCAGGCCCAGTTCCACCTTTTTCATCTGGCGCGCGATCCATTCCTCGCTCTGTTGCGATTTTGGACGCTGGGTACGCTCCAGGCGAATCAGCACGCCCGCATCCAGCACGCCATCGGCCAGCGCTTCCCAGCACTTGATGTTGGCGCGCTCGCGGCCATTCGGCGGCAGCAGCTTGGAAACCGGCGACACCGCATCCAGGTACTCGACGATCACGCGCGAATCCTGCATGGCGTAGCCGTCCTCCATGATCAGGCAAGGCACTTTGCCCAGCGGATTGAGTTGCTGGATCGTGGTTTCCGGTGCCCAGACGTTTTCCAGTTCGAGGTGATAGTCGAGCTTTTTTTCCGCCAGGACGACGCGGACCTTGCGGACATAAGGGCTGGCGAGTGAACCGATTAGTTTCATAGATGCTGGTAGTGGAGAATTAGACAACAGTATAGCATCGCGCTCCGGAGGCAGGCGCAGCGCTGGCGGAGGGAGTGGCAGCCCCGCAAATGGTAAAATCCTGTTTTTTCCCGCCTCTCCTCCAGCATTATCATGACAACTCCTTACTCCACCCTGTCGGCCCTGTCCCCGCTGGACGGCCGCTACGCTTCGAAAACCGACAAGCTGCGCCCCATCCTGTCCGAATCCGGCTTCATGCACCACCGCGTGAAGGTCGAAATCGCATGGCTGCAAGCCCTGTCCCTGGCTGGTTTCGCCGAAATCAAGCCTTTCTCCGCCGCCGGCACCGCCCTGCTGGACAAACTGGCCGCCGAGTTCACCGAAGCCGATGCCGCCCGCATCAAGGAAATCGAAGCCGTCACCAACCATGACGTGAAGGCTGTGGAGTACTGGCTGAAGGAAAAAGTGAAAGACGTGCCGGAACTGGTGGCCGCGTCCGAATTCATCCACTTTGCCTGCACCTCGGAAGACATCAACAACACCTCGCACGGCATGATGCTGAAGGCCGCGCGTGACGGCGTGATGGTACCGGCCCTGAACGGCCTGGTCGCCAAGCTGAAGGAAATCGCCCACGCCAACGCCGAACTGCCGATGCTGTCCCGCACCCACGGCCAGACTGCCAGCCCGACCACCCTGGGCAAGGAATTCGCCAACGTGATCGCCCGCCTGCAGCGCGCCATCGACCGTATCGCCAAGGTGGAAATCCTGGGCAAGATGAACGGCGCCGTGGGCAACTACAACGCCCACCTGTCGGCTTACCCAACGTTCGACTGGCCTGCGTTCTCCAGGAATGTGATCGAGCAGCGCTTGGGCCTGGTGTTCAACCCTTACACCATCCAGATTGAACCGCACGATTACATGGCTGAGCTGTTCGACGCCTTCGCACGCGCCAACACCATCCTGCTGGACCTGAACCGTGACATCTGGACCTACGTATCGCTGGGCTACTTCAAGCAGAAGCTGAAGGCTGGCGAGATTGGTTCGTCGACCATGCCGCACAAGGTCAACCCGATCGACTTCGAAAACTCGGAAGGCAACCTGGGCCTGGCGAATGCCGTGTTGAAGCATCTGTCCGAGAAGCTGCCGGTGTCGCGCATGCAGCGCGACCTGACCGATTCGACCGTGCTGCGTAATATCGGCGTGGGCTTCGGCTATACCCTGCTGGCGTATGACTCCTGCCTGCGCGGCCTGAACAAGCTTGAAGTGAATCCTGCGCGTCTGGCGGCTGACCTGGATGCGTCGTGGGAAGTGCTGGCGGAGCCGGTGCAGACTGTGATGCGCCGTTATGGTATCGAGAATCCGTATGAGCAGCTGAAGGAGCTCACGCGCGGCAAGGGGATCACCAAAGAGGCGCTGCGTGAGTTCATTACCGGCCTGGCGATTCCGCAGGAAGCCAAAGACCACCTGCTGGCGATGACTCCGGGTAACTACACTGGTATTGCAGCTTCGCTGGCTAAAGCCATCTAAACCGGTTAAACCTGGGTCTGACCCTTGGGTCAGACCCAGGTTTACCGCTTTTAGCTCAGCATTTAAGGAAGCCGTAAGCAAGATCCATTACCCTCTGGTATATTAGTCCTAACACGTACTAATTACCAAAGGTCGCAATGGAACGCTACACCAAAACCGCTATCGCCCTGCACTGGCTGATCGCCCTGCTGATCGTAGCCGCGTTCATTCTCGGCCTGGTGATGACCGACATTCCCGGCCTGACCCCGACCAAGCTCAAATACTATTCCTGGCACAAATGGATGGGCGTCACCGTGCTCGCCCTGGCCGCCGGCCGCCTGCTGTGGCGCCTGAAGGAACAACCACCCGAACTTCCGGCGTCCATGACCCAAAGCCAGAAGAAAGCCGCTGAAGCCGGCCACTGGTTCCTCTACTTCCTGATGTTCGCCGTACCGATTTCCGGCTACCTGTACACTACCGCCGCCGGCGTTCCCGTGGTATACCTCGGCCTGCTCAAGATCCCATCGCTGTTCGACGCCAGCCCGGCACTCAAGGAAATCCTGAAGCCCGTGCATTACTGGCTCAACATGCTGCTGGCCGCCGTCGTGATCGGCCACATCGCAGCCGCACTGAAACACCATTTCATCGACAAGGACGGCCTGCTCAAGCGCATGCTGCCATAACCTGGAGCCTCACCATGAAGAAAAGCGTTTTACTGGCCGCCCTGCTGGCCGTGGCGGCTGCAGCCAGCGCCGCCGTGCTGAAAACCGATCCTGCCAAGAGCAGCGTGTCGGCCGTATTCAAGCAAATGAACGTGCCGGTCGAATCGCCGTTCAAAAAACACAATATTGTCATCGACTACAACGCCGCTGCCCCTGACACGTCCAAGGCAACGGTCGAAATCGAGACCGCCAGCCTGGACCTGGGCGAAGCCGACATGAACAAGGAAGTAGCCAAGAAAGACTGGTTCAATTCCGCGCAATTCCCGAAAGCGACTTTCGTCTCCAGCGCGATCAAGAGCGCCGGCGCGGGCAAGCTCACTGTCAGCGGCAAACTGACCATCAAGGGCAAGGTTGCCGACGTTACCTTCCCGGTCACGGTAAAAGCCGACGGCGGCAAGCAAGTGTTCGACGGCGCCCTGCCGATCAAGCGCCTGGCCTTCAACATTGGTGAAGGCGAATGGAAAGACACCGGCATGGTTGCTGATGAAGTGACCATCAAGTTCCACGTAGTAGCTCAATAAACCCTGGAGACACCATGAAACTGAAGTTCCTGACCGCCGCACTGCTGGCCGTATCTGCTGTTGCTTCCAACGCCGCGACTTACAAAATCGACCCATCGCACACCTACCCAAGTTTTGAGGCCGACCACATGGGCATGTCGGTATGGCGCGGCAAGTTCGACAAGACCAGCGGCACTATCGAGATGGACCTGGCAGCCAAGACCGGCAGCATGGACATCACCATCGATGCAGGCTCGATCGACTTCGGCATGGACAAGATGAACAGCCACGCCAAGTCGCCTGACATGTTCAACGTCGAGAAATTCCCGACCGTGACTTACAAGGGCAAGCACTTCAAGTTCGAAGGCGAGAAGCTGGTGGAAGTGGAAGGCGAACTGACCATGCTGGGCGTGACCAAGCCGGTCACCCTGAAGGTCAACAAGTTCAAGTGCATGATGCACCCGCGCCTGAAGCGCGAAGTATGCGGCGCCGACGCTTCCGCTGAGTTCAAGCGCACCGACTTCGGCCTGAACTACGCCACCCCAGCCTTCGCACCTGAAGTAAAGCTGGCGATCCAGGTAGAAGCCATCAAGGCCGAGTAATACTCCAGCCCGTGTCCCACCGAGGTGCCTGACCCCAAGGTGTGACACGGGCTCAGCCGTTAAGGCAGTTCCCGCTCATAGGCGGCGCGCACCGCATCCTTGGCGTGTTCCCACTCCATGCGCGACTTACCCTTCACTGATTCCCAATCGCTTGCCAGCTGGCTTTCCAGCTCGTTCCACGTGCCGCGATAACGCTGGCGTGCGGTGTAGCCGAGCATGTAGGCGGGCTCGTAATCGTCGTAGTCGAAGTTGGGATTGAAGTAAGCTTCGTTGCGGTAGTGGTCTTGCCAGTAGACGCGCTCTTCGCTCGGGTTGAGCAGTGTGCCGATGCCCTGCCCTGCCAGCCCCCCCGCCAAAGCGCCGATCGCGCCGCCGGCCGCCATGCCGAGCGGGCCCGCCGGCGCTCCGGCCGCGATGCCCGCCGCTGCCCCGCCGGCGCCGCCGACACCGGTAGCGAGGTTGTGGTCTTCCTCGTTGTCTTCCAGCTTGGGATTGACGATTTCCGCCGCGCCCTTGCCGACAAAGGCGCCCGCGACGCCGCCGATGATGGCGCCGGCCACCATGCCCGCCGGCCCGCCCGGTGAACCGGCTGTCGCGCCGGCAATTGCGCCGCCTGTGGTGCCCAGCCCGACGCCGATCACGTGCTCGCCTTCGCCTTCCTTCCAGGCCTGCTCGATGTCAGCTGCGTCGACCGAGTCGCGCACGTTCACGCCCATCAGGATGCCGCCGTCGCGGATACCTTCTTCATAGTGCTTGATGCGCTCTTCCGGAATGCCGGCCCCGATCAGGGCGCCCACCAGGCCACCTGCGACACCGCCGGCGCCAGCACCGGCCAGCGCGGCCGCCAATGGGCCAGCCACCACAATGCCCAGGCCCGGCAGCACCAGGGTAGTGCCCATCGCCGCCACCGCGGCCAGCGCCGCTCCGATGGCGCCACCGACGCTGGCGCCAATGCCGGCGCCTTCACCGGCTTTCGAGCCCAGCTCCGTTTCCGCCGACCCGGTGAAATAGCGCTTGCGCGTATCGTCGCTCATGACGACGTTGATGTCGTCCTTGCCATAACCGCGTGAGGTGGCGTGCTGCCAGGCACGCTCGGCGCTGCTGCGATTGCGGAACAGGCCAGTCACCATGCGGGTTTGCTTGTCTGCAGTGTTCATGGGAATTCCCCTTTTTTGCATGAGTCGTGGTCACGATAGGCCGCGGCGCACCCCAAATCTGTACGTTGGCGCACGGAATACCGGCCTGCGCGTGTCCTAAACTGGAATCATCAACAATAAGGGGGGCGGACATGAACTTTATTATCTGGATTGTGATTGGGGGCGTGCTGGGCTGGCTGGCCAGCCTGGTGATGAAAACCGACGCGCAGCAGGGCATGTTCCTGAACGTGGTGGTGGGTATAGTTGGCGCGCTGCTGGGCGGCTGGCTGCTGTCACCGCTATTCGGGACGGGCACCATCAATACCGACGATTTCAGCCTACTGTCGCTGGGGGTATCTTTCCTCGGCGCAATAATTCTGCTGGCGATTGTGAACCTGGTGTTCCGTGGACGCGTCAGGTAGCCCGTAAAGATTCCTCACAAGCCAGCGCTGCGGCGCTGGCTTTTTTTTAGCCTTCGCGAATCTTTGGCCTTCCGCTGAGCGAGCTACTAACCTGCTGCATTGCAGCAACGCTGCGGCGACATATTTGGAGTTGACGCCAGCCGCCGCCGTGCCGATACTCTAGGTCGCCTGCCGGCCGATCCCGCCGGGCCACCACATCAATCACCTCGAGACCCATGAAAAAATCTCTTCTCGCGCTCGCCGTCCTGAGCACCACCTCCGCAGCCTTCGCAGACGAAGGCATGTGGATGCCGCAGCAGCTGCCACAAGTAGCCAAGCAACTGAAAGCCGCCGGCCTGAAGCTGGACCCAGCCTCGCTGACCAAGTTGACCGAGTTCCCGATGAACGCCATCGTCAGCCTGGGCGGCTGTTCCGCGTCCTTCGTCTCGCCGCAAGGCCTGGTCGTGACCAACCACCACTGCGTGTACAACAGCGTGGCGGTCAACTCCACCAAGGAACGCGACCTGCTGGCGAACGGCTTCGTCGCCCACAACTTCGGCGAAGAACTGCCGGCTGCTCCAGGCAGCCGCATTTTCGTCACCAAGGAAGTGCTGAACGTCACCGACAAGATCATCACCCCGGAAGTGGCCAAGCTGCAGGGCAAGGCGCGCGTGGACGCGATCGAGAAGAACCAGAAAGGCCTGGTCGCGGAATGCGAAAAGGATGAAGGCCACCGCTGCACCGTGTCCTCCTTCTACGGCGGCCTGGAGTATTACCAGATCAAACAGCTGGAAATCCGCGACGTGCGCCTGGTGCACGCACCGGCAGCCGGCGTCGGCAAATTCGGCGGCGACACCGACAACTGGATGTGGCCGCGCCACACCGGCGACTACGGCTTCTACCGCGCCTACGTGAGCAAGGACGGCAAAGCCGCCGACTACTCGAAGGACAACGTCCCTTACGAGCCGAAGTCCTACCTGAAGCTGGCGAAAGAAGGCGTGAAGGAAGGCGACTTCGTGATGGTGCTGGGCTACCCGGGCCGCACCAACCGCCACCGCCTGCCATCCGAAGTGGCGACCACCTTCGGCTGGGAATACCCTGCCTTCATCCAGAACTCCAACGAGACCCTGGCCATCATCGACCGCGAGACCAAGGGCGACCGCGATGCGGCCCTGAAGGTAGCCGGCCAGGTAGCTGGCATCAACAACTACTACAAGAACCGCAAGGGCATGCTGAACAGCTACGAGGGCAGCGATATCCTCGAACGCAAGACCAAGGAGCACGAAGCCCTGAAGGCATGGGTCAACGCCGATGCCAAGCGCAAGGCCGCCTACGGCGCCGACCTGGAAAACGTCGAGAAGCTGATGGCCCAGCGCACCGACGAAGCGAAGCGCGATTACTTCCTGGACCGCTCTGCGCCAACGCTGCTGAACGCAGCGCGCATGATGTACCGCCTGGCCAACGAGAACACCAAGCCGAATGCCGAGCGCAAGGCCGGCTTCCAGGAACGTGACGCCAAGCGCATCAAGGCTTCCATCGAAGGCGTGAACAAGACCTACGTCGCCAAGGTGAACAAGGCCATCGTGCTGAACAACATGAAGCACTACGCCGCGCAGCCCGCATCCGAGCACAATGCCGTGTTCGACGCCGCCATGGGCATCAAGGCTGGCATGAGCGAAGCGGAACTGTCTGCAGCGCTGGACAAGCTGTATGCCGGCTCCAAGCTGGAAGATGCAGCCTTCCGCACGCAGTGGCTGAACAAATCGGTAGCCGACTTCAAAGCCAGCGACGATGCCTTCATCAAGGTCGCCGTCGCCCTGTACGACGACGCCATGAAGCGTGAGGCGGAAGAGGAAGAACTCGGTGGCAAGATCCAGCAAGCCTACGGCAACTACATGAAGGCCAAGATCGCCTACATGAATTCCAAAGGCCAGGCCGTGTACCCGGATGCCAACAGCACCCTGCGCGTCACGTTCGGCAAGATCGCCGGCCGCGACACCGGCGCCGACGGCACTACCGGCTGGAGCGCCTTCACCACCGTGGCAGGCGTCAAAGCCAAGGCTACCGGCGAAGGCGAATTCAATGCCCCGCAAGCGCAGCTGGACGCGATCAACAAGAAGGAATTCGGAAAATACGTCGATCCTAAACTGAAGACCGTGCCGGTCAACTTCCTCGCCACGCTGGACATCACCGGCGGCAACTCCGGTTCCGCCGCGCTGAACTCGAAAGCCGAGCTGGTAGGCCTGGCGTTCGACGGCACCCTGGACTCGATCATCTCCGACTGGGACTTCAACAAAGCCAAGACCCGCGACATCCAGGTCGACCTGCGCTACATCCTGTGGAACATGAAGTACATCGACAAGGCCGACAACCTGCTGAAGGAAATGAAGGCCGAATAAGTTCCGCGGGCCCTACGGCCCAGCCCGTGTCCCACCCTGGGGTCACACCCGTTTCGGGACACGAGCACAAGCGTAGCGCGGCTGAGCCCGTGTCCCATTTCGGGTGTGACCCCAAGGTGGGACACGGGCTCAGCCGTTTGTGAGCTTGAGGCCGGCGATGGCGACTACGATCGTTGCAATCAGTATCAAGCGCAGGGGTGAGGCACTCTCGCCGTAATAGAGGATGCCTACCGCTGCGGCGCCCGCCGCACCAATTCCCGTGAAGACCGCAAATGCTGTGCCTACCGGCAGCTGGCGCAGGGCCATTGTCAGCAGCACGATCGCGCCATTGGCGAAGGCCAGGCCGGCGAGGCTGGGCCACAAGCGCGTCCAGCCTTCGGCATGCTTGAGCGCTATCGCCATGGCAATGTCGACCAGGGCGGCTGACAGCAATAAGCCCCAGGCGGCGATCATGGCTTGGCCGACGCCAGTCCGCGCTGCACGGCCGGACGCGCTTCGATGCGCGCGGCCCAATCGGCCACCGCCGGGTAGTCGGATAGCGTGACACCCAACTCAGGGTGCGAACGTATCCAGGGGAAGCTGGCGATATCGGCAATCGTGTATTGGTCGCCCGCGAGGTATGCCTTGTCGCGCAGGCGTTCTTCAAATACGCCCAGCAAACGCAATGTCTCGCGCCCATAGCGTTCCAGCGCCTGCTCGTTCGGTTTGCCCTTGCCCGCTCCGGCGCTATGCCGGAAGAACCACAGCTGGCCCAGCATCGGCCCTATGCTGCCTACCTGCAGGAACAGCCATTGCAGCACCACGCTGCGCGCTTCGCCCGATGCAGGCAGCAGCTGGCCGGCCTTGTCGGCCAGGTGGATCAGGATGGCGCCTGATTCGAAGATCGGCGTGGTTTCATCCACCAGCAGCGGGATCTTGTGGTTCGGGCTCATTTCGCTGAACGGCGGCTGATGCTGCTCGCCGGCCGACAGGTTCACGTGGTGCACGCGGTGCGGCAGGCCCAGTTCTTCCAGCGCGATGGTGATCTTCTGCCCGTTGGGCGTATCGGCGGTGTATAGCGTCAGCATGGTCGGCTCCTTGAATGATTTGACGAAGCCAGTGTATGCGCCGCAAAAACGCATTAAAATTCCAGAAAACAGCGGAACGGTTACGCAAATATGCAGAAGCTTGACTGGGAAGACTTGCGCTACTTTGCCGCCGTCGCGCGCGGCGGCTCGATCTCGGCCGCGGCTCGCGAGCTGGGCGTCAATCACTCCACCGTGCTGCGCAGGCTGGATAGCCTCGAGCAGTCGCTGGGGGTGCGCCTGTTCGAGCGCCTGCAATCGGGCTATGTGATGACCGGCGCCGGCGAAACCCTGCGCGGCCGCCTCGGCCCGATCGAGGAGGAAATCGGCAGCGCCCAGCGCGAAGTGGGCGGGCTGGATGAAGAGCTGCGCGGCACCATCCGCCTCACCACCACGGACACGCTGGCGCATGGCCTGCTGATGCCTTACCTGCAGCGCTTCCAGGACGCCCACCCCGCCGTGCAGCTGCAGCTGGTGGTCAACAACAGCTTCCTCAACCTCACCCAGCGCGAAGCCGATATCGCCGTGCGCCCGTCAAACACGCCGCCGGCCAACCTGGTGGGCCGCAAAGTCGGCGCCGTGGCGACCGCGCTATACGCTTCCCACGGCTACCTGCGCCGTGCCGAACGCGAAGGCATCGCACGCGACGACTGGCCCGCGCACCGCTGGGTGGCGCCGGACGAAAGCCTGGCCCATCTCGCCGCCGCACAGTGGCTGGCCGAACGCGTGCCGCCGTCGCAAGTGGCCGTGCGCGCCGACAGCCTGATCACCATGGTCGATGCGGCGCGCAACGGCATGGGCGTGGCGCCCCTGCTTTGCCTGCTGGCCGACCGCGAGCGCACGCTGGAGCAGCTGGCGCCGCCCGACCCGCGCTTCCACACCCAGCTCTGGGTGCTGAGCCACCGCGACTTGCGCAACGTGGCGCGCATCAAGGCCCTTAGCCAATTCCTGTATGACGCGTTACGGCAGGACGCGCACGTTTTCCCCGCTTGATGTACATTATCATTCCGACATTCCCTCACCACTGGAGCATTCCATGACCAAGAAAATCGCCCTCATCGTCGGCAGCCTGCGCAAGGATTCGCTGAACCGCAAATTCGCCAACGCGCTGGTGGAAGTGGCGCCAGCCGAACTGCAATTCGAATTCGTCGAAATCGGCGACCTGCCGCTGTACAACCAGGACCTGGACGACGCACATACCCCGCCTGCTGCCTGGACCGCCTTCCGCGACAAGCTGCGCAACGTGGACGGCATCGTGTTCGCTACGCCGGAATACAACCGCTCCATGCCCGGTGCGCTGAAGAATGCCATCGACGTCGGTTCGCGCCCATGGGGCCACAGCATCTGGAACGCCAAGCCGGTCGGCGTGATCTCCGCCTCCATCGGCGCAGTGGGCGGCTTCGCAGGCAACCACAACGTGCGCCAGACCATGGTGACGCTCAACGCGCCCGTCATGCCAGGCCCTGAAGTCTATATCGGCAACGGCTCCGCGCTGATCGGCGAAGACGGCAAGGTCAATAACGACAAGACCAAGGAGGTACTGACTGCATGGGCCGCCTCCTACGCGAAATGGGTGGAGGCCAACGGCCGTAAGGCGTAATTTGGTAAAATCGCTGATCCCCCTACATGCAGAAACCTGAGATCCAGACCATGCAAGAAATGCTCACGCCTTACGAAAAAGGCAATAAAAACCAGACTACCCTCTGGACCGAGTGCATCGCCTTCTACGAAGAACTGGCACGCCGTTTCCCGAAGATCCTGAAATTTGAACAGGCAGCCGTATCGGACGGCGGCATCCCCCTGCATGTGGGCGTGGTCAGCGCCGACGGCGTTTTCGACCGCGAAACGATCAAGCGCGAAGGCCGTACGGTCTTCTTCAACAATAACGGCATCCATCCGGGCGAGCCGGAAGGCATCGATTCCTGCATGGCGACGGTGCGCGACATGTGCTTCAACCCGGAACTGCTGGCGAGCCTGGGCAAGACGGTGCTGCTGTTCGTCCCGATCTACAACGTGGACGGCTGCCTGAATCGCCAGAACACTTCGCGCGCCAACCAGGACGGCCCGGAGATGTTCGGCTTCCGCGGCAACAGCCGCCATCTGGACCTGAACCGCGACTTCGTCAAATGCGATACGCTGAACGCGAAGTTCTTCAACCAGCTGGTCACCGCCTGGGATCCGGATGTGATGGTCGACACCCACACCTCCAACGGCGCCGACTACAGCTACACCATGACTCTGATCCACACCCAGTGCGACAAGCTCGGTGGCGAACTCGGTGAATTCCTGCGCGACACCATGCTGCCGCAGATTTACGAGGACATGGCCGCCGCCGGCTGGCCAACCTGCCCTTACGTGAACCCTGTGGTCGAAACCCCGGACGACGGCATCGCCGACTTCCTGGAAACCGCACGCTTCTCGACCGGCTTCACCGCGCTGCATAACATCATCGGCTTCATGCCGGAGACGCATATGCTGAAGCCATACGCCGACCGCTACGAATCCATGCGCGCCCTGGTGGATACCGTGCGCAACTTCACCGTCAAGCATGGTGAACAGATCAAGGCCATGCGCGCCGCCACCAAGGCCGCGCAGCGCAAGCAGAAGGAATGGGCCGTCACCTGGCGCATGGATGAAGAGAATCCGGACACCTTCCACTTCAAAGGCTATGAAGCGCAGCGCAGCCCTTCCAAGCTGGGCGACTACATCCGCCTGTCCTACGACCGCAGCAAGCCATGGTCGCGCGACATCAAATGGTTCAACCGCTTCCCTGCGGACACCGTGGTCAAGGCGCCGAAGGCCTACGTGGTGCCGCAGCAGTGGCGCGAAGCCGTCGAGCGCCTGCAATGGAACGGCGTGCAGATGACCCGCATCGAAGCGCCGACCACCGTACAAGCCCAGTACTACCATATCAGCAACGTGGTCTCGCGCCCGACCGCCTACGAGGGCCATATGTTCCACGACGAAGTGGAAGTCGAAAAGCGCGAAGGCACCTTTGAGCTGAGCGCCGGCGACTGGTACGTTTCGCTGGACCAGGACAACGCGCGCTACGCCGTCGAGACCCTGGAACCGCAAGGTCACGATTCCTTCTTCCGCTGGGGCTTCTTCAACTCCGTACTGGAGCGCAAGGAGAACATCTCGGACTACGTGTTCGAAGACCTGGCTGCCGACATCCTCGCCACCGAGCCGGAAACCAAGGCATTGTTCGAGAACTGGAAAGCCGCCAACCCGGCGCTGGTGAAGGACAAGGACGCAGTGCTGCACTTCATCTTCCACAACTGCCAGCGACAACGCGAGCCGGAATGGCGCCGCTACCCTGTCCTGTCGATTGTGTAAGACGGGGACCATGCACTACGCACTAGACCCCCGCACCTTCTTCTACAGCCACTACTTCCACCTGGGCCTGCGCTTCGGCGTCGGCCTGGTGGGCGTTATTGCGCTGGCCATGTGGCTGACCGACATCCATATCGCGATGTCGATCGGCATCGGCGCCCTGTGCACGGCGCTGATGGACATGCCAAGCCCGCTGCGCCACAAGTTCAACGAGATGATGGCATCGGTGCTGCTATGCACCGCCGTCACGCTGCTGATCAGCCTTTGCGGGCCGTATTACTGGCTGCTGATGCCGATGCTGGTGGCGGTGAGCTTCTTCGCCAGCATGATGGTCGTCTATGGCAAGAAGTCGATGCCGCTGCAACTGGCGACACTGTTCATCATGACCATGTCGACCGAGCACACGCTCACGCCGGTGCAGTCGTTTGCGCACGCCGGCCTGTTCATGTTCGGCGGCCTGTCCTACCTGGCCTACGCCATGGGTATTTCATACGTGCTGCGCCACCGCATCAAGCAGCAGGTGCTGGCGGAAGCACTGTTCGAGCTGGCGGCCTACATCGACATCAAGGCCGACTTCTACGACACGCGCTACAACCTCACCGAGCAGTTCAACAAGCTGGTACGCCACCAGGCATTGCTGGCCGACCGCCAGCAGGCTTCGCGCGACCTGATCCTGCGCGCGCACAACAACCGCAAGGACGCGGTGGTGGTGCAGATCCACGTCTGCATGCTGGACCTGTACGAGCAGGTCCTCGCCACCCACACCGACTACGCGGCGCTGCGCACCCACCTGCTCGACTCGCCCGCCCTGCGCACACTGCACGACCTGGCGTACAAGGCTGCGCGCGATATCGAATCGGTGGCCTACGCGGTGACGCGCAAGCGCGCCTCCTATCCGGAAGTCGATTACACGCCGGAGCTGAAGGCGCTGGACCAGCAGATCGCCGGCCTGCAGGATGACCTCGACGCCGGCAAGCCGCGCCGCGAAGCGGTGACCGTGCTGCGGGCCCAGCGCAACAAGATCACCGCCATCATCCGCATGATCGGCGAGCTGCACGTGTCAAGCCAGAAGGTGTATGAGGACACGCCCTTCTGGCGCGATATGGACATGCAGCCTTTCCTGTCGCAGCAGAAGTACGAACTGCAGCTGATGGTGTCGCACTTCCGCATGGATTCACCGGTGTTCCGCTTCGCACTGCGCGTGTCGATGGCGATTGCAGCCGGCCTGGCGATCGGCGCCATCCTGCCGTACAAGGCGCACAGCTACTGGATTGTGCTGACCATCGTGATCATCCTGAAGCCCAGCTTCAGCATGACCAAGCAGCGCCGCTCGGACCGCATTGTCGGCACCATCATCGGCTGCATCATCACCGCCGTGGTATTGAAGTTCACCCCCAGCCCGGCCGCCATTCTCGCCGTTCTGGTGCTGGCGACCATCGCCACGCCGACCTTCATCTACCTGCGCTACCGCTACGCAGCGATTGCGGTGTCGGTGATGATCCTGCTGTGGATGTACCTGGTGGCGCCGAGCAGCAACCTGATTTCCGAGCGCCTGGTGGATACTTTCGTCGGCGCCGCCATCGCTACCGCCTTCAGTTTCGTACTGGCGAACTGGGAATACCAATCGCTGCCGCACCTGGTCAAGCTGGTCCTGACGGTGAACCTGAGTTATATGGAGGCCAGTTTTGACCTCCTGCAGGGCAAATACCGCAATGACTTCATCTACCGCATCCAGCGCAAACGCTTGATGGAAACGCTGGCCGCGCTCAGCGCCGCGCTGGTGCGCATGCTGGATGAGCCGGAGAGCAAGCAGCGCGCGGCCGAGGACATCAACCTGTTCATTGTGCAGAACTACCTGCTGGTCGCGCATGTGGCCGCGCTGCGCGCCATTCTTCGCCGCCATGTGCGCGATATCCCGAGCGAGGCGGTAAATGCGATGCTGGAGGCCAGCCACGCCACCGTATGCCGTACATTGTCGGTCGCCCTGTCGCGCCACACCGGCGCCACGCCGCCCGCTGCCCCGCTGCGCCGAGAAGCTGTGGCCGAGCCGGACGTCGCCTGGTCCGGCTGGCCCCTGGTGCAGCGTCGCATACGCCTGCTGCAGGCAGATGCGGATAAAATCATCGTTCACAGCGAAGCGATTGTGCGCAACGTTGCCAACGGTGATTAAGGTGAAGGATGTCCCACTGCCAGAACTGTGGCGCGTGCTGCGCCAGTTTCAGGGTTTCGTTCTATTGGGGTGAGGAGGTGCCGGCGCACCTCACGATCCCCATCACGCCGCACCGTGCCGCCATGCGCGGCACGGATGCGCGGCCGGTGCGCTGTATCGCGCTTGAGGGCGAAGTCGGCAGGCAAGTCGGCTGCAGCATTTACGCCCAGCGCTCCTCCACCTGCCGCGAATTCACCGAATACAGCCCCGAATGCAATAAGGCCCGCGCCCTGCACGGGATTGCGCCATTAGCACGCTAGCCAATTAGCCTGTCTTACAGTCTGTCTCGCCTGGAATAACCCCTCCAATTCTTTGTTAGCTTAGTGCAACAAAGGCAATCCAAGCCGTTTTGATAATTATTATGAAAATGATAAACTAGTCGGCTTTGTAAAAGCTTGGCCACGCTGACAGCATGACGTTACCGCACGAGAAATCCGTCCCGAACAATCCGCAGGCTACGCAAACAGCCCTGTTCCGGCCGGAAGTGGCAGAAGCTAAATCAGGCAATTGGATGGGTTCGATTCGCTTGACCCACCCGATATCCGGCACCCTGGTAGCCCTGGGGTCCTTGCTCATCGCGGGCACCTTTATCGTATTCGCCGTTGTCGGTACCGTCACCCAAAAAGCCAGGGTTGCTGGCCTGGTCATACCCATCGAAGGCGCCTTGGCCATTTCCACTCAGCAGTCCGGCACTTTGCTTCATGCATTTGCCAAGGAAGGCGAACAAGTCGCTGCTGGGCAAGTGCTGTTTGAGCTGTCTACTGAACGCCA
Organism: Massilia eburnea; assembly: GCF_009720745.1. Taxonomy (GTDB): domain Bacteria; phylum Pseudomonadota; class Gammaproteobacteria; order Burkholderiales; family Burkholderiaceae_D; genus Rugamonas; species Rugamonas eburnea. Next base: position 76,262 of record NZ_WNKX01000013.1, on the reverse strand, counting down.
GCAGAACAATGGCGAACTCAGCACGCTCATCGCACAGCAGCTCGCCGTCCGTCGCGAAACCCTGCAATCGGAACGTATGGCGAGGATTAGCCTGGCTCGGGAAAAGCAACAGGCAATTGACGGACGGATTACGAATACCGAGACGGAGGCAAACCAGCTCGGCAGCGAAATCCGGCTGGGACTACGCCGTAAAAGCCTGGCCCAGCAAAGCGTGGACAAGTTTGAGACATTGCATGCCAGTGGCTTCGTTTCCCAGGCCCAGCTTCAGCAGAAACAGGAAGAATTGATTGATACCGAGTCACGACTGAGCTCGCTCGAACGCAGCAAGACTCAACTCAACAGCGATCTTCTTAACTTGCGTACTCAGCGCAAACAGTTATCGGAAGAGCTGGAAACCGAACTCGCCCAATTCAGGCGGGCTGAAGCGAGCCTGGAGCAGGAAGTGGTCCAGAACCAGGACCGCAAGCGGGCCCTCATCGTGGCGCCGCAAGCTGGCACCGTCACGGCGCTCAATTTCCACGTCGGGCAAGCTTTAACTGCAGGCCAATCCCTGGCCACGCTTGTTCCCGGAAGTCCCGATGGGCTAGGGATGGAGGCCAACCTTTATGCGCCAAGCCGGACAGCAGGCTTCGTGATGCCCGGCCAAAAAGTCCTGATCCGGTACCAAGCCTATCCCTACCAGAAATTCGGCTTGCAGGGCGGCGAGATCATCAATATCAGCAAAACGCCTTTCTCCCCATCCGAACTGCCGCCCAATATTGCAGGAACAATTCTTGGCAACGTGCAGCATGACGGTGCTGGGCCGAACGAAGCGCTGTACCGGATCCGGGTGAAGCTCGACAGCCAATTCGTACAAGTTTATGGGGAAGCGCAGCAGATCAAGCCCGGGATGACACTGGAGGCAGATATCCTGCAAGACCAGCGCAAGATCTGGGAATGGATTGCCGAACCTTTGCTTGCCCTTTCATCCCGCAAAAATACCTGAGTCCATGAAGACGATCCTGCAATCTGAAGCCAGCGAATGCGGTCTGGCCTGCCTCGCTATGGTCGCATGCCACTTTGGTTACCAGACTGACTTGGCCGAACTTCGCCACAAGTTTTCCATAAGCCTGAAAGGGGCGACGCTGGCGCAGTTGATGCGCCACGCAAGCAACCTGCATTTTACTGCGCGACCATTGCGCCTTGAACTCGACGAGCTATCACAGCTTCAGTTGCCAGCGATCCTGCATTGGAACTTGAACCATTTCGTCGTGTTGAGCAAGGTAGAGCGAGATCTGTGGGGCAAAACCACAGTCACCATATTGGATCCCGCCGTCGGTAAACGCCGTGTGTCAGTACAGGAAGTCTCGCGCTACTTCACGGGTGTCGCGCTGGAACTGACGCCGACACCGCAGTTCCACACGAAAGAGGAGACACGCAAGGTTTCCATTGGGGAGCTCACGGGCAAGGTGATCGGGCTGCGCTGGGCGATCGCGAAAGTAATCATGCTCGCTATCGCACTGGAAGTGTTCGCGGTTGCGGCCCCGCTATTCAACCAATTCGTCATTGACGAGGTGGTAGTGAGCGGCGACCGGGAGTTGTTGAAAGTCCTGGTAATCGGCTTCGCATTGATGCTCATCACACAGAACGCCATCGGGCTGGCGCGCAGCTGGACGCTCATGCGATGGGGGATCGACATCGCCGTGCAATGGTCGACGCGCGTCTTCGCACACTTGACCAGGTTGCCCGCGTCGTACTTCGAAAAGCGCCATCTGGGCGACGTCATATCGCGCTTTGGCAGCATGGGGGCAATCCAGTCCACCTTGACCAACCTGTTTGTCGAAAGCATGCTGGATGGTTTCATGGCCTTGCTGGCGTTTGGCATGATGCTAACCTACAGCCCCAAGCTGACCTGCATAGTGTTAGCAGGCTTGGCAGCGTATATCATCTTGCGCCTGCTCGCCTATCAACCTTTGCGCGAAGCGTCGCGCGAGCGCCTCATTCTTGCAGCCAAGGAGAACAGTCATTTCCTGGAAACGGTGCGGGCCATCGTCCCATTAAAATTGTTCGGCCGCGAGGCGGAGCGGCGCTCGCGCTGGCTCAATTTAAAACAGGATGTCATCAACCGCGACATCAAAACGCAAAAATTGGGAGTCCTGTTCAAGATCGGCAATACAGCCATATCCGGCGTACAGGGCCTGATTTTGTTTTATGTTGGTGCCAATCTGGTGATGGAAAACACCCTCACCGTCGGCATGCTGGCGGCATTCACCAGCTACTCCGGCACATTTTCCGGGCGAGTCTTCAGTCTCGTCGACCTATTCTTCAATGTACGCATGTTGAGCATGCATGCGGAGCGACTGTCCGACATCGTCATGGAGCCTGCCGAGCCAGACGATCCGATCGAAACAGACTTGGAGCGCATCGTGCCATCGATCACTTTGCGCGGCGTGCGCTTTCGTTACGCCGAAGGCGAAGCCTGGGTGCTGGATGGCGTCGACTTACATATCCCGGCTGGCCAAAGCATCGCGCTGGTCGGCCCGAGTGGCTGCGGAAAAAGCACATTGTGCAAACTGATCCTCGGCTTGGTTCAGCCGACCGAAGGCGAAATTCTGGTTGGCGGAGTACCAATTCGCCAACTGGGACTGCGCGCCTACCGCAGCCTGGTGGGGACAGTGATGCAAGATGACGTGCTGCTGGCGGGTTCGGTGCTGGACAACATCAGCTTCTTCGACAGCGGAGCCCGCGCAGAAAAGGCCCAGGAATGTGCCCGGCTGGCGGCCATCCATGACGAAATTGCTGCCATGCCGATGGGGTACCAAACCCTGGTCGGCGACATGGGCAGCAGCCTGTCGGGTGGACAAAAACAGCGCCTGTTGCTGGCCCGCGCGCTGTACAAGACCCCGCGAATTCTCGCATTGGACGAAGCTACCAGCCATCTCGACGTTAACAACGAAGCAAAAGTCAACGCTGCGCTGGCGGAACTCAAGCTGACGCGCATCATGGTGGCACATCGCCCTGAAACCATTAATGCGGCACAACGTGTTGTTGCCGTTCAGGACGGCAAAGTCTTCGATCTCGGCGAAGATCTTGCAGCAGCAGCCTGAAGCAGGAGGCTGCGAGCTCTACCGTGCACTGCGCCGGGTGGCCCAAGCATGCACGGCCGCCTGCCCGAGCAGCATCAGATAGAACAGCGCAAAGACAATGGTCTCCGCGAAAAAATTGGCCGCACGCAGCATCTGGTCAGGGGTCAGGCCGCTGGGCAAAGGCGGCTGACCAACAATTGCCTGCGCAACGTTTCCTGTCAAGTCATAAAGGAAGTGCAGGACAACGACCAGGAAGAGCGAACTGAACTTTCTTGCCATATGGCAGTAAATCAAGGCAGCGATAAATAAGGTGGGCAGAATGCTGAAATGCAAAACCCAAAAGGCTGCGGATGAAACGATGACAGCCATCACCGCGCCGATACGCGGTGAAAGCGATTCGATAATAATTTTTCTGAATAGAATCTCTTCCATCGTTGCTGCAGAAAATGCGAGTACAGCGACTTTCAACAAATTGATTTTCGCCGGCCAAACAATCTGCTGATTAAGGAAATCCGTGGCAACAGGAGAGAAGCAGGCACCGGCCATTAAAACCAACATGGCACTCAGGAGAAAGCAAAATTGTCGCAGATAAGCGCCCGCACCGCGCCTCCAGCGCTCAATGAGAAACAGGGAAGCGATTCCCAATACAAGCAAAAGAATATATATCCAGGAATCCATCCCGCTCGCCCCCCCGGAAAGCAGGACGATTCGGAGGATGAACGTCGTGAAAAGACAATAATATAAAAGCTGTTTCCCGGGGAATAACTGATTCATCGAACTAACTTGGCAAGCCTGGCGGTGGGCGCCAGTTGGGAAGGATACCCGCCGCATAAGGCGGCGAGCATATTCTTATGGCTGATTCAGCGGGTCACTTCTGTTTTACCATGCCAAAACCACGGGCTTCAGCGTCGGCCATACCAGCTGCACCAGCATTGGTCATCAGGGTTTTCCAAGGTACCGTTTGTACGAAATCCTGCACCGCGGTGCTGCAGGTGCTCGCGGCAATCGCGGCATTCGTGTAGGTCGCGCTCTTCTCTACCCGGTCAATTGCGATTTTGCAAGCAAGAGCTTCTTGGGCAATTCGTGCCGTGTCGGTCAGGGCGCTGCCACTGTCGCCAGCGGAACTGCCGCTGCTGCCACTGGTCCCGCTGCTGCCGCTGCTATCGCCGCTGTCGACAGCATCACCCCAACCGCCGCCTTCTCCGCCGTCGAAATAGCATGAATCGTCCGAAATTTCCATTTCACCGCCTGAAACCAAATTTGCTTCTAATTCCGAAATCAAACGCATTTGCTAAGTAACTCCAAATAATACTAGACCTTCAAATTGGCTCTCTGGCGTAAGCCAGCGCAAATTTTATTATGAATTATGAATATCAGAAGATATACAACAATTGATAACGCGCTCTAATTCATTGCTTGCTTGTTCAAAAGCGCGAAGATCTATATTTCCCGGACTTTAAATAGCCAGCAGCGTCGACCTGATGACGGCCCGCTTCCCTATGGTCCCTGTCGGAAGCCGATTCCGCTCTGCCTCCGAACCGATTGCCGAGGCAAAGATGTCGCTTGAAAACAGGGCTGGCAATGATTGATGTCCTTTTAAACGAAACAAACGCGGTTGCGGCCGGACTCCTTGGCACGGTACAGCAGCGCATCTGCTTTTTGCAGCATGGTTTCAGCGCTGCCGGCTGCGATGTCGGCATAGACACCCATGCTCATGGTGACCTTCAGCTCGGGGTGCACTTCATGCCAGGGGAAAGCTTCGATCAGTGTACGCAGCTTGTCGCACAGGGCGGCAGCCTGCGGACCTGCGGTCTCGGGGAAGGCGATCACGAATTCTTCGCCGCCGTAGCGGGCTACCAGGTCGGAAAGGCGCATATGCTTGCGCAGGATGCTGCCGACGCGGCGCAGTACCGCGTCACCGGTGGCGTGCGAGTAGTTGTCGTTGATCTTCTTGAAGTGGTCGATATCGCAGATCACCAGCGCCAGCGGGCGTTTGTGGCGTACGGCCTGGTTGAACAGGGTGTTGGCCTGCTCGTCGAAGTGGCGGCGGTTGTACAGCTGCGTGAGCGCGTCGCGGATACTGAGTTCGCGCAGCTGCTCCGATTGCTCGAGGATGGTGGTGTGGCTTTGTGCCAGCTGCGCGCTCATTTCATTGAAGGCCGTGGCCAGCGCGGCCACTTCGTCCTTGCCTTGCACCGGAACTTCCTGGTGAAGTTCGCCTTTATGCATGCGTTTCACTGCGCGCGTGAGGCCGCTCAGGCTGCGCGACAGGCCACGGCTCAGCAGCACGCCGAGCAGGATTGCCAGGCCCGCGGCGGCGGCGATCCCCCCCAACAAGGAGTTGTATAACGCGTCCAGGTATTTCTGTTCCTGCGGTGTCGGCGCGAGCTTGCCATCGGCTGACATGTAGGCGACTGTCTGGTTCTTCACGACGATTGCCCGTGCAGACTCGCGCAGGTTTTCAGGCAGCGCCTCGCCATGGCGGAATTGGCCGCCGCCGAGCAGGACCCGATAACGCGCGTCAGTCAGGATGAAACGGAATGGCGGCGGTCCATCGGCACGGCGCGGTGGCGGTGGCCGTTCGCCCGGGCCGCCGCGATCGGGCCCGCCAGCCAGCCGTACGCCAGGCGGTGGTGGTGGCGGACGCGCAAAATCATCGTCAGGGCCCTGCGGCGCGCGGCCAGGCGGTGAGGGTGCATCGCCTGGCAATGGCTCGGCGAAGCGGGCCTGGTTGTTGATGCGCGGTGGCATGCGTTCAAGCATTTCGCTTGGCAGTTCGCTGCCGGTGGCGCGCTCCCCCTCCTGCCGCCGCACGAAGCGGTCGAACGATTCTGTAGCGACGGCGGTATCCCAGTCGCCATATTCGGCCAGGTAGGCTGTCATGTAGGTGTAGAAGTGCTCCGCCGCCTGCTGGCGTCGCAGCGAATCAACCTTGTAGTTGACGCCGACGTAGGCGACGCCGCCTACCAATGCTACCGAGCCAAGCCCCGTCGCCAGCAGGGCCGCCATCAACTTGTACCGCAACCGCATGGTTACTCGCCCAGATAGCGGTCAAACCAGTCAACGATGTGCTTGCGCAGGTCTTGCTGGTGCTCCGGCTTGCGGATGCTGTGCCCTTCCTCGTCGTAGATCACCAGCGAAGACTGCACGCCGACCGCCTTCAGGCCGTGCCAGAACTCCATCGACTGCGCGGGAGGGCATTCCACGTCACGCTCGCCGACGTACACCAGCGTTGGCGTGCGCGCGGCCTTGATCGACTCGATCGGCGACAGCTGGCGGTAAATCGCCGGATCGTCATAGGCCGACGCGCCGAAGTAAGGAATCATCCACTGGTCAATGCCGTTCTGGCCATAGTACGAAATCCAGTTTGCAATACCCGCGCCGGCAACGGCAGCCTTGAAGCGGTTCGTATGCGTCACGCCCCACATGGTCATGAAGCCACCGTAGGAGTGGCCCATCAGCCCCATGCGGTTGGTGTCGACCGGTGCTGCCGCGGCAACGGCATCGATACCGGCCATGATGTCGCGCAGGTCGCCGCCGCCGAAGTCGCGGCGGTTGGCGAGCGTGAACTCCTGGCCCTGGCCAAAGCTGCCGCGCGGATTAGGCATGAAGACGAAATATCCCTTCTCTGTCAGCAATCGCAGCTGAGGGTTGCCTTGCTCGCCCGCCGAGATATAGCGTGGCGAGACCGCAGCAGCGGGCCCGCCGTGCACCTGCACGATCAGCGGGTATTTCTTTCCAGCCTGGGTCGCGCGCGGGCCAATCAGCCAGCCCTGCACATTGAAGCCTTCGTTCTTCCAGCTGATGTTCTGCACGGAGACCTGCGGCTGCAGGCTGCTGTTATCGTCTGTGACTGCGCGCATGGCAGCAATCGGACCGGCCATCACGGCAGGAGCGTGTTCGAAGTCTTCCTGTGCTGCCGCAGCCTTGCTGCCATCGGCGCTGAAGGACATGCGCCCTTCCGCCGCGCTGGTGGAGGCGGCGGCGGAGCGCAACACATTGCGGTGGCCCTGCAGGTCCAGCGACAGCACATTGGACTTGTCGCCCATCAGCGCATTGGCCAGCAAGCCCTTGCCGCGCCACACCAGCGAATTGAAGCTGCCCTTGAAGCCCGGCGTCAGGTTGACCGGTTCGCCGCCAGCCAGCGGCACGGTGTAGACGTCGCCGCCAACCGAGCCGAAATCGCTCATCAAGCCGCCGATAAAGGCCACCGTGCGGCCGTCAGGCGACACGCGAGGCATGTTCGCCTGCGTGCCGGGAGTCGCCACGATGCGCAGCATGCCGCTGGAAGCATCGACATGGGACAGCTTGGCCACCCACCAGTTGTTGTCGCCGTTGCCCTTGGCGCTGGTGGCGATGAAGCCCTTGCCGTCCGGCGTCCAGTCGTATTCGTAGACGAAGGTGTCTTCCGGCGAGACCAGCTTGAGGTTGCCGCCTTCAGCCGGAATGGTGGCGATGCGCTGTGCGTCTTCCACGGCGCCGATTTCGCCGATCTGGCGGGCGCCCGCTGCCGTGGCGCCGGTTTCCTTCCTGGCTCCGACGGTAGCCAGCATGGCCAGCGTGCGGCCATCGGGCGACCAGCGTGCCGTGCTGCCCACGCCCTGGAGGACGGTCAGCGAACGGGTCTTCCCGCCAGCTGCGACATACAGCCATGCCGATCCAGCGCGGCTGTCGCTGGCGACAAAGGCCAGCGACTTGCCGTCGGGCGACCACGAAGGCTTGTCATAACTGCATGTGGAGCAGGGATCGAATTCGGAGGCGACGGCGCCGGTCGACGCGTCGCGCACGACGACGGTCGCGTGCGGGCGCTTGCCATTGCCGGTGTCGATGGATTCCAGCGACACGACGCGGTCGCCGGCTGGAGAGATTGCTACTGAGCGGTAATCGCGGATCGCGACTCCTGGGGATGCAGCCTGGGCAACCGCCCCAGAGATTATGGCCGTAGCCAGGAATACTGTTTGGGCGATTGCTTTGACCTGCATTGCGTTTATACCTTGTTAAGTCGCGAGTTTCGGATACCGTAGATGAAATAGGTTAGCACCGCTACGACCATCCAGATAGTGAAAATTGCCTTGGTCGCGTGCGACAGGTTGATCATCAGGTAGCCGCAGGCCAGGATACTCAGGCCCGGCACGAAGTAAGGCCCGAACGGCACGCGGAAGCCGCCCTTGACGTAGGTACCCGCAGCGCGCTCCTGCGAACGCAGCACCGGCACCGCAATCGACACCACGATGAAGGCGGTCAGGGTACCCATCGAAACCATATCCCACAGGAAGGTGGAGTCGACCAGTCCCGCCACAACGCCAACTACCAGGCTGACGATCACCGTATTGGCGACCGGAGAATGCGTTTTCGCGTTCACGCTCTGGAAGGCCTTCGGCACCAGGCCATCCTTGGCGATGGCGTACAGGATACGGGTCTGCCCGTAGATGGTGACGAGGGTGACGGAGAACACGGAAATCACGGCGCCGGCGGAGAGGATCAGCGCAGGCCATGCCTTGCCGGTCACGTTCTGCAGGATGACTGCCAGGCCGGCGGCCTGGCCTTCGAACTTGCTCGCCGGCTGGGCGCCCATGGCGGCCATGGCCACCAGCATGTAGAACACGGTCACCACCACCAGTGCGGCAATGATGCCGACCGGGACGTTGCGCTTGGGATTGCGCACCTCTTCGCCGGCGGTGGCAATGGTATCCAGGCCGATGAAGGAGAAAAACACGGTACCCGCAGCGGCGGCAATACCGCTGGCGCCCGGCAGCAGTTCGCCCGGGGTGATTTTCAGGAATGGCGTGAAGTTCGCGGTATTAAAGCCGGTGAACGCAACGGCGGAGAAAAAGATCAGGATCGCCAGCTTGATCATCACCATGATGGCGTTGGCGGTAGCCGATTCCTTGGCGCCGCGCACCAGCAGGAAGCAGCACAGCGCCACCAGGATCATGGGCGGCAGGTTGAAGTGGCTGGTGTTCCACACCGTGCCTTCCGGCGTCGAGACGACCATCGGGCTGCGCATGTATTCCGGAATCTGCCAGTGGAAGGCATTGATCAGGAAGTTGTTCAGGTAATCAGACCAGCCGATCGCTGTCGCACTGGCCGCCAGCCCATATTCCAGTAGCAGGCAGAAAGCGACGATGAAGGCCATGAATTCGCCCAGCGTGCGATAGGCGAAGGAATAAGCGGAACCGGCGGCAGGAACGCGGAAGGACAGCTCGGCGTAGCACAACGCGGTCAGGCCGGCGGTCAGGGCCGCCAGCAGGAAGGACAGCACCACTGAGGGGCCGGCTTTCGGCACCGCTTCCACCATGGTGAAGAAGATACCCGTGCCGATCGTGGCGCCGACACCGATCATCGTCAGGGAAAACAGGCCGATGGAGCGGCTCAGGCCCTCCCCGTGCAGGCTTGTGCCGGCATCCGTTTCCACCGGGGCCGGCTTGATACGGGTCAGCTTCTGGACCAGCGATTGATTCACAGGCATATCCTTCAGGGCAAAAAAACCCCACGATTATAAGACCTCGCAGAGCCTGTACCTAAAGGATTTTGATGCAGGAATGGCAACCGTGGCAGGCGCCCCACGTTAGCGTTGGCCAAGGCGCGTATCGCCGAACAGGTTTTTCAGCTCGCGCGGCTGCGAGCGCCAGTACTGCGGCGGTGCAGCAACCTGCGCCCCCAGGGCGGCGGCCGCGTGCCATGGCCAGCGCGGGTTGTACAGCATGGCACGCGCCAGCCCGACCATGTCGGCCTGGCCGTTGGCGATGATGGCCTCGGCGTGCAACGGTTCCGTGATCAGGCCCACGCCAATGGTTGGCATGCCCGTTTCCGCCTTGATGCGCTGCGCAAAATGGACCTGGTATCCGGGACCGAGAGGGATTTGCTGAAGGGGCGAAACACCGCCGCTGGAAACGTGGATAAAGTGGGCGCCGCGCTGCTTGAGCTGCTGCGCCAGCGCCACGCTTTGCTCGATGTCCCAGCCGCCTTTTACCCAGTCGGAAGCGGAAACGCGCATGCCCACCGCCATCCCGGGTGGAACGGCGGCACGCACGGCGTCGAATACTTCGAGCGGGAAGCGCATGCGGTTCTCCAGCGTGCCGCCGTATTGGTCGTTGCGCTGGTTGGCCAACGGCGACAGGAATTGGTGCAGCAGGTAGCCGTGTGCGCCATGCAGCTCGATTGCCTCCATGCCCAGGGCGTGCACGCGCAAGGCCGCATCCACGAAATCCTGCTTGACCTTGGCCAGGCCCGCATCGTCCAGTGCGGTCGGAACCGGGTCGGCTGGCCCATGCGGAAGCGCTGACGGGGCGACGGTCTGCCAGCCGCCTTTTTCAGGGGGTACGGCTTGTCCGCCTTCAAAAGGCGGCGCGCTGGAAGCCTTTCGGCCGGCATGCGCCAGCTGTACGGCAAGCTTGATCGGAGAGTAGCGGCGGATCGCCTGCACGACAGGCGCCAAAGCCTGCTGGTGCTTGTCCGACCACAGTCCCAGGTCAGCAGCCGAAATGCGTCCTTCGGGCGAAATTGCAGTCGCTTCGAGGATCAGGATGCCTGCGCCTGATAGCGCCAGGTGGCCGTAATGAATCATGTGCCAGTCGGTGGCCAGGCCGTCGTTGGCGGAGTACTGGCACATGGGCGCGATGGCGATGCGATTCGCCAGTTCCAGCGAACCGAGTGCGTAAGGAGAGAATAAGTGGCTCATAGCGTTACAAGTACTTACTATTGATACAGGCTTACGGCTAGCTTGGCGCGGCAGGCATTGCTAACCTGCGAATCATGCACTACCGTCATTGAGAAGGAGCCAGCCATGTACAAGAAAGTCCCTACCGTTTCATCCCGCTTCAATCCAACGAAGGCATTTTCCGTAGGCGTCCTCCTGATGGCGATTGCGGTGACCTGCGCCATGCGCGTCAGCGCTTAAGCTTCATACGGTCCCAGGAAGTCGATCTTGCCGATCTTGACTCCCTGGTTCCGCAGGATGTCGTGCAGTGTCACGACGTGGAAGTAGAAATTCGGCAGCGCGAAAGTCAGCAGATAGCTCTCGCCGGTGAAGGTTGGCTTGAAGCTGCCGAAACTCAGTGCCACCTCGCGCGTTTCGCTGTTCGCGAAATGCTCCTCCCCCACACTCTCGATATAGGCGATCGTGTTCGCGATGCGCTCTTGCAGCTGCGCGAAACTGGCTTCGTTGTCGGGGAATTTCGGTGCGGCGACGCCGCTCAGGCGTTCGATGGAAAGCTTGCTGGTATCGCTGGCGCGCTGCACCTGCGCTGTCAGCGGCAGCATGTCGTCGACCAGGCGCGCCGACAGCAAGGTCTCAGGCACTTTGCCGCTTTCTTCGGCAAAGGCTTCGGCCTTGCGCAGCAAGTTAGCCATCACTTTCAGTCCGCGCACGAAAACAGGCGCGGAGACTTTGTACATGGACAGTGACATGCGCTACTCCTTTCCGGTGGGTGTACCGGCCAGTGTAGCGCAATCCGCTATTTCACGCGCGTGACCATCATGCCGGCCCGCAGGCCGATACGTACGTCGGGGTTGGGGAAGACCACCAGCTCTTCGTCGTGCTGCACGGTGTAGACGGTATCGCCGTCGCGGGCGATTTCTTCGCCCTTTTTCAGCGCCGTGAAATTCTGGGTCTCTTTGCCGAAGGCCATCTTGAAGTTGTCGCTCAACTTGATGATGTTCCGGGCCACCTTGAAGACGTGCGCCTCCTTCGCGGCTTTTGCCGGCGGCAGGCCGCGCAGCAGGCGGTTCAGGGCGACCTTGGCTTCCTCGAACTGCGACAAGTCGTTCTGGCCCAGCGTGCCGATGCGGCCCAGTTCAATCGTGGTGCCGGCGGCGGCGTGGTGCTCTGCGCTGTAATAGCTGTAGGTGCCCGCCGAGGCAGGGTTCATGATGATGGCGCCGATGGCTGCCTCGCCCAGCCACCCGATCAGCTGCTGCTTTGCCTCGTCTGCGATCAGGTCGGGGACGATGGCGAAGGTTGGGTAGACGCTTGGGCGGATGGCTGTGTGCAGGTCAAGGTGCCAGCGTTCCTTGCCGGCGTGGGCAAAGAATTCGCTGGTGGCGGCGATCATCACGTCGGCGCGCGCAGCTTCGGCGGTGCCGGCCAGCGTACCCCGTTCGGCGCGGAACATGCGGTTCAGGTCTGCGTCGATGAAGCGCTTGGCCTGGCGGATGGCGCCAATGTTGCCGACGCAGAGCATGAGGTCGACGGCCAGTTTGTGCGGCTCTTGCGCGAGGGCGTCGAGCAGGTAGGCGACCAGTTCGATTGGGCCGGTTTCGTCGCCGTGGACGCCGACGGAGACCAGGACTGCAGGCTTGCCGGCTTGCTTGCTGCGGATTGTGAGGATGCCGTCGGCGGGCTGGCTTACGCTGAAGCCGGCTTGCGCGAAGCGGTTTGCTACCGCGCTGAAATCGGCTTCAGCGAGGGCGCGGACTGCGGGGGGAAGGGTGTGATTGTCTGCCATGCTTGTTGCTGTTACTTTTTGCTCCGCCAAACCCGGTAAACCTGGGTCAGGCCCTAGGGTCTGACCCAGTCAGCACAGGGGGCGGTGGATGGGTCTGACCCTTGGGTCAGACCCTGGTTTACCGGGTCAGGCCGCCAGGCCAACGGCGTTCACCGCCTCCGACAACGCCCACACGTCGAGCATCGCCTGCTCCAGGTCCGCCGACGCCGCATAGCCCGACAAGCCCAGCGTGCAGGTCACCAGCTCGACCGCCTCAACTGCATCGTGGCCGTTGGTAGCGCGTGCCAGCACCTGCGACAGCAATTTCTGCTGCGTACGGCGCAAAGCCTGCTGTGCGTAGCTGCGCAGGTGCTCCTGCGACTTCGACGTTGCAGGAAGCTTGAGCCCGCGTTCCAGCGTATCGATGCCAGCCGCCGAACGCAGCGCCATGCCCACCGCCAGGAAGCCCGGCAGATCCATGCCCGCAGGACGCTTGACCGCCAGCGCCGCGAACACGAATGCCGCCACGCCTTCCAGCGCGTCGACCGCATTCCAGGCCTGCACGAATTCCGCACGCAGGCCGCTGTGGGTTGCCGCTTCCGACTGCACATCGGCAGCCATCTTGCGCACGGTAGCAGGATCGGCGAAAAGCCTGGTCAGCTCGGCGATGCCGGCGCCGCGCAGCTGGTCTTTCGGCACAGCCAGCACGCCTTCCATCACCGACTTCAGCATGGCCCGGGTACGCGCATCGACGCGCATCGCGACGTTGCGCGGCACGTTCAGCGCATCGGCGTCCAGGGTGTCGAAGATCGGCGCCAGGTCGAGCGCGGACCAGGCCTGGCCCCAAGCCAGGATGACATCCTGCTCGCTGACGTTGTTGGCATCAGCCAGGTCGCGGATCATCAGCGGACCGCAACGGTTCACCACCTCATTCGCCAGCACGGTCGCCAGGATCGCGTTGGACAGCGGATGATGCAGCGGTGGGCGGGTCGCCACCAGTTGCTCAGGGAAGTAAGGACGCAGCACCTTCTCCGCCCAGCTTTCGTCCGTCAGCGGCATGGCCGACAGCAGGCGCTTGTAGCGGTTCTTCACGTTGGCGATCACCACCGCCAGTTCCGGCGTCGTCAGGCCGCGGCCATCGGCCTTGCGGCGCGCCAGTTCGGCCACGCTTGGCAGGTGCTCCAGTTCGCGCGACAGCGCGCCCTCTTCTTCCAGGTCGGCGATCAGGTCGGCGTAACCGTCCTGCACATGCGCCTCGGACTGGGCCTGGAATTCGCGCACCAGCAAACGGGTTTGCTGGATGTTGTCGCGCAGGACCAGGCGTTCCACTTCCATGGTCATGTCGTTCAGCAGCTGGTTACGCGCTGCCTCGGTGGTCTGGCCGGCGTTGACTTCCACGTCCAGCCACATCTTGCAGTTCACTTCGTGGTCGGAGCAATCCACCCCGGCGGAGTTGTCGATCGCATCGGTGAAGATGCGGCCGCCGGCCAGGGCGAATTCGATACGGCCGGCCTGGGTCGCCCCCAGGTTGCCGCCTTCCGCCACGACCTTGCAGCGCAGCTCATTGCCGCTGACGCGAATATTGTCGTTGGCGCGGTCTTTCACCTGCGCGTGGGTTTCGGTCGAGGATTTGATGTAGGTACCGATACCGCCGTTATAGAACAGGTCCACAGGCGCCAGCAGGATGCGGTGCATCAGTTCTTCCGGCGTCAGCAAGGTTTCTTCGATATCCAGTGCGGCGCGGATTTCCGGCGACAGCTCGATGGAACGTGCGGTACGCGGGAACACGCCGCCGCCCTTCGAGATCAGGTCCTTGTTGTAGTCGTCCCACGAGGAGCGCGGCAGCGCGAACATGCGCTGGCGTTCGGCGAAGGATTTCGCGGTATCGGGATTCGGATCCAGGAAGATATGGCGGTGATCGAAGGCCGCCAGCAGCTTGATCTGGTGCGACAGCAGCACGCCGTTGCCGAACACGTCGCCCGACATATCGCCCACGCCCACCACGGTGAACGGGTGGTTGTTGATGTCGTGGCCCATCTCGTAGAAGTGGCGCTTGACCGCTTCGAACGCGCCCTTGGCGGTAATGCCCATTTTTTTGTGGTCATAGCCGTTGGAGCCGCCCGATGCGAAAGCGTCACCCAGCCAGAAGCCGCGCTTCACGGCAATGCTGTTGGCGATGTCGGAGAAGGTTGCGGTGCCCTTGTCCGCAGCCACCACCAGGTACGGGTCGTCGTTGTCGTAGCGGACGGTGTCTTCAGGCGGAACGATCTTGCCCAGCACGCGGTTGTCGGTCATTTCCAGCAGGCTGGCGATGAACAGGCGGTAGACTGCTTCGCCTTCCGCCGCCACGACGTCGCGCGGCGCGTCTTTCGGCATCTGCTTGCAGACGAAACCGCCCTTCGCACCCGCTGGCACGATCACGGCGTTCTTCACCATCTGCGCCTTCACCAGGCCCAGCACCTCGGTGCGGTAGTCTTCCATACGGTCGGACCAGCGCAGGCCGCCGCGCGCCACAGGGCCGCCGCGCAGGTGCACGCCTTCGAAGCGGCGCGAGAATACATAGATTTCGCGGAATGGCCGCGGTTCCGGCACCAGGTGCAGGTTGCTGGTGTCGAACTTGAAGATGATCTTGTCGCCCTGGCCGCCGTTCTGGAAGTAGTTGGTGCGCAGGGTGGCCAGCATCAGGTCGATCATGGCAGCCACGATCACTTCGGTGTCGGCGTGGTTGATCGATGGCAGGCGTCCTTTGATGGCCAGCAGCTTGTCTTTCGCTGCGGTGCGGGTAGCTTCCGGCAGGGCTGGATCGAAACGCTCTTTCCAGGCATCGACCAGTTCCTTCACCAGGGCCGGCTGGCGGCGCAGGGTTTCCGCGATATAACGCACGGAGAACTGGGTGCCAGCCTGGCGCCAGTAGCTCATGTACGCGCGCACCAGCTGCACTTCACGCAGGCGCAGGCCGCCTTCGACGACCAGGCCATTCAGGCGGCCGTCTTCGGCTTCGTTGTTGAACAGGGCGTTGAACAGTTCTTCCGCCACTTCCACCACGCCAGGGCGCGACAATTCCAGCGCGCTTTGCGCATCGACGGCCAGGCTGGTCACGTAGTGCTTCTTGCCGTCGTTGGTACGGATCGTGTGTGCGGATTCGCGCTCGATGGCCACGCCGGCATTATGCAAAGCAGGCAGGATCGAGGACAGCGCAGGCACGCGGTCAACCGAGTACAGGCGGATCGTGGTCGATGGATTGCCTTCGGACGGCAGTTCGACGCGCACGGCAACGCGCTCGCCCATGCCATTGCGCAGGATCTTGTCCAGGTCGTGGAAAGCGACGTTTGGAGGGGTCGCAGCGACGTAGTCGACCGGCAGCGTGGAGCACAGCTTGCGCAGGCTGTTGCGCAGCGGCTCTTCGCCTACCTTGTCGGCCAGTTCGGAGAAGCGGTCATGCCAGCCGTCCAGCACCGTCAGCAACGGACGCTGGATATCGCTTTCCAGGTCCAGTGGATAGCGCGCAGCGTGGGCGATCAGGTAGAGGCGGGCCAGCGGGCCGTCCGACACCAGGGTCTGCGAGCTGACGTGGGTGGCGCCGGAGCTGTCCTGCAGGGCGCGCGCCAGCGCGTGCGCCACGGATGCCGAGTAGCGTTCGCGCGGCAGGTAGACCAGCACGTTCAGGTGGCGCGCATAGACGTCGCGGCGGGCGAACACCTTGGCGCGCGGCTGCTTGTACAGCGACACCACGGCGCCGCACACTTCGGCCAGCCATTCCGGTTCCGCTTCCAGCGCTTCGGTGCGCGGCAGCGATTCCAGGATCTCGATGAATTTCTCGGCGCGGAAGCCGGTTTCGCGCACGCCGGCAATCTTCAGCACTTGCGCGATGCGGCCGCGCGCAAACGGCAGGCGGGCCAGCGGGGTCAGGTTAGCGGCGCGGGTGAACAGGCCGACGAAGCAGTGTTCGCCCAGGATGGCGCCCTTGCCGTCGGTGTGGCGCACGCCGATGAAGTCCAGCGACTGGTCGCGGTGCAGCGTGCCGCCCACGTCGGCCTTGACGATCGACAGGGTGTGGGCACGCTTGGACAGGGTGTCGAAGTCGCCAGGGATGTTGGCCAGGCAGGTGCCGTAGATCGGGTGCGCGGTGTCCTGCAATACGCCGACTCGGCTTGGGATGTCGCGTTCCAGTTCGCGTGCGCCCGGCTTCACCTGATAGTAGGCGTAGCCGTGCACTTCAAAGCCTTCGTCGCGGGCCCACTGCAGGAAGGCTGCCACCTCCTCGCCTTCTTCGCCGTGGGCGGCGGATTCGGTGGCGACGGCGGTGAAACGGTCCTTCATTGCGGCCTGGTCGCGCTTCACAACAGCGGCGTCGCGCGCCACCATTTCAATGCGGTCGGTCAGTTCCTTCAGCGCGCCGTCTTCCAGTTTTTCGGACAACAGGCAAAGGACCATGGATTCGAGTTTGTCGCCTTTCTGGCCGACTGCCTCCACCGAACCATCGGCGCTGCGGCGGACCGGCAGCACGGCGTTCAGCACGCCGTTGGAGCCGACGCGCAGCTTGCGCATGGCGATCACGATGGAGTCAACCAGGTAGGGCATGTCGTCGTTGACGATCAGCAAGGCGGTGGCGTGGCCGCCGCGCGCTTCTTCATATTGGAGCTTGGCGATCTGGCAGCCGGATCCGGTGCGCTTGGCCAGTTGGGTGAAACCTTCCACAAGGACCGGGGCCAGGCTGCCGGGGGACAGGTCGGCCAGGTCTTCATCGTCCAGGGAGCCGAGCCAGGCTTCGATCAGTTGCGCGATCGGGCCGCTGGTTTTGACCAGTTCGAGCGTTTGCTTGCGCAACTCTTGTGGCATTTGTTTCATCTGCTTCTCCAAATACGTTGTGGGTATCTTTGTTTCTTTAAACCCGGTAAACCTGGGTCCGACCCTTGGGCCGTACCCAGGTTTACCGGGTTTTACAGATCGTACAGGCCTGGTAGGCCAAGGATCTGTTCCAGCTCTTTCAATGCGGTATGCACTTCAACAGCCAATTGCGGATCTGCCAAATCTTTCGGTTCCAGATGGTCGCGGTAGTGTTTCTCCACCCACGCGACCAGGCTATGGTACAGCGTTTCGGTCATCACCACACCCTGGTGCATGGCCGCCGCTTCTTCATCCGTCAGCGCCACGCGCAGGCGCAGGCAAGCCGGCCCGCCGCCGTTACGCATCGACTGGCGCAGGTCGAAATGAATCAGCTCATTCACCGGGCCGCCGGAAGCCACCAGCTTCTCGAGGAAAGCTGCAACGGCCGGAATCTCCTGGCACTCATGCGGCGTCACCAGCGCCATCTTGCCGTCCGGCTTGGACAGCAGCTGCGTGTTGAACAAGTAGGACGAAACAGCATCCGCCACCGATACTTGCGCGGTCGGCACACGGATCGCCACCAGCTCCGCGCCCACGCCCTTCATGGCGGAGCGGATCGCAGCCAGCGCCGCCTGTTCATCGGCAAACGCCTGCTCGTGATAGAACAGCACATTACCGTTGCCTACCGCGATCACGTCGTTGTGGAACACGCCCTGGTCGATCACGTCCGGATTCTGCTGCACGAAGACGCAGCGCGCAGGGTCCAGGCCATGCAGGCGCGCCACGGCTTGCGAAGCTTCCAGCGTATGACGGGCCGGGAATTTCTTCGGCGCCGGAGCGGAAGGATCGAACTCGACGCGGCCGTATACAAACAGTTCCACGGCAGGATTGCCGTGCTGGTCGCACAGGCGGGTATGGTTGGCCGCACCTTCATCGCCAAATGCCGGCGTGCCTGGCAGCGCATCGTGCACCGCGAAGAAGCGCGGGTCCTTGAAGATGGCGCGCAGGGCGCGCGCCGACTGCACATGTTCGAAAGCGCGGTGCAGTTTGTTGTTCAGGTTTGCAGCGGTGAAGTGCACGCGGCCATCCGACGTATCAGCCGACGGGCTGACGGTGGCGGCATTGGCAGTCCACATCGGAGAAGCCGAATACGCGCAAGCCAGGATCACCGGCGAATCGTTGTAAACCTTGGTAATCACGTCCGCGTCGGAGCCGGTGTAGCCCAGGCTGCGCAGCAGGCGGAAGTTCGGGCGGTCCTGCGGCGGCAGCAGCGCCTGCGCGAAGCCGCGCCTGGCGAGTTCGCGCATCTTGGCCAGGCCCTGCAGGGCGGCCTGCTTCGGATTGGAAGCGCTCTTGACGTTGTTGAAGGAGGCGACGTTACCGAACGACAGGCCGGCATAGTTGTGCGACGGCCCAACCAGTCCATCAAAGTTGTATTCGCGTGCAGGGCGCATGGTCATCCTCAGAAGTTCATGCCAGGCGACAGCTTGGCAGGCATTTCAAGGGCGCCGTTTTCGATCGAAGCGACCGGGTAGGCGCAGTAGTCCGCCGCATAGTATGCGCTTGGACGATGGTTGCCGGACTTGCCGACGCCGCCGAACGGTGCGGAACTGGCCGCGCCGGTGGTCGGGCGGTTCCAGTTGACGATGCCTGCGCGGGCGCGCAGCTGGAATTTCTGCCACAGCGACTCGTCGGTCGACAGCAAGGCCGCTGCCAGGCCGTAGCCGGTGTTGTTGGCGGCGCGGATCGCTGCGTCGAAGTCGTCGACGCGGATGATCTGGGCCAGTGGGCCGAACCATTCTTCGTCAGGAATGCCCTTGGCGTCGGTGGTATCCACGATGCCGGCGGAGACGAAGCCGGTACCCGGTTCCAGCTGGCGCATTTCCAGCAGCATCTTGCCGCCTTTCGCAACCATATCGGCCTGCGCCTGCACCAGCTTTTCCGCCACGGCAGCGGAAACCACGGGGCCCATGAACGGAGCCGGTTCGGCAGCCGGTGCGCCTACGCCAAGCTTCGAGGCCACTTCCACGAAACGCTTGACGAAGGCGTCGCCCTGCTCGCCCTTCTGCACGATCACTCGGCGCGCGCAGGTGCAGCGCTGGCCGGCAGAGATGAAGGAAGACGAAATCGCCATGAACACGGCAGCATCGATATCGGTCGGATTCCACACGATCAGCGGGTTATTGCCGCCCATTTCCAGCGCCAGCAGCTTGCCTGGCTGGCCGCCGAACTGCTTGTGCAGCGCTGCGCCGGTCTGGCTGGAGCCGGTGAACAGCACGCCGTCGATTTCCTGATTCTGGCCCAGCGCAATGCCGGTTTCGCGGCCGCCGTTGACCAGGTTGATCACGCCTGCCGGCACGCCTGCCTTTTCCCACAGGGCCACGGTCTTGATGGCGGTGCGTGGCGCGTATTCGCTCGGCTTGAACACCACGGTGTTACCGGCGATCAGCGCCGGCACGATATGGCCGTTCGGCAGGTGGCCAGGGAAGTTGTAAGGACCGAACACGCCGAACACGCCGTGCGGGCGATGGCGCAATACCGCTTCGCCGTCGGCAACCTTGTTGCGGCTTTCACCGGTACGGTTGCCGTAGGAGGTGATCGAGATGTCCACCTTGTTCGCCATGGTGGTCACTTCGGTGCGCGCTTCCCACAGCGGCTTGCCGACTTCCTCGGAAATGGTTTGCGCCAGGTCTTCCGCGTTTTCCTTCAGTAGGTCGCGGAACCTGGTGACGATGGCGATGCGCTCTTCCAGCGGGCGGTAGGCCCAGGCTTCGAAAGCAGCGCGCGCGGCCTGCGCAGCTTCGGCTACGTCGTCAGCGGTCGATTCCTGCGACGCGTAGAGATGCTTGCCGGTGGCCGGGTTGGTGGTCTTGATGGTCTCGCCGTGGCCGGATTTCCATTGGCCGTTGATGAAATTGCTCAGTTCAGACATTCTGGTTCTTCCTCACGTTGAGAGACAGGGTGCGCACGGTTTCGCCCGGGTGGCAGTGCAGCAGCGCTTGTTCTTCCTTCGACAGGTCAATGCTGCCGTCGGATGGATTGGCGTCGGTCAGGATCATGCGGAAGTCCTGCATGACCGTGTTCGACACCAGGTATGGTTCGGTGGTGTGCAGCGCGCAGGCGTGCGCCGTATCGGTATCGCGCTCCACGGTGGCCAGTTCGCTGTCGCGCATGGCGCGCAGCTCGCTCACGCGCGCCTGCAGCACGGGGCCGGCGTCGAAGATGTCGACGTAGCCCTCGTAGTGCAGGCCTTCCTGCTCCAGCAGGCGGCGCGCTGGCGCGGTGGCCTGGTGCACCTTGCCGATCGCTTCCTGCGCGTCTTTCGGCAGGTAGTCGACGTACAGCGGCTGGCGCGGCATCAGTTCGGCGATGAAGGACTTCTTGCCCAGCGCGGTCAGGTCGTCGACGTGGTGGAAATCCATCTTGAAGAAGTAGCGGCCCAGGCCTTCGTAGAACGGAGAGCTGCCGTCCTCCGCCTGGTAGCCGCGCATTTCGGCGATGATCTTCTGCTCGAACAGGTGCGGGAACTGGGCGATGAACAGGAAGCGGCTCTTCGACAGCAGCTTGCCGTTATTGCCCTGGCGGTAGTCCGGGTGCAGGAACAGCGAGCACAATTCGGAGCAGCCGGTCAGGTCGTTCGACAGGTACAGCGTGTCCATGCGGGTGAACACATTCAGCTCGCGGCTGGAGTGCACCAGGGTGCCGATTCGGTAGTTGTAGAAAGGCTCGGTCAGGCCGACCGCGCCCTTGATGGCGCACACGCCGGCCAGGCGGCCGGTATCGGTGTCTTCCATCACGAACATGTAGTCGCGTTCTTCCGGCGGGATGGTTTCGGCGAAGGAAGCCACCGCCACTGCGACGCGGTCGCCCATCATCTTCATGTCCGGCTTGAGCGTGGTCATGCCGGTGCCGACCTGGCTGGCCAGGTTGAACAGTCCGTCCAGGTCATTCGCTTTAATGGCGCGTACAACTAGCATAGGTTTTCTCGTTCTTAAATGCGGACGCAGGTCACGGTGTCGCCTTCTTCCACGCGCAGGATTTCCTGGGCTTCCCTGGACAGGCAAACGGTATCGGTATTTTCCAGCGGCGCGCAGCTGATCGTCACCGCACGGAAGCGCTGGTCTGCGCCGGTGGACACGGCATAGGTGGCCACGGCGTCGCTGGCTTGCGTGCCATTGGCGCTGGCCACGCGGCGCGGCAGCGAAGTGGTGAAGGTACGCAGTGCATGCTTGTGCGCTTGCAGGATCGGGCCGCCGTCGAAAATGTCGATGTACTCGTCGGCCTCGAAACCTTCGGAAGTCAGCAGGTTGAAGGCCAGCTCGCCGCTTGGGTGGATCTGGCCCATCACCGCTTGCGCATCGCCCGGCAGCAGCGGCACATACACCGGATAGTGCGGCATCAGTTCCACGATCAGGGTGCGGTTACGCGCGCCGCCGATCACGCGCTCGGCGTCCAGGAAGTCCATCTTGAAGAACTTGCGGCCCAGCGCGTCCCAGAACGGCGAGCCGCCGTTGTCGTCGGTCAGGCCGGCCAGCGGCACGAAGAAGCGGTCGCCGAAACGGTGCGGCGCCTGCACGGCGTACAGCAGGCGGGAGCGCGACAGCAAGGCCGCTTCCGGGCGCTGCGCCACGCTGGCGTCGACGTAGAAGCCGGACAGCTGCGAGTAGGCGGTCAGCTCGGAGCACAGCGTCAGCGCGTGCACGCTGTGGCTGATGTTCAGGTCACGCGAGACTTGCTGGATAACGTCGTTACGGAAGGAGAAGTAGGTGCCGTTCGAGCCTGCGGAGGCGTGGATGGCGGCGGTGCCGGCGATCTTCTTATCGGCCAGCGATTCCATCACGAACATGTACGACTCTTCGCTTGGAATGTCGACGTGGGCGGAGAAGGAAGCGATGGAACGCTCGACTGCCTGCTCGATCTTTTCGCGCGTCTTCGGCAGGGTATGAACACCCGGCATGCTGACCGCAGCCAGTGATTCGAGGGCGGCTATGTCGGCGGTTTCAACCGGACGGACTACGTACATGGGGGTGCTCCTCTTTGTTCTTCTGAACCCGGTACGGCCGGGTCAGACCCAAGGGTCTGACCCAAGTTATGCGGCCGTCGCGGGTCAGGGTCTGACCCTTGGGTCCGACCCAGGTTTACCGGGTTTAGGCTGCCTTGGTCAGCTCAGCAACAGCCAGGCGAATGATGCGATCCGCTTCATCGATCTGCGCATCGGATACGATCAGCGCAGGCGCCAGGCGCACCACATCCATGCCGGCGATCAGGATCATCAGGCCCTGTGCTTCAGCAGCGCGCTGGATATCCTTGGAACGGCCCTTGAACGGCTCAGCCACAACCAGACCCAGCAACAGACCCGCACCGCGCACGGCGGAGAACACCTGCGGGAAGTCGCGCACCAGTCCTTCCAGCTTGCCGATCAGCTTCTCGGAAGCCTCTTTCACGCGCGCCAGGAAAGCCGGCTGGTTGATGGTTTCCAGCACGGTCAGCGCCACAGTGGCAGCCAGCGGGTTGCCGCCGTAGGTGGTGCCGTGGGTGCCCACTGCCAGGTGCTTGGCCAGCTCGTCGGTGGTCAGCATGGCGCCGATCGGGTAGCCGTTGCCCAGCGCCTTGGCCGAGGTCAGGATGTCCGGGGTCACGCCGTAGCCCTGGTAAGCGAACAGGGAACCGGTACGGCCCATGCCGCACTGCACTTCGTCGAAAATCAGCACGGCGCCGACTTTGTCGCACAGCTCGCGCAGGGTCTTCAGGTAGTCAGGATTGCCCGGCATCACGCCGCCTTCGCCCTGCACCGGCTCAACGATCACGGCGCAAACGTCGTCGCCGATGGCAGCCTTGGCCGCTTCGATATCGTTGTAAGGGATGTGGTCGATCGAAGGTGGCAGTGGCTCAAAACCTTCGGTGTACTTGGCCTGGCCGCCGACGGATACGGTGAACAGGGTACGGCCGTGGAAGGAATTCAGGCAGGACACGATGCGCGGCTTCTTGTCGCCATATTTTGCGTGGGCGACCTTACGGGCCAGCTTCAGGGCTGCTTCGTTCGCTTCGGCGCCGGAGTTGCAGAAGAAGGCGCGGTCGGCGAAGGTGGCTTCGGTCAGTGCCAGGGCCAGGCGCAGCACTGGCTCATTGGTGTAGCCATTGCCCAGGTGCCACAGGGTGTTGGCCTGCCTGGTCAGTGCTTCCACCACGATCGGGTTGCAGTGGCCCAGGGACGCGACGGCGATGCCGGAGGTGAAGTCCAGGTAATGCTTGCCGTTCTGGTCCCACAGGTCCAGGCCCGCTGCTCGCACTGGCACCATTTGGGCAGGTGCGTAAGTCGGGACGATCACCTCGTCGAAAGTGGCGCGGGTTACAGGGCGGGTGGTAACAGTCGAGTCAAGCTTGGCGTTCATGGCAAATCCCCATCAATGGTAAGGTGTACTGCATTGTAAAAGCGGGGATGCTAAAACTCTTTTGAATCTGCGACAAGGATTTTCAAAAAAGTCCAAAAGCCTAAAACCCGCCTGCTCGCCGTTTACTCGCTTCGTTCTCGCTGAGGACGTTGAACAGACAGGGTCAGACCCTTGGGTCTGCCCCAGGTTTGCCGGGTTAGCGGTTCAATTTGCGCTGCCGCTCTTCGCGGGGCGTATTGCCGAACAAGGTGCCAAAAGCCGTAGAAAAGTGCGATCCCGACGAGAATCCGCACATCAGCCCCACCTGCACTATGGAATGATTAGTTTCCAGCAGTAACTGCCGCGCCCGTTGCAGGCGCAGCTCGAGGTAATACCGCGAAGGCAAGGAGCCCAGATACTGCTTGAACAGCCGTTCCAGCTGCCTTCGCGACAAACCGACCAGGCCAGCAATATCATCGGTCGACAAAGGCTCCTCGATATTCGCCTCCATCAAGGTCACCGCCTCCGACAATTTCGGCTGCAGCGCCCCGAAACGCGCCTGCAAAGCCACCCGCTGCCGCTCCTCCGGCGAACGCACCCGGTCAATGCACAAGGCCTCCTTGATCTCGGCCTGCACGGCGGCCCCGAACAGCGCCTCGATCAAGGTCAAGGAAAAGTCCAGCGAAGCCGCCCCGCCGCAGCAGGAAATCAGCCGCCCATCGATCTCGAACAAATTCGGTGTCAGGATGGCGCGCTCGGTGACATCCTCGGTTTCCGCATAGAGCGCCCAAGGCAAAGCAATGCGCGCCCCACCCGCTGCACCAGTCTGGGCCAGCCACAGCACGCCCGCGCCCACGCCGCCCCAATATTCGGCAGAACGGCAGCGCTCGATCACCGCGCGCAGCTCGGCATCCGCCAGGCGCGCCGCCCCCTCATCCGCGACCAGCAAAGCCAGCTGCCAGTCGCCAACGACACTGGCTGCCTGGGACGGATTCACCGCCTCAAGCTGGAAACCGCCATTCAGGATGCGCTGGGCCAGCCGCAAGGGCTGCACCAGGCCAGACCAGGCCAGGCTGTCCGGCTCGCCCGCATTCACCAGCAGCATGCGCAGCGGCCGCTCCTGGGTCAGGCGACTAAGTTGAGCAAATGACATCTTCTATTCAGGGACGAGCGCCGAAGCCGGCCGCTCAGGGGTATTCCATTGGCTGACAATCATACCGGAGATCAACAGGGCCGCGCCCAGCAGCTGCATCACGCCCATGGTCTCACCGAGCCAGAAATAGCCGAAAATGGCCGCGCTGGCGGGTTCGAAAGCGTAAATCACGGCCGCCTCATTGGCGCTGGCATGGCTCTGGCCCCAGGTTTGCAGGGAAATGATGGCCGCCGTCGCGATCACGCCCAGATAGGCCAGGTTCCACTTATAGGTCATCAGGCCTTGCCAGATATAGTTGTAGTAATCGGAAACATCGTGCTGCACGTCGATCACCCCGCGCGGCACTTCGCGCAGAAGAATCCAGAGGCCGGCGAACACGGCCACAGTCCAGATCTGGGCCACGGTCAGGGTCATGAGCCGGTCGACCTTGCGCGAGAACTGCTCCATCACCTTGATGTAGAGCCCGAACAGGAAGGCCGCCGCCAAGGCCAGTGAATCGCCGCGCCCCCAGCTGAAGCTGCCATCCCAGCAGAGGGCGGCCAAGCCACCCACCGCCAGCAGCAAGGCCAGCACGATACGTTTGTCCGGCCACTTGCCCATGGCGATGCCCAGCAACGGCACCACCAGCACATTCAGACCGCAAATGAAGGCATTACGGTTGGAAGATGTCAGGCTCAGGCCCTCGACCTGGGTCAGGTAACAGAAAAACAGGAGCACGCCGGCCAGGAAGCCGTAGTGCAGGTCGCGCCATTTGGCGCGCCACAGGAAGGGCGACAGCAGCAGGCCGGCGATGGCGAAGCGCGACACCACGATCCAGTTGGCCGACAGGTTGTCGGTCATGTCCTTCATGGCCGGGAAGGTGGTGCCCCAGACGATGGTCACCACCAGCAGGGCGAGGATACCGCGAGCGTGTTGGGGCATGGCGAAAACCACATCTTGTTATAAGTTTGCATATAGTAACCGATGCAGCACAAGGCTGGCGGGCGCTATAATTCCAAGCCATGGGCGAACGATATTTGAAAAGCATCCGGTTGTTGGCTGAATGCATGCAAGGGTTTGAGCGGTGGTCCGGCGATCATGTACGCCAATGCGGCCTCACCCATGCACAATTCGATATCATCGCCACGCTGGGCAACACTGCCGGCATGAGCTACAAGGAACTGGGCGAACGCACCCTGATCACCAAAGGCACCCTGACCGGCGTCATCGAACGGCTGGAACAGAAGGGCCTGGTGGAACGGGAGCGCAATGCCGACGACAAGCGTTCCTTCTTCGTGCGCCTGACTCCGGCGGGCGAGCAGCTGTTTGCCGAAGTATTCCCGATTATCGTCGCCAAGGGTGTAGAGTTATTCTCTGATTACAGCGACGCCGATTACGAAGCCCTGGAACGCACCCTGGCCGGGCTGAAAGCCACGATCAGTGCCGGTTCACCACTATAAAGAACGAGAAGAATGTTAAAGACCACCCTGCTGGAAGGCGTCAAGCCGGCCAAGTTCGACAAGCAAATCGCTGCCAACCTGCTGCTGGAAACCACGTCGGTAGATGCCGTGCGTAAGGAAAAGCTGCTGATTGGCATCCGCAATGAGGACGGTGAAATCTACCGCCTGATCGGCGCCACCAAGCACAATAGCTTCACCAATGCGGTAGAAGAACTCGAAGACCTGGAACTGGTCGACGAGCTGGGAGATATTGAAGGCACCGTGGAAGGGTGCGACGCCATCTTCGGCGAAGGCTAAGCCTGGCGCATAGCCGGTTTCAATGGCGTCTGGTCCGGCCTGCGGAAAAATTCATCAAAATAACCACCCTGTGCTAGTTCCACAGGGCAATTTCTGCTTATAATTTTCGCATGGACAGACTGGAAGCCTTCAAAGCAATTGCAGCCCAAGCGGGCCGCGGTGAGCTCACATTTCCCACCAATATCGACGCGTCGATCAAGCTGCAGCGCGCGCTGAACGACGAGAATTGCCATATCGACCTGGCAGCCAAGCTGGTGCAGGCCGACCCGCTGCTGGCCGCCCGCACGGTGGCGATCGCCAATTCGGTGGCCTATAACCGTTCCGGCATGGAGATTTCCAGCGTCAAGACAGCGGTACAGCGGCTTGGCGTGCGCACCCTCCAATCGCTCGTAACTTCGGTGATCGTACGTCAACTGGGAACCAAAATCCGCAATCCCCTGCTAAAGGCCAAGGCCAACCAGCTCTGGGAGCACACCGCCCACGTGGCGGCGCTGGCGCAGGTGATCGCACGGCGCGTGTCCCATGTCGACCCGGATACCGCCATGTTCGCCGGCATTGTGCATGAGGTGGGCGGCTTTTACATGCTGTCGCAGGCTGAATCCTATCCCGAGGTAATGGAAGGCGATCCTGAAGAATGGACCGCCCACGGTGAGGTGCAGATTGGCCGCGGCGTGCTGCAGAAGCTGATGATCCCCGAGAACGTATTCAAGGCCGTGGAAGCGATGTGGGAAGGCATGCGCGCCCTGCCACCCGAGAATTTGGGCGACACCCTTCTGCTGGCCAACGACCTGTCGCCAATCGCCTCCCCGCTGCACGCCCGCCCAGGCGCCACCTCCGTGGCAGCCGCCAGCACCATCGACTTCGCAGTTGGCGACGGCACGCTGGCATCCATCATGGAAGAGTCGGCGGAAGAAGTGAAATCCCTCACCGCCGCCCTGCTGCACAATTAAGAAAAAGGGGACGTACCCCTTTTTCGTCCGATTTTATTTAATGAAGTAGCCGGACACGCGCCAGGTGCCGTCCGGCCCCTTCATCGGCGTGACGGTCTCCACCGCCGCAGCCTTGTTCTCGAATTGCGTAGCAAATTGCAGCACGAAGTAATCGCCGTCAGGAGCACCAGGCAGGCTGTGCGTGAACTCCGCCTTGGTGAGGCGGCGCGCCTTCACCGTCCCCAAAGGCATGCGCACATTGCGCAAAGCCTGCTCCCAGCCTTGCTTGTCGATCGCTTTCTGGAAGGGGGGCGCCGCCTTATCCCAGCTTGCGCCATAGGTTCCGGCATCGGTCAACGCAAGCCAATTGCTGGCGGCGGCCTTGGCCAAATCGCCCGAGGCGGCGTCCTGCGCGAACGCCGCACTGGACAACAACAAACTGGCAATCAGTAAAGCAGAACGCATCCTCATCCTCCCCAGGTTTTCATCGCATTATGACAGGCAACTGCGGGCGATGGTGGCGGCAAATTGGCGCAGCTCGGGGACTGCGGTCGCTTCCCAGAAGCCGGCTTTGAGCCAGGGTCCGATGTAGTAGAGGCCTGGCGTCGGCTGGCCCCCTGCGGCGAGCAGCGCGCAGTTTGCGTCAACTTCGATGCCAAGGCCGAGTGCGTCGGCTTGCATCATGCCGTCCGCAAGCAGCTGGCGTACCAGCGGCGCGCTGGCGCGGCGTGGACTGGCGCAGGTGCCCGTGCAGTTGATGATGCATCCGGCATGCAGCTCGACGCGGTTTGTACTGCCGCGAGGCTGCATTGCCAGCACCGCCAGTTCGGCTTCGTCGCGGATACTTTGGATGCGCCCTGCTGATACATGCAATGCGCCGCGCGCCATTGCGCACGCCAGTTCCTGATGCACGGCTGGTGGCAGCTGGTGGCGATGCACCTCCCAGTAAGGCCTCAGGTGGCGCAGGAAGCGGCGGCGTTCGTGCGTGGGCCAGCCTTGCCAGATGCAGGCGGTCTGCGCTCGCAACGCGGCCAATGCGTCGCGCCAATCGTGGCCGGCTGCTTCCAGCCGCTCCAATTGCTGCAGGAAGGCGCGCATCGCATCACGCACTGTCGGCCTTTCTTCATGCAGCAGCGTGCTGGAAGCGAATTGCGCAGACGGCGCCGCATGGGGTTGTGGCAACAACCCGTGGCGCGATAAGCCATGCACACGCTGCGCGGGATGGCGGCGCACCAGCTGCAGCGCGATGTCCACTGCAGTGAGGCCAGTCCCCAACAGAAGAACCGGTTGGTACACATCGATAGCCGATAGAAGTCCGGGATGCCAGGGATCGGACGCATAACGTACGCTATCGGTCAGCGCACCGTGCATCAGCGCCGGGGGAGGCGCTGGAAAATGGCCGAAAGCCAGCACCACCTGCCCCGCTTCGATGCGGCGGCCGTCTTCCAGGGTGGCGGCAAGCCCGCCGCCGCGCGAGACTTGCAGGTTTTCCACGCTGCCGCTGACGCAATCCAGCGTGGCATGGCGCGGCGCTTGCATCCGCGCCTGCTCCAGCGCCCATTCAAGATAGTCGCCGTACACGCTGCGGGCGACGAACGACGCTTCCGTGACGCGGCTATTACGCGCGCCTGCATAGCGCAGGAAGTGATCGGGATCGTCGGGCAGCACACTCATATTCGCCGCCACGACATTGAGCAAGTGTTGCGGGCTCTGCGTGCCGTACGCCATGCCGCGTGCAAGTTTCCCGCCGCGATTCAGGAGCAGAACGCGTAGCGGATGCCGTCCTACGCCGCGCAACAGCTGTATCGCGCACGCCACACCTGAAAATCCGGCGCCGACGATCAGTATCGTGCGCATGCCGGCCACCCGCATCGCGTATATAGTCGCATCATGGACTCCTTCCACGTTTCGCGCCGCCAGCGCGAGGAAATGCATGGCCATCGCGGTGCCGTGGTCTGGTTCACCGGCCTGTCCGGCGCCGGCAAGACCACGCTGGCGCACGCCCTTGAACAGCGCTTGTTCCAGTCCGGCTGCCAGACCGTGGTGCTGGATGGCGACCGCCTGCGCCAGGGCCTATGCGCCGGCCTTGGCTTTTCCCCGGCGGACCGCAGCGAAAATATTCGTCGCGCCGGCGAAGCAGCACGCCTGTTTGCCGAAGCCGGCATCATCGTGCTTGCTGCACTGATTTCCCCGCTGCGAGCCGACCGCGCCCGCGTGCGCGAAATGCAGGCCGAGGGCGACTTCATCGAAGCTTGGTGCCAATGCCCGCTGGAGGTCTGCGAGCTGCGCGACGTCAAAGGCCTGTACCGCCGCGCAAGGGCTGGAGAGGTGGCGCAGTTCACGGGAATATCGGCACCTTACGAAGCGCCGTTGGCGCCTGAACTGTCGCTCGATACGGCACGTTGCAGCCTGGACGAATGCGTGGAACTGGTGCTGGACGAATTGTTCTCGCGCGGCGTATTGTCCGCACCGGGCAGCAGTTCATTCAGCAGATCGAGGCAAATGCGGGCGGCCTGGTCGCCTTCGTCCAGCTCCGCATGCCAGGCAGATACCGACACGGCCAGCAAGGGATAATCGCGCAGGCGGCGGAACAGATCCGCCAGCTCCTCGACACTCGGGCCGGCCGGAACGTGGTATTTCAGCGCGGGCATGCGCTGTGCCTCGTCCAGCACGTCGGTGTCGAAATGCAGGTATAGCGTTTCGTGCGGGGACAAATGCCCCATCACTTCGTTCAGCGGACAGCGTACGATCGCCGAGCGCGCCAGCGCCTCGTCTTCGCCCGGGTCCAGGTCGCGGGCATCGGACAACAGCACTTTCGCTTCTGCGTAGGGCTGCGCACCCAGGGCCTGGCGCAAAGCGCTAATGCTATCGCGCTGGTGCTGGCGCCGATCCTGCCTTCCAACCAGCATGGCCAGCGGCATGCCGCCAAGGTATTGGGTGTGGGTGGTGCCCCAGGTATGGAAGTCGCCGTGCGCGTCCAGCCACAACATGCGCTGCGGCTCGCGGCCGGCGCGCTGCAGGCCAGCCATCACGCCCATGCTCGACACACAGTCGCCTGAAATGCTGACCGGCAGGTCGCCCGCCTCCGCCGCAGCCTTCACGTGCTGCGCAAGCACCGCATAGACGCGCCCCATGCTGCGCATCTGTTCATCTTTTTCGAGCAGCTCGGTGGCAGTCGATTGCGGCGATCGCAGCACGGTCCACGGCTGCGAATCGAGCAGCTGCACGCGCTGCAGGCCATCGCGCCGCTTCCCCATCAGGTAAGGCACCAGCAGGCGGCGGATCATGACCACTGCTCCGGCGCGCGCCCGTAGCCGAGCGTGTGCATCATGTCTGCCACTTCCTCGCGCTGCACCAGCGGCAACAGCTGGTCGCTGCGCTTGCGCCAGCGGCCGGGCGCAGGTTCTTCGGTCGCCATGGTGACCGCCAACTCCGGCGAGGATGGAAGCGGCGGCAGGCCAAGCCATTCGCAGCTGCGCGCCAGCACGCCTGCCGGATCGGACAGGAAGTGTTCGAAACGCACCGGCAGCGCCGCCACACCGCTATCGATGATATGGCGGTGGCAGGACAGCCATTGGTTCAGGCATACCTCCTCCAGCGGCGCCGCAACGTAGTTGCGCCAGTTTGGCGGCAGGTCGAATTTCCACCAGCGATGTCCGCCTTCGCATTGCTCCGAATAGCCGCTGATGCCGAGCGTGATGCCATGCCGCTGCATATCGTGCGCGTGGAAGCCGATGGGCGATAGCCAGCCGTCCATCAAGCCGTTAACGCTGGCGGCGGCACTACGGGCCAGGTGCACGTAGCGCACTTCGGCATGAGGGAACAGCTGCTCGTACAAGCCGGCGCGATAAGCATCTGAGGGCGTCTTGAATAGCAGGATCTTGCCGGCTGCGTCGTCTTCCGTGAAATGCCGGGCGTGCATGGCAGGCGATACGAAGGGCGGCTCCTCAATCTTGGCTGCCTCACTGAAAGGCCGGCGCTGGCCAGGACCATGGCCACCGTCGTAATAATCCAGGCGCCACGGCTCACGCCAGAAGACGGCGCTCAGCACCGCATGCTGCAGCTCACGCTCGCCAGGCGCTTCGGGCGAGCGGCTGAAAAGCAGCGCCTCGTCCAGCGCGCGCTCAAGCTGGACATACGCGGCGCCCTGTGCGAACAAGGCGGGGAACTGCAGCAGCAAGCGCTTGCGCCAGCGCTCTTTCAATTCCGGCAGCGGCGCGGCGCTTTCGCCGGGGACCACCAGACCGTCGAAGATGTCATCGGCCAGCGTATCCGCGTTGCGCAGGCGGGCGATGGCATCGCTGCTGCAATCGGGATCGTAACCAAAGCCGTTGCCGCTCATCGCCAGGAAGGGTTCCGCTTCGCCATCCAGGCTGGCAATGCCGGGATGGCGCGCCAGCGCAGTCTTGAACAGCGTCGACCCCGAGCGCGAACTGGTGAGGATGACCGCGACGCGCCTTACCCGCATACGCCAGGGTGCATGCGGCACGGCGCGCAGCTGGCGGATCGTTTCAGGCAGCCCGTCCATGTTTGCCTGCGGGTTTGATCAGGAAAGCGAAGAATTGGCGCTCCTGGTCGCGCTCGGCCGCGCTGCGCGCCATCATGCGGATGCTGAAGCCGTTCTGCTTCGCCAGCCGCCGCACTTCTTCCACCGCGCCGAAATTCGAATGCGCGAAGTAGATGCGGCCGCCCGGCTTGAGATAGCGCGCCGC
Organism: Massilia eburnea; assembly: GCF_009720745.1. Classification (GTDB taxonomy): domain Bacteria; phylum Pseudomonadota; class Gammaproteobacteria; order Burkholderiales; family Burkholderiaceae_D; genus Rugamonas; species Rugamonas eburnea. The sequence goes on along the minus strand of NZ_WNKX01000013.1, from coordinate 44,044 downwards.
CTGCTCGAAAAAGTGCGTATTGGTCTGGAAGTCCGTATCCCATTGCGAGCGCGCCACCACGTCCGGCGCCGGCTTGTCGCGGAAAGGCAGGTTGGCGGTGATGACGTCGAAACGCTCATCGCCCACCTTTTCGAACAAATCGGAGCGGCGCACCTCCATGACATCGCCGAAGCCGTGCGCCTCCGCATTGCGGCGTGCGCTGCGGATGGCGGCCGGGTTCACGTCCAGCGCGAGCACGCGCGACGCTCGCTGGTAGCAGGCGAAGATCGCGATCACGCCGGAGCCGGTGCCGACATCGAGCACGCTATCGCCGGGCTTGATGCGGAAATTGCGCACCAGGGGCTGGCTATCGAGGAAGGGCCAGAAAGTATTCGGATAGACGTGAAATTTCTTGCCAAGGTAGGTGATGGTGCGGCCACTTTCGGGTACTGACTTGAAAGCCTTCTGGCGCATGGCTTGCCAGCGGTCGACTTGCTGCGTCGTAGGAAGCGCGGGTGATGGCATCGTAAGTCCCCCTTATCCGTTTGATGCCATCCTATCGAGTCCGCCAAGCGAGGGCAAGCGTGCTTTTTTAGTTGCCGCATGAAAGTCGGGGTCAGCTCTGGCAATCGGACATTCGCAGCGCGAATGTCCGATTGCCAGAGCTGACCCCGACTTTAATTACGGAAGCCAAGCGGCGATGGCGCGGCCTATGGCCTCGGGATGGTCTTCCTGGATGTTGTGCGTGCCTTCGCCTAACTCGACCAGCTTGCAATTGGCGAACTTGTCGGCGTAGCGCTCGGCGACTGCACGCGGCGTCAGCACGCCGCTGGGGCTGAACAGGATCAGCTTGGGATACTGGGCCGTGGCCATGATCGCTTCATTGCGTTCGATGAGCTGGTAGATCTCGGCGGGTTCACCAGCGATCGGCATCATGCGCGGGAAGGCAAGGACAGGCTTGCGCGATTCAGGCGTAGGGAATGGTGCGCGGTAAGCGTCCATTTCCTCGGCAGTCAGCGGGCGCAGCGAACCTTTCGGCAGCATCTGTTCGATGAAGGCGTTCTGTTGCAGTACGAAGTCTTCGCCGGTGCCGGGGCCGCGCATCAGCTTGAAACGTTCGCGCGCCTGCTCGAGCGGATGGAAGTCTTCCCATGTCGGGCTGGGGCGCACGAATTCCATCAGCGCCACGCCGCGTACTTTGGTGGGGTAGCGTGCCGCCAGGTGGATTGCCAGGGCGCCGCCCCAGTCTTGCCCCACCAGGGTGAACTGCTCGACTTCCATTTGCTGCAGGAAGGCTTCGAGGTATGCGGCGTGCTGCAGGAAGCTGTACTCAATGCCGGGCTTGCCGGAGGCGCCGAAGCCGATCAGGTCGGGCGCCAGGCACCAGGCCTTGCCCGCCACATGCGGCATGATGCCGCGCCAGATAAAGGAATGCGTTGGGTTGCCGTGCAAGAAGATGACGGCATGCGCGCCGCGCTCGCCGAGCTCGCGGTAGGCGATGCGCGAATCCAATACGGGAATGGATTGCATGATGATGTCTCCCTCAGATAAAAAAACGCCCACTCCGGAGAGTGGGCCAAGTCCAAAACTAGGGATGTCCTGAAAGAGACGGTTCCATCTTATGTTTTGGACCGGCCACACTCTGTGCGTCACTTCACACAAGGTTTAAAAAGGCCACGGGCTCTCGGTGTTCTGCCATGCCGGCAGTTGCCGGATGCGCTCGAACCAGGCCAGCATATGCGTATATTGCTCAACCGGAACCTTGGCGCGGCCCAGGTACATCAGCGGTGCGGCGACCGCGAAATCCGCCAGGGTGAGCTTGTCGCCGCTCAGCCATTGGCGCGTGGCCAGGTGTGTGTTCAGCACGGCGGCGTGCTCATGCACGTAGGTCTCGCCTTTCTTGATTTCGACCGGGTCGGGGCCTTCGCCGGTGACCAGCTTCTTCCACAGGTATTCCCAGGTCAGGATGCCGATTGCGGGCGCGAAATGCTGGGCGCCGAAGAACATCCAGCGGTTGATGTCGGCGCGCTCTTTCAGGGCGCGCGGATAGATCTCTTCCGCGCCGGCCTTGTCGGCCAGGTATTGCATGATGGCGCAGGATTCCCACAGTTCGAAGCCATCGTCTTCCAGTACCGGTACCTTGCCGCAGATGTTCACTTCTTCCAGGCGCTTGCGGTCGGCTTCGCTGGCAAAGTCGATGATCTGTTCATCGAGCTTGATGCCCAGCTGGCTTGCAACCAGCAATACACGGCGGGCGTTGGAGGACAGTGGGTTGTGATAGAGGCGCATCGTTAAACTCCTTTGTTGGGTTGATCGAATGCGTCCATCGTAACCAAGAGCCCTGACAGTTTCTGTCAGTAGTCTTCAACAATCGCGTTTTCTTCGCGCCAGGCTTTCAGCAATGCGTGACGGGGTGTTTTATAGCGTTCTGCAAGCGTCTCGGCATGCGTGATGCGGTCGATGCGGAAGTGCCGGTTGGCCTCGCGCATCTCGCACCAGGCGGCGAGCAGGCGGCGGCCGCCGAAAAACGCCAGCGCGAAGGGCCACACCGTGCGCTCGGAGGAGGCGCCGCTTTCGTCGTTGTACTGGATGCGCATCTTGTGCTGGCGGCGGATCGCTTCGCGCGCGGGCTGCACGAACTCGTCGAGTTCAGGCGTGTCGCGCACCAGCGGCACCCACAGGCTGGTGTCGGCCATGTCGTCGCGCAGGTCTTTGGGCGTGGCGGTGGCGATCTTGGCCAGCGCGTTGGCGGCAGCCTGCGCCAGGGCAGGATCGCCCTGCCGCCGCACCCAGCGTGCGCCCAGCACCAGTGCTTCCAGTTCGTCGACGTCAAACATCAGCGGCGGCAGGAAGAAGCCGCTGCGCAACAGGTAGCCCAGGCCGGCCGAGCCTTCGACCGGCGCGCCGAGTTCGGCCAGGGTCTGCATGTCACGGTAAATCGTGCGTTCCGATACACCCAGCTGCGCGGCCAGCGCGGCCGCCGTGACAGGACGCCGGTTGCCGCGCATGGCGTCCATCAGCTGGAACAGGCGGCCGGTACGGCTCATTGCTGCTCCCCTTTTTGCGAGGCGTGCAGCTTAACATAGATATAATCGACGGATGAGCAAGAGTCCAACTACCAAAAGCCGCGCGCTGGGCAAGGTCACCTTGTCCGATGTTGCGGCCCACGCCGGCGTGGCGCCCATGACGGCGTCGCGCGCCATCAACCAACCGGAGCTGGTGTCCGCCCTGCTGCGCGAACGCGTGGACAAGGCTGTGCAGGAACTGGGCTACGTGCCGAACCGCGCGGCGCGCGCCCTGGCTTCGGCGCAATCGAAAGTGATCGTGGTGCTGGTGCCTTCGCTGTCGAACGCGGTGTTCACGGCGGTGCTGGCCGGCATCCAGGATGCGCTGGATCCCTGCAATTACCAGATCCTGATCGGCAACACGCGCTACTCCGATGCGGAAGAGGAGAAGCTGCTGGCGACGTATATGCAGTCGAATCCGGACGGCATCCTGCTCAGCGGCCTGACCCACAGCCCGCGCGTGCAGCAGATGCTGGCTACTTCGCGCGTGCCGGTAGTCTCGATGATGGACCTGTCCTCGGAGCCAGGTGCGATGTCGGTCGGCTTCTCGCAGGAGGAAGCCGGCTACACCATGACGCGCTACCTGATCGACAAGGGCCGCAAGCGCATCGGCTATATGGCCGCACAGCTGGACGAACGTACGCTCAAGCGCGGCGACGGTTATCGCCGGGCGATGGAGGAAGCTGGCCTGTTCGATCCAGCACTGGAGCTGATGTGCCCCGATCCTTCCACCATTGCGCTGGGGGCCGAGCTGCTGGGCCGCATGCTGTCAAACATGCCGGGCCTGGACGCGATCTTCTGCTGTAACGACGACTTGGCGCACGGCGCGATCTTCCAGTGCCAGCGGCGCGGCATCAAGGTGCCGGAACAGCTGGCGATCTGCGGCTTCAACGATCTCCCGGCCTCCGCCTGGATGAAGCCATCGGTGACCACCATCGGCACGCCGCGCTACCAGACCGGCTTCGAAGCGGCCAACCTGCTGCTGGCCAGCATCCGCGGCAACGAGATCCCGGCACGCCGCATCGACCTTGGCTTCACCCTGGTGACACGGGAAAGCGCTTGAGCGTACGCTGGGTCGTGATGGGCGTGTCCGGCGCCGGCAAGAGCCTTGTCGGCAGCCTGCTGGCGCGCGAGCTTGGGGTGCCTTTCCACGAGGGTGACGACTTCCACCCTGCGGCCAACGTGGCCAGGATGGCGGCGGGCATACCGCTCGGCGATGCCGACCGCGCCGAATGGCTGGCACGGCTGGCTAAGGTAATCCGGCAGGCGGCTGACGCGGGCGAAGGCATGGTGCTGTCCTGCTCCGCCCTCAAGCGGCGCTACCGCGACCGGCTGCGGGCCGCCGATCCCACGCTGCGCTTCGCCTGCCTGGCCGGCGCGCGCGGACTGCTGGCGCAGCGAATGCAGGGACGCGCAGGCCATTACATGCCCTTGTCGCTGCTCGATAGCCAACTGGCGGCGCTGGAACCGCTGCAGGACGATGAAGCCGGCCTGCAGCTCGATATCCGCCTCCCGCCTGCGCAATTGGTGGCAGCAATCCTGGCCCGGGAATAAAAAAAAGCAGCCCGGAGGCTGCTTTCCTGTTTAGACGACTGCGCCGTCTGTTTCGTCTTTTTCCTTGATCGGCTTGATCAGGTCTTCGCGTTTCACGCCCAGCCACATGGCCACGGCAGCTGCCACGAACACGGAGGAGTAAATACCGAAGCAGATACCGATGGTCAGCGCCACCGCGAAGTAGTGCAGGGTCGGGCCGCCCAGGAACAGCATCGACAGCACCATCATCTGGGTACAGCCGTGGGTGATGATGGTACGCGAGATGGTGGAGGTGATCGCGTTGTCGATCACTTCATGCACGGACATCTTGCGCTGCTTGCGGAAGTTCTCGCGGATCCGGTCGAAGATAACCACCGATTCGTTGACCGAGTAGCCCAGCACGGCCAGCACGGCCGCCAGCACGGTCAGCGAGAATTCCCACTGGAAGAAGGCGAAGAAGCCCAGGATGATCACGACGTCGTGCAAGTTCGCGATGATCGCCGCCACTGCGAATTTCCATTCGAAGCGGATGGCCAAGTAGATCATCACGCCGATCACCACCATGAACAGGGCATTCACGCCGTTGGTGGTCAGCTCGTCGCCCACCTGCGGGCCGACGAATTCAACCTTCTGCAGCGACACGCCTTCGGAACCATCGGCGTGCATACAAGCGCTCTTCTGCTCGTGCGCGCCCTTCTCGGTCACCTTGTCGACCTGGGTCACGGTACCCTGCTCGGCCTTGCACAGCTCACCGAACACCTTGGCTGCGGTGTTGGCGGCAGATGCGCCCTTTTCGTTCGGCAGGCGGATCATGGCGTCGCGCGCGGTGTCGATGGCCGACACTTCAGGGTGGTAGCCCAGTGCGGTCAGCGTATTGCGCACGCCTTCCAGGTTGGCCGCTTGCGCGTACTTCACTTCCATCACGGTGCCGCCGGTGAACTCCACCGACAGCTTCAGGCCGTTGTGAATCAGGAAGAACACTGCCGCCACGAAGGTCAGCGCCGAAATCACGTTGAACACCAACGCGTGGCGCATGAACGGGATGTCTTTACGGATGCGGAAAAATTCCATCTCTATTCCTTAGTTCGCAGGTTTCCAGACGGTGCCGATCGACAGCGACTGCAGTTTCTTCTTACGTCCGTACCACAGGTTCACCACGCCGCGCGAAACGAAGACTGCGGAGAACATCGAGGTCAGGATACCCAGGCTGTGCACCACGGCGAAGCCGCGCACCGGACCGGAACCGAACACCAGCAGCGCGATACCGACGATCAGGGTGGTCACGTTGGAGTCCAGGATGGTGTGCCAGGCGTGCTCGAAACCGGCGGAAATCGCCGATTGCGGATTGGCGCCGTTGCGCAGCTCTTCGCGGATACGTTCGTTAATCAGCACGTTGGCGTCAATCGCCATACCCAGCGCCAGCGCGATAGCCGCGATACCCGGCAGGGTCAGGGTCGCCTGCAGGCGGGACAGCACAGCGATCAGCAGCAGCAGGTTGACGGCCAGGGCCATCACGCTGAAGGCGCCGAACATCATGTAGTAGATGATCATGAACACCGCGATGGCGGCAAAGCCGTACATCGTGGAGTGGAAGCCCTTGGAGATGTTTTCAGCGCCCAGTGCAGGACCGACGGTACGCTGCTCGATCACTTCCATCGGTGCATACAGCGCGCCGGCGCGCAGCAGCAGCGCCAGTTCGGTAGCGTTTTCCGCATTGCCCATGCCGGTGATCTGGAAGCGGCTACCCAGTTCGCTCTGGATGGTCGCCACGGACAGCACTTCGGCCTTCTTCTTCTCGAACAGCACGATGGCCATCTTCTTGCCGATGCGGTCGCGGGTTGCCTGGCGCATCTTGCTGCCGCCGTCGCCGTTCAGGTCAATGCTCACAGCCGGCTGGCCGTTCTGGTCTTGCGTGAACGACGCGCCGGAGATGTAGTCGCCGGTCAGCACCACGTCCTTGGACAGCACGACAGGCACGCCTTTGCCGACGGTGAACAGTTCGGAGTTGTACGGGATCGATGCGGTCAGCTCAGTGCCCGGGGTGACGCTTTCGTCGACCATGCGCACTTCCAGGGTGGCGGTACGGCCGATGATGTCCTTGGCGCGCGCGGCATCCTGCACGCCGGGCAGCTGCACCACGATGCGGTCAGGGCCTTGCTGCTGGATCACCGGTTCGCTCACGCCCAGTTCGTTCACGCGCTTGCCCAGGGTGGCGATGTTCTGCTGCACGCCGTTGTCCAGGGTAGCCTTCAGTGCGGCCGGCTTCAGGGTCGCTACCAGGCGCAGCTCGTCGCCTTCGGCCGCTTCCGCCACGTTCAGGTCAGGCTGCTGGTCGATGATGATGTTTTTGCCCTGCTGGCGGCTGGCGTCGTCGCGGAACTTGACGACCACAGTGTTGCCTGCGCGGTCAACCACGGCACGCACGTTCTTGTCGCGCAGCTGGGTCTTGATGGCAGCTTGCGTGCCCTGCATGCGCTTGGTCAGCGCCGCCTGGGTGTCCACCTGCATCAGGAAGTGCACGCCGCCGCGCAAGTCCAGGCCCAGGTACATGGGAAGCGCGCCTACGGCCTGCATCCAGTGCGGGGTGTTGCGCACCAGGTTGACGGTCACGATATAGGCCGGGTCGTTCGGATCCGGGTTCAGGCCTTTTTCAAGCACCACGCGGCCCTTGAACTGGCTGTCGGTGTCGGCAAAGCGGGCGCGCACGGAAGCGTGCAGGCCGGCGCCGTCCAGCGCCACGCCGTCGGTCTTGATGTTGGCTTGCTTCAGCAGGGTTTCCACTTGGGTGGCCAGGGCGCTGGTCACCTTGATGGTGGACTTGCCGCTGGTGACCTGCAGCGCAGGCGATTCGCCGAAGTAGTTAGGCGCCGTGTACAGGGCGCCCAACAGCACCACCACGGCGATAAGGATGTATTTCCAGATTGGATAACGATTCATAGTCTTCAGCGTTCAGGCGTGGGCGGCCCTGCTTCGCCGCCCGCGCTGGTTATCACAGGCTCTTCAGGGTGCCCTTCGGCAGCTGGGAGGAAATGGCGTGCTTCTGCACGATCATCTCGGTGTTACCCACTTCGATGGTCACGTGCTGGTCGGTCACTTTGGACACTTTGCCCAGGACGCCGCCGATGGTGACTACTTCGTCGCCCTTGGCCAGGGCTTCCATCATGGCTTTCTGCTCTTTCGCGCGCTTTTGCTGCGGACGAATCATCAGGAAGTACATCACCACGAACATCAGGATCAGTGGGGCGAAGGTGGTCAGGTTGCCCATCATGCCGGCGTCGGTGGCGGCGGATTGAGCGTATGCGTTGGAAATGAACACGGTGACTCCAAGTTCTAGTTAGGTAAAAATCAAGCGGTGTATTCTAGCACCGCCCGTGCTGCCGACCTATATATAGGCAAGTTGCCGTTTTTTAAATACCACGCGCACGATCTGCGTGGAATTGCTGCACCCAGTCCGGGAAGCGGTCCGCATCCAGGGCATCGCGCATCTGCTGCATGATGTCGAGGTAGTAATGCAGGTTGTGGATGGTATTCAAACGTGCCCCCAGGATCTCCTGCGCACGATGCAGGTGGTGCAGGTAGGCGCGGCTGAAGTTGCGGCAGGTGTAGCAGGAGCAGGTCGGGTCCAGTGGCTCCTTGTCATCCTTATAACGCGCATTCTTGATCTTGACGTCGCCGAAGCGGGTGAAGATCCAGCCGTTACGGGCATTCCGGGTCGGCATCACGCAGTCGAACATGTCGACGCCGTTGGCCACGCCGTTCACCAGGTCTTCCGGCGTGCCGACGCCCATCAGGTAGTGCGGCTTGTTTTCCGGCAGGCGCGGACCGACATGCGCCAGGATGCGCATCATGTCTTCCTTCGGCTCGCCGACCGACAGGCCGCCGATGGCCAGGCCAGGGAAATCGATTTCCTGGAGCCCTGCCAGCGATTCGTCGCGCAGGTTTTCATACATGCCGCCCTGGACGATGCCGAACAGCGCGTTCGGGTTTTCGCCGGCCTTGAATTCGTTCATCGAGCGCTGCGCCCAGCGCAGGGACATGCGCATCGACTTGGCCGCTTCTTCCAGCGTGGCCGGACGGCCGTCGATTTCGTACGGGGTGCATTCGTCGAACTGCATCACGATGTCCGAATTCAGCACGCGCTGGATCTGCATCGAGATTTCCGGCGACAGGAACAGCTTGTCGCCGTTGATCGGCGAGTTGAAGGTCACCCCTTCCTCGGTAATCTTGCGCATTTCGCCCAGCGAGAACACCTGGAAGCCGCCGGAGTCGGTCAGGATAGGCTTGTCCCAGCCCATGAAGCCGTGCAGGCCGCCGAATTTGGACATCACGTCGTTACCAGGACGCAGCCAAAGGTGGAAGGTGTTGCCGAGGATGATCTGGGCGCCGATTTCCTTCAGCTCCAGCGGCGACATCGCCTTGACGGAGCCGTAGGTACCGACCGGCATGAAGATCGGGGTCTGCACTTCACCGTGATTGAGCTTGACCGTGCCGCGGCGGGCGTGGGTCTTGCCGGTGGTGTCTTTTTTGATGAGTTTAAATTCCAGCATCGGTATTCCTTATGCTCTGTTGTGCGTCGTCAGCAGCATGGCGTCGCCATAGCTGAAGAAGCGGTATTCGTTCGCGATCGCGTGCTGGTAAGCATGGCGGATCTCGGTAAAGCCTGCGAAAGCGCTCACCAGCATCAGCAGGGTCGATTTCGGCAGGTGGAAGTTGGTGACCAGGCGCGTCACCGTCTTGAATTTGTAGCCGGGGGTGATGAACAGGCTGGTATCGGCGCTGCCGGCTTCCAGCTGGCCGCTCTGCGAAGCCGATTCCAGCGCACGCAGCGAGGTCGTGCCCACTGCCACCACGTCGCGGCCGGCGGCGCGGGTTGCGCGCACGTCGTCCACGGTCTCCTGAGGCATGGTGTACCACTCGGTGTGCATCTTGTGCTCGGCCAGGTTCTCGGTGCGCACCGGCTGGAAGGTACCGGCGCCCACGTGCAGGGTGACATAAGCGAACTTCACGCCCTTGGCGCGCAGCTTGTCCAGCAGCGCTTCGTCGAAGTGCAGGCCGGCGGTGGGCGCGGCCACGGCGCCCGGCACTTTGTTGAACACGGTCTGGTAGCGGGTTTCGTCCACTTCGCCCGGCGCGTGCTCGATGTAGGGCGGCAGCGGCAGGCGGCCATATTGCTCGATCAGGTCGAACACGTCGGCATCGAAATGCAGGGTATAGAATTCGCCCGCGCGCTCGCCCACCGTGACGTCGAAGGCGTCGGCCAGGCGGATCTTCACGCCGGGGCCTGGCGACTTGGAAGCGCGCACCTGGGCCAGCACGGTGCGGGTATCCAGCACGCGCTCGACCAGGGCCTCGACCTTGCCGCCGCTGTCCTTCACGCCGAAGAAGCGGGCCTTCAGGACACGGGTATTGTTCATCACCAGCAGGTCGCCGGCTTGCAGCTGGTCGACGATGTCGGTGAACTGGCGGTCGTGCAGGGTCTTGCCATCTACATGCAGGAGGCGCGACGCGCTGCGGTCCGGCAGCGGAAATTGCGCAATTCGCTCTGGCGGCAAGTTAAAATCGAAATCGGATAGCGAGTACATTGACGGACTACTAAAACTGTTGGGCAACCCTCTATTTTACGACACCTGCCCAAAATTCACGCAAAAATGCCGGAAACGAAGCAAAAAAAGCCCGCCGCACCCAAAAAGCCCGCCGCCACCGCCGAGAGCAAGCTCGCCAAGCTTGGCCTGCGCACGGATATGGACCTGGTGCTGCACCTTCCCATGCGCTATGAGGATGAGACGGAGGTCCTGACCATCCGTGAAGCCTGCATGCGCGGCGGCGAAGTGTCGCAGGTGGAAGGCGTGGTCACGTCCAACGAAATCGCCTACAAGCCGCGGCGCCAGCTGCTGGTGCACATCGCCGACGAAACCGGCGACATCCAGCTGCGCTTCATGAATTTCTACGGCAGCCAGGTCAAGCAGCTGGCCGAGGGCACCCGCGTGCGCGCGCGCGGCGAGGTGCGCCACGGCTTCTTCGGCGCCGAGATGGTGCACCCGGCCTACAAGATCGTGAACGAAGGCGCACCGCTGCCGACTTCCCTCACCCCCGTCTACCCATCCGGCGAAGGCCTGTCCCAGCTGGTGCTGCGCCGCGCGATTGCCGACGCCATGAAACGGGTGGACTGGACCGACACCCTGCCGCCGGAAGTGCTGAAGACCATGCGCCTGCACCCGCTGGAAACGGCCGTGCGCACCCTGCACTACCCGCCGCCGCAAATCGACGAGAACGCGCTGATCGACCGCACCCACCCGGCATGGACGCGCGTGAAGTTCGACGAACTGCTGGCGCAGCAGCTGTCGCTGAAACGGGCGCAGCGCGCACGCCGCGCCAAAGGCGCTGCAAAGCTGGGCAAGGTGGGCACGCTGTCGTCCGCCTTCGAAGCCTCGCTGCCCTTCAAGCTGACCAAGGCCCAGCAGCGCGTGCTGAAGGAAATCCGCGAGGACATCAAGCAGCCCTACCCGATGCAGCGCCTGCTGCAGGGCGACGTGGGCAGCGGCAAGACCATCGTGGCCGCGCTGTCGGCCGCGCAGGCCATCGACAGCGGCTACCAGGCCGCGCTGATGGCGCCGACCGAAATCCTGGCCGACCAGCACTTCCGCAAGATCGCGGCGTGGCTGGAACCGCTGGGGGTCAAGGTCGCGTGGCTGACCGGCAGCCTGAAAAAGAAAGAGAAGGAAGCCGCCTACGCGCTGGTGGAATCGGGCGCAGCACAGCTGGTGATCGGCACCCACGCCATCATCCAGGACACGGTGCAGTTCGCGAAACTGGGCCTGGTGATCGTCGACGAACAGCACCGCTTCGGCGTCGGCCAGCGCCTGACCCTGCGCAACAAGGGCAATGGCGACAACGTGCCGCACCAGCTGATGATGTCGGCCACCCCGATCCCGCGCACGCTGGCTATGACTTACTACGCCGACCTCGAAGTGTCGGTGATCGACGAGCTGCCGCCCGGCCGCACGCCGATCGTCACCGCCGTGGTGGACCAGAACCGCCGCGACGAAGTGATCGCCCGGGTGCACGCCGCCGCGCTGGAAGGCCGCCAGGCGTATTGGGTCTGCCCGCTGATTGAAGAATCGGAAGCGCTGCAGCTGCAGACCGCGACCGAAACCTACGAGACGCTGGCAGCCGCCCTGCCCGACCTGCGCGTGGGCCTGGTGCACGGCCGCCTGAAGCCCGCCGAGAAAGCGGAAGTGATGGATGCCTTCGCCGCCGGCGACATCCACGTGCTGGTGGCGACCACGGTGATTGAAGTCGGCGTCGACGTGCCGAATTCCTCGCTGATGGTCATTGAGCACGCGGAACGTTTCGGCCTGTCGCAGCTGCACCAGCTGCGCGGCCGCGTGGGGCGGGGCTCGGCGGCCTCGGTCTGCCTGCTGCTGTATCAAAGCCCGCTGGGCCCGGTCGCCAAGCAGCGCCTGATGACGATGCGCGAAACGACGGATGGTTTTGAAATCGCACGCCGCGACCTGGAAATCCGAGGCCCCGGCGAATTCCTCGGCTCGCGCCAATCCGGCCAGGCCATGCTGCGCTTTGCCGACCTGGAAACGGACGGCTGGCTGGTCGACCAGGCGCGCGATGTCGCACACGCCCTGCTGCATGAGGCGACGCCCGCCAACAAGGCCACGGTGGAAGCCCACCTGGAACGCTGGCTCGGCGGCCGCGAAGAATTCCTGAAAGTCTAGTTGCGCGAAGTTGGCGTTGCGACCAGCGACTCCACTTCCGCCGTCAGTGAAATAATGCGCGGCACGCCATCCACCAGTGCGATCTCCGCCTTTTGCTTGCTGAGCGATTCCATGCGCTCGCCCGGCAGCAGCACCACTTCTTTTGCCACGTCGCGCGCGGTGGCGCTGCGGCCGTTTGCGGACAGCGCCACTTCGCGCTTGCTGACCTCATAGGTCGATTGCAGCTGAACCTTCCACAGGCCTTCCAGCATGTTCTTGTATTCGGCCACGCTCATGCGCGAGAGGCCGCCGCCAGTGCCCGGCATCGACACCATGATCATGGCGTTGGGCGTGAAATTCGCGATCAGGCGGTTCGCGTCGTGGCGCTGGACCGAAGTTTCCATCTCGCCCATCACGGTGCGCACCTCCGCCTCGGTCAGCCGCTTGCTGCTGCAGCCGAGAACGGCGGAAAGTATTGTGATAAGGATTGCAAGTTTCTTCATATACCCAATGATACATTATGTGACACATGTCGCATAAACTCCTTGCCTTCGCGCGACACTTGTCGCACAATCCCGTCATACGTCACAAGGAGCTCCCATGGCCATTCCATCGATTACCGAATTGACGCTGCTCAAAGCCCTGTGGAAGCAGCAACCGCTCAGCGCCCGTGAAATCCATGACCGCGTGGAAGAAGAACTGGCCTGGTCCTTCTCGTCCACCCGCAAAACCCTGGAGCGCATGCTGGAGAAAGGCATGATCAGCCAGCATTCCGCCCACGGTATGAATGTATACGCGCCAGTGGTCGAAAAGGTTGAAACGCTGGCCGAATTTGCCCACGATTTCAGCCACCGCGTCATGGAAATGAGCGCGCCCCTGCCGGTGAATATGTTCACTGGCTCCAAGCTGGTCAACCAGCATGAACTCAAAGAGCTCGAGCAATTGCTCAGCGAATGGCCGGAAGATAAGGAGTAAGCAATGTTCGCACTGCTCTTCCTGCAGGCGAGCATCGCCAGCGTGCTGGCCGGCGCCGCCGCGTGGCTGCTGCTGCGTAGCGCCGCACGCACCTGGCCGGGGCTCGAGGCGCGCCGCACGCCATGGCTGCTGGGCGCCGCCGCCGCCGCCCTCACGCTTGCCCTGGGGCTGCTGCCCGCCTCGGCGCGCCCCAGCATCGTCCCCGCCATCGAATTGCCCGCCGTGCTTTCGAACGCCGCAGCGGACGCATCCTCTCGCGCCGGCGACGCAAGCGCCGATGACGCGCTCTTCGACGAGCACGACGCCATGCCGATCGAGCCGGCGCCGGCGCTGCTTTGGCTGGGATATTCCTGGCTCGCCCTCTACAGCGCCGGCTTAGCCGTTTGCGCGGCGCGCCGGCTACAGGCCACGCGCCGCCTGGCCGGCTTGCTGGCGGCCTCGCAGCCGCTGGATCGTTTGTCACTGGCCGACCACGCCGGTTTCGCCAGCCTCCAACGCGCGCTGCCGGAAGTGCGGGAAATCGACGCCCCCATCGCTCCCATGCTGGTCGGCCTGACTCGCCCGGTACTGCTGCTGCCGCGCCACCTGCGCGATTTCGACCCCGCCCAACAACGCCTGGTGATCGAACACGAACTGACGCACCTGGCCCGCCGCGACCCGATGTGGATGCATGCCAGCTTCCTGCTGCAAGCAGCCCAATGGTTCAACCCAATGGTCTCCCGCCTGGGCAGGCAGATGGCGTGGGCGCAGGAGCTGGGCTGCGACCGCACCGTCCTGCTGGGCCGCCCCTCCGCACAACGCCGCGCCTATGCCGCCGCGCTGGTCGCGCAAATGCGCATGCAAACGGTCCCCGGCCACGGCACCGCCCTCGCCTTTGGGGGCCGCGTGGTGGATGCAGTGGGCGCCCGCATCAACATGATCCGCGACGGCGTTCCCGCCATTCCACGCGCAGTCGCCTGCGCCCTCGGCTGGGCCGCACTGCCCGCAGTCATTGCCGCCAGCGTCCTGCTGCAACCGGCGCTGGCATGGCATATCGACGCCGGCCCGGCCGGGGATCCGGCGTTGGCCGCCGCGGCCCTGCCGCACTGGCAAGCGCCAATGCAGCGCCTGCGTGTCAGCGCCTTCTTCGGCGTCCTGCACGCGCCAACCGGCCGCACGCACGGCGGCATCGATTTCGCTACGCCGACCGGAACGCCGGTCTTCGCGCCAGCGGACGGCGTCGTCGTCGCCTCCACCAACCGCTACCTCGGCGAAAGCAAATGGGGCGAAGTAGTCGCCATCGAACATGCCAACGGCCTGCGTTCCCTGTACGCCCACATGGACCGGCGCCAAGTGAAGGAAGGCGACCACGTGGCGGCAGGCCAGCAGATCGGCACCAGCGGCGCCACCGGCAAAGCCACCGGACCGCACCTGCACATGGAAGTCACCCGCAACGGCGGCAACATCGATCCGCAAGCCTTGCTGGGCAACCTCGAAGCCAACGCCACAAGAACCGCGCTGCAACGCCTTAAAGCCAGCCGCGCCAGCTAACCCGGCCCGCCGCCACTGACCACATGCCGCGCGCTGCCCGGCATTGGAGGCGCTCGCCCTAAGGAATCGCAATGAAGAAGACTGCAATCATGCTGGCCGCCGCGCTGTCAGGCCACACCGTATCCGCACAACAGGTGATTGAAATCAAAAGCGCCAGGCTTGACCAGCGCAAGGACGATACAGCCAGCACCATCGTGCTCACGCGTGAAGACCTCGCAGCGAACGGCGACCGCACCCTTGCCGACGCCCTGCGCCGGCTGCCCGGCATCACGATCAGCGACAGCGCCGGCATCCGCATGCGCGGCCTGGGCAAGGGCTACACGCAGGTGCTGCTGAACGGCCAGCCAGCCCCCAACGGCTTCTCGCTGGACAGCCTGCCGCCCGAGTTGATCGAACGCGTCGAAGTGCTGCGCACCGCCTCCGCCGTGCTGGGAACGCAAGGCATCGCCGGCACCATCAATATCGTGCTGCGCAAATCCGTCAGCCGCAGCACGCGGGAGATGCAGCTCGGGATGGACAGCCTGCACGGCGCCTGGTCGCCCCGGTTGACTGCGCAATCGACCGGCAAGTCGGACGGCTGGTCGCACAACGTCAGCGCCGTGCTGTCGCGCACCAGCACGCCCGCCGACCGCACTATCACCGAAAGCGCCCCCGGCCTGCTGCGCACGACGCATTCGCATGAAGACAACGTCGGCGAATCGCTCAACATCAGCCCACGCCTGAACTGGAGCACAAGCAATGGCGACAGCTTCTCCTTGCAAAACGTCGTCACCATCAACCGCCGCAATATCTCTTACCGGTCGCATGAAGAAGTGCAGCTCGGCGAATCAGGCGATTTCGCTGACGTGCGCAGCCGCTTCCGCATGCACGGCTATTTCCTGCGCAGCGAATTGACCTGGCAACGCACACTGGGCAACGGCACGCAATGGGAGCTCAAGCTGGGCGGCAACAAGGCGCCGCGCGATACCGGTTTTGATTTCACCGGATGGCCGCTTGCGGGTCCCGGCCCCACGCTGCGCCACGTCGACGGCGATATCCGCGAACATGGCCTTAACTACGGCGGTAAATTCTCCCACCCGCTCGGCAACGGGCACGCTCTCGTTGCCGGCTGGGACGGCTCCGCCCTGCAGCGCATGCAAAGCCGCATCGAACACGAATACGACCACCATGGCGCGCTCAATTTCCGCAAGGACGACCGTTACGACGGCCGCATCGACCGTCTGGCCGCCTTCGCGCAGGACGAATGGAAGCAAGGCGCCGATTCCTGGTCCGCCGGCCTGCGCTGGGAAACCATGCAGACCGAAGCCTGGGACCGCAACACTGCCCCGGTGCGCCAACGCAGCAAAGTCTTCAGCCCGGTCCTGGAATGGATGCGCAAACTGCCCGGCGACAGCCAGCTGCGTGTAGGCGCGAGCCGCAGCTACAAGGCGCCGAACATGCTCGACCTGATCCCGCGCCGCTTCACCTCCGATAACAACAACAGCCAGACCAATCCCGACACCCAAGGCAATCCGGCCTTACGTCCCGAACTGGCCTGGGGACTGGATGCCGGCATCGACTACTACTTCGCCAAGGACAGCCTGTTCAGTGCCAGCATCTACGCGCGCGACATCGACAACGTGATCCTGGTCTCGCTGTACAACGAGAACGGCCGCTGGGTCGCCATGCCGGCCAACCGCGGCGGAGCGCGCGCCTACGGCGCCACACTGGAGCTGCGCATGCCGCTGTCGCCATCGCTCTCGCTGCGCACCAACGCCACCTTCAACCGTTCCCGCCTCGGCAGCGTCGCCGGCCCCGACAACCGCCTCGCCGAGCAAACGCCGTTCAGCGGCACGGCTGCCCTCAGCCACAGGCACGCTGCGCTGACGCTCGATGCCGAATATTCCTATGAAGCCGGTGGCGCGAGCCGCGACTCCATCACCACCGGCACCATCGCCCCCTGCCAGCGCAAGCTGGACCTGCGCGCCACATGGAAGCAATCACCCAGCCAGGAATGGCGCCTCGCGTTGAGCGACTTGCTGCACCCCGGGCGCAGCACCGTTTACCGCTACGAAGATCACGCCACCGGCAGCTGGCGCCAATCCGCCATTGCCACCCGGGGCGGCACAGCATTGCGCCTGAACTTCAAGAAGACCTTCAACTGATGAAAGAAAATCTTGTCTGTTACTTACGAATTTGCCAGAACGCACTGTGTGTGCGAAACTCGCCCGCTATGCCAAAGATCAATAACTTCCTGCTAATGGCCGTGCTGGCGGCCGCCAACATCGCGCGCACAGCTGCCGCGATGCCGATGCCAATTCCCGAGCCAACGGATATTCCGGCGCCACAGCTGCAGCCGCAGTTGCAGGTGGAGGAAAAGGAAGAGCCGTCGCAGCCAAAGGACGCGCTGTCGCAGCAATGGCGCCTGCCGCTGGAAGGAGGCCGCGTCAGCAGCTTCTTCGGCGCCTCGCGCGGCCACCGCGCGCACGGCGGCATCGACTTCTCGGTACCGCGCAACACGCCGGTGATGGCAACCAACGACGGCACCGTCGTCGCATCCGGTGTGGGTTACCTGGGCGACCGCAAATATGGCAACGTGGTGGTCATCGAACACGAAGGCGGCCTGCGCTCCCTGTATGCGCACCTGAACAAACGCAGTGTGAACGTCGGCGACACCGTCACCGCCGGCGAGTTGATCGGGCTGTCCGGCGCCACCGGACACGCCACCGGCCCACACCTGCACCTGGAAGCCTACGAGAACGGCACCCGTATCGACCCGAACCGCTTCATGCTGGCCAACCTGGAAGACAACGCCCTGCCATCAGCGATGCACGCCAAGCGCACCGGCGTGGAAGAAGTCCCGCCAGCACCGCACTCCCGTGGCAAGGCGGGCAAGAAAGATAAGGGCACTCGCCTCGCCAGCGCCAAGACCTCGAAGAAGAAAAGCACCCAGGTCGCACAAAAATCCAGCAAGTCCCATAAGCGGGCCTAAGCTGGCGATCAACAAGAAAAAACGGAGCCGATGCTCCGTTTTTTACTTACAGGCAGAGATAGATCCGGTTAGCCAGGTCCAGCATGAAGGCTGGCTGCAGGTAGGCCAGGAACGCCAGCGCCAGCACGGCTGCGCCGAGGGCCCAGAGGGCAAAGCGGATCAGCCGCCTTTTCACGTCAGGCGGCCTGCAGGTTGGGCGCACTGCGCACCAGAGGGCGCTCGTCGATCGGCAGGTTAGCCAGGCCGGCAAACACGCCGAGGCCAAGGGTAACGCCCCACACCACGTCGTAGCTGCCAAGCTTGTCGAACAGGTAGCCGCCCAGCCAAACGCCGAGGAAGCTGCCGACCTGGTGCGACAGGAAGACCACGCCGGCCAGCATGGACATATGCTTCAAGCCGAATACGCCGGCGATGATGCCGTTGGTGAGCGGCACGGTGGCCAGCCACAGGAAGCCGATCGCCGCGGCGAACAGGTAGACCGACCATTGCGACAATGGCGCCAGCAGGAACAATCCAATCACCACCGAGCGCGCAAAGTAGATCGACGACAGCAGGTAGCGCTTGGGCATGCGGCCGCCGAGCTGGCCGGCAGTAAACGAGCCAAAGATGTTGAACAGGCCGATCAGGGCCAGCGCCATCACCGCCACGCCCGGCGTGACGATGCCCTTGTCCTTCAAATAGGCCGGCAAGTGGGCGCCGATGAACACCAGCTGGAAGCCGCACACGAAATAGCCCGCCACCAGCAGCAGGAACGAGCGGTTTCCTATCGCTTCGCGCATGGCGGCGCCGATGCTCTGGTGCGCGCCGCCTGCCGCCACCTCATGCTTCGGCTCGCGCAGGAAGGTCGACATGGGAATCATCAGCAGGAACACCACGCCTGCCAATGCATAGAAGGCCTGTTGCCAGCCGATCGTGGAAATCAGCTGCTGCTCGATCGGCATCATCAGGAACTGGCCGAAGGAGCTGGCCGCGCCAGAGACACCGAATGCCCAGGAGCGCTTTTCCACCGGCGCCGCGCGGCCGATGATGCCGCTCACCGCGCCAAAGGCGGTACAAGCCAAGCCCAGGCCGATGAAGATGCCGGAGCCGGCGACGAACAAAGTCGGATTGGTCACCGTGGCCATCCACAGCAGGCCCACCATATAGGAGATGGCGCCGGCAATCACTACGCGCATGGTGCCGTAGCGGTCGGCCACCATTCCCGCGAAGGGGCCGAAGGCGCCCCACAGCAGGTTTTGCAGCGCCAGCGCCAGCGAGTAGGTCTCGCGGGTCCAGCCGTTGGCTTGCGAAATGGGCTGCATCCAGAAGCCGAAGCCGTGGCGCACGCCCATCGCCAGCGTCAGCACGACGCCGCTTGCGATCAGGATCGTCTTGAGATTGAGTTGGCGGTCGTTGGACATGGCAGGCATCCCGGCTGGCAAAGAAAGCCAGTGTAATGGATGCCGCCGAATCCTGCTGGCGGCCACTCAGGCCCGGCGTTTAGCGCGCCCAGTAGCTGATACGGCCTTTCAGCGCGATGGTGCCGGCGCCGGTCAGCATGTTCTCGTTGCCCAGCAGCTGGCCGCCGCCACTGGCAAAAATATACCGGCCGGTGCCGCCAGTAATCGTGAACGATGCACCGTTGAAGACATAGTCCGCGCCCTGGCCGGTCGGCACGAACTGGCCGCTGTAATCGGCGTACACCTGATCGCCGGACAAAGTCATGATGATGAAGCGGCCGCGGTCGAAGTTGTAGATCGCGCCATTCGGCGTAATGCAGTCGCTGGCGACAAAGGCCACGCGTCCCAGCAGGGCACTATTGCCGTAGCCGGTGATCGAGCCGCCGAAATTGGAGGGACAGCGCAGCGATGGGCCGGGCACTTCCTGGATCACACCTGTCACTTCCAAGTCGGTAGTTGTCCAGGCCGCCGATGCCGCGCCGGATGCCAATGCCAGTGCAACGCCGCCTGCCAGCTTCAGAAATGCTTGATGCATATAGCCCCCCAAGAAAGTTAAAGATCCGATAATAACTTTCTTGCAATTGTGCGGCTATGATTATTTTGTAATGTGCTGTCGTTTAATCCACAGAATATTTCACGCCGATTTGGGCCCGCAACTGGTCCAGCACGCCCATGAGCTCAACAGTTTCGGCAAGCGGCATTTCCGGGCTTTCCAGCAGACCTTCACGCAGGCAGCGCCCCACCTCCATCGCTTCGTGCGCATAGCCGTTGCCGATGCGTGGGAAATGGAATTCACGTTCAGTGCCGTCGTTCAGGACGATGGTGAAATGCTCCGCATGGTGGAAGCGTCCGTGCAAACGCAGGAAACCCTTGTCGCCGCCAATGCTCAACGTGGCTGGGGTGCGGGCGTTCAAGCTGCAGCTGCAAGCGGACAGCGATCCATCTTCGTGGCGCAGGACGAAATTGGCCTGCATGTCGACGCCCGCCGGGGTCAGCTCGCCGTAACCGCTCGCACCTTTAACCGGACCGAGGAAGAACGCGGCCATCGATAGCGGATAGATGCCCAGGTCGAGCAGTGCACCTCCGCCCAGTGCAGGATTGAACAAGCGATGCTCAGGGCCGGCGTTGGCCACGAAGCCCAAGTCCGCCTGCAAGTTGCGTACATTGCCAATTTCGCCCATGTCGATCATGCGCTTCGCCTCCAGGATGGCTGGCTGGAAGCGCGTCCACATCGCCTCCATCACGAACAGCTTGCGCTGGCGCGCCAGGTCGGCGATTTCCTGCGCCTCGCGGCGGTTCAGGGTGAAGGCTTTTTCGACCAGCAGCGCCTTGCCGCCGTTCAGGCACATGATGGCGTTCTCGTGGTGCATGGCGTGCGGGGTGGCGATATAAACGACGTCCACGCCGTTGTCGTCAGCCAGCGCCTGGTAAGTGCCGTGGGCGCGCTTGGCGCCATATTCTTTGGCGAACTCGGTAGCGCTATCTAAACTGCGCGACGCGACGGCCGCCAGTTCGGCATCGGGCACCTCGCGCAACGCGGCGGCGAAGGCCTTGGCGATCTTGCCGGTGCCGAGGATGCCCCAGCGAATAATCTTGTCCATTCAAAGCTCCTTTCAGGACGGCTTCCGCTTGGCGCGGAACACCGTTTGGTCTTCGTAAAAAGCGTGATCCTGCTGCGGCCACCAGCCGGGAATGCCCAGCACGGGCAGCGGCGTGAAACTTCCCTTGGCCAAGCCCTCTTCAGCCAGGCGCTGCGCCTCCACGCGGTCCAGCCATGCGCGGCGGCCCGCGTCGTCCTGCGACCAGTAATCGCCGCCGGCCAGCACCACGCGCGCATGGGCGGTGATGGCCTTGTAGGGCGCCACCAGTTTTTCCATCAGTGCATGGCCGAACAGCCAGACTTGCGCGCCGCCGCCGAATTGCGCGGCGCGTTCGACGAAGGCTTCGCGCCAGCGGTGGTTGCGCAGTGCATCCACCAGGGCTGCGCCATCGGCATCGTCGCGCACCACCAGCAGCGCGGAATTCTCATCGTAGATAGTAGCAGCATCGCGCGCGGGGCCGCGCGACTTGCCCACGCCGTCCTGCGCAATCTGTGCGGCCTGCAGGGCATTCAATTGGCGCTTGATGGCAGGGAACGTCAGCCACACCAGGCCGTTGAAGAAATCATGCAGGTTGTCGCGCGTTGGCACCTGGCCCGTGGCGCCGATGAATTCTTCGTAGGCTGACCCTTCAGGCAGCGCAGCTTGCGGCACAAAGCGCAGCGGCTGGCCTGCATGATTGACCAGCGCCAGCGCAGCCGCCTGTTGGCAGAACGGTTCGACGACGCTGGGCAGGGAGAGGTCGATGCGGGAGGCAACGTCCCGCACCGAAGCGTACCAGGCGCGGGACCAGTCGATCTCTTGAAACACTTGGCCCCTTAGACCATTTTCCAGTTGATCGTTTCGCCGGCGTTCAGCGGGATCAGTTTGGAATCGCCGAACGGCAGGTCGGCCGGCAGGGTCCACTGCTCGCGCTTCAGGGTGATGGTGCCCTTGTTCGGCTCCAGGCCGTAGAAGGCCGGGCCATTCAGGGAAGCAAAGGCCTCCAGCTTGTCCAGCGCGCCGGCGCGGGCGAAGGCTTCGGTGTACAGCTCCATCGCATGCAGCGCGGTGTAGCAGCCGGCGCAGCCGCAAGCCGCTTCCTTGGCGCCCTGCGCATGCGGCGCGGAGTCGGTGCCGAGGAAGAAGCGCTCGTCGCCGCTGGTCGCCGCAGTCACCAGCGCCAAGCGGTGCTCTTCACGCTTCAGCACCGGCAGGCAGTAGTAGTGCGGGCGGATGCCGCCCTTGAAGATCTCGTTGCGGTTGTATAGCAGGTGGTGGGCGGTGATGGTGGCCGCGATCGGGCCCTCCGCTTCGGCCACGTATTGCGCCGCATCCTTGGTGGTGATGTGCTCGAAGACGATGTTCAGGGCCGGCAGGTCCTTGCGCAGCGGGCGCATGACGCGTTCGATGAAGACGGCTTCGCGGTCGAACAGGTCGATGTCCTGGTCAGTCACCTCACCGTGCACCAGGAAAGGCATGCCGACTTCCTGCATGGTTTCCAGCACCTTGTAGCACTTGGCCAGGTCGGTCACGCCGGCGTCGGAATTGGTGGTGGCGCCGGCCGGGTACAGCTTGACCGCATGCACGAAGCCGCTGTCGGCGGCGCGGATGATTTCGTCCGGCGAAGTGTTGTCGGTCAGGTAGAGCGTCATCAGCGGCTCGAAGTCCAAGCCTTGCGGCAGGGCGGCCAGGATGCGCTCGCGGTAGGCCGCAGCCTGCGCCACGGTGGTGACAGGAGGTTTCAAATTTGGCATCACAATTGCACGGCCAAACTGGCGGGCGGTATCCGGCAGGACATTGGCCATGGTGGCGCCGTCACGCAGGTGAAGGTGCCAGTCGTCTGGGCGGGTAATGGTGATGCTGTGCGGGATCTCGAAGTCACTCATGGCGGAAGGCTTTAGTTAAACGAATCCCGCCATTTTACTCTGTCGGAGCGGGATGTTCCTGTGCGTAGCGGCGCGCCGATTCGAGCATGGCGTCCAGTTTGCTGCGCTCGTAGACCTTGCCGTGGCTGACCACCATGCGCACTTTACGGGTGTTGGCGATGTCCTGCAGCGGGTTGGCGTCCAGTACCAGCAAATCGGCCGCCTTGCCTTGGGCGACGGCGCCATAGCGTTCCTGCTTGCCGAGGAAGCGCGGGCCGTTGATCACGGAAGCCTGCAATGCCTGTTGCGGCGTCAGTCCGTATTTGACGAAGATGCCCAGTTCATCGTGCAGGCCCTTGCCCGGGTAGTCGAAGGAATTCAGGAAGCCGGCGTCGGTGCCGGCCATGATGTTGACGCCCTCCTGCTGCATCAGCGGCAGCAGCGAGGCGGCCTTCTCATAGGCGGCGTGGCGGTAGGCAATGGCGGCGGCATCGTCCTTGGCCGCGCGCTGCACGCGCCATTCGTAGGTCTTGCGCAGGCCTTTGCCGATGTATTGCAGGTATGGATCGTGGGCGTGGTCGTCCTGGTCCAGGTAGGCGGTGGCTTGCGAGCCGACCAGGGTCGGGGTGATCGACATGCCGGCGGCGGCCATGCGGCGGAAGGTGGCGCGCGCGGTGGCTTCATCGTAGCTCTCTATGCTGGCACGCATGGCTTCGCGGCCGGTGATCTTGCCTGCTGCGACTTGCGCGGTCAACTCCGCCTCGCGCGGGGTAGCGCCGCGCAGCGCATAGGACTGGTGCTCGATGCTGCCCAGGCCTGCCTGCATCATCTGGTCCAGCGTCAGCTGCACCGGCAAGTGACCGGAGCTCTGCATGCCGCGTGCCTTGGCCTGGCGCAGCGCCTCCAGGTACATCTCCGGCTTCAGGGTGTTCTCGGTGATCTTCACGAAATCGACGCTGCGCGATTGCAGGTAATCCAGCGCCTTGCTCACTTCTTCCGGCGTGCCGACTTCGATGGTGCCCTTCCACAGCGGCTTGTAGCCTTCCAGTTTGGGGCCGGAGGCGAAAATGGTCGGGCCGACCAGCTTGCCCTGGTTGATCAGGTCGCGCCAATCGAGGACTGTATCGGACAGGTCGCCCGCGCAATCGCGCACCGTGGTGACGCCGTGCGCAAGGTAGAGGCCCAGCAGCTGCTTGTTTTCTTCGATGAGGGCGGGACCGCCGCCGAAGTGAACGTGGGTGTCCCACAGGCCCGGCATCAGGTATTTGCCCGGCAGCTTGACGGTGCGCTTGGGCGAGTAGTCTTTCAGCTTTGCGTTATCGACAACGGCGACGATGTCGCCGCCTTTCAGCAGCACGGCCTTGCCCTGCACCAACTGGCCGGAGGCCACATCGACAATCGTCGCCTGCGTCAGTGCCACGTCCACCATCACACGTCCCGCAGCCTGCGCACCGCCGAACGCCCCCAGCACCAGCAAGGCGCCAACCGAAAGTTTCATCGTCTTCATGCACCAGATGGTACACAGGCGGAAGCCCGCACACCAGGCGGTGATACAACCCGAAACATACGAAAGGCGAGGAGTCCTCCGGCTTTCGAAGACGGCTGTCAGTGGATGATGCGAGCCAAAAACTCGCGCGCGCGCTCGGAACGCGGAGCGCCGAAGAATTCGTCCTTGCTGCAGTCCTCGACGATGCGGCCCTTGTCCATGAACACAACCCGATTGGCCACCTGGCGCGCGAAACCCATCTCATGGGTCACCACCATCATGGTCATGCCTTCCTGCGCCAGGCCGACCATCACGTCCAGCACTTCGTTGATCATTTCCGGATCCAGGGCGGACGTCGGCTCGTCGAACAGCATGGCAATCGGATCCATCGCCAGCGCGCGGGCGATCGCCACGCGCTGCTGCTGGCCGCCGGACAGCTGGTTCGGATACTTGTCCTGGTGCGCCAGCAGGCCGACGCGGTCCAGGTATTTCAAGCCTTTCCCATTCGCCTCGTCCTGCGAACGGCCCAGCACCTTGACCTGGCCCAGGGTCAGGTTTTCGCGCACCGACAGGTGGGGAAACAGCTCGAAATTCTGGAAAACCATGCCGATCCTTGCGCGCAAGGCAGGCAAATTTGTCTCTTTGGCGCCGACCGAGGTCCCATCGACAATGATTTCGCCCTTCTGGAATGGTTCCAGCCCGTTGACCGTCTTGATCAGGGTCGATTTACCAGAGCCGGAAGGTCCGCAGATCACCATGACGTCGCCCTTGGCTACCTCGGTACTGCAGTCTGCGAGGACCTGAAAGTTGCCATACCACTTACATAAGTCTTTAATTGCGATCATCTTTTTCAGGTTTCGGCAGGTTTATTCTCGCTTGACAGTGGCCTAGAACCGCAAGGATACTTCGGGACTTGCTTAATAGCTCATCATTCTAACGGCAAATCCGCCCCTCTTCAGGAATCTTGCTTATGGCTAACAAAAACCGCCTGACCACCTACATCCTCGTCGGCCTGGCGTTGGGTATCCTTACCGGCTACGCCATCAATGTCTCGCAAACGGCGCCACAAGCCGCCAGTTTTGCGGAGTACATGACCCTCGTTACCACCCTGTTCCTGCGCTTGATCAAGATGATCATTGCGCCGCTGGTGTTCTCGACCCTGATGGTCGGCATTGCCCGCATGGGCGACTCGCGCGAAGTTGGCCGCGTCGGCATCAAGACCCTCGGCTGGTTCTTCCTGGCGTCGGTACTGTCGCTGACGCTGGGCCTGATCATGGTGAACTTGTTCCGCCCTGGCGACGAACTGTTCGGCCACATTCCAGCTGACGGCGCCGCCGCAGCCGCGACGCTGCAGACTTCCAGCCTGTCGCTGAAAGAGTTCATCACCCACCTGGTGCCTTCCTCCATCGTCGACGGCATGAGCAAGAACGAGATCCTGCAGATCGTGGTGTTCTCGATCTTCTTCGGCACCGCTGCTGCTGCCGTGGGCAAGAAAGCCGAGCCGCTGATCGAAGCGGTCGACGGCGTGGCGCACATCATGCTGAAGGTGACCGGCTACGTGATGCAGGTCGCACCGTTCGCCGTGTTCGCCGCCGTTGCTGGCACCATCGCCAAGAGCGGCGTGGGCGTGCTGCAAACTTACGGCAAGTTCATGGCGGAGTTCTACCTGTCCATCGGCGTACTGTGGGGCATCCTGATCTTCGCCGGCTTCCTGTTCCTGGGCAAGCGCGTGCTGAAGCTGATCTCGGAAGTCAAGGAACCGACCCTGCTGGCCTTCTCGACTGCTTCGTCCGAAGCCGCCTTCCCGAAAACGCTGGAAGGCCTGGAGCGCTTTGGCGTGCGTAATCGCATCGCCGCCTTCGTGCTGCCGATCGGCTACTCCTTCAACCTGGATGGCTCGATGATGTACTGCACCTTCGCGACCGTGTTCATCGCGCAGGCTTACGGCATCAATATGGACCTGGGCACCCAGATCACCATGATGGCCGTGTTGATGCTGACCTCGAAAGGCATGGCCGGCGTACCGCGCGCATCGCTGGTGGTGATTGCCGCCACGCTGTCGCAATTCAAGATTCCGGAAGCGGGCCTGGTCCTGCTGCTCGGCATCGACCACTTCCTGGACATGGCCCGTTCCGCCACCAACGTCATTGGCAACTCCATCGCCACCGCCGTCGTGGCGAAGTGGGAAGGCGAACTGACCAACACCGACGACCGCGCCCTGTCGGACCGCCCACTGCCTTAAAGCATTAAAGCACTAGGCCTCCAACTTAAAAGTCGGGGTCAGCTCTGGCAATCGGACATTTCGCGCTGCGCGTAGCGCAAATCTCCTCGAGAAGCCAGACTGACCCCGACTTTTTTCATGCACTGTTCTTCAGGAGCTGGTGGTAGAAGCGGATCATGTCGGCGTAGCCCTTCACCGACATGCGTTCGTTGGTGCCGTGGAAGCGCGGCAGGTCTTCGGGCTTGGCGCGTACGGGGCCGAATTTGAGGACGCTGTCGCTCATCTTGTCGAAATAGCGCGAGTCGGTGGCGCCGATCATCAGGCCGGGTGTCACGATGACATCGGGGAATACCTGGCGGATCGTGCGGTTCACGGCTGCATAGGGCGCCCCGTCCAGCCGCGCCACGCGCGAGGCTTCGGTGTTGAAGTCGCCATCGGGCTTGATGCGGATCTTGTCGTTGCCAATCACCTTGTGCATATGCTGTTCCACGTCGGCCAGCGTATCGCCGGGCAGCAGTCGGAAGTTGACCGTGGCGCTGGCGGTACCGGGCAGCACATTGTCCTTGACACCGGCGTTGACGATGGTCAGCGCTGTGGTGGTGCGCATCAGTGCATTCGTGCTCGGCCCTTTTGCCAGCATCCGCTCCAGCATCGGCCGGAACAGCCAGAAGTTCGACAGCGCGACGCGGTTCATGCCGGTCATTTCAGGCGCCATCGTTTCGAAGCTTTGCTGCGGCAGGCCGGCCATGCGCACCGGCATCGGGTTCGCTTCCAGCGCGACCAGGGCTTTGCTCATCATGCCGATGGCGGTGTCCTGCGGCGGCATCGAGGAGTGGCCGGGCGCCGTGTCCAGTTCAAGCTTGTAGCTTGCGTAGCCCTTTTCCGCCATGCCGATCATGGCGGCGCCGGGCTCCAGGCCTGGCACCATGCCGTGCACGATCATCAGGCCTTCATCCAGCACGTATTCGAGCTTGACGTTGCGTGACTTGAGCAACTCGGCGATCTTCGCGGCGCCTCGCTTGCCGCCCACTTCTTCGTCGGCGCCGTAAGCCAGGTAGATGGTGCGGCGCGGCTGGTAGCCGGCGGCGAGCAGCATCTCGATGGCTTCCATCTGCGCGTACAGGTTGCCTTTGTCATCCCAGGCGCCGCGGCCCCAGATGAAGCCATCGTGCACAACGCCGCCAAACGGTTGCTGCTCCCAGGATTTTTCGGTGCCGGGTGCGATTGGCACCACGTCCTGGTGCGCCATCCACATGATTGGCGCGGCGTTGGGGTCGCTGCCCTGCCAGGTGTAGAGCAGGGCTTTGCCGTTGACGTTCTCGCGCTTCAGCGTTGCGTGGACGCGCGGGAAGCTGGCTTGCAGGTGGGCGTGGAGCTTGTCGAATTCGGCGGCGTTGGCGTCGGCGTCCTTGTAATCGGAGATGGTCGTGAAGCGCAGCGCCTCACCCAGGCGCTGTGCTGCAGCGGCTTCGTCGATGGCCAGCGAAGGTATCTTCGCCACGACCAGCTGGCGGCTGCCGCTGCGCGCCGTGTTGATGCCAACTGCAACCGCCACCACACCAATTGCCGCAAGGGCTGCTGCCAGAACCTTCTTTACCGCCATCCCCGTCCTCCCCTTAGTTGACAAGCTCGCCGGTGGCCGGCGAGGACTGTTCCTGTTCTCCACGTGCTTGCTGGCGCTCCCACATCTGGGCGTACAGGCCTTCACGCGCAAGCAGCGCGGCGTGCGTCCCGCGTTCCACAATCTTACCGTGGTCCAGCACCAGGATCTGCTGCGCGTCGGCGATGGTGGACAGTCGGTGCGCAATCACCATCGTGGTGCGGTTCTTTGCGATCTCTTTCAGCTGCGCCTGGATCGCCTGCTCGGCCTTCGAGTCCAGTGCGGAAGTGGCTTCGTCAAAGATCAGGATGGCGGGATCCTTCAGCAGCGTGCGGGCAATCGCCACGCGCTGCTTTTCACCGCCGGACAGCTTGAGACCGCGCTCCCCGACCATGGTCTCGTACCCATCCGGCAGGCTGGCGATGAAGTCGTGGATCGATGCGGCGCGTGCGGCGGCAATGATCTCTTCCTTGCTGGCGCCCGGGCGGCCGTAGGCGATGTTGTATTCGATGGTGTCATTGAACAGCACCGTATCCTGCGGCACGATACCGATCGCATGGCGCAGCGAGTGCTGGGTAATGTCGCGCAGGTCCTGGCCGTCGATCGTGATGCTGCCGCTATTCACCTCGTAGAAGCGGTACAGGAGGCGCGATAGCGTCGACTTGCCGGAGCCGCTGTGGCCCACCACGGCCGTCGTGGTGCCGGCCGGGATCGTGAAGTCCACGTCGAACAGGATCTGGCGCTTGGGGTCGTAGCTGAAGTCGACGTGGTTGAAGCGCACTTCCGCACCTTGCGGCTGCAGCGGTTTTGCGTGCGCCGCGTCGTCTACTTCGCGATTTTCGTCCAGCAGCGAGAACAAGCGCTCCATATCGGCCAGGCTTTGCTTGATCTCGCGGTAAATCACACCGAGGAAGTTCAGCGGGATGTAGAGCTGGATCATGAAGGCATTCACCAGGACCAGGTCGCCCAGCGACATCTTGCCGTCGATGACACCCTGCGTTGCGCGCCACAGGATCAGCGTCACCGCAATCGCGATAATGGCCGACTGTCCCGTATTCAGCAGGGACAGCGAAGTCTGCGACTTGACCGCAGCCTTCTCGTAGCGCTGCAGGCCCTCATCGTAGCGATTCGCTTCGTAGTCTTCGTTGCCGAAATATTTGACCGTCTCGTAGTTCAACAGCGAGTCGATGGCCTTGGTACTGGCCTTCGAATCAAGGTCGTTCATGGTGCGGCGGAAGTGCGTGCGCCAGTTCGTGACCAGGATGGTGAACGTGATGTAGATTACCAGTGCCGAGAAAGTGATCACCGAGAACCAGATATCGTAATGCGTGACGAGGTAGCCCAGCACCAGCGTGATCTCGACCAGCGTCGGCAGGATATTAAACAGCGTGTACGAAATCAGCGAGCTGACGCCGCGCGTACCGCGTTCGATATCACGCGTCATGCCGCCCGTCTGCCGGTTCAGGTGGAAGCGCAGCGATAGCGAATGCAGGTGGCGGAACACTTTCAGCGCAATGGTGCGCACCGCGCGCTGCGTGACGCGCGCGAACAGGAATTCGCGCAGCTCGGTGAACATGGTGGTGGACAGGCGCAGCAAGCCATACGCCACCAGCGTCGCCAGCGGCAGCACCAGCAGCGCATGGGGATCGCCGGGTTTGATGGTCATGTCGTCGACCAGGCGCTTGAGCACAATCGGCACGCTGACGTTGGCCGCCTTGGCGCCCACCAGCGCCAGCAACGCTGCCAGCACGCGCCACTTGTAGACCCAGAGATAAGGCAGCAATGTTTTCAGAGTGGCAAGGTCGCCGCGCGCATTGCGGCTGGACTGGCCCGGCGGTGGTGGCGGAGTGTTCGAATAACGTCGCATACGTGCGTTGGCTGGCTGGTTTAAAATCCCATCAATTGTAGTCCTTCATGAGAATTTGCGATGAGCACCCAAGAACAAACTTCCCGCGGCCTCCCTCCTGGCAAAATGCCAGAGCTGCGCGTCATGCCCGCGCCATCCGACGCCAACGTGTACGGCGACGTTTTCGGCGGCTGGATCATGGCCCAGGTGGACATTGCGGGCTCCTTGCCCGCCACCCGCCGCGCCAACGGCCGTGTTGCCACCATCGCCGTGAATTCCTTCTTGTTCAAGCACCCGGTCTTTGTTGGCGACTTGCTCACCTTTTACGCCGACATCGTCAAGGTTGGCAACACCTCGATCACCGTCAACGTGGAAGTCTACGCAGAGCGCAACCGCTTGCAGGCCAATATCGTCAAAGTGACCGAGGCGACGCTGACCTATGTCGCCACCGGCCCTGACCGTAAGCCACGCCCGGTGCCGCCGCTCGAATCGCTGCTGTAACACCATGCAGGACGGGCGCCGCCTGCTGCTCCAGACCGCGGCCCGCGTGGCGGCACTGGCAGTGCTGGCGCCCCATCTCCCCGCGCAAGCACGCAGCGCCACCAGAGGCGCCTATCCATTTTCGCTGGGCGTTGCATCCGGTGCCCCGCTTCCCGATTCGGTCATCCTGTGGACCCGGCTGCTGCCTGACCCGTTGCACGCGGCATCCATGCCGCCCGTCGCGCAGCAAGTGCGCTGGGAAGTCGCGCACGATGAAGCTTTCAGCAGCATTGCAGCCAAGGGCACGGCAGTCGCCTCGCCGGCGCTGGCGCACAGCGTCAACGTCGACGTGCGCGGCTTGCAGCCGGACCGCTGGTACTGGTACCGGTTCATGCTGGGCGATGCTGTCAGTCCCATCGGCCGCACGCGCACAGCGCCCGCACCCGGCAGCATGCCAGCATCGCTGAAACTGGCCGTCGCCTCCTGCCAGCATTGGGAGTTCGGCCACTACGCCGCGCACCGTCATATCGTCCAGGCCGCGCCGGACCTGGTGGCCTTCCTTGGCGACTATATTTACGAGTGGGGACCATACAGCCTGCTGCATCCCTCGTCCCCCCAACGCCGCAACGAAAGCTTCACGCTGGACGAATACCGTGCCCGCTATGCACAGTACAAGAGCGACGCTAACCTGCAGGCGGCGCACCAGGCCGCGCCATGGCTGGTCACCTGGGACGACCATGAAGTCGCCAACGATTACAGTCCCACGCGCGACGAGCTGCTGTCGCCGGACTTCGTACAGCGTCGCGAAGCGGCCTACCAGGCTTTCTTCGAACACCAGCCGCTGCGCGCGCAGCGCATGTTCCAGCGCCATGACTGGGGCCTGCTGGCGCGTTTCCATGTGCTCGACTCGCGCCGCTATCGTTCAGTGCATGCCTGCCAGCCGACAGGGCGTGGCGGTTCCAGCTCGGTCTATCGACGCTCCTGTCCTGAACTGGCGGACCCGCGTCGAACCATGCTGGGCAGCGCACAGGAAGAGTGGCTGACACAAGGCCTGAAAGAATCGAAGGCGCGCTGGAACATCATTGCCCAGCAGACGCTGATGACGCAGATGTCGCAGGTGCCTTTGGCGAGCGAGAAAGATGGCCGCTTCTGGACCGATGGATGGGATGGTTATTCCGCGGCGCGCGCCCGCTTGCTGGATGCCGCACGCAGCGCGCGCAATCCCTTGGTGTTGTCAGGCGACGTGCACACGTTCTTTGCTGCCGACTTGCGGCGCGATCCTGCGCGTGCGGCCAGCGCCGCCAACCCGGTGATTGCCACGGAATTCTGCGGCACGTCGATTACATCCAGTTCTCGTCCGCAAGCGCGCACGCAGCAGTTTGTCGACATGAACCCCGACCTGCACTTCGGCCGCAGCGACAAGCGCGGCTTCATGTTGCTGGATGTTCGGCCCGGGCGTGCGGCCATGTCCTTCCAGGCGCTGGACGATGTGCACGATCCCCAAAGCCGCATTGCGACACTTGCCAGCTTCACGGTTGTCGACGGCAAACCCGGCCCGCAGCGCGCCAGCTAAGCGCGGAACGGGGCGCTTTCTTCCTTGCGGCGGGCAGCCAGGCCGGCATGCGGCATCATGCGGCCGCCAACCGCCGCGCTGATATTGCGCAACATGGCGTCGGCAGCGCCATCGAGGTCGCCGGCGTCGATGCGGCGCAGCACCAGCATTGCGCCGCCGGCGCCAAGGTTGAAGGTGTAGCTGACCAGCGCATCGAACTGCGCCTGCGTGAGTGGATGGCGGCTGACCTGGCGCTGCACGGCGCGCTCCGCGCTGCGGACCGAAAGGTCGAAGGCTGCTTCGACCTGGTCGGGCGTCATGCCCGGGCGGGAGATTTCGTAGTAACCGCGCAGGCCTTCGCGCTGTCTTAATGCGCGGCGGCCTTCGGTGCTGATGGTGAGTGCGAGATTGTAAAGTTGGCCCATGATGGTTCCGGAGGCTGCTCAGAGGTTTCTTCCACTTTACAGCCCGTCCGGAGCCATTGCTTGCGCCAGATCAATCGTGCGGGCTTATGCTGCTTTCTTTTCGTCGCGCAGCTGGCGGCGAAGGATCTTGCCGACGTTGGTCTTCGGCAGTTCGTCGCGGAACTCGATGTACTTCGGTTTCTTGTAAGCTGTCAGTTCGTGCTTGCAGAACTCCAGCAGCGCTTCCGCCGTCAGGTTCGGATCCTTGCGCACTACGAACAGCTTGACGGCTTCGCCGGAGTTCGCGTCCGGTACGCCGACGCAAGCCACTTCAAGCACGCCCGGGTGGGCGGCGACTACGCCTTCCACTTCGTTCGGGTAGACGTTGAAGCCCGACACCAGGATCATGTCCTTCTTGCGGTCGACGATGCGCACAAAGCCGCGCTCGTCCATGATGCCGACGTCGCCGGTCTTGAAGAAACCGTCAGGCGTAATGGATTTGGCCGTTTCGTCCGGACGGTTCCAGTAGCCGGCCATGACTTGCGGGCCGCGGATCGCGATTTCGCCGGCGGAGCCGAGCGGCACTTCCTTGCCGTCGTCGTCCAGGATCGCCACTTCGGTCGAAGGAATCGGTACGCCGATGGTGCCGGTGAATTCCTTGATGTCCACGCGGTTGGCGGTAGCCACCGGCGAAGTTTCGGACAGGCCGTAGCCTTCGATGATCGGCGTACCGGTCACCTTCAGCCAGCGGTCCGCCACCGACTGCTGCACAGCCATCCCGCCGCCGTTGCAGATCTTGTAGCTCGAGAAGTCCAGCTTGGAGAAGTCAGGGTTGTTCAGCAGCGCGTTGTACAGGGTGTTCACGGCCGGGAACACGGTCACGGGATATTTGGCCAGCTCCTTGACGAAACCCGGGATATCGCGCGGGTTCGGGATCAGCATATTCATGCCGCCCAGCTTCCAGCCCATGAAGCAGGAAATGGTCAGCGAGTAGATGTGGTACAGCGGCAGCGCAGCGACGAAAACCATCTGCTTGTCGCTAGGCGCCATTTGCAGCCAGGCTTCGTTCTGCAGCATGTTCGCCACCACGTTACGGTGCAGCAGCACGGCGCCTTTCGACACGCCGGTGGTGCCGCCGGTGTACTGCAGGAAGGCGATGTCTTCCGGCTTCTGGTCGGCCGACTTCAGGGGCAGGCGCGAGCCTTCGGCCAGCACCTGCTTGAAGGTGACGTGGCCCGGGATATTCCAGGCCGGCACCATCTTCTTCACGTTGCGCACGACGAAATTGACGATCATGCCTTTCAGGCCGCCCAGCAGGTCGCCCATCGAGGCCACGATCACGTGCTTGACCGGGGTCGAAGCCACGACCTGTTCAACGGTGGTGGCAAAGTTTTCCAGGACGACCACGGCTTCGGCGCCGGAGTCGTTCAGCTGGTGCTGCAGCTCGCGCGGGGTGTACAGCGGATTGACGTTGACCACCACATAGCCGGCGCGGATGATGCCCGCCAGCGCGACCGGATATTGCAGCACGTTAGGCAGCATGATGGCAACGCGCGCACCTGGCTTGAGGCCCTTGGACTGCAGCCAGGCGCCGAATTGCTTCGACAGCTGGTCCACCTCGGAGTAAGTCAGGAACTTGTCCATGCAGACGTACGCGTTACGGCTTGCGAACTTCTGGAACGACTCTTCCATCAGGTGGGTCACGGAGCGGTACTGCGAAACGTCGATCTCCGCAGGAACGCCTTCAGGATAGGACTTCAGCCAGATTTTTTCCATCGTATTGCCTTTCGTGTGCCTTGCCGCCTTATGCAGCTTTCTTGTCGTCGGCAGGCTTCTCGTCGCGCAGCATGCGGCGCAGGATCTTGCCAACGTTGGTTTTCGGGAGCTCGGTGCGGAACTCGATATATTTCGGCTTCTTGTAGCCGGTCAGGTTTTGCTTGCAGTAGTCCATCAGCACTTCCGCGGTCAGGTTCGGGTCTTTCTTCACCACGAACACTTTCACCGCTTCACCGGAATGCTCGTCCGGCACGCCGATGCAGGCGCATTCGAGAACCCCAGGATGCGATGCCACCACGTCTTCGATTTCATTCGGGTAGACATTGAAACCGGAGACCAGGATCATGTCCTTTTTGCGGTCCACGATCTTGACGTAGCCGCGTTCATCCATCACGCCTACGTC
The DNA here is from genome assembly GCF_009720745.1 of Massilia eburnea. Lineage (GTDB taxonomy): Bacteria > Pseudomonadota > Gammaproteobacteria > Burkholderiales > Burkholderiaceae_D > Rugamonas > Rugamonas eburnea. The sequence goes on along the minus strand of NZ_WNKX01000013.1, from coordinate 9,633 downwards.
GCCGGATTTGAAGTAACCGTCGGCCGTCATCACCTTGGCCGTTTCTTCCGGACGGTTCCAGTAGCCAGCCATCACCTGCGGGCCGCGGATCGCGATTTCGCCAGCAGTGCCAAGGGCTACTTCGTTGCCGTCGTCGTCCAGGATCGCCACTTCGGTGGACGGAATCGGCAGGCCGATCATGCCGGAAAAGTCGTTGCTGTCGAAGCGGTTGGCAGTCGCCACCGGTGCGGTCTCGGACAGGCCGTAGCCTTCCACGATGGTGACGCCGGTTGCGGCCAGCCATTTGTCGGCCACCGCCTTCTGCACTGCCATGCCGCCGCCATTGGCGACCTTCAGGCCCGAGAAATCGAGCTTGTTGAAATCAGGATGGTTCAGCAGCGCGTTGTACAGCGTGTTCACGGCCGGCAGCATATTGAAGCGGTACTTGGACAGCTCCTTGATAAAGCCGCCGATGTCGCGCGGATTCGGGATCAGCACATTCAGGCCGCCCTCGCGGATGCCCCACATGGCGCACACGGTCAGCGCGAAGATGTGGTACAGCGGCAGTGCGCAGATGATGGTGCGCTCGTCGGCCGGCAGGTCGGCCAGCTTCGGCGCCGACCAGGCCTGCATCTGCAGGATGTTGGCGATGATATTGCGGTGGGTCAGGGTCGCGCCCTTCGACACGCCGGTGGTACCGCCCGTGTACTGCAGGAAGGCCACATCTTCATGGCGCAGTTCAACGGGAGTCAGCTTCATGCTGCGGGCATGGCCCAGCGCATCCTTGAAGCGCACCGCATTCGGCAGCGAGAACGGCGGCACCAGCTTCTTCACGTTGCGCACGACGAAGTTGACGATCACGCCTTTCAGGCCGCCCAGCATCTCGCCCATATTGGCGACGATGATGTGGCGGACCTGGGTGCGCGGCAGCACCTGTTCCAGGGTGGTCGCGAAATTCTCGAGGATGATGATGGCTTCCGCGCCGGAGTCGTTCAGCTGGTGTTCCAGCTCGCGCGGCGTGTACAGCGGGTTGACGTTGACGACGGTGTAGCCGGCGCGCAGGATGGCGGCGATGGCGATCGGGTATTGCAGCACGTTCGGCATCATCACGGCGACACGGGCGCCCTTCTTCATGCCGCGGCTTTGCAGCCAGGCGCCAAGGCGCTTGGAATACTGGTCCAGTTCGGCGTAGGTGATGGCTTTGTCCATGCACACGAAGGCATCGCGCGATGCGAACTTCTGGAACGATTCTTCAAGCAGGTGAACCAGGGAGCGGTATTGCGTGGCGTCGATTTCTGCTGGGACGCCTGGGGGATACGACTTCAACCAGATTTTTTCCATCCTGTGCCTCTTTGTCTCGGTGTTATATGTTTTATTTGCGAAAATAGAACGACCGTGCTCTCCCGCACTCTAGATGCTATCGTGCGGGATGGCACAGGGCAAGCTATTTTCAGGATTTGGAACGCGTACTCTAGCGGGCCTCCGCGCTGCAACGCAGCATCAATTGACGGCGCCGGGTTCCCTGGCTGCGGCAGCCGTTGTGGTTTCGTTGACTTGCGCCATAGTGCGTGCCAGTTCGTGCAGCCTGTCATGCCGTTCAACGGAGGGCAGGTTGCTCATATTCCGCACCGCAACATAAAATTGAGGGAATGCCTTCTCTTTCAGTAGCAAGGCGCGGAAGCCTGGCAGCAAATCATTATAGGTTGCAACAGATGCCAGATGGGCATTATTCAAAGATTCCGCAAAGAATCGGTCATAGCCGTTGTAGCCGCCCCAGCTTGCCTTGAGTTCCTTGTAGCCATCGTGAAGGGAGGCAAAGATGCGCGCCTTTTCCTCCCGTTTCTTCTTCATGCTGGCCTTGCCGGCGTAATTGTCGGCAAGCATTTGTCTATGCTTGACCAGCAAGTTCATGAAGTCCTGCCGGCGCGTGTTGTAGCGGGCGTAGGCTTCACGCATGGCGTCGTTGCCATACAGGTCGAGCCAGCGTTCGACGCCGGCCTCCTCGACTGCCGTAGCGAACGCTTCGTTGAATTTGGAATCGCCCTGGACGTACACAACCTGGTGCGCCAGCTCGTGGAAGATCAGCTTCGCCAGCTCGGCATCGGAGTGGTTGATGAAGGTGGACAGCAGCGGATCGCTCAGCCAGCCCAGCGTGGAGTAGGCCGGCACGCCGCCCACCTGCACGTCGTTGCCTTCCTTGCGCAATTCGTCGGCAAACGCTTCGGCGTCGGCCTTGCTGTAGTAGCCGCGGTAGCTGACGCAGCCGGCGATCGGGAAGCACCACTGTATCGGCCGCAGCGACAGCTCGGGCGTGGCGACCACATTCCACAGCACGTAGGGGCGGTTCAGTGGTGCGTAGTTCTTGTAGCTGGAGTTGTCGGGCAGGCCGAGCTCTTTCACCGCGAATTTGCGGATCAGTTTGGCTTTTTCGAGCCGGGCCTTGAGCTTGGGATCGGTGGCAGGATCGCCCAGCCAGTCATCGACCGGGCGGGCGTCGGACCAGAGCGCGTACTGGCCCTGGGCAGCCTGGAAGTAATACTTGAATTGCGCACAACCCGCCAGAAGCGCCGCGCACACCCCCGCCGTCGCCAGGTATCTGGCGCGCAGTTTCAGGTGTGACAACGAGCGCATAAATCATTCTCAGGCGGCTTTCTCGACTTGGACCAGTGTATCGTAAAACGTCGGTGCGCGACCCATGTCAGTCAGCCGTTGGCTGGTGACCTCGTTGGCGTTCTTGCCATCTCCCGCCAGCTTCTTCCACCATATCGACAGCCCTACCACGAGGCCTTTGCGGGCCTTCGGCGTGACGCGGGCCTTGCACACGAAGGAACCGCGATCATTGAAGATGCGCACCATATCGCCGTGGTTGATGCCACGTGTTGCCGCATCGTCAGGACTGATGTCGAGGTGGGGCTCACCCTCCGTGGCACGCAAGCTTTGCACGTTGACAAAGGTCGAGTTAAGGAAGTTGCGTGCCGGCGGAGATATCATCGCCAGCGGGTATTTTGCCGCCAGTTCAGGGGAAGATGCCGCAGATTCGTAGTTCGGGATGTAGGCCGGCAAGGGATCCAGGCCATCGGACTTCATGCTTTCTGAATAGAACTCACATTTTCCTGATGGTGTGGGGAAATTGCCGCATGCAAAGGGAGCGTCTGGAACTTCCAGTTTCTGCCAGCCCTTCTTCTTGAGTGACTCCCAGTCGAACTGCACGAATGCCACCGAAGCGAGCTCATCATCGCTGTCGCGGAAGCAGGGATCGTCGAGGCCCATGCGGGCTGCCAGCAGGCGGAAAATCTCTGTGTTCGGCTTGGCTTCGCCCATCGGTGCGATGGCTGGGTTATTGGCCATCATGTACAAATGGCCATAAGCGCTGTGGGCGTCAGTGTGTTCCAGCTGCGTGGTCGCCGGGAGCACGATGTCCGCATAATCGGCAGTGTCGGTCTGGAAATGCTCAAGCACGACGGTGAACAAGTCTTCGCGCGCAAAGCCGGCCTGCACTTTGCCCGAATCCGGCGCAACCGCCAGCGGATTCGAGTTGTACACGATCACGGCCTTGACCTGCGGGCCAAACTCGGGCGAGGCCGGGCGCAGCAAGTCGTCGCCAATCGTCGTCATATTGATGGTACGTGGCTGTTTCGCCAGCAAATCGGGGCGCTGCAGCGCGGCCAGGTTTTTCTTGAAGGTGCCCGAGGCCGACAGCTGCACGCCGCCTGCCGCATGGCGCCATGCCCCGACCAGCGCCGGCAGGCAGGCGATATTGCGCACCGCCATGCCGCCGCCATGCACGCGCTGCACACCGTAATTCATGCGGATCGCCACCGGTTCGCCGCGCTTGGCAGTTTCGCCATAGTCGCGCGCCAGGCCTTCCACTTCGTCGACGCTGATGCCGCAGGTGGCGGCCACCCGCGCCGGCGTCCACTCAGCCACGCGCTGGCGCAGCTCTTCGAATCCGACCGTGTAGTCGGCGATGTATTCGTGGTCCAGCAAGTCGTCACGCACCAGGATGTGCATCAGGCCCAGGGCCAGCGCCGCGTCCGTCCCAGGCAGCAAGGCAATGTGCTGGTGGCATTTCTCGGCCGTCAGCGAGCGATACGGGTCAATCGCGATCAGCTTGGCGCCGTTGCGCTTGGCTTCCTGGGCGCGGGTCCAGAAATGCAGGTTGGACGCGATCGGGTTGCCGCCCCAGATAATGATCAGCTTGGCATTCTGGAATTGTTCGATATCGGTGCCGATCGAGGCGCCCACCGTGTATTTGTAACCGGTGGCGCCCGCGGTCGCGCAAATGGTGCGGTCCAGCAGGGAGGCCCCGATCTTGTGGAAGAAGCGGGACGACATGGAATCGCCCTGCACCAGGCCCATGGTGCCTGCGTAGCTGTAGGGGAGGATGGATTCCGGCTCAGTGGCCGCCAGCGGCTTCAGGCGGGCCGCAATCTCATCCAGCGCCTCATCCCAGCTGATGCGCTCGAACTTGCCTTCGCCCTTCTTGCCGACACGGCGCAGCGGGTAGAGCAGGCGGTCCGGCGAATAGGTACGTTCGGTGTAGCGGGAAACCTTGGTGCACAGCACCCCAGCCGTGGTCGGATGGTCGGGATCGCCCTTCACTTCCGTCGCGACCCCATTCTCGACAGTAACGAGCAGGGCGCAGGTATCGGGGCAATCATGCGGGCAGGCGGCGCGAACTTGTGTTTGAGACATCTTGAACCAGTTTATCGACGGCGGAAAACAGTATCGTAAACGATTCCTGAAAATCGCATCGGGAGGCTAGAATGGCAAGATCGATGGAGAAGAACAATGAAACTGATCGACCCGATTATTGCGTTTCAATCCGAGGTGCAGCAGATCCGACGCGACCTGCATGCCCACCCGGAACTCTGCTATGAAGAAGAGCGTACCGCCGACGTGGTGTGCGCCAAGCTGGCCGAATGGGGCATTCCTTTCGAGCGCGGCCTGGGCAAGACCGGCGTCGTAGGCATTATCAAGAACGGCAGCTCAAAGCGTGCCATTGGCCTGCGCGCGGACATGGATGCGCTGCCCATGCAGGAAATCAACACCTTCCCGCACGCGTCCAAGCATGCGGGCAAGATGCACGCCTGCGGCCATGACGGCCACACCGCCATGCTGCTCGGCGCTGCCCACTACCTGGCCAAGCACCGCAACTTCGACGGCACCGTCTACCTGGTGTTCCAGCCGGCCGAGGAAGGCGGCGCCGGCGCGCGCGAAATGATCAGGGACGGCTTGTTCGAGCGCTTCCCGATGGATGCAATCTACGGCATGCATAACTGGCCGGGTTCCGCGACCGGCACCCTGAGCGTGTGCGAAGGCCCGATGATGGCCTCCTCCAATGAATTCCACGTCACCGTGCGCGGCAAAGGCGCCCACGCGGCGCAGCCGCACAAAGGCATCGACCCGATCATGATTGCGGTGCAGATTGCCCAGGCCTGGCAGACCATCGTCACGCGCAACAAGAGTCCCCTGGATACGGCCGTGCTGTCGATCACCCAGATCCACGCCGGCAGCGCCACCAACGTCATCCCCGACGATGCGAAACTGGTCGGCACCGTGCGCACTTTCACCACCGAAGTGCTGGACATGGTCGAACAGCGCATGCAGTCCCTTGCAGAAGGCATCGCCGCCGCCTTCGACGCGGAGGTGGAGTTCAGCTTCCGCCGCAACTATCCGCCGCTGGTGAACCATGCCAAGGAAACCCGGTTCGCACTGGGCGTGATGAAAAACGTCGTCGGGGAATCCATGGTCGACGGCCATGTCGAACCGACCATGGGCGCCGAGGACTTCGCCTTCTTCCTGCAGGAGAAGCCGGGCTGCTACATCTTCATCGGTAACGGCGAAGGCGACCACCGCGATGGCGGCCATGGCCTCGGCCCCTGTGTGCTCCACAACGCCAGTTACGACTTCAACGACCGCCTGCTGCCGATCGGGGCCAGCTTCTGGGTCCACCTCGCAGAAGCGGCGCTGCCCAACGCTTAAGGCAGCCGGTCGGCCTGGGTGCCAACGCGCACGCCATCGTTCAGCCGCTCCAGCGCAAGCAGCGCGGCTGAATGGTCGGCACGCGGATACACATCCTTGATCGATTCATAGCGCTCCGTCACCAGGCTGGTGACCGGCAGCGCCACCCCCGCCGCTGCCGCCGCGGCCAAGATATTGTGCTGGTCCTTCAACTGCGTGAGCACCTGCCCGCCTGGCAGGAAATTACGCTCCAGCATGCGCTGCCCATGCACCTCCAGTACCCGGCTCTCGGCAAACCCGCCGCGGATCGCTTCACGCACCGCGACCGGATCGGCGCCCGCAGCCTGCGCCAGCAGCAAAGCCTCGGCCACGATATTGATCGTGCCGCCTACGATCAGCTGGTTGCACAGCTTCGCCACTTGTCCGCTGCCGGCCGGCCCAACCAGCTTGGGCTTGCCCATCGCTTCCAGCACAGGCCGCGCCGCCGCGAAGTCCGCCGCACTGCCGCCTGCCATGATGGCCAAGGTTCCCGCCTGGGCACCGCCAACGCCACCCGACACCGGCGCATCGATGAAGCGATGCCCGCGCGCAGCAAGCAATGCATGGAAAGACTGTGCTTCATCCTGGCGCGTGGAGCTCATATCGATCCACAATGTACCCGGACGCAGCGCATCGAGCGCCGCCTCGATGACGCCGCCGACCGCATCGCCCGCCGATAGCATCGACACCACGACCGGCGCGTCGGCAACCGCATGCGACAGCACATCGTCCGGATCCGCGCCAGCCGAAGCCAGCACGCCCGCCTTTCCGGCCGTGCGATTCCAGGCCGTCACCTTGTATCCAGCGGCGAGCAGACGGAGTACCATAGGTTCACCCATCAACCCAATACCGAGGAAAGCAATTCGCAGTGGATGCGTCACGATAATCTCCAGAAATACCAACGTTGCAGTGATTCTAACTATTGTAGCGGCGCCTGAAAAAAAATCGGAACGACCGTAGAATGCCCACCATTGCCACAACAAATATGAAGAATGTGGCAAGGACTAGAGAGAAAAACATGCAAATCAAAAAACTGTTCGCCGTAGCTACGGTGGGGATGGCAGCACAATCCGCCTTTGCCTTCGATCTCAATTCAGCGTATGTGGAATACGGCCATGGGCCCAAGGTCCAGATGGTGCGCCTGGGGGCAACCAAGGACTTCAGCCCTGACTGGAGCTGGTTCAACTCGAACGGCACCCATCTCACCGGCTACTGGGACGCCAGCGTTGGCTTCTGGGAAGCGCGTCAATGGGACAATGTGCCTGGCGCCAAAAAGCACATCGAGGATATTGGCTTCACCCCCGTGTTCCGCTTCGAGAACACAAACAAGAAGGGGTTCTATGTTGAAGGCGGGATCGGCGCGCACGTGCTGTCCAGGCTATACGACAACAACCGCAAACACCTGTCGACCGCTTTCCAGTTCGGGGACCATATTGGCGTCGGCTATGTCTTCGACAACAACTGGGAAGTCGCACTGAAGGCGCAACATTACTCCAACGGCGGCATCAAGGAGCCGAACAGCGGCGTCAATTTCGTGATGATGAAGGTGGCTTACCGCTACTGACAATAAAAAAACCGCCAGGTCCCCCTGGCGGTTTTTACGTTGGGCTCTACGTAGCTTATTCCGCTACGTCGGCGCCCACGTTGATTGCAGCGTAAGCGCGCATTGCGGCTTTCGCTTCCACGCTGCCCACGCCGTACAGTTCCTGCGCTGCTGCCACAACTGCGTTGCGCGCGTCAGCATAGGTCGAGCCGGAGGTCAGCTTGGTGGTGTTGGCCTTGAACCAGATGCGGTATGCCTTGTCGATGCCGATACCTGTCATGTTCTTCGGCGCCTGCACCAGGTACTTGGAGTAATAGTCGCTGGTGGTGGTGGAGCTGGAGCCCATGGCCAGGAAGTAGAACATGCGGTTGTTAGGGCCGCTCGAGTAGTGAGGATCCAGGCGCTTCAGGCTGGTGCTCCATGCGTCCGGGCTCTTGCCATCCTTGCTTGGCTTGTACAGCCAGCGCAGCGGGGTGCCGGTCTTCGAGATTTCCTTGCCCATCACCCAGTCGTTGCCTGCGTTGATGACGGAACCGGTGCCGCCGTTGCGTGCGTAGGCTTCCACGGATTCGCCGTTGATGTCGGACGAGGATTCATTCAGGCCGCCGGATTCGCCGCGGTAGGTCAGGTTGGAGGTCGCAGCGGTCACGCCGTGGCCCATTTCGTGGCCGATCACGTCGATCGAGCCCAGGCTGTAGAAGCTGGAGCCGTCGCCGATGTACATGCACTTGCAGGAATCGGTGTAGAAGGCGTTATCGTAAGCGGTGCCGACGTGCACGGCGATGTAGGTCGCGGTGTTGTTACCGTCCAGCGACTTCCACCCGATCACGTTGTTCATCGTGTCGTAGGTGTTCATCAGGCCCCACAGCGCGTTCACTGCAGCGGTCTGGCCGTTGGCGTTGGTGTCGCTGCCGCCGTTGTAGTTCTGGCCATCGCCCCATACGTTGGTGCTGTTGACGTAGATCACGCCTGGGGTTGGGTTGGAGGTCGAAGCGTGGTTCGCATCGGTGATCGCCATGCCGCCGAACTGGCCGCCGACGCCGCGGGTCGAATCCAGCATCTTGTAGGTGGTGCCAACCAGGGTGGTCTGGATCGGCACGTCGCCGTTGTACTGGCTATGGCCGGTGCCAACCACGCTCTGCAGCATGCTCCACTGGTCCAGCACGCTGCCGTCCTTGGCGCTCACGATGGTGTTGTGGAATACGGCTTCCTGGCCCTTGGACATACGGGTCTTCACCAGGTATGCCAGTTCGTGGTGGTCAACCACGTCTTTTACGTCCATTGCGTTCAGGTCCGCTTCGGCCTTGTTTTCGGCGCCGGCGACACGCACGGTCTTCATTACTGGGAAGATGATCAGTTCAGCCGATGGTGGATCGATGTCGGTGCCAGCTGCAACGGTTTTCTTTGCCTTGGCAATTGCATCGGAACCGGTCAGGGTTGGCTTGACGCTGAAACGTTTTGCCGACAGGCCGGCGCGGCGGTCGGTGAAGGACTCACCAACGATGTTGCCGCCCTTGTCGGTCACAATCACGGATTCGGATTCGAAAATACGCACACCCTTGTAGGTGTGGCTCATGCGGCTGATCGCCTGGCCGGCAGCACCTGGGTGCTGGGAAGCGATGGCGTAACCGTGGTCGGTATCCAGGCCAAACTTGCCGCGCTCACCGTTAAGGGTAGAAATCAGGCGTGCTTTTTCCTGTGCGGAGAAAGAAACTGGGCCAGACATCGTGCTGGTAGCACTAGCTTGTGCGGCAATCAAAGCGATCGCGGTAGCGATCAGGGTCTTGCGAATTTTCATGAATGCTCCATTAATCCCGTGTAGGTTTTGTGTTTATCGTCCGATTTTTTTCGGCTCGAGCTTTAACACTAGCGGGGTTCTGTGGAGAATGCAAAAATTCTACAAATTAAGACAGTTTCATTACAACAGTCTCAAATGAGACTTTCGAAAGTAAAGTGTCTAAGTTCTTACGTTTGGCGGGTCTAGAAAAGCAAAAAGCCCGCTGGCACATGCCTAGCGGGCTTTTCTAATAAGAGCCTGACGATAACCTACTTTCACACTGGTTGCAGCACTATCATCGGCGCAGAGTCGTTTCACGGTCCTGTTCGGG
>NZ_WNKX01000012.1 GCF_009720745.1 Massilia eburnea | reverse complement strand
CCATCCCGAACAGGACCGTGAAACGACTCTGCGCCGATGATAGTGCTGCAACCAGTGTGAAAGTAGGTTATCGTCAGGCTCTTATTAGAAAAGCCCGCTAGGCATGTGCCAGCGGGCTTTTTGCTTTTCTAAACCCGGTAAACCTGGGTCAGACCCAAGGGTCTGACCCTCTACGGTCTCCAGGACGCAGGCTTAAATTAAGCCGAGAGGGTTGCGCAGACGGTGTCAGACCCTGTGGTCTGACGGGGCGGCCATCCGGCAGGTTTACCGGTTTGGCGTCAAACTCCCCAGACAATATCGTAGCCGCCAGACTTGGCTGCACGCAGCATCTCCAGCAGGGGGAATGCCCGCTGCGCGAATCCTACCTTCTCGGTTTGCCCGAATTCCGCGTCGCCGTCTTCGTCCGGCAGGCCGTGGTTCGGCGTATGCGAGGCGTGTTCGGAGTCGACCTCCGGATGTAGTTTGCTGAGAGCAACTTCCTTCTCGAGCAATTGCAGGGCCTGGGAAGCTTCGGCTGCTGTGATGACGCCCCTGGTTGGGCTCTTCTGCAGCAAGTCCATGATGCGTTCGACATGCTCGTGAGCCATCATGACTTCCGGCGACGAAATGGATTTAAATTTGATCAACATGGTGCGCTTCCCGTAGTTTGTTGATGTGCTAATACGATAGCACGGTTGCAGTCGCGCGCGTCGTGCCTCTTAATACAATTTAAACGAACTCAAAAATGTATCAACCGTATCCGCATCAAAATGTTTCTGGTTACCCAGAATAACCACCTGATATACGCGTTTATCCTTGGCCAGGAAACGGCCGTGCATGGCCAGCGGCGCGCCATTCTGGCCAACACCGCGGGCTTCGACGTCAAAGGCGCCGTCCTTGGTGGTTTCTTTGGTGATGGTGCCGCCGATATTGCGCACCATGGCCAGTTTCATGGCTTGGACAGCCAGTGCGGCTTTGGCCGCGTCCGGTAGCTCGGCAGTGCCGACGGCGAACATGGTGCCGTCAACTTCGGCGGCGGACATGGTCATCTTCACTTCCTGGCCATCGAGGTTGATCGAGCGGGTGTGTGTAGCGGGTTTACCCGGCAGCATGACGGTATAAGGCGCATCGGCGCTGCGGAAATCGCGCCAATCGAATTTAGGGCTGCAGGCGACTACTGCGCCGGCCATGAGAAGGACAGCGCAGGTTTTTTTCAGGGTCAGTTTCTTCATACCCTGCATGGTAGCACTTCAAGGACTGTATCAATCGCCGCCAGGGCCGGGACCCATGCCGCCGCCCGGCGGTGGTCCCACGCCTGGGCCGTGCATACCGCCAGGTCCGCGAGGATGTCCGTCCTGACCGCCCTCGCGATGCATGCCGCTCGTCCCGCCAAAGCGGTAGGACAGGCCCACGTAGATGATGCGTCCATCGAAGCGGCGCATTGTCTGCTCACGCAGGGCGTAGGTATCGGTGACGGTGGCGATCTTGTTGGTGTTGAAGACGTCGGTGGCGTTGACCATCAGCGCCAGTTGCGGCGTGAGGGCGTGGCGCCAGGTCAGGTTCAGCGTGGTGTTGGGTTCGCGGTAGCCCTGGCCGGTCAGCATCTTGCCTGTTGCCTGCACAGCAGCCTGCAACATGTCGGTGCTGGTGGCTTGCCAGTTCAGGCGCAGGCGTCCGCTCAGCGAAGATGCGGTGCGCCTGGTCTGGTCGCCGTTCATTTCGATCACGTTCTGGCCGAAGCGCGCCACGTTGCCACTGAGGTTCAGGGTCAGTGTCGGCAGCAGCTTGCCGGTCATGGTGAATTCCATGCCGCCGGAATGGGTGGTGCCGGCGTTTTCGCGGGTGGTGAGCAGTACCGTATTGCTGATGAAGTATTTGCGGTCCAGGATCGAATCGGTCTCGTCGCGGAAGTAGCCGCGCAGGTTGGTCTCCAGGCCGAACATATGCGTCTCGTAACCGAGTTCGAAAGAGTCGGTTTGCGCCGGCTTCAGTTTTGGATTACCGGAGGAGACGTTCAGTTCATCGCGATAGGCCACGAAGGGATTCAGGTCCTGCGCATTCGGACGGCGCAAGCGATGGGCATAGGCGAAACGCAGCGTCGACTTTTCGTCCAGCTTGTAAGTCGCGAAGAAACTTGGAATCAGGTTGGTGTAGGTGTTGCTGGCAGTGACCTGGCTTGTCAGCTGGTCGATGTCCATCACCGTATGTTCTGCGCGAAGGCCCGCCATGACGCCCCATTGCTCATTCAGGTGCATCTGGTAGGAACCGTAAGCGGCGTAGATGGTTTCTTTCAGGTTGAAGGCGTTGCTGCGTAAGGCGTTAGGTGATCCTTCCTGCGTAATCGGATCGATGTTGGTGTAATCGATGCTCGAATCATTGCGCGTCTGGACGATCTTGTAACCGAGCTTGGTGACGCCGCCGAACAAGGGAGCTTCGTAGTCGCCCGTGTAGTCGATGATTTCGGTCTTGCCCCGGTTCTTCTGCGAACTGTCCTGCAGGCTGCCGGACGGCGGCAGCACGACATAGTTGTTGCGGTAGGTGCTGTCGTAATCGTTGGTGGCGCTCGATGTGCGCAAGTCCATCTTGAAGGTTTCACCTGGCAGGGCGCCCTTATGGTCCCAGCGCCCGGTCCACGAATAGTTCTTGCTCTCGCCCTCGCGCACGGTGCTGCGAAGGTAATCGCCGGTGACAGCGCCTTCGGCATCGGTTGACAGGTAGTTGTCGCTCGAGTGGGCATTGTTGGTGCGGTGGGAATAGGCCACTTGGGCGCCAAGCGTGTCGTTGGCGCCGAGGTTGTACGTGACGCCGGCATTCATCGCGGCGTTCTCATTCAGGCCGTTCGATTGCGACTGCTGGTCGCTGTGCGACAGGCTGCCATCGCGCGGGTCGATGCGGTCGCGGACCGTTTCGCCGATGGAGTTGCGGCCGTCATGTCGCACGTTCATGCCGCCCTGGAAGCCCCACGGTCCCTCGTTGTAGGTACCGGAAAGGGCGCTGTTGTAGCGGCCCGCGGTACCGGCATTCGCATTGACGACGCCAAAGCCGCCGGGACGGCGCGAGCGTTTCATCACCAGGTTGATGATCGGGCCGCCGCCGCCTTCATTGCCGAATTGCGCGCCGGGATTGTTGATGACTTCCACCGAATCCAGGTCGTCGGCGGGAATCGCCTGCAGCGCCGGACCGCGGTTATCGCCCTGCAGCATGGCGGAGGGCTTGCCGTCGATGTAGACCTGTACATTGCTGCTGCCGCGCAGGGTCAGCGAGCCGTCCGGGTCGACGTTCACTGAAGGAACGTTGTTCAGGGCGTCGGCGGCGGAGCTGTTGCTGGTCGCAATGTCGGATTTGACGTCGTAGACCTGGCGGTCGATACGGTTGGTCGGCCGTTCCGCAGCCACCGTCACGCTGGCGATGGCTGCGCCATTCTCCGCAGGGACTTCTTTCTTTACCGTGGCTGGCTGGGCATCGGCCTTGGCTGGCTGGGTAAGCTGTGTCTGTGCTGCGGCATGGGCGCAGCACAGGATGATCATGAGAGAGCCTGCGCTATAGCGCGCGTAACGGTAGTGGGTAGTCATGGTGCCGGCAATTCTAGCCAACAAAGCCGGCCAAAAACCGCGCCTTTACCTGGTCTTACATTTGAAACTTAAGGTTGCTGAAGGGCGCGCCGCAGCTGGACCGCTTCCGACACGTGCTTGCCGCCGACCTGCTTCTGGCCGTCCAGGTCGGCCACCGTGCGCGCCAGCCGCAGCACGCGGTGGTAAGCGCGCGCGGACCACTGCATTTTGTGCAGGGAGGTGCGCAGCACGTCCTGTCCAGCCGCATCGGGCTTGCAGAAGCGGTCGATCTCGCGAGGCGTGAGCTGCTGGTTCGATTTGCCCTGGCGTGCAAGCTGGCGCTCAAAAGCGGCGTGCACGCGGGTGGCGATGGCGGCGGACTTCTCGCCACTGGCGTCGGCTTGCAGGATTTCCGGCGGCACCGGGCCGACTTCGATCTGCATGTCGATGCGGTCCAGCAGAGGACCCGAAATGCGGCTCTGGTAACGCAGAACCTGGTCGGGCGTGCAGCGGCAGGTGCCTGCAGGATGGCCGAGGTAGCCGCATGGACATGGGTTCATGGCGGCGATCAGCTGGAAGCGGGCCGGGAAGTCGGCATGCCGCGCGGCGCGCGCAATGGTGACGCGGCCCGATTCCAGTGGTTCGCGCAGCACTTCCAGCACGCGCCGGTCGAACTCCGGGAGTTCATCCAGAAAAAGGACGCCACAGTGCGCCAGAGAGATTTCGCCGGGGCGGGGAACGCTGCCGCCTCCGACCAGCGCCGCTCCTGAGGAGGTATGGTGGGGCGCGCGGAAGGGGCGCACCTTCCATCCCTCCACGGTGAAACCGCTGATCAGCGATTGCACGGCTGCCGCTTCCAGTGCTTCGTCGTCTGTCATGAGTGGCAGCAGGCCTGCGAAGCGGGTGGCCAGCATGGTCTTGCCGGCGCCTGGCGGACCGACCAGCAACACTGAGTGGCGGCCGGCGGCGGCGACCTCCATGGCGCGCTTGGCGAGCACCTGGCCTTTGACGTCGGCGAAATCCGGAACGGTTGGCGGCAACGGCATTGGCTGCGAGACGTGGCGGGCCAGGGCGAAGCTGCCGTCGGCATTGGCGCTGAAGTGTGCGCACACCTGCAGCAATGTCGAAGCGGGGTAGATGGCGGCGTCGGCGACCAATGCGGCTTCGTCGGCATTGGCGATGGGGAGGATGAAGCCGCGCGCATGTCCGCCGGGGGAGCGCTGCATGGCGTATGTCATCGCCAGGGCGCCACGGATCGGGCGCAAGTCGCCTGTCAGGGAAAGCTCGCCGGCGAATTCAAAGTGTTCCAGCCCGGACGATGGAATCTGGCCTGAGGCGGCGAGGATGCCGATGGCGATCGGCAGGTCGAAGCGGCCGGACTCTTTCGGCAAGTCGGCTGGAGCCAGGTTGACGGTGATGCGGTGCTGCGGCAAATCGAAGCCAGCATTGGTGATGGCTGCGCGCACCCGGTCGCGTGCTTCTTTCACTTCCGTCTCGGCGAGGCCGACCATGGTGAAAGCAGGTAAACCGTTGGCGAGATGGACTTCCACGCTGACTTCGGGGGCCTGCATGCCGGCCAGTGCGCGGCTTTTGATGACGGCTAGTGTCATGGCTTTCTCCCACGGGATTCCGACATCGTAGGGGTTGCGGGGTGTGTAGCCATTGAGGCGGCGCAAACTTTGGCGCGAGGCGGGTTTCGCATTAGTTCAGCTTATGCATGCGATTCGGAGGTTTCATTTGTCATTACGGACAAAATGGGGGCAACATAGGGCATAACACATAATTTGGAGACGGCAAATGCAGCAGCATGGAGAACTGGCGGGCAAGGTGGCATTGGTCA
The DNA here is from genome assembly GCF_009720745.1 of Massilia eburnea. GTDB lineage: Bacteria > Pseudomonadota > Gammaproteobacteria > Burkholderiales > Burkholderiaceae_D > Rugamonas > Rugamonas eburnea. The sequence continues at coordinate 153,913 of NZ_WNKX01000012.1, read as the reverse complement.
CGGGCGGCGCGTCCGGCATTGGACGCGCAACGGCGGAATTGTTTGCGCGCGAAGGCGCCACGGTGCTGATCGCGGACCGCGATGGCATGGCTGGAGAAATGGCGGTGGCGGCGTTGAATGCCGCCGGCGGGCGCGCCTCCTTTATCCGCACCGATGTGGCGTCGGCCGCCGACTGCGAGGCGGCGGTGGCGGCGGCGGTCGCGCGCTACGGCCGCCTGGATGTGCTGTTCAATAATGCCGGCATTACCCGCCGTGCCAACGTGATCGACACCACCGAGCAGGAATGGGACCAGGTGATGGCGGTCAACGTCAAATCGATCTTCCTGATGTGCAAATTCGCCGTGCCGGTGATGCAGATGCAGGGTGGGGGCAGCATCATCAACACTGCTTCCGGCTGGGGGCTGGTGGGCGGCAAGGATGCCGTGTCCTATTGCGCCTCGAAAGGTGCAGTGGTGATCATGACCAAGGCCATGGCGGTGGACCACGGTCCGCAGGGCATTCGCGTCAACTGCGTTTGCCCCGGCGATACCGATACGCCTATGCTACGCAAGGAAGCACACCAGCTCGGGCTGGAGCAGAATGCGCTGGTGGCAGCCGGTGCGAGCCGTCCGCTGATGCGCGTGGGGCAGCCGCCGGAAATCGCCCAGGCGGTGCTGTTCCTCGCATCCGATCGCTCTTCCTTCGTCACCGGCGACGCTCTGGTGGTGGATGGCGGCGGCCTGGCCGGATCGGCGTAATCCGTGAACCAGTGGGAGAACCCCCAGCTGCTGGAGGAGAACCGGCTGCCTCCGCACGCCTATTTCTTTGCTTACGGCGATGCCGAAACCGCACGCAGCTTCCAGCGTGAGCGAAGCCGCCGCTTCCTGTCCTTGAGCGGCGCCTGGCGCTTTGCGTATTTCAGCCATCCGCTGGAAGTGCCGCCGCAGTTCTACAGTGAGGATATGGAGGATTGGGGCCTGATCGAAGTGCCGGGCATGTGGCAGCTGCAGGGCCACGGGCAATTGCAGTACACGGACGACGGCATGCCGTTTCCTGTTGATCCGCCGTACGTGCCGTCGTCGAATCCGACCGGTGCATACCAGTGCAGATTCACCCTGGGACCTGAGTGGCGCGGCGAGCGGGCGATCCTGCGCTTTGACGGCGTTGAAACTTACTTCGAAATTTACGTCAACGGCAGCTATGCCGGCATGAGCAAAGGCAGCCGCCTGGCGGCGGAATTCGATATCACGGCGCTGCTTGCCGAGGGCGAAAACCTGCTTAGTGTAAGGGTCCTGCAGTGGGCTGACTCCAGCTATCTTGAAGACCAGGATATGTGGTGGACCGCCGGCATCTTCCGCGACGTTTATCTGGTTGGAAAAGGCACGATTCACTTGCGTGACGTCTGCGTGCAGACGCATTTTGACGAGGCATGCCATAACGCCACGCTGTCTTGCTCGATCGAGGTTTCGGTGCGCACTGGCTGGCGCGTCGATTGGGCCTTGTACGACGAAGCCCGGCGGCTGGTACAGGGCGGTGGCCAGGCACCGACTTGGAAAGCGGATGTGCCCGCGCCACGCCACTGGAATGCGGAAGATCCTTATCTGTACCGCCTGGAGATCAGCCTGTACGACGCCGCAGGCCGCTTGCTGGAAGTGGTTCCGCTGCGCGTCGGCTTTCGCGAGGTCAAGGTACGTGATGGCTTGATGTACGTGAACGGCAGCTACGTGAAGCTGCACGGCGTGAACCGTCATGACAACGACCAGCTTCGCGGCAGGGCCGTGACGATGACGCGTGTAGAGCAGGACATCGCGCTGATGAAGCAGCACAATATCAATTCGGTGCGCACCGCGCACTATCCAAACGATCCACGCTTTTATGAGTTGTGCGACCAATACGGCTTGTTTGTGATGGCCGAAACCGACGTGGAGACCCATGGCTTCGTCAATATCGGCAACCTTAGCCAGATTACCGACGACCCTGCGTGGGAACCTGCCTTTGTCGACCGCATTGAGCGCCATGTTCACGCACAGAAGAATCATCCGTCCATCATCATGTGGTCGCTGGGGAATGAGTCCGGCTACGGCTGCAATATCCGTGCGATGGCTGCGCGCTGCCGTGAGATCGATCCTACGCGCTTGATCCATTACGAAGAAGACCGTGATGCCGAGGTGTGCGACGTGGTCAGCACGATGTACTCACGCGTGCAGATGATGAATGCCTTCGGCGAATACCCGATGGCGAAGCCGCGCATCCTGTGCGAGTACGCGCATGCGATGGGCAACGGGCCAGGAGGCCTCAGCGAATACCAGGCGGTGATGGACCGTCATCCGCACCTGCAAGGGCATTACCTGTGGGAGTGGTGCGACCATGCCATCCTGCAGCCGGATGTGGCGGGACGGCCGTTTTATGCTTTCGGCGGCGACTATGGGGACTATCCGAACAGCGGCAATTTCTGCTGCGATGGCCTGCTCTACCCCGATCAGCGGCCGGGGCCTGGTTTGCGCGAGTACAAGCAGGTGATCGCGCCCGTGAAGGTGCGTTCGATCGATGTGGAAGCCGGGCGGCTGGAGGTGGAGAACCGCTACTGGTTCAGCGGCCTCGAAGGCATCGCGTTGTTGGTCGAGACAAAGGCGGATGGCGAAGTGCTGCGCCGCGAACGCTTGCAGTTGCCGCCACTGCCGCCGGGACAACGCCAGGAAATTCGCGTTGCTGCACCACCTGTGGGCAGTGGCCAGCGCCATATGAATGTACACGTGGTGCGCGAACAGGCTACGCCTTACAGCGCGGCCGGACACGAGTTGGCGGTCTACCAGTTCGCGTTGCCGAGTGCCGGCATACAGCCCGTGCGCGCCCGGACTCGCGTCGCACCGCCTGTGCTGACCGAGCGGCGCCTGGATTACCTGGTCGAAGGCACTGGATTCCGCATCGTGTTCTGCAAGCTGACGGGTAAGCTCAAGAAATGGACGGCGGGGGAGCTGTCGTTTATTGCCCGTCCGCCGCAGCTGACGTTCTACAAGCCTTGTATTGACAACCACAAGCAGGAAAACGAAGCGCTCTGGCTGCCGCAGCACCTGGACATCATGCAGGAACATTTGCGCGGCATGCGGGTGCAACTGGATGACGACGTGGTGGAAGTGATCGTCGATTGCCAGATCGCGCCGCCGGTGCTGGGCTATGGCATGCGCTGCCGCTACTACTACCGTGTCGACGGCGCGGGCAGGGTGCAGCTCACGTTGTCCGGCACGCCATATGGCGGCATGCGCGACATGATTCCGAAGATCGGCATGACGCTGGGGCTGAACCGCCAGCTGGACCAGGTCGAATACTTTGGCCGTGGCCCCGGCGAGAACTACCCGGACAGCAAAGCGTGCAACATCATTGACCGCTACCGCACCAATGCCGCGGACATGTTCGAGCATTATCCCAAGCCACAGGATAACGGCAACCGCATGGAAGTCAGGTGGGCCATGCTGCGGGATAAGCGTGGCAAGGGATTGCGTATCGATGCACGCGAGAAGGATGCTGTTCACTTCAGCGTCTGGCCATACAGTGCCGGGCAGATTGCAGCCACGCGGCACGACAACGAATTGTGCGATGACGATTTCTGGACCGTGAACCTGGATCACAAGGTAAGCGGCCTGGGTTCCAATTCATGGGGATCGGAAGTGCTGGATTCCTATCGAGTCTACCTGGATGAATTCAGTTATGCGCTGGAGCTGTCGCCGCTTGATGGGGAGGATGCGCGGTGATTATCCTGAACAGTTTGGAAGAATTCCGGCAACGCTACCACTCGGCGAAGAAGTGGCGGCGCTGTCTCGAGGCCATCGCCAACTTACAGGCCCTGAAGCCGGGCGTTTGTCATTCCATCGGCGATTCGCTGGTTTACCGCCTGGTGGACGGGCCGGCTGCCGCAGCTGCGTGCTTCACGGGTAACCGCCGTTATGTGGAGGTCCACTATTACCTCGAAGGCGGCGAAAGCGTCGATTTCGCGCCCAAGTCGGAGCTGTCCTCCCTGTCGCCCTACAGCGACGAGACTGATCGCGAAACATTCGCCGGCGACGGTACCCTGCGGCATGGCGCCAGCGCCGGACAACTGCTGATTTTCGATAACGATTACGCCTACCGGCCCTTGGGCGCGGGCCACCTGCGCAAGCTGGTCCTGATGGTGACGATAGAAGGCGCGACATTCCACAATAAGTGAGCTGAACATGGCTAACCGTAGTGATATCCAAATCGGCCGCTTCATGCTGCTGTCGATGGCAGTGGCAGCAATCTTCAATATCCGCAATGTCGTCAACAGCAATATCGCAATTGGGCTGGCGGCGGTGCCCGCCTTCCTTTTTGCGACGGCGACGTTCTTCATTCCGTATGTGCTGATCATCGCCGAATTCGTCAGCCTGAATAAGGATGCCAAGTCCGGCATCTACCAGTGGATACGCTCCTCCCTGGGCGACAAGTGGGCTTTCGTCGGCGCGTATTGCTACTGGTTCGTGAACCTGTTCTATTTCACCTCGGTGCTGCCGAATATCCTGGTGTATTCGTCGTACGCCTGGCTGGGCTACGAGGTGCAGTTCTCGCCGTTGTTCGCCGTGCTGTTGTCGATCTTGCTGTTTGCCTTTGCCACTTGGGTGTCGACCAAGGGCGCAGCCTGGGTCGGAAGGGTTACGTCTATCGGCAGCTCGCTGGTACTGGTGATGGCGTTCGGATTCGTGGCATTGAGCGCCTTCGACTGGATAGGCGGCGCGACGCCTGCAACGCCGGTGACAGCCGCGGCGATGGCGCCCGCCGTTAGCTGGTCCTTCATGGGTACGATGGCGTGGATCCTTTTCGCGGCCGGCGGCGCCGAGTCGGTCGGAGTATTCCTGAACGATGTGCGAGGCGGCGCCAGGACGTTTGTGCGCACGATTATCTTCGCAGGCTTGCTGATCGGTGCACTGTATTCGGTTTCTGCGCTGGTGCTCAATTTATATGTACCTGCGTCAAAACTGAGTTATACATCGGGCGTGTTCCAGGTGTTCGGGGCGCTGGGCGAGCATCATTCGGTGTCGCCGCTGATGCTGAACCGCCTGGTGGGCGCGGTGATGCTGCTTGGTTCTTTCGGAACGTTAATGGTGTGGACCGCGGCGCCCGTCAAGGCGCTGTTTTCAGAGATCCCGAAAGGCATTTTCGGCGAGCGCGCCATTGCCCTCAACCGTCACGATATGCCGGAGCGTGCGGCGTGGATCCAGTTCTTCGTTGTTGTGCCGCTGTTGATCATTCCTGCAATGGGCTCGTCCAACGTCAACCAGTTGCTCAATGTGGTGATCAATATGACGGCGGCTACCGCCTTGCTGCCGCCGCTCGTGATCATGGCCGCGTATTTCCATTTGCGCCTGCGGCTCGATCATCTACCGCGCGATTTCCGCATGGGATCGCGGCGGGTGGGGCTGGCGGTGGCGGGCACGCTGCTGGCATTTTCGGGGCTGGCGTTTATTGCAGCGATTTTCCCGGCCGGGCAGGACCTGCTGCTCACGCTGGGTTACAACGTGGGCGGCGTGGTCCTGTTCCTCGGTTGGGCTTGGTGGAAATACCGGCAGTATGAGCGCAGCGTGGCTACTTCGCAGGCTTCGAGCCAGCCTCTCTTGCCAGCATCAGCAAGTGCGCAGCGCTCCAGCTGAAATTCGTGGCGCCTTGCATATGGCCTGATACCGGGTTGTAGTTTTCCCGGATCGGCGCGTCACCCAACAAGCCTTCGGCGCCGGCCGTGAAACGTTCGGCCATGGCATCGGCTTCCACGTCGTGGCCGTAGTTGCGCATGGCGGCAACGCCGAAATAGAGCTGGTCCAGCCACACGCGGCCACGCCAGTAGATATCCGGGGCGTACGAGGGATTGGACAGCGCTGCGGTTGGCATGGGTACCGGGGTCGCAAACTCGCCAGGATTGAGCATCTTGGCGATCACGGCGTCGGCTTGCTGCTGCTCGGCGGCGCCTGCCCACAAGGCGGTCCAGCCTTCCGGCCCGCGTCCTCGCATGGTGAGCAGTTTTCCCCCCAGCTGGCGGTCATAATAGAAACCGCTGGCGGAGTCGAAGAACGTGCTGTTGATCAGGCCACGAAGCTTTGCTGCGTCTTCACGCCACGCGCGTGCGGAGACTGGTTCGCCAAGCTCGTTTGCAATGTCGGCCAGTACCAGTTTTTCCCGATAGAGAAAGGCGTTCAGGTCGACCGATTCCTGGTCGATGGAGTAACCGAGCAGCTCGCCTTTGCTGTTGCGGTTTTCGACCACGCTCACTTGCCAGTCGCGGCTTGCGGCCGCCAGGTCGCCCCCATGTGTGCTGTCTGCGTAGCGCTGCAGGGCGGCTGGCTCGATAAAGCCGAAGCGCGCGGCGTTGTCCATGCCAGATTCATAGCCCGCCGCTTGCTGCACTGCGCGCTGCAGCTGGCCGGCGTCGCCGCTATGTGCAGGGTGCACGGTGGCGCCGTATTCGGCCAGCCCATTCTGGTCGTGGTCGCGGTTGCGGTACCACCAGCGATGATAGGCCTCCAGCTTGGGCCGCATTTCCTTCAACCAGTTGCGGTGGTGGGAATGGCGGTAGATTTCCCACACCGTCCATGCAGCCAAAGGCGGCTTGGTGTCGCGCTCGTTCCAGTTGCTGCCATCGCCGCCGCGCGCGGCATCCATGTTGTAGAAGACGTTATCGGGCAACATGCCTTCGTCTTGTGGCCGTATCGGGTCGCCACGCTTGATCTGGTAATCGAACAGGGAGCGTACGGTATTGGCAGCCAGGGTTGGGTCGATGGCTGCCAGTGCGTAGGCTTGCTTCCAGGTGTCCCAGGTCCAGGCGCCGTTGAACCAACGGGCTGTGGTCGATGGGACCATAGCATCGTGATGGAAGGCGCCGCGAGGCGCGCGCCAGTTGCCAATCAGGGTTTCCAGGGCTTTGGTGCTGAGAGGCGAGGCTGGAAGCCTTGCTTGCCATGCGGTCCAGCGGCGCCGATTCGCGGCGATGGCTTGTTCCATGCGCGCGGGGCTGGCCAACGGGACGGCGGAGCGCATGGCGTCGGCGTCGTCCAGGTGATAGCTATGGGCGGCGTAGATAGTCTGCTTGCGGCCGGGGGCAAGGAGGGGCAAGTCGGCGCTGCTGTTGTAATGGCTGCCGCTCACGACATCGTGCGCTTGCACGCTGCGTTCGATTCGATAGCGCGAGCGGCCGCTAGTCATCACATTCGCGGCGTCGCGGACCATGCCGAAGCTGATGGTGACGCCGCCGGCGTCAGTTGCCAGCTTGGGCGCCCATACCGGCTGGACTTTTGCGACCGGGCCTTCCTGATCCCATTGCGCCATCAAATCGCCTTGCCACTGCGCCCGCAGCGACAGCGGCTTGCCGGAGGTATTGCACAGACGGTAGCGAACCAGGGCGCTGCTGGCGCTGATGAAATGCAGGTCCACGTCGAGCTGCAGGCCTGGCCAGACCAGGCGCTGGCGCAATACGCCGGGACGCGACTCACTGGTCCAGCGGGCCTGTTCTGGCTTGAAACGTTGGCCCGTCCTGCGGTCGGCCAGTTCAAGGCGCTCAAGGGCTTGGGAGATGTAAAGGCTGTACTCTTCCGCTACCACCAGCGGGCCGCTGAAGGCGCCGGCCAGCGTGGGCCTGTCCGGCAGCAGGTAGCCGTGCCAGCTGCCCGCGTCGAACATGGGATTGAAGCGCTGGTTTTGTTCAGCGTCGAAGTCGCGCACGGCGGACGGCGTGCCGTAGCGGTTGATCGAAGGGGATTCGGCTTGCGCGGACCATGCGCCCGAACAGGCTGCGGCCAGCAGCAGTTTGCGGAAAAAAGGAGCCATAAGCGGGATGGAAACTGGTTGGAGGGAAGGGTAACACGGACAAAAGCAAAAAGGCCGGGCGCGCGGTGCACCCGGCCAAACCGCATCAGAAGCGGTAAGACAACGAAACGGTTGCATTGCGCCCGAGGATAGGACGTGCGTAGAACAGGCTGCCATTCGAGCTCTGGTTAAAGCCGCTGCGCGGATTGCCTTCTGTCAGGCCGATCTCGTTGGTCAGGTTGTTCACCTTCAGGTTCAGCTTCCAGTGCTTGTCGATCTTGAACTCCGCGCCCATGTCGAGCACATGGTAGGACGGCAGCGCCAGGGCGTTCTCGAAGTCGGCGTAGCGCTTGCCGATGTAGCTGTAGACCAGGAACACGTCGCCGAAGTCGAAGTGCACGGTCGGGATCAGCCGCACCTGGGTGTTCGGCGTGCGCATCACCTGGTTGCCGTTTTGCTTGGCCTCCTCGGCGTTTGGATCAATGCCGTCGATGGTGGCGTCCTGCAGGGTGGCTACGTACTCCAGCGAGAAACGTTTGTGGAAGTTGACAACGCCTTCCAGTTCGACACCGGTCGACAGCGTCTTGACGAAGACCTGGCGGAAGTTACCCGTTGCCTGGTCGGTTTCGCCGAAGGACAGGTTGTCGAATTTGGTGTGGAACAGGGTGGCCGACGTGGTCCAGAACGGCGAAATGTAGCGCACGCCGGCTTCCGCGAAACTGAGGCGGCTGGCGCCGTCCACGAAGCTGTCGGTGCTGTACAGCGTTGGCATGTTGGTACCGCTGGCATAGCGGCCATAGGTCGCTATGTGGTCGTTGAAGGCGTAGTTGAAGCCTGCAGTGTACGAAGACTCCTTGATCGTCTTCTTCTTGCGCGTCCATTCGCCGGTGCCTGCGCGGCGCATATAGTTGTTGGCGATGATGTTGTCCTTGTCGCTGCCATCAGGGTTGAGCGCACCCGGGATGACCGCGCCGCCGGTCAGGCTGTTGCCAGGCAGGTCTTCTCCTGCGGCCAGCACGTTTTCGTCCTGCACGTCGTAGCGGGCGATTTCGTAGCGTACGCCGGCGTCCAGGCGCAGGTTCTTGCTGACCTTCCATTCATCGTTGACGAACAAGGACGTCGAATTCATGTCGCCCTTGTGGCGTTCGTAGAAGTAGCCGTTGCGCAGGACGCCTTTGTCCGAAAGGTAGCCCAGGATGTTGTTGTTGGCATCCACCGCAACGATGTCGAGCCGCTTGGGCTGGTCGCGCACCTCAGTGATGATGCGAGCGCCATAGTCGGAATCGTCGTACAGTTTCTGCTTGGCGAACAGGACGCCGGCAGTGAAGCTGTTCTTGTCGTTTTCGTTCGTCAGCGACAGCTTGTCGACAAAATGGCCCAGGGAACGGAAGCGCGTTTCAGCCACGGCGTCGGTAGTAAATCCATTGCCGTTCAGGGTGGACGGATCGGCAATCACCTGCCCGGTGCCGGCATAGGCGAATTTGGCGGTGCCGCCGAAGCGCTGCAGCAGGGCAGCGACGTCGCTCGATTGCTCCGGATCGAGGCGGTTGCTGGCGCGTACCAGGTAGCTGTTCGGGCCATTGAACACCGAATGCGGCGCAACGTCGTAGCGGGTGTAGCGCGCGTTATTGCGGAAGGACCAGTTGTCGCCCAGTTCGTGCTGCAAGTCGGCGCCCAGCACTTTGGCCAGGACATGGAAACCGGTATGCAGGTTGGTCTCGATATTGCCGTTGGTAGTCTGGTTCCTGATCACCGCCAGATCCGGACCATCCAGCGAACCGAAATGCGGATCTACGCCGGGCACGCCGGCCGGTTTGGACGGGTTGGTCAGCGGGATCGGCAGGTAGAACGTGTTGTGATCGTTGACGTACTTGGCCGACAGGTTCAGCTCACCGCCTGCCAGGCGGCGTGTGAGGTTGAGGCGGAACTGGCCGCCATGGTCGGCTGTCATGCCGATCGGGCGCACGCCTTTGCCATGGCGGTAGTAGCCGCCAGCCGCGTAGCTCCAGTCCTCGTTGATCGGCCCTGAATACACGCCTTCGGTGCGCACCATGCCGTAGTCGCCGGCGGTGACCTTGACTTCGCCCTGCGGCGTCTGGGTGCCTTTGTGGCTGATGAAGTTGACGATGGCCGCCGGCCCGTTGGTGGACAGGATGGCCGAGGTGCCGCCGCGGATTGCTTCGAAGCGTTTGATGGTGAGATCCTCGCGCAGCAGCACGTCCACCAGTTCGCCGTCGTAAATGACCGGCAAGCCGTCTTCCTGCAAGCTGATGAACTGGAAGGCTGCGCCGCCGCTCAATCCGCGCGGGGAGACGTTATTCGAGACTTCGCCGCCGGAGGCTTCCACCCACAGGCCGGGCACCTGCTGCAGCGAATCGGCAAGGCTGTGCGGCGCCAGCTTTTCCAGCTTGGCCTGGTCTACCGTGGTAATGGCGACCGAAGATTCGAGCTTGGTGCGGTTCTTGGCGGTGGTTCCGGTGACGACGACTTCCTGCATCGGCGTATCGGGCGTGGCCTGCGCCTGCGCCGCGTGCATGGCCGCGACCTGGGCCAGGGTGGCGACCGACATGGTCAGCCCTTTCTTTTGTCTCATCTGGTTCTCCTCTTTATTGTCATGATTGCTGCTACACCGAAACAGGCCACATGGTCTGTTCCCGGTACCCAGTCGTCACCGGCAGATAGCCGTTGAATTCTTCGTCGAGTTGCGGATCCCCGCTGTCGATGCGCAGCACGCCGCCGCGCAGTGAAATCAATTTGTCCGGCGGCGCCAGTACATGCAGCCCGTGCCGGCCGGCGGCGCGCAGCAGGCGCGGCGAAATCTGCTGGTTTCCCCGTCCCAGCACCAGGCCCTGGCCACCGATAGGTGACAACACCAAGTGCAGCGGGGCTTGCCAATTGCTGGCCAGGCCTTCCAGCTCGAAGCGGGTTGCATTGCTTGCTACCAGGGTGCCGTCCCCTTGTACGGCGTCGACGCCGAGCAGGGTGCCGTCGACCCCCAGCACGGCAAGCAGTGCCTGCGTCGTTGTGCCGGGACCCACCAGGTAAAGAGCATCCGCTTGCATCCCTTCCGCGAAGCCGCGCGCGATGGCCAGGCGCTGGGCGCCGCTGCCGCTGACGTGGCGCGCTTTGCCGCCTTGCGTCAGCGATGGCACTTGCGGCGATTGCAGATAGCCATACAGCCGAGGGGCGATCACGCCGCGCCGCAACTGTTCTTCATCCAGGTCCAGCACTTCGGCATCGCTGCACAGCGCAAGGCCGTTCTGCCGCAATTGGCGCAGAAGGAGGCCCGCTGCAGTGGGATGGTTGGCAAATACGGCCGACTGCATCTTGACGCCGGCCGGCAGGCCCAGGACGGGCAGCGTGGCCGCCATGCCTGCCTCGCGCACGCCGTCCAGCACGTCACGTGCGGTGCCGTCGCCACCCGCAAACAGCAGCAGGTCGATTCCCATGCCGGCCAGGGTGCGGCTCGCGCGGCGTGTGTCGGCCGCTTGGGAAGGCGACGTTACCGGCACCACGGCGCTCGCCTCCAGGCCGGCCTTCCGCAGTGCGGCCAGGCCCATTTCGCCGTCTGCCGCATACCAGCCGATGGCATGCGCCGCATCGCCACATGCGCGCAACATGGTGGCCAGGCGCGCGGCGGCCTGTGGCTGGCTGCCCGATGCCAGCGCGGCCTGCACGCAGGCATCGCCATCCGAGCCTTTCAACCCGGCGGGGCCGCCGATGCCGGCCAGCGGATTGACCACCAGTCCTACTTTCATGCCAGCCCGCGCTCGCCCAGCTTGCGCTGGTAGGCGCGCCAGGTAATCGCCCAGCGTTCGGGGTCGTCCAGCATTTCTCCCTGCACGCGATGCACCGGGCAGTTATGCGGCGCGCCCTTGACCACTTCGGGGTTGCTGCGCGCTTCGCCGGCGATATGGCGCATCACGCCGATGAATTCATCCAGGTCGGCGCGCGAATAGGACTCGGTCGGTTCGATGGTAGCGGGTTCCGGCACCACATAAGGGTGATGGCTGGTCCAGTAATGCACGCCGAAATCGGCGGCGCGCAGTCCGATTTCTTCGGAAGTCACCCCGGTGGCTTCGGTCAGCCCGGACCAGCTGTAGCGTACTTGCTCGATGCGCCGCTTGCCGGCCGCGTAAGGCGCGGCCATGCCGTCGATCTTCAGCAGCTCATGCATCATGTAGTTGTTGTTCAGGACCGCGATTTCGGACACGGTGCGCAAGCCTTCGCCGCCCAGGTTCATGATCCATGCGTAAGCGCGCAGCATGATGGAGGCGGTGCCGGCAAAGCTGCTGATCTTGCCGATCGATTGCGCGCCGCCTTTTACCAGCCGGTAGCGCCCATCCTCCTGCCGCAACAACGGGCTGGGCAGGAAGGGCGCCAGCTCCGCCGTGCAGCACACCGCGCCGACTGCCGGTCCGCCGCAGGCATGCGGGGTGGCGAAAGTCTTGTGCAGGTTGAAGTGGCACAGGTCGAAGCCCGCTTCGCGTGCGCGGGCGATGCCCAGCAGGCCGTTGGCGTTGGCTTGGTCGTACACGCACAAGCCGCCGGCGGCGTGCACGGCGTCGACGAACTCGCGGATCCGGCTGTTGAAGATGCCGGTGTCTTCGGGATTGGTGATCACCAGCGCTGCGGTACGCGGCGAGACTGCCGCTTTCAGCGCGGCCAGGTCCGGGTAGCCGTCGACGTCGGGATAGATGGTGATCACCTTGTAGCCCACAAGTTTGGCGCAGGCCGCATCCGACGGGTGCGAGAAGATGGTGGTGATCACTTCGTCGCGCTGGTCCGCTTCGCCGCGGCTTTCGTGCCAGGCGCGCACCATCGACATATTGGCGAAGATAGCTTGCGAACCGCCCCGCGCTTGCAGCGAAACGGCATCCATGCCGGATACTTCGCGCATGACGCCTTCCAGCTTGTCCATCACTTCCAGCATGCCCTGCACGGTGCTGTCGGGCTGGCGCGGGTGCAGTTCCGACATGCCTGGCTGGCGCGCCAGCTGGTCATTGATTTTCGGGTTGTACTTCATGGTGCAGGTGCCCTGGCCGACGTCAACGTTGAGGTCCGCACCCAGCGTTTCCTGCGACAGGCGCAGGTAGTGGCGCAGCACGCGGTTCTGCGACATTTCCGGCAGCGCGGGCGGCTGCTGGCGCAGCATGCAGGCGGGCAGCGGTTGTCCGGCGGCCTGCGCGATGGCGGGCTCCACTTCCGGTACCAGGATGCCGCGTTCGCCTGGCTGGCTCAGTTCAAAGATGACGGGTTCGTCCCAGCGCGCCTGGTGGAAACGGCGCACTGGCGGCGTGCGGTGGGAGGCGATGTTTTCCATGGAGTTCATTGTTGGATGGCTTTCTCAAGCGTTGCGCAGAGCAGGTCGATATCTTCCTGTGTGTGGACTTCGGAAAAGGCGTACAGCGCCGACTGGCCCAGCACAGGAAAGTCCGCGCTCAGGTCATGGCCGCCGAACATTCCCTGTTTGAGCAAGGCCGCGTTGATGGCGGCTACTGGCAGCCCGGCGCCATCGAAGTTGACGACGAATTCGCGGAAGTGGCAGCTGCCGCCATGCGTGATGCGCAGGCCCGGAATGCGTGCCATTCGCTGCTTGGCGTAGGCAGTGCGCTGGGCGATGCCGGTCGCCAGTTCGCCCATGCCCTGTGGCCCCATGAGCGCCAGGAAGACTCCGGCCGTAATGCCCCACAGAGCAGCAGCGGTGCCGACGAATTCATTGCCGTTCTCGCGCTTGTCGAAGGAAGTACGGCTGTAGGCGACGTCGCCGAAGCCGTATTCGCCGGGCACGCTGGTCGGAACGATGCCGAACAGGCGTGATGGATATTGCATGACGATGGCCGGATCGTCGTGGCTGGCGATGAAGCCGCCCTGGCCGCCGCCGTAGTTCATGTGCATGCCCAGCGGCTGGATGTCGCCGCAGACGATGTCGGCGCCGTAGCTGGCCGGCGTCGCGAGTACGCCAAGCGAGAGTGGATCGACGCCGACCACGAACAGGGCGCCGGCAGCATGTGCGGCCGCAGCCAGCGCGGCGCCGTCGTCGATGGTGCCGAGGAAGGAAGGCACGTCCAGGTAAAGCGCGGCCGTGTCCTGGCCGAGCAGCGCGGCCAGGCCAGTCTTGTCCAGCAGGCCGGTAGCCGGATCGAAAGGCGCGATATCGAAATCAAGGTCGGCGCGGCCGTAGTTGCGCATCATGGACAGCTTGTCCGGATTGATATTGCCGGCGACGACCACGCGGCGGCGGCCGGTGTGGCGGCTTGCCATGCGCACGGCGGTGGCGGCGGCCTGCAAGCCGTCATACACTGGCACGTTGACCACGTCCATCTCCAGCAAGGCGCCCATCATGCTGCAATATTCGAACAGCGCCTGGAAGCGGCCATGGTCGTCATAAGGTTCGCCAGCGTAGGCGGTGGCGAATTCGCTACGGCCATTGATCTCGTCGCACACGGCCGGCACGTGGTGCTGGTAGCAGCCGCCGCCCAGGAAGCTGAGATGCGCGCCGCAGTGCTGGTTTTTGCGCAGCAGGCCATCCACATGACGCTTGAGGCGCGCTTCGGACAGGTGTGGCGCCGGGAGATTCAGCGGCGCCTGCATGCGCAGTGCAGCGGGGATGTCGGCAAAAAAATCTTCGGTGCTCGCTGCGCCTACCTCGCGCAGCATGGCCGCGCGCACTGCGGGGACGGAATTCGGAATGTAGGGATGTGTGGCCATGTCATTTCCTGTTGATCGGAGTCGGATGGCCCGATCTTGGAGGAGCGAAATAACATTGACAAATGATCAGTATGCATGCGATACATTAGAAAACCTTATGCATGGAGTGCCCCGTGGCCCATTCGTCAAGCCTGCTGCGCCAATTGAAAACCTTCGAAGTCACCGCCCGGCACATGAGTTTTACCCGTGCCGCCGACGAGTTGTGCATCTCGCAGGCGGCGGTCAGCCACCAGATCAAGACGCTGGAAGATGCGCTGCAGATCAAGCTGTTCAAGCGCATGACGCGGGCCATCACGCTGACCGGCGAAGGGGCGATCTTGCAACGCAGCCTGGTCGACGCTTTCGGCCGCATCGACCGCGTGCTGGCGCAGTTGGCGCAAGGCGAGGGCCGCGCGCGCAAGCGCTTGACGGTGGCGGTGACGCCGGCCTTCAGTTCGCGCTGGCTGGTGGGACGGCTCGACCGCTTCCTGGCCGCGCACAGCGAACTGGAAGTGCGGCTGGTGCACACCGTGATGCATACCGACTTGGGACGCGACAGCATCGACCTGGCGATCCGCTGGGGCGATGGCAAGTGGCCGGGCGTGGAATGCGAACGGCTGTTCGGCACCGAACTGCTGCCCGTATGTTCACCAACGCTGTTGAAGGATGGCCCGCCGCTGCAAACGCCGGCCGACCTGGCGCACTACACGCTGCTGCACGAGGATAGCTGCGACGACTGGGAGCGCTGGTTCGAGCAGGCCGGCCTGGCGCCGTCGCTGGCGCTGCGCGGCCCGCTGATCGACGACAGCAATGCGCTGATGCAGGCGGCGCTCAATGGACAGGGCATTGCGCTAGGCCGCATGGTGCTGATCCAGGACGACCTGCAGCGTGGCACGCTGGTCAGCCCCTTCAACCAGACGCTGACCGCGCAGGGCGCCTACTACATGTGCTGGCGGCCAAGCCGCAGCGAACACGAAGCACTGACTTCGTTTTCGGATTTCTTGCGTGGCGAGGCGCGCGCTACTTGATGCTCACCTCGAACCAGAGTTCTTGTTGTTCCACCGTCGTCTTGAAAAGCTTGCGCGCAGCCGGCGACAGGTCGGTCAGGCTGGCGTCGCTCGGGCGCTCTTCGTCGGCCACCAGCAAGCGGCCAAAGGTCTTTTCCTTCAGGCGCGCGACCAGCGGATTGAAGGGCATGCCCATCCAGCGGTTCTTGATGGCCTGCCCCTTGTTCACGGGGATGAAGGCGACCAGGTCTTCGCTGGTCATCTGCTCCAGTCCCTTATCGCGCAAGGTGGCGTTATGGCTGCCATGGTGGCCGACCTTGTAGAACACGGTGCGTGACAGCAGGTCCGGCCCGGTGACCGTGTTTTCGCCGACCTTCCAGTGCAAGTCCTGCCAGGAGAGCCAGTTGCCAACCTGCGCATCGGCCGGAAACAGCATGACTTCGCCGGTGTCGGTGAATTCGAAGGCGAGAACGAGGCAGGTGTTATTCGTGTGGCTGTCCAGGTTCAGTGCCAGTGTTTCCGCAGCCTGGGTCCAGTCTTCCTCGATCTTGCGCCAGTCCTCGCCTTGCGCTTGCCAGACATTGGACACCAGGTCGGCCAAAGCAGGGGAGTAGCGTTGGCCGGCCTTGGCCTGGCGCCGCAGGCCAGGGTCGAAAGGACAGTCGTCGAAGCTGTCGCCGGCGGGCGCGGCGCCCGGGGCAAGGCGCAGGAACGCTGCGTCCAGGTTGCTCGCCAGCTGCAATTCGGAAGCCAGCTCATAGACTTCGCGCCCGGTCTTGGTCGGCGTGCTGCGCTTGATCATGCCTTCGTCCGGTGGCGGACCAAGCACGTAGACGCGCACATTCGCGGCTCCATCGAGGAGGCGCGGCGCCTGTTTCGGCGACAGGTAGCGCGTCTTCACGTCCTGCTTGTTTTGCAGGTATTCGAAGGCATCGCGCGTTTTTCCGATGGCCGTGCCAGGCGGGTCGCCCGGCTTGAGGCCGAAGAACCCAAGCAGGCGGCCGAGCTGCGCACCGCGGTCCCGCATGCCGGGCGAAGCAGACCTGGTGAAGGCGGCAACCGCCGTAGCCAAGGCATTCACTTTGGCGGCGCGTTCGGCGCGCAAGCGCTGACCGAGTTCGTTGCGCGGGTCTTCGGTCCAGGCGTACCAGACCTCGCCGATCTCCATCGCGTCGAAAACGTCGCGCGCCTGCGAGGAATGGAAACCGGAGGCATGGTCCCAGTGCTCGTGCGTCATCACCACCACGTCAAGATGGCCGTTGCAGGCATCGCGGATATCGTGCGCCACTGCCTGCATTTTCTCTTTCGGCTGGTCGGCGACGGTGATCAGGCCGCAGTCGATCAGCACGTTGCAGGTGCCAAAGCCGCCCTCTTTGGCAAAGCGCAGGAGGATGCAGTCGCCCAGTCCATGCCGGTACAAGCGGATGCGCAGGCGTGCCTCGGTGGCGGCCTGCTTGTGCGGATGGGGCTCGGCGACTGCCTGCGGTGCGCGCGGGCGTGTCTTGGCCCGGGCAGCCAGGGGCGGGACGGTTGGTGAATTCATGGCGGCACCTTATTCGTTGGAGTGGAGCATGCAGAACGGCTCGGCGCTGTCGCCGTCCACATTGAAATAAGTCGAGCGCAGCGCGACACCGGCGTCGTAGCGCATGCTGCGGTGGGCGCGCACGGCAGCCAGGCGCTTATCGTCATCCAGTGCGCGTTTGATCGCGTAGCGCAAGGTCGGTATCACGCCGCCGTCGTCCTGGATATCGCCTTCCAGGTCGAACACCAGGGTGCAGCCGCCAGGGAAATCGAAACTCCCAATGCCTGGATTTCCCGGCTCCACCGGCAGCTTGCGGCGGCGCTGGGTGATCGAGATGATCAGCTGCTTCAGGATGTCGCCGTCGGGCATGACCCGCAAGGTCGGCTGCACGGCGTGCACTTCGAAGCTGGGCAGGCCATCGCGGTCGTAGCGCAAGCCCGCCAGCTTGCCGTTGCGGTGCAGTTCGAGCCCTGTCACGCGCATGAACTCCTCGCAGCGGGCCTTGTTATCCGACTTGATCACCTCTTCCAGGTAATCGTGGGCGCGGATGCGGGCCCGCCGCAGCGTCTCGTACACCCTGCTGCGTTTGCGCTGGTACAGCGAGTCCTGCACCAGCCCGCTCAATTCCTTGGCCAGCCCGGTGAGCACGCTGGTCGGGTCGGGGCTGCCGTCGGCCAGTTCGATGCGGGCATAGGGCCAGCGCAGCTGTTCTTCCGACAGCGTTTTCAAGCCTTCCGGCAGGATGCCCCAGCGGCGGAACGATTCGATCAGCGCCACGCGGTAGCCATGGCGGTCGTCCGGCACCATGTCGTAATCGGCCGTGACCAGCGCCCGCAGGTAGTCGCCGAAGGTAATGTCGAACGGCGGACAGTAGTCGAGCGCGCGGATCAGCATCAGCAGGAACTGGCGCGCGGTCTTGGTCGCCACGGAAGCCAGTTCGTCGACCAGCACCGGATGCAGTGCGCCATCGGGCAGCTTGCCGGTGCCTGAACTGGCCAGGCAGACGATGCCGGCGCTGCGCAGCTTGTACATTTCGATGAAGGCCGAGAACATGGCCGCCACCAGGATCGAGCCGCGTTCATGCGGCTCCAATGCTTGCGCCAGCCGCGCCGGGTCGGGCTGCACCGGGTGCCAGGCGCCGTTTTCGTCCATCTCGCCGATGGCGCTGCGCAAGGCGCCATAGCGCCCGGTGGCCACGCCGAATTCCTGCGCCAGTTCGCTCAATAAGGACTGCGCCTCCAGGTTGCCGCGGGTGCGGGAGATCTGGTGTTTCAGCACCTCGGGGAAGGTGAAGTGCTGGAACAGCGCCACCAGGTCGGCAAAGGCTTCGTGGAAGGCCAGGGTGTCCGGATTGTTGTCGTCCAGGTAGCGGCGGTGCATGCCATCCAGCAGGGCGTGCGTGGTCTCGTGGGCGATGATGTCCTGCGACAGGCAGGAGAACACCATGCCGCTGGGTCCCTGGAAATAGCCAAACAGCAGCGCTTTCTTCTGCGGGCTGTAATAGGCGTTGGCTGCGCGCAGGGCGTGCGGGTAGATGCGCAGGGCTTGTACGAATTCCTCGTGCTTGCTGGCGTCCTCGCGCGGCGACCATTGTACCTGGCGCCCCAGCGCCTTTTCAAAATTGCAGATGGTGTTCATCGCCACCGCGTACACCATCTGCTGGTGGAATTGCGGATTGCCTTCGGAAGGCGGATGGCCATCCTGCGCCAGCAGGTTGGGGCTATTCAGGTCGACCGGCTCGTACCAGCAATCGCTGGCCGGATCGAAGTCGACCACCTCCACGTATTCGCCGCGCGGCCCGGGCTGCAGCTCGCTCTCCCACGGAATGTTGAAGATGCGCTGGTTGATGGAGGCGGTATCGAGCTTGAGCGACATGCTGGGATCGAAGGCATAGCCGCGCAAACGCCGGAACGGCGGACGTTTGCTGCCTTGTTCAATCGCCTTCTGGCTGTAATCCTGGCTGCTGGCGGAGGAGTACATGGCGCCTCCTTATTGCGCCAGTTCCGGCGCCCATTCCTTGATGCGGGCAGCCACCAGCGCAGCACCGTGGCGCGCCAGCACGGCGCGCTCGGCATCGTTGAGCGCCTTCAGGTTGGTTTCGATCGTGGATGCGAACACGGAGTCGCCCGCATTGGCTTCGCCGTCGCGGCTGTCGATGGAGAACCACAGCGGGCAGGGGCCGGCCTTGGCCAGGTGGCGGTGCTTCATACGATCGAATTGCAGGCCGCGGATCTGCTCCATCATGATGTCCAGTCCTTCCTTCAGCACCAGGGCGCTGGATTCGGTTGGATCGGCCTTGATGACGTAGGGCTTGCCGGCGTCGCTGACCAGCAGGTAATTCAGTTCGTTCAGCGCGGCCAGGCCGGGATTGACGCCGAGATTGTCGTACAAGCCGCCGTCGCTGAGGGTGACGTAGTCGCACTTGGCGGCGGGCGGATAGGCCGCCTTGTCGAGCCGCAATGGAGGAAACACGGGCGGGAAAGCCGAGGACGCGGCCACCGCGCGCGCGATCGGGAAGTCGGCCGCGTCGGCATAACCCAGCTCGTGGTCGCCCATCTCGCTCTTGCCCTTGCCGCCGGCGATGAAGGAAAACATATTGCCGGTGGCAAGGTTGGTGGTGTTCAGGTAAATGCGCGGGCCTTCCGTCAGGTCGCCCAGCTTTTTGCCCTGGAACAGGTCGCGCTCGTAAGTCTCGGCCAGCTTGTCCAGCCGCGAATGGAAGGGATCGAGCACGCCACCGATGACCGAAGCGACGGCAATCGAACGCGTGGCGAGATACTGGTCCAGCTTGTCCAACGCTTTCGGATCGTGCCAGTTGAGGGCGAGGAAGGCGCCGGCAATGCTGCCGCCGCTGACGCAGGAGATGAGATCGACCTTGTCCAGCAACTGCTGCGCCTGCAGCTGCCGAAACACGCCCAAATGAAAAGCGGCAGCTCGAAAGCCGCCGCCGGACAGGGTAAGGCCGATGCGCTTGCTGGCACCGTTGACAATGATCGCCATGGAACACCTCCGTAGGAAAGCGCTCGCCCATGGCGTGAGGAATCTTCCGCTACGTTAGGGCGATTCCTACAGAGTAGGTCAAAAAATTGCCAGGAAATTCACGAATTATCACTTGTCGGCCAGTTTGGCTTCCAGCTCGGCCAGGCGCGATTCCATCAGTTCCAGCTTGGCGCGGGCCTTGGCCAGCATTTGCGCCTGGATATCGAATTCCTCGCGGGTGACCAGGTCCAGCTTGGCAAAGCCCTGGGTCATCATCGCTTTGACGTTCTTTTCAATATCCTTGGCCGGCGAATTTTCGATGACCTGGTTGACCTTCTGTTGCAAGTCATTGAAGAAGGCGTTCATGTCCATGTTGTCTATTCCTGATGTGTGTGAGTTTGTGCACCACGACGGTGCAGCTTTGGATTGTAATGGTGCGGAAAGCTGTCTTTACTTCAATTCCTGCACGGATTATGGCTGGCACGCAATCTGCTACTAAGCAGTAAAGCTGTTGTTTCAGACTGAATTTTAAACCGCAATAAAAGTTCACTCCAAAGGAAATCGCCATGATTCATAAGAGCAAGAAGCTGGGTCTCACCGCTGCAGTCGCATTCGCAATCGCATCGATGGGAACCAGCCAGGCCCAAGCAGCCGATGCCGCACCCGAGGCGAAGCCTGATAATGAGATTAGCTATAACGCGGCCCTGACCAGCGACTACCGCTACCGTGGTATCTCGCAAACTCGCCTGAAACCTGCGCTGCAAGGCGGCGCCGACTGGGTCAACAATCCGACCGGTTTCTATGCGGGCACCTGGGCCTCGACCATCAAATGGGTCAAGGACGGCGGCGGCGACGCCAGCGTCGAAATCGACGTGTATGGCGGCAAGCGCGGCGAGATCGTCCCTGGCGTCAGCTACGACGTAGGCTTCCTGGCCTATATCTACCCGTCCAACGGCCTGAACCCAAGCGCCAATACGCGTGAAGTCTACGGCCAGGTCGGTTACGGCCCCGCCACCCTGAAATACTCGAACTCCCTGAGCAACCTGTTCGGTTTTGCGGACAGCAAGCACAGCTCTTACATCGATGCTTCCGTCAACCAGGACCTGGGTGAAGGCTACACGCTGAACCTGCACGTGGGCCGCCAGAAAGTGAAGAACAGCCCAGCCTTCAGCTACACCGACTACAAGGTCGGCGCTACCAAGGACTTTGGCGTGGCATCGGTTGCACTGGCATATATCAAGACCACCAGCGAGGCCTATATCGCGCCGACCAATGGCAAAAACCTGGGCAAGGGCGGCGTGGTGCTGACCGTGTCCAAAACCTTCTAAAGAGGCAACCGTATGAAAATGATTACCGCCATTATCAAGCCGTTCAAGCTCGACGAGGTGCGTGAAGCCCTGTCGGCGATCAACGTGCAAGGTATTACGGTGACCGAAGTCAAAGGCTTCGGACGCCAAAAAGGCCACACCGAGCTGTACCGCGGCGCGGAATACGTGGTCGATTTCCTGCCAAAGACCAAGATCGAAGCGGCGGTGGACGACGCCATCGTTGACCAGGCGATCGAGGCGATCGAAAACGCTGCCCGCACCGGCAAGATCGGCGACGGCAAGATTTTCGTCTCGTCGCTGGAACAAGTAATCCGTATCCGTACCGGCGAGACCGGCAACGAAGCACTGTAAGGGGAACCGTGATGCATAAGACCATGAAGAAATGGCTGGCGGGGGTGACTGTCCTGTTGGCTTTCAGCGCAGCACTGCCTGTGCTGGCGCAAGACGCCAAGCCGGCTGAAGCACCTACTGCTGCCGCCAGCGCTGCCGCATCGGCCGCTGTTCCTGCTGCTGCGCCAGCTGCCGCTGCGCCGGCGGCCGCTGATGCTGCCGCGCCAGCCGCTGCTGCAGCCCCGGCTGCCGCTCCAGCCGCCGCACCGGTTCCACAGAAAGGCGACACCGCCTGGATGATGGTATCGACCCTGCTGGTGATCATGATGACCATTCCTGGCCTGGCCCTGTTCTACGGCGGCCTGGTGCGCTCGAAGAACATGCTGTCCGTGCTGCTGCAAGTGTTCTTCATCTTCGCTCTGATCATTGTGCTGTGGTGCCTGTATGGCTACTCGGTGGCATTCACCGAAGGCAATGCCTATTTCGGCGGCTTCAGCCGTGCGCTGCTGAACGGCATTTACGATCCTGTGAAGGGCGCCTTCTCGACCGCTGCTACCTTCAGCAAGGGCGTCGTGATTCCTGAGTTCGTCTACGTTGCGTTCCAGGGCACCTTCGCTGCCATTACCTGCGGGCTGATCGTCGGCGCCTTCGCTGAGCGCGTGCGTTTCACCGCCGTGGTGGCCTTCATGGTGCTGTGGTTCACTTTCAGCTACCTGCCGATCGCCCACATGGTCTGGTTCTGGACCGGTCCTGACGCGATCACCAACGCCGCCACCCTGGCGACTGAAACCGCCAAGGGCGGCCTGATCTTCCAGAAGGGCGCGCTGGACTTCGCCGGCGGCACCGTGGTGCACATCAATGCCGCAATCGCCGGCCTGGTGGGCGCGATCCTGATCGGCAAGCGCGTTGGCTACGGCCGCGACTCCATGGCTCCGCACTCGCTGACCATGACCATGATCGGCGCTTCGCTGCTGTGGGTGGGCTGGTTCGGCTTCAACGCGGGCTCCGCGCTGGAAGCTGGCGACATCGCAGCGCTGGCCTTCGTCAACACCCTGCTGGCGACTGCCTGCGCAACCGTGTCGTGGGTGTTCGGCGAGTGGATCTTCAAGGGCAAGCCTTCCATGCTGGGCGGCGCGTCCGGCGCGGTGGCCGGCCTGGTGGCGATCACCCCGGCTTGCGGCTTCGTCAGCCCAATGGGCGCACTGGCGATCGGCCTGCTGGCTGGTATCGTCTGCCTGTGGGGTGTGAATGGCCTGAAGCGCCTGATCGGCGCCGACGATTCGCTGGACGTGTTCGGCGTGCACGGCGTGGGCGGTATCCTGGGTGCGATCCTGACCGGCGTGTTCGCTGCACCATCTTTGGGCGGCCAGGGTACTTTTGACTACGTTGCCAACAAGGCAAGTGCCGACTACTCGATCGGCGGCCAGGTACTGACCCAGGCAACTGCCGTGGGCATCACCATCGTCTGGTCGGCTGTCGTCGCCTTCCTCGCCTACAAGCTGGTTGACGTCGTGATCGGCCTGCGCGTACCGGAAGAAGAAGAGCGCGAAGGCCTGGACATCACCAGCCACGGCGAGTCCGCGTACCACGCTTGATAAGCCTGGAACGAGAAAAGCGCCCTGCGGGGCGCTTTTTTTGTTTAAAAGTATCTTTTAATTGGCGGTTTTGCCCCAAAATGGAGAGTCTGCAAATTCCAACCCGCAAGGAAGTCACATGGTTCCCCATCTCGTCACGGCCCTGACCGGACCGTTACTGGATCTTGAAGAAAAGATCATTGCCGCGACCCCAGCCATTGAACGGTGGTTCCGCCTCGAGTGGCAGGAGCATACGCCACCGTTCTACGCTTCGGTGGACTTGCGCAATGCCGGCTATAAGCTGGCGCCGGTGGATACCAATCTGTTCCCGGGTGGTTTCCATTTCCTGGCCAATGAGATGGCGCCGCTGTCGGTACAGGCGGCCATGGCGGCAATCGACAAATATTGCCCAGATGCACGTAACCTGCTGCTGATTCCGGAAATTAAGCCGCGCCACCCGACTTACTTCCAGAGCGTCGCCCGCCTGATGCAGATCTTCCGCCAGACCGGCCTGAACGTGCGTTTCGGCTCGCTGGACCCTTCGGTCACCGAGCCGACGCCGCTGGCGCTGCCGGACGGCAACATGCTGGTGGTGGAGCCGCTGGTACGCTCGCCCAATGGCCGCCGCCTGGGGCTGAAGGATTTCGATCCTTGCACCATCCTGCTGAATAACGACCTGTCGGCCGGTATCCCGGACATCCTGACCAACCTGCACGAGCAAAGCCTGCTGCCGCCGCTGCATGCCGGCTGGGCGCTGCGCCGCAAGTCCAACCACTTCAATGCCTATGACGAGGTGGCGAAGAAGTTCGGCAAGCTGATTGGGGTCGATCCGTGGATGGTCAATCCGTTCCACGCCAAGTGCGGTGCGGTGGACCTGACCACCGGCGAGGGGCAGGAGAGCCTGGCGGCCTCGGTCGATGCGGTGCTGGCCAAGATCCGCAAGAAATACAAGGAATACGGCATCAAGGAGAAGCCGTTTGTGATCATCAAGCCGGATGCCGGGACGTATGGCAAAGGTGTGATCACCATCCGCGACGCGGCCGAGCTGAAAGAGTTGTCGGAAGAACAGCGCAAGCGCATGACGGTGATTAAGGATGGCAAGGCGGTGACCGACCTGAATATCCAGGAGGGTGTGCCGACCTTTGAGAGCATCAAGGAGGCATTTGCGGAGCCGGTGGTCTATATGATCGACCGCTATGTGGTGGGCGGCTTCTATCGCGTGCATGGCGAGAAGGGGCCGGACCAGAACCTGAACGCGCCGGGGTCGCAGTTTGTGCCGCTGGCGTTCGCGCAGCAGCATGCGGTGCCGGACGTGAAGGCTAAGCCGGGGACGGCAGTGCCGAACCGGTTCTATGTCTATGGCGTGGTGGCGCGGCTGGCGCTGCTGGCGGCTTCGCTGGAGATGGAGAGGACTGATCCGGATCCGGAGGTCTACTAAACACGGTAAACCTGAGTCTGACCCAAGGGTCAGACTCTGTCTGATCAACGGCCTGCGGCGGGTGCATATCGGGTCTGACCCTTGGGTCGGACCCAGATTTTCCGGGTTTAGGCTAGAATCAGTTGTTACATTTTTGGACTAATCCATGAAAATCGCCTTCCTCGCCGACCCGCTGTCCAGCTTCAAGATCTACAAGGACTCCACCTTCGCCATGATGGCCGAGGCGGCGCGCCGGGGGCATGAGGTGTATGCCTTCCAGCAGCGCCATATGGCGCTCAAGGAAGGCAAGGTCACGGCCTACGTCTCGCGCATCGAGCTGACCGGCGACACGGACGAATGGTACAAGGCCGCGCCATCGGAAGACACCAGCCTGGCCGCCTTCGACGCCGTGATCCAGCGCAAAGACCCGCCGTTCGACATGGAATACGTCTACGGCACCTACCTGCTGCAGCTGGCCGAGAAAGAGGGCGCAAAGGTCTTCAACAAGCCTTCCGCCATCCGCGACCACAACGAAAAGCTGGCCATCGCCCAGTTCTCGCAATTCACCGCGCCGACCCTGGTCACCAGCGACGAAACCCGCCTGCGCGACTTCCAGGCCGAACACGGCGACGTGATCCTCAAGCCGCTGGACGGCATGGGCGGCGCCGGCATCTTCCGCGTGAAGGCCGATGGCCTGAACCTGGGCTCCATCATCGAGACGCTGACCCAGCTCGGCACCCGCACCATCATGGCGCAGCGCTACATCCCCGACATCGTCAAGGGCGACAAGCGCATCCTGCTGATCGACGGCAAACCGGTGCCCTTCTGCCTGGCCCGCATCCCGCAAGCCGGCGAAGTGCGCGGCAACCTGGCCGCTGGCGGCACCGGCGTGGCCCAGCCCCTGTCGCAGCGCGACCGCGAAATTGCCGAGGCCCTTGGTCCGGAATTGGCTTCGCGCGGCCTCTTGCTGGTAGGATTAGACGTGATCGGCGATTACCTCACCGAGGTAAACGTCACCAGCCCGACCTGCTTCCAGGAGATCACGCAGCAGACCGGTTTCCAGGTCGCGTCCATGTTCATCGACGCGGTGGAAGCCCGGGCAGGCAAGCAAGGATAAACATGGTAGGGATTTTACTGATGACGCACGCGCCGCTGGGCCAGGCCTTCATGGCCGCCGCAGCGCATGTGTTCCGCGCCCCGGTGGAGAAACTGGAGGCGATCGACGTAATGGCGGACCAGGACCTGAACGAAGTGCAGCAGCTGGCGCGCGAGGCCATCAAACGCCTCGATTCCGGCGCCGGCGTGCTGGTCATGACCGATATCAAGGGCGGTACGCCCGCCAATTGCTGCAACAAGATCGCCGACGCGGGCCGGGTCGAAGTGGTTGCGGGCATCAGCCTTCCGATGCTGCTGCGCGCGATTACCTACCGTACCGACACGCTGGACGTCGTAGTGGAAATGGCCTTGGCCGGCGCGCAGAATGGCGCCGTCAAGGTTGATAACCGTATCCGAGTCAACTAAACAAAACTAAAACATGATTCAGCAAGAACTTGAAATTATCAACAAGCTCGGATTGCATGCACGTGCTTCTGCAAAATTCACCCAGCTGGCAGCCAAATTCCAGAGCGATGTCTGGCTGTCGCGTAACGGCCGCCGCATCAACGCCAAGTCCATCATGGGCGTGATGATGCTGGCCGCTGGCAAGGGGGCCAAGGTCCTGCTGGAAGCGGACGGCTCCGACGAACAGGATTGCATCAACGCCCTGACCGCACTGGTCAACGACAAGTTCGGCGAAGGCGAGTAAATGCGGGACGGCAGCCCGATGGCATCGTTCTCCCTCCACGGCATCCCGGTTTCGCGTGGCATCGCGATCGGCCGCGCGCACATCCTTGCGCCGGCGGCGCTCGACGTCAAGCACTACCTGATCGCCGAGGAGCACGTGGAAGCGGAAGTACGGCGCCTGCAGTTGGCGCTGGCCGCCGTGCACCGCGAGCTGCAGACGCTGTGGAATGAGTTGCCGAAAGACGCCCCGACGGAGCTGGGCGCCTTCATCGACGTGCACGCCCTGATCCTGTCCGACCCGATGATTTCCGAGGCGCCACTGGAGATTATCCGCTCGCGCCATTACAACGCCGAGTGGGCGCTGCTGACGCAGATCGACGAGCTGTCGGCGCAGTTCGACGAAATCGAAGATCCTTACCTGCGCGAGCGCAAGGCCGATATCCAGCAGGTTGCCGAGCGGGTGCTGAAAGTCCTGATGGGCAGCGAGCCGCTGCTGCCGAAGCAGGGCGAACTCGAAGGCGATGAATTCCTGGCCCAGATGATCGTGGTGGCCCACGATATCTCGCCAGCCGACATGCTGAAGTTCCGCGACCGTTCCTTCATCGGTTTCGTGACCGATGTGGGCGGGCAGAACTCGCACACGGCCATCGTGGCCCGTTCGCTCGACATTCCGGCGGCAGTCGGCATGTCGCAGGCTTCGACCCTGATCCAGCAGGACGACTGGGTCATCATCGACGGCGACGCCGGCGTGGTGATCGTCACCCCGAGCGCACAGGTGCTGGAGCAGTACCGCGAACGCCAGCTGGCTGCGCTGCGCGTGCGCAAGAAGCTGGGCAAGCTGAAAAAGACGCCTGCCATCACCAAGGACGGCACCCAGATCCAGCTGATGGCCAATATCGAGCTGCCGGAAGATTGCG
The DNA here is from genome assembly GCF_009720745.1 of Massilia eburnea. GTDB lineage: Bacteria > Pseudomonadota > Gammaproteobacteria > Burkholderiales > Burkholderiaceae_D > Rugamonas > Rugamonas eburnea. The sequence goes on along the minus strand of NZ_WNKX01000012.1, from coordinate 126,588 downwards.
AACACGCGATGGAGTCGGGCGCCAATGGCGTCGGCCTGTTCCGTTCCGAGTTCCTGTTCATGGGCCGCGGCGACAGCATGCCGTCCGAGGACGAGCAATACGAGCAATACACCAGGGCCGTGCTGGCCATGAAGGGCCGCCCGGTCACCATCCGTACGCTCGACATCGGCGCCGACAAGCCGCTGGACCAGATGGAGCACACGGCGCTCAATCCGGCACTGGGTTTGCGCGCCATCCGCTACTGCCTGGCCGAACCGCAGATTTTCCTGACCCAGCTGCGCGCCATCCTGCGCGCATCGGTGCACGGCAAGGTGCGCATCCTGATCCCGATGATGGCGCATGCCTTCGAGATCGAACAGTCGCTGGCCATGATCAAGCGCGCCAAGGCGCAGCTGGACGAGCGGGGCGAGAGGTACGATCCCGACGTGCCGGTCGGCGCCATGATCGAGATTCCCGCTGCGGCGCTGGCGCTGCCTATGTTCGTCAAGAAGATGGACTTCCTGTCGATCGGCACCAATGACCTGATCCAGTACACGCTGGCAATCGACCGCGTTGATTACGAGGTGGCGCACCTGTACAACCCGCTGCACCCGGCCATCCTGCAACTGATTGCCATGACCATTGCAGCCGGACACAAAGCCGGCATCGAAGTGGCGGTGTGCGGCGAAATGGCGGGCGACGCCAAGCTGACCCGCCTGTTGCTGGGCATGGGCCTGCGCGAATTCTCGATGCACCCGTCGCAGCTGCTGTCGGTCAAGCAGGAAATCCTGAACAGCGACCTATCGCTGATCAAGCCGCAGATGCGCAAGATCATGCGGGCCATGGACCCGGACACAATTGCCGACGCCGTGATCGCCCTGCAAGCCCTGTAATACCAACCTTTTTCATACAACCGGATTCACATGCCTTCGATTGGAATCGTCTCGCCGCAGACCATGCACTTTGCGGAACCCCTTCAGCTGCAGAGCGGAGCGTCCCTGCGCGACTATATGCTGATGTACGAGACCTATGGCACGCTGAATGCGGACAAGTCGAACGCGGTGCTGGTGTGCCACGCGCTGAATGCCTCGCATCACGTGGCCGGCTACTACGCCGACAATCCGAAGAACGTGGGCTGGTGGGACAATATGGTCGGTCCCGGCAAGCCGCTCGATACCGACAAGTTCTTCGTCATCGGCGTGAACAACCTCGGTTCCTGCTTCGGCTCCACCGGCCCGATGCACATCAATCCGGAGACCGGCAAGCAGTACGGCGCCGCTTTCCCGGTGGTGACGGTGGAAGACTGGGTGGCGGCGCAGGCGCGCCTGGCCGACCAGCTGGGCATCCAGCAGTTCGCCGCCGTGATGGGTGGTTCGCTGGGCGGGATGCAGGCGCTGGCCTGGTCCATCATGTATCCGGAACGCTTGCGCCACTGCCTGGTGATCGCCTCCACGCCCAAGCTGTCGGCGCAGAATATCGCCTTCAACGACGTGGCGCGCCAGGCTATCCTGTCCGACCCGGACTACCATGGCGGCGACTTTTACGAACACAGCGTGGTGCCGAAGAACGGCCTGAAAGTGGCGCGCATGATTGGCCACATCACCTACCTGTCCGACGACGACATGGCCGAGAAGTTCGGCCGCAAGCTGCGCGATATTGCTGCCAGCGGCGGCGACTACAAATTCGGCTTCGGCATCGACTTCGAGATCGAGTCCTACCTGCGCTACCAGGGCGACAAGTTCGCGGAATATTTCGACGCCAACACCTACCTGCTGATCACCAAGGCGCTCGACTACTTCGACCCGGCGCGCAAATTCGACGGCGACCTCACGAAGACCCTGGCCGGTACCAAGGCCAAGTTCTTCCTCGCTTCCTTCACCACGGACTGGCGCTTTTCGCCTGAACGCAGCCGCGAAATCGTGCAGGCGCTGCTGGCCAACCGCCGCGAGGTGACCTATGCCGAGATCGATGCACCGCATGGGCACGACGCCTTCCTGCTCGAGGATTCGCGCTATATGAATATGGTGCGCGCCTATTACGAGCAAGTGTGGAAAGAAACGAACAAGGAACAAGCAGCATGACTTTCGATGACCTGAGCAGCGCCCGTCCCGACCTGGCCTTCATTGCGCACTGGGTGCGCGAAGGCGCCCACGTGCTCGACGTGGGCTGTGGCGATGGCGTGATGATGGATTACCTGCAGAGCGACAAGCGCTGTTCCGGCTACGGGCTGGAACTGGCGGACGAGCAGGTGCTGGCTTCGACCCAGCGCGGCGTGCGCGTGATCCAGCAGGACTTCGAGAATGGCCTGGGCATGTTCGGCGATAACTCTTTCGATACGGTGCTGTGCCTGTCCTCGCTGCAGATGATGAAGCATGTGGAAGACCTGCTGCGCGACATCGTGCGCGTGGGCCGTGAAGCCATCGTATCCTTTCCCAACTTTGCTTACTGGCCGCACCGGGTGGCACTCTTGAAGGGGCGCATGCCGGTCTCCAAGTCGCTGCCATACCAGTGGCACGACACGCCGAACGTGCGCTGCGCCACCATTTATGACTTCCAGGAATTGGCGGAAGAGGTGGGGCTGGAAGTGATCGAATGCGTGGCGCTGGCCGAGGGCAAGACCGTGTCCTTGCTGCCTAACCTGCGCGGCGACCTGGCCGTGTTCCGCTTGCGCAAAAAGCAAAGCAGTTAAGTTGTTGTGGTATCGTAGGCAATATGAAGAAGTTCAAGCTCACACTGATTGCGCTGGCCCTGGCTGCCGGCGCCGCCTCGGCCGGACAAGCGCCCGCACAGGCGCCGATGAATCCCAGGGCTGACGGTATTCCCGTCACCAAGCTGTCGCGCTTGCGCGTGTTCGCCGACGAACAGGAGATGGACCAGCAGTCCAAGCTCCAGTATTCGCAACTGCTGAGCGAAGCAAAGCAGAAAGAGGCCCTGGTGCCGGACAGCGATCCGCAGGTCAAGCGCCTGCGCGCCATCGCCGCGCGCATCGTGCCGAATGCAAAGCGCTGGAATCCTGCCGCCGCCAACTGGAACTGGGAAGTCAACCTGCTCAATTCCGACCAGGTCAATGCTTTCTGCATGCCGGGCGGCCGCATTGCTTTCTACAGCGGCATCCTGACGAAACTGAACCTGACCGATGATGAGGTGGCCATGGTCATGGGCCACGAGATCTCCCACGCCCTGCGTGAACATGCACGCAAGCGCGCGGTGCAATCGACCGCCGTGTCGATTGCCAGCAGGCTGGGTGGCGCTGCGCTGTCTTCCTACCTGGGCATCGATCCGCGCCTTACTGATGCCGGCGCGAATATGGCCGGCCAACTGACGGTAATGAAATTCTCGCGCGGCGATGAGACCGAGGCCGACCTCGTTGGCATCGACCTGGCAGCCCGAGCCGGCTACGATCCGCGCGCAGGCCTCGCGCTGTGGCAGAAGATGGGCGCCGTGAATTCGCAGGAGCCGATGGAATTCCTGTCGACCCACCCAAGCGGCGAGTCGCGCATCCAGGACATGCAGAAGCAGATGCCGCTGGTGCTGCCGGTCTACGCCCGCGTGCGCGGCCTGGACGTGAACAAGCTGCCGCCTTACCAGACGTCGCCGCTGCCGAACTGAGATGCCCCGCCCGAAGCAAGCCGTCGCGCCGCCGCTGCCGATGCGCGATGGCGTCACGCCCAGCTATTTGTGGCTGCCGGAGGGCGACTGGCCGGATATGATCACCTTCATGTCCGCCAACTATCCCGCCGTGACGGAAGCCCAGTGGCGCGAACGCATGGCGCGCGGCGATGTGGTGGACGGCAAGGGCGTGCCGGTGCAGCCCGAATCTCGCTACGTGCGCGGCGCCCGCATCTGGTACTACCGTGAGCTCGATCACGAATTCCCGATTCCATTTGAAGAAGAAGTGCTGCACCAGGACGAACATATCGTGGTGGTCGACAAGCCGCACTTCCTGCCCACCATTCCGTCCGGCCGATTTGTGAAAGAGACGCTGCTGGTGCGCGTGCGCCGGAAGCTGGGCATCGAAGACCTGGTGCCGATCCACCGCCTGGACCGCGAAACGGCGGGCCTGGTGATCTTTTCCTGCAATGCCCGCAGCCGCGGCGATTACCAGTCTTTGTTCCAGAAACGCCTTGTGCAGAAGGAATACGAAGCGCTGGCCGGTCCGCTGCCGGGCCGCGAGTTCCCCTTCGTCTACCGCAGCCGCATGGTAGAGGGCGACAAGTTCTTTACCATGAAGGAAGAACCGGGCGAGCCGAATTCGGAAACCATGATCGACGTGATCGAGCAGCGCGGCGAACATGTGCTGTACCGGCTGTGGCCGCATACCGGCCGCCAGCACCAGCTGCGTGTGCACCTGTCGTCGCTCGGCATCCCCATCGTGAACGATGTCTTCTATCCGGTCGCCCTGCCATGCAAGCAGGACGACGTGTCGTCGCCCCTCAAGCTGCTGGCGAAAGCCATCGGTTTCCCGGATCCGCTGACGGGGGAGTGGCGCTACTTCGAAAGCAAGCGCACGCTTTGAATTAGCGCAGGCCTTTCAAGCCGGCGACGACCTTCTTGCCTTCCGCAGAAAGAAATGGGGCGATTTCGTCGTAACTTACCAGTACTTCGACATCGCAATCTTTGGCATCGTGGATGGTGGGAAAAGCGAGGCCGTCGGCAGTGGGATAAGGTTCCGGAACGCCGTACATGGACGAAAGGATCTGGCACCCCGGCGAAGTGCGCGCGCGTTCCTTGATCATTTCGCCCAGGCGGCTTAGGGGATGCCCATAATTTTCGAGGCCCTCGCACCTGCCCGCCAGCCAGCCGCATGCGTTGACCTTGTCGCCGGAATCGAGGTCGAATATGTCGGTGTAATGATGCGAATTATCGAGTGCGCCACCGCAGACGTTTTGCCCCGTCTCATCGATGACAAGCAGGTAGCGCCCAATGACCTGCTTTGCGGTCAGCTTGCTTTGCCATCCCGGATCGCCATTAGAGCGGCATTCGCGGGCGCTGGCGGCCTGCTCATCCCTCCAGTGTTTGGTGTATGCGTTGATCTTGCCGGCCGCAGGGGACACGCCAGCGAGATCGAACGATGCTCCAACAGGAGAGTTTACGATGCGGATCTCGAGATTCCCAATCCTGGCGCTGCTGTAGGCGTAGTCGATGGAATTGCCGGCGCATGCGGTCAGGCCGGCAAGCGCCGCTAAGGCGAGGGTAGCCCGGCGCATGATTCAGTGTGAAGGGGCGGACTTTGGACTGTAGTCGGAACCTGGCGGGGCCCAGAACAGCGGGCCTTTCGGCGAGATTTGCAGGTTGTCGCTCAAGCCTTGCTTTTTCAATTCGCGGCGCAGGCCTTCCACGCCATCTTCGCTTTCGATGATGAAGGCTTCGTCAATCACATCGCCGTAGTGGCGGTTGGTGGTTTCGATCGCCAGTTCAACCAGGTCGCCGTCGGCCTCAATGCTCCACAGGTGCACATCCTCGTCCTCGGCGAAAGTCTTGAAGCGCCAAGTGCCTTTCTCGGTTTGCACGAACTGGATCGTGTCGAATTGCTCGTCGGTGGCTTCGGATTCTTCGTCATTGATAAAGCTGCTTTTGATGGTCAGCAGGAAAAGGACAAGGACTGATTTCATGTTTGGTTCCGGACGATTTCTATTCCCATATTATAGGCGTCCACGCTCGGCGCCGGCTCGCGCGCGCCCATAATGCAGAGCCACAGGCAAGTGCCGATCTCCCCAAGTGACGCGGGGACGGACCAAAATACTGCCCCCGGCAACTTTTCAAAATCCGCCATCAGGATAAGGCCGAATGTCTCCGCCACATCCCCCGCACTGCCCACCATCAAGAGAATGCCGAGCAGCTTGGGCAATATACCGGACTTGTAGACAAGGTAGCCCAAAGGCCCCAGCCACAAGCTCCAGAAAACCTGATCAAGTACCATCCCCTCGCTGTAGGCCTTCAGCGACAGCATCACTTGCTGCGCCAGTACATCGGGCGCAATGCTGCGCAAGTATTCAGCGTTGCCGATCAGGTTAAGGACCTCAATCCGATGGCCAACATTGGCAAAGGATAGCGGTACGCTGGCCACCGCCAGCGCCACCATCACTATTGCGGTATTGCGGCCGTATGGACTGAGAAGTTTATAGAGCGCCAGCGGCAGCAGCAGGAAGGCGAGATAACATACCAAGCTTGCCGCGATCCCTGCGCGGAACAAACCCTCGTTGGCGCGGATGTTCGCCAAGGCCGCGGCGGAATCGGTGCCAATCTTCAGCTGCGACGGGACATACAACAAGGCAAACGTACCGGCGACGACGACGACCAGGTACAGCAGGCCGGCAGTGCGCGCGAGGCGCTTGGTGGGCGTACTCTGTTGCATAGTCTTTTCCTTGTGTTTTTGAAAAGAATATGCAGGATGGCACAGGCTACCGCCACAAGCAATAAGACGGTGCCGGCCTGTTGCGCCGGCACCGAACGGGATACATCAAGCGTGGTATTCGATGATCAGTGGCGCGTGATCGGAGAATTTCTCGTCTTTGTAGACCGACACGGTGTGCGCCTTGGCGGCGATGCCTGGGGTGGCGACGTGGTAGTCGATACGCCAGCCCACGTTCTTCGCATAAGCCTGGCCGCGGTTGGACCACCAGGTGTATTGCTCCGGACGCTGGTCCAGGCCACGGTGCACGTCGACATAGCCCACTTCGTCGAACAGCTTGGTCATCCAGGCGCGTTCCTCCGGCAGGAAGCCGGAGTTTTTCAGGTTGCCTTTCCAGTTTTTCAGGTCGATCTCCTTGTGGGCGATATTCCAGTCGCCGCAGATCACGAACTCGCGGCCTTCGTCGCGCAACTGCTGCAGGTGCGGCAGGAACAGTTCCATGAAGCGGAACTTGGCCAGCTGGCGTTCTTCGGATGAAGAGCCGGAAGGGCAGTAGACTGAAATCACGGTCAGGTTGCCGAAGTCGGCGCGCACATAGCGGCCTTCGGCGTCGAATTCAGGACTGCCGAAGCCGATCATCACGCGGTCAGGCGCGGTCTTGCTGTAGATGCCGGTGCCGGAATAGCCTTTTTTCTCAGCGTAGTGGAAGTGGCCGTGGTAGCCATGCGGGTTGAGGAATTCCTCGGTCATGTCCGGCGCCTGCGCTTTCAGTTCCTGCACGCAGATGATGTCGGCGTCGACAGTGGCCATCCAGTTGAAAAAGCCCTTCTTGGCGGCGGAGCGGATTCCGTTCAGGTTTGCGGAAATGATTTTTGGCATAGGTGTTCCGGTTAAAATATCGGCACTTTGAACAAGGATGGGTGCACTATGAGCAATTTGAGGCAAGAGTTTATCGCGTTTTCCGTACAGGCGGGAGTGCTGAAATTCGGCGAGTTTACGACCAAAGCAGGGCGCCAGTCGCCCTATTTCTTCAACGCTGGCCTGTTCCACGACGGCGCGACTTTGGCCAGGCTGGCTGACTTCTACGCCCAGACCCTGCTGGATTCCGGCGTTGAATTTGACATGCTGTTTGGCCCGGCCTACAAGGGCATCACCCTGGCGTCGGCCACCTCGATGGCGCTGGCAGCCAAGGGCCGCAACACGTCCTTCGCTTACAACCGCAAGGAAGCCAAGGACCACGGCGAAGGCGGTACCCTGGTGGGCGCCAAGCTGACTGGCAAGGTTGTCATTATTGACGACGTGATCTCGGCCGGCACGTCGGTGCGCGAGTCGGTGGAAATGATCCGCAACGCAGGCGCCGAGCCTTGCGCCGTGCTGATCGCGCTGGACCGCATGGAACGTGGCGGCAAGGATGGCCAGATGTCCGAGTTGTCGGCGGTGCAGGAAGTGAGCAAGAACTACGGTATCCCGGTGATCTCGATCGGCAACCTGGCCGACCTGTTCGCCTACCTGTCGGCCGACCCGTCGCTTGCGCAATACAAGGACGCGGTGGCGGCTTACCGTTCACGCTACGGCGTCGTATAAAGCACGCTGGCGCCGGGCGGGCGTTGTGCTAGACTGCGATTACTTCCTTACAACATTGGAACGAGGAAAGTAATGAACATCGCAACGCTCAAGGTGTACGGCGACCAGGCCGCCGTGGCGGATGTGCGGGACGGGCTCCCCAGCGAGCCCGAAAGCGACTGGAAAAAGGGCGACACCAGCCCGACCGGCCGTACCCGCATTGACCACGGCTTCTATGCCACGCTGGGCACGGACGCCGATCCCGACGCCTTGATGCGCCAGGTGCGCGCCTATCTGCACGAATGCCAAGCGCGCGGCATCACCTTTGACGTGGCGCCGATCCAGGCTGAATTGCGCCTTGCTTTTGCTCCTGCCGCGCCTGCACAGGGCGCATCCACTCTCGACTTTACGCTGGCCGATCTCTCGCTGTTGCTGGAGATGGGTATTGCGTTGAGCATTTCCTCCTGACCGAATGAACCGATTCTCCGAAGACCGCTTTGCCACTTTCAAGGGCCGGCACGGCGCTGAACGCAAGATCCATATCTGGGAGCCGTTGGAGGCTCCGGCTGGCGTGCTGCTGGCGATCCACGGCGGGTTGGCACATGCGGGTGATTATGTGACGCCGGCGCTGTATTTCAAGCAGCATCGCTTCGCCACGGTGGCGTTCGATCTGTGCGGGCATGAGAATGCGCGACGGGTGGATATTCCGGACTTTGGCATCTTTATTGAGGAAGTGGAGCTGTTCCAGCATTGGGTCAAGCAGCACTTCCCTGGTATGCCAGTGTTCATCATGGGACATTCGATGGGAGCGCTGATTGCGACGCGTTTCGGGCTTGAACGGCTGGAGCGCGATCCGCTGGTGAAGGGCTTTGTGCTGTCTTCTCCGTATTACGTGAATGCGATCAAGGTGCCTGCGGTGCTTGAAAAGCTGTCTGGGGTGCTGGCGACTTTGCTGCCGACCATGAAAGTGCCGATGGCTTCGTTGACGGACTTGCTGACGCATGATGTGGCGATTACTGCGCGTCATCATCGCGATGAGGCGGACAATGTGCGAGCGAGCGAGTGTACGGTGCGGTTTGGGGTGGCGTTGCAAGGGGCGCAGAAGGGGCTGGCGTCGCTGATGCCGACCTGGCGCTGGCCGTTATACGCTGTTGTGGCGGGGGATGATAAGCTGGCGGATCCGAAGGCTACTTTGGATTTGCTGGCGATGGTTGATCCTAAGCTGCTGGAGTGCCATGTGCAGCATGAGAATTACCACGAGAATTTCAATGAGGTGAATCGCGAGGAAATCTTCGCTGATATTTTGCGGTGGATGTGCGCGCACCTTTCGAACCCGGTAAACCAGGGTCTGACACAAGTGTCAGACCCTGTATGATCTCCCGGCCAACGGGGTTGGGGCTAAGTATTTGACTTTCGACGAAGGTCAACTGCGCACAACCGTTACCCTTGGCTGCGCCGCAGACGGGGTCTGACCCTTGGGTCAGACCCAGGTTTACCGGGTTTAGGAGGCCAGCTTCTTCTTCAGCAGCTCGGTCAGCTGCGCCGGATTCGCCTTACCCTTCGAAGCCTTCATCGCCTGGCCGATCAACGCGTTGATCGCCGCTTCCTTGCCAGCACGGTACTGCTCAACCGACTTCTCATTGTTGGCGATCACCTCGTTGACGATTGCTTCCAGCGCGCCGGTGTCGGAAATCTGCTTCAGGCCCTTCTGCTCGATGATCACATCAACCAAGTCAGGATCTTCCGACTTCGCTTCCCACATCGCGCCAAACACTTCCTTCGCGATCTTGTTGGAGATCGTGCCGTCGGCAATGCGCTTCAGCATACCGGCCAGCTGCGCCGGCCGCACCGGCGCCTCGGTGATTTCCACGCCTTCGCGGTTCAGGGTCGAGGACACGTCGCCCATCAGCCAGTTGGCGGCAGCTTTCGCGTTCTCCTTGCCCGCAGCGGCAACCACCGCTTCGAAGTAGGTAGCCATTCCCTTGGAAGCGGTCAGGACCAGCGAATCGTATTCCGGCAGCTTGTACTCTTCCACGAAGCGTGCGCGCATCACGGCCGGCAGTTCCGGCATGGAGGCTTTCACTCGCTCGATCCAGTCGGCGCCGATGGTCAGAGGTGGCAGGTCCGGGTCAGGGAAGTAACGGTAATCCTGCGCATCTTCTTTGGTGCGCATTTCGCGGGTGACCTTCTTGTCCGGATCGTACAGGCGGGTCGCTTGCACTACCTTGCCGCCATCTTCGATCAGCTCGATCTGGCGCGCGACTTCAACGTGCACGGCTTCTTCGATGAAGCGGAAGGAGTTCAGGTTCTTGATCTCGCAGCGGGTGCCGAATTCCTTCTGGCCTTTCGGGCGTACTGATACGTTGATGTCGCAGCGGAAGGAGCCTTCCTGCATATTGCCATCGCAGATGCCCAGCCACATCACCAGGCCGTGCAAGGCCTTGCAGTAGGCCACGGCTTCGGCTGCGGAGCGGATCTCTGGTTCGGACACGATCTCCAGCAGCGGGGTGCCGGCGCGGTTCAGGTCGATGCCCGACATGCCGTGGTAGTCCTCGTGCAGCGACTTGCCTGCGTCTTCCTCGAGGTGAGCGCGGGTCAGGTTCACGGTGCGGGTGACGAACTGGCCATCTTTCTCGAAGCCGAAAGTCAGCTGGCCGCCCTGGACCACCGGATCTTCGAACTGCGAGATCTGGTAGCCCTTCGGCAGGTCAGGGTAGAAGTAGTTCTTGCGGGCGAAGATCGATTGCGGCGCCACTTTCGCGCCTACGGCCAGGCCGAAGCGGATCGCGCGGTCGACCGCTTGCTTGTTCATCACAGGCAGCACGCCTGGCAGCGCCAGGTCAACCGGGCTGGCCTGGGTGTTTGGTTCGGCGCCGAACCTGGTCGGCGAGCCGCTGAAAATTTTGGATTCGGTAGTGAGCTGTACGTGGTTCTCAATACCGATGACGACTTCCCATTCCATATTCTTTTTCCTTATCAGATGCCGCTCGGTGCGCGCTTGTGCCAATCGGTCGCTTGCTGGAACTGGTGGGCCACATTCAGCAGCTTCGCTTCAGCGAAGTAGTTGCCGATGATTTGCAGGCCGACCGGGCGCTTGGCGTTCTTTTCGCCTTCGCCGAAACCGCAAGGGATGGACATGCCAGGCAAGCCGGCCAGGCTGGTGGACAGGGTGAAGATGTCGGCCAGATAGTTCGCTACCGGATCGTCGGCCTTCGAGCCCAGGTCCCAGGCCACGGTCGGGGCCACAGGGCCCATGATCACGTCGCACTGGCTGCCCAGCACATTGGCGAAGTCCTGGGTGATCTTGCGGCGGATCTTCTGCGCTTTCAGGTAGTAGGCGTCGTAGTAGCCGTGGCACAGGATGTAGGTGCCGACCATGATGCGGCGCTGTACTTCGGGACCGAAGCCTTCGGCGCGGCTCTTCTTGTACATGTCCTGCAGGTCCTTGTAGCCTTCGGCGCGGTGGCCGTAGCGCACGCCGTCAAAGCGCGACAGGTTGGACGAGGCTTCCGCCGGAGCAATCATGTAATACGCAGGAATCGACAGCGCGGTGTTCGGCAGGGAGATGTCGACCAGGGTGGCGCCCAGTTCCACGAACTTGGCCAGCGCGGCGCGCACGGCCTTTTCCACGTCGGCAGCAAGGCCTTCGCCGAAGTATTCTTTCGGTACGCCGATGCGCAGGCCGGCCAGCGGCTTGTTCAGGTCGCGGGTGAAGTCTTCGGCGGCGTTGCCCTGTTCAGCGGTCAGGCTGGTCGAATCGCGTTCGTCAAAGCCGGTCATGGTGGACAGCAGCAGCGCGCAGTCTTCGGCGGTTTGCGCCATCGGGCCGGCCTGGTCGAGCGAGGAGGCGAAAGCGATCATGCCGAAGCGCGATGCGCGGCCGTAGGTTGGCTTGATGCCGGTGATGCCGCAGAACGATGCCGGCTGGCGGATCGAGCCGCCGGTGTCGGTGCCGGTGACGCCTGGTGCCAGTCGCGCTGCAACAGCCGCTGCGGAGCCGCCGGAGGAGCCGCCTGGAACGGCTGCTTTATCCCAAGGGTTTTTCACGGCGCCGAAGGCCGAGTTCTCGTTCGAGGAACCCATGGCGAATTCGTCGCAATTTAGCTTGCCGAGGTTGACCATGCCGGCGTCCAGCATCTTCTGCACCACGGTGGCGTCGAAGGGGCTGGTGTAGTTGGCCAGCATCTTCGAGCCGGCGGTCGAGCGCCAGCCTTGCGTCACGAAGATGTCCTTGTGCGCGATCGGCACGCCGGTCAGGGGCGTTGCTGTGCCAGCGGCGATGCGCTTGTCGGCTTCTGCGGCCTGGGCCAGCGTCAGGGCGCGGTCCACGTGCAGGAAGGCGTTCAGGTCGCTTTTTTCAATTCGGTCCAGGAAGTGGGTCGCCAGTTGGACGGCGCTGACTTCCTTTTTTTGCAGGAGCTCGGAGAGCTCTTTGATTGTTTTGGTGTGCATTCGTTTTCCTTTTTAAACCCGGTAAGGCGGGGTCAGACCCAAGGGTCAGACCCTGTATGACGCGGCGGTCGCCGATCGGGCCAGCCCCTTGGGTCTGACCCAGGTTTACCGGGTTTTATTCGATCACCTTCGGCACCAGATACAGGCCATCCTCAGTCTTCGGCGCCACCTTCTGGTACTCCTCGCGGCGATTCGGCTCTGTGGCCACGTCCTCGCGCAGGCGCAGGGCGACCTGCATGGCGTTGGCCAGCGGGTGGGACAGCGGGGCGACGCCCTCGGTGTCGACAGCCTGCATCTGCTCGGCCAGCGCAAAAATGCCGTTCAGTTTGTCCAGCATATTGGCCGAATGGGCTTCGTCCATCTCCAACTGGGCCAGTTTGGCGATGCGATTAACGTCGTTCAGTGTCAGGGACATGGAATTGTCAAAAATATAATTTATTGGATTGATTGCCTATCACCAGTTAAATCGCGGCGAACACCGCATAAATCAACGGTTGCATGCGCGCACAATAGAGTGGATTTAGGGCAAATAACCCACAGATTATAAGGTACAATCGCGGGTTAATGCGCTGCTGGTGCTGACTGCCCGCCCGGCCGCATTTGACCGGATACCTTAAATAACGAATTTTGCGCATTGCGCCCTACAGGACACTCATGTTTGGTTTTTTACGTCGCTATATTTCGTCTGACCTGGCTATCGACCTGGGTACGGCGAACACCCTGATTTATGTCCGCGGTTCCGGCATCGTGCTGGACGAGCCTTCCGTCGTGGCGATCCGCCAGGAAGGTGGCCCGAACGGCAAGAAAACGATCCAGGCCGTTGGTAAGGAAGCAAAGCAGATGCTGGGTAAAGTACCTGGCAACATCGAGGCCATCCGCCCGATGAAAGACGGCGTGATCGCCGACTTCACCGTCACCGAGCAGATGCTCAAGCAGTTCATCCGCATGGTGCACGACTCCAAATTCTTCCGCCCATCGCCGCGCATCATCATTTGCGTGCCTTGCGGCTCGACCCAGGTGGAACGCCGTGCGATCCGCGAATCGGCGCTGGGCGCCGGCGCATCCCAGGTATACCTGATTGAAGAACCAATGGCAGCGGCGATCGGCGCCGGCCTGCCGGTATCCGACGCGACCGGCTCGATGGTGGTCGACATCGGCGGCGGCACCACCGAGGTGGGCATCATTTCGCTGGGCGGCATGGTGTACAAGGGCTCCGTGCGCGTGGGCGGCGACAAGTTCGACGAAGCGATCGTCAACTACATCCGCCGCAACTACGGCATGCTGATCGGCGAACAGACCGCCGAAGCGATCAAGAAGGCCATCGGCTCCGCTTTCCCTGGCTCCGAAGTCAAGGAAATGGAAGTCAAGGGCCGCAACCTGTCGGAAGGCATCCCGCGCTCCTTCACCATCTCGTCCAACGAGATCCTGGAAGCGTTGACCGACCCGCTGAACAACATCGTCTCCGCCGTGAAGAACGCGCTGGAGCAGACCCCGCCGGAACTGGGCGCGGACATCGCCGAAAAAGGCATGATGCTGACCGGCGGCGGCGCCCTGCTGCGCGACCTGGATCGCCTGCTGATGGAAGAAACCGGCCTGCCGGTGCTGGTGGCGGAAGACCCTCTGACCTGCGTGGTGCGCGGCTCCGGCCTGGCGCTGGAGCGCATGGACCAGCTGGGGTCCATCTTCTCCTACGAGTAAGAGTGAGTAAAAGGGGCAGCGCAAGCTGCCCTTGTTAATTCTAAGACATGGAATACAGTCCACCGCCACTGTTCAAGCAAGGCGCGTCCGCCCGTTTCAAGATGATGGTGTTCGCGTGCATTTCGATCGCGCTGCTGCTGGCCGACTCGCGCGTCAACGCGCTGTCGGCGCTGCGGCAGGGCGTCGGCTTCGTCCTTTATCCCCTGCAGAAGATCGCCCTGCTGCCGCGCGATGCCATGTACGGCATGGGCGACTACTTCTCCACGCTGTCGAAGCTGGAAAAGCAGGTCAGCCTGCTGCAGCAACAGCAGATCGCCGCATCGCAAGCCTTGCAGCAGGCGCAGCTCTACCAGGCCGAGAACAACCAGCTGCGCAAGCTGCTGGACGCGCAGCAGCGCGTGCCGGGCAAGTCGCAGCTCGCCGAGATCCTGTATGAAGCGCGCGATGTATTCACGCGCAAGGTTGTCCTGAACCGCGGCACCCAGGATGGGGTGACCACCGGCTTGCCCGTGATCGACAACCAGGGCGTAGTGGGGCAGGTGACGCGCGTATTCCCGTTCACCTCCGAAGTGACGCTGCTGACCGACAAGGAGCAGGCGATTCCGGTGCAGGTGCTGCGCAACGGCCTGCGTTCGGTGGCGGTTGGCCGTGGCCAGTCGGGCAACCTGGACCTGCGCTTCATGGAGCCGACTGCCGACGTGGTGGTGGGCGATATCCTGATCACTTCCGGCATCGACGGCGTGTACCCGGCCGGCTTGGCCGTGGCGCGCGTGGTGCAGGTGGAAAGCAATGCGGCGGGCGCTTTCGGCCACGTGGTGTGCGCGCCGCTGGCGGGCATCCAGCGCAATACCGCGCTGCTGATCCTGATGTCGCTGCCGGACATGCCGCCGCGTCCCCCTGAGGAAGAGCCGGCCACCAAACCGGGCAAGAAGAAAGCCAAGGCGGAAGCCGCCGATGCGGCAGCGGCCAAAGGCGCCGCGGCGCCGGCCGCAGCGGCACCGGCCACGCCGGCCAAGGCAGCCGGCCCGGCGCCTGCCGCGGGCGGTACGCCGGCTGCACCAGCGCCGAAGGAGGCCAAGCGATGAACCGTCCACAATATATCCTGCTGCCGGTCAGCCCGCTGTTCATTGCGTTCAGCATGTTGTGCGCAGTGCTGCTCAACATGCTGCCATGGGGGCGCTTTATCGCGGCGCCTGACTTCGTGGCGCTGACGCTCGTGTTCTGGGGCGTGCACCAGCCGCGCAAGGTCGGTATCGGCACCGCTTTCTGCCTTGGCTTGCTGATGGACGTTCACGACGCTTCGCTGCTGGGGGAGAATGCGCTGGCCTACACGCTGCTGTCTTACTTCGCCATCATGCTGCACCGCCGGATCCTGTGGTTCAAGGTGACGACGCAAATCCTGCACGTGCTGCCGCTGCTGCTGCTGGCGCAAACGGTGCAGATGGTGGTGCGCCTGCTGGTCTCCGGTAAATTCCCCGGCTGGTTCTTCTTCGTTGAAAGCGTGGTTGCCGCCTTGCTGTGGCCACTGGCGACCATGCTGCTGCTGGCGCCGCAGCGCCGCGCCGTCGATAAAGACCACACGCGTCCGATCTGAGCATGACCGAGTTTAAGAATACAGAGCAAGACCTGCACCGCTTCCGGGTGCGCCTGTCCGTTCTGGGCGGGCTGGTCTTCTTTTGCTTCGCGCTGCTGCTGGCCCGCTTCATCTGGCTGCAGGTGATCAAGCATAGCGACTACATCGCCAAGGCCGAGGACAACCGCATTGCGGTGGTGCCGATCGTGCCTAACCGCGGCCTGATCCTCGACCGCAACGGCGTGGTCCTGGCCCGCAATTACTCCGCGATCACGCTGGAAATCACGCCGTCCAAGCTGGCCGCGCCGCTGGAAGACGTGATCGACGAACTGGCCAAGCTGGTCGACATCCAGCCCAAGGACCGCCGCCGCTTCAAGAAGCTCATGGAAGACACCAAGAGCTTCACCAGCATTCCGCTGCGCAGCCGGCTCACCGACGAAGAAGTAGCGCGCTTTGCCGCCAACCGTTTCCGCTTCCCCGGCGTCGATATCCAGGCGCGCCTGTTCCGCCAGTACCCGCTGGGCGAGGTGGCTTCGCACGTGGTGGGCTATATCGGCCGCATCAACCAGTCCGAAGCCAAGGCGCTGGAAGGCACGGAGTACGAAGCGAACTACAACGGCACCGAATACATCGGCAAGGAAGGGCTGGAAAAGAGCTACGAACGCCAGCTGCACGGCATTACCGGCTACGAGGAAGTCGAGAAGACCGCCGGCGGCCGCGCCATCCGCACCCTGTCGCGCACACCGGCTACGCCAGGCTCCAATCTCATCCTGTCGGTCGACATCGAATTGCAGAAGGTGGCGGAAGAGGCCTTCGGCGAGCGCCGCGGCGCCCTGGTGGCTATCGAGCCTGCGACCGGCGACGTGCTGGCCTATGTCTCGCGCCCGGGCTACGATCCCAACCTGTTCGTTGACGGCATCGATGCGCAAAGCTGGAACGAACTCAATACCTCGCTCGACAAACCGCTGATGAACCGTCCGCTGTCGGGCACTTACGCTCCCGGCTCGACCTTCAAGCCTTTTATGGCGCTGGCGGCGCTTGAAACCGGCAAGCGTACACCAAGCCAGGCGATTTTCGACCCGGGCTTCTTCTACCTCGGCGACCACAAGTTCCGCGACGACGTGGCGGGCGGCCACGGCACGGTCGACATGCGCAAGTCCATCGTTGTGTCCTGCAACACCTACTACTACATCCTGGGCCGCGACATGGGGATCGACTTGATCCACGATTTCATGAAGCCCTTCGGTTTCGGTGAAAAGACCGGCATCGACCTGGAAAACGAAAAGACCGGCGTGCTGCCGTCGCAGGAATGGAAGCGCGCCCGTTTCAGGCGCAACCCGCAAGCCGGCAAGTGGGTGGGCGGCGATACGATTTCGGTGTCCAACGGCTCCGGCTTCAACTCCTATACGCCGCTGCAGGTGGCGCACGCGGTGGCCAACCTGGCCAATGATGGCGTGGTGATGAAGCCCCACCTGGTGAAGATCATCGAAGACGGCGGCACGCGCAAGCGCTCGCTGACCGTGCCGAAGGAGAGCTACCGCATCCCGCTCAAGAAAGAAAACGTCGATTTCATCAAGAATGCGATGGTGGGCGTGACGACCGAGCCTGGTGCGACGGGCTACCGCGCCTTCCTGAATGCCGGCTATAGCGTGGGCGGCAAGACCGGTACCGCGCAGGTGGTGGCGATCAAGGCCAACGAAAAATACAACGCTTCCAAGATCGACGAACGCCTGCGCGACAACGCATGGTTCACCGCCTTTGCTCCGGCCGACAAGCCGAAGATTGTGCTGGCGCTGATCGTGGAAAACGCGGGCTTCGGCGGTGCGGAAGCGGCGCCGATTGCGCGCAAGGTGCTGGACTACTGGCTGCTTGGCAAGCGTCCGGAAGGCAAGGACACGACGCCGGTGCCGAAAGAAGATGCGGTCAACGTGCCGGTGGAAGACTTGCCTGAGGCGGACGTGGAGGCGGCCACCGAGCGCCGTGCCGCGGCCCAGCAGCAAACGAACCAGCCTGCGCCGCCGCCAGCCCCGGCTCCGGCCCCTGCAGCGGAGAAGCCGCCCGTCGGCCCGCCGCGCAAGAAAGAATAAGGAGGCAGCATGCCGATCAATGAAAGGCGATCACTATGGCGGCGCATGCGCCCCTATGTGACGGTGTTCGATGGCCCGCTGATGCTGGTCATCGTGTTCCTGCTGGGGACCAGCCTGGTGGCGCTGTACTCGGCCAGCATCGGCATTCCCGGCAAGATCGAGGACCAGTTGCGCAATATCGCCATGTCCTTCCTGGTGATGTGGTTCGTGGCCAATATCTCGCCGCAGAACATGATGCGCATTGCGCTGCCCGCCTATGTCGTGACCTTGTCGCTGCTGCTGGCCGTCGCCCTGTTCGGCACCATCAAGCTTGGTGCGCGGCGCTGGCTGAACCTGGGGTTTGCGCAGATCCAGCCTTCCGAATTCGCCAAGATCGCGGTGCCGTTGATGTTGGCCTGGTATTTCCAGCAGCGCCACGGCCAGTTGCGCTGGCACGCCTACGCGCTGGGGGCGCTGCTTTTGCTGGTGCCGGTGGCCCTGATTGCGCGCCAGCCCGACCTGGGCACGGCGCTGCTGGTGGTGGCGGCCGGCGCTTGCGTGATTTTCCTGGCCGGTCTGGCATGGAAGGCCATCCTGGCGCTGGTGCTGATGGGCGCTGCCTGCCTGCCGATCGCCTGGTCGATGATGCACGACTACCAGCGCGAACGCATCATGACCCTGATCGATCCGACCTCCGATCCGCTGGGCAAGGGCTTTCACATCATCCAGTCGACCATTGCAATCGGCTCGGGCGGCATTACCGGCAAGGGCTGGACCCAGGGCACGCAGGCGCACCTGGAATTCATCCCGGAACGCACAACCGACTTTATTTTCGCGGTCTTTTCCGAGGAGTTTGGCCTGGTGGGTAACCTTTTCCTGATGTTCCTCTATCTGCTGCTGATCGGGCGCGGGCTGATGATCGCGTCCAATGCGCCGAACCTGTTCACGCGCTTGCTGGCCGGTGCGATCACGATGATCTTCTTTACCTACGCCTTCGTCAACATGGGCATGGTGAGCGGCATCCTGCCGGTAGTGGGCGTGCCGCTGCCGTTCATCAGCTATGGCGGCACGGCGCTGCTCACGCTGGGCCTGGGCTCGGGCATCCTGATGTCGATCCAGCGGCATAGAAAGCTGGTGCAGACATGAAGCGCGCGTTCCGGCTCTTGCCCCTGGCGGCAGCGGCACTGCTGGCCGCCTGCGGCACCACGCCGACGGAAACTTCGTCGCGCAAGCCGCCCGCGCCGGTCACGGCCAAGCCGCCGCCGGGCATTCCCGCACTGCCTGCTGCAGGTTCGGGGCGCGGCGCCTATTACCAGGATGACGGTCCCGGTGTGAATCCCCCGGCCGGCCTGCTCGAAACGCCCGATGCGGAAGTACGCGTCGATCCGCTGCTGCCGTACTCGAACCGTCCTTATACCGTATTCGGCAAGACCTACAAGCCGACCGCCCTTGGCGCTGAGTTCAAGCAGCGCGGTCCGGGTACCTGGTACGGCAAGAAATTCCACGGCCAGCGTACTTCGTCGGGCGAAATCTACGATATGTACAAGATGACGGCGGCGCATCCGACGCTGCCGATTCCGTCCTATGCGCGAGTGACCAATATCAGCAATGGCAATTCGGTCGTGGTGCGCATCAACGACCGCGGGCCGTTCCATTCGACGCGCATCATCGACGTTTCCTACACGGCGGCGCTGAAGCTTGGCCTGCTGGTCAATGGCAGCAGCCAGCTGGAAGTGGAACACATCCCGCCGGCCGAGATCGAACGCATGATTGCCGCGCGCGGTTCGGCGCCGGCTCCCGCGCCGACGCAACAGGCCGCGCCGATGCCGAAAGCGGCGCCGATGCTGGTGTCGTCCAGCGGCGACGAGGCCAGGGCTGCGGTATTGGGCGGGTCGACCGAACCGGGCTACTACCTGCAACTGGGTTCGTATTCGCGCGAGGACGGCGCGGATGGCTTGCGCAAGCGCCTGGAAGCCAGCGATGCGGGCTTGAAGCTGGACGTGGAGCAGGCGGGCAAGTTCTATCGACTGTTCGCCGGTCCTTATACCAGCCGTGAAGATGCCCAGGCGGCAGGCAAGGCGCTGTCTTCGAACTTCAAGCTGAAGCCGATCGTTATCGAGCGCTAGTGCAGGCGCGGGTTTCCTGCTCGGGGAACCTGGCGGCGATCTTGGCGATACGGGCCTTGGTATCTTCGCTGATGTCGCGGAACTGGAAGTACAGCTCACGGTTGCTGGTATAGCGCGGCGCCACGCGCGCGCTCTGCACGCCTTGCTTGTTGAGGGCGGCCAGTTGCGCCTGGGCTGCCGCTTCCGTGCGGAAGACGCCCAGCGAAATGCCCCACTTCAGCGGCGAGCTTTCATTCAAGACGAAGAAATTGGTGATGCCGAGGGCGCGCAGTTCGTCGGCTTTCTTTTCGGCGGCGGCGCGGCTCGCCTGCGGCGGGATATGCACGATGTAGCTGGAGATTTCCTGTCCCGGCGCATTGTGGCGCTGCTGGCGGTCGCCCAGTTCCAGCGGCGCCAACCGGTCTTCGAACTTGCGGGCTTCGGCCAGCTGGAAGTTGCCGACTTCGAAGCAGGCGACGGTGGCCGGTTCCTCGCGCGGCACCGGCGGCGGCGGAGCGACGGCGGCGGCAGCGGCTTCCGCCTTGCTGGCGCTGACCAGCTGCAGCTTGTCGGTGTTCAGCTGCTTCTGCAGGCGCGCCGGCTCGTGCTCGTTGCCGCTGAACTGGCCGAGATAGCCTTTGCCGTACGCGAACAGCGCGGCATTGGCGGCAAGCAGCAGGGCGAAGATCAGTTTCAGCACGGGCACTCCATACAGGTCAGGCGCTGCGCAGGGCAGCGTGCAGGCCTATCATCACAATATTGTCGACATGGCGGTGCGGTACCGGGACCGCAGGCGCGATATAAGGCGCGGCGCCGCCCGAAATAATACACTCTGTGGCCTGGTGCAGCTCAAATGCGCGTTCGATCGCGCCGGCTTGCGCGGCCAGGCAGCCGCTCAGGATGGCGTCGTCGGTGTTGTTGGCGAAGCCTTCCGGCAGCTTGCCGGGTTTGACCTGCGGCAGCTGGGCGGTGTTTTTTGCCAGGCTGCTTGCCATCAACCCGAGGCCGGGCAGGATCATGCCGCCCAGGAAGGTGCCGTCCTTGGTGATGGCGTCGATGGTGGTGGCAGTGCCGCAGTTGGCGACCACGATGTCCTTGTCCGGGCACAGCGCATGCGCGCCGATCGCGGCGGCGAAACGGTCGCAGCCCAGTTGCGACGGGTTGCGATAGGCGTTGCGCACGCCTGCGCGTTGCGGCAGGGAGGCGAACCATTCGATGGCTGGCTGCGCGATGCCCAACTGCGGCGCGGCCAGCCAGGCAGTCAGCATGTCGCGCACGGCCTGGCCCGCCACATTAGCAATCAGCACGCGGCCAACAGCCGGCGCGCCGGTGCCCGGACCGGTGCACGAGGCGAGGGCGGCGGCAAGGGCGCTCGGGAAATCGGCGGCATCGGCGTGCATGTGGGCGCCGTGGGCGTCCCAGTCGCCGAGGACGGCGCCTGGGGCGGCGAGGGCCCATTTGATGCGGGTATTGCCGGCGTCGATCAACAGGTCGTAAGTCATGACGCGAGCCTCAGCGAAACGTCGCCCGACAGCAGCGCCACGCGGCCGGCCGGTGTGTCGAGCAGGAGGCGGCCCTGGTCGTCCACGCCGGCGGCCAGGCCTTCCTGCTGGACGATACCGTGGTCGAGCAGGCGTACCGGCTGTCCGCGCCATGCCTGCAGTGCATTCCAGCGCTCGGTGAAGGCGGCAAAGCCGGTATCGTCGAACTCCGCCAGCACGGCGCACAAGCGGCTCAGGAGTTGCGCCAGCAGGGCATTGCGGTCCATCTGCGCCAGCCATGGCGCCGAGGAGACCTCGCGGCCGATGGCTGCCTCCATCTCGTCCGGCATCAGCAGGTTCATGCCGCAACCTATGACTGCCCAGATGACGCCGTCCTGCGCGGCCTGGGTTTCCACCAGGATGCCGGCCAGCTTGGCGCCGTCTTTCAGCATATCGTTCGGCCATTTGAGCTGCACGGGCACGCCCAGTCCGTTCACCGTTTCGGCCAGCGCCACGCCGACCGCCAGCGGCAGGCCCACCATGCGGTGCAGCGGCGCGCGGAACGGCCACGCCACCGAAAAAGTCAGCGATGCCCCCGGCGCCGACAGCCAGCTGCGGCCGGCGCGGCCTCGTCCTGCGGTCTGGCGCTCGGCCACGCGCAGCACCGGGCCGCGAAGGGCCGCATCTGCCCCTGCGGCGCCGGCGGACGGCACGCGCGCGAGCAAGTCGGCATTGGTGGACCCGGTTTCGTCCACCACTTCGATGGCGACATGTGAAGCGCTGCCGGCAACCAGCGCGTGGATGGCGTCACAGGAGAGGGGAGTTGCGTTCATGTTGTGCCCTTGCGCGCCTTATGCGGCGCCTTGGCGAAAGCCCGGTCGTACAGCCAGTTCGGCAGCAGGCGCAGGGTGCGCGCGATCATGCCGGCCTGCCACGGAATCACGCGGTAGCTGACACCTTGCGCGATGCTGCGCGCCGCCGCTGCGGCGAAAGCCTCCGGCTGCATCAAAAAGGGCATCGCATATTTGTTCTTCTTCGTCATCGGCGTATCGATATAGCCCGGCGCAATGGTCACAACCTCGATGCCGCTGCCGCGCAATTCAACCCGCAGCGACTCGCAATACACGCGCACCGCGGCTTTGGATGCGCTGTAGGCGCCGCCGCCCGGCAGCCCGCGCACGCCGGCCACGCTGCCGATGCCGACCAGCCGCGCCGGCGTTCCCTGCGCGCGCATGGCGGCAACAAAGGGAGAAAACGTCGCAACAGTGGCTGTAACGTTGGTGGCGATGATGGATTCGAACACCGGTAAATCTTCCGCCAGTTCCGTGATGGTGCCGTGCGAAATACCCGCGCTGGCGATGACGATATCGCAGCCGCCGGCATAGCCGAGGAAGGACTCGGCGGCAGCGCGCAGCGCCC
Source organism: Massilia eburnea (assembly GCF_009720745.1). Lineage (GTDB taxonomy): Bacteria > Pseudomonadota > Gammaproteobacteria > Burkholderiales > Burkholderiaceae_D > Rugamonas > Rugamonas eburnea. Next base: position 103,900 of record NZ_WNKX01000012.1, on the reverse strand, counting down.
CATGGTCGGTCACGTCGACTGCATAGCAGCGGTGGAGCGCAGCATCAGGCAAGGAAGCAGCCAGGGCCTGCAGCGCGTCGGCGCGGCGGCCCAGCAAGCCGAGGGTGCAGCCCTGGGCGGCGTAATGCGCAGCCAGTGCCGCGCCAATACCGCTGGACGCGCCGGTGATGAAAACGCGCTTCAAGGCCTTACTGCTTTTCCGACTTCGCCTTGGCGACCAGGAAGTCCATCACGCTCAGGGCGTTGGCGTGCATTTGCTCTTCGGTTTTCGCCGGAGCGCCCTTGTTCACCTGGGCAGGCGACGTCATGTACTTGCCATCGATGATCACCATCGGCCAGTAATCGACACGATAGTCGCCCATCATGCGGTCGGCGTGGCGCAATTTGCCCGACACACCGAGGCCGCTGTAAGTCTCCGCGAATCTTTTCTTGTCGATGCCTTCCTTGGCAGCCCAGTCCATCACTGCAGCATCGTCGCGCAATGCGCCCAGCTGCGCGTGCATGGCGTCGAACACTTTCAGGTGATATTGCTCCAGCAGGCCCATCGACTCGAGCGAGAAGAACAGCTTCTGCTGCGGCAGCACGGAAGGGCCGGAGCCGATGTGCACGCGCTTGAAGACGATGTTGTCGCCCTGTTTCCTGGCCCAGGCCTCGATGTCCGGCGCAAAGGCATAGCAATGCGGGCAGTAGTAGGCAAAGAACTCGATGACTTCGACCTTCTTGCCAGTATCGACCGGCTGGCGTTCCACCAGCCTCACGTAGTCCGTGCCGAGCACCGGCGCCGCGGGCGCCGCTGCCGCAGCAAAGGAAACGCCGAACAGTACCAAGGCCAGGAATTTCTTGATCATCGCGGTCATTCCTTATTTCTGGTTACGCACTACCGCCACATCAACGCCGTTTTCAGACAGCTTGGCGCGCACCTTGTTCATGGCTTCCACCTGCGTGAAAGGGCCCATGCGCACGCGGTGCAGTACGCCGGAATCGGTCTCGCGGTCGGAGACGGTGGCTTCAAAGCCCAGCAAAGCCAGTTTTGCGCGGGTGTTTTCCGCATCGCCGACTTCGCGGAAGGCGCCGGCCTGCAGGTAGTACACGAACTTGTCTTCACCCGGCAGGGCTGGGGCCGGAGCCGCAGCCTGCGCAGGCGGGGCTGCGCTGTTGACCGGCGGCGGCGCGCCCGGCGAAGTGACGGCGGGAGCCGGGGCGACCGGCGGCTTGGCAGCCGGTGCAGGCGCCGGCGCGCCAGCCTGGCCCTTGGCCTGGATGGAGTCCACTACCTTCTGCAGTTCGTCCGAAGCGGTCGGTTTGGCAGCTTCACGCTCGAACTCGCTGTTGGCCTTTTTTACCGCATCCTTGCTGCCGTACATTGGCTTGTTCGGATCGGCGATCTGGCCGGACGCTTCGTCGGTCGGCTTGCCATTCTTCGACGCCTTCTCGGTGAACGGCGACTGGCCCTTGGTAATCATCAGCGCCACGACGACGGCGATGACCAGGCCAATCACCAGGCCGATAACGATGCCAACTAAAGTATTACCTTGCTGAGAACGCAGATTGCGAAAAGCCATGTGGACCTTACATTTGGTTAGGAGCGGAAACGCCGATCAGCGCCAGGCCATTGCGCAGCACCTGGCGGGTGGCGACCATCAGTGCCACGCGGGCCAGCTTGGTGGCCTCGTCTTCCACCAGCACTTTTTCGGCGAAGTAGAAGGAATGCAGGGCGGCAGCCAGGTCGCGCAGGTAGAAGGCCACCTGGTGCGGGCCCAGTTCGGCCTGGGCGCGGGCCAGTACTTCAGGATACTGGGCCAGGGTGGCCAGCAAGGTTGCTTCGGTCGGTGCAGTCAGCGGCGACAGGTCGACGTTGGCAACGGAGGCTTCGTCGCCGCCCCAGTTTGCCAGCATGCGGCAGATACGTGCGTGGGCGTACTGCACGTAGTAGACCGGGTTTTCGTCCGAAGTTTTCAGCGCGACGTCGACGTCGAACACGAATTCCGTGTCGGCTTTGCGCGAGATCAGGAAGAAGCGCACGGCATCGCGGCCTTTGGTGATGTCGCCGCCGCCGGACCATTCGATCAGGTCGCGCACGGTCACGTAGGAACCGGCGCGCTTGGAGATCTTCACCTCCGCGCCATCCTTCATCACGGTGACCATCTTGTGCAGCACGTAGTCGGGGAAGCCTTGCGGGATGCCCAGGCCGACGGCTTGCAAGCCGGCGCGCACGCGGGCGATGGTGCCGTGGTGGTCGGAACCTTGGATGTTGATGGCCTGGGTAAAGCCGCGCTGGAATTTGACGATGTGGTAGGCGACGTCCGGCACGAAGTAGGTGTAGCCGCCGTCGGTCTTGCGCATGACGCGGTCCTTGTCGTCGCCGTAGTCGGTGGTGCGCAGCCACAGCGCGCCGCCGTCTTCGTAGGTGTGGCCGTTGGCGACCAGCGCTTCCACCGCCTTTTCCACTTTGCCGTCGGAGTACAGCGAGGATTCCAGGTAGTAGTTGTCGAACTTCACGCCAAACGCTTGCAGGTCGATGTCCTGCTCGTTGCGCAGGTAGGTCACTGCGAAGGCGCGGATGTTTTCGATGTCTTCCACGTTGCCGGTAGCGGTGACCGGCTGGCCGTCGGAAGCCGATACGGTCTTTTTGGCCAGGAAGTCGGCGGCGATGTCGGCGATGTAGTCGCCGTTGTAGGCCGATTCAGGCCATTCGGCGTCGCCCGGCTTGAAGCCCTTGGCGCGGCACTGGACCGAATTGGCCAGGGTCTGGATCTGCACGCCGGCGTCGTTGTAATAGAACTCGCGGGTGACCTTGGCGCCTTGCGCTTCGAACAGCGAGGACAGGGCGTCGCCCAGTGCTGCCTGGCGGCCGTGGCCCACGTGCAGCGGGCCGGTCGGGTTGGCGGACACGAATTCGATGATCACGTTCTTGCCGGCCAGCGATTCGCTCTGGCCGAAGGTGGCCCCCTGCTGCAGCACGCTCTTGACCACGGACTGCTTTGCAGCGTCGGTCACGCGCAAGTTGATGAAGCCCGGGCCGGCGATGTCGGCGGCGGCGACCAGCTGCTTGCCGGCCGGGTTGTCCAGCAGGGCGGTGACGATCTTCTGCGCCAGTTCGCGCGGGTTCATTTTCAGCTGTTTGGCCAGCTGCATGGCGATATTGCAGGCGACGTCGCCGTGCGAAGCATCGCGCGGGCGCTCCAGCACCACGTTGGCTTTAACGTCGGAACCTTCCAGGATCGGCGCGAGGGCGGCCTGGAACAGGGAAATGATCTCTTGCTTTTGTTGGGCGAGCATGTGAATAGCTGGGAACGTCTGAAAGTGGAACATTATACTTGTTTGCCAGAGCGGGTAAATCGGGGCAAAAACAAAGGCTTAGGGGTCTATCCCGGGTACAATCTTGGTTTTCACAGATTTACCGCGAACAGGTGGCCTCCCGGGCCGCCCCGCCGGCGGCGGGCGCGATGACAGGATTGCAATGATTAAGAAAGAGCGCCCAACTTTATCCCTCAAACCCAAGGCTAAACCGGCGAAACCGGCGGCCAAGGCGCCTCGTGCGCAGGGCGAGGGTGCTCAGCGCTCGGCAGGCCCGCGTCCAGCCGGTCCCCGCCCTGGCGGCGAGGGCACGCAGCGCGGCGTTGGCGCCCGCTCGGACCGCGAAAACCGCGGTGAAGGCCGCAGCGAGGGGCGCAGCGAACTCGAACAGCGCGCCTTCGCCCCGCGTCCTGACCGGGGAAATCGTGGCGAAGGCCGTAGCGATGCAGGCCAGCGTGGCTTTGGCAAGCGCGAAGGCGCCGATTTCCGCAATGACTCACGTTCGGACAGTGGACAGCGCGGCTTCGGACGCTCGGCGGGCGGCCAGGAGGCCGGTTCTGGCTCGCCTTGGGCAGCCCGCAAACCAGCAGCCCGCGGGGCGGAGGCGCCTGCGGCGCCACGCGCGCCAAGCAAGCCAGCCATCCGCGAAAGTCACCACCGCGACCTGAAACCGCGCGTACAGACCGAATTCCAGTCCGAATTGAAGCAGGACTCGCTCGCTTTTGCATTGCTGGGCGCCGCGACGGCCGCTGTCCAGGTACAGCAGGGCACGGCCCTGCCTCAGGCGCTGGCCTCTGTGTTTGCCGCCAATGACGCAACACCGCAAGCGCGCGGCGCGATCCAGGACATCGCCTACCGCAGCATGCGCCAGCTGGCACTGAGCGAAGTCCTGATCGGCCTGATGGCGCCCAAAGCACCGGATCCGATGGTCCAGGCCCTGCTGTCCGCAGCCTTGCCGCTGATGTACCCGGCCGACGCCAGCCCGGCCCCTTACGAAGCGTTCACCGTGGTCGACCAGGCCGTCACGGCCGCCGGCGCCCACCCGGACACCGCGCGCGCCAAAAACATGGTCAATGCGCTGCTGCGCCGCTTCCTGCGCGAGAAAGAAGAACTGCTGGACAAAGCCATGCAGCAGCCGGAAGCCAGATACAACTACCCGCAATGGTGGATCGACGCCGTCATCACCGCCTACCCGAAAGACTGGGAAAAGCTGCTGGCCGCCGGTAACGAGGCCCCGCCATTGACCCTGCGCGTGAACAGCCGCCGCACCAGCGTAGCCGCCTACCTGGCCCGTTTGGCCGAGCAAGGCATGGACGCCGCCCAGATCGGTCCTTACGCAGTGCGCCTGGCCAAGCCGGTGCCGGTCAGCCAGATTCCGGGCTTCGCGGAGGGCGACGTTTCGGTGCAGGACGCCGGCGCCCAGCTGGCGGCGCCGCTGCTGGACGTCCAGCCGGGCATGCGCGTGCTGGACGCCTGCGCCGCCCCCGGCGGCAAAACCTGCCACATCCTCGAACTGGCTGATGTCAATTTGACAGCACTGGATGCAGATCCGAAGCGCCTGCAGCGCGTGCAGGAAAACCTCGACCGCCTGCAACTGCAGGCAAACCTGCAGCCGGCCGAAGCCCAGACCGACGCATGGTGGGACGGCCAGCAGTTCGACCGCATCCTGGCCGACGTGCCCTGTACCGCCTCCGGCATCGTGCGCCGCCACCCGGACATCCGCTGGCTGCGCCGCAAGAGCGACACCCGTCAACTTGCAACACTTTCGTCGCAAATTCTCGACAACCTTTGGCGAATGCTCGCCCCGAATGGTAAATTGCTGTTCGTGACATGTTCGTTGTGGCCGCAGGAGTCCGAGGCGCAGGCGGCCGCTTTCGCGGTGCGCAACCGCGCCACCCGCCTCGATGCACCCGGCCAATTGCTGCCATTAGGCGGCGCCGAGCAGGATCACGATGGTTTGTTCTACGCATTGTTCCGGAAAGATGCGTAACCCTTTGAAGAGCACCAGGCAAGTGATCCAAAGATTTTTTCGACTCCTTTGCTGGCAGTTGCTGTTGACGCTTGCGTGTGCGTTGCCGCACGCCGCCCACGCCTCCGATGACGGGGTGGAGATCACGCGCGCCTATATCGAGGCGGCGGAAGAGGGCTATCGCCTGTCCTCCGCCTATTCCTTCGAGTTGAGCCACGACCTGGAAGTGGCCGTGCAATCGGGCGTGTCGCTGCACTTCACGACCGAAATCAGCTTTACCCGCCCGCGCTGGTACTGGTTCGACGAAAAAGCCGTCACCGCCAAGCGTACCCACAAGCTGTGGTACGACGTGCTGATACGCCAGTACTACGTCAAAGTCATCGGTTCGGTAGCCCAACCCTTCCAGACGCTGGACGAAGCCCTGTTTTTCATCCGCCGGCCAACCCGCTGGGTCGTGGCGCCGCGCGGCGCCCTGAAGGTAGGCGAAACTTATAATGTGACCTTGAAGATGGGCATGGACAAGGATTTCCTGCCCAAGCCAATCCAGGTCAATGCCTTCAACAACAGCGAGTGGCGACTCTCGTCCAAACAGAAAACCTTCCAGTACAGGGCTGAGTAAGTGAAATCGGCCCTTCGGTATCTGTTTGTCGTCGCGGGAGCGACCTGCAGCATTTTGCTGTTCCTGCTCGCGTCGGCTTCCGACAATTCCGGCTTCTTCGACCGCTATTACGGCTGGCTGCTCGGCCTGAATGCAGCCGTTGCGGTATCGCTGGTGGTGCTGGTCGGCGTTTCGCTGTTCCGGCTTTATTCGCGCTACAAGAGCGGCAAGTTCGGCTCCAAGCTGATGACACGGCTGGTGGTGCTGTTTGCCGCCATCGGCGTGCTGCCTGGCCTGGTCATCTTCCTGGTGTCGGTGCAGTTTGTGTCGCACTCCATCGACTCCTGGTTCAACGTGCGGATCGAGGAGGCGCTGGATGCAGGCCTTGACCTGGGACGCTCGGCGCTGGACGAATCGCTGGCCGAACTGGAAGCCCAGGCGCGCGGCACCGTGCGCCAGCTGGCGGAAGACCCGTTCTACTCCGCACCTGCCACGCTGGCGCGCTTCGTGCGCCGCCACCCCGGCACCCAGAGCGCCATCATCGTCGATGCCGACGGCGGCCTGATTGTTTCGGCCATGGGCGAGCGCCGCGTCAACCTGTCGGCCGACTTGCCCAGCGCCGTCATGCTGGCCAAAGCCAAGGATGACCCGGCTTACGCGGCCTACGAGGGCGGCGGGGAACTGCGCGACGACCGCGTCGGCGCGCCGCAGCCGGCGCCGCTGGACGCCAACAGCGTGCTGCGCCTGCGCGTGCTGATGGCCATCCCCGACCCGGTGCAGCCGTCCGGCGCCCACCTGGCGCCGCGCTACCTGCAGATCATCCAGGCCGTGCCGCAAAAGCTGGCCAGCAACGGCGAAATGCTGCGTACCGCCTTCTCCGAATACAAGGAGCGCTCGGTCGCCCGGCAGGGCCTGCGCAAGATGTACACCGAGACGCTGACCCTGACCCTGCTGCTGGCAGTCTTCGGCGCCATCGCGGCGGCCTTCCTGATCGCGAACGACCTGGCGCAGCCGCTGCTGCTGCTGGCCGAAGGTACCCGCGCCGTGGCCGAAGGCGACCTGTCGCCGCGTCCTATCGTCGCCAGCTCGGACGAACTTGGCACCCTGACCCAGTCTTTCAACACCATGACGCGCCAGCTGTCCGAAGCACGCAGCGCCGTTGAACGAAACCGTATCGCCCTGCAAAACGCCAAGGCCCACCTGGAATCGGTGCTGGCCAATATGTCGGCGGGCGTGATGGTGCTCGATTCCGAATTCCGCCTGGTCACCTGCAACGACTCGGTTGAACGCATCCTGCAGCACGCCGGCGTGACCCTGATCGGCCAGCCGCTGGCCGAAGTGGAAGGCATGCAGGAATTTGCCGCCGCCATCATCAACGCCTTCTCGGCGCAGAGCGCGCAGACCGCGGCCGGACGCAACGTGGCTCGCCTGCACTGGCAGCGCCAGATCGAGATCCCGCGCCAGCCAGGCAGCCCTGAGGACAATGAACAGATCCTGCTGACGCGCGGCTCGCGCCTGCCGCTGGAAACGGGCACCGGCTACATCGTCGTGTTCGACGATATCACCGATGTGATCTCCGCCCAGCGCTCGATCGCCTGGGGCGAAGTGGCGCGCCGCCTGGCCCACGAAATCAAGAACCCGCTGACGCCTATCCAGCTGTCGGCCGAACGCCTGCAAATGAAGCTTGAATCCAAGCTCTCAGGCCCCGATGTGGAATTGCTCAACAAAGCCTCCACCACCATCGTCAACCAGGTCTCCGCCATGAAACGCATGGTCGACGACTTCCGCGATTACGCCCGCACCCCGCCTGCCGTGCTGCAGCCGCTGGACCTGAACTCCCTGGTGGAGGAGATCCTGCACCTGTATGTGAGCGGCGAGGGCAACGACATCATCCACGCCAACCTGGCGCCCGTGCTGCCCATGATCATGGGCGACGAAACCCAATTGCGCCAGGTAATCCACAACCTGCTGCAAAATGCGCAGGACGCGCTGCAAGAGCATCCTCCATTGGATGCCGAGCCGCGCATCGACGTGGTCACTGAGGGCATCATCTACCAGAGCGCAGACGGCGGCACACGTATTGCAGTGCGCCTCTCAATCTCGGACAATGGCCCCGGCTTCATGCCGAAGATCCTGGCCAATGCCTTCGAACCGTACGTGACGTCGAAGGCCAAAGGCACAGGATTGGGGCTGGCAATGGTGAAGAAGATTATCGAGGAACACGGGGGCAGGATCGATATCCAGAACCGTGACGATAGAAGTGGTGCGTCGGTGCTGATTTTGCTGTTAAAGTTGGCGTCGGTGTAGTTGGCATAATATTGTTGGACTAATAAAATCATTGTCGCTCAGACAGGTATAGAATGCCTGCGTAGAAGGCGACAAAATGAAGGGAAGGGGCAAGGGATACATGGCAAACATTCTCGTAGTTGATGATGAAATGGGCATCCGGGAGTTGCTCTCGGAAATCCTGGGTGATGAAGGCCACGCGGTCACGCTGGCGGAGAACGCCCAGCAGGCACGTACCGCGCGTGCCGCCGGGGCGCCCGACCTGGTCCTGCTCGACATCTGGATGCCCGACACGGACGGCGTTACGCTGCTCAAGGAATGGCAGCGCGACGGCTTGCTGACCATGCCGGTGATCATGATGTCCGGCCACGCAACCATCGATACCGCGGTGGAGGCGACGCGCATCGGCGCCATGAATTTCCTGGAAAAGCCGATTGCGATGCAAAAGCTGCTGAAGGCCGTGCAGGCTGGCCTGAGCCGCGCGCAGGAAGCCGTGCGAGCGCCGGTGATGGCATCGCGACCGGTCATGCCGGCGCCGGTGGAAGAAACCAGCTTTGGCCAATCGCAGGCAGTGCAGCAGCCGGTGACCCATAACCTGGGCATGGCGCGCGCCGTCAACGGCGACAACCCGATCTTCAACCTGTCGTTCGACCTGCCGCTGCGTGAAGCACGCGACGCGTTCGAGCGCATGTACTTCGAACACCACCTGGGCCGCGAAGGCGGCAGCATGACCCGCGTGGCCGAGAAGACCGGACTGGAACGCACCCACCTGTACCGCAAGCTGAAGCAGCTGGGCGTGGAGCCGGGCAAGCTGTCGAAAAAGAACCAGGCTTGACACCGACAACCCTGGTCATCGGCCCGACGGCCGCAGCGCGCGAGAGCGCGATTGCGGCCGTTTTGTCGCCTGGCGTAGCAACGGCCATCATCCTCGAAGGTCTTGCCGACGCGAATTCCAGTTTGGTATATGATGAAAGTGACCCGCCGGCATGGCAGCCGCAGGTTCATCGCATCGCCCCCGGCTGCCTATGCTGCGCCGGTAATCTTGTCTTGCGTGTTACATTGAATCGTCTCTTGCGCCGTCCCCCGGCGCAGCTCTTTATCAGCCTGGCTGATGCCACCCACGTGGAAAGCCTGCGCGCCATGCTTGAAACGGCACCTTATGACGCCCTGCTGCGCCTGGAGCCGGTACTGAACGCTTGAAAATGGCTAGGACAGCCCCATCTCGGTTTGGAAACGGAACTGTGAAGGAAGCCATATGAACCTCATTTATAACAGCGAGCAATACAGCGTTGTCGAATTCGGCGCGGACCGTAGCCTGGAGGCGTTGCGCTTTGGCGGTTACGAAATCGTGGACAAGGGCGGCAAACGCGAAATCTTCATTGCCGGGGTCATGGCGCAGAACTTCCGCCGCGACGTTAACGAATTGATTGCCAGCGAGCCCACCATCGAGGAAATCGACGATTTCCTGGGCAATTACGAAGTACTGATGAGTCAGCCGGTGCTGCTGCACTAAGTTCCAAGCATCCTTCCGTGGGGCATTTCTTGCCTCGCAATGGGCAGCCACGTCAGCGCTGCCCGTTTTTCCTTCATACCCACTCGCTTGATTTCCTCCGCCGTAGATTGCCGAAAGGGAATTTAGCTGGCATATTGACGTTTTGATAAAGAGTCGAGGGATGTATGCTGTGCGACCACCACTCGATGGACTCACCGATTGCTGATCTGGGAAGCTGCAGCTAATGCCGATCGCCAAAGAAGATGGTTTTTTTCAAACCCACGATTTGGCACATACAACGTGCCTGGGAATTGAGTCAGAACGCATCGCTGCATGCGTCGAGAGAATTCGAGAAACACGAACGCGCGGGGTTTTTGGTTCGCCTGGATTTGGCTTTCACTGCAAGAAGGTCGATTTCTTGCGAGAGATGCCGTGGGTTGAGGCGGTATGGTTCTGGGACATTTGCCTGGACGATATCGATGGTCTGTACTCGCTTGAGAACTTGCGGTATTTTGGCATGCACCCAAAACGCCCACCGATTGACTTTGGTCGTTTTCCAAGGCTCAAAAAGGCAGTGATCGAACCAAAAGCGAAAGATCGTGGCCTCGATGAACTCAGTGAACTTGAACTGCTCCATCTCTGGCACTTCCGTCCTGCCGACAAAACATTTTCGGCTTTAAATCTTCCGGTGTCACTGGTCGAGTTCCAGATCAATTGGGCCAGCCCCGAAAGCCTGGAATCACTTCCACCATTGCCGCATCTGCGGCGACTTGAGATTCACCGGTGCCGCAACTTAACGGATCTGGGCAAGCTAAACGAAAAATTTCCCCATCTGGAGCATTTGGTCGTTTCCTCGTCTGGCCGAGTCACTGCGGCCGAAGGGATGCGAGCAATTCAAGGTCTCGATAAACTCTCACACGCATTTGTTGCTAATACTAAGCTGGTATAACAATGTCTGGCTCTAGTACGCTTCGATGATCCGGGTGAACTGCGATACATCTAAATTTATGACTACTTCAGGTCGACTTACGCCGATTGCCATTCTGCTTTTTGCTGCAATCAATGCTCAGGCCAAAGCGACAGATTTCTCGGGGTCCTGGACAATTGATTTGCGCAAACCCGAAGAAAAGGCACGGAAAGCAGAATGCGGTTCGGCGGGATTCGAGTTAAGGCAGAACGGCAACCGAGTGACAGGATCCCATTACATGGCGACGGTCGACTGCGGCCAAGTCAATGAAGGTGGCGCTGGAACGGTACAGGGATCTGTATCCGGCAATCAGGCGGTGCTGCTTGTTACCAGCAATCGGAATGGCGCAGTCGTCAAAGGTGTTGCAACTTTAAAGAACGGCACTCTCTACTGGGAAGCCGAAGAAGAGGTCAAAGTCGGAGATCCACCGGGCGACGATCTCATTCTTTCCCAAGGTATGCTCAAGCGTTAATGCATATTTCCTACATCACCCGAGGATCAAATGCCGGCGATCGGTTTTAGTCATTACAACCTGCGCGCCTCTCGTGCGCTGCTCGACGAGCTTCGTGAATTCTATTGCGATGTAGTTGGCCTTGAACTCGGAGCGCGGCCGCCATTTCGCAGTTTTGGTTACTGGCTTTACGCTAGTGGGCATCCTATTTTGCACTTGTCCGAAGCGGGACCTGGAGAGACCCGTCCGGTCCCTCCGCTAGGAACGTTCGATCATGCGGCTTTCCGCTGCACGGGCCGTGCGCAGTTTGAAGAAGAACTCAGTCGCCGCGGCATCCAATACAGGGTTGCGACCGTTCCTGCTACACAGCAAGTTCAGATCTTTCTCACGGACCCCGCAGGCAATGGCGTTGAACTTAACTTTGGAGCGGACTCGTGAGGGTTAATATCGGATATGGGCCTCGCTGGCATTGGTGGAACCTCTGTGCGAAAAGGCTCGACACAATAAGCAGTACCTCAACGCTACCCTTTAGAAAGCTCGATTTATGAGGCGAAATATATTCAGGCTGCTGATCGTTTGCTTGACCTTATGTTCAAGCCTGGCCTCGGCGGAAAAACTTTCGCCGGGAATTCCCGTTGACCTTCACATCCCGGTTGCGCCCACTCCGGTCAAGGCGAATGGCAAGATCCGCCTGCTCTACGAACTGCACATCACCAACCTGCGCGCAAAGAGCCTTCAGCTGTCGCGCATCATCGTGGCCAAAGGCGCCACGGAGAGGTCGTTCCTGGCGAGCTATGAGGCGCCGGCGCTGACGGAGCGGCTGGGGCGTCCCGGCGCGCCAGCGGACTTGGGCGATAAACGGGTGATTGGCGGTGGCATGCAGGCGGTGGCTTTTCTTGAACTTGATTTCGAGCGGCCAACGGATGTTCCGCGTGTCCTGATGCATCGCCTGTTCTTCAAGGCGGATGAGAAAGGTGAAGACGTTTATGTTGACGGGGCGGAGGTGACGGTCCGCCAGGTTGCTCCGGTGACGATCAGTCCACCGTTGCGTGGACTGGGTTGGGTCGCGTTGAGCGGCATGTCCAATGACTCCGTGCATCGCAGAACCATTGTGGCAGTCGATGGCAAAGCGCGGATCGCGCAGCGCTTTGCTGCGGACTGGACGAAGATAGGTAAAGAGGGATTGGCGTTCAGCGGGGACCCGGCGAAGAACGCGAACTGGGCGGCATACGGCGCCGAAGTTCTCGCAGTTGCCAATGCCGTCGTGGTCGACGTGAAAGATGGGATTCCAGACAATGATCCAACCGCCGACAAGAAGGCAGTCCCGATCAACCTTGAAACGGTCGGCGGCAATTATGTGATTCTTGATCTGGGCGGGGGCAATTTTGCGTTTTACGCGCATTTGCAGCCGAACACGATCCGCGTCAAAGTCGGCGACCACGTGAAGCGTGGCCAAACCCTGGCATTGCTTGGCAACTCAGGCAATTCAGATGCGCCGCATTTGCACTTCCACGTCAGCGACAGCAATTCGCCTCTGGGCGCGGAAGGCCTGCCGTACGTTTTCGATGCGTTTGAGTCGAAAGGTGAGCTGCCGTCCAAAAGACTTCTCGCAGAAGGCGGGTGGAAGGCCTGGATATTGACCAAGGCCGAAAAGCGGCTGCTTGAAATGCCAACCGAAAATACGATTGCGGGGTTCCCATGAAACGTACCTGGGCCATCGTCGGCGTGGCCGATGTCGCGCGCAGTTTCAGCTGGTACCAGACCCTGTTTGGCCAGCCTCTCACCGGGCCGGCCCACGAATATTTCGGGCAGATCGTGGATGACGATGGGACGGTCCTCCTTTGCCTCCATCAATGGGGTTCACATGACCATCCAACCCTGACGAGTCCTGCGCAAGCGCAGCCTGGCAACGGGCTCCTGCTGTTCTTTCGCGTGGACGACTTCGACGCTTCGCTGGCCAGGGCGCGCAGCCTGGTCGGCGCATTGGCGGAAGAACCTGCATTGAACCCTGGCACCGGCACGATGGAGTTCGCGCTTCGCGATCCGGACGGCTATTACGTCATGGTGAGTGCATGGACAAAGCACTGATCTACCCAATGGCAGCGCACGTTGCGCTGACAGGATTACTTTATGTGATGCTGACAGCCGCTCGCGCGCCTTCGGTCTGGGGCATTGGCCGCCACGCTGACGGCTCGAATCCCTGGGCAGACTTCGAGCCGCGAATCAGCGCCAACCTTTCGAATCAGTTCGAGTGGCCCCTGTTTTTTTACGCCGCCTGCCTGCTGATGTTGATTCAGCAAGGTGTCGATACCCCACCGTTGGTGCTGGCCTGGGTTTTCGTCGGCGGGCGCGTGGTGCATAGCTGGGTTCAAATCTGCACCACGAATATCCGGCTGCGCGGCCTCGTCTTCACCATCAATTTCCTCGCCGTTTTCGGGCTGTGGCTTTGTTTGCTGATCCGGTCGTAAGAGGCCACGCAACCTGTTAAAGTTGAGGGATGTGCCAACTTCTCGCAATGAACTGCAATGTCCCGACCGACATTGTCTTCAGTTTCACCGGCTTCGCCCTGCGCGGCGGGCAGACCGATACTCACCATGACGGCTGGGGCATCGCCTTTTTCGAAGGCGCCGGCGTGCGCCATTTCGTCGACCACCAGGCCGCGATCCATTCGCCGATCGCGGAGCTGATCAAGAACTATCCGATCAAATCAAAGAACGTGATCGCCCATATTCGCAAGGCCACGCAGGGCGAGGTCATGCTGGAGAACTGCCATCCCTTCGTGCGTGAGCTGTGGGGCCGTTACTGGGTATTCGCCCATAACGGCGACCTGAAGGAATTCGAGCCGGTGCTGCATGGCCCGTACCGTCCGGTCGGCACCACGGACAGCGAGCGCGCTTTCTGCCTGATCCTGCAGGAGTTGAGCGAGCGCTTTGGCGATACCTGCCCACCGTTGCCCATGCTGCGTGCCCAGGTGGAAAAGACAGTGCGCAGCATCGCAGCCCACGGCACCTTCAACATGATGCTGTCGGACGGCCGCGCGCTGTTCGCGCATTGCTCGACCCATTTGCATTACATCGTGCGCCAGTATCCGTTCGACACTGCCAAGCTGTCGGACGAGGACGTGAGCGTGGACTTTTCCCAGGTCACCACGCCAAACGACCGTGTGGCAGTGATCGTCACCCAGCCATTGACTACCAATGAGCAATGGACTGCCTTTGTTCCGGGCGAGATGAAATGCTTTGTGGACGGCCTGCCGCAGAAAAGGGACTTCGAGCAAATTTAGAAGACACGGGCAAGTTTTGATGCCAAAATGGCAGGACACCTCAGGAATCTCCCTATGATCGACCTTTCCAGCAACGATGCGGCCTCCCAGAGCCTGAAAGTTCGCGAATTCTATCTGGGCCGGCAGCCGATCTTGGACCGCAACCAGGCCCTGTTCGGTTACGAGTTGCTTTTTCGCAACGCTCCGGTTGGGCCAGCAAACATCAATACTTCCCAGCTTTCGGCTACGGCAGCCGTGCTTGCGCACGCTGCGCAGCTGGGCATGGAGCGTACGATTGGCGACGCTATCGGCTTCGTCAACGTTGATGCGGATGCCATCCTGAGTGACATCTTCGGCTTCCTGCCGAGGGAGAAACTGGTGCTCGAAGTTAGCGCTGCCAATAGCCTGGCGCCGGCTGTGCTGTCGCGCATGTCGGAGCTGGTGAGCCACGGTTTCCGCTTCTCGCTGGACGACATCAATCCCGATTCGCCGCAGTTGCCGGCGCTGATGCCGATGGTGGAATACGTGAAGCTGTCGATGCGCGATATCTCGCTCGACGGCATGGTCAAGCTGGCGCCGCGCTTCAAGCAGGACGGCAAGAAGCTCATGGCCTGCAAGGTCGAGAACCGCGACGAATTCAAGAACTGCCTGGACCTGGGCTGCGATTACTTCCAGGGCTATTACTTCGCCAAGCCGGTCATCATGAGCGGCAAAAAGCTGTCGCCGTCGCAGTTGGCGGTGATGGAGCTGATGACGCTCGTTACGTCGGACGCCGACAATATCGAGATCGAGCGCGCCATCAAGAAGGACGTGTCTCTGGCACTGAACCTGCTGCGCCTTGTGAACACCCCGGCTGTCGGTGCACGCCAGCGCATCGATTCGCTGAGCCAGGCGGTGCATATCCTGGGCCGCCGCCAGTTGCAGCGCTGGCTGCAGATCATGCTTTACGCGGAACCGGGCAAGCGCGGTCATTCGATGACGCCTTTGCTGATGCTGGCCACCACGCGCGGCCGTTTGCTTGAACTGCTGGCCACCAAATTGCGTCCAGCGCACCGCCATGTAGCCGATATCGCTTTCACCGTCGGCATCATGTCGCTGATGGATACCCTGTTCGGCATCCCGATGATGGAAATCCTGGCCCAGATCCCGATGGGCGACGAAGTGTCGGAAGCGCTGGTGTTCCGAGGCGGCTTCTTCGGCGACCTGCTTAAGCTGGCCGAATGCATCGAGCGCCTGGAAGACATGGACACCCGTATCCTGCCCGCGCTGGCCGATCTCGCGATTTCTACCGAGGAGCTGGTGGAGCTGGAAATGTCGGCATTCGAATGGAGTGACAACGTGGTGCGTTACGCCCTATAGAGGCATGCGCATCGGCAGCGGCGCCGCCTTGGCGCCGTTTTTTTTTGCGGAGGAGGAGCAGTGCTAAGCGTAAGTGGACTGAGCAAATCTTATGGTGAGCGGCGCGCGGTCGACGGCGTTTCGTTCCAGGTGCAGCGCGGGCAGACGGTTGGCCTGCTGGGGCCAAACGGCGCCGGCAAATCCACCACCGTCAGCATGATTTGCGGCTTGATCAAGGCCGATGGCGGAACCGTTACGCTGGACGGCGAACCGGTAGGGCAGGGCGCCAGTGCCGCCAAGCAGAAACTGGGGCTGGTGCCGCAGGACCTGGCTTTGTACGAAGAGCTGCCGGCCATCGAAAACCTCAAACTGTTCGGCGCGCTGTATGGCTTGAAGGGCGCGACGCTGAAAAAGCGCGCTGAAGAAGTGCTGGCGCTGGTGGGCCTCTCGGACCGCGCCAAGGATAAGCCATCCACCTTCTCGGGCGGCATGAAGCGCCGCCTGAACATCGCAGCAGCGCTGCTGCATGACCCGCAGCTGCTGATCCTCGACGAACCGACTGTCGGCGTCGACCCGCAAAGCCGCAACGCGATCTTCGATACGCTGGAGGCGTTGAAGGCGCAGGGCCGCTCGCTGATCTACACCAGCCATTACATGGAAGAAGTGGAGCGCCTGGCGGACCACATCGTCATCATCGACCACGGCAAGGTGCTGGCGGACGCGGAGCCGGCGGAGCTGTATCGCCGCTTGCCGGCGCAAGCCGCGCTGCAGGTGGAGCTGGCGGACACCGCGCGCATGCCTGCGGAAACGGTGGTCGCCGCGCTGGCCGGCTTGCCTGGTGTAGCGGCCGTACGCCACGAAGGCGCGCAGATCGACATCAGCCTGCATGCGACCATTCATGCCGCGCCGGTACTGCGCTGGCTGGATGAGCAAGGCCACGCGCTGGCCCATTTCTCGACTGCCCGCACCAAGCTGGAAGACATCTTCCTTTCCCTGACCGGCCGCACCCTGCGAGATTAAGGACTCCCGATGACAGCAATGATTGCGATGATCCGCAAGGATCTGATCCTCTACCTGAACGACAAGCGCGCGCTGATGCTTAACCTGCTGATGCCGATCGTACTGGCGGCCTTCTTCGGCTCCCTGTTCGGCGGCGCCGGCGGCGGCAATAACAGCAAGATCGAGATCGGCCTGGTGCAGCAGGATACGAGCGTCATCGGCCGCAAGATCGGCGATGCGTTGAAGGGCGACTCTTCGCTGACCGTCCATGAACTGAGCGAGCAGGAAGCAAAGGACAAGGTCCGCGCGGGCAAGCTGATGGTGGCCGTGGTGATCCCGGCCGGCTTTGGCGATGCTTCCGGCCAGTCCCTGTTCCAGCCCGGCAGCAAGCCGGCCTTGCCGCTGTATTACGATCCTTCTCAATCGACCGTGCTCGCAATGGTGAAGGGTTTGCTGACGCAGCATGTGATGCAGGGCGTGACGGGTGAGGTCATGGGCGGCGCATCTGGCAGCAAATTCACCGAGGCGAACCTGAAACAGCTGGAACAGGTGCCGGACAGCGAGGACAAGCAGGCGCTGCTTACCTTGCTGGGCGGATTGAAGAAATACCAGGATCATGAAGCGAGCAAGGTTGACAGCCAGCGCACGGTGGCGACGGGAGGAGGCAACCTGAGCGTGCCGTTCACGACGAAGGACGAGGCGCTCAGCTCGGGCCCGAAGTACAACGCTTACGCGCACGCGTTTGCGGGCATGGGCGTGCAGTTCATCCTGTTCATGGGGATTGACCTGGGTATCGGCATCCTGCTGGCGCGCCGCATGGGGATCTGGAACCGCTTGCTGGCGGCGCCGATCACCATGTCGCAGGTGCTGGTGTCGCGCGCGTTGTCAGGTGCGATGATCGCGGCAGGGCTGATGGTGGCGATTTTCGCTTGTGCGATGCTGATCTTTAAGGTGGAGGTCACCAATGCGGCTGGCTTTGCGCTGGTGGTGATTGGATTTGCGCTGATGACGGCTTCGTTCGGTCTGCTGATTGCGGCGTTTGGAAAGACGCCGGAGGCAGCGCGCGGACTGGCGGTGTTTGCGACCTTGATCCTGGTGATGCTGGGCGGGGCTTGGGTGCCGACGTTTGTGTTCCCGGCGTGGATGCAGCAGTTGACGTTGATCGTGCCGACGCGCTGGGCGGTGGACGGGCTGGATGCCATGACCTGGCGTGGCTTAGGGATGGATGTGGCGTTGCAGACTACGGCGGTGCAGCTGGCGTTTGCGGCGTTGTTTGGGGCGCTGGCGATTTGGCGCTTCCGCGCTCAAAACCGGTAAATCAGGGTCAGACCCAAGGGTCTGACCCGCCTGATCAACGGCCTACGACTTCGGAACATATGGGGCTGAACCTTGGGTCAGACCCTGGTTTTCCGGTTCAGAGGTTCGGCGCCAGCCAGCGCTCCAACTGGTCCTTGGCCACGCCACGACGTGCAGCCATATCGACAAGCTGGTCCTCGTTGATCTTCCCAACGGTGAAGTACTTCGACTCCGGGTGCGCAAAATAGAACCCGCTCACCGCCGCACCCGGGAACATCGCAAACGATTCCGTCAGCTCCATCCCGATTTCATTCGCATTCAGCACCTTGAACACATCCGCCTTCACGGTATGCTCAGGGCATGCCGGATATCCCGGCGCCGGACGAATGCCGCGATACTCTTCCTTGATCAGCTGCTCATTCGACAGCGATTCCTCGGAAGCATAGCCCCACAGATCCTTACGCACACGCTCGTGCAGGTATTCCGCAAACGCTTCCGCCAGACGATCCGCCAGCGCCTTCAGCATGATCGACGAATAATCATCATGCGCATCTTCAAAGCGCTTCTCATACTTCTCGATGCCGAGTCCCGCCGTCACCGCAAACATGCCGATGTAGTCCTGCTTGCCCGAATCCTTAGGCGCAATAAAGTCCGACAGACACTGGTTCGGGCGCTGTACGCCATCGATCACCGGCTTCAAGCCCTGCTGGCGCAGGCCGTAGTAAGTAAACGCCACTTCGGAGCGCGATTCATCTGTGTACACCTCGATATCGTCCTCATTGACGGTATTCGCAGGCAGCAACGCGATGACGCCATTGGCGGTCAGCCAACGGCCTTCGATGATCTTCTTCAGCAGCGCCTTGCCTTCCTCGAATACCTTGGACGCCGCCTCGCCCACCACCGAATCGGTCAGGATGGCAGGGAAGGGGCCGGCCAGGTCCCAGGTCTGGAAGAACGGGCCCCAGTCGATGTACTCGGCGATGGCCGCCAGGTCGACGTTCTTGAACACGCGGCGGCCAACGAATTTCGGACGCACTGGCGCGAACGACAGCTTCGCCTTATTGGCGCGCGCCGCTTCCAGCGATACGGTCGGCAGCGCCTTCTTGTTGGCGTGCTGCTCGCGGATACGGGCGTAGTCGTGGTCCAGTTCTTCCACGAACTTGCTGCGCTGTTCGTCGGTCAGCAGCGATTGCGCGACCGACACCGAGCGCGAAGCATCCGGTACGTACACCACCGGGCCTTCGTAGTTGTGGGCGATCTTCACCGCAGTGTGGGCACGGCTGGTGGTCGCACCCCCGATCAGCAGCGGGATCTTCAGCATGCGGAAGTGCTCGTCGCGCTGCATCTCTTTCGCCACGTGCGCCATTTCTTCCAGCGAAGGGGTGATCAGGCCGGACAGGCCGATGATGTCCGCATTCTCCGCCTTGGCTTTTGCCAGGATCTCGGAGGCCGGCACCATCACGCCCATGTTCACAACTTCAAAGTTATTACACTGCAGGACCACCGACACGATGTTCTTGCCGATGTCGTGCACGTCGCCCTTCACGGTCGCGATGACGATCTTGCCCTTCGGTTTAGCCACGATACCGGTGCGCGCTTCTTCCGCCTTCTTCTCTTCCTCAATATATGGAATCAGGTGGGCCACGGCCTGCTTCATCACGCGCGCCGATTTCACCACCTGCGGCAGGAACATCTTGCCCTGGCCGAAGAGGTCGCCGACGATATTCATGCCGTCCATCAGCGGGCCTTCGATCACATTGATCGGACGGCCGCCGGAGGCGAACACCTGCTGGCGCATTTCTTCCGTGTCTTCAGTGATGAACTGGGTGATGCCGTGCACCAGCGCGTGCGCCAGGCGCTTCTCGACCGGCGCGTTGCGCCATTCGAGGTTGGCGGCTTCCTGCTTGGCGCCGCCTTTCAGCGTCGCCGCGAATTCGATCATGCGCTCGGTGGCGTCTTCGCGGCGGTTCAGCACCACGTCTTCCACGCGTTCGCGCAGCTCGGCCGGCAGGTCGTCGTAAACACCTATCATGCCGGCGTTGACGATACCCATGGTCATGCCGGCCTTGATGGCGTGGTACAGGAATACGGTGTGGATCGCTTCACGCGCCGGGTCGTTGCCGCGGAAGGAGAAGGACACGTTCGATACGCCGCCGGAAATCTTCGCGTGCGGCAGGTTGTTCTTGATCCAGCGCGTGGCTTCAATGAAGTCCACCGCGTAGTTGTTGTGTTCTTCGATGCCGGTAGCCACCGCGAAGATGTTCGGGTCGAAGATGATGTCTTCCGGAGGGAAGCCGACTTTCTCGGTCAGCACCTTGTAGGCACGGGCGCAGATCTCGATCTTGCGCGCATAGGTGTCGGCCTGGCCGGTTTCGTCGAAGGCCATCACGATCACCGCGGCGCCGTAGCGGCGGCACAGTTTTGCCTGGCGGATGAATTCCTCTTCGCCTTCCTTCAGCGAGATCGAGTTCACCACGGCCTTGCCCTGAACGCACTTCAGGCCAGCTTCGATAACCGACCACTTGGAAGAGTCGATCATGATCGGCACGCGCGAAATATCGGGCTCGGAAGCGATCAGGTTCAGGAAGCGGGTCATGGCGGCCTGGGAGTCCAGCATCGCCTCGTCCATGTTGATGTCGATGATCTGGGCGCCGTTTTCCACCTGCTGGCGGGCCACGGACAGTGCTTCGTCGTACTGCTCGTTGAGGATCATGCGCGCGAAGGCCTTGGAGCCGGTCACGTTGGTGCGCTCGCCCACGTTGACGAACAGCGAGTCGTCATCGATGGTGAACGGTTCCAGGCCGGACAGGCGCTGCGCCACCGGCACGTGCGGCAGTGCGCGCGGCGTGGCGGTCGACAGCAGCTTGGCGACAGCGGCGATGTGATCAGGCGTGGTGCCGCAGCAGCCGCCGGCCACGTTGATGAACCCCGCGTCGGCGAACTCGCGCAGCAGGCGCGAAGTATCTTCCGGCAGTTCGTCGAAGCCAGTGTCGCTCATTGGGTTGGGCAGGCCGGCGTTCGGGTAGATACAGACGAAGGCATCGGCGATCTGCGACAGCTCTTCGGCATAAGGGCGCATCAGGGTCGCACCGAGCGCGCAGTTCAGGCCAATGGTCAGCGGCTTGGCGTGGCGCACCGAGTTCCAGAAGGCCGGCACCGTCTGGCCGGACAGGATACGGCCGGAGGCGTCGGTCACGGTGCCGGAAATCATCAGCGGCAGGCGCTCGATGCCAGGGCGCTCGTCGAAGTACTGGTCGATCGCAAACAGTGCAGCCTTGCAGTTCAGGGTATCGAAGATGGTTTCCACCAGCAGCACGTCGACGCCGCCATCCACCAGGCCGCGTACCTGCTCGTAGTAGGCCGCAACCAGCTGGTCGAAAGTGACGTTGCGGGCGGCCGGGTCGTTCACGTCAGGCGAAATGGACGCGGTCTTCGGGGTCGGGCCGAGCGCGCCGCAGACGAAGCGCGGCTTGTCGGCGGTCGAATATTTGGCGGTGGCGGCTTTCGCCAGCTTGGCCGCTTCCACGTTCATTTCGTAGGCCAGGTGGGCCATGAAATAGTCGTCCTGCGCGATGGAGGTGGCGCCGAAGGTATTGGTTTCGATCAGGTCCGCGCCGGCAGCCAGGTAGCGCTCATGGATCTCCTGGATCACCTGGGGCTGGGTCAGCGTCAGCAGCTCGTTATTGCCTTTGACGAAAAGCTCGCGGTGTCCGCTGCCTTCCGGCGCGGCGAAATCGGCGAAGCGCTCGCCGCGATATGCTTTCTCATCCAGTTTGTACTGCTGGATGATGGTGCCCATCGCACCGTCCAGGAACATGATGCGCTTCGCGAGGAGCTCGCGCAGCTGGGCTTCGGTCTTGGCGGTTGGACGGGTCGTGTTGGTCATTTTGATATCGCGGGTTGGGCAACGTGGACCTGAAATTATACGGCAAAGCAGCATTTTCCCCCGGCCGCCGCCCCCTGCCGCCGATACAAATTCGGCATTTGCTTATGCGAAAATTCTGCGCACTTGGGAAAAGAGGAGCAAAAAAAGGGGACGTAACACATTTATCGCTTGCGAATAAGTGTTACGTCCCCTTTTTCCGCTTGCGTGATTTGTGCTGGATTTGCACAAATCATGTGTTGTCAGACGGCTACCAATCGGCCGGCTGGCTGCCTAAGATGGCTCCATCAACCAACCACTTTGAAGGAGCTTCAAATGCCCATCCTGAACATCACCGTCAGCGGCACCCCGGAACAAGTGCCTGCCAAAAAAGTCAGCAACATCCTGATGAAACACACCGGCGAAATCCTGCATAAGGCGCCTGCCTTGACCGCGATTGCCGTGCACTACACGCCGCGCGAGCAATGGTTTGTCGGCGGCGAGACGCTGGTGGAGCTCGGTAAGGCGAGCTTCTTCCTCGACATCAAGGTGAGCGACGAGACCAATACCGCTAACGAAAAATCAGCCTACATCGCGGCCGTCTACAAGGATTTGCAGGACCTTCTCGGTGAACTGCATGAGGTGAGCTACATCCACATCGACGACGCGCGCCCGGCAGCCTGGGGCTGGGGCGGACTTACGCAGCAATTCCGCGCGGTTCAGAAGATGTTGATGTAAACGCTGGCGGCGTAGTCGACAAAGGCGCGTACCTTGGGCGACAGGTGGCGGTTCTGCGGGTAAAGCGCATACAGCTCGCGGGGCTTGGGCGTGTAGCCTGGCAGGACTTCCACCAGCGTGCCGCGCTCCAGTTCTTCGCGCACGATGAAGGCGGCGGCGTTGGCGATGCCCAGGCCCGCCACCGCTGCCGCGCGCAGGGCGACGTTGGTGTTGGCCTGCAGCGTGCCGCGCACGGCGATGGTGTGTTCTTCGCCGTCCGGACCGGCCAGCGTCCATTCGTTGGCACGCGTGGCGGCCGTGTACACCAGGCAGTTGTGCCGGGCCAGGTCGGCCGGCGCGGCAGGTGCGCCGTTTGCGCGCAGGTAGCCTGGACTGGCGGCCAGCAGCACCTTGCTGGTGGCCAGGCGGCGGGCAACCAGCGTGGAATCGGGCAGCTCGCGCGCCAGGCGCAAGGCCACGTCGAAACCATCCTCGATCAGATCCACCATGCGGTCATTGCAGACCAGGTCCACTTGCAGGCCAGGGTATTTCGCCATGAAGCCCGGCAGCCATTGCGCTACCTCGATCGTGCCGAAGGCCATGGGCGCGTTGATGCGCAGGATGCCGGTGGGGTCGGCCTGGTGGCGGCCGACGTTGCGGTCGGCATCGTCCAGCAGGTCGAGCACCTGGCGCGTGGATGCAACGTAATCGCGGCCGGCGTCAGTCAGGGCGAAGCGGCGTGTGGTGCGGTTGAGGAGCTGGGCGCCGAGATGCTCTTCAAGCTGGCGCACCTGGCGTGAGACGATGGTGTGGGAGATGCCGAGGGCGTCGGCGGCAGCCGTAAAGCTGCCCAGTTCAACAACGCGGCGGAGCGCGCGCAGCGCCGCGAGTTGGTCCATTTATTCGAAACGCTGCCCGTCGAGCGGGAAGCCTTTGATGAATTCAGCGGCCGGCAGGCGCTTGCCGCCGGGCTTTTGCAGCTGCGTCAGGCGCAGGGCGCCTTCGCCACAGGCGACCACGATGCCGTGATGCGCATCGGCTGCGATCACCTGGCCGGGAGCGGCATTGCTGCCGCCATCCAGCACTTCTGCGCCCCACAGCTTGATCACCGTGCCATTGACTTCGCCATGTGCGCCCGGGAAGGGGTTGAAGGCGCGGATCTTGCGGCTGATGTCGCGCGCGGACTGGGCGAAGTCCAGCACCGCTTCTTCCTTCAGGATCTTGTTGGCGTAGGTGACGCCTTGTTCCGGCTGCGGCACCGCCTCCACGACGCCTTTTTCCATCTTGCGCAGCACCTTGACCATCATTTCGGCGCCCATGGCGGCCAATTTGTCGTGCAGGGTGGCGGTCGTGTCCTGCGGCGTGATCGGGGTGCGCTCGATCAGCAGCATCGGGCCGGTGTCCAGGCCTTCTTCCATTTCCATGATGGTGACGCCGGTTTCGGCATCGCCCGATTCGATCGCGCGGTGGATCGGCGCGGCGCCGCGCCAGCGCGGCAGCAGCGAGCCGTGGATGTTCAGGCAAGGTTTGATGTCGAGGGTGCTGCGCGGCAGGATCAAACCGTACGCAGCGACGACCATCACATCGTAATCGGTGGCCAGGAGGCGCTCGTGGGCGGCCTTGGCTTCCGCCGCGCGCTGCGGGTCTTTCGCGTCCATGCGCAGCGACAGCGGCTGCAGCACCTCAATGCCGTGCTTGACGGCGTATTGCTTGACCGCTGACGGCTGCAGCTGCATGCCGCGGCCGGCCGGGCGGTCGGGCTGGGTCAGTACCAGGGGAATGTCGAAACCTGCTTCGTGCAAAGCCTGGAGGGCGACGGCCGCAAATTCAGGCGTGCCCGCGAAGATCACTTTCATGCTTCTTCCCCCGCTGCTATCAGTAACGGCGACCGGAGGCGCGCAGCGCTTCTTCGCGCTGGATGCCACGTTCTTCTTTTTGCAGTTTGGTCTTGATACGATTGCGTTTCAAGGGAGACAGGTATTCGACGAATACTTTGCCTTTCAGGTGGTCCATTTCATGCTGGATACAGACTGCCAGCAGACCGTCGGCGTCGATTTCGAACGGCTCACCCTTGACGTTAAAGGCGCGCACCTTGACCTGGGACGGGCGTTCCACGCCGTCATAAATGCCGGGCACGGACAGGCAGCCCTCGTCATACACCTGTTTGTCTTCGCTCGACCACAGGATTTCCGGGTTGATGAAGGCAGTAAGACCGGTTTTGTCTTCAGTTACGTCGATGATCACGACTTGCTCATGCACGTCCACCTGGGTGGCGGCCAGGCCGATGCCAGGAGCGTCGTACATGGTTTCCGCCATGTCTTCCACCAGTTTGGCCAGGCGCTCGTCAAATACTGCGACAGGCTTGGCGACTTTGTGCAGGCGGGGGTCAGGATAGCGGAGAATATTCAGTTTCACGGTAAGATCTTGGTCAAACGACAATAAATGTGCGGTAAACGAGGCATATTACATGTGCACGATTGCTTCTGTGACACGAATTCCTTGCTTGATCGGGGTAATATGGGCAGAATTTGATTTCAGTGAGGCAAGCCTTTTTTGGCCTTCCGTCATTGCCGCACCTAACGGATATATCAATGAAAAATTTTAGCACATGCAGCAGCCGCCTTGTGGCCGCCGCCCTGTTTTGCGGTGTGACGGCCGTTTCGGCCCATGCCAAGACGATCGTCTGTGAATTTAAGCCCAACGCGCCTGATAGCCACACCGTGGTGAAAGGCGACACCCTGTGGGGTATTTCTGGCACCTTCCTCGACAAGCCATGGTGCTGGCCGCAGGTTTGGGGTATGAACAAAGAGGAAATCGCCAATCCTCACTGGATCTATCCGGGCCAGATCGTCTGGTTCGACCGCGAGGCTGGCCGCCTGCGCCTTGGCAACAAGGTGGGCGGCGATGGCACCGCCGGCGACATGAGCCTGTCGCCGCAGGTGCGCACCGAGGGCCTGGGCAAGGAAGCCGTGCAGTCGATCCCGTCCGGCGTGATCGAGCCTTTCCTGAGCCAGCCCCTGATCATCGAAGAAGATGAACTGAAAAACGCCCCGCGCATCATTGCGACCCGCGGCGCCCGCGTTTTCCTGGGCAAGGGCGACAAAGCTTATGTGCGGGGCGACCTGAAGGGCGGCGAGTCCTTCCAGGTCTTCCGCCCTGGCAAGCCGCTGCGCGATCCGATCACCAAGCAAGTGGTGGCGACGGAAGCCTTCTACCTCGGCACGCTGAAGCTGCAGGCTGCAGCGCAACCGGGCAGCGACGTGCATACCTTCACCGTTGCCGGCGCCAAGGAAGAAATGGGCAAGGGCGACTTGCTGATGGCAATGCCGCCAATGCCGATGCAAAACTACGTGCCTCACCCTCCGGAAGTGCAAGTCAATGCGCACGTGCTGGCAGTGTATGGCGGCGTGACCCACGCCGGCCAGAACCAGGTTGTGAGCATTAATCGCGGAAAGGTTGACGGACTCGATATCGGATCCGTGCTGCAGCTGTACCATCGAGGTGACACGGTTTCCGACCCGGGCGGCAATAAAGGCTTCCTCGGCATGGGAGACCCCAAGGTCAAGCTGCCGGATGAACAAGTGGGCAGCTTGTTTATCTTCCGTGTGTTCAAGCACGTTTCGTACGGCTTGATCATGCAGGTGACCGAACCAATCGTCGTAGGGGACGTCGCCAACAGCGCGGAGTAAATCCCATGGCCGTGCAGGACACGGTTGCCCCCACCCCCGAGCGCCAGGACCTTCACAGCCTGGCGCTGTGGCTGCGCCTGGCGAATACGCCGGGCGTCGGCCGCCACGGAGCGTTCAGGCTGCTCCAGTATTACCACTCTCCCCAAGCACTCTTTTCCGCCGCCAATGCCCGCCTCGCAGCACCGCCCGCGCAGGATGATGCTGCGCCGCTGCCGTTAGGCGCGATGGCGGCTGCGGATGCCGACAGCGTGCGGCCCGACCGGCGCTTCGCCCGCATTCCCTTCAACGAGGACGAAATGACGCTGGCGGCCGCCCGCTGCCTGGCAGGCCCGATGCCGGAGCGGATACTCGCCTTGGCGCAAGCCTCGCTGGAATGGGCTGCGCACGATGGCAACCACCTGGTCCTGTTCGGCGACCCCGGGTATCCGCCGACCTTGCAGCACATTGCCGATCCGCCGCTGCTGCTCTATGCCAAAGGCAAGGTGGAACTGCTGCAGCGCGAAGCTGTGGCGGTAGTGGGCGCTCGCCGCGCCACCCAGCAAGGCCAGGCCAATGCGCGCCAATTCGCGCGCGCCCTGAGCGAGGCCGGCCAGCTGGTGGTCTCGGGCCTGGCGCTGGGCATCGACGCGGCTGCGCACGAAGGCGGACTGGAAGGGCAGGGCGGCACAGTGGCCGTGATCGGCACTGGCATCGACCGTATTTACCCGAGCCGCAACGCCGTCCTGGCGCGCCGCATTGCAGAAGAGGGCTGCGTGATCAGCGAGTTCCCGCTCTCCATGCACGCCCGCGCCGAACACTTCCCGATCCGCAACCGCATCATCGCTGGCATGACA
This sequence comes from Massilia eburnea, assembly GCF_009720745.1. GTDB lineage: Bacteria > Pseudomonadota > Gammaproteobacteria > Burkholderiales > Burkholderiaceae_D > Rugamonas > Rugamonas eburnea. Next base: position 76,844 of record NZ_WNKX01000012.1, on the reverse strand, counting down.
CGCGCCACCCTGGTGATCGAGGCGGCAGCCAAATCCGGCTCCCTGATCACCGCGCACGCGGCCCTGGATGCGGGGCGCGAGGTCTACGTCCTTCCCGGTTCGCTGCGCGCGCCCCAATCGGTGGGCTGCCACGCGCTGATCCGCGAAGGCGGCAGGCTGGTGGCGTCGCCGGAAGACTTGCTGGACGACCTTGGCCTGCGCAAGCCAGGCGGGCCGGCAGCCCCGGTCGACGAGGCTGCAAGCTGGCTGCTGGCCGCCATCGGCCACGACCCGATCGGCGCCGATGAACTCGCTACAAGGTTGCAACTTGCACCAAGTGACATGATCGCAAGCTTGCTGTCGCTGGAGCTTGCGGGTGTGGTGGAAAGGCTGCCTGGCGGGGTTTTCCAGCGCCTGAAAGGTCCCTGAAGCGCCACAATGCTTGTGCCCGCCTCGCCAATCCTGCTAAAGTAGCGCCATGTTTGACATCCTGGTTTACCTGTACGAGACCTATTACCGCCCTGATGCCTGCCCTGAACCCGCAGCATTGGCAAAGAAACTTTCCGCTGTCGGTTTCGACGACGTAGAGATTTCCGAGGCGCTGGTCTGGCTGAACGATCTTGCCGCCATGGCTGGCGTCGAGCAATCGCTGACGGCCGCCTCGACTGGCACGCGTTTCTACGTGCGCCAGGAGCTGGACGTATTGGGCGCCCCCGCAGTCGGTTTCATCCAGTTCCTGGAAAGCGCCGGCCTGCTCTCCCCGCTGCAGCGTGAAATCGTCATCGAACGCGCCCTGGCGCTGGACGAGGCCCCCGTTTCGCTAGGCAAGCTGAAAATTATCGTACTGATGCTTTTGTGGAGCCAGGGCAAGGAGCCGGATGCCCTGATGTTTGACGACCTGTTTGGCGCCGAAGAAGACCAGGCGCCACGTCTGTTGCACTAAGCACACTCTTGCCGGCGTTGCCCTACGCCGGCCAATTCCGTAATAATATTCGCAGCATTGTGACTTCACTATGAAGCCACCTGCCTGAGTTCACTTGCGAATGTTGTATTATGCGCGCTGCCGCATACACCGACGAGAACTATAAATATGAGTAAAGCCCTCATCATCGCTGAGAAACCTTCTGTCGCGAACGACATCGCGAAAGCCCTTGGCGGCTTCAGCAAGCACGATGAGTATTTCGAATCCGACGACTACGTGCTGTCCTCGGCAGTGGGCCACCTGCTGGAAATCGCCGTGCCGGAAGAGCACGATGTCAAGCGCGGCAAATGGACCTTCACCCATTTGCCGATGATTCCCCCGTACTTTGCCCTGAACCCGATCGCCAAGACTGAATCGCGCCTCAAGGTGCTGAACAAGCTGATCAAGCGCAAGGACGTCACCACCCTGATTAACGCATGCGACGCGGGCCGCGAAGGTGAACTGATCTTCCGCCTGATCGCGCAGAATGCAAAAGCGAAACAGCCGGTCAAGCGCCTGTGGCTGCAGTCGATGACGCCGAACGCGATCCGCGACGGCTTCACCCACCTGCGCAGCGACGAAGAAATGCTGCCGCTGGCCGACGCCGCGCGCTGCCGCTCGGAAGCCGACTGGCTGATCGGCATCAACGGCACCCGCGCCATGACCGCGTTCAACTCGAAAGAAGGCGGCTTCTACCTGACCACCGTGGGCCGCGTGCAGACGCCGACCCTGTCGATCGTGGTTGAGCGCGAAGAGAAGATCAAGAATTTCGTGTCGCGCGATTACTGGGAAGTGCGCGCCGAGTTCGTATGCGCCGCCGGCGTGTACGAAGGCCGCTGGCTCGACACCAACTTCAAGAAAGACGAACACGATCCGGAGAAGCGTGCCGAGCGCCTGTGGAGCAAGGCCGCCGCCGATTCGATCGCGATGGCGTGCAAGGGCAAGCAAGGCAACGTTACCGAGGAGTCCAAGCCGACCACCTCGATGTCGCCGGGCCTGTTCGACCTGACCTCGCTGCAGCGCGAGGCCAACTCGCGTTTCGGCTTCTCCGCCAAAAACACCCTGGGCCTGGCGCAGGCGCTGTACGAAAAGCACAAGGTGCTGACCTACCCTCGTACCGATTCCCGCCACCTGCCGGAAGACTACCTGCCGACCGTCAAGGACACGCTGGAAGTCCTGAAAGAGAACCACAACTACAACCAGTTCGCCAAGCAGATCCTGGACAAGGGCTGGGTCAAGCCGAACAAGCGCATCTTCGACAATACGAAGATCAGCGACCACTTCGCGATCATCCCGACCGGCATCGTGCCGAAGAACCTGAGCGAACCGGAACAGAAGCTGTACGACCTGGTCACCCGCCGCTTCATGGCCGTGTTCTTCCCGGCTGCGGAATTCCTGGTCACCACCCGCTTCACCGAAGTTTCCGGCCACCAGTTCAAGACTGAGGGCAAGGTGATGACCAATCCAGGCTGGATGGCCATCTACGGCAAGGACGCCGCCGGCGACGACGAGAAAGAAGGCGGCGGCGGCAACCTGGTGCCGGTAGCCAAGGGCGAGAAAGTGCAGACCGACAAGGTCACGCCGAACGGCCTGGTGACCAAACCGCCCGCACGCTACACTGAAGCGACGCTGCTGTCGGCAATGGAAGGCGCGGGCAAGCTGGTCGACTCCGACGAACTGCGCGATGCCATGGCCGGCAAGGGCCTGGGCACGCCGGCTACCCGTGCGGCCATCATTGAAGGCCTGTTGACCCAGAAATACCTGCTGCGCGAAGGGCGCGAACTGATGCCAACGGCGCAGGCGTTCCAGCTCATGACGCTGCTGCGCGGCCTGGGCGTCAACGAACTGACCGCGCCGGAACTGACCGGGGAATGGGAATACAAGCTGTCGCAGATGGAGAAGGGCAAGATCTCGCGTGAAGAATTCATGCGCGAAATCGCCCAGATGACCCAGATCATCGTCAAGCGCGCCAAGGAATACGACAACGACACCATTCCGGGCGACTACGCGACGCTGAAGGCGCCATGCCCGAATTGCGGCAGCGTGGTCAAGGAAAACTACCGCCGCTTTGCCTGCACCAAGTGCGAGTTCTCGATGACCAAGGTGCCGGGCGGCCGCCAGTTCGAAATCGAAGAAGTGGAACAGCTGCTGCGCGACCGCACCATCGGCCCGCTGCAAGGCTTCCGCTCCAAGATGGGACGTCCGTTCGCCGCGATCCTGCGTATCGTGCGTGACGAAGAAATCAAGAACTTCAAGCTCGAATTCGACTTCGGCCAGAACGACGAGGAAGGGGAAGACGGCGAAGGCGTCGACTTCACCGGCCAGACACCGCTCGGCCCTTGCCCGAAATGCGGCGGCGGCGTGTACGAGATGGGCCTGGCCTATGTCTGCGAACACCAGGTAGCCAAGCCGAAGACTTGCGACTTCCGCTCCGGACGCATCATCCTGCAACAGGAGATCCTGCCGGAACAGATGGCCAAGCTGCTCAACGAAGGCAAGACCGACCTGCTGCCAGGCTTCATCTCGCAGCGTACCCGCCGGCCGTTCAAGGCCTTCCTGGTGCGCGGCAAAGACGGCAAGATCAGCTTCGAGTTCGAAGAGCGCAAGGGCAAGCCGGCCGCCGCGAAGAAAACGGCAGCCAAGTCGGATGGCGCGGAGGGCGCGGCGGAACCGGCAGCAGCCGCCGTCAAGCCAGCAGCCAAGAAAGCCGCCGCGAAAAAGGGCGAGGCTGCCAAGCCGAGCGCCAAAAAAGCTGCGGCCAAAAAGCCGGCAGCGAAAAAACCCGCCGCCAAGAAAACCGCGGCAGCAGAGTAAGCCAACGGGACCCACGCGGTCCCGTTTTCATTTGTGTGGACTTGAACTCTGTGAAGACTAAGTCGGTAATCGTTGCGGGAAGCCTACTTCTCTGCCTGAATCAATTTGCATATGCTGCTGGATCGCTTTGTTCGAAGAACGAAACGACTTATTTTGCGTGCACCACCAAGGCCGGCAAAGTCATCTCTTTGTGCGGCAAGGTGTTCGAAACAGATCAACGCGGAGAGCGCGTTGGCGCCAGCGATCCCTGGCTTCAATACCGGTTCGGCACGCCAGCCTCGGTTGAGTTGACTTTCCCGCGCTCGAAGGCAAATTCCATCGACGTCTTCAAGACCGAGAAAATTCGTGCACAAGGCGGGCTTGCCCATATTGATGCAGTGGTGTTCGTGAGCGGAGGGATTGGCTACAGCGTCGAGTCCGTCGCCAGCGCAGAAGGAGAACTGCATCAAGGCGTGACGGTGGGTGACCCAAAGAGCTTTGGCATGGAGCGGTCCGGAAAACACAGGGAGCAATACCCTGATGCCAGAATCCTCTGCGCAGGGGCCGCGGATACAAAAAATTTCTTTGACCTTGTCGAGGAACTTGATTTGCGGTGACGAAGTTCTACCGCAGGATTTTTTCGGGGGAAACACACTGATGCGATGCTGGTTTTTCTTGGAACTGGCTCGCTGCTCATTGATGTGTTTAGTGGAACAGGCTTGTTCGTCCGGATATGTATTGAAAGAAAACGATGAAAACACCTCCAGAAGGTTTGCCGATCTACCGCGTCTTGACAGGTCCAGACGACGCAAGATTTTGCCATCGCGTCAGCGAAGCGCTGGCGCTGGGATATGTACTTCACGGATCTCCGTCTGTGACGTTTAACGGTGAAACGGTAATCGTGGCCCAGGCGGTAATTTGGCCTGTGATCCAATAGCGAGCCGCGATATTGTGGAATGCCCGGACATGCGCTCCCTATTGGCAATGGCCTTGGCCGCAGTTTCGACATTCACTTACCCGGCAAGCTTCGATTGTGGAAAGGCCGTCACGCCGGTAGAGAAGTCTATTTGTGCTGAACCTGGGCTCTCTCGCCTGGACGAAGAATTGAACCAGGCATTTCACGACGCGCTGCAGAATGAGTCAACCAAGGCGTGAGTGATCGCGCAGCAGAAAATTTGGTTGAAAGAAGTGAGGGACAAGTGCGGAAATGTGCAATGTCTCATTGATGCATATGCTCACCGGATAGACGCTGTAAAACGAGGAAGCATTGCCGCAAGGGCGGCGGGCGTGACGGGGAGCTGGGAGCATCGCGGCCCGGCAGAATCGGGAGCGTGGCTGATGACCGTCCAGAGCGCTCAGCAAGTCCATTTTCAGCTTGAGATAGCAAGAGGCGCCCCGTCCTACAATAGCGGCTGGATTGAAGGGGAGTTTGAGCTGAGAGAGAACGCTGGCATGTTTCGAGCACATACCGATGGCGGCCTGTGCGAGATCGCTTTCCGGTTCACTTCCCGGGATGTGACGTTGAATCAGTCGGGCGATGAAGGCGGTTGTGAGTTTGGACACAATGTTTTTGCCGACGGTACTCTCAAGCGGAAAAGCCAGGAAATGCCCATTTTTTCCAGTGGTGATCCACGATTCGGCCATTGATGCCGGCGCCACGACGGCAACGGGCTCAGCTGAATACTGATTTGACATCGTATCGCGACGGCGATAGCGTATCAAATTGGGTTGGCGCATTACACGCTAACTAGCGCAATGCAACAGAGTGCCGTCCGGGAGGTGCTCCATGGCTGTTCGGAATCGCGCGCAGTTTTGGCTGCCGTTGGCGGCCTTGCTCTGCTCTTGCGCTACTACTCCGGAAAATCATTCCGCATCGCCGGACAACTTCATCGTGGAGCGCCTGGAACTGCATGAATTATTGCGTGCGCGGCCTGATGAGCTACTCCCGCTGCATCCGGCCCGGCCTTCCCTTGCGGCGATGGCGAACGCCTCCAGTATCAGTCACCTGCACTTTGGCTCGTTCGTCGGCGGCTTTGCGAAATCGTCGCGCCCAGCCGCAGCAACGAGTGGCGAGGCGCGCACAGAAAGCCGATGGGCAGGCGCGCTAGCGGCTTTGGCTGTGGAGAGTTCCGGCGCAATGAGTGCTATAGGGGCGGCCAGGGCGGAGCCCAAGCCTGCCGCTGTCGGAACGGCGGCAGAGCGAATACCAAGCCCGAAGATTGCAAGAGCTGCGAGGCGGGACAAGCCGTCGGCACCGGCGTCGCGATCCGAACCGACCTCCGCCGGGGCAGCTCAGGAAATCGCCCAGACGGGCAGTGCCGCCTACCATATCCCCCGCAAGATGAAGCTGAACGAGGCTTCGCAAGTCGAGTTGTGGATCGACTTGTCCGGCACCGCCGAGCGCTTGCGCGCAGCCTTGTCGGAAAAGCTGAAATTGGAGCAGGACCAGATTGGCACCCGCGTCAAACAAGGTGCAGATACCGCTTTGGATCCGAAGGACGTGGTGGGCGAGGAGAAGGTCTGGGTCGGCCAGCATATGACGGCGTCGCTGCGAGGCGAGGGTTTCAAGATCGAGCCCGAGGGCGCTCGTGGAAAGTCGCTCGCTGCGGAAGGACGGGCGCGCTGGAACTGGTCCGTTACGCCGCAGCGGGACCCAGGTGGCGGCAAGCTGATGCTGCTGCTGGAAGCGTCGATCGACCGCGGCGCTGACCAGGATGCCTTCCCCAGCATCGAGGAATATGTCGAAGTGGAGTTGGCGCCCTGGTGGCAGCGCATCCCCGACTTGCTGGCCAAAGCGAACGCCCTGCTGGCATTGTTCGGCCTCGGACTGGGCGCCGTTATCGTGTATGCCGCCAAATGGCTGCGCAAACATTGGGGCGCTGCGCCACCGTTCCCGCGATTGCGCATCTGATCCGGGCCGCATAAGATGTGTGGATGAGAAAACTCAAACTCCCCAATACCTTCGTCCTGCTGTTCATCATCCTGGCGCTGATTGCGCTGGCGACCTGGCTGGTCCCGGGCGGGAAATACGAGACGCACCTGGTCAACGGCAAGCAGCTGGTCGATCCGGACACCTTTCACTACATTGAGAGCAAGCCGCAGGGCATCGCGCAGTTGCTGATGGCGCCGATCAAGGGCTTTGCGGAGGCGGGGCTGATCATCGGCTTCGTGATGCTGACGGGCGGTACGTTCAACGTACTGCACAAGACGCAGGCCATCGATGCGATGATCAAATCCATCGCCAAGGCGCATTCGCGTTCGCGCGTGGTGCGGGTAGCGCTGATACCGGTGTTCGTGACCTTGTTCTCGATCGGCGGCGCGACCTTCGGGATGAATGAGGAGGCGATACCGTTCATCCTGATTTTCGTGCCGCTGGCGCTGGCGCTTGGTTATGACACGATCACCGGCGTGTCGATTCCCTTCCTCGGCTCGCAAGTGGGCTTCTGTGCGGCGTTCCTGAATCCGTTCAACGTCGGCATTGCGCAGGGCATTGCCGGCGTGCCGATGTTCTCGGGTATCGGCTATCGCGTGATCGTGTGGTTCATCGCGACCGGCGTCACCATTGCGTTCCTGATGTGGTGGGCGGCGCGCATCAAGCGCCATCCGGAGAAGAGTCCGACGTATTTGCTGGACCTCGAGAAGCGCGCAGAAGGCGTGGTCGATTTCAACGGTTTCGAAGGCATGACCATGCGGCACCGCCTGGTACTGTGGATCTTTGTCGCTACGCTGGGCGGCATGGTGTTCGGCGTGGTGAAGTTCGGCTGGTTCATCGAAGAAATTGGCGCGCTGTTCCTGGCCATGACCATCGTGGTGGCGCTGATCGGACGTCTGAATTCCGACGAGGCCGTGGCGGCTTTTGTGCAGGGCTCGAAGGACCTGGTCGGCACGGGACTGGTGATCGCGCTGGCGCGCGGCACGATGGTGCTGGCGCGCGACGCGCACATCATCGACACCATGCTGCACGGACTGATGCCGCTGGTGGCGTCGTCCTCGCCGGTATTTTCGGCGCAGAAGATGTTCCTGATCCAGTCGGTGATCAACTTCTTCATCCACTCGGGCAGCGGGCAGGCAGCGCTGACCATGCCGATCATGGCGCCGCTGGCCGACCTGGTGGGAGTGTCGCGCCAGACCGCGATCCTGGCCTTCCAGTTCGGCGAATTCACCACGCCGATGATCCCGACTTCGGGCATTACGGTAGGCGTGCTGGCGCTGGCGCGCATCCCGTGGCTGACCTGGGCGCGCTGGATGGTGCCGCTGCAGCTGATTTATCTCGTCCTGGCGCTCGCCTTGCTAGTGCCGCCTTGCCTCATGAACTGGTAGGATGGCAGGTATGGAAACCGTCAAGCACCCGCTCTCCGCGCCGCACGGCACGGCACACTACGAACTGACCAGCTACCATTTCGGCAAGCCGGGTGGACCGAAGGCCTATATCCAGGCCGCGCTGCATGCCGATGAGGTGCCGGCCATGCTGGTGGCGCAGGAATTGCGCAAGCGCCTGCAAGCGCTGGACGCGGGGGGCAAGGTGAGCGGGGAAGTGATCCTGGTACCGGCGGCTAATCCGATCGGGCTGGCGCAGGTCATCAATGAGCGTCCATTCGGCCGCTTTGACCTGAGTAACGGCATCAATTTCAACCGCGGCTACCCGCATTATTTCGATCAGCTGAAGTCCCGCCTTGACGGCCAGTTGGGCAGCGATGCGGAAGAGAATGTGCGCACGATCCGCCGGCACCTGCGCGAACTGGTGGCGCAGTGGCGGCCAGCTTCGGATGCGACCACGCTCAAGCAAAACCTGCTGGCAATGGCCATCGATGCCGACGTGGTGCTCGACCTGCACTGCGAGAACGAGGGCGAGCTGCACCTGTACGTCGGCACCTCATTGTGCGAGATCGCCCAGCCGCTGGCCAACCTGATGGATGCCTGTGCGGTGCTGCATACCACCGGCGCCGGCGGCGAGCCGTTCGATGAAGCCTGCAGCCGTCTGTGGTGGGACTTGGCGGACCATTTCGGTCCCGCTTATCCGATCCCGTCCGCCTGCATGGCGGCGACGGTTGAATTGCGCGGCGAAACGTCGGTCAGCTACGAACTGGCGGCGCGCGATGCAGAAGCCATCATCGGCTACCTGCACGTGCGCGGCATGCTTGATGCTGGGCACGTGGACGTGCCTGTGCAAGGCTGCACGCCAACGCCGCTGGAAGGCGTGCAGCGCCTGGATGCGCCGCATGCTGGCCTGCTGGTCTACCTGAAGGAAGTTGGCGATGCGGTGCGCATTGGCGAGGTGGTTGCCGACCTGGTCGACCCGGTCAGCGGCGACACCACGCACCTGAAGTCGGAAGTGGAAGGGGTGTTGTTCACGCGCCTGTCGCACCGCTACATCATCCGCGGCATGAACGTGGCAAAGATTGCCGGCGCCAAGCCATTCCGCAGCGGTAGTTTGCTGAGCCTTTAAGGCGTCTCCACAATCACGTTTTCGCGCGCCGCCGTGGTGGCGGCGACCACTCGCCACAAGCCATTCGGTACGCGCCGGAAAACCGTAATATCGGCAGCCTTGAGCGGCTTGCCCACGGCGCGTGCCAGGAAGTCGCCGCAGGTAATTTCGTACTGAATGCGGTCGTCGTCGAGTACCGTGCGGCTGCTCGCGACAGGGCCTTCCGCTTCGCGCCACCAGTCTTCCTTGTAGCTGCCGTCCACGCCGGCTTCGTGCAGCGCTTCTGCGCTGTCGAAGCGCATGAAGCCTGCGTCCAGTTCGGGGCTGACGAACGGGTAGGCGATCTCGGGGCGCCATTCGCAGCGTTCACCTTCAACGACGGTGGTGCCTGCGAAGCCGGTCATGGCTCTGCGGTCGATGGGGATGCGTAAATCGATGTGGAAATCGGCAGCCTGGAACCACCAGACCGGTGTCACCAGGTCGCTGCTGCCGTCGGCGCGCCAGATACCCTTGCGGCGCCACAGGCCTTCATATGCTTGCGGTACGCTCATTTCAGGTCGTCGGTTTCAAAGTAGATTGTGCCGCCGATTGCCGATTGATTGGCTTTCAGCGCCTGCGCCAGCGCGTCGTTGCCGGCGGCCTTGACGCCCCACTTGCGCACCTGGACCGGCGCGGTCGGGGCGCCTGCTGCGGCATGGTAGGCCACGATGTGGTCGAAGTCGGGCCGGGTGTCGATTTGCTTGACGAGGAAGCGCTGGGCGCCGCTGCCGATTTGCATATAGCGCGAGATCCTGGCGTCGCGCGGCTTGTCGTCCAGCTGGCGGAACAGCAGTACCTTGTCGATCACCACTTTGGCGGCCTTGTACTGGGAAGTGCCGCCGCGCTCGAAGTGCCCTTGCACCAGGTCCGCCGTGAACTCCTTACGGGGAGCCTTGGCTTTCGGGGCGAGGGCGCTCAGCTCGAATTTTTCAGGGTCGATGGTCCACAACTTATCCTTGCCATCGAGCCGCTTGCGCAGCGCGGCATCGGTGGCCGGGTCGGCGATGCGGATCTGCAGGATCACCTGGTAATCATGCGGCGCATGGAACATCGGCAGGTGCGAGGCGTACAGGCCTTCCTGCCCGCCGAACAAGGCCATGCCATGGCTGCCGTAGGTGGCGTCGGCTGCATGGAGCGGAAGCGTGCAAAGCGCAAGCGATGCGGCGGCGATGATGTGACGTATTGGTTTCATGCCTTCACCAGGAGTTTGCCTCGGTGTTCGCCGGTGAAGAGCGAATTCAGTGCAGCGGGTAGCTGCTCGAATCCCTCGACCACGGTTTCCTCAAACACGATGTCTCCCGATTTTACCCAAGGTCCGACGATGCGGATCATTTCATCCATGCGGTGCAGGTAATCGCGCGCCAGCATGCCCTGGATGGTGGCGCGTTGATACAACATATGCTGCAGCAGGCGCGGGCCCATTTCCGCCGTTTCCAGGCCGCCGCTGTATTGGCTGATCTGGCCGCAGATGACGATGCGCGCGCGGCGGTTGATGATAGGGATGATGGCGTCGGTGACCATGCCGCCGACGTTATCGAAATAGACGTCAACGCCGCCGGTCAGGGCCTTGATTTCGGCGCTGAGCGCGTCGGCGCTGGTGAAGGCCTTGTAGTCGAGGGCCCAATCGGCGCCCAGTTTCTCTTTCAGCCAGGCGCATTTGGCGGGGCCGCCGGCGATGCCAAGCACGCGTGCACCGTGGCGTTTGGCGAACTGCACGACCAGCGAGCCGACGGCGCCGGCGGCGCCGGAAACCACCACCACTTCGCCCGCATGCGGCTTGCCGGATTCGGTCAGGCCGAACCATGCGGTGCGGCCAGGCATCCCGAGCACGCCGAGCGCCGTGGTGACCGGTGCGGCTTGCGGATCGAGCTTTTTCAAGGTGCTGGAGTGCGCCTTGGCGTGTGTCTGCCAGCCGGTGTAGCTTTGGACCCAGTCGCCAGGCGCGAAGTTCGGCGAGCGGGAGGCCAGTATTTGCGCTACGACGCCGCCTTCCTGCACGGTGTTCAGCGGATGCGGGTCCGGGTCATAGGTCGGCTTGCTGGATTGGCCGATGCGCATGTACGGGTCCACGCTGAACCAGCGCGATTCAAGCAGTACCTCGCCTTCGGCAAGGGCGGTGTCGAGCGTGCGTTCGACAAGTTCGTAATGTTCGGGCGTGATGGCGCCTACCGGCTGCTGGCGGTAGATCCATTGGCGTTGGGTGATGGTCGTCATGGCGGCATGGTATGCTTGGTTTTGTGTCCCGTAAAGCAACTTAATTTCACTGTTTGTGTCGTAATTGGAAACAATGAACCTTACCGATCTGCGCATCTTTGTCAGCGTGGCGCGCAGTCCGTCCCTGGCGGCGGCTGCGCTGGAGACTCATCTTACGCCTTCCGCAGTCTCCAAGGCCCTGAAACGGCTTGAGGAAAACGTGGGCATGCCGCTGTTCGACCGCAGCGCCAAGGCACTGGTGCTGAACCAGTCCGGCACTTTCCTGCTGGCGCGCGCGCAGAATTTGCTGGCGCTGGCGGACCAGGCGAAGGCGGATTTGCTGGGTGGACGCGCATCCATCGAGTGCCGTATCGGCGGGCCGGCCGTGCTCTTGTGGCGCCACGGGCGGGCGGTGGGAGAAGCTTTGCAGGACTGGTCCCATGCCAGCTTGCGCATGCAAGCCATGTTTGAAGATGAGGCATTGGCGGCGCTGCTGCGCGGCGACCTGAACGCAGCGATCGTGACGCAAGAGGCGATCGAGGGACGTGGCGAGGACTTGTCGGAGGAGTGGGCCATCACGCCGCTGGGAAGTGTTGTGCAGCACCTGGTGGGCGGTAAGCGGCATCCGCTGGTGGAGCAATTGGCTGCTGCGGCGGGCAGCCGGCGCAAGGCGGCCGGTGCGCTACTGCAGGCGACCACAGAGCAGGTGCTGGCGCACGATTTTGCCTGCCCACCGCGTTCCATGTTCTGCGGCGTGCAGCGTGGCGCGCGTTCCGATGGCTGGCGCGACGACCGGTTGCCGCGCAAGATCCGTTATTGGACCGATGATATCCACCTTCTGCTTGGCTTCGTCAAATCCGGCGCGGCGCTGGCCTATTTGCCGGACTTCGCGCTGGAGGATGAAGAGCTGGTGCGTATCCACGTCAGCGACTGCGCTTACCAATGCGTCGAGCAAGTGGCACTGGTGTGGAACAAAGCGCATGCCGCCGGGTGGCTGCACCAGCTGGCCGGAGCACTGGCCTAGCGGCTGGCGCTATTTCAACTCCGCAGGCACTTTGCCGCCGTTCTCTTCCAGCTTGAACATGACCTGCTTGTGCAGCCAGATGTTCATCGTGGCGGAGTCGCTGGTGTCGCCGGTGTAGTGCAGTTCATGCGCCAGTTCCTTGCGCGCGGCCAGGCTGGAGTCGAGGTCGAGCAGCTTCAGCAAGTCAACGATTGAGGTGCGCCAGTTCAATGGCTGGCCGGCCTTGGCGGCCTTTTCGTTGAGGATGGCCTCGACATCGACTTCCGGCTTGCCGGCCGGCGCGGCGGCTGGTGCTGGTGCAGGCGCTGGCGCGGCGGGAGCGGCGGCAGGCGCGGTTGCAGGCGCACCAGAGGCCGGGGATGGGGCGGCCTCTTGGTGCGACGACGGGAAAATCTTGTGGAAAATATTGCTCAGGATGCCCATGATTGCCTCGCTTTCGATTGCGTGAAAGCTTAACAAGCATGGGCGGCGCGTAAAGTGCGTTGCCTAACCTTTAGCGCGACGTGATCTCCACGCTGCCCATATTGTCATCCGGCTTGCGGTCGATCAATTTGTTGTCCGGGTCAATGCCGGCTTTGGCGGGACGGCCGGGCACCACCAGCTTGAAGGTCGACTCGTTGCGGTCGATCAGCTTGCGTTCACGCAGCAGTGCATTGCCGTCCTTGTCATCGACGCCGATGTCGATCAGGTCATGCAGCGGCACTTCCTTTTCCGCGCCCAGTTCGTCGGAGCGCATTTTGGCTGCGTGTACGATCAGGGTCACATCGTATTTGCCGTCAGCACGCTTTTTGGCGGTGGCTTCGACGACGCGGTTGTCGAACAGGATGATGGAGTTGAACAGGTCATCCACCAGGTAGGCCTGATCGGGCGGCACGATGCGGCGCAGGCCGTCCACCAGCACCGACACGCTCGGATACGGATCGCCGTGGTAGGCATACTTGCGCAGCAGGGAAGCCAGCAGTTCGTTGACCTTGGCTTCGCCAACGATATCGGCCAGCTGGTACATGGCCAGGCTGCCCTTGTTGTAATGGATATAGCCCTGGTCTTCGTTGTCCGCCAGCGGCAGTTCCTTGCGGTTTTCGGTGGCGCGGCCGAACAGGTATTTCATCAAGTCGTAGCGCAGGAAGCGGCGCATGCGCTGCGGGCCGAAGCTCTTCTTCATCACCATCAGCGCCGAGTACTCGGCCAGGGTTTCGCTCAGCACCGTGGCGCCGCGCGTATTGCCGCCTACCAGCTGGTGCGCCCACCACTGGTGCGCCACTTCGTGTGCGGTGATGTAGGTCGGGTAATCGATATCTTTCGGGTTCTTGTCATCCACCTTGGCGATAAAGCCGACGCCCTCCGAGTACGGAATGGTGTTGGGGAACGACTGCGCAAACTGCTCGTAGCGCGGGAACTCCACGATGCGCACGATCTTGTGCTGGTAAGGACTGAAGTTGCGCGTGTAGTAGTCGAGCGAATCCTTGACGCCTTTGACCATGCGGTCCAGGTTGTACTCGTGGCCGGGCTGGTAGTAGATTTCGATGCCCACGTCCTGCCACCAGTCATGCTTGACCGCGTAGCGCGCCGACTGGAAGGCATAGAAGTTCAGGATGCGCTGGTCCATCTTGTAGTGGAAGTAGCGGCGGCCGTTCTTGCGCCATTCCTTCACCAGCGTGCCCGGCGCCACGGCGGTCTGGTCGCCTGCGGTGCCCAGGGTCGCTTCAAAGGTGACCCAGTCCGCATCCGCGCCCAGGTAATTGCTGGCCAGGCCTTTCGGATCGTCGCGCGGCAGTGCCGGCTCACGCGCCGGCAGGCCGTGCTTCTTCCGATCGCGCGGATCGGTCAGTTCGGCATGGCGCTGGTAGCCAATATGCGGCAGCACCGTGTTGTTGAAGAAGGTGCCATTGTTCATTACCGGCGTGGTCTTGCCCAGGTTGAAGAAGCCTTTCGGTTCATAGCTCAGGGTAAAGTCCAGCGTGATCATTTCGCCCGGTTGCAGCGGCCGTTCCAGGCGGTAGCTGTAGAAGCCCAGCTCCGTGTCGTTCAGCACGCGGAATGCCTTGCGGCCGAACTGCAAGGGCTGCAGGTCGGCTTCAGGATCCTGCTGCACGTAAATGGTGTTGATGGCTTGCTGCGTCTTGTTTTCGAGCTGGTACCAGCCTTTTACCTTCAGCGTGCGCTGGTCGGGATACATGTCCAGGCCCAGGCGCACGTCCGTGATGCGCGGTTGCGCGACGTCCAGCACTTGCCTGTATTTGCGTTCGTAGTCTGCACGCAGCGCGTCACGGCCGAAGTGGGTCTTGAAGTGATTGACGTGCAGGTTGTAATACAGCACGCCGCCGGCGCCGAGGAAGATAGCCAGGCCAAGGGCGAAGCTGGCCAGCACCGGCAGCGTCAGCGCGTGGCGCGCCAGGCTGACACGCTGGCGCCATTCGTCGTTGGTGCCGCGCGGCCAGAACACGACGGTCAGCACCATCAGCATCACGGCGGCGCCGGCCCAGTACAGCTCAAACCAGCGCTCGCGCACCATGAAGTGGCCGAAGCCGTTCATGTCGGAATAGGGCAGTTCCGGCGTGACCCCGTACAGCACCATCGGGTGGTCGAGGCCCAGCGAAGAGAAGGTGATGGTCGCCACGTAGTAGACGATCATCACGAAATAGGCGACGTATTTGTTATTCACCAGCACCTGCGTGGTGATCGACAGCACGGCGATCAGGATGCAGGCGGGCAGCTGCACGGTGAACAGCCATTGGAAGTACAGGCCAGGCTGCAGGTTGAAGTAGCCGTGGAACAGCTGGATAGACATACCGACCAGCATGACGATCAACAGCAGCAGCACCTGCACGCCGATCAGGCCGAACAGCTTGGACAGGATCGGCAGCCAGCTTGGCACAGGCAGCGCGTCCAGCATCTGCGACATGCGGTGCTCGCGTTCACGCCATACCATTTCGCCGGCATAGAAAGTGGTCACCACCATCATGAACAGCGCAAAGGTGTTGGTCACCAGTTCCAGCACCTGGTAAGTGACCGGGTAGGTGCCGGTGCCGAATATCGAACCCATGTCGAGCGCGCCGGCATAGATGGTCAGCACACCGGCCAGCACGATCACGAAGAAGTAGATGTTCTTGGTGGTTTCCCGCAGGTTCAGGTAGCTAAAACGCAGCAACAGCAAGCCAAGGCTGCGTGCCTTGAAGTCGGGCTTTTCGTTGGTGGAGATGGCGGCCTGGGTCAGGCTGGCCGGCATGTCGCTGTCATTGCGTGCCGCGGCGCCGCTATCGACCGTGCTGACGAAGTGGAAGCGCCAATAGCCAAGCAGCAGCGCCACCAGGGCGAAGGAGGACCAGATCGCGCGGTTCAGCAGGAAGACGCCTTCCGGCAGCACCAGGCGCACATTGCGTTCGGCGATCGGCCAGTACTCGGTGAGGCGGATCACGGCGGTAGTGCCGAACGGGTCGATCAGGGCGGCCAGCGTCTTGTAATCGAGATCGCGCGCCAGTCCGGGCGCCACGATATAGCCGACCAGCATGACTACGCTGGAGACATACACCGGCAACATGCGCCGCGTCAGCGCCGCCAGTACGAAGAAGATGGCGCCGAAAATGAACAGGTTCGGCAGCAGCGACACTGCATAAGGCAGCAGGTAATGAATCAGGTTGAAGGGGCCAAGGCGTTCCGGATCGATGCCCGGCAATTGGGTGCCAAGCCATATCCCCAGCGGGATCGAGAAGAACACCACGCACAGCACCATCCAGGCGCCGAGGAAGCGGCCCAGCATGTACTGGTACTTGCGGATCGGGGCGGAAAAGAAGAAATGTTGCGTTTCGTACTCAAAGTCCTGCTGCACCGAGCGCCCCATCATGGCGGCGATGATGATCACGGCCATCGAGCCGAGGAAGGAGGACGTCAGCATGATCGAGCGCGGCGCGTTGATGAACACGCGCCCACCGAAGGTGACGAAGGCTTCCTTGAATACGCCGCCGGCGGCCGCCATCCACAGCATGGCCAGCAGCATGAACATGCCGAAATAGACCCAGGTCGAGAACAGCTTCAGGCGCTGCTTCGCTTCAAAGAGGGCGATGGCAAACATGGCGGCCCCGGTCAGTCGCAGGCGTTGCTGACGTCGTGGCGGCCGAGGATGGTCGCAAAATAGAGGTCCTCCAGGTCGCCCAGGGCTTCCTCGAAACCGTCGCCCGGGTCATCGTCGTTGTAGACGTGGATCAGGGTGCGGCCGGACATCAGGCGGGTCGAAATCACGGCGTGGCGCTGCTGGAAGTAGGCCAGTTCCTTCTTGTCGATGAAGCGCGCCCAGATCTTGCAGCTCACGTCATCGATCAATTGCTGGGTGGCGCCCGCCACCATCAGCTTGCCCTTGTTGATGATAGCCATATTGGCGCACAGGTCGGCCACGTCGGACACGATGTGGGTGGACAGGATCACGGTGCGGTCTTCGCCGATGTCCGACAGCAGGTTGTGGAAGCGCACGCGTTCCTGCGGGTCCAGGCCAGCCGTTGGCTCGTCGACGATGATCAGTTTCGGATCGCCCAGCAGGGCTTGCGCGATGCCGAAACGCTGGCGCATGCCGCCGGAAAAGCCGCCAAGGCGTTGATTGCGTACGTCGAACAGGTTGGTTTGCTGCAGCAGGCCGTCCACCACCTCGCGGCGGCGGGCGCGGTTGGACAGGCCTTTCAGTACCGCGAAGTGGTCCAGCATTTCGTAAGCGGTCACCTTCGGATAGACACCAAAGTCCTGCGGCAGATAGCCCAGCAGGCGACGGATTTCATCCTTGTCATCGAGCACGTCGAGGTCGCCGAAGAAGACCGAGCCCGAATCGCACTCCTGCAAGGTGGCCAGGGTGCGCATCAGGGTCGACTTGCCGGCGCCGTTCGGGCCCAGCAAGCCGAACATGCCGGCGGGAATGGTCAGCGACACATTGTCGAGCGCGACTACCCCGTTGGCATAGGTCTTCGATAAATTCTTGATGCGCAATTCCATAACGGCTCCGCTAACCCTTTTTCACATGATGGCATTGTATTGAATGTGCGACATATCGCTTGCTCGAATGCGATAGCCCGCGCATTTTGCGCCCCAGGATGCGCTTTCCGGGGAACGGAAAGTGCGCCGCCTGTGTTGGTTTAGCACTAAAGTTTCAAGGGTAACAAGGTTGATACCCCGGCGCAAGGAACAAATCTGGACAAAACTGCTATATAGTCCCTGCCATGCAAGTACATCATCCAAAACTCGGCGCAGAAGTGCAGGAAAAGATCCTGACCGTAACCCGTTGCGGGCTGGACGTCAAAGAGTCCACCGGCTTTTTCCGCACCGCGATCGGGCTGTATTACCTGGCCTGCCTGATGACCAAGGAGCAGCTGGATTTCAAGGTGCTGGACAAGGCGTTCAACCGTTTCGTCTATCGCAGTATCGGCTCGGGGCACAGCATGACCAGCATTCTGCAGTTCATGAGCGGGGCCAAGGTGGTGGAAACGCTGGAATCGCCGCGCTTCATGCGGGCCATGGCGGATTACCTGCCCGAAGTGCCGGTCGACTCGATTCCCTTCCTGCTTGGACTGAACCTGGGTGTGGCGAAAGATATCTCCAAGATCGATGTGCGCGGGCCGGTGGCTGACTGGCTGGAGAAACAACGCATCCTGCGTGAAGGCGCCTGAAGGATAAACAAGCCGTTGCTAACTTGTTCATGATCCCATTCGGGATCGCCATCATGGCCGGTGTGATGCGGGGACTCGCGGGCTTGCACCCCAGTTGGAAGTTTTTCAGATTTGATTCCTATGTATGCGCTGGCATGTTTGCGCTGCTGACGGCGTTAGCTTTCCTGTCCGGTGGAGCGGGCTGGGTGACGCTTAGCGCGGTAACATTCCTGTGTGCAGTGCTGCTGGGGATGCTGGTCCGCGAAGAGCGTGGCGGTGCAATCGGATTCCCGGCAGGCCTTTTCCTGGCATTGGTCCAGCTGGCCATTGGCATTGGTCTTATGTTCGTTGGCGAGATTGCCTTACTGCTGACCGGAATAACCCCGATCACTATGCATTGAGGATGCAGGGGCTGCGGCAGCGGGCCTATAATGTGGTTTTCCGAACAAGCTGGACGAACCGTCATGAACCGTTTCCACAATCCCCTCGACCGTTTCATCACTGGCGCCGACAAGGCGCTGCGCGTGCTGGCTGGCGTGCATTCGGCGTCGCGCCCGAATCCGGCGGCGCATGCGGCGGATGCGGAGATGACGGAGCAGGAATATCGCCACAGTGCTGGCTTGATGCGCGTGAACCATGTGGGGGAAGTGATGGCGCAGGCGTTGTACAACTCGCAGGCGCGCTTTGCCAAGAGCGATCAGGCGCGTGCGGCTTTCGATAAGGCCAGCCGCGAAGAAGAGGACCACCTGGCCTGGTGTGCGCAGCGCCTGTCGGAACTGGGCTCGCAACCGAGCTTCTTGAATCCTTTGTTCTATGCCGGTGCTTATGCGCTGGGCACGGCCGCCGCACTGGCGGGCGATAAGCAAAGCCTGGGTTTCGTGGTGGAGACCGAACGCCAGGTTGAAGCCCACCTGGCCAGCCACCTGGACCGCTTGCCGCCGCAAGATGCCAAGTCCCGCGCCATCGTCGAACAGATGCGCGTCGACGAAATCGCGCACGGCAAAGCGGCTGAAGACATGGGCGCGGAGAAAACGCCGCTGCCGATCCAGCTGGCGATGAAGGCCATGTCGAAGGTCATGACCTCGAGCACTTACTACATTTGACGCCAGTGCTGTCCTGGAAGAAGCTTGCCCTTGGCTGCCTGCTCATGCTGGCAGCGGGATGCAAGCCGTCACCCGGGCCTTATCAAACCGCCTTTGCGAGCTTGGTAGCGCGCGCCTACCGGGTAGTGCTGGTCGAGCATTCCCATTGGTACGACGACTTGTATTCAGACGTCGGGTATTGGTCCCAACACGATGCGGAACTCAGCGCCTTGCCGGAGATTGTGTACCGGAGCCTAGAGCTAAATACCCAGCAAAAGCAGCAGCTGATCGGCACTGTCGCGTCGACAGACCCGAAGTCTTCGGGCATTGCATCTGCCTGCACATTTGAAGCGCACCACCGGCTGGAATTCTATATCGCTGGCAAACGTGTGAACCAGGTTGAGATCTGCTTTCAATGCGGCGACATTCAATGGCAGTCCGCAATCGGCGAGGCCGAGCCGGATGCAATGATCAAGAGCCTCGACAACTTCGTCAACAGCGTTGGCTTCCCGCCCAAGCGCGACTGGGTGAAGCTCGTCGAGACTGCAAGATCAAAATAAGCCAGCAATCTTCAGCGTCAACCCGACGATGGTCAGCACGTTCGTTACGGTCAACCCGGCGACCCAATCAATTAGCTTTTCAAAGTCTCGACGCAGCTGAAGTTGTTCGGCGCGCATTTCTCGGAATCCTTCGTCGACTTTGCGATCAAGTGCGGCGACTGTGCCACGAAGAAGAGCCAGCTCTTCCTTTAAAGTATCCACCATTGCCTCTAGCTTTACGATGCTCGGTTCGTAGTCCATCACTCCCCACGCTCGGCAGTGGTTAGACTCTGCCGCAGTTTGCGGCGGGAAGCTTTGAAGTTGGACAGGAATGGATGCGGAAAGTTCCGCTCAAGCGAGCGAATTTAATTCGCGGGTGAGAGATGCCTGGAATTCGGTCAGGGTTTGAGCGCGCGGGGTGCCTTCGTCTTCGTAGGCGAGTGCGTTGTCAATGCGCTTGATGACGGCCGGCAGGGTAACGCTCCAGTTATCCTTACGCAGCAGGCGGCGGCTGGCGGACACCAGGTCTTCGGTGGGGCGCACGTTCCAGCTGATATGGCGGATAAGGTTCAGTGCGAACGGTGGGCAGGTGAGTGACTCGAATGCCAAAGCGCCGACTTGGCGCGGGCTCAACTGCAAAGCGTGGCGCTTGAACCAGACAACAGCCAGCGCAAGCAGGGCGCTCGCGTAAAACAGAAGGATGCCGGCGGCGACGGCGCTGTTGCCATAGCGGGTGAAGAGGCCGGCGGGAATCAACCCGAACAAGGCCAGCGCCATCAACCATACCAACGGAGCCAACACTTTGTAAGGGCCGAGTGGCGGCGGCGTCCAGCGTTGAGGGGCGCCTTTAGCGGCGGGGAGTTGCTGCTTCCAGTGGAGCAGGAATACAGGGCGATGCGGCAGTAGCGGATTGGGTATGAAGGGCTGCTTGCCGCGCAAGGTGTAGTGCTCTGCCCCGAAATGCAGCGACCAGCGGCCGCCGAGCGTGGCCGCCAGTACGCCTTCGTTTGAATACAGCAGCTGCGCCGAGTCGTACAGGTACAGGACAAGCATGGCCGCTACCAGCAAGGCCTCGGCGTGAAGCTGGATCAATTGCTGCTTTCTTTCTTCTTGAAGAAGGACTTGATGCCGGTGCCGACTGCCACTGCACCGACTGCGACAAGCTTCCACATCTTGGCCAGGAACAGGGCGGCCGCAGCCCAGAAGCCTTTCTTGGTCGCGATGACGGCGGCGCCGCCGGTGATCAGTGCAGCGAGGCCGAATTCGGCAACGTGGTCGCCGGCCCGGAATTCGGAATAGCGCTCGCCATCATTGTATTCAAAGCCGGCCAGCACTTTGCGGAAGCTGGCAACGTCGGCATCCAGCGTTTCCGGCGAAGACACCAGGGTCGCGCTCATCACGCCGCTGCGGCCCAGCATTCGGATGGTGTAATTGAGGGTTACCCCCTCTTCCGAGCGCAGTTTCAGGCCCCACTCAAGCTGCTTGGTCTTTTCATCGTAATGCGGCCGGACATACCAGCCTTCGGTGTGCAGTTCACCCAGGCCAAGGCGTTTGCGTTCCTCGTTGGATGGTTCGTCGCCTTCCTTCAACGTCTTCAGCAGCGCGTCAGCGTCGATTTTTTCGCCGTCTTTCACATAGCCGCTTGGGTCGAAGGAAAAGTCCGCCCACCAGTCGCCTTCGGAATCGTGGACGATGAAGTTGCCGTTATCCGGCAGGTTGCCGGTCAGCTCGAGAAAGCGGCGCGAGTTCTTCTCGTCCAGGAATTGTACTTTGTCGCTTGGCGTTTTCAGCGTAGCTTTACCGGCAATGGCTTCAGACTTCGGGCCGACGTGCCAATCCAGCTTGGCGAATTCCGCGCGGCGCTGGTCGGGCGTCATTTCCTGCGCCATGGCGAACAGCGGCATCAGCGCGAGCGCGAGAACCCAGTTACGGACCTTCATTGTTATTTCCCCTTTGGAGTTATTTTAATAAACCCCAAAGGATAGCATCCTGCATGGCAGCAAAATGCGCACATTCTCACCGAGGCGGGGCGGCAGCATCGCCTCCCGCCCGGCACTACACTACACGGTGGGACCAATAATCGGCCCTGCGTGCCAGCCGCCTCCATCGCGCCAGTAATGCTGCAGCTGGGCGTCGGCCCGTTCCACCACGACTTCCAGGTCGAAGCCGAAGCTGCCCTCCAGCAAGGCGATCACGCTGCGCACGTTGCTGCCGAATTCGGCGCTCTTGGACCAGATGCCGCCACCCTGGTTGTTGCGCCACCAGTGCTGGACCCGTCCGTTGACCGCCACACACAACTCGAAGTTGCCGATCGCGTTTTCATTGCCGGCGCCGTACTGTCCCTCGATCATCACTGGCGCCGAGCCAACTTCCACACCGAAGATCACGCCTGCGTGCCAGCCGGTACCGCCGATGTCGTCGCGCCAGAAGTGCTGCATGCGGCCGTCCGTACGGGCGGCCACCAACTCCAGGTTGCCGGATTTGGCGTAATGGCTTTGCACCAGGGTCGGGCCGCTGGCGGCGATGTCACTGCCGAAGCGCGCGCTCTCCTTCCATGTCCAGGGTGAGCCGTTAATGCGCCACCAATGCGCCAGGCGGCCGTCCTTGGTCTTGACGACAACTTCGAAATTGCCCGGTTCACCGAAATTGCTTTGCAGGAAAGCTGGCGTACCGTCGGCATCGGCCGGGCCGAAGATACCGCCGTCCTTCCAGCTGTTGCTCGCCTGGTCGAAGAACCAATGGTGCAGGCGGTTGCCGGTGGTCCGATAGATGAATTCGAAATTGCGGTTGTAGGTGGTGCCGGTCAGGGTGGGGAAGCTTGCAGCGTCGTTAGCCAGGGTGGCTTCCTTGGCCCAGGCCAGGCTGGAGCCATCGCGCCACCAGTGCACCACCGAATGGTTGGCGGCAAGCGCCATCAGCTCGAAATTGCGGTGTGCGGCGCCATCGCCGCTTTCGATCATGCCGCCGTTGTGCAGGCGGCGCTTGGTCCAGGGATCGGGGTTCGTGTTGGACAGGCCGATGCGCGCATACTTGTCGATGCCGGAATGAGCATCGCCATAGGCAACGCGGATGTAGCCGTCATGGCCGAAATTGCTGCCCCAGGAATTGCGGCAAATCCAGCAGCCCAGGTGATCATCGTAGCCGACCACCAGCATGAAGTGGCCGCCGCGCTCATAGTTTTTTACTCCGGGCGACAGGTATTCCTGCCAGTGGTAGACCGCAGAATCGGGCGTGTTGTAGAAGGCATCAAAGTCATGCCATACATCGAACCAGGTGATCAAGGGACCGACCGCGTCGAGCCATTGCTTTTGCTGTGCGATGTCGCCGATCACCGTGTAGTCGCCGATCTTCACGGTGCGTCCGCCACGGTCGGGCGCCGTCACATAGGGCAGCTTGGCTTGCGTGGGGTAGTCGTCCCAGTCGGTGAGTCCATGCGTCTTGATCCAGTCCAGTGCTGCCTGCGCGCTGCCGCCGTCATCGATGTGCGCGCCCATGCCATCGTGGACGTCGCCTTCCGAGCGCTTGCTCCAGACTCCATGGTTGATACGTACCATGGTCTCCACCAGCGCGGTCGCCGCCATCGCCCAGCAGTTTTCCCCGACCTGGTTTTGCACGGTGCACAGCCATGGCCAGCCGCGATTGCGCCAGTCCACCACCGCCGGTGCACCGCCTGAACCGCCAACCGGCGGGCCGGCCGTGATGCCATGGAGGACAGGGAAAGAGCGCACCTGCTTTTGCGCAGGCAGATTCAGCGCACGCCGGCGTTCGTTCAGTAATGGATTGGTGGGCGGCACCGCCAGCAGTTTGGCGAAATCGATCGGACGCGCTTGTTCGCGCAAGACCAGGTTGTCGATTCTACCGCCGAGATGGTGGGTCGGCACAACCTCGGAATCGGCTTTGGCTGGGCCGATCGACCACCTTGCATTAGTGGATTTGAGTTGGGTGCGTAGCTGGCCAAAAGTGATTTCTGTTGTCATAACCATTCCTTTGTGAGGGGAGAGCAGCATGACCAACAACACGGAACGCGGCGGCTCTGGGGCCGCGGTCCGCCATCCTGAGTCGTTCCAGCATAGGAAAAAAAACGGGCTACATAATCACCAATTGTTGCGATGTCGCAGGCGAATGACCGCGTCAATGTTTATGCAAGCTGCGCTCGATGGCGCCGGAGGCAGCGGCTTTCAGCAGGCGCTGGAATTTAGGACATTCGGCATGGCTTGGCGCGGGACAGGCGGCAGCATGGCGCAAGCCTTCACTCATGGCCTTCAGGCGCTTGGCCAGCGCATCGATTTCTTCAGCCTTGGCTAACAGGAAGCCGCGGTCGATGGCGGTGCCGCCGTCGGGCGTGAACATGCTGCCTATTTCATCCAGTGACAGCCCGGCTGACTGGCCGAGTGCGATCAGGGCCAGCGTGTCGAGCACGCCGGGGGCGTAAGTGCGCCTCAGGCCATTGCGGCCGGCGGGCTTGATCAAGCCTTTCTTTTCATAGAACCGCAGCGTCGAGGCGGCCATGCCCGAGCGTTGCGCGACTTCGGCGATATCCATCAAAAATCCCTTGACTTGAAGTTGACTTCAACTTCTACAGTGTGCCCATCAACCAGGGAGATTGCAATGGAGATCATCATCATCGGCATCGGCGCCACCATCGTTTTCGACATGTGGCTCATGCTCCTCAAGCGCATGGGCGTGAAGACCATGAACATGGCATTCATTGGCCGCTGGGCGGGACACCTTGCGCAAGGCCGCTTCGCGCATGAGTCGATTGCCGCCTCGCCGGCGGTGGGCGGCGAACAGGCCCTGGGCTGGCTGGTGCACTACGCAACGGGTATCGCGTTTGCCGCTGCGCTGGTGGCGGTGGCCGGCAACGGCTGGCTGCATGCGCCGAGCATCGGCCCTGCACTGGCGGTTGGCATTGCCACCGTTGGTGCGCCGCTGTTCGTCATGCAGCCCTCCATGGGCCTTGGCGTGGCGTCCAGTAAAACGCCTGCGCCGTTGAAGAACTGCCTGCGCAGCCTGGCCAACCACGCCGTCTTCGGCCTGGGACTTTATCTATCCGCTCTGATCGTCAAAGGAATCGCACCATGAAAAAACTCGCAGTCATCTATCACAGCTCCCACGGCCATACCGAGCATATCGCTTCCCACGTTGCGGCGGGTGCGCAAGCAGTGGCGGGCATGGAAGTGCATGTGCTGAAGGCCTCGGAATTGGCCGGCGCGCCCGAAGCGCTGACCCAATACGACGGCCTCCTGCTTGGTTCGCCGACCTACCTGGGCGGCGTGTCGGGCGTGTTCAAGTCGTTCATGGATGCCACTGGCAAGATGTGGCGCCACCAGCAGTTGAAGGGCAAGCTGGCGGCAGGCTTCACGGTGTCATCGCTGCCGGCGGGCGACAAGCAATCGACGCTGATGTCGATGTTCACCTTCTGCATGCAGCACGGCATGCTATGGGTGGGTAATCCGATCCTGCCGGAACAGCAGCTCGGCGTGCCTTATGAAGAAGCGGCCAACCGCCTCGGCTCGTGGTCGGGCATGATGGCGCAGGCCGGCCATGGCGCGCCGCGCGACGATTTCGCCGCGGGCGACATCAAGACTGCTGTGATGTTCGGCCAGAACTTCGCCGAAACGCTGGTCAGGCTTCGATAATGTCGAAGGTGTGGGTGATCTGCGCGGTCTTGGCCAGCATGATGCTGGCGGAGCAGTATTTGTCGTGGGACAGGGTGATCGCGCGGTCCACCACTTCCGGCTTCAGGTCCTTGCCGGTAACGGTGAAGTGGAAATTGATCTTGGTGAAGACCTTAGGCTCGGTCTCGGCGCGCTCGGCCTGCAAGGTCACTTCGCAGCCGCGCACGTCTGCACGGCCCTTTTTCAGGATCAGCACCACGTCATAGGCGGTGCAGCCGCCGGTGCCCAGCAACACCATCTCCATCGGGCGCGGCGCCAGGTTATGGCCGCCGCCTTCCGGCGCGCCGTCCATGTTCACCATGTGGCCAGAACCCGTCTGGGCGCGGAAACTCATGCCCGAAGGGCCATTCCAGCTGACTTTCACTTCCATCGACTTATCTCCGTAAAATCCGTCCGGGCATTATACGGTCATCATGTATTTCTCGCTCTTCATGCGCCGCTCGGTATACCAGACGCACAGCATGGCCAGCAGCAGGCTGCTGAAGAAGGTTTGCAGGAAGGGCAGCAAACCGATGCTCTGTCCCTTGGCCAGCTCGCGCAGCAAGGTCTGGTTGGACAACACGGGAACCATGTACATCCACCATTTATTGGTCAGGTTCAGCATCGGTACCAGGATGACCGGCACCAGCGGCACGATCATCGTGAAGCTGACCAGGGTCTGGGCTTCCTTGAAGGAGCGGGCATTGATGGCCAATGCGATTTCCAGCGCCGCCGCAAACAGCGACAGGGTAGCGGAGGCCAGGCAGACCATGGCCAGGTCGCTCCATCTCAGGCGCCAGGACAGGCCGATTTCTTCCAGCGGCAGCCATTTCAAGATACCGTGAGCGATCGCCAGTTCCAGCGTGATGCCGACGATGGACAGCAGCGAGGCGGCCAGCCATTTACCGATGATCAGGTCCGATGGGCGCACAGGTTGCGCCATCAGCACTTCCAGCGAGCGGCGTTCACGCTCGCCTGCCGTGCTGTCGACGGCGGTACTCATGCAAAACATGAAGGCCGGGATGAAGAAGATACCAAGCAAGGTGCTGATGGTGTTGGCAGAACGCGAGGCGCTGGTGCCGGTGTCATAGCGCTGCACCAGCACGGGATTGAGGTTGGCCGGCGATACGCCATGCGCCAGCAGGCGTGCGCCGGCGATGTTGCGGCTGTAGTCCTGCAGCACGTATTCGATTTCATCGAGCTTGCGCGAACTGTCGGAGGCGGAATCGAACCACAGCTCGACCCGTGCGGGGCGCATGGCGTGGTAGTTGTCGACGAAATCCGGCGTCAGGCGCAGTACAGCGACCACGTTCTGGCGCCGCAGCAGGGCATTGATTTCTTCCTCGCCCATGGGCTCCAGTTCGGTGATGGTCACGTTGCGCTGGCGCAGCTGGTTCATCAGGGTGGGCGCCTGCTCGCTGCCGATCACCGCCAGTTCCACGCCTTCGCGTTCGGGCCTGGTGGCGCGGTCGATCTGCCGCTGCAGTACCCCGCCCACCAGCAGCGGGTACATCAAAACGAACAGCAGCAGCAGGCTGAGGGCGCGGCGGTCGCGCAGGGTTTCCTTCAATTCCTTGCGCAGTACGATGGGGAATTTCAGCTTCATAGCTCGATACCCTCCTCGGTGCCGACCAGGCGCACGAAAGCGTCTTCCAGGCTGGACAGGCCGGCCTGCTCGCATAGCTGCTGCGGCGTGCCTTGCGTCACGGTGGTGCCGTTGGCGATCACGATCACGTCGTCGCAGGAGTGAATTACTTCCTGCATCACGTGGGTCGCCATGATCACGCAACAGCCATCCTCCTTCAGCGCGGCGAGGGCGCGGCGCAGGGCGCGTGTGCTCATCACGTCCAGGCCGCGGCTTGGTTCGTCGAGCAGCAGGTGGCGCGGCCGGTGCAGCAAGGTGCGCGCCAGGGCGACCTTGATGCGCTGGCCCTGTGAAAAGCCTTTGGCGCGGCGGTCAATGATGTCTTCCAGCGACAGCAGCTCGGTGGTTTCCCTGATGCGGCGCTCTATCGCCGCATCTTCCATATCGTTCAATTCGCCGAAGTAACGCAGGTATTCGCGCGTGGTCAGGCGTTCGTACAGGCCAAACTGGTCGGTGAGAACGCCGATATTGCGGCGTACCGCCATCGGGTCGACGGCGGGATCGACGCCATCGATGGAAATGCTGCCGTGGTCGCGCTGCAGCAGGCCGACCAGGGTGCGCAGCAGCGTGGTCTTGCCGGCGCCGTTTGGTCCGAGCAGGGCGGTGATGATGCCGTCGCGCGCGACGAAACTGGCGCCGGCCAGGGCCTGTACCTTGCCAAAGCGCTTGCAGAGGTTCTGGACTTCGATCATGGTTGTGGTCCCGCGCTATTCAGCTGGAAGGTCGGAGCAGGGATTTCGCTGAGGCAGTTGGCTTTCACCGGCGCCGCAGGCTGGTCGAGGAATTCGCGCAGCAAACGTGGCGCGCAGCCGAGCGGGGAAACGATATGGCCGGCATTCTTGACCACCAGGTGCTGCGCGTTTCTCATGTACTTGCGGGCCGCTTCGGCGCGGCGCGGCGGCGTGACCGGATCGAGGGCGCCGGACAGCAGCAGCACCGGCGCCTCGATCATTGCCGGCTCCTTGTAAGGCACGGCCGGTACGCCCATGGCGTCGCACATTTTCCCGATGCGCATGATGTGCGCCGGACTGAGGAAGGAACCCTTGGTGTCTTCTTCCAGCAATTGCGGCGTCAGGCGCGGAAAGTCTTCGGCGCAGACCACCGCCAGGTGCAGCGGCATGGCCGGACCTTCGGAGGCGAAATCGCGCGCGATATTGCTGCGGGCGATGAAGGGCTGCCAGCGGTCCTGGTAAGCGCTGTGGATCAGGAAGGGCAGGCGCCGGCTGTCTGCCTGCGAATACAGGATGTTCTGCACCGTGCCGACAAAGCGCATATTGGTCATCGTGATCCTGCTGTTTTCTGCGGTACGCGGATCGGGCAGGTTGAGCGAGGCCGGCGACGCCGTCAGGCGCATGGTCAGCGACTGGAACTCGGCGCGCAGGTTGGGGAAGGCTGCCGCGCACACCCGGTCGTCGGCGCACTGCTTGAACAGGGCGTCCAGCGCGGCCTGGGCGTCGTGGGCGCCGGCCGGCACCACCTGGTCGGGCGCTGCCACGCCATCCAGGATCATGGCGCGCACGCTGCCGGGAAACAGCCGGGCGTAAGTCTGGGCCAGGCGGCTGCCATAGGAGCCGCCCCAGACATTGATGCGGCCATAGCCAAGCGCGCTGCGCACGGACTCGATATCACGCGCGGCCTGCTCCGTCGTATAAAAATTGAAATGTTTGTTCAGGCCCTTGATGCAGGCGCGGGTCTGCTCGAGCAGTTCGTCTTCAGTGGCAGTTTCGGAATTCTTGCCTGGTTTGCAATCGAGCTTGCCGGACAGGCCGGTGCCGCGCTGGTCGATCAGGACGATGTCGCGTGTCGCGCGGATTTTGCGGAAAGTCGAATTCAGCAGCGGCACCAGGTCCGAGCCTGCTTCGCCCGGGCCGCCGGCCAGCAGGAACAGCGGGTCGCGCCGGGCCGATTCACGCAGGGCCGGGGCCACGGCCACATGCAGGTTGATGGCGGCGCCGGGCGCATGGTGGTCAAGCGGCACAGTCAGCCGGATGCAGTGCAGGGCTTCTTCGGTACCGGGCAGGTGGCAGTCTTTGCCGACCTCGGCGCGGGCCAGGGCCGGCGCCAGGACCGTGGCGATTACTATGGCCAGCAGGGGCGGACGCATGGCCGTCTCCTCTTGAGATTCCGGGTTCCCATAGTAGCCCGGCAATATTTGCTTAGCAACGGAAACGCGGTACAGGGCGGGGTTGACTCGGCAAGCCGATCCGGGCTACAATCGCCAGCTTTCCTTTTCGCTCGGGAAAACTAAAAAGAAGGCTGCGTCCGCTGAAGCACAGGGGCGGAACCACCTAAAGAGCGTTTTTACATCTTTCACAGAAAGTTCAAACATGAAAACTTTTTCCGCTAAGGGCCATGAAGTCCAGCGCGATTGGTTCGTGATTGACGCGACGGACAAAGTCCTCGGCCGTGTTGCCAGCGAAGTGGCACGCCGACTGCGCGGCAAGCATAAGCCAGAATTCACCCCTCACGTTGACACCGGCGACTTCATCGTTGTCGTGAACGCAGGCAAACTGCGCGTGACCGGTACCAAAGCAACCGCGAAGACCTACTACCGTCACTCCGGTTACCCAGGCGGCATCTACGAGACCAACTTCCTGAAAATGCAACAGCGTTTCCCAGGCCGTGCTCTGGAAAAAGCCGTCAAGGGCATGCTGCCAAAGGGCCCGCTGGGCTACGCCATGATCAAGAAGCTGAAAGTGTACGCTGAGGGTTCCCACCCACACGCTGCCCAGCAACCTAAAGCACTCGAATTCTAAGGAACTGACATGATCGGTAACTACAACTACGGCACCGGCCGTCGCAAGAGTGCAGTTGCTCGCGTGTTCATCAAAGCTGGCACCGGCCAGATCATCGTGAACGGCAAGCCAGCAGCTGAATACTTCTCCCGTGAAACCGGCCTGATGGTGATCCGTCAGCCGCTGGAACTGACCGGCAACGTTGAACGTTTCGACATCAAAGTCAACGTGCACGGCGGCGGCGAGTCCGGCCAGGCAGGTGCAGTGCGTCACGGCATCACCCGCGCACTGATCGACTACGATGCAGGCCTGAAGGGCGACCTGGCACGTGCCGGCTTCGTCACTCGCGATGCGCGTGAAGTTGAACGTAAAAAAGTTGGTCTGCGCAAAGCACGTCGCGCAAAGCAGTTCTCGAAGCGTTAATCCGTTTCTTGGCTGGACAAAAAAGCCGCTGGTTTCCAGCGGCTTTTTTCATTTGTAAACCCGGTAAACCTGGGTGCGACCCAAGGGTCGGACCCTGACACGCGACGGCCGCAGACCGGGGTCTGACCCTTGGGTCTGACCCAGATTTACCGGGTTTGATAAAATGACCCCTCACATAAACAAACCTCGCAAGGAAGAGAACATGATCAAAGTAGGCATCGTCGGCGGCACTGGTTACACGGGTGTGGAACTGCTGCGACTGTTAGCCGCACACCCTGAAGTCGAACTGACCGCGATCACCTCGCGCAAAGAGGACGGCTTGCCGGTGGCTGAGATGTATCCTTCCCTGCGCGGCCGCGTGAACATCGCCTTCTCCTCGCCGGACAAGGTCGATCTGACCCAATGCGACGTAGTCTTCTTCGCCACTCCCCATGGCGTGGCGATGGCGCAAGCCCCCGAACTGCTGGCCAAGGGCGTCAAAGTCATCGACCTGGCAGCCGACTTCCGCATCAAGGACCGCGCCGTCTTCGAAAAGACCTACAAGATCGACCACACCGCGCCAGAACTGCTGGAACAAGCTGTCTACGGCCTGCCGGAGCTGAACCGCGAAGACATCAAGAAAGCCAAGCTGATCGCCAACCCAGGCTGCTACCCGACCACCATGCAGCTGGGCTTCGTACCGCTGCTGAAGGCTGGCCTGATCGACGCCGGCCACCTGATCGCCGACTGCAAATCGGGCGTGTCCGGCGCTGGCCGTAAAGCTGAGATCGGCACCCTGTTCTCCGAATCGTCGGACAACTTCAAGGCCTACGGCGTAAGCGGCCACCGCCACACCCCGGAAACTGCGGCCCAGCTGCAGCGCTACACCAGCGACAAAGTCAGCCTGATCTTCACCCCGCACCTGACGCCGATGATCCGCGGCATGCACTCGACCTTGTACGCACGCCTGACCAAGGAAGTCTCGAACGAAGAGCTGCAGCAGCTGTTCGAAGACGCCTACGCCGACCAGCCATTCGTCGATGTGATGCCATGGGGCTCGCACCCGGAAACCCGCAGCACCCGCGGCGCCAATATGCTGCGCCTGGCGCTGCATCGCCCGAACAATGGCGACACCCTGATCGTGCTGGTGGTGCAGGACAACCTGGTCAAGGGGGCGTCCGGCCAGGCCGTACAGTGCATGAACCTGATGTTCGGCCTGGACGAGGGCCTGGGCTTGCAGACCATCGCCCTGATGCCATAAGTGGAAGCCGCTGCTGAACAGGCCCGCGTGCCCATGTTGGCGCGCGTGATCGGCCTGGCTGCGGTCCTGGTCGCCGGCGGAGTGCTGGTGGTGTGGGGCGTCGACCTGGGCAAGCGCGTGGTTGGTGTGTCGCAGGGCGAATCCAGTCCCTCGTTGAAAAAGCAGCTCGCCGCGACCGAGCTGGAGCTGGCGCGCATGACGGCCGAGCGCGACGCGCTGGCTGAAAAGCTGAAGGCAGCCGTGCCTGCAGCTGCCGCGCCGGCGCCAGGTCCAGCATCCGATGCCGAACTGGCAAAGTTAAATGCCGACCTGGCCCTGCTGGAAGACATCCTGGAGCCCGCGCCGGCGGGCGCAGGCCTGTTGATTGCCGGTATGCAAGCCCGCATGGCCTCCCCCAAGCTCTTGCATTACACGGTTTTGCTCCAATATGGTGCGAAGAAGAAGGGACCACCGGCTTTTACTGGCAAGCTCAAGCTGGCGGTAACGGTGACCCAGGATGGCAAAAAGACTGTGCTCGAATACCCGAAAGAAGGGGCCGAGCGCTACGAATTGAAAGTGGACCGCTACCAGCGCGTCGACGGCACGCTGGAGCTGCCGGAAGGCGCCAAAGCGACGGCGGTCAAGGTCAGTCTGTCGGAAAAAGGAAAAATCGTTGCCACCGAGGCAACGACAGTGCGCGGCCTCTAAAGCGGGCGGCTCCGGCATGGACTATAATGGGACAACTGAATTTAAGTAGGAGTAACACATGACTGCAGTAGCCGAAGACGTGATTCCGGCACCGATCGTTTTCACCGACGCCGCGGCCGAGAAAGTAGCGCAACTGATCGAAGAAGAAGGCAATCCAGACCTGAAGCTGCGCGTATTCGTGCAGGGTGGCGGTTGCTCCGGCTTCCAATACGGCTTCACCTTTGACGAAATCGTCAACGAAGACGACACCACCATGGTAAAGAACGGCGTCCAGCTGCTGATCGACTCGATGAGCTACCAATACCTGGTAGGCGCCGAGATCGACTACAAGGACGACCTGGAAGGCGCCCAATTCGTGATCAAGAACCCATCCGCGACATCGACCTGCGGCTGCGGTTCCTCCTTCTCCGTCTAAAAAAGCCAGCACGGCCGAGCCCGTGTCCCACCCTGGGGTCACACCCGAAATGGGACACGGCCTCTGCCGCTCAATTGCCGAGCCCGTGTCCCAAAAGGGGTGTGACCCCATGGTGGGACACGGGCTCAGCCGTTAACGCGGGTAGAGGGCGCCGAGGATGCGCTCGCCGCGGGCGCCTGTGACCGATGGCAGGTTGCCTGGCATGCGCTCGCCGAAGCGGAATGCCAGCCAGGCGAAGACCATCGCTTCCACGCGGTTGGGTGGGACGCCCAGTGCCTCTGTCGACTCTACCTTGGTCGATTCACCGAGTTCCATCTGCAATTCGCGCATGAGCGTGGCATTGTAAGCGCCACCGCCACACACGTAGAGTGCATCCGAGCCGTGCGGGGCGATTTCGCGCGCCAGGCTTACAGCTGTCAATCGCATCAGGGTAAACATCACATCTTCCGGCTTGGCGTCGGGAAAGCGCGCCAGGTGCGCATCCAGCCAGGCGGCGTGGAACAGGTCGCGGCCGGTGCTTTTCGGCGCGGGCAGGGCGAAATACGGTTCGGACAGCAGCGCGGCCAGCAGGCCTGGCACTTCCTTGCCGGATGCGGCCCAGGCGCCGTTATCGTCGAATTCCACGCCCTTGTGGCGCGAGATCCAGGCATTCATCAGCACGTTGCCGGGGCCGGTGTCATAGCCGCCCACGGCGCCGTCCTTGTGCAGCACGGAGATATTGGCGATACCGCCGATATTGGCCAGCACGCGCGTCTTGCCTTCCTTGCCGAACAGGGCTTTATGACCGGCCGGGACCAGCGGCGCTCCCTGGCCGCCCGCCGCCACATCGCGCGAACGGAAGTCGGCAATCACGTCGATTCCGCTCAGCTCGGCAAGCAGGGACGCGTTAATGATCTGACGGGTGAAGCCCAATTCCGGGCGGTGGCGGATCGTTTGGCCATGTGCCCCGGCTGCGCGCACGTCGGCCGATTTCATGTCCGCCTTGGCCAGCAGTTCGGCGATGCAATCGGCATAGAGTTCGGCCAGCTTGTTGGCGGCCAGCGCTTCGCGCTCGATCTCGTTGGGAGATGCGGCCTGCAGCGCCATCAGCTCATCGCGCAGCGCTTGCGGGAATTCCACATACGCCGCCGACATGGTGCGCGCAGCACCCGCCCAGAAGTCCACCAGGACGCCATCCACACCGTCCAGGCTGGTACCCGACATCATTCCAATATATAGGCTCATACCTTATTGTAAGTCGGGGTCAGCTCTGGCAATCGGACAAAAGGCGCACAAAAGTGCGCCTTTTTGTCCGATTGCCAGAGCTGACCCCGACTTTTTATTTAGCAGCCAGCGTGCTGGTTTTGTCGTTGGGACGCAGCAGGGCGAAGCGGTGGATCATGTCGCCGGCGACCGATTTGAAGCGGGCCAGTTCGGCCGTGGTCAACGGTGCCTGGGCGGTGATGTTGAGCTTGCCTGGGTCTTTGGCTTCGCCTGCAACGCGGAATTCGTAGTGCAGGTGGGCGCCGGTGGACCAGCCGGTGGTGCCGACATAGCCAATCACGTCGCCCTGGCTGACCTTGGCGCCCTTCTTCATGCCGTTGGCGAAGCGGCTCATGTGGGCGTAAGCGGTGGAGTAGTTGGCCCAATGCTTGATCACGACCACGTTGCCGTAGCCGCCTTGCACCCCGGCGAAGTCGATCACGCCGTCGCCGGCGGCGCGGATCGGGGTGCCGGTCGCTGCTGCGAAGTCGGTGCCTTTGTGCTGTTTCCAGTTGCCGGAGATCGGGTGCGAGCGCATGCCGAAGCCGGAGGAAATACGGGAAAATTCCAGCGGCGATTTCAGGAACGCTTTCTTCAGCGATTTGCCGTCGAAGCTGAAGTAGCCGCCGCCCGATTTGGTCTGCGGGTCTTCAAACCACACGCTCTGGTAGGTGGTGCCCTTGTTGGTGAATTCACCAGCCAGGATGCGGCCGGCGCGCACGAACTCGCCGTCCTGCCAGAAGGTTTCGTACACCACGTTGAACCGGTCGCCGCGCTTCAGGTCAGAGCGGAAGTCGATGTTGGTGGAGAACATCTCAATGATCTGGGCGACGATCGAGTCGGGCAGGCTGCTGCCGTCGGAGCTGGAGTCGGTCGCGGCATACAGGGTGCTGGTGATTTCGCGCGAGCGCATCTCGACGCGGCGTTCCAGTTTCGCGGCCGTTTCTTCGGCCGTGAAGGCGGCGTCGCCGGAGCGCGACACCATAATATTCTTGACGGGATTGTCTTTGCCGTCCACAACGGTGGCCTTCAGCCACAGCAGGTTGCCGTCTTCGTCGGTCTGCGCCTGCACGCGTTTGCCGCTGCGCAGCTGCATAATGGCGCGCGCGGTCTTGTCTTTCTTGATGAAGTTTTCTGCAGCGTCGTCTTCCACGCCCAGGCGGTTCAGCAAAGTCGCGAGCGTGTCGCCGGCGCGGATCTTTTCTTCGTGAACGTATTTCTGGGTGGCTTCTTGCTGCTGCAGGGCGGTAATCTGCGAGGACAAGTCAGGTAGCTGGATATCCTGGGCAATGGTCTTCACGGGCAGGTCGCTCGCGTCAGGGGCGAGCGGAGCCACGCCAGCCGCACCAAAAGCGCAGACGGCGAGGAAGATCGCCGATGCGCTGATGATTCGCGACTTTCGCGTCGAACCGAGCAGATTGTGCAAGCGTGAGCTTGTGAACTTGTTTATAGGGTTCATTCAATCAGTTAAAATTTGCCGCTTGAACTTTTAGGATTCTTGGTATTTTGTTCTAAGTTGTTGATTTAATTCGTTTTCATCGGGCAAGATTGATGGGATCGGGCATTATAACAAAGTCCTGGGCCGTGCCAACAAATTGAGAGAATTTCGGGAAAAATGGATACAGACAAGAAAATCCTGCCTTTGAGCGACAGCGTGCAGGAAGCCCTCGCCATCACCAAGCGTGGTGTGGACGAGCTCATCATCGAAAGCGAATTCGCTCAAAAGCTGGCGCGCTCGGAAAAGACTGGCGTGCCGCTGCGTATTAAATTAGGCCTGGATCCGACGGCTCCAGACTTGCACCTGGGACATACCGTGGTGCTGAACAAGATGCGCCAGTTGCAGAACCTGGGTCACCAGGTGATCTTCCTGATCGGTGACTTCACCTCCATGATCGGCGATCCGTCGGGCCGCAACGTGACCCGTCCGCCGCTGACCCGGGAACAGATCGAGCTCAACGCACAGACTTACTTTAAGCAAGCTTCTCTGGTGCTGGACGCGGCCAAAACCGAAATCCGCTACAACTCGGAGTGGTGCGACCCGCTGGGCGCGCGCGGCATGATCCAGCTGTCCTCGCGCTACACCGTGGCGCGCATGATGGAGCGCGACGACTTTTCCAAGCGTTTCAAGAACGGCACCCCGATTTCCGTGCACGAGTTCCTGTACCCGCTGATGCAGGGCTACGACTCGGTGGCGCTGAAGGCTGACCTGGAGCTGGGCGGTACCGACCAGAAGTTCAACCTGCTGGTGGGCCGCGAATTGCAAAAGGATTACGGCCAGGAGCAGCAGTGCATCCTGACCATGCCGCTGCTGGAAGGCCTGGATGGCGTCGAGAAGATGTCCAAGTCCAAGAACAACTATATTGGTATCACCGAGCCGGCCAACACCATGTTCGCCAAGGTGATGTCGATTTCGGACGTGATGATGTGGCGCTACTACGACCTGCTGTCCTGGCAGTCGATCGAGCACATCGCCGGACTGAAGAAGGCGATCGAGGGCGGCGCGAATCCGCGCGATGCGAAAGTGGCGCTGGCGCAGGAAATCGTGGAACGCTTCCACTCGCGCCAGGCGGCGGAGGATGCGCTGGCGGACTTCGTGAACCGCTCCAAAGGCGGGATTCCGGACGATGTGCCGGAAGTTGCCCTGTCCGGTGCGCCGGTTGGTATCGGCCAGCTGCTGAAGCAGGCGAACCTGTGCGCTTCGACTTCCGAGGCGCTGCGCATGATCGACCAGGGCGGAGTGCGTATCGACGGCACGGTCATTTCCGACAAAGCGCTGAAAATTGAAGCGGGTACCTTCGTGCTGCAGGTCGGCAAGCGTAAATTTGCTAAAGTGACTTTGTCGGCATGATCGGGCTGCTGCAGCGGGTTTCATCGGCCAAGGTTGTGGTGGATGGCGAGACCACCGGCGCCATCGACGGCGGCTTGCTGGTGCTGGTGTGCGCGGAGAAGGGCGATACGGAGAAGGAGGCTGACCAGCTGCTGGCCAAATTGCTGTCGTATCGCGTGTTTTCCGATGATGCTGGCAAAATGAACAAGTCGGTGACGGATGTGGCGGGCGGCTTGCTGCTGGTGCCGCAGTTCACGCTGGCGGCCGATACCAATTCGGGGACCCGGCCTTCGTTCAGCCCGGCGGCCGCGCCGGCCGATGGCAAGCGTTTGTTCGAATATTTTGTTGCGCAGGCACGTGCCAAGCATGCAGTCGTTGGCACGGGCGTGTTTGGGGCGGATATGAAGGTGTCGCTGACCAATGATGGGCCGGTGACGTTTTGGTTGCAGGTGAATCCTAAATAAAACCCGGCAAACCAGGGTCTGACCCAAGGGTCAGACCCATGTCTGCTCGCGAGCCTGGGGTTTGGGTTGAAGGCCTTTGATCTTCGACGAAAGTCAACCGCCTCGAACCCAAGCCCGGGCAGATGAGCAGACTGGGTCTGACCCTTGGGTCAGACCCAGGTTTACCGGGTTAAAAGCAAGCTGGGAGATAAAGATGAAAATCTGGAGCGATTCCTTCAAGGATGGCGCCGCCATCCCCGGCGAGTTTGCCTTTGCCGTGCGCGACAAGGCCACGAAAGTGCGCCTGTCATCCAACAAGAACCCCCATCTGGCCTGGTCCGACGTCCCCTCCGGTACCGAATCCTTGGTCCTGCTCTGCATCGACGGCGACGCCCCCACCGACGGCACCCACGTGAACCAGGAAGGCCACACGCTGCCGGCCAGCATGCCGCGCGCCGACTTCTACCACTGGTCCCTGGTCGACATCCCGACCACCCGCACGAGCATCGCCGCCGGCGAATTCTCCAGCGAAGTCACGCCCAAAGGCAAACCCGCCAGCCTGCCAGCGCCCCTGCGCCACGGCATCAACGACTACACCGGCTGGTTTGCCGGCGACAAGGACATGGCTGGCGACTATTACGGCTACGACGGCCCATGCCCGCCATGGAACGACGAGCGCACCCACCATTACATTTTCCGCCTGTACGCGCTGGACATCCCGCGCCTGCCGGTGGAAGGCCGCTTCACCTGCCAGGACGTGCTGCAAGCGATCCACGGCCATATCCTCGACGAGGTGCAGGTGATCGGCAGCTACTCACTGTTTGAATGACAAGCATCCTCTTGATCCGCCACGGCGAAACCGCGTGGAACGCCGTGCGCCGCCTGCAAGGCCACACCGATATTCCGCTGAATGAAGAAGGCGAGCGCCAGGCCTTGGCCCTGGCCCGCGCGTTGTCATCCGAAAAACTGGACGCCATCATTTCCAGCGACCTGGGGCGCGCCGTGCAAACCGCGCATGCGGTCGCCGCGCTCCATCCTCACGTCCCGCTGCACGCCGACGCCGCCTTGCGTGAGCGTGGCTACGGCGCGTTCGAAGGCCTGCTGTACATTGAAATCGCCGAGCGCTTTCCGATTGAATTCGCAGAATGGCAGGCGCGTGATGTGGATTCCGTTATGCCGTCCGGCGAACGGATAGCCGAAAGCTTCCGCCAATTTAATGAGCGCAGTGTGACGGCTTTCAGTAATTGGGCCAAACGTTACCCTGGCCAGACGATTGCGATCGTCGCACACGGAGGCGTGCTGGAGTGCGCCTATCGTGCTGCCAACGGCCTGGCGCTTGATACGCCGCGTGATTTTACGATCCCCAATGCCTCAATTAACCGCTTTGAGTATTCGGGGGACGGTTTGGTGCTGACCAGCTGGGGCGAAGTACAGCACTTGCAAACCAGTCTGGACGAAATTGGCTAGGACATTGTGACGGATCCGACCAAATTGGCGCCCGATGTGGAGGCGATGCTCCATCGCCTGTTTCTGGCGGCCCGCGTAAAGAAGCAAGCCTGCATATCGGTCGAACGTTTGCTTGCTGCTTTGCTCGTGATGCCGCCGGTGTTCGGCTACCTGAACAGCCATCTGGGCAGCGAAAGGGCTGAAATGCTGCGCACGGAGCTGGATTCGATCCTGGCGTGCGAACCCGCGCCGCCGCCAGCTGCGCGGGGCATGCGGGCCTCCCTGCGCCGGGTGCTGACAATGGGCCGGGGGAACGATGACGCGCTGCAAACTTGCCCGGAAGTCGACACGGTACTCGTCAAGGCTTTCTTGCGCGTCCTGCCCAAAAATTACTTGAATAGCACCGACCTCCTGTTGTCCGTGATTGAGAATTCGCAAGGGGAAGCGCGTGCCCTTCTTGAGCGCCACGGAGTAACTCGGCACAGCCTTGTGTTGTTCCTTGTGCGTGGCCCGCATGCCAGGCCAACAGAGTGCCAGGTGGACTTTCCCGGGGCTGGCGGCGACCTGAAAGTTGTGTTGCTGGACGATGATTTCACGCCGCAACCGTTCGTCGTTGAAGTACTGGAATCTGTGTTCAGCATGACAACGGATGAGGCGGAAAGGCTGATGATGGCCGTGCACAACAACGGCCGTGCCGTTTGCGGACTTTTCCCAGCCGAGGAAGCGCAAGTTAAGGCGGCGCAAATTGAAGCTTTAGCAACGGCCCGGCAACATCCCCTTCGCAGCTGTATCGAGCTGCCATGACGCCCCCTGTGTGACGGCCCGTTTCGGCTTAAAAATTGCACAGGCCCGGCGGCTAAAAATAGTGCTTATATTTTGGGCAGTACTTCGGGTAAAATAGCCCCCTTTCCCGCACTGTCTTACGGATTTGTTAAGTGAAAATCGGACCTCACGCGCTCCGCAATAACGTCTTTGTCGCGCCCATGGCTGGTGTGACGGACCGCCCGTTCCGGCAGTTGTGCAAGGAACTGGGTGCGGGCTACGCCGTGTCCGAGATGGCCGCTTCCAATCCGCGCCTGTGGGCCAGCGAGAAGTCTTCGCGCCGCACCGACCACACTGGGGAGATGGAGCCGAAGGCGGTGCAAATCGCCGGCGCGGTGCCGGAAGAACTGGCTGAATGCGCCAAGTTCAACGTCGACCGTGGCGCCCAGATTATCGACATCAATATGGGCTGCCCGGTGAAAAAAGTGTGCAACAACTGGTGCGGTTCCGCTCTGTTGCAGCACGAAGACCTGGTCCAGCGCATCCTGGAAGCAGTGGTGCCGGCCGTGAACGTGCCCGTCACCCTGAAATTCCGTACCGGCTGGAACCGTGAAAACAAGAACGCCCTGCGTATCGCCCGCATCGCCGAACAAGCCGGCATCCAGATGCTGACGCTGCACGGCCGCACCCGCGCCGACGGTTATACCGGAGACGCCGAATACGACACCATTGCCGCCGTCAAGGCCGCAGTGAACATTCCAGTGGTCGCCAATGGCGACATCACCACCCCTGAGAAAGCGCGTTATGTGCTCGATAAGACCGGCGCCGACGCCGTGATGATCGGCCGTGCGGCACAGGGGCGGCCATGGATCTTCCGCGAAATCGACCATTTCCTGCGCACCGGCGAGTACCTGCCGGCGCCGCTGGTGGCCGAGGTGCGCAAGCTGATGGACGAACACCTGCAGGCCCACTACGCCTTCTACGGCGAATTCCTGGGCGTGCGCACCGCGCGCAAACATATTGGCTGGTACGTGCGCGACCTCCCGGGCGGGGAGGAATTCAGGCAGCAAATGAACCGCCTCGAGTCGACCGCAGAACAACTGCGCGCAGTCGACAGTTTCTTCGAATCCCAATGGAAGTACGGCGACCGGTTACAATACCGCCTCGCCGAAGAACCGCTGGCTGCGTAAGCCGCGCCAGCACTGGCAAAACATTAGCAAGATATATAAAAAAATGAGCAAAGAAAGCATTCAAGAAGTGGTCCAGAAAAGCCTGGAAGACTACTTCAATGACCTGGGTGAGCAGCAAGCTTCGAATGTTTACGACATGGTGGTGATGACAGTTGAGCGTCCTATCCTCGAAGTGGTGATGGGCCGTGCCGACGGCAATCAGTCGCACGCTGCCCAGATGCTGGGTATTAACCGCAATACTTTGCGCAAGAAATTACAGGAACACGGCCTGCTGTAAGGCTGATTCCGCGTCCCGGTCCCTATTGGCCGCGACGGGCCGTGGGGCCGGTTGGATTTGTACAGACTTCAACAACCCTTCCCCCCACAGCTATGATCAAACAAGCTCTCATCTCCGTATCCGACAAGACCGGCGTGCTGGAATTCGCCAAGTCCCTGTCGGCCATGGGCGTCAACATCCTGTCCACCGGCGGCACTGCAAAACTGCTGGCCGATAACGGCGTGCCGGTCACCGAAGTGGCCGACTACACCGGCTTCCCGGAAATGCTGGATGGCCGCGTGAAGACGCTGCACCCGAAAGTCCACGGCGGCATCCTGGCCCGCCGCGACTTCCCTGAGCACGTCGCCAAGCTGGAAGAGCACAGCATCCCGACCATCGATATGGTGGTGGTGAACCTGTACCCGTTCCAGGCGACCGTGGCCAAGGCCGAGTGCTCGCTGGAAGACGCGATCGAGAACATCGACATCGGCGGGCCGGCCATGCTGCGCTCCGCTGCCAAGAACCACAAGGACGTGGTGGTGATCTGCGATCCAAGCGATTACGGCGTTGTGCTGGCGGAGATGAAGGGTACCGACAACGCGCCGGGCTACGTTTCCTACGAAACCCGCTTCAACCTGGCCAAGAAGGTCTATGCGCACACCGCGCAGTACGACGGCGCCATCACCAACTACTTCTCGAGCCTGGGCCCGGACCGCAAGCACGAAACCCGTTCCGCCTACCCGGCAACCCTGAACGTGGCCTTCGAAAAAGTGCAGGACATGCGCTACGGCGAAAACCCGCACCAGTCGGCTGCCTTCTACCGCGACCTGGCGCCAGTGGCCGGCGCACTGGCCAACTACCGCCAGCTGCAGGGCAAGGAACTGTCCTTCAACAACATCGCCGACGCTGATGCAGCGTGGGAATGCGTGAAGTCCATGGGCTCCACCGCCTGCGTGATCATCAAGCACGCCAACCCGTGCGGCGTGGCCCTTGGCGCGACCGCGCTGGACGCCTACCAGCGCGCGCTGAAGACCGACCCGACCTCCGCTTTCGGCGGCATCATCGCCTTCAACGTGGGAGTGGACGGCGCGGCTGCCACCGAACTGGCCAAGCTGTTCGTGGAAGTGCTGATCGCTCCTTCCTTCACCGCCGAAGCGCGCCAGATCATGTCGGCCAAGCAGAACGTACGCCTGCTGGAGATTCCACTGGGCGATGGCGTGAACGCGATGGACTTCAAGCGTG
Organism: Massilia eburnea; assembly: GCF_009720745.1. GTDB lineage: Bacteria > Pseudomonadota > Gammaproteobacteria > Burkholderiales > Burkholderiaceae_D > Rugamonas > Rugamonas eburnea. The sequence goes on along the minus strand of NZ_WNKX01000012.1, from coordinate 34,975 downwards.
TTGGCGGCGGCCTGCTGGTGCAGTCGGCTGATTCGAAGAACGTGCTGCCTTCCGAGGTGCGCGTGGTGTCCAAGCTGCAGCCTACCCAGCAGCAGCTGGCGGACCTGATGTTTGCATGGCGCGTTGCCAAGTACGTCAAGTCGAATGCCATCGTCTTCTGCGGTAACAACATGACCCTGGGCGTTGGCGCTGGCCAGATGTCCCGTATCGATTCCGCTCGTATCGCTTCGATCAAGGCGCAGAATGCGGGCTTGTCGCTGCAGGGTTCCGCAGTGGCTTCCGATGCGTTCTTCCCGTTCCGCGACGGCCTGGATGTGGTGGTGGATGCGGGCGCGACCTGCGTGATCCACCCAGGCGGCTCGATGCGCGACCAGGAAGTGATCGACGCCGCCGACGAGCGCGGTGTTGTGATGCTGTACACCGGCACCCGCCACTTCCGTCACTAAAACCCGTTAAACCAGGGTCTGACCCAAGGGTCAGACCCCGTCTGCTCGACAGCCCCTAGTGTGTTTTTGGTCGCAGGCTGCGGTAAATCTGGGTCAGACCCTTGGGTCTGACCCAGATTTACCGGGTTTCTGCATTACAATCCGGGAATGATCATCCTCGGCATCGACCCCGGCTTACGCACCACAGGCTTTGGCGTTATCCAAAAAGTGGGCAACAAGCTGCGCTACATCGCCTCCGGCACCATCAAGAGCGGCGAGGGCGACCTGCCGCAGCGCTTGAAAGTCATCCTTGACGGCGTGGCGCAAGTCGCCGCCACCTATAAACCCGATTGCGCCGCAATCGAAAAAGTTTTCGTCAACGTCAACCCGCAATCGACGCTGCTGCTCGGGCAAGCCCGCGGCGCCGCCATCTGCGCGCTGGTGACGCACGAACTCAAAGTTTCCGAATACTCCCCGACGCAGCTGAAGCAAGCCGTGGTCGGCACCGGCCGCGCCACCAAGTCGCAGGTGCAGGACATGGTCGCGCGCCTGCTGGCGCTGCCCGGCCTGCCCGGCACCGACGCCGCCGACGCCCTCGGCATCGCCATCTGCCACGCGCACAGCCAGGCCACGCTGTCGGTCGTCACCAATGTCCATCCCGCCCTGTCCGGCCTGCGCATGAAGCGCGGCCGCCTGGTGGGCTAACCGCATCCAAAGGAAAAACATGATCGGACGTCTCACCGGCATCCTGCTCGAAAAGAATCCCCCGCAACTGCTGGTAGACGTGCAAGGCGTCGGCTATGAAGTCGATGTGCCGATGTCCACCTTCTACAACCTGCCCGGCGTGGGCGAGAAGGTCAGCCTGTTCACCCACCTGACGATCCGTGAAGACGCGCACCTGCTGTTTGGCTTCGGCAATGCCGAGGAACGCGCTGTGTTCCGCCAGTTGATCAAGATCAGCGGCATTGGCGCGCGCACCGCGTTGTCGATCCTGTCCGGGCTCTCGATCGCCGACCTGGCGCAAGCGGTCACGCTGCAGGAAGCAGGCCGCCTGGTGAAGATTCCCGGCATCGGCAAGAAGACCGCCGAACGCCTGTTGCTGGAATTGAAGGGCAAGCTGGGCGCCGACATAGGCGCTGCGGGCGGCGCGCATCCGGTCCACGATTCGCAATCCGACATCCTGAACGCACTGCTGGCGCTGGGCTATTCGGACAAGGAGGCCTTGCAGGCATTGAAGACCGTTCCCGCCGGCTCGTCCGTCTCAGACGGTATCAAGCAAGCCCTCAAAGCACTGTCAAAAGGTTGATCATTGTCCGCATCTGGAGAAGCTATGAATAAAAAGGTTTGCTGCGCGTTGGTGGCGGTTGCATTTGCGGTTGCCGGTTGCGCAGGAAGTGCTTACGACGTCGCGAAAAAACACGAGGCACTCAGGAATTACGACGGCGCTGATGCTGGCGTGGTGATTGCCAGTGCCGGTTCGTTCAAGGGATCGGGTTTTACCAGTTCCAGCGTCACTTTCCGGCGCCGAGGTACCGAAGATCTCCTAAGCTTCTCTTATTCTCCAAAGCAGGATTGGTATCCTGGTAAAGATGTTCCGGATTTTGAAACTTCGATGACCAGCGGAGTTGTGTTTGTCAAACGCCTTCCGCCTGGCGAGTACGAATTTCAGAGCACTGACGGCTACAAACTTCACGGGGGGAACGGATACCATTGCTGGAAGCCGGTGCCTTCGGTCGCAACGTTCACTGTAAGTCCTGGTGAAGTCATTTACTTGGGGCGCTATGTGACGACGTCGTCCACCAAGACGTGTGTCACTCTTTACATATCGAATGAGCAGGAAACAGATATGTCTGTTGCCAAGGCGCGTTCGCCGATTCCGGTCAATGAAGTCCATTCTTATGCACCGGCAGCAGAGCAGCGCTTGTAGACAGTCATGAAAAGCAAAATCTCATTTGCGGTCCTGGGCGCGTTGTTGGGGATGATCGCAGTGTCATGCTGGATCGGTGGTGTTATCGCTTGGCAGCAGAGCAGTGGCTGGCCCAGATGGCTTGTAGTGCCGCTGGGCGTGGGAGCGGGGCCGATGTATCTCTTGCTCGACCTATCTGATGTTATTGAAGGCAAAATTGACGGTATGACGGCATTGCCGCAATCCCTGATCGGTGGAGGGGTGGGCGCTGTCATCGGCTGGATGATCGCGCATATCCGTTCTCTTCTGGCGCCGCAGCCGGCAGCGGAAAAAGACTGATGGACCGGCAAAGCCAGGAATTCCTTGGCATTTTCGACGCACCAGCGTTCTGTCTTGCCGATCGCTTGGCTGGTCTGGAAATCCAAGCGTTGAAAGCGAACCATGAAAACTCAATTCTTTACCGCGACAAGCCTCGACGGCTATATCGCTACCGAAGATGACTCGCTTGAGTGGCTTTTCCCGCTTGGCGATATCAATGACAGCAGCTATCCGGAATTCATTGCCCATGTAGGAGCGATCGCCATGGGCTCCTCCACTTATGAGTGGATGTTGCGTAATGCAGAAGCGGTGGCCCGCGAAACCGGTTCGGCGTGGCCCTACACTCAACCGGCATGGATCTTCACCTCGCGCGAGCTGCCCACAATTCCCGGGGCGAAGCTGCGATTCGTACGTGGCGACGTGCGCCCCGTTCATGCGGAAATGCGCGCAGCGGCTGGTGTCAAGAACATCTGGATCGTGGGCGGCGGCGACCTGGCTGGCCAATTCCATGACGCTGGATTGCTCGACGAATTAATCATCCAGATTGGCTCGGTGACCCTGGGACATGGCAAACCGCTGTTCCCTCGCCGCCTGACCAATCCGCCGTTGCAGCTGCAGTCCGTGCGCCAGATCGGCACCGGCCTGGCAGAGTTGCGTTATCTTGTTCTGACACCGACTGGAGATAGTCCATGAAAATGCACAAACTGATGCTGCTGGCACTTGGCGCATGCATTGCAAGCGCCGCGTTCGCGCAGGATAAGCAGAACGCCACACAGGAGCAGCCGAACCAGCCCAAGACTGCGGCCAAGATAAAAATGCGTCCGGCCAGTTCAGCGCGCACGGCTACCGGGATGAAAGAGGGCAAGCAGCCGGATGCGCAGGACCGTTATGAAAAAACGGAGAAGGTCGCCGGCAGCATGCAGAAAAAGGCAAACGACACAGCCAATGCGGCGGCGTCGAACGTCAAATAAGCCTGGCAGCGCACATCGCACCGGAGAGCGTTGAAAAGATTGTGTTTGCAAATTAACCAATCTTTCTTTTAATATATATTTTTCAACATCTCCAGGAAAGCAAGAAGATGGACGTAACTCGTGACGCGACTGGTCAATCGGCTGCGCGCGCCGGCGCGGCGGTCGGCTCTTCGATTTTTTCAGTATTCGGCGCCGGCTGGCTGATCGCGTGGTCGCAGAAAACCATGGGTAATGCGCCGGTCTTCTGGGCCGCCATCGCACTGGTTGCATTGGCTTTCCTGCTGGTGGCCTTCAAACAGTTCAAGCGCAACCAGGAGGCCCACGCTGCGGCGGCCAGCACGCCCGAAAGCAAGAGGGCGGCCAAGCTGTTCAACTGGGTAAATGTAGGGCAAGGCATTGCGATTTTCGTGGCGCTGAACGTGGCCAACAATCTCGGCCATCCCGAATGGTTTATCCCGGCCTTCATCTTTGTGGTGGGCCTGCACTTCATTCCACTGGCGCCAGTGCTCAAGGCGCCGCGCCATTATGTGGTCGGCGTTGCGCTGATGCTGCTGGCGGCGACATATCCCTTCCTGGCAAAGGGCGGTCCGGCCGATCCGGTCGGCTGCCTGGGCACCGGACTGATTCTGTGGGCAAGCGCCATTTCGGGCCTGCTTCCAGAGCGGGGCGCGCAGCGATAACGGGTACAATCATGGCCAGACATTCTTTGTGACCTGGCATGAGTATTCAAACCGACAATTTCACGGAACAGCGCATCATCGACGCGGCGCCCACCTCGCCCAACGAGGAAGCCATCGAACGTGCGCTGCGTCCCAAGCACCTGGACGAATATGTCGGCCAGTCCAAGATCCGCGACCAGCTGGAAATCTTCATTGCGGCGGCGCGCAAGCGCAGTGAAGCGCTCGACCACACCTTGCTGTTCGGCCCACCGGGCCTGGGCAAGACCACGCTGGCCAACATCATCGCGCGCGAAATGGGCGTCAACCTGCGCCAGACTTCCGGCCCGGTGCTGGAGCGCCCGGGCGACCTGGCGGCGATCCTGACCAACCTGGAAGCAAACGACGTCCTGTTCATCGACGAAATCCACCGCCTGTCGCCGGTCGTGGAGGAAATCCTATACCCGGCGCTGGAGGACTACCAGATCGACATCATGATCGGCGAGGGGCCGGCGGCGCGCAGCGTCAAGCTGGACCTGCAGCCTTTCACCCTGGTCGGAGCTACTACCCGCGCCGGCATGCTGACCAATCCGCTGCGCGACCGCTTCGGCATCGTGGCGCGCCTGGAGTTCTACACCACCGATGAACTGGCGAAGATCGTCACCCGCAGCGCCGCGCTGCTGAAGGCGAACATCGACGAGGCCGGCGCGGTGGAAATCGCCCGGCGCGCGCGCGGCACGCCGCGCATCGCCAACCGCCTGCTGCGCCGCGTACGCGACTTTGCGGAAGTGAAGGGCAACGGCGACATCACGCGCGAACTGGCGGACGCCGCCCTGCGCATGCTGGACGTCGACCATGTCGGCTTCGACGTCATGGACCGCAAGCTGCTGGAAGCGGTGCTGTATAAATTCGGCGGTGGCCCGGTGGGCATCGGCAACCTGGCGGCCGCCATCGGCGAGGCCGCAGATACTATCGAGGACGTTTTGGAACCATACCTGATCCAGCAGGGCTACCTGCAACGTACGCCGCGCGGCCGGGTCGCCACGGCGCAGGCTTACCAGCACTTTGGCGTTACCGCACCGCGCAGCAACGCCAGCGGAGACCTGTGGGATGCGTAAGCTATTGGCGCTGGGCGCGGCGGCGCTGGCCGCGCAAATCGCATCGGCCGCCGTGCCGGTGCAGGGGTATTCGATCAAGGCGACTTACCCGCACGACCCGCAAGCGTTCACCCAGGGCCTGTTCTTCAAGGACGGCTACCTGTGGGAAAGCACCGGCCAGTACGGCGCATCGTCGGTGCGCAAGGTGGACCTGAAAACCGGCAAGGTGCTGCAAAAGCGCGACCTGCCGGAGAAGGTCTTTGGCGAAGGCATTGCGCCGCACGGCGACAGCATCGTCGGCATCACCTGGATGAACCAGGCCGGCTATGTGATGGACCAGGGCAGCTTTGACATCAAGGGCACCTTCAACTACATGGGCGAAGGCTGGGGCCTGACCAGCGACGGCGAGCGCCTGTACATGAGCGACGGCACGCCCGAAATCCGCGTCCTCGATCCCAGGACTTTCGCCGAGCAGCGCCGCATCAAGGTTACCGCCGACGGCCAGCCGCTATTGCAGATCAATGAGCTGGAGTGGGTGGACGGGCAGATTTACGCCAATGTGTGGCAGACCGACCGCATTGCCCGCATCGACCCTGCCAGCGGCAATGTGCTGGGCTGGATCGACTTGAGCGGGCTGGCCGCCACCGCCAGGGCGGGCAAGGATGCCGATAATGTCTTGAACGGCATCGCTTACGACGCCAGGTCGCACCGCCTGTTCGTGACCGGCAAGCGTTGGCCCAAGCTGTTCGAAATCGAGCTGCGGCCCAAGCGCAGGTAGTAACAGTCAGTAGGCTTGCTTCATGAAGTTTTCCGCGCAAGAATAGGGTGAAACCCATCCTTGCGGAGGCTGACCGTGCTCGCACGTTCCAGCAGCTTGTTCTGGAAGCTGTTCTTGCCGATTGGCGCGCTGCTGGTAACCTGTGGTCTGGTCATTTCGGCATTATTGCCTGCCCTGATCAGCCACAACGCGGAGCGCGACGCGGTCGATTCGGCACAAGCCACGGTGCGCCAGTTCCTCTTGCTGCGCAAGTACTACACGGAGAATGTGGCGGCGCGTGTTTTGGCGCAGACCACTATGCAGGTCGATCCGGATTATCGCAGCAAGCAAAACGCGATTCCCCTGCCAGCCACCATGATCCACGACCTGAGCGCCCTGATGCAGGGCAGCGGCACCGCGGTCAAGCTGTATAGCCCTTACCCGTTCCCGCAGCGGCGCGATCGTGCCAGCGACCAGTTCGCGCAGGATGCCTGGAACTACCTGCAAAAGCGGCCCGACGGGGTGTTCTCCCGCACCGAGACGCTGCAAGGCCGTACCACGGTGCGCGTGGCGCTGGCCGACCGCATGAGCGCCCAGGCGTGCGTGGCCTGCCATAACAGCCATCCGCAAAGCCCTAAGACCGACTGGAAGCTGGGCGACGTGCGCGGCGTGCTGGAGGTCGATTCCACGCGCGAAGCGGCCAGCGCCACCCGCATTGCCAGCTGGGTGCTGATGACGGTGGGTTCTGTTCTGGTGCTGGTGGCGGTGGCGCTGCGCGTTTTCTACCAGCGCAACGTGGCGCGTCCGTTGCACCGGGCGCTCGACGCGGCGCGCGCCCTGGCCGAATCGCGCGCCGGCCACGTGGAGGCGGTGCAGGCGGTGGCGGGCGGGAACCTGGAGCATGACTTTGCGCCGGCGCCCTTGCCGCAGCTGGACCTGGCCGGGGTGGCGCACGATGAGGCGGGCGATTTGCTGCTGTCGGTGGCCGGCTTGGCGGAGTCGCAGCGCAGGTTCGACGCGTCATTCGCCCGGATGACACAGGCGCTGCGCGCCAGCGACGTTTCTGAACGCGAGCGCGATTGGCTCAAGTCGAGCCAGAATGAACTCAATACGGTAATGCGCGGCGAACAGGAGTTGCCGGGCCTGGGCCAGCGCGTGCTGGACTTCATGGCCGGCCTGATGGGCGCGCGCGTGGGCGCACTGTATGTGGACGAAGGGCAGGGCGCCGGCATGTGCCTGCTGGCGGGCTTTGGGCTGACGCGGGACCGCCATCCGGCGCGCGTCGTGCCGGGGGAGGGCTTGGCGGGACAGGCGATCCGCGATGGCCGGCGGGTGCTGGCGGGCGATGTGCCGTCCGGCTACCTGGAGGTTGCTTCGGCGCTGGGCAGTGCGCCGCCATCGTGCCTGCTGGTGATGCCGCTGCAGCATGGCAGCAATATGGTGGGCGTGATGGAGCTGGCGGCGTTCCGCACGTTCAGCGCCAACGAGCTCGCCTTTGTCGACCTGAGTGCCGAGGCGATCGCGATCGGCCTGGAAGTGAACATCACGCGCCAGCGCACGCGCGCCTTGCTGGCTGAAACGGCGCAGCAGGCGGAGGAGCTGAGGGTGCAGCAGGAAGAACTCCAGCAAAGCAACGCGGAGCTGGAGGAGCGCGCCGACCTGCTGGAGCGCCAGCGCGAGGAAATCGCCCGCGTCAGCGCCTACAAGAGCGAGTTCATGGCCAACATGTCGCATGAACTGCGCACGCCGCTCAACTCCATGCTGATCCTGTCGGCGCTGCTGAAGGAGAACAAGAGCGGCAACCTGAATGAGCGCCAGCTTGATTACGCGGGCACCATCCATCATTCCGGGCGCGACCTGCTCAACCTGATCAACGACATCCTCGACCTGGCCAAGATGGAGGCCGGCAAGGTGGAGCTGCATATCGAGCCGGTGCAACTGGCCGGCTTGTGCGAGGACCTGCTGGCGCAATTCGGGCCGCAGGCGGAGCAGAAAGGCCTGGCGCTGGCCATCGAGCGCCTGCCGGGCACTCCGGCCGTGGTGCAAATGGATGGCCAGCGTGTGCAGCAAGTGCTGCGCAACCTGCTCGCCAATGCGCTCAAGTTCACGCATCAAGGCGGCGTGGCGCTGCGGGTCTCGGTGGCAGGCGATCAGCTCTCTTTTGCGGTGAGCGACACCGGAATTGGCGTACCGGCCGATAAGCAGGTGACGATTTTCGAAGCCTTCCGCCAGGCCGACGGCAGCATCAGCCGGCATTACGGCGGCACGGGCCTGGGCTTGTCGATTTCGCTGCAGCTGGCGCGTACCATGGGCGGAGCGCTGCACCTGTACAGTGTCGAGGGCGAGGGCAGCACCTTTACTTTCATGCTGCCGCTGCAGCCGCTGCAGCCGAAGCCTGCGGCCGATGCCGCAGCGCCCGCCACGCTGCACGCGGTGCGCGGCGCAGAGGGCGAACGCCGCATCCTGATCGTGGAAGACGACCCATTCTTCGCCAGCCTGCTGGCCGACTTCGTGCGTGGGCGCGGCTACACGCCTTTGGTGGCGGCGGACGGCGAGCAAGGCCTGCGGCTTGCGCAGCAGGAGGCGCCGCACGCCGTGCTGCTGGACGTGATGATGGCGCGCATGGACGGCTGGGAAGTGATGCGCAGCTTGCGCGCCGACCCGCGCACCAGCCACCTCCCGGTGCATTTCATTTCCTGCCTCGACGAATTGCAGCGCGCGCGCGAGCTGGGTGCGCTGGGCCTGGTGACCAAGCCGGTCAGCCCGGAGCAGCTGGCGCAGGTGTTCGACAGCATCGAGCAAGCCTGGGCCGGGGCGATCAAGCGCGTGCTGGTGGTGGAGGACGAGGAGCGCCAGCTAAGCAGCATGGCGGCCTTGCTGGCGGGGCGCAAGGTGGACGCCGTGTGCTGCAGGTCGGGAAGCGAGGCGCTCGGCCTGCTGTCGCAAAGCCATTTCGATTGCATGGTGCTGGACCTGGGCCTGCCCGACATGTCCGGCTACCAGGTGCTGCAAGCGCTGCAAGCCGATGCGGCGCTGCGCCACTTGCCGGTGGTTGTGCATTCCGGCCAGGACTTGTCGCGCGAGCAGCTGCGCGTACTGAACCGCTACGCGCGCAGCGTGATCATCAAAGGTGCGCACAGCCCGGAGCGGCTGCTGAGCGAAGTGCAGCTATTCCTGCATAGCGTGGAGCAAGGCGGCCAGGCCCTGAAGCAGGAAGCCCAGGCGCTGGCGGGCAGCAAGGTGCTGGTGGTGGACGACGATATGCGCAACCTGTTCTCGCTGGCCAGCCTGCTGGGCGAGCGCGGCGTGCAGGTGGTGGAGGCGGAGAACGGCCTGGAGGCGCTTGACAAGCTGGCCGCCGAAAGCGGGATCAATGCCGTTCTGATGGATATAATGATGCCGCAGATGGATGGTTATGAAGCGATGCGCCGCATACGCGCCGATGCCCGCTTCAGGGACTTGCCCATCATCGCGATGACAGCCAAGGCCATGCCGGGCGACCATCAGAACTGCCTGGAGGCGGGAGCCAGTGATTACCTCGCCAAGCCGATCGATACCGCGCAGCTGCTGTCGCTGCTGCGGGTCTGGATAAGACGCTAGGGGAGAGCATGGAACGGAGCATTCCGGTGCTGCTGGTCGATGACCGCCAGGAAAACCTGGTGGCGCTGGAAGCGCTGCTGGAAGATATGCCGCTGCCTTTGCAGCTGGTGAAAGCCATCTCCGGCAACGAGGCGCTGCGCCAGTCCCTCCGGCACGACTTCGCGGTGGTGCTGCTGGACGTGCAGATGCCCGAAATGGACGGCCTCGAGACGGCCGAGCTGCTGCGCGCCAATCCGCGCACGCGCCATCTTCCCATCATCTTCGTCACCGCCGGCCTGCACGACAAGGTGCGCCAGTTCAATGGGTATGAGATGGGCGCGGTGGATTTCCTCAACAAGCCGATCGAGCCGACGGTGCTGCGCAACAAGGTCGCCGTACTGTGCGAACTGTACGCCAAGGTGCAGGAGCGCACGCAGGCCCTGCATGAATCGGAGCGCCGCCTGCGCATGGTGATCGACGGCGCCAGCGAAGCTTTCATCGGCACCGATTGCCACGGCATGGTGACCGACTGGAACCACGCGGCGGAAGACTTGTTCGGCTGGCGCCGCGACGAGATGCTGGGCCAGCCGGCCAGCAAGGTGCTGCTGCCGGCGCAAGGCGGCTGCGCACGGGCGCGCCACCGCGAGGGGCGCGAATTCGACGTCGAGCTGTCGCAATGGCAGGTGCCGCAATCGCAGCCGCCGACTTTCGCGGCGCTGGTGCGCGACATCACCCAGCGCAAGGAGGCGGAAGAGGCGCGCAGCTGCGAGCTGCGGCAAGCCTTGCAGCAGATCGTCGAGCAGGAAAAGATGGTGGCGCTGGGCAGCATCGTGGCTGGCGTGGCGCATGAACTGAATACGCCGGTCGGCAACCTGGTGCTGCTGGCGTCGACCTTGCGCGACCGCGTGAGCGAACTGGCCGACAGTGCGCTGGCAGGCAAGCTGACGCGCTCCTGCCTGATGCGCTCGGCCGGCGATTGCCGCGAGGCGAGCGAAGTGCTGATACGCAGCGCGGACAAGGCGCGCGAACTGATCGAGAGTTTCAAGAACGTGGCGGTGGACCAGACCAGCCAGCGCCGCCGCCAGTTCGACCTGTACACCTGCCTGAACGACATCCTGATCACCCTGGGGCGCATGCTGCGGCAGGCGAACGTCACGGTGGAGCTGAACGTGCCGCCCGGGGTGCTGATGGATTCCTATCCCGGCCACCTTGAGCAGATCCTCAACAACCTGATCGTCAATTCCATCCTGCACGGCTTTGAAGGCCGCAACTGCGGCAAAGTGTCGATTGCCGCCAGCCTGGCCGGCGGCGACATCAGCCTGGTCTACGCCGATGACGGCGTGGGCATCGCACCCGATCTGCAGTCGAAGATTTTTGAACCCTTCTTCTCGACCAAGGTGGGCGCCGGCGGCTCGGGCCTGGGCATGTACATCGTGAACAACCTGGTGTGCGGCGCGCTGCAAGGCAGCGTGAGCTTGAGCAGCACGCCGGGCCAGGGCGTGCGCTTCGAATTCACCTTCCCGCTGGTAGCGGGGCGGTGACGGGCAGCAGGGCGCCGCTGATTGCGCCCGCTGCATCCGACAGCAGGAAGACGACGACCCTGGCCAGGGCGGCGGGGGCGACCCAGCGTGCGGGATCAGCATCCGGCATCGCGGCGCGGTTGGCCGGCGTGTCGATGATGCCGGGCAGGATGGCGTTGACCGTGATGCCGCTGCCAAGGAATTCTTCCGCCATGGCTTCCGTCAGGCGCGCCACGCCGGACTTGGCGGCGGCATAGGCGCCCATGCCGGCCTGCGCGCGGCTGGCGGCCATGGCGCCGATATTGACGATACGCCCGCGTCGCTGGCGCAGCAGGTGCGGCAGGGCGGCCTGCGAGGCCAGCAAAGCGGTGCGCACATTCATGGCGTACATGCGGTCCCAGGTGGCCACGTCGCCGTGTTCCACGGTCTGCCAGGCAAAGCCGCCGGCGACGTTGACGATGCCCTCGAGGCCGCCGAATTGCTGCGCCACTTCATCGATGCAGCTGCGCGTGGCGATCGGGTCGCACAGGTCGATGCCGCCGCAGTGCAGGGCGGCGGCGGACAGGCTGGATGGGGCCGGGGCCTGGTCCAGCAGCGCGACCTGCGCGCCGGCTGCCAGCAAGGCTTCGCCGACGGCGCGGCCCAGCGCGCCGAAGCCACCGGTAACAATGACCTTATTCATCGCTGTAAATCTTTCCGCCGAATTTCAGCGCGCTGTATTCGCGCTGCGATTGCAGCAAGGGGTAGAACATCTGCTTGTCCCAGCGCTCAGCGCCGAACAGCTGGTCGTCGCGCAAGCCGACTGCGGCCGGGTAGCGGCGCGTGATGTGCGCGGTGCGGAACAAGACGTCCCAGAAGAACAGCAGGTTGCCGAAGTTGCCCTTGTAGTGGCCGATGCCGTCGGCATTGCTGATGGCGTGGTGGGCGCGGTGGGTGGCGGGCGTCGAGATGGTGCGCTCCGCCACCCACATCAGGGGACGCAGGGCGCGCACCTTGTACAGCGGTTCGTCCCAGGCCCAGGCACAGTGCGCGCCGATGATGACGGCCTGCTTGAGCACCACGTAGGCGAAATACATCCAGCCGCAACCCAGGTAGACCAGGAAGCCGGAGATCCAGATACCCGGCATCATCAGGTAGTAAAAGAAGTTGTTGCGGTAGGTGATGCGGATGCTCATGTAGGAAGCGCTGTGGTGGGCGCGGTGCAGGGGCCACAGCAACGGCGAGTGCGAGATGCGGTGCCACCAGTACTGCGTCATGTCGTCGCCCACCAGCAGCAGGCCTGCCCAGGCCCACCAGGGCAGGCTTGACCAGGCGTTGCGCATGCCGGGCGCCAGCCACTGGCCCAGCAGGTCGCTGCAGAAGAGGATGAAGGGCTGGGTCACCGCCAGCAGGCCCACTGTCATCAGGATTTCCAGCGTTGTATCATTGGCGCTGGCATGCACGGTGTCGCGGTAGCGGCGGCTGGCGAACTCCATCACGCCGAAGCCGGCCAGCACCAGTGCGATCAGCAAGTACATCATGTTCTTGTCCATAGGGTCTCCTTTACGGCCAATCATGCAGCGCCAGGCCCGCGAAGATTGTTCAATTCCGTGCAATTCAGGACTTTCCATGCAAAAGTTTTTCGATAATCCCTGGTTTGCAACGCTGGCGCCGGCGCTGGCCGGCGCCATGCTGGACGCGGCGCGCCCGCTGCGCCTGGCCCAGGGGGAAATCCTCTATCTGCAGGGCGAGCCGACGGCCCGGGTGCGCGACGGCATCTGGGGCGTGGCCTGCGGCGCCATCCGCCTGTCGGTCATGCACGAGAATGGAAACGAGGCGATCCTGACCATCGTTGAACCGGGCAACTGGTTCGGCGAGACGGCCCTGCTGGAAGACTTGCCGCGCGCCGCCACGGCCACCGCGCAGGAGGACACCGAACTATTGGCCGTGAGCGCCGAGCGCTTCGAAATGCTGATGCGCGATGCCAGCTTTGCCTACGCCATCGCGCGGCTGGAAGCGCAGCGCCTGCGCGCCGCGCTGGGACTGGTGGCCGACATGGCCCTGCACGGCACCCGCGCGCGCGTGGCGCGGCGCCTGCTCATGCTGGCGCGCGGCGACCTGACCAACGCCAGCAATGCACGCAGCACCATCGTCGCTTCGCAGGACCATATCGCCATGATGCTGGGCGTGGGGCGCACCACCTTGAATACGGAGCTGCGCGCGCTGGCCCGGGCCGGCGTGATAGCCCTGCGCTACGGTCAGATCGAAGTGCTCGACCTTGAGCTGCTGCGAGCGGCGGCTGCGGCCTGAGATCAGGCCTGCTGGCGCGGCATTTCCGTCCCTGCCAGCTGCGCCAGGATGCTGCGCGCCGCCTGCAGCACGCGCTGGGCGCCGGGCGACAGGGTGCGCCCGCGCAGGCGGATGGTGGCGATGTCGGCCCACAGCGGCGGCAGCGGCACCGCCACCTGTTCCAGCCGTCCGGCTTGCGCCGCTTCGGCCAGCGCGGCGTGGCTGGAGATCAACAGCAAGTCGCTTTCCGCCACCACGTCGATCAGGGTATGTACGCTGTCGCAACTGAGCATGACCGGCAGGTCGCGCCCGGGCGGCAGGCGGAACAGCTTGTTCAGCTGCTGCATCAGCACTTCGGGCATGGTGGGCGCCGCCATGCCAAAGGGCAGCAGGTCGGCCGGGGTCACGTCGCTGCGCCCGAGCAGGGGATGGCCGGGGCGGCAGTAGATGCCGCCGTACTGGCGGCACTCGTGGGTGATGATCAAGTCTTCGGCCGGTGCGATCAGGCGCACGTCGGACATGAAGAACTCCATTTCCTCCGCGCGCAGGTGGTCCAGCAGGTAGGTCGAGGTATTGATGGTGACGGACAGGCTGATGCCCGGCTGGTCGGCGCGCACCTGGCGCAGTACGCGCGGCAGCAGGGCGCCCGAGTGCAGGGGGCCGATGCCGAAGGTCACATGGCCGCTGTCGCCATCGCGCAACAGGGTCAGGTCGTGCTCCATGTTGCGTACATCAAACAGCAGGCGCCGCGCGTGGTTGAAGAAGGCCGCCCCGGCCACCGTCACCGCCACGTTGCGGTTGCCGCGGTCAAACAGCAGGAATCCGAGCTCCTCCTCGAGGGTCTGCACAGCGCGCGACAGGGCGGGCTGGCTGATGCTGACCCGTTCCGCCGCCCGCACGAAATTGCCTTCGTCGGCCACGGCCAGGGCGTAGCGCAAGCGCTTGAAATCCATGGAAATCCCCTTGTATGCGGAATATGCATTGGGCGGATAAAAACAATGCATTGGACGAATAGTAGTGCCAAACACATACTCATTTCAACGACAGCGTTAATAAAACGCGGCACACACTGGAGACACTGCATGAAAATTCAGCGATTCGACCATGTCGCGGGGCCCGGCTCGCCCGCCCATAGCGCCCGCCTCTGCTTCCCCGGCTGCCGCGGCAGCCTTCAATGACCCGAGCGCGCTCGCTCGCGGCGCAGGCCTGCGTCCGGCACTTGCCGGCGCTGGGCGCCGTGCGCCCGTGCGCGCCTCTGACCCCGATTGGCCAACCATGAACGCACCGCAGCCATTGAGCGCATCGCATCTCGCCGACACGCTGGAAATCCAGCGCGCCGCCTTCAACGCCGACATGTTTCCGTCCGCCGCGGTGCGGCGTGAGCGGCTGGCGCGCCTGCAGGCCATGGTGGCCGACAACGAGGCGGCCATCCTGGAGGCGATCAACGCCGATTTCGGCGGGCGCGCGCGGCAGGAGATGGTGCTGACCGAATTGTTCATCGTGCTGTCGGCGATCCGCCAGCAGCGCCGCAAGCTGGGGCGCTGGATGCGCGTGCGCCGCGTGGCGACGCCGCTGCACATGCTGCCCGGATCGAGCCGGATCATGCCGCAGCCGCTGGGCGTGGTGGGCAATATCGTGCCGTGGAATTATCCCTGCCAGCTGGCGCTGGTGCCGGCGGCGGCGGCGCTGGCGGCCGGCAACCGCGTGCTGATCAAGCCGAGCGAACTGACGCCGGCCTTTTCGCGCCTGCTGGCGCAACTGGCGCAAAAGTATTTCAGCCCCGCCGAACTGGCCGTGATCGAAGGCGGAGTGGACATCAGCCGCGATTTCGCCGCGCTGCCTTTCGACCACCTGGTATTCACCGGCTCCACCGCCGTGGGGCGCCAGGTGGCGCTGGCCGCCGCGCGCAACCTGACGCCGGTCACGCTGGAGCTGGGCGGCAAATCGCCCGCCATCATCGACGCAAGCTGCGACCTGGCGGAAGCGGCGCCGCGCCTGGCCTTCGGCAAATTGTTCAACGCCGGCCAGACTTGCGTGGCGCCGGACTATGCGCTGGTGCCGCGCGCGCGCGTGGCGGACTTCGTGCGCGAAGTGAGCGCCGCCGCTGCCGCCATGTATCCGAAGTTCGCCAGCAACGAGCAATACACCAGCATCATCAGCGAGCGCCACCTGGTGCGCCTGCAGCAGCTGGTGCGCGAGGCCGAGGAGCAGGGCGCAAAGGCGGTCCAGCTGGGCGCCGGCGCCAGCGGCGAGCGCCGCATGGCGCCGGTGCTGCTGCTGGACGTGACGCCGGAGATGGCGGTCATGCGCGAAGAGATCTTCGGCCCGCTGCTGCCGGTCGTGCCTTACGACACCCTGCAGGAAGCCATTGCCTTCATCAACCAGCGCGAGCGTCCGCTGGCGCTGTACTGGTTCGGCAGGGCGCGCCGCAACTGCACCAAGGTGCTGCGCTCCACGATTTCCGGCGGCGTGACGGTCAATGACGCGCTATGGCATGCAGCGCAGGAAAACCTGCCCTTCGGCGGCGTGGGCGCCAGCGGCACCGGCGCCTATCACGGCGAGCATGGCTTCCTGGCGTTCTCGAAACAGAAGCCGATCTTCCGCCAGGCGCGCCTGAATGGCTTTGGCCTGTTCCGCCCACCATACGGGCGTCTGTTCGACATGCTGGCACGATTCCTCAAACAGCATATGTAGTGGCAGTACCCAAGCAGTCAGATAGCAGTCAAATATAAAACGATAGGAGACACTAGGATGACGAGGAAGTACAACCGCACCATGGCCCTTGCCGTGGCGGCTGCCCTGGCAAGCCCCCTGGCGCACGCAGATACCTTCACCACCGACAATGGGCTGGAGGGGCGCTGGTCCCTCAACACGTCGATCGGTACCAGCATCCGGATGAAGGATGCGGACAAGAACCTGATCTCCGTCGTCAACGGCGGCACGGCGGGCGCCGGCGCCGATGACGGCAACCTGAATTTCGGCAAGCACGACGCCTACTCCACGGTCGGCAAGCTGACCGCCGAATTCCAGCTGAAAGGCGATACCTACGGCCTGTTCGCACGCGGCTTCGCCTGGTACGACTACACGCTGAAAAATTCCAATATGCCGCACGGCAGCTTCAATAACGCCTACGTGCCGAACACGCAATTGAGCGACCATGGGTTCGACCAGTTGTCCACCTTCGACGGCGCGGCCCTGGCCGACGCCTATGTCTTTGCCAACTGGGATGTGAGCGGAAAGCCGCTGTCGGTCAAGCTGGGCAACCAGGTGGTGAACTGGGGCGAGAGCCTGTTCGTGCCGGGCATAAACGCCATGGGCGCTTTCGATACCAGCGCCGCGCGCCGCCCGGGCGCGCAGGTGAAGGAAATCCTGCGCCCGCAGCCTGCGCTGCTGGCCAACCTGGGGCTGGGCAACGGCGTGTCGGTGGAAGCCTTCTACGACATCGGCTGGCGCCAGAATGTCGTGGATGGCTGCGGCACCTACTGGTCGGCGGCCGACTCGCTGAACTGCAATAACGGCACCGTGCTGTTTGGCGACGGCACCAAGATGGACGACCAGGGCCAGTACAATGGCAAGCCGTTTCTGGCGGGCCTGCCGCCTGCACTGGATCCTTTGCTTGCCTCTCTTGGCCTGTCGCGCTCCATGCCGCTGAACTTCCGCATGACTACCGCGGACAAGATCAAGCCGAAGAATTCCGGCCAGTTCGGCGTGTCGGGTCACTATTTTGCCGACGCGATTGCTACCGACTTCGGGCTCTATTTCGCGCGTTATCACAGCCACTCGCCGATCGTCTCGGTGGTCAAGCAGCCGTCGGCCCTGCCGTCCGTCTGGTCGGGCCGGCTGGCGCAGCTGGCGAAAGCCGTGCCTTCGCTGGCGCCGGCGCTGGGCACGCTGGCTGTCCTGCCGCCGGGGAATATCGTGTGGGATTACAGCGGCGAGAACGTGAAGACCCTCGGCCTGTCGGCTGCGACCGAAGCTGGCGGCTTCTCCCTGTTCGGCGAAGTGTCGCGCACCAAGGATATTCCGGTGCAGATCAACGCCATCGACCTGCTGGTGGGTACGGCGCTGGGCATCGGCCCGCAAGCCAAGCTGGCGGCCATGGCGCGCGACCCGAACGTGCCAACCGGGACCGTGATCCACGGTTATGACCGCAAGGACAAGACGCAGGCGCAGGTATCGTTCATCCGCCAGATTCCGCAGGTGCTGGGCGCGGATTCGCTGACGCTGCTGGGTGAAGTCGCGGGCCAGAAGTGGAGCGGCATCGGCGACCCGAACACGAGCACCCGTTATGTGCGCGCCTTCATGTACAACTTCGGCCCGACGGCGGCGCTGGGCGGCACCTGCGGTCCGGCCGGCATCCAGCCGAACGCTTCATATTGTGAGAACCAGGGTTATGCGACCAGCAGCGCCTGGGGTTATCGCCTGTCGGCCGAACTGCTGTTCCCGAACGTGGTGGCCGGCATCAACTTCAAGCCACGCCTCTACTTCGCGCATGACGTGAAAGGCTACTCGGCCGACTACCTGTTCATCGAGGACCGCCAGACCCGCTCGATCGGCCTGCGCGCCGACTACAACAACCGCTACTACGCCGACATCAGCTACACCAGCTATAACAAAAGCGCCAAGTACGACCAGTTCCACGACCGCGACAACATGTCCTTCGTGATCGGCGCCAACTTCTAAAAAAGACCCAGGAGAGACATAGATGAAGATGATGAAGCAAAGTTTGCTGGCCGCAGCGCTGGCGTGCATCGCGGGCAGCGCCCTGGCTGGCCTGTCGCAGACGGAAGTGGAGCGCCTGGGCAAGGACTTGACCCCGGTCGGCGCGGAGAAAGAGGGCAATAAGGCCGGCACCATCCCGCCCTGGACGGGCGGCCTGACCAAGGCGCCCGCCGGCTTCGACGGCAAGAACGGCTATCCGGACCCGCTGCCGAACGAGGCGCCGCTGTACACCGTGACCGCGGCCAATATGGACAAGTACAAGGACGTGCTGACGCCGGGCCAGATGGAGATGCTCAAGCGCTATCCGTCCTACAAGATGAACGTCTACAAGACCTACCGCACGGCGGGTTATCCGCAGGCGGTGTACGACACCGTCAAGGCGGAGGCGTCCAAGGCCGACCTGACCGGCGGCGGCAATGGCGTGACGGGCATCAGCAAGACCACCGTACCGTTCCCGATTCCGAAAACCGGGGTGGAAGTGATCTGGAACCACCTGATGCGCTACCGGGGCGGCACCATCGAGCGCTACACCGCCGAATTCCCGGTGCAGACCAATGGCGCTTTCACGCCGGTGACGCGCACTGAGAAGGTAGCTTTTGCGCAGGGCATGAGCAATCCCGAGCCGAACCGCCTGCTGTACTACATGGCCACGCTGACCGGGCCGTCGTCCGTGGCGGGCGACGCGCTGCTGGTGGTGGACCCGCTGGACCAGGTGAAGGAATCGCGCCTGGCCTGGACCTACAACCCGGGCCAGCGCCGCGTGCTGCGCGCGCCGAACGTGGCGTACGACTCGCCGGGCCAGGGCGCGGATGGCTTGCGCACCACCGACGACTACGATGGCTTCAACGGCGCCCCGGACCGGTACGACTGGAAGCTGGTCGGCAAGAAGGAGATGCTGATCTCCTATAACAACTACAAGATGACCAACAAGGCCGTGAAGTATGCCGACATCGTCCGTCCGGGCCACATCAACCAGGACATGGTGCGCTATGAGCTGCACCGCGTATGGGTGGTGGAGGCGACGCTGAAGAAGGACAAACGCCATATCTACGCCAAGCGTGTCTTCTACGTGGACGAGGACAGCTGGCAGGTCGCGCACGCCGACGCCTATGACGGCCGCGGTGAGCTGTGGCGGGTGCACGAAATCGGCGCCATCCAGTATTACGACGCGCAAACCCAATACTTCGCCAACGAAGTGTTCTATGACCTGCAGGCACGCCGCTACTTGCTGTCCGGCATCTCCAACCAGGAGAAGCCGATCAAATTTGGCGTAAAGCTCGATCCGTCGAACTTCACGCCAGATACGCTGCGCCGCTCTTCGAATTGAGGAAGGCGTAGCGGGTTTGGGGTGTCTCTTCGGGCGCAAGCGATCCAGGGACCGCTGCGCCCATTTTTTGGCGGGTAGAAGCATGAATAGAGCATTGATACAGGCCGTCGCGGTGTTCGTAGGCGCATTGGCGACCGTACCTGCGCTGGCGGGCGATCCGCTGCAAACGCCGGCGCGCATGTCGGCACGGGCGCCGAAGGCCATGCTGCTGTCGCTGGCCCAGGCCGGGCGGCGCACGGTAGCGGTGGGCGAGCGCGGCATCGTCCTGGTAAGCGATGGCGGTGCGTCCGCAGCCTGGCGCCAGGCGAAGGTACCGGTGTCGGTCACGCTGACCGGCGTAGCGTTTGCCGATGCGCTCAACGGCTGGGCGGTCGGGCACGATGGCGTGATCCTGTCCACCAGCGATGGCGGCGCGCAGTGGACAACCCGTTTTGACGGCAACAAGGCGAATGCGCTCATGCTGGCCGATGCCAAGGCGGCGGTGGCGAAAGCGCAAGCGGCGGCCGGCGCTGCCGGCGCGGCGGCGGGGGGCAGCACGGCCCTCAGCGACGCGCAGAACGCGCTTGGCGATATTGAAGCGGCGGCCAAGTTCGGCCCGTCGCGCCCCTTGCTGGGCGTATGGTTCCGCGATGCCAGGACGGGCTACGCGGTGGGCGCCTACGGCCAGGCATTCCGCACCACGGATGGCGGGGCAAACTGGACTTCCATGGGCGCAGGCCTCACCAATCCGGAGGGCTTGCACTACAACGCCATTGCCGGTGGCCCCGGCAAGGCGCTGGCCATTGCGGGCGAAGGCGGATATGTCTACAGGTCGAACGACGGCGGCGACAGCTGGCAGCGCGTGGCGACCGGTTACAGCGGCCAGCTGTATGGCGTGATCTTCACCGGCCGCAGCATGCTCGCTTATGGCTTTGGCGGTCACGTGTTCCGCAGCGAAGATGGCGGCGCCACCTGGCGCGAAACGCCGGCCGTGACGAAAAAGAGCCTGGTCGGCGGCGCCATGCAGGGCGCCGGCATCGTGCTGGCGGCCCAGGATGGGGCGCTGCTGCGCAGCGACGACGACGGCGCCAGTTTCCGCGTGGTGCGCCAGGGCGATGCCGTGCCGACGGCGGGCATGCTGCAGGCGGATGGCGCGCTGCTGCTGTCCGGCGTGGGCGGGGTGCGTGCAGCAGGGGAGGGAAGTAAATGATGCGTGACGATCAAGACAAACCGTGCGAGGTGATGGAGCAGAGCCACCAGCGCTTCGACTCGATCGAACATTGGCTGGAGCCGCGGCTGTTCAGGCGCCGCTTCGTCATCATGCTGGCCTTCCTGCTGGCGTCGGCGCTGTTTGCCTGGCAGGCGGCGCTGCTCAAGCCCGACGCCAGCTTGCAGAAGATGGTGCCGGCCACGCATCCCTTCATCGCCAACTACCTGAAATACGAGAACGAGCTGCGCCCCTTGGGCAACAATGTCCGTATCGCAGTGGAGGCGGCGAAAGGCGACATCTATTCCAGGGAATACCTGGATACGCTGAAGGCGGTGACCGATGAAGTGTTCTACATTCCAGGTGTCGACCGCGGCAACCTGAAGTCCCTATGGACGCCGAACGTACAATGGATGGAGGTGACCGAGACCGGCATGAACAGTGGCCAGATCATCCCGCAGGGCTTCGATGGCTCGCCGGCCATGCTGGACGAGGTGCGCGCCAACGTGGCGCGTTCTGGCCGCATCGGCAGCCTGGTGGCGGCGGACCAGAAGTCCACCATCGTGCAGGTGCCGCTGCTGGAGATCGATCCCGACAAGGGCACCAGGCTCGATTACGGACTGTTCTCCGAGCGGCTGGAAAAGCTGGTGCGCGCCAAGTACGAGCAACAGGGCGTGAAGATCCACATCGTCGGTTTTGCCAAGGTGGTGGGCGATCTGATCCACGGCGCCAAGGCGATCGGCATGTTCTTTGCGATCACCTTCGCCATGACGGTGGCGCTGCTCCTGTGGTATTCGCGCTGCTGGAAGTCGACCCTGGTGACGGTGTTCTGCTGTTCGCTGGCGGTGATCTGGCAGTTGGGCATCGTGCGGCTGCTGGGCTTCGGGCTTGACCCGTATTCGATCCTGGTGCCGTTCCTGACCTTTGCCATCGGCGTCTCGCATGCGGTGCAGAACATCAACACCATGGCCAGCGAGCGCCTGTCCGGCAAGACCGCCACCGAGGCCGCCAAGCAGACATTCCGCCAGCTGTTCATTCCCGGCACCATCGCGCTGCTGTGCGATGCGGTGGGCTTTTCCACCCTGCTGGTGATCGATATCGGCGTGATCCGCGAGCTGGCGATCTCCGCCTCGGTTGGCGTGGCGGTGATCGTGCTGACCAAGATGTTCCTGCTGCCTATCCTGATGTCGTATTTGGACGTGACCGATGCCTGCCTGCGCAACCAGGCGCGCAAGGCGCAGCGCAAGCACCGCTTCATGCGCAAGCTGTCGCGCTTTGCGGAGCCGAAGTTTGCGCAACTGGCGGTGCTGGGCGCAGTGGCGGTGTTTGCCACGGCGTTTGCGCTCAACCGCGACCTGAAGATCGGCGACCTTGATCCGGGGGCGCCGGAGCTGCGCGCCGATTCGCGCTATAACCGCGACAACGCCTTCATCACCAGCCACTATTCGACCAGCTCCGACGTGTTCGTGGTGATGGTGAAAACGCCGGCCGGCGAGTGCGGCGCCTATCCCGCGGCGGAAGTGGTGGACCGCTTCCAGTGGGAGATGGAGAACGTCGCGGGCGTGGAGTCGACCACCTCTTTGTTCACGGTGCAGAAGCGCATCATCTCCAACGTCAATGGCGGCAGCCTGAAATGGCAGGCGCTGTCGCGCAACCGTTTCGTCTCGAACTCGGCGCAGCGCATGATTCCGTCCGAGTTGTACAGCAACGATTGCTCGATGCTGCCGGTTCTGGTGTTCCTGGCCGACCACAAGGCCGATACGCTGACGCGCGTGGTGTTGGCGGCCCAGGCTTTCGCGAAGGAGAACAATTCACCGCAGGCGGAGTTCATCCTGGCGGCGGGCAATTCGGGCATCGAGGCGGCCACCAATATCGTGATCAAGCAGGCCGAGATCACCATGCTGGTGCTGGTGTATGCCATCGTGGCGCTGCTGGTGTGGTGGGAGTTCCGTTCCTGGCGCGTGACCGTGTGCATCATGGTGCCGCTGTATATCACGTCGGCGCTGTGCGAGGCGATCATGGCGCGCCTGGGACTCGGTGTGAAGGTGGCGACCTTGCCGGTGATTGCGCTGGGCATCGGCATTGGCGTGGACTACGGCATCTACATCTACAACCGGCTGCAAGGATTCCTTGACCGCGGGCTGGAGCTGAAGGAGGCTTATTTCGAAACGCTGAAGACGACCGGGGTGGCGGTGGCGCTGACTGGAGTGACACTGGCGCTGGGGGTGTTGACCTGGGTATGGTCCGACATCAAGTTCCAGGCCGATATGGGCCTGCTGCTGATGTTCATGTTCCTGTGGAATATGGTGGGGGCGATTGTGATGATTCCGGCGCTGGCGTCTTTGCTGCTGCCGCGCCGTCCCGGCTGACGGGAGTGCGGCGCGGGACAGGGCGGCGGGCCGCCCTGTTGCCTTATCAGGCGGCGCGCTTGCGGCGGCGTGCCAGGGCGGCGCCGGCCAGGCCCAATCCCAGCAGGGCCAGCGAACCTGGCTCAGGTACGCTGGCGGCAGGGGACGCGCCGCCGAGATCGAATTCGCCACCCAGCACGTAGCCGAGGTAAGGGCCGCTGCCGAGGAAGGCGCCGTTCTTGCCGTAGTTTTGCATATTGCCGCTCCAGTCGACCATCCACAGGCTCTGGTCAGCGTGGTCGAGCGCCAGGCCGCCGGTGATGCCGCTGGCGGTATTGAAGCTGCCCAGCAAAGCGCCGGTCATGCTGTAATTGCGCACCAGGTTGCCGCCGAAGCTGACGATCCACAGCGAATGATTGGTTTCGTCGAAAGTGATGCCCAGGCTGGATGCGCCACTGTTGAACAGGGTGGTGGCGTTGCCGAAATTGCGATCGGTACGGATCACGTTGCCGTTCGTGTAGGCGACCGTATAGTTGTAGAGGCCGTCAGTGGTGGAGTCGTCGGTGTCCTGGTAGCCGGTCGCTTCGTCCAGGTAGTTGGTGCCGGTGTAAGCGCCCGCCAGCGTATATTGCGAACCCTGGGAATTGTCTCCCGCCGGGCTGGTGCGGATGTCGCCGTTGACGTTGATGGACCATTCGCTGCCATGGACCGTATTCCATTGCTGCACAATCGAATTGCCTTGGGCGACTTTGATCTGGCTGCCGCTCACGGAAGCGTAGTATTTGCTGATGGGGCCGGCGAAGGCGCTGGAAGCAGCGAGGGTCAGTGCAACTGCGGAGACAAACTTTGGCAACATAGATTCCATCCCGAAAATATTTATTGATAACGTGGCAATTTTTCTTGCCTTGCGCTATTAAGCAATATTTGGGCCCGGTAACTAAGTTGTTGATAGTTAAGAGAAGTGTGAATTGCGCCGGGGCCAACTGTAAAATTCTTCGACAGCTGCTCCGGCGTTGCGGGACATGCTGACTGGCTTATTCCTGGCGTTCCCAGGTCTGCGAACGGCCCAGCATCGGGATGCCGATATAGCCGCGTACTTTCAGCTTCTTGCCGCCGTCGGCCACTTCCAGCTTGCTCTTGTATACCTTGCCGTTGTTCGGGTCGAGGATCTCGCCGCCATTGTATTCGTCGCCATCCTTCTTCAAGCCGGAAACGATCACCATGCCGACGATCGGCTTGTCCTTGCGCGCGTCGGTGCACTTGTCGCACACCGGGTTCTGTTCTTCGCTCGGGCCGCGGAACAGTTTTTCGATCTTGCCCTGCAGTGCGCCGTTTTCTTCGGTGATGCGGATCAGGGCCTTCGGCTTGCCGGATACGTCATCGATGTTCTTCCACAGGCCGACAGGGGATGGGTCTTGGGCAAATGCTGGTGCTGCAGCCAGCAAGGCTGCCGCGGCCAGCGCCACAGTACGGGTAAGGCGCATGGGGGTGTCTCTTTTATAGGGGTTTTGGGGAAAACCAGTGTAGCGTATGACCCGGCATAGCACCGCACGATCATGCTATTTTTATTCGAGGGAAGACTCTAGAAATGAAAAAAGGGGACGTAACCAATTAAAAATTGGTTACGTCCCCTTTTTGGATCAGGCTTAGGCCACTGGCAGTTTGGCCAGCTGTTCCTGCATTTTTGCTAGCGTTGCGCCGAAGGTGGCGACGCGCTCTTTTTCCTGCGCCACCACGGCCGCTGGGGCGCGGGCGACGAAGGATTCGGAGGACAGCTTGCCGGAGGCTTTGGCGATCTCGCCTTCCAGGCGGGCGATCTCTTTCGACAGGCGTTCGCGTTCGGCCTTGACGTCGATTTCCACTTTCAGCATCAGCTTGGTGGTGCCGACTACGGAAACGGCGGCCGGCGATTCCGGCAGCACGTCCACGATCTGCACTTCCGACAGCTTGCCCAGCATCTGGATGTACGGCGCGAAGGCGGCCATTTTGGCCTTGTCGGCGCCGGCGGCTTCCACGATCAGCGGCACGCGCACCGATGGCGACAGCTTCATTTCGCCGCGCAGGTTACGGGCAGCGTCGGTCAGGCCTTTCAGCTCGCCCATCCAGGCTTCGGCTTCGGCGCTGATCGCCGCTTCGTTCGGCAGCGGGTAGGCCTGGGTCATGATGGACTGGCCTTCGCCGCCTTTGCCGGCCAGCGGGGCGACGGTCTGCCACAGCTGCTCGGTGACGAACGGGATGATCGGGTGCGCCATGCGCAGGATCACTTCCAGTACGCGCAGCAGGGTGTGGCGGGTAGCTTGCTGCTGGCCCGGCGTGCCTTGCTGTACCTGCACCTTCGCCAGTTCCAGGTACCAGTCGCAGTACTCGTACCACACGAACTGGTAGATGGTAGAGGCGATGTTGTCGAAGCGGTAGTCGGCGAAGCCTTTGTGCACTTCCTGCTCGGCGCGGTTCAGCGCGGAGATGATCCACTTGTCGGCGGCCGACAGGTCGGCGTCGTTGGCGCTGCAGTCGTGGCCTTCGGTGTTCATCAGCACGAAGCGGGTGGCGTTCCACAGCTTGTTGCCGAAGTTGCGGTAGCCTTCGCAGCGGCCCAGGTCGAAGTTGATGTTGCGGCCCAGCGAGGCATAGGAAGCCATGGTGAAGCGCACGGCGTCGGTGCCGTAGGCTGGAATACCTTCCGGGAATTCCTTGCGGGTGGCTTTTTCGATCTTGGCCGCGTCTTTCGGGTTCATCAGGCCCGAGGTGCGCTTGGCGACCAGGGCTTCCAGGCCGATACCGTCGATCAGGTCGATCGGGTCCAGGGTATTGCCCTTGGACTTGGACATCTTCTGCCCTTGCGAGTCGCGTACCAGGCCGTGCACGTATACGGTTTCGAACGGTACCTTGTTGGTGAAGTGGCTGGTCATGATGACCATGCGCGCTACCCAGAAGAAGATGATGTCGAAGCCGGTCACCAGGACCGACGATGGCAGGAAGGCCTGCAGTTCAGGCGTTTCGTTCGGCCAGCCGAGGGTGGAAAACGGTACCAGGGCGGACGAGAACCAGGTGTCCAGCACGTCGTTGTCGCGGGTCAGGGCGCCGGTCATGCCTTTGGCGGCGGCTTGCGCTTTCGCGTCATCTTCGCTGCGGGCGACGTAGATGTTGCCTTGCTCGTCGTACCAGGCCGGGATCTGGTGGCCCCACCACAGCTGGCGGGAGATGCACCAGTCCTGGATGTTGTTCAGCCACTGGTTGTAGGTGGTGCTCCAGTTTTCTGGGACGAACTTGATCTCGCCGCTGGAGACTTTTTCCAGCGCGACTTCGGTGATGGATTTGCCCGGATTGAAAGTGCCTTCCGGCGCCGGCTTGCTCATGGCGACGAACCACTGGTCGGTCAGCATAGGCTCGATCACCACGCCGGTGCGGTCGCCGCGCGGCACCATCAGCTTGTGCGGTTTGACTTCGACCAGGAAGCCTTGCGCGTCCAGGTCGGCCACGATCTGCTTACGGGCGGCGAAGCGGTCCATGCCCTGGTAGGCGGCCGGGCCGTTTTCGTTGATCTTGGCGTCCAGGGTCAGGATGGACGGCATGTCCAGCTTGTGGCGCTGGCCGACGGCGTAGTCGTTGAAGTCGTGGGCCGGAGTGATCTTCACGCAGCCGGTGCCGAATTCCTTGTCGACGTATTCGTCGGCGATGACCGGGATTTCGCGGCCGACCAGCGGCAGCTTGAGCATCTTGCCCACCAGTGCGGTGTAGCGCTCGTCGGTCGGGTCCACGGCCACGGCGACGTCGCCCAGCATGGTTTCAGGACGGGTGGTTGCCACGACCAGGTGTCCGCTGCCGTCGGCCAGCGGGTACTTGATGTGCCACATCGAGCCGTCTTCTTCTTCCGACACCACTTCCAGGTCGGAGACGGCGGTGCCCAGCACCGGGTCCCAGTTGACCAGGCGCTTGCCGCGATAGATCAGGCCTTGTTCGAACAGGCGCACGAAAACTTCGCTCACGACCTTGGAGCGCTCGGCGTCCATGGTGAAGTATTCGCGGTTCCAGTCGGGGGAGGTGCCCATGCGGCGCATCTGGCCGGTGATGGTGGAGCCGGATTTTTCCTTCCACTCCCATACTTTTTCGACGAATTTTTCACGGCCCAGGTCATGGCGGGACACTTTCTGCGCGTCCAGCTGGCGCTCCACCACGATCTGGGTGGCGATGCCGGCGTGGTCGGTGCCGGGGATCCACGCGGTGTTGTGGCCCAGCATGCGGTGGTAGCGGGTCAGGCCGTCCATGATGGTCTGGTTGAATGCGTGGCCCATGTGCAGCGTGCCAGTGACGTTCGGCGGCGGCAGCTGGATGCTGAAGGACGGCTTGCTCAGGTCGAGGGAGGCTGCGTAGTAACCGCGCTTTTCCCACTCGCTGCGCCAGAACTGTTCAATGTCGGCAGGCTCGAAAGACTTGGCTAATTCCATGATTTGGGCTGTAAATTTGGCGAAAACTTTCATTATAAGGGATTGTGCGGTGCCGCATGCGGCTGGCCGGCCCCGCCAGTGGACCGCCGAACCGGTAGCCCTCCGCGCATCTCTCGCTGACTTGAACTGAAAGCTACTGAAACAACTACTGAAACTACTGAAAAACTGAACTTTTTGGCCGTGATAGCGCTCTAAGGGGGAAAATTTCAGGAGGTTTCAGTATGAGTACCCGAGTGACTTTGGAGGTAAGCCTCCCGACCCTGCACGCGCTGCTCGACTACCACGCTGAGCAGGCGACAACGCTCACCCTCGCGGACTTGGCCGACATTGCCATCCGTGAATGGCTACAGCGCCAGCGCGCCGAAAACAGGCCGCTAGACCCCAAGGGCTATTTCTGGAAAACGGTATTCCTGCCGGATGGTACGCGGTTGCGCATCACCAGCAGCCGTGGCCCGCATTACGCTGAAGTGATTTGTGGCGAGCTGGTCTATGACTTCCGGCCCGTCTCACCAAACCAGTTTGTCACAGCCAGCCTGGGCAATGTGGGCAATGCGTGGAAAGTGATTGACTTACAGCTTCCCGGCGACAGCGATTGGACGCCAATCATCCGCTTGCGCCATGCGGCGATGGCGCATGGCTTCCGCACGGCGAAGCGCAAGGCGGAACGTACCAGACTTCCGGAAAAAGATGACGCCGCCCGCAATGGGGCGGCGCCGAGGTAGTGCTACTTAAGGAATCAGGCTGAAGTTGACGTTGGTCTGGTCGGCGGCAGTGATATCCACGGTCGGAATCGCCAGCGTGGTGTAGCCGGTTGCCGAAGCCTCAACTTTGTACATGCCGGTCGTTGGGGTGGTCAGTGCTGCGCCGAAGGACAGCGGCAAGGTGGCGCTATACGCGGCATACTGAGGCGCCGACAGCGGCAGCTTGGTGATGCTGTAGGCGCCGCTCACCATGTCGGCGTTGGTATAGCGCAGCGTCACAGTCGGGCCCCCGGAAATGGCTTGCTTGGCCGAGACCAGGGCCGACTCGGTGGCGCTGGCGGGAGTCAGCGTGGCGGTGCCGCTGATGGAGCCCATCAAGCTGGTGCTGGCCAGCGTGAATGGCGCAGCGGTGGTGCTGATCGGCACCATACCGGTGAGCGAAGTGACCGGCACGCCGCCAACCACATACGCTGCATGGGTGTTGGAGGTGATCACGACGTCGTAGTTACCGAGAGGCAGGCGGGTCAGGTCGAATTCACCGGTGCTGCTTGGCGTCGTCGATGCGATCACAGCGCCGTTCTGCTGGGCGCTCACCACCACGCCATCGGTCAGCAGCGGCAGGCTGACGAAGCCGCTGATGCCGTTCAGCGCGGTCGGGATCACTTTGACTACTGGCTTCAGCGCGTACTTGCCATTGCCCTTGGTGACGATCGATTTGCAGGCGTCGAAGTCCATCACCAGGTCATAGCGCTGGCCCGCTTCCACCGTGAAGTCGGCGTTCATCTTGATGCCGCTCTGTACCGCGCTTGGGGTGTCCAGCGAAATCTCGGTCGTGGTGCCGCTCAGGACCACCGAGTTGTTGGTGGCGTTGCCGGTATTGGCATCGAGCACCAGGCGTACCTGATTGTAATGGCCTGCCGCCAGCGAGGTCTGACCCAGGGCGTCCAGCGTGCCGTTGGTCAGGTTCAGCAGGTTGATTTTCTTGGCGGGCGACAGGGTGATGTCGGTCCAGCCGCCATCCGTGTCGCTGGCGGTGGCGCTGGTGTTCACGCGCACCTTGTTGACCGTCACGTTGACCGCATCAAAACCGCAGGCCGGGGCGTCCGTCATGGAAACAGCCAGGGTACCCATGGTCTGGGTAGGCTGGCTGCTGGAACCGCCACCGCCGCCGCCGCATGCCGCGAGCAAGGCGGAAGCCAGGAAGAGGGGGAGGAGGGAGACTTTCGGGTTCATGGTTGTGCCTCTCGAAGTTATTAGTGCTCTTCCATTATGGATTCCGAGCGGAAAACTGCTATGTGCGGTTTCGCACTTAGTAACGAATTGTTACACCTTTCAGATGGCAAGGCACCTCGCCTAGGGGAAGCCCCTATTTGCCGCAGGCGACATTCCAGGCCGTCAATTCAGCGCCGCGCGTCTGGCGCACGGTGATGCCGGCCGTGCTGCCGATATCGCTCTGGTAACCAAGCAGGTACATTCCGTCCGCACTGCGCCCCAGTGAGCGCAGCGTAAAGTTGCGCGAGCGGGTCGGCGCGCAGCTGGTGTTTCCGGTCATGAGCAGGCGCGCCTTCTGCAGCACTTCGCCTTCCGCCTGGATCAGGCGCAGTACGTCGATTTCCGCCAGCTGCGCGCGCAGTTCGACCATGCCGGCCGGCGGCGTGCCGCAGCTGGTGGTGTGGTGGATCCAGACGTGCTGGCTGCTGTCGGTGCGCCAGCTGTCGTCGGCCTGCAGCGTATACCGGGTGCGCGTCACGCGGCACAGCGGCAGCACCAGCCGCACCGGCGGCGCATCTTCGCTGGCGCTCACCTCCCATTGCTTCGCCCCGTGCGCGCGTTCGGCGTGCAAGGCCGGTAGCGGCGCGCCCGGTGCGCTGCGCTGCATGAATTGCTGGAACGAGCGCTGCTCTGCCAGCGTTGGCGCGCGCGTCTCCAGCGCCGGCCCAGCCACGGCGGCCTGCGCGGCTATCGCAGCCAGGAATACTACATATCGCATCCGGTCTCCTTTCACGGTGCCCGATTATAGCCGCGCCATGCTGCTTGCAAGAAGTACAATTAGGTCCATTTTCTGGCATCTGGAGTTGCGATGAAATTGGAACTGCTGCATAACACCGCCATCGATATGGCGGCAGAATTTGGTGACGAGAGCTGGCATTGCGCGAGCTACGTACCGTTCAAAGACGGCCGGCTGGTCATGCTGGCCAAGCCGTATGGGACCGGCGATTATTGGCTGGTCCAGCTGCGGGACGGCAAGGTCGACAAGCGCAAGCTTCCAGCCGCCCTGCACGCCGAAATGCTGGAATTCGCCGACGCCTATTGGGATGATCAGCATCACTATCGCCTGTCGCTGAAGGCGTTTTCGGTCGGCGGCAAGCTGGCCTTGCTGCTGGCCGACCGCAAGCTCTATCTGCTTGACGATATCTCGTCTGAGCTGGTTCCGCTGGACATCGACAATGCGCTGGCCAAGTGGTCCAGCGAATTCGAACAGGAGGAGCCCGGCTATGCGAGCGCGCCCTCGCGGAAGGCCACGTTCTTCGCCCAGGATTTCGGACCGACACAAGACCAGCGCGTGCCCGTCACTTTCCGCGGTTTTCACTGCGACTCGGTGAATAACTTCCTGGCGCTGTTGTCGGTCGATGTGGCACAGGGGCGGGCCCGCTGGGAAGCTGGCCGTTTGCCGCACGCTCCGATGACCATCCAGTATGGTCCTTACCTCGGTAACACAGGCTACGCATGCTTCAGCCACGCCGCCTGGCAGGGCAGCACCGGACTGGCCTTTGGCGTGGGCAATATGGAACCGCATTTCCGTCTCGGCATGCAGTTCGTCGAACTGCTTGAAATCGACGAACGGGCCAATGTCCTGGCCAGCCGGCTGACGATCGACGAGGCTTGCTACGGCAAGTTCAGCGCCGACCTGAAATGGCTCTTGCTCACCCCCATGTACAAGAAATATTCGCGCAAGGGAAAACAGACCGTGGTGGCGCTGGAGAACCATGCCGAAACGCCGATCGCCTTGCCGCGCGGCTGTACCAAGTTGCGGGTTCTCGACATCCTTGGCGAGCATGCCTGGCTGGCCGGCGACGACAGCAGCGCAATCGTCAGCTGTCGCATTGCCACATAGAGGGCTTTGATTTTTTGCGCAAATTGCTAAACATGCGGGTATAATCCGCTCGCTGCCGTCAAGGCGGCAAACGCTAGGGGTCCTGCGCGGCGCAAGCTGCGCGGGTGAGAAATACCCTCCGAACCTGATCTGGATAATGCCAGCGAAGGGAAGCTTCAGGATACGCCTGCTGCCGCGCGACCGCGCGCCGCGGTCCGGCGCAACCTAACCTCCTTTGCTGGCTCCTGCGCCAACACAAGGAGCCAAAATGAACGCCAATCCAACCTTCCTCGCCGCCCAGGCGGAAGTCGACTCCGCAGCCGTCACCCCGCTGCCGAATTCCCGCAAAATCTATGTGACCGGCAGCCGTCCGGACCTGCGCGTGCCGATGCGCGAAATCAGCCTGTCCGGCGACAATGCGCCGGTCACCGTGTACGACTGCTCCGGCCCGTACAGCGATCCGGACGAGAAAATCGATATCCGCAAGGGCCTGTCCACCCCGCGCGCCGCCTGGATCGCCGAACGCAACGACACCGAGCTGCTGGACGGCCCGACCTCGGACTACGGCCGCCAGCGCCTGGCCGACGAAAAGCTCGACGCCCTGCGCTTCGAGCTGCACCGCCAGCCGCGCCGCGCCCAGTCCGGCCGCAACGTCACCCAGATGCACTACGCGCGCCAGGGCATCGTCACCCCCGAAATGGAATACGTGGCGATCCGCGAAAACCTGCGCCGCAAGGAATACCTCGCGGGCCTGCGCGCCCAGGGAGAGAAGGGCCAGCGCATGGCCGGCCTGCTGGGCCGCCAGCACCGCGGGGAATCCTTCGGCGCCGCCATCCCGGAGGAAATCACGCCGGAATTCGTGCGCGAGGAAGTCGCCCGCGGCCGCGCCATCATTCCGGCCAACGTCAACCACCCGGAACTGGAGCCGATGATCATCGGCCGCAATTTCCTGGTCAAGATCAACGCCAATATCGGTAACTCCGCCGTCACTTCCTCCATCGGCGAAGAAGTGGAGAAAATGACCTGGGCCATCCGCTGGGGCGGCGACACCGTGATGGACCTCTCCACCGGCAAGCATATCCATGAAACGCGCGAATGGATCGTGCGTAATTCGCCGGTACCTATCGGCACCGTGCCGATCTATCAGGCGCTGGAAAAGGTCAATGGCAAGGCCGAAGATCTGACTTGGGAAATCTTCCGCGACACCCTGATCGAGCAGGCGGAGCAGGGCGTCGACTACTTCACCATTCACGCCGGCGTGCTGCTGCGCTACGTGCCGATGACCGCCAACCGCATGACGGGCATCGTCTCGCGCGGCGGCTCCATCATGGCCAAATGGTGCCTGGCCCACCACAAGGAAAACTTCCTGTACACGCACTTCGAAGAGATCTGCGAAATCATGAAGGCCTACGACGTCAGCTTCTCGCTGGGCGACGGCCTGCGTCCAGGCTCGGTGTGGGACGCCAATGACGAGGCGCAACTGGGCGAGCTGAAAACCCTGGGTGAACTGACCCAGATCGCCTGGAAGCACGACGTGCAGGTGATGATCGAAGGCCCTGGCCACGTGCCGATGCAGCTGATCAAAGAAAACATGGACCTGCAGCTGGAGCAGTGCAGCGAAGCGCCGTTCTACACCCTGGGCCCGTTGACCACCGATATCGCACCCGGCTACGACCACATCACTTCCGGCATCGGCGCCGCGCAGATCGGCTGGTACGGCTGCGCCATGCTGTGCTATGTGACGCCGAAGGAGCACCTGGGCCTGCCGAACAAGGCCGACGTCAAGGAAGGCATCATCACCTACAAGATCGCCGCCCACGCCGCCGACCTGGCGAAAGGACACCCGGGCGCGCAGATCCGCGACAACGCCCTGTCGCTGGCGCGCTTCGAATTCCGCTGGGAAGACCAGTTCAACCTGGGCCTGGACCCGGACCGGGCGCGCGAATTCCACGACGAGACCCTGCCGAAGGATTCGGCCAAGGTAGCGCATTTCTGCTCCATGTGCGGCCCGCATTTCTGCTCGATGAAGATCACGCAGGAAGTGCGCGAGTTCGCGGCCAAAGGGATGCAGGAAAAGTCCATCGAGTTCGTCAAGGGCGGGGCCAATATCTACCGCGAGCAAGCATGATCGAAATCGAACTGAACGGGGCCGCCCGTGCGGTGCCGCCGCAGCAGACGCTGGACCAGTTGATCGACTCGCTCGAGCTCACTGGCCAGGCGCTGGCCCTGGCGGTCAACCGCCAGGTGGTGCCGCGCCAGCGCTGGCCGCAGGTCGCGCTGAACCACAACGACAAAGTAGATATCGTCCGCGCCATCGGCGGGGGCTAGGGAGATTGAAGATGCAAGACAAACCATTGGTCATCGCCGGCAAGGAATACAACTCGCGCCTGCTGGTAGGCAGCGGCAAGTACAAGGACCTGGCGCAAACCCGCGAAGCAACGCTGGCTGCCGGCGCGGAAATCATCACCGTGGCCATCCGCCGCGTCAATATCGGCCAGGACCCGCACGCGCCAAGCCTGCTGGATGTCGTGCCGCCGCATGAATTCACCATTCTTCCCAATACGGCCGGCTGCTACACGGCCAAGGAGGCGGTGTACACGCTGCAGATGGCGCGCGAACTGCTGAACGGCCACAAGCTGGTCAAGCTGGAGGTGCTGGGCGACGAGAAGACCCTGTTCCCCAATATGCCGGAAACCCTGGCTGCTGCGCGCGAACTGGTGCAGGACGGTTTCGACGTCATGGTCTACTGCAGCGACGACCCGATCCAGGCGCGCATGCTGGAAGACATCGGCTGCTGCGCGGTGATGCCGCTGGCTTCCCTGATCGGCTCCGGCATGGGCATCCTCAACCCTTGGAACCTGTCGCTGATCATCGAGCAGTCCAAGGTGCCGGTGCTGGTCGATGCCGGCGTCGGCACCGCGTCCGACGCGGCCATCGCCATGGAACTCGGTTGCGACGGCGTGCTGATGAACACCGCCATCGCTTCCGCCGGCGATCCGGTGCGCATGGCGCGCGCCATGAAGCTGGGCGTGCAGGCCGGGCGCGAAGCCTTCCTCGCCGGCCGTATCCCGCGCCGCTTTGCCGCCTCGCCGTCCTCGCCGATGGCGGGGAGGATCGCATGAGCGACCGGCCTTGCGTGCTGGTGTTCTCCGGCGCCGACCCCTCTGGCGGCGCCGGCATGGCGGCCGACATCCAGGCCATCACGGCGATGGGTGCGCACGCACTGCCGGTGTTGACCGCCATCACGGTGCAGGACAATAACCATGTCCACGCTGTGATGCCGCTGGCGCCGGAAGTGGTGCAGCAGCAGGCGCGCACCCTGATGGCGCAAGTGCCGGTGGCGGCGGTGAAGATCGGCATTCCCGGCAGCGCCGAAAACGCGCAGGCCATTGCCCAGCTGATCGTCGAGCTGCGCGCCACCCACCGCCAGGCGGCCGAAGCGGCGCCCGGCTGGGCGGCCAGGCTGTACACCGAACCGCCGGTGGTGCTCGACCCCGTGCTGCGCAGCGGCCACGGCGATGCGCTGGGCCGCGACGACGCGGTCAAGTCGCTGGCGCCGCTGCTGCCGCTGGCCACCCTGATCATGCCCAACGGACCGGAGGCCGCCGCCCTGGCTGCAAGCATGGCGCGCCACGCCGCGCTCCCGCCCGGCGCA
>NZ_WNKX01000011.1 GCF_009720745.1 Massilia eburnea | reverse complement strand
CGCAGCGGCGGCGGTTGCGGCGCCTGCCGCCGCACCGCTGGCCGCCCGCATCGATGGCGCGCCGCTGTACGCCGCCACCGTCGATACGCTGTGGCTGCAACGCCGCGCCAGCGAGCCATCGCTGACGCGGCGCGCCGTGCTGGACGACTTGATCGATGCGCGCCTGCTGTCGGCGCGCGCAGGTGCGGCCGCGCCAAGGGCGCAGGCGACGGTAGCCTATACACCTGACGTCGTCGTCGAAGAGCGCCTGGCCGCCGCATTGAACGAAGTGCATGGAAAAGAGATCGCAGCCGCCATCAAGGCGCTTCCCCGCGCCAGCCTGGAAAGCCTGGTGATTGCGCAGGCGCCGATGCCGAAGCCCCGGCTGGACGCCATTTTCAGCCGGTCCGGCGCCATGCTGCTCGAGATTGCCCTGTCCGAAGAGCAGCAGGCGCAAGCCGCCAAGCTGGAGGTCTTGCGCTACCAGCTTCCCGGCGCAAAGCCAGCGAGTATTACGCTGCTCGACGTATACCGGCGCCAGAACGTACAGGGCCGCCTGGCGTTGTCGCAGCAAGCCGCCGGCGTCGCAACCCGGCAAGCGCGCCACATCCTGGGCAACGCCTTCGTCATGCACTGGGCCAGCCAGCGCTTTGGCGCCGGAGCGCTGGCCGACCTGCGCAAAGCCATTGCCGACAGCGAGAAATTGGCGGCGCTGCAGCAGCAATATGGCGTCGGCATGGACACTGACGCAGGCAGCCCGGTGCTGAATCGCCTGGCGCAGGAAACCAGTGCCGAAGAAATCGAGAAGTACTACCAGCAGCACCAGGACCAGTTCACCCGCATGGAAAGAGTGCGCGCCCGCCATATCCGCCTGTCGGACGAAGCTGAGGCGCAGCGTGCGGTAAAGGCCCTGCAGGGCGGCGCCAGCTTCGCCGCCACCGCACGCAGCATGTCGCGTGCCGCCGACGCCGCCCGGGGCGGCGACCTTGGCTGGATCAGTGCCGACGGCAGCAAGGACTGGCTGGCCAGCCTCGCTTTCAGCCAGGAGCCGGGCAAGGCATCGGCCGCGATCCGCGCCCCGGTCGGCCCGAACGAACCGGGATATTGGGAGATCGTGCTGGTTGAGGAACGTGAGCAAGGTGTGCACCCGCCGGGATCGGAAACGGTGCGCTACCAGGCCTGCCGCATGATCGCACTGCAGAAGGCCACGCAGCAGCTGGGTGAAATGAAGGAACAGGCGCGCCGCTCGGCGCGAATCGACATCCTGGAGGCACAATGAAACGAGGACCGCGCATCGCCATTGCCATCGTCGCCGTGATCGCCGCCGCGATTGCGGGCCAATGGTACTTCGCCATTACCCGCGACATGCCGCCGGAAGCAGGGGAGCCAGCCGCTCCACCGCCGCCGCCAGCGCCCGCAGCACCGGCTCCCGCGCCAGCCCTTGCCGCGGCCACTGCTGCGGCGCCGAGCGAAGGCGACGGCCTGCGCCGCGTTCCCATCCCGCCGGTTGACGCGCGTGCGCCGGCCTGGATCTCGATGGCGCAAGCGCGGGAATCCGGCGACGAACGCACACCGCCGATCCAGCGCAGCAGCGAAGGCCAGCACCCCGACGCCAGCATGCTGGCCGACCACGAGGCCTACGCCGCCTACCAGCTCGCGCAAAAACAGCGCCTCGCCGCCGCCTACGCGAAAGCCGCCACCCCCGAACTGATCAACTTGCGGGCCGACCTCGAGCGCGGCCGCGAAGCCGGCCTCCCGCGCGAGCAGCTGGCCCGCGTCGCCGAAAAGATCCGCCGCATCGAGCAGCAGCGCCAGGCCGCCGCAGCCACCCTCTCAAAATAAAAGCCGGAGTCAGCGGTGAAAAAGGGGACGTACCCCTTTAAAGTAGATTCACCTTTAAAGGGGTACGTCCCCTTTTTCACCCAGGAGGCTGGCGAGGGGTTCGATGACGGGCGCGGCGCTCCAGTAGGCGGTGTGGGACAGCGGGTTCCAGCTCTTGGTCATGAAGTCCAGGATGCCCTGGCCGGCGTTGATGGCGCGGTCTTCCACCAGCGTTTCGTAGCCGCCCTCCAGTGGCTGCAGCGGCCAGCCCAGCGCGTCGTCCGGGTCGTACAGGTTCAGCCAGCTGAAGCCGGGAGTGGGCTTGGTGATCGGCTTGACGTCCATCCGCTTGTGGGCGGCGACGAAGACCGGGATGTTGCAGCCGGTCGTGACGACCGAACGCAAGGTGGTGCATTGCAGGAAGCTGCGCTGCTCCGCCGTCAGGCTGTCGGCCATGCGGCCAGGCTTCCAGATGCCGGCGGCTACCGCGCCGCCGCCTGCGCGCTTCTGCGCGTCGTAAATGAAGCTGGACATCACCTGGCAGCCCAGCGAGTGCGCCAGCATGACGATCGGTGTGTCCGGCCCGCGCTGGGCGTGGATGGCGAGCAGGGCGCGGGCAATTTCTTCCTGCGCCAGTTCGTAGACGGAGCCGTCGTATTCCTTGCGGTTTTCCAGTCCGGCGGCATCGGCAAAGCCGAACAGGATGAATTTGCGCAGCTGCTCGTAGCGCACCTTGCTCCGTTCGCGCGTGCGGTTCCAAACATCCTGCTCATTGGGCTTGAGCAGGTGCTGGTAGTACACGCTGTGCACGTCGACGTTGACGAAGGCGTCGCCCATCTTGTGCTGCAGGGCGCGCCGCATATCGTCGGCATAGTCGAGCGGCTGCTCGCCCATGCCGTGAATCGTTACTAAAGCGACTTTGCTCATGCCGCCGCCGTCGCCGCTGCACCACGGAAGCGGTAGCCGATGAACAGCACCAGCAGCCACACGGGAATCAGGTAGACCGAAATGCGCAAGCCGTCGGTCATGAACATGATCACCAGGATGCCGGCCAGGAAGGCCAGGCACAGGTAGTTGGTCAGCGGGTAGCCCCAGCTCTTGAATGCCGTTTCCTGGCCGTCGGCGCGCTTCTGCGCGCGGAAGCGCAGGTGGATCCAGCTGATCATGCCCCAGTTGATCACCAGCGAGGACACTACGAGGCCCATCAGCAGTTCAAACACCTGCCCCGGCATGAAGTAGTTCAGCACCACGCAGATACCGGTGGCGAGGGCGGAGGCGCCCAGCGCCGCCAGCGGCACGCCGCGCTGGTTCACCTTCAGCAGCGATTTCGGTGCGTTGCCTTGCCTGGCCAGGCCGTACAGCATGCGGCTGTTGGAGTACACGCCGCTGTTGTACACGGACAGCGCGGCGGTCAGCACCACCACGTTCAGTGCATTGGCCACCCAGTTGCTGTTCAGCGCGTGGAAGATCATGACGAACGGGCTGCCGCCGGTGACCACTTTCTCCCACGGGTACAGCGACAGCAGCACGCCCAGCGCACCGACATAGAAGATCAGGATGCGGTAGATGGCCTGGTTGGTGGCCTTGGGGATGGTCTCGGACGGATTGCTCGCTTCGGCCGCGGTAATGCCCACCAGTTCCAGTCCACCGTAGGAGAACATGATGACGGCCATCGCCATCACCAGCCCCGATACGCCGTTCGGGAAGAAGCCGCCGTGCGACCACAGGTTGGCCACGGTCGCTTCCGGCCCGGCATTGCCGGAGGCAAGCAGGTAGCCGCCGTAGAGGATCATGCCGACCACCGCCACCACTTTAATGATGGCGAACCAGAATTCCATTTCGCCGAAGGCGCGCACATTGGCCAGGCTGATGGCGTTGATCACCATGAAGAAGGCGAGGGCGCTGACCCAGGTCGGCACGCCCGGCCACCAGTACTGCACATAGATGCCGACCGCCGTCAATTCGGCCATGCTGACCAGCACATACAGCACCCAGTAGTTCCAGCCCGACATGAAGCCGGCCATGTGGCCGCAGTATTTGTCGGCGAAGTAGCTGAAGGAGCCGGCCACCGGTTCGTCGACCACCATCTCGCCCAGCTGGCGCATGATGAGGAAGGCGATAAAACCGGCCAGCGCATAGCCGAGCAGCACCGACGGGCCGGCCATCTTGATCGTTTGCGCAATGCCCAGGAAAAGGCCCGTGCCAATGGCGCCGCCCAGCGCAATCAGCTGGATATGGCGGCTTTTCAGGCCCCGTTTCAGTTCTGTCATGTATGGCGTCCTGCTGTCGAATTGGATAAAGGCCCTGATTCTACATCCTTGCAAGGCAACAATGTCATTTTCGCACTGCCGCATTTTGCGGCGCTGCTCTTTGACCTGGATCAAACAATTTGTCCGTGGGCTTGGATATGCTGCAAATATGCTCACATTAAAATTTCTCGGTGCCACGGGCACTGTCACAGGCTCCAAATACCTGCTGCGTTTGGGTGACGAGCGGGTACTGGTTGATTGCGGCCTGTTCCAGGGGTTCAAGCAGCTTCGGCTGCGTAATTGGGACCCATTCCCGGTGCCGCCGGACAGCCTCCGCAGCGTGGTGCTGACGCACGCCCACCTCGATCACAGCGGCTTTTTGCCGGTGCTGGTCAGCGCCGGTTTCCGCGGCAAAGTGTACTGCACCGAGGCGACGCGCGACCTGTGCCAGGTACTGTTGCCGGACAGCGGCCGCTTGCTGGAGGAAGAGGCGCTGTATGCAAACCGCCACAACTTCTCCAAGCACAAGCCGGCCTTGCCCCTGTATTCGGAAGCCGATGCGCTGCGCGCGCTGGAATACCTGGAGGTTGTGCCGGTGGGGCAGGAATTCGCGCCGGCGCCAGGCATGACGGCGCGCTTCCAGCTGGCCGGCCATATCCTCGGCGCCGCCTCGGTTGCGCTGCGCTGCAATGGCCGCAGCATCATGTTTTCCGGCGACGTCGGCCGGCCCAACGACCCGATCATGCGGCCGCCGACGGTCCTGGGCAAGTGCGATTACCTGGTGCTGGAATCAACTTACGGCGACCGCCGCCACGATCCGTCCGATCCGAGCGGCGTGCTGGCGGACATTATCAGCAAGACTGCTGCGCGCGGCGGCGTGACCGTGATTCCTTCCTTTGCCGTGGGCCGCGCGCAGGAACTGCTGTACGAGATCTGGAAGCTGAAACAGGCCGGCGCGATTCCGCTCGCGTTGCCGGTCTACCTGAACAGCCCGATGGCGGTGGACGCCACGCGCCTGTACATCAAGCATCGCGCCCAGCACCGGCTGGACGAAGCAGCCTGCCATGCACTGGGCCATGTTGCCCACATCGTCAACAGCGTGGAGGAATCGATGGCGCTGAACCGGCGCCAGGCTCCGATGGTGATCATCGCCGCCAGCGGCATGGCGACCGGCGGGCGCGTGCTGCACCACCTGAAAGCCTTCGCCGGCGACCCGCGCAACACCATCCTGTTTGCCGGCTTCCAGGCCGCCGGCACGCGGGGTGCGCGCATGATGGCGGGAGAAACCTCGATCAAGATCCATGGCGAGTACGTACCTGTGCGGGCGCGCGTGGCGATGATTGCCAACCTTTCCGCGCATGCCGATGCGGACGAACTCCTGGGCTGGCTGTCGCATTCTTCGGCCACGCCGCGCCAGGTTTTCATTACCCACGGCGAGCCGGCGGCGGCGGACGCGCTGCGCCGGCGCATTGCGGAGCAGCTGGCCTGGCCTTGCCGTGTCCCGGATTATCTGGAAGAAGTGGAGCTGAAGTAAGGGGATGCCGTGGCAGCCGTGCTGGAAATTTCGCTCGCATCATTGTCCAGCGCCGTGCTGGCCGCTGCCTTCACCGCATGGCTGATGCTGCGCCGCGTGACCGGCATTTCGCGCCTGCTGCGGCAGCGTATGCGCAGCGCGGCCGCGCGCGAGCACCTGGTAGCCAAGGTGTTCGACGCCACTTCCGAAGGCATCCTGGTGGTTGACCGCGACATGCGCATCGTTGAAGCCAACCGCGCCTTTGCCGCGATGAGCGGCTATGAGCGCCAGCACCTGATCGGCCAGCACCCGCGCATCATGCAGTCCGGCAAGCAGGATGCGGACTTCTACAAGACCATGTGGCAGGGGCTGCTGGGCAGCGGCCAGTGGCAGGGCAAGGTGTGGGACAAGCGCTGCGACGGCTCGCTGTTTGCCGCCCACCTGACCTTGAGCGCCGTGCGCGACGAGATGGGCAAGGTGCAGTACTACTTCGGCCTGTTCACCGATATTACGGAAGAATGCGTGCGCCAGGAGGAAATCGAGCAGATGGCCTTCATCGATCCGCTGACGCGCCTGCCCAACCGGCGCCTGATGGAGGACCGCTTGCAGCAGGCGCTGGCTTTTGCCGCGCGCACTGAAAAACTGGTTGCGGTGTGCGTGATGGACCTGGACGGCTTCAAGAACGTCAACGACACCTTCGGCCATGAGGCGGGCGACGCGGTGCTGGTGGAAGTGGCGAGCCGCCTGCAGCAGGTGGTGCGCGCCAACGATACGGTGGCGCGCCTGGGCGGCGACGAGTTCGTGCTGCTGCTGGCCGGCCTGAACGACGTCAGCGAGGCCGAAGAAATCCTGGAACGGGCGCTGGCGGCGGTGCGGGCGCCGGTGCGGCTGGCCGACGAACAGCCGGCCTATGTGTCGGCCAGCATCGGGCTGGCGATCTTCCCGCACGATGCGCAATTGGCCGATGACCTGCTGCGGCGCAGCGACGCCGCCATGTACGCCGCCAAACGCCAGGGCCGCGACCGCTGCAAGCGCGCCCAGTCCCGGCCACTGGCTTGAAATGATAGGTTAAAGGATTGATTCATGGGATATGCACTACGCGCCAGACGCCTTGGCATCGACACCTACCAGCAGCCGGTTGCCTACATGCGGCGCGACTGCAAGGTGTGCCGCGCCGAAGGCTTTGAAGCGCAATCGCGCATCGAATTGCAGTGCGGCGGGCAAACCGTGGCCGCAACGCTGAACGTGGTCGATGGCGATTTGCTGGATGAGCAGGACATCGGACTGTCCGAAGCAGCCTGGGAAGCGCTGGGCGCGTCGCCGGCCGCGCCGGTCACCGTGCGCCATCCGCCGCCGCTTGCCTCGTTCGCCGCCGTGCGCGGCAAGATCCATGGCCGACCGCTGGACGACGTTGCGGCGCGCGAGATCATCGCCGATATTGCCGGCGGGCGCTATCCGGACATCCACCTTTCCAGCTTCATCACAGCCTGCTCCGGCAACCGGCTCGACCTGGCTGAAACCATTGCCATGACGCGCGCCATGGCAGCCGCCGGCCAGCGCATGCATTGGCCTTCGCAGGTGGTGGTGGACAAGCATTGCGTCGGCGGCCTGCCCGGCAACCGCACCACGCTGCTGGTCGTGCCGATCGTGGCCGCCTGCGGCATGACCATGCCCAAGACTTCTTCGCGCGCCATCACCTCGCCGGCCGGAACCGCCGATACCATGGAGACCCTGGCCCCGGTGGCGATCGGCATCGATGCCATGCGCCGCGTAGTGCAGCAGGAAGGCGGCTGCATCGTGTGGGGCGGCAGCGTGACCCTGAGTCCGGCCGACGATGTGCTGATCCGCGTCGAGCGTCCCCTGGAACTCGATAGCGACGGCTTGCTGGTAGCCTCGGTGCTGTCGAAGAAGCTGGCCGCGGGCGCCAGCCACGTGCTGATCGACATCCCGGTCGGCCGGACTGCCAAGGTGCGCTCAGAACAGGCCGCGCAGCAGTTGGCGGCGCGCCTGGAGGGCGCGGGCAAGGCGCTTGGCCTGGCCGTGCACTGTGTACTGAGCGACGGCAGCCAGCCGGTCGGCGTCGGCATCGGCCCTGCGATGGAAGCGCTGGACGTGCTGGCGGTGCTGCAAGGCGCAGCCGATGCACCGCAGGATTTGCGCCAGCGCGCGTTGACGCTGGCGGCCGGCGTGCTCGAACTGGGCGGCCGCGCCGCGCCCGGCGCAGGCATGGCGCTGGCCACACAGACGCTCGATTCGGGCGCCGCCTGGACGAAGTTCCAGGCCATTTGCGCCGCCCAGGGCGGCTTGCGCCAGCCGCCGGCCGCCGCCTGTTCGCATGTGCTCGAAGCGCGCCACGCCGGCCGCGTGGTAGCGGTGGACAACCGCAAGCTGGCCACGCTGGCCAAGCTGGCCGGCGCCCCACGCGCGGCGGCGGCCGGTGTGCGCTTCTTCGCCCCGCTTGGCAGCCGGCTCGAAGTGGGCCAGCCGATCCTGACGATTCACGCCGATACCCCGGGCGAACTGGCGTATGCCCTGGAATTCGCCGAGGCCCAGAGCAACCTGGTGACGGTGGAGGATGCATGAGGAATATCCTGGTGATCCAGGGTCATCCCGATCCCGCCGGCGGCCACCTGTGCCACGCGCTTGCCGAGGCCTACATCGAGGCGGCGCGCGCTGCCGGCCACCGGGCCACGGTCGTGACTCCGGCCGCGCTGGAGTTTCCGCTGCTCGCCAATGCGCAGCAGTGGGAGGAGGGCGAACTGCCGCCAGCGCTGGCGCCCGCGCAGCGCGCCATTGCCGATTCCGGCCATATCGCGATCTTTTACCCGCTCTGGCTGGGCGATATGCCGGCCAGCCTGAAGGCTTTCCTGGAGCAGGTGGCGCGGCCCGGCTTTGCGCTGGCGCGAAAGGCGGGCAACCCGCTGCACGCTGGCCTGTTGGCGGGCCGCAGCGCGCGCGTGGTGGTGTCGATGGGAATGCCCGCCTTGATCTACCGCTGGTACTACGGCGCCCACAGCCTTAAATCGCTGGAGCGCAATATCCTCAATTTTGTCGGCATCGCCCCGGTGCGCAAGACGATCGTGGGCGGCGCCGGCAAGATGGATGCGGCGGCCGTTGAGCGCTGGCGCCAGCGCATGCAGGCGCTGGGCGCCAGGGGGATCTAGCGGCGCGGCGTATCGTTGCGGGCCAGGATGGCGCGGTTCAGGCGCTCCATCGTTTCGGCCGGGACGTCGCGGCTGCAAACGATATGGCGCTTCAGACCCTGTGGCATGTCGGCGAAGTCGATCAGCACCAGCATCTGCAACTCCGGGTACTTGAGGCGCAGGTAGTTCCAGTCCTCGCGGTCGACGAACAGGAAGTCCGCCCGGCCGAAAGCCACCATGCGGAACATGGCCGAGGTTTCCACGGTACGGCGCATGATGCGGTTTTCGCTGCCGGCGATCAAGGCGTCGAGCTCTGGGCCGTAGGACACGCCGTCGATCACGCCCAGCGTCAGCGATTTGTCCGCCAACAGCGACTTCAGGTTCGGATGGGACTTGATACGGGCCACCACCGACGGCACCGCAAGCACGGCATGCGGCTGGTCGGCATGCACCGGCAGCGAGTACTGTGCCACCGCTTCTCGTTCGGGCAGCCGGTACCAGCTGATCGAGCAGTAATTCTGCAGTCCGTGACTGAAATTGGCCCAGATGCGCTTTTGCGGCTCATTGACGAAGCGCGCCGGCACGCCGGCGGCGGCGAATACCTGTTTCGCGCGTTCCAGCATGAAGCCTTTCGCGACGCCATTTTCAAAATAATAGTAGGGCGGTTTCTCGCGCCAGGCCACTGTCAGCGGCGCGTCTGCCAACGCGCCTGCCATGCTGCCTGCCGCAATCACTCCGATTAAATATTTCTGCCACATGCTGCCATTATAATAGGATGAAGCCCGCAGAAAGGAGTA
The DNA here is from genome assembly GCF_009720745.1 of Massilia eburnea. Lineage (GTDB taxonomy): Bacteria > Pseudomonadota > Gammaproteobacteria > Burkholderiales > Burkholderiaceae_D > Rugamonas > Rugamonas eburnea. Next base: position 155,389 of record NZ_WNKX01000011.1, on the reverse strand, counting down.
GCAATGTTCAGCCGTCCCCACGTAGCACCCCGCATGTTTGACGACCCTTCCGCAGCACTGGCCCAAGTCCGGGCAATTTACGACGACAGTATCCGCTTTTTACGCGAATCCCTGCAGCGCTTTGTCGAGGGCGAGACCCCGACCGAACGCGTGCGCGCCTGCTATCCCTACGTCCGGGTGCAGACCGAGACCGTGGCGCGCGCCGATTCGCGCCTGTCCTACGGCTTTGTCGCGGGCCCTGGCGCCTTCGAGACCACGCTGACGCGGCCCGACCTGTTCGCCGGCTATTACGCCGAACAATTCCGCCTGCTGCTGAAGAATCACGGCCAGCAGCAGATGCAGCTCGAGGTGGGGCTGAGTTCCCAGCCGATCCCGATTCACTTTTCCTTCGCCGAACATGACCATATCGAGGGCAGCCTGAGCGCCGAGCGCCGCCTGCTGATGCGCGACGTGTTCGACCTGCCGGACCTGGCGGCCATGGACGACGGCATCGCCAACGGCACCTACGAGGCGCCGCCCGGCGAGGCCCAGCCGCTGTCGCTGTTCACCGCGCCGCGCGTGGACTATTCGCTGCAGCGCCTGCGCCACTATACGGGCACGTCGCCCGATCACTTCCAGAACTTCGTGATGTTCACGAACTACCAGTTCTACATCGACGAATTCGTGCGCATGGGCCACGAGCTGATGGCCAGCCCCGACAACGACGGCTATGTCGCCTTCGTCGAGCCGGGCAATATCGTCACGCGCCGCGTCGGCCACGCCATGCAGCCGGGCGACGACCTGGGCGCCGCGCCGCCGCGCCTGCCGCAGATGCCCGGCTACCACCTGGTGCGCGCCGACGGCAGCGGCATCAGCATGGTCAATATCGGCGTCGGTCCGGCCAACGCCAAGACCGCCACCGACCATATCGCCGTGCTGCGTCCGCACGCCTGGCTGATGCTGGGCCACTGCGCCGGCCTGCGCAACACGCAGCAGCTGGGCGACTACGTGCTGGCGCACGGCTATGTGCGCGAAGACCATGTGCTGGATGAAGACTTGCCGCTGTGGGTGCCGATTCCGGCGCTGGCCGAGGTGCAGGTGGCGATCGAATCGGCGGTGGCGGAAGTGACGCAGCTGGGCGGCCACGACCTGAAGCGCGTGCTGCGCACCGGGACCGTGGCCAGCACCGACAACCGCAACTGGGAGCTGCTGCCGCAGCGCACGCCGGAGCGCCGTTTCAGCCAGAGCCGCGCCGTGGCGCTGGACATGGAAAGCGCCACCATCGCCGCCAACGGCTTCCGTTTCCGGGTCCCGTACGGCACGCTGCTGTGCGTCAGCGACAAGCCGCTGCACGGCGAGATCAAGCTGCCGGGCATGGCCAACCAGTTCTACCGCGACCGCGTCGACCAGCACCTGCGCATCGGCATCCGGGCGCTGGAAAAACTGCGCGGCCTGGGCTCGGACAAGCTGCACAGCCGCAAGCTGCGCAGCTTTGCCGAGGTGGCGTTCCAGTAAGCGCTTAGCGGGCAGGAATCAGCTCGCGGAAGCGCGAAATCGCTTCCGCGGGTTCCAGTTCGTCCAGTTCGAACAGGCGGCGCACCTCGATGTCGCAATCGAGTTCGCCGAAAGGCGCCGGGAAGGCCAGCGTCCATTCCAGCGCCACCTCGCGCGAAGGAACATCGATCAGGGTGTAGCCGGCAATCAGCTCCTTGGTTTCCGCGAAGGGGCCGTCCACGACTTTGGGACGGCCCTTTTTGTATTGCACGCGCCAGCCCTGGGAGCTGGGTTTCAGGCCGTTGGCGTCGACCAGGTAGCCGGCTGCCGCCAGCTTCTCGTGGTAGTCGGTCATGGCGCTGACGATGGCCGGATCGGGCAGGGCATCCGATTCGGAAATGGCGTTGGAACGGACAATGATCATGAAACGCATGGGATTCTCCTGTGGGGCAGATGCGGAATTGCACCTGCTGCATCGCTACGACGATCGGGCGCAGCTTATTTCGACATCGCCACGACGCGGCGCACCGCATACAGTCCCAGGATGTCGATCAGGGTGTGCGCCAGTACCGCCGCGATCAAGCCGGCGTACAGTGCCACCAGGCCAAACACGAGGCTCATGCCCATGACGCCGGCCGCCTGCAGCAGGGCGGTGCGGTCGAAACGGCGGAAATCATAGGCACGGGTGTGCAGCAGCAGGAACAGCGCTGAACTCAGCCAGATGCCCAGCAGCGGCTGCAGCGCGGCGCGGAACAGCAGCTCCTCGCCGGCGCCGGCCGCCAGCGCAATCCATACCGGGTTCAGGCCATGCAGGTCGAGCTGCCCATAGCTGCCGGCGGTGCGCTGCACGGACGTTGCGCCGGGCTTGCGCAATGCGCTGATGAGGGACGCTCCACCCACCAGCAAGCCGAGCGCGGCGCCCAGCAATGCCTGCTGCGGCCATGGCAGGCCGGCCAGTAGAACATCCGGCAACTGCGCGTGTTGTACGAAACGGATCAGGAGCAGCGCCACCAGCACCATGACCAGGCAGGTCAGCAGCTGGCGGCGCAGGGGAATCAAATCATGCTTTCGAAGACGATCTTCCAGTCGCTGCCTTCGCGCGCCCAGTACTGGCGCTTGCGTTGCGAGGAGCGGTTCTTGCCGATTTTCGACTCGAGGGTGAAGGTGCTGACCAGCATATCGTCGCGGCTTGGATATCGGAAGATGGTCACTTCGCTGAGCGAAACGCTGAGGCCATTCACGCTGGCCAGCGCGCGCATGTCTTTCTCGTACCAGGTCTTCAGGTCTTCGCCGTTAGCCGACTTGAATTTGGACGAGTAGTTTTTCAGCAGGCGCTTGCTGTCCGCGCTCACCAGGTCGGCGCGCCAGGATTCCACCAGGCGGTTGGCGGTAAAGCGTTCGGCATCCCACTTGGCCTTGCTGATGAATTCCTGGTGGTCGGCGATCACCACTGGCGTCTTGCCGATATCGACCGTGCCTTCCAGCTTGCGCAAGTCCTCATTGGTCAGCACCACGCAGCCATCGGAAGCGAGTGGCGGACGGCTGTAGTTGTCGGCCGGCGTGCCATGCAGGAAGATGCCGCCGCCGCTGCGGCCGTTCAGGCGGTCCCACTCATTGGGGTAGTTGATATGCAGGGCGCTTGCGCCATAGAAGTCCGGCAGCTTGGGGCCGGAAACGCGGCCGGTGATGTAATACACGCCAAGCGGGGTTTTCTGATCGCCTTCGCGGAACTTGTCGACCCCCAGCTTGCCCTGGCTGACGTAGTAGTCGGTCACCAGTTTCAGCTGGCCGTTGTTGTTCTGGTAGACGTACAGGCGCGATTGCGTGGCGTCGACCACCAGCACGTGGCGCATGTCGGCGCGCAATTGCAGCACGGAGCGCGGCGCCAGTTCGGGGCCGGGACGCGCCACCAGCGTCTGCAGGCGCACGCGCGCCTCGTCGCGCAGGTCCTTCAGCTTGTCGGCCGGGCCGCTGGCGCCGGCGCCCAGCTGGGCCACCGGCTGCGTGTGCATCAGCAGCAGGTCGCCGCGGATCAGGTGCCCGACGCGGAAATTGGGATAGGCCTGCACCAGCGCGTCGGCCTTGCTCATCGCGTCCTGCAGCTGGCCGGCGCGCAAGTCCTTATAGACTTCGAGCAGCAGGATTTCCGCATCCTGCCGGGCGCGCGGGGCTTCGGCCGGATGGATGGATTTGGCCGGCACGCAGGTCGCCAGCAGCGCAAGCGCTGCGCCGATACCGGCTCGCTTCAACATCTCCATCAGCCCCCCGACTGCTCTTGCTTGATCAGCCAATTCTTGCCTTGCTTCTCGAGCACCAGGGTCTTGCGGCCGGTGGTGCTGAGTCGGTCCGACACATACTTCTGGCGGAACTTCACGGTGGCGGTATTGCCGTTGACCGTGATTTGCGGCGACTCGATCGTCACCTTGATATGGCCCTTGCCCTCGATGCGGGCGGTGCGGTCGGCTTCCCAGGCCTTGCGGTTCTGGCCCTTCGGCGTCTGGAAATTTCCGCTGTAAGAGTTCAGGTAACCCTTCATGTCCTGCGAACTCCAGGCCTTGGCCCAGTTCTCGACGGCCTTGTTGACGTCAGCACCGTCGGTGTCTTCTTTCTTGACCGCCTCCGGTTTCGGTTCGGGCTTGCTTGCGGCCTTCGCCAATTGTACCGCCGGCGCTGGTGCCGCGGCAGGCGGCGCTACAGGGATTGGTTTCGCTTGCGCAGGGGCCGGTGCAGGTTTAGCCTGGGCGACCACAGGCGGCTGAACCGGCGCCGGCGGCGCCGCTTTGGCCGCAGATGGTGCAGACTGCGCAATCACAGGCGCCGGCGCCGCTTTGGCTGGCGCGGGAGGGGGAGCTGCGATTGCCGCCAGCACGGAAGGGGCCTCGCCGCCTTTCGGGGCAAGCGTGCGCACCATGGCCAGTTTCGACTTTTGCGGCGGCTGCTGGGTCGGATCGGCCAGCTGCATTGCCTTGTCATAAGACTGGCTGGCCAGCTTGGCATACACATCGCCCAGGTTTTCGTGGGCGGTGGCATAGGTTGGATTGGTACGGATGGCGCGTTCCAGCGCCACGCGCGCCTTGTCGTAATTCCCGGCCGATGCATGCAGCACTGCCAGATTGTTATAAGGCTCAGGTAATTCCGGGTAATCTTCCGTCAGTTTTTGGAAAATATTAATTGCATCGGCGCTTTTGCCCTGTTCGGACAAAATCATTCCTTTAATAAAACGCAATTGCGCATCCTTTGGGTGTTGTGATAGTGCAACATCAACCTTCGCCAAAGCAGCCGGCAACTGCCCGGCGCGCAACATTTTATTGATATCTGATACCTCATCGGCTTGCGCGGAAATGCACGCCATAAATAGCGCCGCCCCTAGCGCAAGGGCTGTACGAGAGGAAAATTGCGATGCCTGCATTTATTAATTTGCCGACCGGAAATAAAGTCCAATTTTATCAAATATGCGATCGGTGAATATACTTAAAGGATGGAATTAAGCATCACACAGGAAGATGCCGGGCACACTGCGGAAGGCTTGCCGCTGTATATATTCACCTTGTGCAACCGGCATGGCATGGAAGTGCGGCTCAGCACAATGGGCGGATCCATTGCCTGCCTGCGTGCCCCGGACCGACACGGCCGGCTGGCCGACGTGGTGCATGCGGAAGCGCCCGATTGCGGCATCCATCTGCTGCCAGCGCCGGGGCGTGCCTTGCACCGCTTGCCCTGGCATGCCGTGCCCCTGGTGGAAGATGCCAGCGTCGGTCTGCGCCTGGTCAGCCCCGGGCCGCAATCGGTGGTCGCCACTTATGTGCTCGATGAGGCCAATGGGCTATCTCTGCATTGCCACGCACCTGCGGCTGCACAGGCAACGCTGAGCCTGCGTGCGGCCTTCAATATGGCGGGCGAAGGCGACGCGGGAAAGCAGCTGATGATGGTGCGCGCAGGGCAGGTAGTGCCGGCGGGGGCGCATGAGCAGGACGTGGCGGGCACGGCATGGGATTGCCGTTCGGCGCGGCCGGCCGAGGAGCTGCCGGGCCAGGCACGCTACCTGCTCGATCCTGACCGTGGTGAAAATGCTGCACTGCGTTTGTCCGATCCGGACAGCGGCCGCCTGCTGGAAATCTTTACAAATGCCAGCAGCATAAGAATAGGGCCGGGCGATCCGCCCACCTATTTCTGGCTGGAGCCACTGATGCCGGCAAGTGATGGATGCCTTAAGTTGCGTTGCGGTGCAACATAATGCGGTAAATACAATGTTAATATCTGGACTCTGCCATCACTGAGCCTAGCCCCATGAGTATCGTGTTTTCGAGCCTGAACCATGCGCAGCGCGTGCCCCTTGCTGCCGAGATCCACTCGCGCCCCTTCCTGAAACTGGAAGCGCCGACGTTGCTGACCCACTTCGCGATCATGGGCGAACAGGAGCAGCAAGAGTTGCTGGCGGACCTGTGCGGGCATTTCGGCGTGACAGCGCCGGCGGCTGGCGGGAAATACTTTACCCACGACTTTGGCCGTTTCCGCCTGAAGTGGGAATTGCACACCGAATTCGCCACCTTTACCTTCGCCGAAACCGTGGCCAATATGCCGATGCCGGAAGAGGCTTTCGCCAACATGCCGGCGCGCCACCTGCCGGAGCAATGGCTGCTGCGCCTGAAGGGCAGGGTGATGGTGGCGGCGCACGTCTTGCTGGGACGTCCGGGCGGCAAGCAGCAAGCCTTCGCGGAAAGCCTGCAGCGCCTGTTCCAGGGCGCGCCGCTGGCCGGCAGCCAGGTCATGAATGGCGGCGAGATGTGGACCGATTTCGCCATCCACGCCGATGGCTTCAGCCGCTTCGTGATCTGCGACGCCGGCATGCATGAACAGCAATCGGGCCGCCTGGTGCAGCGCGTGCTGGAAATTGAAACCTACCGCATGATGGCCCTGCTTGGCTTGCCGATGGCGCAAGACGCCACGCCGGAACTGAACGAGGTGGAGTCGGAGCTGGCGACCCTGGCCGGCGCCCTGGTCGAGGCGGACGGCAAGGTCGATGACGGTACCACCGAACAGACGCTGCTCGACCGCATTACCCACCTGGCGGCGCGTATCGAGAAAGTATCGGCTGACACCAGCTACCGTTTCGCTGCATCCAAGGCCTATTTCGGCCTGGTCAACGCCCGCATTGACGAATTGCGCGAGCTGCGCATTGAAGGCACGCCGACCGTGGAAGAATTCATGGAACGGCGCCTGGCTCCGGCCATGAAAACTTGTGAAGCGGTGGCCGCACGCCAGCAGGCGCTGGCCGGCCGCATCGCCAACAGCAACGACCTGCTGCGCACCCGCGTGGGCATCGTGCAGGAGGCGCAGAACCGCAAGATCCTGCAATCGATGAACAAGCGCGCCGCGCAGCAGCTTCGCTTGCAGCAAGCGGTGGAGGGCTTGTCCGTGGCGGCGATCTCCTACTACGTTGTGGGACTGATCGGCTACACCGCCAAGGGCGCCAAGGTACTGGGCGCGGGCGTCAATCCGGAACTGTTGATGGGCGTGATGGTGCCGGTGGTCGCGGTCGGCATGTGGCTCGGCCTGCGCAGCATGCACAAGCGCCTGCACCACGGATGATGCAGACCGTCCGCCACCTCGCAGCTGTTGCCCGTGCCGCCACGCTGGCGGCCGCACTGGCCGCATGTGCCAGTGCGCCGCAGCCGGCGCCAGTTGTGAACGCCTCGCCGGTCAGCGCGCTGCGCCTGATCGGCGAGCAGCGCGTGCCGCACCGCGCGCTGTTTGAGGGCACCATGCTGGGCGGTTTTTCCGGCCTCGATTACGACGCCGCGCATGGGCGCTGGCTGGTGGAATCCGACGATCGCTGCACCCACAACCCGGCGCGTTTCTATGAAGCCGAACTTGATTTCGATGCCACTGCATTCCGCGCGGTGCGCTTCGTCGGCGTGCATTACTTCATGAATTCCGACGGCAAAGACTACGTCGCCAGCCCGGCCGGGTGCGCACAGGCGGACGTGGAATCGATCCGCCTCGACCCGCTGGACGGCAGCATGTGGTACGCCAGCGAAGGCGACCGCCGCGCCGGCCTCGACCCGTTCATCCGCCACGCCACGCGCGCCGGCGGCTACCTGGCCGACCTGCCTTTGCCGGACAACTTCAAGGTGCACAAGGACGAGGAGCGCGGCAGCCGCTACAACGCAGTCTTCGAAGGACTGGCGTTCGCGCCCGATGGCCGCAGCCTGTGGGCCTCGCTCGAATGGCCTTTGTACGAAGATGGCCCTATCCCTACGCCGCAAGCAGGCGGCATGGTGCGCATGACCCAGTTCCAGCGCGATGGCAAGGTGCTGCGCCAGTTCGCCTATCCGCTCGACGCGATTCCTGCGCAACCGGGGCCGGGCAAGGAGGCCGAAAACGGCGTCTCCGAAATCCTCGTGCTGCCCGACGGCGAACTGCTGGTGCTGGAGCGCGCCACCGTGCAGGATGCCGCGGACGTGCACCATAACTACGTCCGCATTTACGCCACCGATGCACGCGGCGCGAGCGATGTGAAATCGCTGCCCGCACTGACGGGCGCGAACTTCACGCCCGCCCGCAAGCGCCTGGTGCTCGATTCGCGCACGCTTGGCCTGCCGCGCGTTGACAACCTGGAAGCCATGGCCTTCGGCCCGCGCCTGCCCAACGGCCATGCAACCCTGGTGATGGCCAGCGACGATAATTTCCGCCAGACCCAGGTCAGCCAGTTCCTCCTGTTTGAAGTACTGCCCTAGGCATTATTCCGCCGGGTGGAATAGTTTATTGCCGATGATGGTGATTCTCATCTTTGCTCGCATGGATCACACTTTCAGCACTATTTGAAAGGAGATCCCATGAAGCTGTACTACCATCCAATTTCCGGCCACGCCCACCGCGCCCACCTGTTCCTGTCCCTGCTGGGCCTGGATTTCGAGCTGGTCGAAGTGGACTTGATGAAAGCCGAGCAGAAGACCGACGCCTTCCTCAAGCTCAACCCCTTTGGCCAGGTGCCGGTGCTGGAGGACGAGGGCATCGTGGTGGCTGATTCCAACGCCATCCTGGTCTACCTGGCCAGCCGCTACGGCGACCCCTCCTGGCTCCCGAAAGACCCGGTGGGGGCAGCCATGGTACAGCGCTGGCTGTCCGTCGCAGCAGGTGAGATCGCCAGCGGCCCGGCCACGGCGCGCATCATCAACCTGTTCAAGAAACCGGTGGATCCGGCTGACGCCATCGCCCGCGCCCACCGCATCCTTGGCCTGGTGGACGGCAGCCTGGTCGGCAAACAATGGATCGCAGGCGGCCAGCCGACCATCGCCGATATCGCCCTGTACAGCTACATCGCGCGCGCGCCGGAAGGCAATGTGGACCTGGCGCCGTACGCCAGCATCACGGCCTGGCTCGCCCGCGTCGAAGCGCTGCCGCGCTTCCAGCCCTTCATCAAATCACCGGTCGGGTTGGCAGCATGAACGCGCCCTGGCACGCCGGAGAAATCGCGCTGCAGTCCACGCTGGGCGTGGCGGAACGGATGGACGAAATCGGCCGCAAGGTGATCCGCGATTACATGCCGGAGCAGCACCGCGACTTCTTCGCCCAGCTGCCTTTCGCCGTGTTCGGCAGCGTTGACGCCGAAGGCCGCCCATGGGCCACCCTGCGTGCCGGGGAAGAAGGATTCCTGCATTCGCCGGACCCGCAACACCTGCAGCTTGTGCTGCCGGCCGAGGCGGACGATCCGGCGCAGGCCGGCCTGCGCGACGGCGCGGCCGTGGGCATGCTCGGCATCGAGCTGCACACGCGGCGCCGCAACCGGCTGAATGGCAGGCTGCGCGCCCTGGGTCAGGAGCGCTTTGAAATGACGGTCGGCGAATCGTTCGGCAACTGCCCGCAATACATCCACAAACGCGACTATCGCTTCGAACGCCAGCCGGGCGAACCGTCAGGCTTGCCGCCGCGCCGCCTGCCGCAGCTGGACGCACTGGCACGCGACCTCATTGGCCGCGCCGGGACTTTTTTTGTGGCGACCTATTCCGGCGAGGGAGAAGACATGAAGGTTGACGTCTCGCACCGTGGCGGCCCGCCGGGATTTGTCCAGATCGGCAGCGACGGCAGCCTCAGGATTCCGGACTATGAAGGCAACCGCTTTTTTGCCACTCTCGGTAACATACTGCTGAATGGCAAGGCCGGGCTGGTGTTTCCGGATTTTGAAAGCGGCGGCTTGCTGCAGATGAGCGGCTCGGCGCGCCTCACTCTGGACGAAGGTGGCCGGCACTGGGAATTTTTCCCGCAGCAGCTTGTATGGAGGGAAGACGCATTGCCGCTCAGATGGGCGCTGCTGGCAGGATAGTTCTGCTACCATCGGTGGCATGGACAGGGTTTCTCTCGCTTCGCCGGGAAGGACCAGGCTGGACGCATTCACTGCCGTGTATGAAGACAGCCCCAACTTGGCTTTCATGATGGATGCCGAAGGCGCTTTGCTCGCCGCGAACGCTCACGTACGGCGGCTGGCCGGCGAACTCGGCACCGGGGGCAATGCCTTTGGCCTGTTCCGCAACTGGTCCGCCGTCGAACTGCGCGATGACGCCATGCCGGAAGCCAGGCAGCGTGGCCTGTGGCGTGGCGAACTGGCTTTGTGCGCGAAGGAGGGCGATGGAACGCCTGTGACGCTGGCGCTGGAATTCTATGCCGGCCACGGCGACCAGCCGGAATGCTTCCGCTGTCTTGTGACCCCGCTGCCCGAAGCCGACTCCTACGGTTCGCGCCTGCGCTTCAAACGCCTGTTCGACCACCATCCCCATCCCATGTGGGTGTATGACCTGGCCTCGCTGCGCTTCCTGGTGGTCAACCGCGCGGCAGTGGAGGTGTATGGCTACAGCGAAGAAGAGTTCCTCGAGATGACGATTGAGGATATTCGCCCCAGCGACGAGATCGAGCGCCTGCACGATGACCTGTCTACTGCGCCTTCCGGCTCGGCGCAGCAATCGGGCGCCTGGACCCATCGCTGCAAGGATGGCCGCCATATCCAGGTCGAGATCTCATCCCACCCGCTGCTGATGGCGGGGCACAAGGCGCGCTTTGTGTTTGCCCACGATGTCACCGAGCGCTTGCGCATCGAACGGGCGCTGCACGCATCGCAGGAAATGACGCAACTGGTGGTCGACCATATCCCGCACCAGATTTTCTGGAAAGACCTTGACCTGTTGTACCGCGGCTGCAATGACGTTTTCCTGCGCGCCGCCGGCCTGTCCTCGCAGGCCGAGGTGGTGGGCAAGAGCGATTTCGATTTTCCCTGGTCGCATAACGCCGAACGCATTCGCAGCGATGACCTGCAGATCGTCCGCAGCGGCGTCCCGCAGCTGAACCGCGAGGACCACCTGCTGTTTGCGGACGGCAGCGTGCACTGGTTCCTGATCAACAAGCTGCCCTTGCATGACCAGGCAGGAAAGACCATCGGCCTGCTCGGCACCATCGAAGACGTGTCCGAACGCAAGCAGGTCGAGCTGATGCTGCAACTGCATAACCGCGCGCTGGAATCGAGCGTCAACGCCATTGCCATCACCGCCATCCAGGATGGCAGCGACGCCATCGACTACGCCAACCAGGCGCTGGCCGAGTTGACAGGCTACGCGGCTGGGGAGCTGGCCGGCCGCAGCCTGGAACAGCTGTTATCCGACCAGGACGATGGCGCCGCGCGCACCGCCGTGCACGAAGCGGTGCACGGCCAAAACGATGTGCAGCTGATGCTGCGCGGCCGCCGCAAGGATGGCCGCGCCTACTGGGCGCAGCTGCACGTGGCGCCGGTTGGCGGACCGGAAGGCCAGCGCACGCACCGTGTCTGCGTCCTGACCGACATGACGTCCACCATGGATTACCAGGCGCAGCTCGAGCACCAGGCCAATCACGACGCCCTGACCGGCCTGCCGAACCGCAACCTTTGCGGCGACCGCCTGGCGCAGGCGATCGGATATGCCCAGCGCTACGGGCACACGGTATGGGTGGCCTTTATCGACCTCGATAACTTCAAGCTGGTCAACGACAACCTGGGACACGAAGCGGGCGACGAATTGCTGCGTACCGTGGCCTCGCGCCTGAACGCCTGCGTGCGTGATTCCGATACAGTGGCGCGCATGGGCGGCGATGAATTTGTGCTGGTGCTGCTGGACGGTCACGAGGCGATGCCCTCGCAAGCCGTGCTGCGCAAGATCCTCGACAGCATCGCCGCGCCCGTGCATCTGGCTGGCCGGGAACATGCGGTCACCTGCAGCATGGGCGTCGCGCTCTATCCGGCCGACGGCACCGACCCGCAGCTGCTGATGCGCTACGCCGATATCGCCATGTACCGCGCCAAGGAAGGCGGCCGCAACCAGGTGCAGTTCTATGAGCCGGCCATGCATGCCCGCATCGTGGAACGCGCCGCCATTGAAAACGAATTGCGCGGCGCGCTGGCGCGCGGCGAGATGTTCCTGGTCTACCAGCCCAAGATGAATGTTGCCACCGGCGAGATTTCCGGTGTCGAAGCGCTGCTGCGCTGGCAGCATCCCACCATGGGCCTGATTCCCCCGGGCCGCTTCATCGGCGTGGCGGAGGAAACGGGCCTGATCGTGGCGCTGGGGCGTTGGGTGATCCGCACCGCCTGCGCCCAGAACAAGGCCTGGCAGGATGCCGGCCTGAAGCCGCTGCGCGTGGCCGTCAACGTGTCGGCGCGCCAGTTCCGCGACAAGGGGCTGGCCGACGAGGTGGTGGAGGCGCTGCGCAGCACCGGCCTGCAAGCCCAGCACCTCGAACTGGAACTGACCGAAAGCATGATGATGCAGAATGCCGACGAGGCGGTGGCCACCGTGCAGCGCCTGAAGAAGGTCGGGGTCGGGGTGTCGATCGACGATTTCGGCACAGGCTATTCCAGCCTGGCCTACCTCAAGCTGTTCCCCATCGACTACCTGAAGATCGACCAGTCCTTTGTGCGCGACATGCTGGGCGACCCCACCGTGGCCGCGATTGTGCGCTCCGTCATCTCGCTGGGCCACAGCCTGGACTTCCGCATCATCGCCGAGGGCGTCGAGTCGGAAGGCCAGCTGGCCTACCTGCAGCGCTATAACTGCGACGAAGCGCAAGGCTTCCACCTCAGCAAGCCGATCACGCCGGAAGCCTTTGCCGCCTTGCTGCAGCAGGAACAGTCGCGCCAGCCCGCGCTGCGGCCGGCCAATGAAACCAGGGGCACCTTGCTGCTGCTGGACGACGAGCCGAATGTGCTGTCATCGCTGATGCGCCTCTTGCGCCGCGACGGCTACCAGATCCTGGCGGCCCACAATGCGCAGGAAGCTTTTTCGCTGCTGGCCACGCACGAGGTGCAGGTCGTGGTCAGCGACCAGCGCATGCCGGATATGAGCGGCACCGAGTTCCTGAGCCGGGTGCGCAAGCTGTACCCGGAGACAGTGCGCATCATCCTGTCAGGCTACGCCGAACTGGAGTCCGTGCTGAACGCCATCAACCGCGGAGAAATCTACCGCTTCTATACCAAGCCCTGGGATGACCAGGCCTTGCGCGGCAATATCCGCGAAGCCTTCCGTTACCATGAAATGGTGCACGGCGGCGCTGGCCATGCCGCGCCGGCGCTTAGCCGCCAGCCAGGGCTGTGAAGGCATCCAGCAGGGTGCGGGCGCGGAAAGGCTTGAGTACGATGCGGGTGATGCCGCGTTCGCGCAGTGCGGCGAGCAGAACTTCGTCGCAACGCGACGCCAGCACCGCGATAGGAATGCGCGGGCGGCTGGCGCTGTGGCCCTGGCGCACCATGTCCAGCAGCGTAAAGTCGAACCCGTCCCCGGCATCGATGGAAATCAGGGCGCCGTGAAAGGCGCGTTGGCCGAGGATCCGGCGCGCCAGCGGCGTGCTGGCCGCTTCCTGCACGTCGGCCAATCCCATTGAGCGCGCAGTCATGGCGACGGTCCGGCGCAGCACGCCTTCCGGTTCCACCAGCAGCATTTGCTTGAGTTCAGCCATGGCTGTTTTCCAGCTCCTGGATCACCAGGCTGCGCAAGGTGGAGAGGATGGCGAGCGCCATGGGGTCGAGATGGCGCGGCTTGGTGTCGATGATGCACAAGGTGCCGAGCGCCATGCCGTTGGACAGAATCAGCGGTGCGCCGGCATAGAACCGGATGTGCGGCGCCCCGGTCACCAAGGGATTGTCATGGAAGCGCTCGTCGAGCAGGGCGTCTTCCACCACCATGATCTCGGCGCGCATGATGGCATGGCCGCAAAAGGAGATATCGCGGCCCGTCTGGCAGGTGTCGCCCAGGCCAATGGCAGCCTTGAACCATTGGCGGTCGGTGTCGAGCAGGGAAATCAAGGCGATGGGAACCTCGAATTCCCCGGCCGCGAATTCGACGATCTTGTCGAAGCGCTGTTCGGGCGGTGTATCGAGCAGCAGCAGCGCGTACAGGGCTGCAAGGCGCTCGGCCTCATTCGATGGAGTAGGGGCGGCGATCATGGTGCAAATACTGTAGCACGCTTGCACATTTTTGCACCGTAATCATTTAGATTCTGGCAAGATTGACGCAACACAATAAGAATGGGGTTTGCCAATGGCGAAGCTATGGCTGAAACGTCTTGCGCTGGGTTTGCTGGTGCTCTTGTTGGTGGCGCTACTGGCGCTGTGGTTCTTCCTCCGCGGCAGCCTGGCACAGCTTGACGGGCGCCGCAGCGTCGCCGGTTTGGCCGGCACGGTGACTGTGATGCGCGATGCGCATGGCGTTCCCTCCATCGCCGGCGGCGAGCGCGGCGACGTGGCCTATGCGACAGGCTATGTGCACGCGCAGGACCGCTTCTTCCAGATGGACCTCTTGCGCCGCATGCCCTCCGGCGAACTATCCGAATTGTTTGGCGAAAAGGCGCTGGAGACCGACCGCATCAACCGCCTGCACCGATTCCGCGCCCGTGCCGCACAGGCGGTGCAGGCCATGCCGGCGGCCGACCGCCGCCTGCTCGAGCGCTACACCGCCGGGGTGAACGATGGCCTGAACGCGCTGGGCACCCGTCCTTTTGAATATGCCCTGGTCGGCATGACGCCGCGCCCATGGGCGCTGGAGGATTCGTTCCTGGTGGCCTGCGCCATGTATATCGATTTGCAAGTGACCGGCATTGGCCGTGAACTGTCGCGCGGCTGGCTGAAGGAACATGCGAGCCAGGCGCAACTGGCCTTCCTGCTGCCTGAAACAACGCAATGGGATGCGCCGCTGGACGCCGCCAGCCCGCCGGCACCCGATGCGCCGATCCCGGTGCGCGCGCCGGACTGGTGGGGCAAGGGCATTTCGCCCGAGCCGGCTACGCTGGCCGCTGCCGCCTTCGTCGATGGCGTGGGCAGCAATAACTGGGCGGTGTCGGGCCAGCGCAGCCGCAATGGCGCCGCCATCGTGTCCGACGACATGCATCTCAGCATCAAACTGCCAAGCACCTGGTACCGCATGCTGCTGCACGTGCCGGGCCCGCATGGCAGCACGCGCCGCGTCGTCGGCGTCACCATTCCGGGCGTGCCGGCGGTGGCGGCCGGCAGCAACGGCCATGTGGCCTGGGGCTTCACCAACAGCTATGGCGACTACATCGACCTGGTGGAAGTGGCGACGGCCAAGGACCGTCCGGGCCAGCTCAAATTGCCGGGCGGCTGGGAAACGCCGGCCGAACACGAAGAGCGCATCCTGGTAAAGGGAAAGCCCGCCGTCACGCTGAAAGTGCGCGAGACATCGCTGGGACCGGTCATGCGCGCCGGCAGCCGCGACTACGCCGTGCACTGGGTGGCGCATGATGTGAAGGCCGTCAACCTGGGCCTGCTGCATATGGAAGAAGCGGAGAGCGTGAACGAAGCCCTGGCGCTGGCCCCAAAAATCGGCATGCCGGCACAGAACCTGGTGGTGGGCGACAGCAGCGGCAATATCGGCTGGACCATCGTCGGCCCCTTGCCGCAGCGGCCAGCGACGCCAGTCGACGCCAGCTATCCCCTGGCGGCCAACGGCAGCACGCGCGGCTGGCAAGGCTTGCTGCCGGCTGCGGCCTATCCTGCGGTGCGCAACCCCGCCGCCGGGCAGCTGGTAACGGCCAACAACCGCCAACTGCTTGGCGCCGATGCGCTGAAACTGGGCGACGGCGGCTTCGACCTGGGGGCGCGCGCGACGCAGGCGCGCGACGACCTGGCTGCGCTGGGCGACAAGGCCGACGAGCAGGGCGTCTACGGTGTCACGCTGGACGACCGCGCGCTGTTCATCTCCCAGTGGCGCGACCGCGCGCTGGCCGTGCTGGACGAGGAGGCGCTGAAAGGCAAGCCGCAGCGCGCCGAACTGGCTCGCCTGCTGAAGAACAATTGGAATGGCCGCGCCAGCGTGGATTCGGTGGCCTATCGCGCCAGCCGCGCCTTCATGTGGTCGCTGTATGAATTGCTGTACGGCGGCGCCAATATCGAGTTGGCGAAGTTGAACAAGGACGCCAATATGCGCGCCGCTTCCAGCCGCTGGCCGGTGGTGCTGGAACGCTTGCTGGACGAGCGTCCGGCCGGCTGGCTGCCCCAGGGTTATGCCAGCTGGAATGCGCTGCAGCTGGCGGCGCTGGACCGCACCATCGAGCACCTGAGCAAGGATGGCAAGCCGCTGGCATCGGCCACCTGGGGTGCGCGCAACACGGCCAGCATTGCCCATCCCATTGCCGGCGCTTTGCCGATGCTGAGGAAGTGGCTCAGCGTGCCGCCGGACCAGCTGCCGGGCGATAGCAATATGCCGCGCGTGGCGGGGCCGGCGTTTGGCCAGTCCGAGCGCATGACCGTCTCGCCCGGGCATGAGGAGCAGGGTTTGTTCAATATGCCTGGCGGCCAGAGCGGCCACCCGCTGTCGCCATTCTTCCTGGCCGGACATGCGGACTGGGTGGCGGGCAAGCCCACGCCTTTGCTGCCCGGCCCAGTCGCACACACCTTTACTTTTACGAAGTAGCCGTTTTCTGCCGCAGGAAGTCCACCGTGCGCTGCCAGGCCAGCTTGGCAGCCGCTTCGTCGTAGCGCGGCGTGGTGTCGTTGTTGAAGCCATGTTCGACGCCCGGGTAGACGAAGTGCTCGTAATGCGCGCCGCTGGCTTTCAGGGCCGCCTCATAAGCCGGCCAGCCGGCCAGCACGCGCGCATCATTGCCAGCGTCGTGGATCAGCAGGGGCGCCTTGATTTTCGGCACGTCCGCAGCGGGCGGCTGCATGCCGTAGAAGGGCACGGCGGCTGCCAGGTCGGGCGCCACGGTGGCCAGGTAGTTGGCCATGCCGCCGCCCCAGCAGAAGCCGACCACGCCGACCTTGCCGTTGCTGGCCGGATGCGACTTCAGGATTTGTTCGGCCGTCAGGAAATCGGCCCGGGTCTTCGCCTGGTCCAGCTTGGCAAACAGTTCGCGCGCCTTGTCCTCGTCGCCCGGATAGCCGCCCAGGGGGAAGAGGGCGTCCGGCGCGAAAGCCAGGAAACCCTCAAGCGCCAGGCGGCGGGTGATGTCCTCGATATGCGGGTTCAGGCCGCGGTTTTCATGCACCACCAGCACGGCAGGCAGCTTGCCTTTGGCGGCGGCCGGCTGCACCAGGTAGCCGCGCAGCTTGCCGTATCCGTCGGGTGAGGAATATTCGACGAAAGCGGCCTTGATGCGCTTGTCGTCGGCCGCCACCATCGGGGCGGCAAAGCTTGGCGACAGGTTGGCCAGCAGGCTGGCTCCCGTGGCGCCGGCAACGGCGTAGCGCGTGGCGCGCGAGATGAAATCGCGGCGGCTTAACTGGCCGTGCACGTATTTGTCGAACAGTTCCAATACTTCGGGGTCAAAATCCTTGGCGGTAAGGCGGGTCATCGCACATTCTCCAGGTAATTTTAGGCTGTCAAGTCTACTCCGACCGGTGCATAATGGCAGTTCGGCTCCAGCCAGTAATCGCTATTGATGAGGCAAGCAATGATGAACGATTTTGCGGCCGCTTCCAAGGCCACCATGCAATTCCTTCGGCAGCGCCTGGGCTTCAAGTTATGGATGGTCACCCGCACCGATGGCAAGGACTGGATCGTCCTGTTCGCCGATGACCACGGCTATGGCGTCAAGCCCGGCCAGACCTATAGCTGGGCGGAGACCCTGTGCTCGCGCATGGTCGAGGGGCAGGGTCCGCATATCGCGCCCGATGTGGCAAACGTGCCGGCGTATGCCGAGGCCCCGATCACGCAGCAGATCGCCGTCGGCGCCTATGTCGGCGTGCCTTTGCGGCGTGCCGACGGTACGCTGTTCGGCACCTTGTGCGCCATCGATCCCGAACCGCAGCCGGAGCGTATCCGCGAGGATACGGACATGGTGGTGCTGATGGGCGAGCTGCTGGGCGGCTTGCTGGAAGCGGAACTGGCCGGCATCGAAGCTGCGCGCAAGGCCGAGCGGATCGACGTCGACATCACCCGCGACGAATTGACAGGCCTGTACAACCGGCGCGGCTGGGACATGCTGGTGCTGCGCGAGGAAGAACGCTGCCGGCGCTACGGCCATCCGGCTTGCGTGGTGTCGCTGGACCTGGACGACCTCAAGTTCTATAACGATACCCAAGGGTATGCCTCCGGCGATGCGCTGTTGATCCGCTGCAGCAAGGCCCTGAAGGAAGTCACGCGCGGCTCCGACGTGGTGGCGCGCATGGGCGGCGACGAATTTGCCATGCTGATGGTGGAATGCGACTATTTCGACGCCCAGGCCATGCTGTTGCGGGTGCAGGAAACCCTGGCGGGATATGATGTGGGAGCGTCGATCGGCATGGCCATGCGCAAGCCCGGCATCGACCTGGAGGAAGCCCTCGCCATTGCCGATGCCGAGATGTATCGTGCCAAGCGTTCACGCAAGGTTCTGAACTAAGCCATCCTGTGCGGCAGGCTTGGCGCCTGCCGCTTTCCCTACGCCAAACAGCGGCTGCAGCAGCGGTACGCGGCGCACCACTTCAAACACGCCAAAGCTGATCGCCAGGGTCAGCACCACGATCAGGATGCCTTCCGTCACCGGCGGCAAGCCGGCCGCCCGCAGGGCCATCGCCAGGCAGATGATCAGCGTCTGGTGCAGGATGTAGACCGGGAACACGGCCTGGGTCAGGTAACGGCGCTTGGCGCTGTCGAAGTTCAGGTGGCGATGGCCGAAACCGCACACGGCGACGATGCCGCTCCATTGGCACAGCGCATACACGGTGCGCGCTGCCGGCAGCCAGGTGATCTGGAATGCCTCATGCATTGTGCCGAAGCAGACGATGCCTGCCCAGCTCGCAAGGAAGAAGCCCAGGGCGGCAAAGCGCGCATCGTCCAGCCGCTGCCAGAATTCGCCCTGGCGCGCCATCGCCGCACCCAGCAGGAAGACTGGCAAGCTCATGGCGTGGTTATGCCAGTCGGCAACGAGATTATGGGTGTGCGGCCAATGCGACAGCAGCAGGATACGGCCGAGGGCCAGCACGGCAACCGGCAGCACGAACAGTTTCCAGCCATGCAGCTGGCCCAGCAGCCACTCGCCGGCGGCCTGCACACGGCGGCTGCCAATGCCGGCCAGGATCAGGGTGTACAGCCACAGGTAGGGCAGGAACCACAGGTGGTTCCAGGTCGGCAGGTCGAGGCAGCCATTGTGGTCGCAGAAGCCGTGGTAAGCCCGCACATACAGCTGCATGAAATCAAAATAGCTGCCCTGGTAGGCTACATCCGAAACCACCTCGAAGTACGCTTGTGGAGGCACGATGAAGAACATGCCGAAGATCAGCGGGATCAGCAGGCGCTTGCTGCGCTCTTTCGCCAGCCCCTTGCCGCCCAGCTTTTCCAGCAGGAAAGCTGCCGCAGCGCCTCCGATCAGGAACAGCAGCGACATGCGCCACGGGGAGGAGAGCATCATGAAAGGCTCAAGGGCGTCGCTGGGGTGGGGCGTTTTCACATGCCAGTCCCAGGTGACGTAATACATGCCGGTGTGGAACAGCACCAGCAGGAAAAAGGCGCCGATGCGCAGCCAGTCGAGGAAGTACAGGCGTTTGTTTTGCATGATCGTTTTGCACTGAGGGTTGGACATGAAGCCAGCTTAGTGGCGCGCTGCTTGCCAGGCGAGCAATAGGTGGCGAACGGCGGCTGGCAGGGGCGAACGACGCTTCTGCCGGGGCAACAGGACGCTCGATCAATTTTTGCGATAATCGTGGGCATGCAGCTCAAACACTTAAGAACGTTTCTTGCGGTCGCTTCCACCCTCAGCTTTACCAAGGCGGGACAGAAGGTCCATCTGGCGCAATCGAGCGTAACGGAGCAGATCCAGGCGCTGGAAGACGACCTGGGCGTGAAATTATTCGAGCGCTCGCAGCGCAAGCTGGCCCTGACCGATGCGGGTGCGCAGCTGGTGGAATATGCCGGAGCCTTGTTGTCCCTTGCCGCCGATGCCAGGGCTGCCGTGACCGGTGGCGCCGGGGCCTTGAGCGGCCGCCTGGCGGTGGGCGCGCTGGAAACCCTGTGCGTGCATTGGCTGGCGCCGCTGCTGGCTGGGTTCCAGGGACGTCATCCGGGGCTTGAACTTGATGTGCGTGTCGGCGGCAGCGGCGAGCTGCGCAATGCGGTGAGAGACGGCACGCTGGATGTGTGCTTTTCCTTTACCGAGCCGCCAGCGGAGAGTGGTTTGCTCAGCGAACGCGTCGGGGCGGATGACCTGGTGCTGCTGCTGCCGGCCGGGCATGCCTTGGCCGCGCGCGGCAGCGCAGGGCCGCAGCAGCTTCTCCGGGAGCGCTTCCTCGTCACCGCACAAGGATGTGCTTATCGGAACATGTTTGAGACGGCATTTGCCGGCGCCGGCTTCCAGTCGCCGCCAGTGGCTGGCGAATATGGCAGCCTGGGGGCCATCGTGGGCATGGTGCGCGCAGGGTTCGGCTGCGCGCTGATGCCAAGGCTGGCCCTCGCAGGGCTCGATGGCGGTATAGCCGCATTGCCTTGGGAAGGCGGCGCAGGGAGCGTTGCCATCCAGATGATCTGGCGCGCGCGGCAATTACCGGCCGCACTGCGCCAGTTCCAGGAAGCGGTGCGCAGCCGGCCCCTTGGCTTACACGAGGCGGTGGCCGCCATCGACGTGCAGGATGGTGCCCGTCGTGAAGCGGTTTCGCATCAGGAAGCAGATCGCGTCGGCAATGTCGTCGCTATGCCCAATGCGGCCGGCAGGTAGTCTATTCGCCATTGCTTCCAGCATGCCGGCTTTGGCGTCGCCGGCGACAAGTTCCCAGATCGGTGTTTCGACCCAGCCGGGCGATACGGCGTTGACGCGGACAGGGGCCAGCTCCACGGCCAAGGCATAGGCCAGGGAGTTAAGCCCGCCATTGATCGCCGCTACTACCGAGCCGCGTGCCATGGGCCGGCAATAGGCGATGCCGGAGGTGTATGTGATGCTGCCGCTTGCAGGCAGCGCAGCCGCGCCGTACTTGGCCAGCAGCAGCGGGCCAAGCAGCTTGGAATCCATGGCCTTGCGCATGGCCGCGACGTCGATTTCCGGCAAGAGCCTGTACGCGCCTTCGAGATCGGCAGCGGTGCAGACGATGTGGTCCAGCGGGCCGCATTGCTCGAACAGGCCGGCCACCTGGTCCTCCAGCGTGATGTCGGCTGCGATCGTCCGCAGCTGCGGCGCTGCTGCCAATTGCGCGCGCGCTGCCGCCAGTCTTTCCGGCGAGCGTCCGACTATCGTTACCGCGCAGTCTTCGCGCAGCAGGCGCCCGGCCAGCGCCAATCCCATGCCGGAGCTGCCGCCGGCGATCAATACCCGTTCCATGGTTTCTCCTTTGATGTGGACCGGGCCATTGTCGGCGCTCACGGCGAGAACAGGAAACGGGAATTGGCGATTTGAATTATCGGGATTACCGATGCGCCAGCGCTTCCACGATAGCGGCCTTGTTGTTGCGCCCGAGCGGGACGAGGGCGCCGCTGCGCAGGACGAGCCAGCCCTGCGAGTCGATCTTTTCCACCAGCGACAGGCGTACTGCGGCGCGGCGGTGGCAGCGCACAAAGTCGCCGCCCAGGCTGTCCAGCAGGTCGGTCAGGGTTTGCCGCAACAGGGGCGCTCCCTGGGATGTATGCAGGGCGACGTAATTGTCGGCGGTCTCGAGCCATTGGATCTCGGCGACCGGCACCACACGCGTGCCGCCGCGTTCCGTGACCAGCAATTGCTGCAGCGGTGCGCCGGGCAAGCCTGGCGGGCGCTCGGCCTGGGTGGGGCGGGCAGCGAGACGTTCACGCAGGCGCTGCATGGCGCGCTGCAGGCGCGTGGCATCGAAGGGCTTCAGCAGGTAATCGATCGCGTTGGCGTCGAAAGCCGGCACGGCGTATTCGTCGAAGGCGGTGGCGAACACCACCAGCGGCGCAGGCTGGGGCAGGGAGGCCGCCACTTCCAGCCCGCTCACTTCCGGCATTTGCACGTCGAGGAAAATGGCGTCGGGAGCGAAGCTGGCGACTTTCTCCAGCGCTTCCACGCCGTCGCGCGCTTCTTCAATGGCGCAGATGCCTTGCTCCTGCACCAGCATGCGGCGCAGCTTGTCGCGCGCCGGGCGCTCGTCGTCGACGATCAGGACGCGCATGGCAGCCTCATTTGCGCGCTCACACCGGCGGGCTCCATCTGCAGCAGCGACAGGCTGGCGCGCTCGCCATACAGCCCTTGCAGCCGCTCGCGCAAGTTGCGCACGCCGATCCCGCTCCCGCCCGGCTTGGCGGCGGGAGCCTCGGTCGTAAGCCGGCCAGCGTCGTCGGAAATTGTAAGCAATAGCGCGTCGCCGCTGCGCTGCGCACTGATGGCGATGCTGGTCACGCCGCGCCGCCGTTCGACGGTGTGTTTGAACACGTTCTCCAGCAATGGCTGCATGCTCATTACCGGCACCTGGCACTCGCCGCAGGAAGCATCGATATCCCAGCTGATCTGCACGCGGTCGATAAAGCGCTCCTCCATCAGCCGCGCATAGCCGCGCAGCAGGCGCAATTCGGTGGACAGGGGCGCTTGCTGCTGCCCGCTGACGTCCAGCGTGGCGCGCAGCACGTCGGCCAACTGCACCAGGGTGGCGTCCGCGCGGTCGACGTCAGAGTGCATCAGCGACGAGATGGTGTTCAGCGCGTTAAACAGGAAATGCGGCTGCATCTGCTGCGTGAGCTGGTGCAGCTGTGCCGTGCGCAATTGGGCGTTGGCCTGCTCCGCCGCACGGAATGACAGTATGCCGAAGGTAATCAGCGTGAAGATCACGACGAAGATCGAGATCTTGATGTTCTCGTACAGGAAAGTCTCGCCCCATGGCTCATGCCGGTACTCCAGGCCGATCGCGGCGTACACCGCATGGCGAATCCCGAACGCCAATGGTGTGAACAAAATCCACCAGACGGGCAGCCACAGCGCCTGCCGCGCGAACCAGCGAACCGGCGTCGTCAGCAGTCCATCGTAGCGGCGCGTGGCGAGGCGCTGCATCGCCAGCAGCAGCGAAGCGACCAGCATTGATGACGATTCCCACAGGATGGGCTGCCATAGTCCGCCGTGGCCTGGTTCGTGGCGCAGGAACTCCTGGACGGCGGTTGCCACCATCATGGCCCAGAACAGCAGCCACGCGATAAGGAGTGAGAACGTGGCGCGCCTGTTCATTTCGCCTGCTTCTGGTGGCGTGCTTCGACGAGGTCGATCTCGCGCACCAGCTTGCGCGCCGTTTCGTCGGAAATGTGGTGGTGGCGCGCCAGGTCGAAGATGGCCTGGCGTTCAGCTTCCATTGCTGCCAGGCGCAGCTCACGCTCGGCACGGTCCAGTTTGCGGAAGTGCTCCTTGTTCTGGTCTTCCGCCGACCAGGCCACGTTCAAGCGGTATTCGTACAGGGCGATCACGCGTGCCGCGGCTTGCGGCAGCACGTCCGGATGGTGGGCATCGGCCAGCGCCAGTTCGGCGCGCTCAATGGCCGCAATGGCAGCCGATGCGGCCTGGCGCCGCGCCATGTCTTCCTGCTGGCGCTCGGCCGGTTCCTCTGGGAAGTGCATCCCGCCCAGCAGGCGCGGCAGGCCGATGCTGGCCGCCAGCAGCGAAATCAGGATCACCGAGCTGGCAAGCAGGATGGTCAGGTCGCGTGCCGGAAACGGATCGCCGTCAGGCAACGCCAGGGGCAAGGTCAGCACGCCAGCCAGCGTGATCGCGCCGCGCGCGCCTGCCAGCGCGGTGGCCAGCAGCAAGCGCCAGTGCGGCCGTTCGCCATTGCCGGCGCCGGCGCGGCGGCTGCGGCGATAGAGGGTCACGCGCAGGGTAGCCCAAACCCACAGGAAGCGCAGCGCAATCAGGCCAAAGCTGATGGCAAACGCATACAGCACCAGCCACCAGGAATTGATATGGCCGCTTTGCTCCAGCGACTCGCTGGCGCCGCGCAGGATGTCCGGCAATTGCTCGCCGAGCAGCACGAACATGACGCCGTTCAGGGTGAACTGCACCGTGTCCCACACGGCGGTGCGCTGGATGCGGGTGGCGGCCAGCGCCTGGCCGCCCAATTCCACATAGCTCATGGTGATGCCCGCGGCGACCGCCGCCAGGATGCCGGAAGCATGCATGCGTTCCGCCACCAGGTAGGCGCCGAAGGGAATCAGCAGGCTGACCAGGATGGGCGATCCCGAGGGCTCGCCGTAGCGCGATGTGAGGCGGCCTTGCAGCCAGGCGACGGCGGAAGTGACGCCCACGCCGGCGGCGATACCCACCGCTGCAAGCCAGACAAACGTCAGTGAAGCGCTGGTCAGCGAGAAGGTGCCGGTCAGCGCTGCCGCCACGGCAAAGCGGAAGCACACCAGTCCGCTGGCATCGTTCAGCAGGGCTTCGCCCTCCAGGATGTGCATCAGCCGCTTGGGGATCGGTGCGCGCGAAGCGATCGAGCCGACGGCAATCGGGTCGGTCGGCGACAGGATGGCTGCCAGCGCAAACGCCACTGCCAGCGGCATGGCGGGAATCATCCAGTGGATCAGGTAGCCGGCGCCTAGCACGGTGAAGATCACCAGGCCCAGCGCCAATTCCAGGATCACCACGCGGTCGCGGAACAGGCCCGTATTCGGAATGCGCCAGCCATCGAGGAACAGCAGCGGCGGAATGAACAGCAGGAAGAACAGCTCCGGATCCAGCTGGATGCCGTGGCCGGACCATGCGGCAATCCCGGCGCCAAGGCCGATCTGGACCAGGGGGAGGGGAATGCCGGCTGGCAGCATCCGCGTCATGTACGCGCTGGCGATCACGGCCAGCAGCATTGCCAATACTATCTCGATAGAATCCATGCGGGCATTATAGGGGGATGCCATTCGAAAAAGAACTTGTCTGTTCTGACAGTGGCTGTCATAATAGCGCCTTCTGCGGGAATAGCTCAGTTGGTAGAGCGCAACCTTGCCAAGGTTGAGGTCGAGAGTTCGAGACTCTTTTCCCGCTCCAGGATTCTTGAAAGGACGCCATCGTGCGTCCTTTTTTTGTTGTTTCTGCCCCTCATCGCCCCCGGATTTTTAACAAAGGCCGGTATACTGCCGAAACATTCCATACCAAAGGGAATGCTTATTCGAGAAGATTGGAGCGATCGCGATGAATTCCGTTCAACAAGAAGTTGACGAGCGTAGTAACCTCACTAACTCCAACAAGTTCGAGTTGCTGCTGTTCCGCCTGGGCGTTGATGATACCAGCGGCAACTCCGAGCTCTATGGCATCAACGTCTTCAAGATTCGCGAGATCGTTGCGATGCCGACCGTGACTGCAGTCGCGGGTTCGGAGCCGCATATGCTGGGCGTGGTCAACCTGCGTGGCCAGATCATTCCCGTGATGGACCTGCCGGGCATCGTCGGCGTCAAGCCGAAGACTGGCCTGAACATCATGCTGGTGACGGAGTTCGCCCGCACCACCCAAGCCTTCGCCGTTGAATCGGTGGACGAGATCGTGCGCCTTGACTGGAGCCAGGTGCTGAGCGCCGAAGGCAGCCACGGCGGCGGCATGGTGACCTCGATTGCGCGCGTCGATGGCGACGTGCAGAACACCCGCCTGGCGCAGGTGCTGGACGTCGAAACCATCCTGCGCAACCTGACGCCGAGCGATGGCAAGGATATCGACGAAAACACGATCGGGCGCCTGCCGCTGAAGCCAGGCACCTTTATCCTCGCCGCCGACGATTCCGTTGTGGCGCGCAACCTGATTGAACGCGGCCTGGAAGCCATGCATGCGCCCTTCGTGATGATGAAGACCGGCAAGGAAGCATGGGATAAGCTGAACCACATCGCCGAAGGCTGCAAGGCCGAAGGCATTCCGGTGGAAGACCGCGTGGCCCTGGTGCTGACCGACCTGGAAATGCCGGAAATGGACGGCTTTACGCTGACCCGCCTGGTGAAGCAGGATGCGCGCTTCTCCAAGATCCCGGTGGTGATCCACTCCTCGCTGTCGGGCAAGACCAACGAAGACCACGTAAAAGGCGTTGGCGCCGATGCTTACGTGGCCAAGTTCGTCGCGGAAGAACTGGCGGAGACCATCCGCCGCGTATTGACTAAGTGATTTCCCTGAGCTGGCGGCTGTGGAACGTCAGATGGTCGCCAATGAAGCTCGAAATAAAGTAGTAGCCATGATCGTAGCCCGCATGCCGGCGCAGCTCCAGGGGCTGACCGGCGGCGCGGCACGCATCCTCGAACACTCCCGGATATAACTGCTCCTCAAGGAATTTGTCGGCCAGGCCCTGGTCGATCAGGATGCCATAGGGGAAGGGCGCCTCGTCCTGCACCGACATCAGCGCGCTGGCGTCGTGCTGCAGCCAGCTTTCCTTGTCCGGACCCAGGTAGCCGTTGAAGGCTTTCTGTCCCCATGGGCAGCGCACCGGCGCGGCGATCGGCGCG
This sequence comes from Massilia eburnea, assembly GCF_009720745.1. GTDB lineage: Bacteria > Pseudomonadota > Gammaproteobacteria > Burkholderiales > Burkholderiaceae_D > Rugamonas > Rugamonas eburnea. The sequence goes on along the minus strand of NZ_WNKX01000011.1, from coordinate 129,083 downwards.
AAAGCCGACACGCTGCGGAACAAGTCCGGCCTGCGCAGTGCCAGGGTCAACGCGCCATGACCGCCCATCGAATGGCCGAAGATGCCGATGCGTTTTGGGTCCACCGGCAATTCGTCGATTGCCAGCTTGCGCAGTTCGTGGATATAACTCTCCATGCGGTAATGCTGCGACCATGGTTCTTGCGTGGCGTCGAGGTAGAAGCCTGCGCCTTCGCCGAAGTCCCAGCTCGCCGTTTCGTTTTCAATGCCTGCGCCGCGCGGACTGGTATCCGGTGCGATGAGGATGATGCCTTCACGCGCCGCATGCTGCTGCGCGCCGGCCTTGATGGCAAAGGTCTCTTCGGTGCAGGTGAGTCCCGCGAGGTAGAACAGTGCGGGCAAAGGCCCGTTGGCTGCCTGCGGTGGAATGAAGATGGAAAAGCGCATTGGCAAGCCAATCGCTTCCGACTCATGGCGATAGAAGCGTTGCATCCCGCCGTGGCAAACGTGTTCGCTGATCATGTCCATGCATGGCATTGTAACGAAGATTCGTGTGTCACGTTTTTCACAAATGCAATATAGTACGGGTCGGAGGTAAGTCTATGACCGATTTGTTAGTCATCTCTGACGAACTCGCGTGGCCTTGCGCCATGCTGCTTGCATGGCTCGCAGGTGAGTTCGTCCATCGCTGGACCAATCTGCCGCGCATCAGCGTGTACGGCCTGGTGGGCTTCCTGCTTGCGCAGGCAATGCCCGAACTTCTCGTGCCGGACGGCAGCAGCCAGGTAACGCTGCTCGCCAATATAGCGTTCGGCCTTATCCTGTTTGAGTTTGGTTACCGCATCAACTTGCGCTGGCTGCGCGTGAATCCGTGGATTGCGGTGAGCGGGCTGGCCGAATCGGCGCTGACGTTTGGCGCCGTGTTCTTGATCGCTAATTGGCAAGGCATGCCGCCGCTGACCGGATTGCTGCTCGCATCGCTGGCCATGTCTTCTTCGCCGGCCGGTGTGCTGCGCGTGATCAATGAGGAACGCAGCTCGGGGCAGGTGACCGAGCGCGTGCTGCACCTGGTGGCGATCAATTGCGTGCTTGCTTTGTTCGTGTTCAAGGTGGTGGTCGGCTTCTGGGTATTCCAGACTTCCGGCAGCTTGACCCAGGCGGTGTCGCGCAGCGTGATCGAATTGCTCGCCTCCGCTGTGCTGGGTGCGGTGGCCGGGATGCTGGTGCCAGCGCTGCTGCGCAGCCTGGGCACCCTGTCGCGCGACGGTACCGTCGCCTTTGCGATGGTGGTGGTGCTGCTGGTGTCGATCACGCAAGCGGCCGATCTGTCGCCGGTGCTGGCAACGCTGACCTTCGGCCTGACCGCGCGTCACCGCCGTGTGACCTTCACGCGCACGCAACGCAACTTCGGTGCGATCGGCGAGCTATTGACGGTATTGCTGTTTGTGTTTGCAGTGTCCACGCTTGACTGGCAGCGGGTGGTATTCGGCGCTTCGCTTGGCCTCTTGCTGGTACTGGTGCGCTTTGCCACCAAGACCATTGCGGTGGCGGTATTCGCCCACGTGGCCGGTATTGCGTGGCGCAAGGGGGCGCTGATCGGCATTGCTTTGTCGCCGATGTCGGTGTTCGCCATCCTGCTGCTGGAGCAGACACGCTATATGGGCATTGTGCTGGTGGATGAATTGGCTGCGCTGGCCGCCATGACCCTGTTCATGGAAGTGCTGGGGCCTATCATCACCCAGCGCGCGCTGATTTTGGCGCGCGAAACGGCAAAAGAGGAGGGCTGATATGCCGTTGGAAGAATTCAAATCGTCGCAACCGCTGACCATGGGCGTGGAGCTGGAGCTGCAGCTGGTCAGCCTGTCCGACTTCGACCTCACTGCGTCGAGCCCGGACTTGCTGCACCTGTTGGCGCGCAAGCCATTTCCCGGCCACGTGACGCCGGAGATCACCGAGAGCATGATCGAGATTAACAGCGACGTGCACACCAACCACGGCGAGCTGCTTGCACAGTTGCGCGAGACGCGCGACACGCTGGTGAGGGCGGCCGATACGCTGAACATCGGCATTTGCGGCGGCGGCACCCACCCGTTCCAGCGCTGGTCCGAGCGGAAGATCTTCTCCAAGCCCCGCTTCAAGGAAGTATCGGCGCTGTATGGCTACCTGGCGAAGCAGTTCACGATTTTCGGCCAGCACGTGCACATCGGTTGCAGCAGCGGTGACGATGCGCTGTACCTGCTGCACGCGCTTAGCCGCTACGTACCGCACTTCATCGCGCTTTCCGCATCGTCGCCTTACGTGCAGGGCAACGACACCCTGTTCAACTCGGCGCGCCTGAACAGCGTGTTCGCCTTCCCCATGAGCGGCCGCGCGCCGTTCATCCTGAAATGGGACGAGTTCGAGCACAGCTTCTTCTCCAAGATGGAGCACACGGGCGTGATCAAGTCGATGAAGGACTTCTATTGGGACATCCGCCCCAAGCCCGAATACGGCACCATCGAGCTGCGCGTGTGCGACACGCCGCTGACGGTGGAACGCGCCGCCGCACTTGCTTGCTACCTGCAGGCATTGTGTTCGTATCTGCTGGAGCGCAAGGAGGCGCCGCCCGCCGAGGACGATTACCTGGTCTACAACTACAACCGCTTCCAGGCTTGCCGCTTCGGCCTGGATGGAACGGTAGTGCACCCGAAGACTTACGAAAGCCTGTCCTTGCGCGAGGACATCCTCACCACCCTGCGCCGCATGGACTTGCACGCCGAAGCCCTCGGCGGCAGCGCAGCGCTGAACCACCTGATGCAGGTGACGCATATGGGCAGCGACGCCCACTACCTGCGCGCGGAATTTGATGCTTCGGGCAGTGTGGAAGGCGTCGTCGATGCGGCGATTGCCCGGTTCCGGGGGAATTGAGCGGATTTAGACGCTCTTTCTCTCGATTGGCCCCGGGCGAGTCCATCGTATAATCAGGCACGACCTTTAATTCAAACAGCTCATGAGCGATAACAGTGTCCTGGGGATCTACACCTTCGAAGGCGTTTTCGAGGGCAAAGCGGTATATGAATACGCGTATCCGCAAGAGCATGCGCTGCACAAGTGCATGCTGTTCCTGCTGCAGGAAGGGGCGGACGCATTGTGGGATGCGGCCATCATTGAGTGCAGCAAGTTCGGTTTCGAAAACGTAGCGATGGACGCCTTCAGCATCCTGCAAGCCGATATGCTGGAAAAAGCGCCTTTCAAGGACCTGCATCCTCACATTGAAGAAGCACTGACCCTCGGCAGCTCCTTGGTCTTCTACGCCCAGCCTTGAATCATTTCCAGCGGCACGGTTTCGATATTGTTCCTGGTTTGCTCGACGCTGCGCAATGCGCGCAGTTGATGGGGCATCTCCCTTCGATCAGCGGCCCCGGTTCTCGTGCTTTGCTTGCGCAATCATGGTGCGCCGAGCTGGCCGCGCAATTCCTTGATTCCCCAGCCATGGCGGGAATTCTTCCAGCAGGCCACATGGCGGTGCAATGCACCTTGTTTGAAAAGTCCGAGTCGGTCAATTGGCTGGTGCCGGTCCACCAGGACTTGAGCATTCCGGTGCGAAGGCGCACCGATGCGGACGGCATGCGAGGCTGGTCGCTGAAGGAGGATGGCTGGTATGTCCAGCCGCCGCTGGCGATTCTTGAACAATTGGTCGCCGTGCGTTTGCATCTCGACACCTGCGCTGCGGAAGACGGGCCGCTCTATGTGGTGCCTGGTTCGCACACACAGGGCGTGATCAGTGCGCAAAATGCGGCTGCGCTGCGGGCCGGTGAGCGGGCTTGCCCTGCACGGGCAGGCGACGTGTTGGCGATGAAGCCGCTGCTGCTGCATCGGTCTTCCAAATCCTCTGGCGCCAGCAGGCGCCGAGTGCTGCATTTCCTTTTTGGTCCAGCTAGCATGCCGCAAGGTATAGAATGGCGGGAGCAGGAAGGAGTGTGCTATGAAAGTTGTCGTCACAATAATTAGCTTGGTGCTATGCCAGGCTGCGCTGGCCGGGACCAGTGCTTTGCCGCCAGCCGACGAGGCTGCCGCATTCAAGGCAGCGGGATTCAAACAACACGGCAAGCAGTGGAAATCATGCAAGGATTCGAGCGCCAGCTACGTGCCTGGCGCGATAGACCAGGTACAGGACATCAATGGTGACGGTCGTCCCGAGGCCGTCATCACGGAGGGCAGCAGCGCCTGCTTTGGCGATACCGGCGTCGGCTACACCCTGGTCAGCAAACAAGCTGACGGCAGCTGGGAAGTCATGTCGCGCGGCGTCGGCATCCTGATCGTTCAGAAGACCAAAGGTAAAGACGGCTGGCCCGACCTCGAGATCGGCGGCCCCGGATTCTGCTTCCCCGTCGAGCGCTGGAACGGCAGCGAATACAAAGTCATCGGCAAACAATACGAAGGCAAGCCCTGCAAACGTTGATGTATTGAGTTAAGTCAATAGCAAATGGGGTACCTGCCATTCGTTGAAGAGCACTAAAAACGGGTCTCGCGGGCGGCGCGCAGGAAGCTGTCGAGGATGCCGGTGCAGTCCAGCAGTTCAACCCCGCCGGCGCGGTGGAATTCGGGGTGCCATTGCAGGCCCATCACGAAGGGCGCCCTTTGGTAGCGTATCGCTTCAATCATATTGTCTGGGTAGGACAGCGCTTCGACTTGCATGTCTTTGCCCAGCGACTTCACAGCCTGGTGGTGGATTGAGTTCACCAGCGCGCGTTGCGGGCCCTTCACCATGGCGGGCAGGGACGAACCAGGCGGGAAGGTGACTTCGTGCCGGTGCCGGTCGTAGTCGTCTGAGACGTGCGGATGCGCGTCCGGCACGTCGGTCGCAATATCCTGGTACAGCGTACCGCCAAAGGCCACATTGAGCAGTTGGCATCCGCGGCAGATGCCCAGCACCGGCTTGCCCGCTTCGACGAATTCGTGCAGCAGTTCCAGCTCGTACATGTCGCGCGCGCGGTCGCCGCTCCATTCGGGTTTGGTGGGCGCTTCGGCATAGCTTTGCGGCGAGACGTCGGCGCCGCCTTGCAGCACCAGTCCGTCCAGGTGCTTGGCGTAATCGCGCAGGCGGATATTGGAAGGGTGCAGCAGACCCGACGTGTTCACGGTGGGGATCATGAATACCAGCACGTCGCGCGACATGACCCACTGCGCCACCGACTCTTCGAGGTATTGCAGGTTCTTGCTGCGCAAACCGGTGGCGCCGGGTTCGGGATGGTAGATGCGGGCTGAGACGCCGATGTGCAAAGGCCGCTGGATGATGTGCCGCGTGGCGGCTGCCGCCCAGCGCTTGTAGCGCGCCAGGATGACGCGGCCCCAGAGGCTGAAGATGGTTTCGCCGGGATCGAGGTAGTGCGGTGCGTCGCCGGCACGGCGCCGTTGTCCGCGGTCGCCTTCGCGGCGATCATGTTTGCGTGGGTCGTGGTCGGTCATGCGCTGGCTGCCTCCTGGGCTTGAGTGTCGCACACGCGGCGCTTCAAAGTCGCACTACTGGCGCTTGAGCAGCTCCAGCACTTCTTCTTCCGATACTTGCGGGAAGCTGCGGTAATGGCGGCTGACCGACATGAAATTCATCGGCGCGGCCAGGTAGACGATGCCGTCCGCCAGCGGCGCAATGATGTCCAGCGAATCCGGGGCAGCCACCGGCACGGCGGCCAATAATTGGAAAGGCTTGCGGGCGCGCGTGGCGCGCAGGGCCGCGGCCATGGTGGAGCCGGTCGCCAGGCCGTCGTCCACAATCACCACGATGCGGCCTTCGGGATTGGCGGGCGGCCGCTGGCTGCCATACGAAGCGCGCCGGCGCCGCATCAATTCCACCTGCTCGTGGGTTTGCAGCTCGACCCATTCCATGCTGGTCCGTGTGCGGTTGAAGTAGGGCGCCAGTTCGCGGTTGCCGTGCTCGTCGACGGCGCCGACGGCCAGTTCGGGATCAATAGCAGAGGGGATCTTCCGCACCAGCACGACGTCGAGCTCACCCTGCAGGCGGTCGGCAATGATGCGTCCCATCGGCACGGCGCCGCGGGGAATGGCGAGGATTAATGGATTGCTGCCGCGCAGATGGGCAAGCCTGTCAGCCAGCAGTTCGGCGGCCTGCCGGCGGTCCTGAAGGGGGAGTTCGATGTCGTCCATGCTAGCCTCCACCACGCTGCCCATATGACAGCATAGCGCGGTAAGGCGCGCACGTTAAGCCTGGATATCCAGCAGTGTGCCGATTCGCTCATCCGCCGCCTTCACTACTTTGGCGGACAGGTCGAAATTGGCCTTGTAGACCAGAGAGTTGGTGATGGAGCTGGCCGGATCGGTGCCCGAAGGTGCGCCACCGGCATTATTCGCCGCCGACAGTCCGCGCGCGGCGGTGGAAATGGTGACCGTGGTGCCGCCTGGCGTTTCCTGGAAATTGGCTTGCTGCGGCTGGAAATTCTGCGTCGACAGGTTGGCGACGTTGTGTCCCTCCACCGCCAGCGCCTGCTGGTTGGATTGGAGGCCGGAAAGGCCGGCTTGGAGTGCGGAGATTGCCATGGCACTAGTTTAACCGATTCCATGTGGAAACAAACCTCCTGCCCAAAAAATAGGCATGCGACGCAACACATGGTATGATGATGGTCGCAATGATTGATGCGGGAGGGGCTTGCCATGAAGATCACCAAGGAAAAAGCGGCGGAAAACCGGCAATTGCTGGTCGAAACCGCGGCGCGCCTGTTCCGCGAAAAGGGGATCGATGGTGTGGGCGTGGCGGAAATCAGCAAGGCAGCCGGGCTGACGCACGGCGCGCTGTACGCCCATTTTCCCTCCAAGGACGCGCTGGCGGCCGAAGCCATGCAATTCAGCACCCGTTCCGCCTTTGGCAAGGTCACTGCACGCCCCGTCACGCTGCAAGAACTGATCGGCTATTACCTGGCGCCGGAGCAGCGCGACAACCTGGCTGAAGGCTGTCCGCTGGCTGCCGCTGCCAGCGAGGTGGCGCGGCAGGATGCGGCCGTCGCCGCCAACTATACGAGCGGCTACCGGCAGATGGTCGACTACATCCGCAGCCGCTTGCCGGCCGGGGAAGGGCAGCAACAGCAGGCGCAGGCCATCATGGCTGCCCTGGTCGGCGCCATCTCGGTGTCGCGGAATGTCTACAAATCCGACCCGCAATTGGCCGATGAAGTGCTGGAATCCGTACGAAACCTGCTTTCCAGGATGAGTTAATTGCTACGGTTGACGTTTTGGGATTGCTTTCCTCAGCCGTGCGCATAAGAATCTGGGACATTGCCCAAACGCATCGTTCCGGAGCGCATCATCAAAGCCTTCGCCACCCGACTTGCCGCCCTATTGCTGGCCTGCGCCAGCCTGCCATTTGCGCAGGCGGGGGAAGCCGCGCTCGATGCACGCCTGAATGAGCAAATTATCAAGATTCCAGCCGGCCGTGCGCAGGACGTGCAGCTGGAAACCACCGTGTTCCGTCCGCCCGGCCCGGGCCCATTCCCGCTGCTGATCGTCAACCATGGCAAGGCGCCGGGCAACCCCAAGCTGCAGGCCCGCGACCGCTTCATTTACCTGGCCACGGCCTTCGTGCGCCGCGGCTATGCGGTGATGGTGCCAATGCGCACCGGCTTCGCCAATTCCACCGGCAAATTCGTCGAATACGGCTGCAATATGACCGCCAATGGCTACGAGCAGGCGGGCGACATTGCGGACGTGGTGCGCTATGCGCGCGCGCAGCCTTGGGTCGATAACGAACATATCGTGCTGGCGGGCCAGTCCTTCGGCGGCTTGGCCAGCATGGCCGCTGCCACCCAGGAATTGCCGGGCGTGCGTGGCGTCATGAACTTTGCCGGCGGCCTGAAAGTGCACGGCGACCTGTGCGACTGGCGCCGTGCGCTGGTCAAAGCCTTCACCGAATACGGCCGCCGCAACAAGGTGCCGAGCATGTGGATGTATGGCGCCAACGACAGCTACTTCGGTCCGGAACTCGCGGCCCGGATGCATAGCGCGTTCACGGCGGCCGGCGGCAAGGCGGAAATGGTGGCTTTTGGCCCATTCAAGAAAGACGCCCACGGCTTGCTCGGCAATCGCGACGGTGCGACGATCTGGCTGCCGGAAGTGGAGCGTTTCCTGGGCGAGATCGGCATGCCGACGCGGGAGGTGTACGCGGTGGCCGATCCTCCAGTGCAGCGCGCTACGCATTACGCGGCGCTTGAAGATGTGGATGCCGTGCCGTTCGTGCCCCAGCGCGGCCGCGAGCAGTACCGCGAATTCCTGCAGAAGGCGACGCCGCGTGCGTTTGCCATTTCGCCTACCGGTTCCTGGGGCTGGGCGGAAGAGGGCGAGAACACCAATGAGAAGGCGCTGGCAGCTTGCCAGGCAGCCAGCAAGGAACCGTGCCGCCTGTATTCTGTCGATAACGATATCGTCTGGCCCGAGCATGGCACTGCCGGCCGCAACTGATCACATCAGGGTAAAGCCCGCGACCATTGTCAGCGCGGCGCTGAGATAGCCGAGCGGGCGCTGGGCCCACAGCATGCGGTACGCCATGATCGCGCACGGGCGGTGCAAGTTGACGAACGCGTAGCTGGCCAGCAGGTTCTGCAAGGCGACCCAGGCATGCATCATGATGGCGGCGCCAAGCATTGCGATGCCGCCGCCGTGCACGAATGTAGCGTGCTCGACTGCGGCCACGATGACCGCACCTTGCCCCATCCCCAGCATCATCCCCAGCATTGCCACGCGCAGCAGGCGCGGGTTGAAGTATTGGTGCTGCCATTGCGGCACCAGGCTGAGGGCGTGCAGGACGAGTACGGCGGTCAGGCTGAGCTGGTACAAGTCCAACATGGACGCCAGTGACTGCAAATTTTCCACGGGCGTACCTCCGCACTGTGGCATCCTTATGTTGAAATTAACATATTCCGCCACAGGGCTACGCATGATACCCTGAGGTAAGCAAACGCCAATCGCGAGGTGAATCAGCACATGATTCCTATTGCAGTGCAGGGTGCCAGCCGGGAACGCAAACGCCAGCGGCCGAAAGGCAGGCAGGTTGATGTTGCTGCGTTGCAGCAAGTGCAGGCTTTACTCGGCGCTTCGCCGCGCCGGCGCGATTTGCTGATCGAATACCTTCATCTGATCCAGGATGCGTATGGCTGCTTGTCGGCCGCGCACCTGGCGGCCCTGGCTTCCGAACTGAGGCTGGCGCAAGTCGAGGTCTTTGAAGTCGCCTCTTTCTACCACCATTTCGATATTGTCCTGGAAGGCGAGTCCGCACCGCCTGCGCTGACGGTGCGTGTGTGCGACGGCTTGCCGTGCGAGCTTGCCGGTGCGGGCGAACTGCTGGCGCACCTGCCTGCCTTGCTCGGGCGCGATGTAAGGGTGATTTCCGCACCTTGCATTGGGCGCTGCGAGCAGGCGCCGGCGGTGCTGGTCGGCCAGCGTGCGCTGGCACGGGCCAGTTGCGAGAGCGTTGCGACAACCGTTGCCGCCGATGATGCCGGGCCGGGCGCTGCGGCTTTGGCGGCGCGCAGTGCGGGCGAGGGCGGCGCCGAGGCTGGCGCGGGCAGCGGCGGCGGAGCGCTCTTTGCGGTGCTGCGTGATTGCCTTTCCGGCGCGCGGACAGTTGAATCGGTGATCGCGGAGCTGGAAGACTCCGGCCTGCGCGGATTGGGCGGTGCAGGCTTTCCAGCGGGGCGCAAGTGGCGCATCGTGCGCGAGGAGCCGGGCCCGCGCCTGATGGCGGTCAATATCGACGAAGGCGAGCCGGGTACTTTCAAGGACCGCTACTACCTCGAACGCAATCCGCGCCAGTTCATCGAAGGCATGCTGATCGCCGCCTGGGCCGTCGGCATCGACGACATCTACGTCTACCTGCGCGACGAATACCACGCTTGCCGCAAGCTGCTGCAACGGGAGTTGGAGCGCCTGGCGCCGGCAGAGCCGCGCATCCATTTGCGGCGCGGGGCAGGCGCCTATATTTGCGGCGAAGAATCCGCGATGATCGAATCGATCGAGGGCAAGCGCGGCATGCCACGCCTGCGCCCGCCGTTCGTGGCGCAGAAAGGATTGTTCGGCCGCCCAACGCTGGAGCACAATTTCGAGACCCTGTACTGGGTTCCCGAGATTCTGGCCAAGGGCGCGAAATGGTTCGCCAGCCATGGCCGCCATGGCCGCAAGGGGTTGCGCTCGTTCTCCGTCTCCGGTCGCGTCAAACTGCCCGGCGTCAAGCTGGCCCCGGCCGGCATTACGGCGCAAGAACTGATCGACGAATACTGCGGCGGCATGCTGGACGGCCACCAGCTATACGCCTACCTGCCGGGCGGCGCATCCGGCGGCATCCTGCCCGCCAGCATGGCCAATATCGCCCTCGACTTCGATACCCTGCAACCGTATGGGTGCTTTATCGGCTCCGCGGCCATCATCGTATTGTCGCAGCACGACAGCGCGCGGGCCGCGGCCGGAAACATGATGCGCTTTTTCCGCCACGAGTCCTGCGGCCAATGCACGCCGTGCCGCGCCGGCACCGCCAAGGCGGTCGGACTGATTGAGCAGCCGGTATGGGACGCCAGCCTGCTCGGCGAACTGTCGCAGGTAATGCGCGACGCATCGATCTGCGGCCTGGGGCAGGCTGCGCCCAACCCGGTGGACTGCGTGCTGAAATACTTCCCGCACGAGGTGATCCGATGATTGCTTTCGAACTCAATGGCCGCGCCGTGCAGGCCGCAGAGGGCGAAACGCTGCTGCAAGCAGCGCGCCGCGAAGGTGTCGACATTCCGCATCTGTGCTACAAGGACGGCATGGCCGCCGCCGGCAACTGCCGCGCATGCATGGTGGAGATTGATGGTGAGCGGGTGCTGGCGCCATCATGTTGCCGCCATCCTGTGCAAGGCATGCATGTGCGCAGCGACAGCGCGCGCGCCGTCGCTGCGCAGAAAATGGTGCTTGAACTGCTGTTGGCCGACATGCCGGAGCAAGGCCACACACGGCATAACGAAGTCGAACATTGGGCCGCCAAGCTCTCCGTCGGCAAGCCGCGCTTCGCCGCCCGCACGCAGCCGATGCGTGACCTGACCCATGCCGCCATTGCCGTCAACCTCGACGCCTGCATCCAGTGCACACGCTGCCTGCGCGCCTGCCGCGATGAGCAGATGAACGACGTGATTGGCCTGGCCCGGCGTGGCGAGCAGGAGAAAATTGTTTTCGACATGGATGATCCGATGGGCGCATCGACTTGCGTTGCTTGCGGAGAGTGCGTGCAGGCTTGCCCGACTGGCGCACTGATGCCGGCGCGCGATGCCGCGCTCGCAGTGCCGGACAAACAGGTCGAATCGGTCTGCCCCTATTGCGGCGTAGGCTGCCAGCTCACCTACAACGTCAAGGACAACAGGATCCTTTTCGTGGAAGGCCGCAACGGCCCCGCCAACCAGGGCCGGCTGTGCGTGAAGGGCCGCTATGGCTTCGACTATGCCCACCACCCGCAACGCCTGACCAGACCGCTGGTGCGGCGCGCCGACGCACCACCCAAATCGGGCGATTTCGCCATGGACCCTGAGCGCGTATCCGATGTGTTCCGCGAAGCCAGCTGGGAAGAAGCGCTGGCGCTGGCCGGCGGCAAGCTGGCGGCCATCCGCGATGCGCACGGCCCGCGCGCACTGGCCGGATTCGGCTCCGCCAAGGGCAGCAACGAAGAGGCCTACCTGTTCCAGAAACTGGTGCGCACCGGCTTTGGCAGCAATAACGTCGATCATTGCACGCGCCTGTGCCATGCCTCCTCGGTAGCGGCGTTGCTGGAGGGGATAGGCTCGGGCGCGGTTTCCAATCCCGTCAAGGATGTGATGAAGGCCGAGGTGGTGGTCCTGATCGGCGCCAATCCAGCGGTCAACCATCCGGTAGCTGCGACCTGGATCAAGAATGCGGTAAAGCAGGGCACGAAGCTGATCGTGTGCGACCCGCGCCGATCCGACCTGTCGCGCATTGCACATCGTTTCCTGCAATTCCAGCCCGATACCGATGTCGCGCTGCTGAACGCCATGATGCACGTCATTGTCACGGAAGGGCTGGTGGACAGGAACTTCATCGCCAGCCGCACCATAGGTTATGAGGAACTGGCGGCCAACGTTGCCGAATTCAGTCCCGAGGCGATGGCGCCAATCTGCGGCATCGAGGCGGACACCATCCGCGCCGTAGCACGCCAATATGCTGCTTCGCGCGCGTCGATGATCCTGTGGGGCATGGGCATTTCGCAGCACGTCCACGGCACCGACAATGCGCGCTGCCTGATCGCGCTGGCGCTGATGACGGGCCAGATCGGCCGCCCTGGCACCGGCCTGCATCCGCTGCGCGGCCAGAACAATGTGCAAGGCGCCTCCGATGCTGGCCTGATCCCGATGATGTATCCCGATTACCAGCGCGTGGCCGAACCCGCCGCCAAAGCCCGCTTTGAAAGCGCCTGGGGGCTTTCTCCCGGCACGCTCGACGATAAGCCTGGCCTGACCGTGGTGGAAGTGATGGACGCCGCCAAGTCCGGCGAGGTCAAGGGCATGTACATCATGGGTGAGAATCCCGCCATGTCCGACCCCGACGCCAATCATGCGCGCGCCGCGCTGGCGTCCCTCGAACACCTGGTGGTCCAGGACATCTTCCTGACCGAAACGGCCTACCTGGCCGACGTCATCCTGCCCGCCAGCGCATTTCCAGAGAAGACCGGCAGCTTTACCAATACCGACCGCATGGTGCAAATCGGCCGCCAGGCGCTCGAGCCGCCGGGCGAAGCGCGCCAGGAGCTGTGGATCATCCAGCAAATGGCGCAACGCCTCGGGCTCGATTGGCAATATGGCGGCGCAGCCGACGTGTTCGCGGAAATGCGGCAGGTAATGCCCAGCATCGCCGGCATCACGTGGGAGCGGCTGGAGCGCGAACATGCCGTCACCTATCCCTGCCTGGCCGAGGGCGATCCCGGCACGCCGGTGGTGTTCACCGAGGATTTCCCGCGCGAGTCGGGCAGGGCGCGCTTTGTGCCCGCCGATATCATTCCCGCCGACGAAAGGCCGGACGCCGAATACCCGCAAGTGCTGATTACCGGCCGTCAGCTGGAACACTGGCACACGGGCAGCATGACGCGCCGCACGGCCGTCCTCGACGCGCTCGAACCGGACCCGGTGGCGCTGGTGCATCCGCTTGATTTGGCGGCGCTAGGCGGCAAGCCGGGCGACGTCGTGACGATCGCCTCGCGGCGGGGCCAGGTCTCGCTGTACGCCCGGGCCGACGAAAGCTCGCCGCGCGGCGCGGTGTTTGTGCCTTTCTGCTATTACGAAGCGGCGATCAACAAGCTGACCAATCCGGCACTGGACCCGTTCGGCAAGATCCCCGAATTCAAATACTGTGCGATCAAGCTGACGCTGGGCGGGCAGGTACAGCCCCAGACCAGTTTTGGCGGCGGCAAAGCGATGGAGGCTGCAGGCGCATGAGACTACCGGAGATGACCCAGGCCAGCGTGCCGCTCACGCAGGAAGTTGAAGCCATCGACGAGAAAGGCCGCCGCTCGCTGATCCACATCCCGGCCGAGCGAGCGCTGACGGTGTATGTGGACAAGCGGGAGCTGGTGACCTTGATGACGCTGGGCGGCGCGCCCGAGGCCCTGGTGCTCGGCTACCTGCGCAACCAGCGCCTGGTGCGCTCGGTGGAAGATGTGGAATCGATCCACGTCGACTGGTCGGTTGGCGCAGCAGCCGTGAAGACCCGCGGCGGCGTGGCCGACATCGAAGCACGCACCGCACGCAAGGTGGTCACAACCGGCTGCGGCCAGGGATCCGTGTTCGGCGACTTGATGGAAGAAGTAGACGACATCGTGCTCCCGCCCGACGCGCGGCTGAAGCAGTCCGGCGTGTACCGTATTGTAGAAACCATCCGCACGCAGCAATCAATCTACAAACAGGCCGGCTCCGTCCACGGCTGCGCCCTGTTCACGCAAGACGGCGAGCTGCTGTACTTTGTGGAAGACGTCGGGCGCCACAATGCGGTCGACTCCATCGCCGGGAAAATGTGGCTGGATAACATGTCCGGCGACGACAAAGTGTTCTACACCACCGGGCGCCTGACCTCCGAAATGGTGATCAAAGGCGCGCAGATGTCGATTCCCTTCCTGCTCTCGCGCTCCGGCACCACGCAGATGGGCCACAGCGTCGCCAGCCGGCTTGGCATGACGCTCCTCGCGCGCTGCACCGGCCGCCACTTCCTGCTCCTGACCTCACCCGAGCGCCTGGTCCCCGAACCCGAGCTCGCCGGCCTACTGCCGAGTTCGTGTTCCACCATGGGGTCACACCCGAATCGGGACACGAGCTCGGCGGTGCTCACCGCCGAGCCCGTGTCCCATTTCGGGTGTGACCCCATGGTGGGACACGGGCTGGACAAGGAGGGTTGATGGGGGCGTGGGATGCTGTGCGGGGGGCGTTCAAGCTGCTGTTCGAGGGCGATCCGGTGTTGTGGCGGATTGTCTGGATTTCGCTGAGTACCAGCGTCGTCGGCCTGCTGGTGGCGACGCCGTTTGCGGTGGCCGGGGGCTATGCAATTGCGATGTCGCAGTTCCGCGGGCGGCGCGTGGTGATCTGGCTGGTGCAGGCGGCACTTTCTCTGCCGACGGTGCTGATTGGCCTCTTGCTTTACATGGTGCTTTCGCGCCATGGGCCGATGGGCGGTTTGCAGTGGCTGTTTTCGCAGCCGGGCATTGTGGCGGGACAGGTGCTGATTGCGCTGCCGGTCCTGCTGGCATTTACACTGGCGGCAGTACAGGCGGCCGACCCGCGCTTTGCGGAAACAGCGATCGCGCACGGCGCTTCGCCTTGGCGCGTGATGGCGACATTGCTGTACGAGGTGCGTTTCGGCGTGATGGCCGCCATCATCAGCGGTTTCGGGCGGGTGATCTCGGAGGTGGGCTGCGCCATGATGGTCGGCGGGAATATCGCTGGCGAAACGCGGACCATCACCACTGCCATTGCGCTGGAAACCAGCAAAGGAGAATTTGCACAGGGTATCGCGCTGGGTGTGGTGCTGGTCACCATTGCGCTGGCAATGAACGGCGCCTTGATGGTGCTGCAGGGTGATGCCCATGCAGCCAGGGGCCGGGGCTGATGCCGATGCTATCGATCGCCCGCCTCACCAAGCGTTACGGGGAAAACCTGCTGTTCGACCTGCGGGACTTCCAGCTGGAAGCAGCACGGGCCTACGTGTTGACGGGGATGAACGGCGCCGGTAAAAGCACCTTGCTGCGCGTGCTGGCCGGCCTGGCGCCGGCCGAAGCGGAAGGCGTCCACTTCGCGGGCGTGCCGGTGACGCTGGCACCTTACCCGGCAGCTTTGCGCCGAGATATCGTCTACGTGCACCAGCACCCGGTGATGTTTTCGACCAGCGTGGCCGGCAATATCGGCTATGGCCTGCATGCGCGCGGCATGGCGCGTGCCGAAGCGGCACAATTGGTCGAGCAAGCCATGCATTGGGCCGGTGTGCAGCATCTGCGAGGCAGCCGGCCCGCTACGCTATCGGGCGGGGAAAAGCAGCGCGTGGCGCTGGCGCGCGCCAAGGTCCTGCATCCGCGCCTGCTGCTATTGGATGAACCGACTGCCAGCCTGGATGGCGAGGCGCGTGAGCAAGTATTGGCCTTGATTCCATCGCTGACCGAGGCCGGCAGCACCGTTGTCATGGCCTGCCACGACCGTGACCTGATCAATCTGCCCGATGTGCGGCGCCTGAAGCTGCGCGACGGCCACCTTGAGGAGAAGTAAATGAAACGCCGGCTTTTGCTGACCTTTGCCGCTGCCTTGCTCGTTGCACAGGGCGCCAGCGCCCAGCAGGTCATACGCTTGTCGACAACGACCAGTACCGAGAACTCGGGCTTGCTGGCCTACCTGCTGCCCGCCTTCGAAGCCAGGACCAACAGCAAGGTGCACGTAATCTCGGTCGGCACCGGCAAGGCGCTGGAATTATCGAAAAACGGCGACGTGGACGTGACCCTCGTGCATGCGCGCCCTGCGGAAGACAA
Organism: Massilia eburnea; assembly: GCF_009720745.1. Taxonomy (GTDB): domain Bacteria; phylum Pseudomonadota; class Gammaproteobacteria; order Burkholderiales; family Burkholderiaceae_D; genus Rugamonas; species Rugamonas eburnea. The sequence goes on along the minus strand of NZ_WNKX01000011.1, from coordinate 113,087 downwards.
ATTCGTGGCCGAAGGCTGGGGCGTCGACCGGCGCGACGTAATGTACAACGACTTCATCGTAGTCGGCCCGGCCGCCGACCCTTCCGGCATCAAAGGCGGCAAGGACGTGCTGGCGGCGTTCCGCAAGCTGGCAGCCGGGCCGGCGAAATTCATCTCGCGCGGCGACAATTCCGGCACCGATATCATGGAGAAGGCTTACTGGAAGCAGGTTGGCACGCAGCCGCCTGGCGCGCAATACGTTTCGGCAGGCCTGGGCATGGGAGAAGTGCTGAATATGGCGGGCGAAATCGGCGGCTACACGCTGACCGATCGCGCGACTTACGGCGTCTACCAGGCCAAGACCGGCCTGGCGCTGATGGTCGAAGGCGATCCACGCATGTTCAACCCTTACGGCATCATCGCCACCAACCCGGCCAAACATCCTGGCGTCAATTACAAGGGCGCGCGCCAGCTGATCGAGTGGATGACGTCGCCGGAGGGACAGGCGAAGATCGCACAATTCCGCCCTGCGGGCCAGCAGCTGTTCTTCCCCTCCGCGAAGACTGATTTATCCGCGCTGGAGCCAGGCAAGTAGGGCGTCAGCCACTGCGCTGGGATTCTCGCGCTGCGGGAAATGGCCCACGCCGGCCAGCAGCGCGCGGTGATACGGGCCGCTGAACAGGTGTTCCTTATGCTCGGAAGTCTGTGGGCTGTTGGCGCCGTCTTCCGTGCCGTGCAGTGTGAGTGTCGGCACGCTGATGACCGATTCGCGCCGCAGCCGTTCTTCCTGTGCGGCGTAGAAAGGATCGGGGAAGGCCAGGCCCCAGCGGTGGCGGTAGGAGTGCACTGTGACTTCCACCCAGTCAGGGTTGTCCCAGGCGTGCATGGTGTCGTGGAAGATGCCTTCGCCGAAATGCCAGGATGGCGACCAGGTGCGCCAGAGCAGCAGCGCGAAATCGCGCCGCTCCTTGCGCAAGGCTTCTGCGCCGCGGTCGGTCGACATATACCACTGGTACCAGTAGTTGCGCGCCTGGTGCAGGCTCAAGGCCTGGTTCGGGTCATTGGTGCCCCAGCCGACCGAAAGCGCCATGCAGCGCATCACGCGTTTGGGCGCCAGCAAGGCCGCGTTGTAGGCGGCGCGTGCGCCCCAGTCGTGGCCAACTACGTTGAAGCGCTCGATGTCCAGTGCACTCGCCAGGTCCAGCAGATCCTGGGCGAGGGCGGATAACTGGCCGCTGCGCGGCGTGGATGGATCGAGGAAGCGGGTTTCGCCGAAGCCGCGCAGGCTGGGCACGATCACCCGGTAACCGGCGCCGGCCAGCGCGGGCAGCACGCCGTCCCAGGTGTGCATATCATCAGGCCAGCCGTGCAGGAGGAAGATGGGCTCTCCCTGCATGTCCCCGTACTGGCGGAAGGCAATGCGCAAGCGGTCGGTGTTCACGTATTCCATGTTGCCTCCTGGCTGGCGAAGCGTGCCCTCGGGATTATAAGCCTGCGCTATACTGGAACCTATGGAAAACTTGCATATCGTCTGTCCCCACTGCGACGCGGTCAACCGTGTGCCTTCGGTACGCCTGGAGGAAGGGCCTACTTGTGGCAAATGCCAGCGGCCCCTGTTCACGGGCCATCCGGTGGACCTGTCGACGGAGCGCTTCCTCAAGCATGTTGAGCGCAATGATATTCCTGTGCTGGTGGATTTCTGGGCGCCCTGGTGCGGGCCGTGCCGGCAAATGGCGCCTTTCTATGAGCAGGCGACGGCCAAGCTCGAGCCATATTTCCGCGTTGTGAAGGTCAATACCGAGGCAGAGCAGCAGCTTGCCGGCCGTTTTTCCATCCGCAGCATTCCAACGCTGGCAGTGTTCAAAGGCGGCCGCGAACTGGCGCGCCAGCCAGGAGCGATGGATACCAACAACATCATCGCCTGGGTGCAGCAGCACCTGCGTTAAACACGCTCCAGCCAGCGGCGCACCCCGTCAAGGGAACGGAAGTCGGCCACCGAACGGCAATCGATGTCCGGATGGCGCGCGGACAGCATTTTGGACAATGCGCTGCCCGGACCCAGTTCCAGCGCCGCGGTGATTCCCCGCTCGGCGCAGGCATCCATGCAATCGCTCCACAAAATCGCTTCGGCCAGCTGGCGCGACAGGCAGTCGATGGCGGCATCCTGTTCGCGAACTGCACTGGCGTCGATGCCTGCCAGGACTGGAGCCTGCATGGTTCCGAACTTTTCCTGCCCGAGCAGGCGGGCAAATGGCGCGACCGCAGCCCGAAGGTAGGGCGTATGCGATGCGACAGCAACAGGCAGGGACGTAATGCGTGCGCCGAGGAGCGAAATGGCGGCGGCATTCGCTGCCGGGCCGCCGGCAATGCAACTGTCTTCACCGGTCTCAATCGCGATATGGAAGCCCTTTGCCGCCAGCAGGGCGCGCAATGTGGCGATACGCCGGCCGCTGATCGCGAGCATGGCTTGCGGGGTGCACGGCGCGACGCAAGCGTCCATCAATTCGGCGCGCTGTCCGGCCAGCTTTGCAGTGCGCTCGGCGCTCAGGGCGCCTGCCACGCCGTACGCCGTCAGTTCGCCGACGCTGTAGCCGGCTACCAGTGCGGGTGGCGGACTGTCGCGGCGCAGCGCCTCCCACATGGCGAGGCCGGCGGCGACGATGGCTGGTTGCGCGCTTCGGTTTGCGAACAGGCTGGCCGGGTCTGACAAGTCGGGCAAGTCAGGCGCCAGCCGCGCCAGCAGTGCGGCGCCGTGCGGGTCGCCGCGGGCGAGGTCGTACATGGCGGTGTGCTGGCCGCCCTGGCCGGGGCACAGGATCAGCAGACGGCTACTCATGGTGGCGGCATCGTGGTCAGGCTATGTACCAGGCAGGTGGCTGCAAGAAGGTCGGCGGCGCCGCCTGGCGAAAGCCTCAACGCCGTGAAGCGCTGGTGAGATGCGAGTGCGAGCACTTTCCATTGCGCGTTCGCCGTGCCGCCTTGCTCCATGAATCGGCTTGCGTGTCTGCGTACCGTGTCTGCGCCGTCTGCGCCGCCACGGTGGTAGACATTGGTGTCGCTGATGTGCGCCATCAGGGCGAAGATCGCGTCGACGCGGGCGTGCAGCATGGGCGCGCCGCGTGCCAGTGCTGCTTGCAGGGCGGGCAGGCCGACGTCGAATACCGACGGCAGGCCGAGGGCGCCTTCTTCGCGTGCGCCGCTGGCGGCATGCTGCGCAGCGGCTTGCAGACCGTGCGAGTCGCCGGTGGCATGTGTGTGTGCGGCCAGTTCTTCGCCCCAGTGCAGGAGGAGGGCTGTACGCAGGGCGGCTGGCGTCAGCGTCATTTGCAGGGCGCGCACGCGGCCCACGGCGGCGCACAGCAGGCCCAGGGCGAAGATGGCGCCGCGGTGGGTGTTGATGCCTTTTGTTGCGGCCATCATGCGCTGTTCCGCTGCGACGCCCAGGTTTTTCAGTACCGCGAAAGGTGCGCCGTCGTAGCCTGCCTTGCAGATGCGGGCGAAATAATGGCGCAGCGCGAACAGGCTGCGCATGAACGTGGCGGCGTTCATATCGGTGTGGCTGCCGTTGTCGACGAAGGAGACCAGGCCGGGCTTGGGGTAGAGCGCCAGTTCGTGGTACAGGCTGCGCACGGCGCGCAGGGCGACCTCGCGGGATAGTTCGTGCGCGTGATGATGGCGCGGCACAGTGCCGGAGCCGGTGCCGGCAGCGCTGGCGGCAGCCGTACCGGCCGGACGAGGCCTCCTGGCGTCGCAATCGGTGCGGGTGGCAAGGACAGTCATGCGGTCTCCAGTTCTGCGCGCAACTCGGCACGCGGCGCGAGCTTGACGCTGGCCTTCGATTTGATCAGGACCCGTTCGGTATGGGCGCGAGCCGTGAACCATTCTTTCCACGCCACGGCCTGCCCGCTGGGAAAGACGATTTCGCCGTCCAGTGGCAGTTCGCCGAGGAAGCTGGCGAGCAGCAGGGTGCCGGCATCGAGCTCGCTGGTGCTGCGGGGACGGAACAGGAGGTCGATATCGGAACTCTCGCGCAAGTAGGGCTGGCCTGTCAGCGCCTGCAGGGCCAGTGAGCCGAACACGCGCAGGTCCATGCCGGCGCTCGCATCGCTCAGGCGGGCAAAGGGAAGCTGCCAGGCTGCCGGAATGGCGTGTGCGACGGCGTCAAGCTGCAGGGGAGCGCTATGGCGGGCAATATGCCGCGCGGGGATGGCTAGCGGAAGGCGCAGCTTCGCGCCGCTGTCAGGGTCCGGCGGAGCGGAAAGGCCGAGGCAGATTACCTCGGCACCTGCACCAGCTTCGGCGCAGATGTCCGCATTGGGCTGCCCGGCGGTGTCGCGGCGGCGCACGACCAGGGGCCAGCGCGCACAGGCCCAGCGTGCGATCACGGTATGTGCCGGCGTGCCTGGCAAGGCGGCGGACAGCGCATGCTGCCAGCCTTCGTCAGTCAGCCACACCAGGTCATGCCGAGCGTACATTGCCGCCGCCGATGATCGCTTCGATGACTGGCTGGGCCGCCTTGCGACCGCCGCGCAGCAAGCCAAGCGCGCTGCGTTGGTCGTCGTGTGGCGCATTGGCGATGGCATGCGCCAGGTGTACGGCCAGGTCGCCTTCCCAGATCGCCTGCAGGCCGCCCATGCGCAGGTAATTCTCAGGTCCCGGTGCAAAAACAGGATTGCTGCGCGCCAGTTCCACCAGTTTTTCTTCGGGCACCTTGGTGATGCGGGCCATGGCCGGCAAGCCCATGACGCGGATCGTGGCGTCGGGCAGCGCGTAGCAGGCATCGGCCATCAGCCCGCTGGTGATGAACCCGCCGGACAGGGCCTGGTCGTACACCAGCCCGATGATGCGGTGGCCTTTGTGGCGCGCCAGGTCGATGCACTTGCCCAGGTGGGCCATATAGCTGTTGATGCCCAACATTTCGTCGCGGTGGCGCAGGCGCTGGCCCTGCGTGTCCACCAGCAGCACAATGGCGCGGCCGGGATGGTTGCGCACCGTTGCCAGCACGGCTTTGGCCTGCGCCAGTGCGATCTCCACGCCGATCGGCGCGTGGCCGGTGGTGCCGATCACGCTGACAGCTTCGCCGTCCACGCGCGCGCTGCCGTTCAGGAATTGTTCGCGTTCGACGATATCGTGCCCGCCGGGGAAGAGGGCATCGGCCAATACTTTCCAATCCATGCTCATGCTCCCAGACGGTGCGGCGCGGCCGCGGCGGTAAATGAATCGATATCGAGCATGGGAATATCCTGCGGTGTAGAGATTCCGATTGCGCCCCAGATATCGGCGGGGTCGCGCAGCTTGCCAAAACGCTCGATGCGCTGCTCCAGCATGGCCTGTTCCGCCTCCAGGCCGGCCAGCGTGAGCTCCACGGTTCCGCCGCGGGCCTCTCCGATGGCGTCCAGCGCCGCCTGGCGGAAGGCGGGAATGCTGTCTTCCACGATGCGCTGCACGTCGCCCATCAGGTAGCGGTGCTTGCCGCCGGTGGTGCGCCACACCAGGGCGCGGTCGCGTGAATCGAATTCCTCGACGCCGTTGGCGGTTTCTATCACCTCCGGTCCGGACATCGCCAGACGTCCCTCTTCGGAAATCACCAGCGTATTTGCGCAGCGTGCCACGATACCCATGCCGCCGAACGCGCCGTTCGAGCCGCCAATCAGGATCACGACTGGAATGCCGGCCGCGCGCACGTCAAGCACCGCGCGCATCACTTCCGATACTGCGATCAGGCCGGCGTTGGCTTCATGCAGGCGCACGCCGCCGGTTTCCAGCAAGAGCAGCACGGCGGCAGGGCGCTCAAGGACGGCGCGGCGCAACAGGCCGACCAGTTTTGCGCCGTGCACTTCACCCACGGCGCCGCCCATGAAACCGCCTTCCTGCGCAGCGGCGAACACGGTCAGCCCATCAAGCCTGGCGCGGCCCACCACTACGCCATCGTCGAAGGACACCGGTGCGTTGAGCTGCCCCAAGTGCGGGCTGACCACGCGCTGGGCCGGCCCGATGAATTCCTCGAAGCTATCAAACAGCGCCAGGCGCTCGCGTGCAGTGGCTTCCAGATAACTGCTCATTTGGCTTCTCCCAGCATTTCTTCCACCGCCTGGTCCAGGCGCAGGCTGACCACAGCCGGGGTGGCGCCCATATCGTTGATGGCGATGCGCGTGTCGGCCAGTTGCCAGCGCTCCTGGAAATCGCTGATCACGGCCTGCCAGATCGGGCCGAAGCCTACGGCGGCGGTCTGGATGCCTACTTCGCAAGCGCCGTCCAGGGGCGTGCTCTCGATCAGTACTTCCAGGTTGCCCGAGCTGACCACGCCGACGATGCGCGGCTCCGCCGACAGGGAACGGCGGCCTTGTTCGAATCGGTAATTGAGTGTTTCCATCTTGGCTCCTACCAGTTGCGGAAGCGCTTGGGCGGGTCATACAGGCCACCCGACGCTCGCACGAGGTCTTTCATGTTCTTGGCCGCCAGCAGGTCACGCGTGGCTTGGCGCTTGTCGATACCCAAGTCCTCTGCGCGGGTGATGATGCCGCGGTCGCGCAGGTTTTCCACCATGCGTTTGTCGCGCCCGAGGCCGACCGGCGTATAACCGGCGACGCCGCGGATGGCCTGCTCGCGCTCTTCCGTGCTGCGGCACAGCAGCAGATTGGCGATCCCTTCCTCGGTCAGGATGTGGGTCACGTCGTCGCCGTAAATCATCACGGGCGGGATCGCCATCCCGGCTTGCTCGCCCAGTTCCCATGCGTCCAGCTTTTCGACAAAGGCCGGCTGCATATGTTCGCGGAATGTCTCCACCATCTGCACCACCAGTTTCTGGCCGCGCGGAATGGCGCCGCTGCCATGGCGTGCCTGCTCGCCCGCCTTCAGCCATGCCGGGCTGGCGTGGCGCCGGCCGCGCGCATCGGCGCCCATGTTTGGCGCGCCGCCGAAGCCGGAAATGCGCCCCAGTGTCGCGGTGGAGGAGTTTCCGGCCAGGTCGATCTGCAGGGTGGACCCGATGAACATATCGCAGGCGTAGTGTCCCGCTGCCTGGCAGTAAGCGCGGTTGCTGCGCATGGATCCATCCGGGCCGACGGCGAAGACGTCCGGGCGGGCGCGGATGTAGTTCTCCATTCCCAGCTCGGAGCCGAAGGAATGGATCGATTCCACGAAGCCCGCTTCAATCGCAGGAATCAGGGCCGGGTGGGGATTGAGCGCCCAGTTGGTGGCGATCTTGCCGCGCAAACCAAGCGATGCGCCATAGGTCGGCAGCAGCAGTTCGATAGCAGCGGTGTCGAAGCCAATGCCATGGTTCAGGCGCTGTACCTGGTACTCGGCGTAGATGCCTTTGATCGCCATCATCGCCATCAGCACCTGGATTTCGGAAATCTGCGCGGGGTCGCGGGTGAACAGCGGCTCGATGTAGTAAGGCGTCGGCGACTGCACCACGAAATCGACCCAGTCGCCCGGTACGTCGATGCGCGGCAGTTCGTCCATGATGCGGTTGACCTGCACGATCACAATGCCGTTCTTGAAGGCCGTGGCTTCGACGATGGGCGGCGTATCTTCCGTATTCGGGCCGGTGTACAGGTTGCCGTGGCGGTCGGCTGCTTCCGCCGCGACCAGGGCCACGCGCGGCGGCAGGTCGATGAAGTAGCGGCTGAACAGTTCAAGGTAGGTATGGATTGCGCCGATATTCAGCTTGCCAGACGCAGCCAGTTTCGCCACGCGGCCAGCCTGCGGGCCGGAAAAGGAGAAGTCCAGCTTCGATGCGACGCCGCGCTCGAACACGTCAAGGTGCTCCGGCAGGGCGAGCACCGACTGCAGCATGTGCAGGCCGTGCACGCGCTGCGGATCGAGTCCGGCCAGCGCCTGCGCCAGGAAGTCGGCCTGTTTCTGGTTATTGCCTTCGATGCAGACGCGGTCGCCGTTTTCCAGCACTGCATGCAGCAGGTCGGCGATGCGGGCCGCAGGCAGGGCCTTGCCCGCGAGGTCGGCACCGAGCTGGCTGCGGGCGCGCGCCAGGCGCTCGTTGCGGTTACGCTGCAGGCTGTCCCATATGCGGATTGGGGCGTTCATTTACTTGGCTCCCATGATCATGTCGGGCAGGCCGGTGGCGATGCCGGGGAAGATGCACAGCAGGACCACGGCGGCTACCATCAGCAGCAGGAAAGGCGTCACTCCCCAGATCACATCCTTCAACGGAATGTCCGGCGCAATGTTCTTGATGACGAAGATGTTCAGGCCCACCGGCGGGTGGATCAGTCCCATTTCCATCACCACCGTCATGACGATGCCGAACCACACCAGGTCAAAGCCCGCTTCGCGCAGAGGCGGCAGGATGATCGGCGCCGTCATCAGGATGATCGAGACCGGCGGCAGGAAGAAGCCCAGTACGATCACCAGCAGCAGGATGGTCGCCAGCAGCACCCACTTCGACAGGTGCATACCGACCACCCAGCTGGCAGCAGCCTGGCTGATATGCAGGTAGCTCATCACATAGGAATACAGCAGCGACATGCCGATAATCAGCAGCAGCATGGTCGATTCCTTGATGGTGGAAGACAGGATCGGCGACATGTCCTTGGGACGCCAGGCGCCGTACACCACGGCGATCAGCACCAGCGCGAGCAGCGCCCCCAGTCCCGCCGTTTCGGATGGCGTGGCAAAGCCGCCGTACAGGGCCACCATCACGCCGATCAGCAGCACGATGAAGGGCAGCACGCGCGGCAGCATCTCCACTTTTTCGCGCAGGGTAAAGTGTTCGTCTTCCAGGTAGGCCGATTTGACGCCGCCTTTCTCGTATGCGAGCAGCGCCATTTTGTACTCGACGCGCGCGCGGTACACCGCATAGCCGGCAAACAGCAGCACCAGCAGCACGCCCGGCCCGATACCGGCCAGGAACAGGCGGCCCAGCGACTGCTCGGCCGCCACCGCGTACAGGATCATGGTGATGGAAGGAGGCAGCAGGATCCCAAGCGTGCCCCCGGCCGCGATGATGCCGGCGGCGAATCCCGGCGAGTAGCCGCGCTTGCGCATTTCGGGAATGCCGGCCGAGCCGATGGCCGAGCAAGTGGCGGGGGAGGAACCGGCCATGGCGGCAAACAGGGCGCAAGCAAACACGTTCGCGATGCCCAGGCCGCCCGGCACCTTGTGCAGCCAGGTGTGGATCGCCGAGTACAGGTCTTTACCGGCAGGCGACTTACCGATTGCTGCACCCTTCAGGATGAACAGCGGGATCGAAAGCAGTGTGATCGAAGCCATTTCCTCGTACACGTTCTGCGTGACCGTGTCGAGCGAGCTGGCGGGCATGCAGAAATACATGAAGGTGGTGGCGACGATGCCCAGCGCATAGGCGATCGGCATGCCCGAAAACATCACCACCAGGGTGACGATGCCGTACAGCGCACCCAAAGTCAGTTCGCTCATTTTGCGGCTCCTTTTTCAGTGATTCGAGCCAGCACTTGCAGCAGGATCTGCAGGGTCAGCAAGGTCATGCCGGCCGCCATCATGGAGTAGGGAATCCACAGCGGAGGTGCAAAGGTGGAGGTGGTGGTCTGGCCGTCGACCCAGGCTTCGTGCCACAGCGTCCACGACTTCCAGGAGAAGAAGGCGCAGAATACAAATGACAGCAGATCGACGATGAACATGCGCACCGCATTGGCCTTCGGCGGCAAGATGGCCGCCAGGGCCTCGATGCCGATATGGCCGCGGAAGCTTTGCACATAAGCGCAGCAGAAGAAGGTTACGCCCACCAGCATGAAGATCGATGCTTCGTCCTGCCAGTCCGTCGGCACGTGGAAGAAATAGCGCGATACCACGGAATAGGTCAGGATCAGGGCGGTGGTCACCATCGCCACCATGGACAGGACCAGCAAGCCCTGGTTCAGCTTCGCCAGCAGCGCGGCGACCGGCGCCAGGCCGGGAGCCTGTGGCAGCGCCGCCTCCTTGGGCGGATTGAGTTCGAAACCGTGGCTCACAGCGTCTTCTCCGCGAGCGCCAGCAGCTTGGCGCAGTTGTCGTTACGCTCGCCGTAATCCTTCCAGGCGGTAGTGCGGGCGATGGCCTGCCATTTCTTGACCGAGGCGGCGCTCAGGTCGACCACCTTGGCGCCGCTCTTCTGGTAGACGGAGGCCACTTGCGTGTCGTCGGCCTGGGCGGCAGTTTTGGCGAAGGCTTCCAGTTCGGCGCCCACGGCCATGATGGCGGCCTGCTGGTCTTTCGGCAGGCGTTCGTAGGCGGAGCGGGACATCATCAAAGGCTCGAACATGAACCAGTAGGCAGTGCCGCGCCCGGTGGTCAGCGCCTTCGAGACTTCTTCCAGGCGGAAGGAAATCAGCGAGGTGGAGGAAGTCAGCGCCGCATCCATGGCGCCGGTTTGCATGGCCGCATAGATTTCGTTGGAAGGCAGCGACACCACGGCCGCGCCGGCGGCTTTCAGGATCAGGTCCATCTCGCGCGAACCGCCGCGGATTTTCATGCCCTTGGCATCTTCCGGATCGACCACCGGCTTGACGCGCGAAGCCACGCCGCCTGCCTGCCAGATCCAGCTCACCAGCACCACGCCTTTTTCCCACAGCAGCTGCGTCAGGGCCTTGCCGATTTCCTGGTTCTTCCAGCCGTAGCCCTGTTCATAGGTGGTGACCAGGCCAGGCATCAGGCCGATATTCACTTCGGGTACCTCACCGCCGGCATAGGACAGCGGCACCAGCGACAGGTCCAGCGCGCCCTTGCGCATGGCGGAAAACTGGGCGTTGGTCTTCATCAGCGAAGAGCCGGGATAGATCGAAAACTTCAGGGCGCCCTTGGTGCGTTTTTCCACTTCCGCCGCAAACATGCGGGTCAGGCGGTCGCGGAAATCGCCTTCGGCCAGCGTACCGCCAGGGAACTGGTGGGAAATCTTCAGGGCGCCGGTCTGGGCCCAGGAAGTTTGCAGCCACAAAGGGCTGGTAGCGAGTGCGGCAAGAACGGACCTGCGGGTCATCTGGGTCATGTCATCCTCCAAGGGGTAAGTATGCAGCTTTGATTTTTATGTATACAAGAATATCTTCACCGAATACATTGTCAAGTGAAATATGCGTCTTATAATGGAGTCTCATATACATACTGAACTTTTAGTTCCATGACGAAACATTCATCCACCCTGCGGGAAACCATCGAAGAAATGATTGCGATGGGTGAGCTGCAGCCCGGGCAGCACCTGGACGAGACCGAATTGGCCACGCGCTTTGGCGTGTCGCGCACGCCGATCCGCGAGACGCTGATCCAGCTGGAGTCGATGGGACTTGTGGTGATCCGCCCCCGGCGCGGCGCCATCGTGGCAGAACTGGGGCCGCAACAGCTGGTCGAAATGTTCGAAGTCATGTCCGAGCTGGAAGCGACCTGCGGGCGCCTGGCTGCGCGCCGCATGACGCCGGAAGAACAGCATGTGCTGCTGGCCGCGCACGAAGCGTGCAAGGCGGCGGTGGAAGCGGGCGAGCCGGACGAGTATTACTACCGCAACGAGGCCTTCCACGAAGCGATCTACGCGGGCAGCCATAACAGCTTCCTGTTCGAACAGACGCGCGGCCTGTACCGGCGGCTGCGGCCTTACCGCCGCCTGCAGCTGCGCGTGCGCAACCGCATCGGCCATTCGTATTCGGAGCATGAGGGCGTGGTGCAGGCTATCCTGGCCGGTGATGGCGACAAGGCGGCGGAACTGCTGCGCAGCCACGTGATGATCCAGGGCCAGCGCTTCTCGGATTTGATGGCATCGCTGCCGCAGCTGACCAAATCCGCTGCCTGATAATAAATAATCGTTTTCGTTTACTTATTGTCGGGCTGCCGCTATATTGGAGGGCATGAACAATGTCCTCCTGATTGCGGCGACCTGCCTGCTTGGCCTGCTGTCCACTACGGGCGCGTCGCTGCCGTACCCGATCCTGCCGCCCCTGTTTGCGGCGGAAGCCCACAATAGCCTGAACAACTTCCTCGGTTTGCCGCCCAAACTGCTGTTCGGAATCGCGCTGACGGTGAACCCGATCGGCCTGGTGATCGGCTCCGCGCTGCTGGGCCCATTGTCGGACCGCTACGGCCGCCGCCCGATCCTGCTGGCGACCGCTCTTGGCGCGGCAGCCGGGCACGCGCTGACGGCGCTGGCGCTGGTGATGCAGTCATACCCTTTGTTTATCCTGGCCCGCTTCGGCACCGGTCTGCTGGAGGGGAATGGTGCGGTAGCGCGTGCCCTGGTGGCGGAAAAGCTTGAAGGTCCCCAGCGCCTGCGTGCTTTGTCGCTGGTGAATGGCTCGCTCCACCTGGGCTGGCTGGTAGGGCCCGTGCTGGCCGGTTTTACGCTGGGATTCGGCATCACCGTGCCGTTCTGGGTAGCGGTGACGGCGCTGGTACTGGCAGCAGCGCTGGTGGCCCTGACGGTGCCGCGCGCCGCCAAGGCGCCTGCGGACGGCGCATCGTGGTGGCAGGTGGCGCGCTCGCATCACGCCATGAATCTCCTGCGTTTCCCTGAATTGCGCACGCTGTTCATCGTGCAGCTCGCGCTGACCTGCGGCATTACCGGTTTTTACGAATACTATCCCCTGTGGCTGGTGGAACAAGGCGGCTACGATGCACGCGGCATCGCGACCGTCAATATGGCCATGTGCGCCATCATGACGCTCGCCGCTATCATCTCGGGCCGCCCAAGCCGCAGCGAACCGCTGCATCGCGCAAGCTGGCTGGCGTTCGGCCTGGCCGCTGCGGTGGCGGGAGTCGCCCTCGGCAACCTGTGGGTGGGGATGATGGCGATCTGCCTTTTCGGCCTGCCAAATGCCTTCTACAACGCAACGGTGCAGTCGTGGGCGGCGGACCGGTTCGCATCGCATGGGCAAGGCTCGGTCATGGGCTTGCTGTCGATGACGTTCTGCTTTGCGAATATCGTGATGGCGGCTGTCGGCTCAGTGCTGGCATTGGCCGATACGCGCCTTATCCTGCTGCTTGGCGCCGTGCTCGCGGCGTGGGCTGGCTGGCGCCTGCGCGCCTGGCGCGGCGAACTGGCGAGGGCGTCCATGCATCGCACTGAGGCTGCGGCGGAAGGAGCTGGAACATGAACACCGCCGACCAGGTTCTCTTCCTGCTGAAAACGCGCGGCCCGCGCACGGCGCAGCAATTGGCCGACTTGCTTGACCTGACGTCGATGGGCGCGCGCCGCCACCTGGATGCCGCCGAAGAGAAAGGCTTCGTGACGTTTGAAGACGTGGCGGAGAAAGTCGGCCGTCCTTCGCGCCGATGGCTGCTGACCGATGCCGGCCATGCCCGTTTCCCGGACCGCCACGCCGACTTGACGCTGCAACTTATCTCGCAGGTGCGCGCACTGTTTGGCGAGGAGGGGATGGACAAGCTGATCGCCGCCCGCGAGCAGGCCAGTGAGATGTTCTACCGCGAGACCCTCGGCGCCGCGGGCGCGCTGCCGGAACGCGTGCAGGCGCTGGCCCTGGCACGCGACGTGGAAGGCTATATGGCGGAAGTGGAAACGCAAGACGACGGTTCGCTGCTCCTGGTCGAAAACCATTGCCCGATTTGCGCCGCCGCCCGCGAATGCCAGAATTTCTGCCGCTCCGAGCTCGACGTTTTCCAGCGGGTGCTGGGGCCAGGCTGCGCCGTGCAGCGTGAAGAACACATACTGGCTGGTGAACGCCGCTGTGTCTACCGGATCAAGCCCGTGTGACAATTTTCGCGCCACTGGTGTAGAGTGGGGGAAACCGAACGGAGGCGCCAATGGAAGATGAAATCAGGCGGAAATATGTCGCTGAGGTGTGGAAGCGTTTTGTAGAAGTGCAGAACTGGGCCATTGCCAATTGGCCCGATCCGGAACATCCGCTCAGCACTTCCGACTTTGTCGAAGGCCGGAAGGAAATCCTGGGTCTCGGCCTGCCACCCAACCTCCGGCCCGGGCACGAGAAGCCGCAGCCGGCCCTCGAACCGTCTCAGGGCGGCCCGCAATATCAGGAAGTGACGCCGGCGCCCTGGCCTTGATCGTGGGCGGGGCCATGCTGGCCATGCGTCGCCCCACGATAGCTGGCGTAGCTGACCACCAGGCAGGCCGCCAGGCCGAACGCCAGGTATAGCGCGCTGCCGAACAGCAGCGGCGCCACCAGCCCCGATACCAGCGCAAACAACATCATCTGCAGGAACGACTGCATCGACGCAGCCAGCCCGCTATGCTGCGGGAACAGGTTCATGCCGGCCAGCGTCAGCGGCGGCATCGCCAGGGCCAGCGAGAACGAGAACAGGAACAGCGGCAGCACGGCCCATGGCACGGTCGCCGCGAAGAACCAGTTGTACGCCACGTTCAGCGCGGCGGCTACCGCCATCAGCGCATAACTGAGTCCAATCAGCTTCGGCGGCGCCAGGCGGTGCGCCAGCTTGCCGCTCACGCTCGCACCCAGCACATGGCCGCTGATCAAGGGGATGAACAGCCAGGCGAAGGCGGTTTCCGGCAGCTTCAGGATCTCCATGATGAAGTAGGCGGCGGAACCAATATACAGCGCAAAGCCGCCGAAGGCGGCGCCCAGCGCCACCGACAGCAGCAGGAATTGGCGGTGCTTCAGCACCATCCAGTAATTGCGTGCGATGGCGCCCAGGTGCAGCGGATGGCGTTTATCCTGCGGCAGGCTTTCCGGCAGCCAGCGCCAGACGGACACCCACATCAGCAGGCCAAATCCGGTCAGGAACCAGAAGATCGAGCGCCAGCCGAACGTCACCTGCATCCAGCCACCCAGCACGGGGGCGATGGCCGGCGCCAGGCCGAACACCATCATGATATTGCCCAGCATTTTCTGCGCCGCCACGCCATCAAAGCGGTCCTGCACGATGGCGCGGCCGATGACCGAACCGGCGCCGGACGCCAAGCCCTGGAGGATGCGCGCGCCGAGCAGGAAGCCGAAGGAACCCGCCAGCGCGCCACCCAGCGAGGCCAGGACGTACAGCACCAGCGACCACAGGATCACCGGGCGCCGGCCAAAGCTGTCCGACAGGGTGCCGTAGAACAGCATCATGAAGGCGAAGGTGAACAGGAACAGGCTCAGGGTCTGCTGGATCGCCATCGGACTGGCGCTGAACGTCGCGGCAATCGCAGGGAAAGAGGGCAGGTAGGTATCGATTGCCAAGGGGCCGACCATGGTCAGGCCAGCCAGCAGCAATGTAAGCAGGATGTTTTTCATTGAGTACCAGAGGGGTGAACCCGCTATTTTAAGGGAAACCCTATATGCCTGCAGAGCATAAGCATTCGACTATTGTTTCTTTCGTTTTCCGGCGCCGCCTCGTTATGCTCGTGCCTTATGGCTAACGACTCTTACGGCGCCGCGAGCGGCGCCGCGCGCTGGGATCTCGACGAAGTGGTCCACCAGCTGCGCGTATCGCGCGAAGCGACCCACAATATCCGCCACCAGCGCCGCGTGCGCGAGCTTCCTTCGCGCGCGGAACTGGTGCAGATCCTGGAGGGGCTGGCCGCCGCGCTATTCCCGACCCACTATGGACGCCCGAACCTGACCGACGAGAGCATCGACTACTTCGTCGGCGACACGCTGAACACCATGCTCGACCGCCTGAACGAGCAGGTGCGGCGCGGCCTGCAGTTCGGCGCCGTGGTGGCCGAAAGCGAAGAAGAGCAGACGCAGGCGGCCCATGCCATCACGAAGGCCTTTGCCGCGTCGCTGCCGCAGATCCGCGCCCTGGTAGTGTCGGACGTGCAGGCGGCCTATGCCGGCGATCCTGCCGCCACCTCGATTGCGGAAATCCTCCTGTGCTATCCAGGCATGGTCGCCATCCTCCATTACCGCCTGGCGCACAGCCTGCACAAGCTGGGGGCGCCGTTTATCGCCCGCATCGTCAGCGACATCGCCCATTCGCGCACAGGAATCGACATCCACCCGGCGGCGCAGATCGGCGCCAGCTTCTTCATCGACCATGGTACCGGCGTGGTGATCGGCGAAACCACCATCATCGGCGAACGGGTACGCCTGTACCAGCACGTGACGCTCGGCGCCAAGCGCTTCCCTGCCGACGAATCGGGAAATCTGATCAAGGGGGCGCCGCGCCACCCGATCGTGGAAGACGACGTCGTGATTTACGCCGGCGCCACGGTGCTGGGACGGATCACGATCGGCGCCGGCAGCACGGTAGGCGGCAACGTCTGGCTGACGCAAAGCGTGCCGCCCAACAGCAATGTGTCGCAGGCGCAGATGCGCAGCGATTGCGAGGGCGATACCTCGAAAGAGTGATTGTTTTTCGTTCCAAAGTCGTGCCTACTATCGAAAAAGTCGATCAGTAGCGTGCAGATTATGCGTTTTACACTGATCGGTTGCCGTCGCATAATGGGTCACCATCCCCCACTTTGGAGCAAAACAATGAAGAAACTGATCGCCTTTGCCATCGCTGCTGGTTTTTCCCTGGCCGCATCCGCCGCACCTGAAACCTACAATATCGACACCACCCACTCGTTCTCCCGCTTCGAGTACAGCCACTTCGGCTACTCGACCCAGGTGAACAAATTCAACAGCACCGTCGGCAAGATCCAGATCGACCGCGCCGCCAAGACCGGTTCGGTGGAGGTGACCATCGACCCTAAATCGGTCAACACCGGCTACGACACCTTCAACGAACACCTGCAAGGTGCAGACTTCTTCGATTCCGCCAAATACCCGGCCATCACCTATAAGTCCACCAAATTCCTGTTCAACGGCGACAAGCTGGTTGGCGTGGAAGGCAACCTGACCATCAAGGGCGTGACCAAGCCAGTGAACCTGGAAGTGACCTCCTTCCAGTGCATGCCGCACCCAATGCTGAAGCGCGACGCCTGCGGCGCCAACGCCATTGCCAAGATCAAGCGCTCCGATTTCGGCGCCGGCAAATACGCGCCTTATGTCGGCGACGACGTAACCCTGGGCTTTTCGGTAGAAGCCATCAAGGAGTAATCCTATGAAACGACCGATGCTGGCCGCAGCCTTGCTGGCTGCAGGTCTGTCGCAAGCGTATGCGACGGACATGATCATCACCAATGGCAAGGTCGCCACCATGACGCGCGAAGGCAGCTATGCGCAGGCGGTGGCGATCAAGAACGGTCTCATCACCTCGGTGGGCAGCAATGCCCAGGTGCTCAAGCTGAAAAAGCCCGGGACGCAAGTGATTGATGCCGGCGGCCGCACGGTCATTCCTGGACTTAACGACTCCCACCTCCATATCATCCGCGAGGGCCTGAACTACAACGCCGAACTGCGCTGGGACGGCGTGACCTCACTCAAGCGCGCCATGCAGATGCTGCGCGAGCAGGCCGCCCGCACACCGGACGGCGCATGGATCAAGGTGGTGGGCGGCTTCAATGAATTCCAGTTCGAGGAAAAGCGCCTGCCCACGCTGGAAGAAATCAATGAAGCCGTGCCGGACAAGCCGGTCTTCATCCTCTACCTGTATGGCCTGGGCTTCGTGAACAGGAAGGGCATTGAAGTGCTGGGCTACGACAAGGATACCAGATACAAGGACGGCGAAGTGGAGCTGGGCGCCGACGGCAAGCCGACCGGCCTGCTGGTCGCCAAGCCGAACGCCATGGTGCTGTATTCCACGCTGGGCAAGACCGGCGCACTGCCGCGCGAACAGCAGCTGAACTCCACCATCCAGTACTACCACGAGATGAACCGCCTGGGCGTGACCAGCGCCATCGATGCCGGCGGCGGCGGCCAGGCCTATCCCGATGATTACGCGGTCAGCCTGGAACTGGCCAAGGACGGCAAGCTGACCGTGCGCACCTCCTACTACCTGTTCGCGCAAAAGCCGGGCAAGGAACTGGAAGACTACCAGCGCTGGCTCACCATGACCAAGCCAGGCCGCAACGAGCATATGTTCTACGCGAACGGCTACCTGACCGAAGGGGCAGGGGAGAACCTGGTGCGGAGCGCCGCCGACTTCGAGAACTTCCTCGAGCCGCGCCCCGAAATGCCGGCCCAGATGGAAAGCGAACTGGAACCGGTGCTGCGCCTGCTGGTCAAGAACCGCTGGCCATTCCGTATCCACGCAACCTATGGCGAATCGATTGAACGCGACCTGGCTGTGATCGAAAAAATCAATCGCGAGATGCCGTTCAACGGCTTGCGCTGGTTCTTCGACCACGCCGAGACGATCAGCGACGAACAGCTGGCCCGCGTGAAGAAGCTGGGCGGCGGCATCGCAGTGCAGGATCGCATGTACTTCCAGGGCGAACATTACTGGCAGCGCTACGGCGCGCAAACGCGGCAGATGCCCCCGATCCGCAAGATGCTGGACATGAAGATGCCGGTCGGCCTGGGCACGGACGGCACCCGCGTCTCCAGCTACGGCCCCTGGCCGTCGATCTACTGGGCCGTGACCGGCAAAACCGCGGGCGGCATGTCGATGTGGCAGCCAAAAGACCGCCTGACCCGCTACGAAGCGCTGAAGCTGATGACCCAGGGCAGCGCCTGGTTCAGCGGCGAGGAAAAGCAGAAAGGCCAGATCGCCAAAGGCCAGTACGCCGACCTGGTGATCCTGCCGAAGGACTACTTCAGCATCCCCGAAGCCGAGATCAAGACCCTGGAAAGCGCGCTGACCGTCGTGAATGGCCGCATCGTCCACGCCGGCCCCGACTTCGCCCGCTACAGCCCCGAGCTTCTCCCGGTCCAGCCCGAGTGGAGCCCCGTCAAGGCCTACGGCGGCTACCAGAACCAGTAGCACTGCCCAGTCCGTGTCCCCCTTGGGGTCACACCCGAAATGAGACACGAACTCGGCCGCCAGCGGCCGAGCTCGTGTCTCATTTCGGGTGTGACCCCAGGGTGGGACACGGGCTCTGCAGTGATGTTGTGGGCGGGCCATTGACTTATTCGGGTCATGGTCAATACTTCCTTGACCGCCCCCCCGCCTGAAGGTGCTTTTATGGATCTGCTGCAATTCCTGCCCCGCGTTGATTCGGCGCGAAGCGAAATCGTCGACCGCGGTATCGAAGTGCAAGCCAGCTTGAACACTTTGTGCGCGGTGGAATATCTGAAATCCCACAACATCGCTTCCCACATCATCCAGCGCGTCCTGCTGCAGCCCGAGCGAAGGCGCTCTGCTGCTCAGGTTATGCACAAGAATTAACGGGAAGTAACGCGCGACTTTAATTAGTTAAAGATCGCATGTGAGAATTTGTGAGATTCTAAGTCTTTGATTTGTAAGGTGCTTTTTTCTGCACATTGAACAGGCAGTTTGTTGGAAATGGCGTCGTTGAGGGCTGTTTGCCTTGTCAAGACCCCTTTATCAACAAAGATATCCACAAACAATGTGGATAATCGGAAAAGCCCTTTTCAATCCGCCACTTACGCTGTTTTGAGCGGATTTGACGCTCAGTTAGCCGTGAAATAAGAACTGTACGTGCATACAGTGCTTACTTGAGGATGTGTCCGGTGGCCTTGAAACTGCCCGGTTCCGCACCTGGCTGGACCTGGATATCCACAGTTGAGGCCGGCTGGCCGATGACCAGCTTGCCCGACCAGGCTTCTCCCTTCTGCAAGCCTTGCAGGATCGCGGCAAACTGTTCGCGGTGGGCGTTGTACTGGGCCAGCTGGGTCTGCAGGATCTGCAAATCGGAGTAGTTGCGCAGGGAAGAGATCACCGTCGTGAACAGCTTGCGCGTGGTGAGGTCGGTCTTGCACCAGAAATCGTTGATGTCGTAATCGAGGATGATGCTGTGCTCAAGCGCCTGGCCCGGCTGGCCGGTGCGCAGCACAATGCGCACCAGTTCATTCTTCAGTTCGGAGCGGATCTGGCTGGCCACGCGCAGGCCGGCATCGCTGGTTTCCATGATCACGTCCAGCAGCACCAGGGCCACGTCTGGATTATTGCGCAAGGTGGTCAGCGCTTCTTCGCCGGAATAGGCGTGCAGGAAACTGAGCCGGCGTCCCATGAAGACGGCATTGCTGAGAGAGAATTTGGTGACTACGTGGACATCAACGTCGTCGTCGACGATCAGCACCCGCCACGGGGCGGGAGTGGCGCCGGGGGCCTGCTCGGCGGAGCTGGCTTGCGCCTCGTCGTCGATCATCCATCCTTCGCTAGCGTCGTCGTCAGGAACTTTCACGTCCATGCATTTTCCTTTATCGGTTGTGGACACACTATTCTGCGGCAGACCTTTTGTCAAAATATTTTCCAGACGCTCAGTGAGTTGCAAAAAGGCATACACGCCGGCTTGCTAAGTCATTGATTTTATTCGGACTAAATGCTTGCCAAAGAAATGGGCATTTTATTGAAAGCCGCGCCGTTAAAGGCGAAACGGGCTGTCGAGGCCCGCTTTTCCACACGTTTATCCACAGTAGAAGTGGATAACTAAAAAATCGTCTTTAAAAACTTCGCATTACGGCAATTTTATCATCCGGACTATCAAGCCGCCGCCTTGAGACGATTCAATTCAGCGAGGAAGCGTTCGCAAGCCAGTCCCGGCGGCCAGGGTTCCCACGCTGCTTCGCCATATAAAGCCTGCAGCGGATCTTCAGTCAGCGGCACTGCGCTGATCTTCAATGTGCGTTTGACTTCTGAGCTGCTCCAGCCCACCACGTGCACCGCCTCGCTGGCGGCCGCCAGGCGGTCGGCGCGCTTGTGGACCTGGTATTCCTTCGGCGTCCACGCCGGCAAGCCATAGCGCAGGAACACGGCTTGCTCCAGCCGCTGGCTCAATTCGCGGAAGCTGTCGCCGAGGAAGGGCTTCAGCACCGAGATGCAGTCAAAGCCGAGCAAGCCTTCTTCGGCATCATGCAGGAGTTCGCGCAGGGAACGCAGCGGGTCGAGCGGTTCAGGCGACCACATGCGCCGCAGTTGCAGCACCGTGATCGAATGCTGCGCCACGGAGAGGGGCAGCGGCCAGGCGGAATGGCCGCCCCAGCGATAGGTGCGGGCCAGGCCCAGCGCCAGGTCGGCATCGTCCCAATCGAAGGGCGTGGGGTCCAGCAGATCCAGCCGGCGGCCGGATGGCATGCGCACCCAGGCGCGTTGTGTCGTCATGCTGCTATCGTATCGTCGCGCCGCAGGTCGGCGCAAGCTTGCAGGATGAGTGTCTCGAGTTCTGGCAACAAAGCGGAGGCGGTTTGCAGTTCGCCGGCTGCGCTGGCTTTTTCCATCTGGTGGCACAGGGTGTGCAATTCCGGCGTACTGAGGTAGCCGCAGCTGCCCTTCAGCGCGTGGAAAGCGCTGGTGGCGCCTTCGCCATCGCCGTTTTGCAGCGCCAGGCGGCCTTCGTCGAGGCGGCGCGGCGCTTCGTCCAGGAAGGCTTGCGCGATGCGCTGCTGGTGGCGCGCCGTCATGCCGCTGAGAGGCACGATGTGGATGGCCGGGCTGGCGGGCTCGACGCCGAACATATCGTCCAGTTCGGCATGTGAGGGAGCGGTGCGCTGCAGCTGCCGGCCGCGATTGAGTAGCTGTGCGATGGTCTTTTCCAGCTGGTCGTACAGCAGGCGTTCGTCGACCGGCTTGCTGAGGAAACCGTCCATGCCGGCCGACAGGTAGTGGGCGCGGTCAAGGTCGCTGGCGTTAGCGGTCAGGGCGATGATCGGCACCAGCGCATCGCGCACTGGCAGGTCCAGGCTGCCGCCGCGGCGGATCAGGCGTGCAGCCTGTTCGCCATCCATCTGCGGCATGCGGCCATCCATCAGCACCAGGTCGAAGTCCTGGTCGTGCAGGGCGCGCAATGCTTCCATGCCGTTTTCCACGACGACTACTTCGTGGCCCATGCCTTCCAGCAGGGTGCCGATGATAATCTGGTTGGTGCGCACGTCCTCGGCGCACAGCACGCGCAGGCGGTAGGCATGGCGCAGGTGGGCCGGCACGTTGAGCGGATCCTGCTCCGGCGGGCCACCCAGGGCCAGCGGCAGCGAGAAGCGGAGGGTCGAGCCTTTGCCAAGCCGGGTGTCGGCTTCGATCTGGCCGCCCATCAGGTCGACCAGTTCCTTGCAGATGGCCAGGCCAAGGCCGGGGCCGTCGGCGCGGCGGGTCGATGACAGGTCGGCCGGCTCGAACTTGCGGAACAGGCGCGGCAGCATTTCCAGGGGAATGCCGGGGCCGGTATCGGTAATGCTGAAGCTCACGCGCGCCAGCCCGTCCGTTGTTTCGCCGGAAGCGCGCAGGCGCACTTCGCCGCGCTCGGTGAATTTGATAGCGTTACCCAGAAGATTCAGCAGAATCTGGCGGATGCGGTTGGGGTCGCCCTGCACGTGGCGCGGCAACCCTGGCGCCAGCTCGCAGCGCAGCAGCAGGGCTTTGGCGTCGGCTTGCGGGCGCAGGATGGTGATCGCTTCGTCGATGATGTCGATCAGGTCCAGGTCCTGGGTATTGATCGAGAGGCGGCCGGCGTCGATGCGGGAAAAATCGAGCAGGTCGTTGAGGATGGCGAGCAGGGCTTCGCTGTTCTTCAGGCCGATGCGCAGGTATTCCACGGTGCGGTCGGCAATGGTACGGTCGCGCAGGGCGAATTTGAGCATGCCGATCACGCCCGCCAGCGGAGTGCGGATGTCGTGGCTCATGGCCGCCAGAAAGTCGATGCGATGGCGGCCCAGCTTTTCATTCTGGATTTGCGTTTGCTTAAGCGCGGCTTCCCGAGCCGCCAGCTGCTTCTTTAGGCGGCGGTTCTCCATTATCAAAAGGATAAACGCCGCCAACCCCAGGATTATTAACAGGGGTGCTGCAGTTTGAATAAGCGATGCAAACGAAGAAGGCAAACTAAATTATCTCCTCAATAGCAATTATTGTAATGGACAAATCGATTTTCGATGATAACGAATTGTTATGCCCAGGTGCCCTCGTGTATGATCTTGTCTATGCTAATTTCACCTGAACAAGGGCTGGCTTTCCTGGCCGCCGCCATGCTGATTACCGTTTCACCGGGTCCCGATAACCTGATGGTATTAAGTATGGGCATGTCGCGCGGACGCAAGCAGGGAGTTGTCTTTGGCCTGGGCTGCGCGCTAGGCTGCCTCAGCCACACGCTGCTCGCTGCCCTTGGCGTGGGCGCCCTGATCGCGGCTTCGCCGACGGCATTTACCGCGTTGAAAGTCGCGGGAGGACTCTACCTGATCTGGATGGGGATTGGCGCACTGCGCAGCAAGGGGGGCGCGCAGGTGGGCAAAGCGGCGCTGCCGGAGGAATCGCTGTGCAAGCTGTTTGCCAAGGGATTGTTCGCAAACGCCATCAATCCCAAGGTGGTGCTGTTCTTCCTGTCCTTCCTGCCGCAATTCGTGGTGGCAGGGCGCGGCGAGGCGAGCTGGCAGACTGCCCAGCTCGGCCTGATCTTTACCATGCAGGCTTGCCTGCTGTTTGGCGCGCTGGGCTATTTCTCCGGGGCGGTGGGCCGCTGGATCAACCGCAATCCGCGCGCCGGGCTGTGGCTGGACCGCGGCGCCGGCGCCATCTTCGTTGGCCTGGGTTTGCGCCTTATCGTCGCGCGCTGATCGCGAACTTCAATTCCAATTCGTCTTTCACCGACAGGGCGCCGCCAAACACGGCAAACGGCTTGATGCCGAAATCGCTTTGTTTGGCAGTGAAAGCGCCTGTTGCCAGGACTTTGGCGCCGTCCTCCTTCAACTGCAGCGGCACCTGGTATTCATGCGTCACGCCGTGCAGGGTGACCTGCGCGCGCAGCAGGTCGCGCGCGCCTGGCTCGAGAACTGCGCGCACCACGAGCCAAGGATAGGCTTCCGCCTGCAGCACTTTGATAAACATATTGTGGCGGGTGCCTTCGATCGCGTCGGCGGAGGGCTGGGTTTCCAGGCCGGCATCCTTGCGCAGCGCCGCTTCGTCGACCGTCAACTGGTCGAGGCGGAAACGCAGTTCGGTACGCCCTTGGGCCAGGTCGACGAAACCTTCGACCTGGCGCGTGGCGACGACATGGTCGTGGCCCATGCGCGCCAGCGGGCCGCTGCGGCGAACAGTAATCGTCACCAGCGATTCGCCGGCAATGATTCGATGGGCTGCCAGATTCGCCTGCAGCGCCGGTTCAGGCTGGGCCGCTGGCGGTGAAGGCGGGGTAGTGCAGGCGGAAATGGCCATTACCACCGCAAATAAGGCGGTATTAAAGGGCCATTTGCAAATTTTTTCCTGCATTGTGACTATTGGAGAGTTTCTATTATAAAAATTGTACTATCTTATACGAAGTCGTGACGTTTTTAGTTTTGCGGTAATCATCGCGTCATATTCGCATGTGATTATCCACCTTGCACTTTCAAATCTCTCCCGATTTGAATCCCTTCACCCGCGCATAGACGCGGGTTTTTTTTGCTTGAATATTTAACTACCTTAATGAACTCCTAAGCCTCGGCGCCAGAAAAGCTGGCAAAGTACCTCCATAGCGTACAGCATTCCTGTGCGCCGGGTTGCCGGATTCCTCAATCCGGCACGGTTTCTTCAATCCCCGCGCCCTAAAAAGCGTTTTTCACCGGCCCCCCCAATCGGCCGGTTTTTTTTTGCCTGCCGGGTTATCCTGTGCCCGAAAAACTGGGAGTAGCCGATGATCGACTTGTACACCGCCGCGACGCCGAACGGCCATAAGATTTCCATTGCGCTGGAAGAGCTGGCGCTGCCTTACGAACTGCATGTGCTCAAACTGGGCGACAACGAGCAAAAGGAGCCCTGGTTCACCGCCATCAACCCGAACGGGCGGATTCCGGCCATTATCGACCGCGCCAGCGACAACTTCGCGGTATTCGAATCGGGGGCGATCCTGGTCTACCTGGCGGAAAAGACCGGCCAGTTGATGCCGCAAGACGCCAAGGGCCGCTCGCTGGTGATGCAATGGCTGATGTTCCAGATGGGCGGCATCGGCCCGATGATGGGGCAGGCCAATGTGTTTTACCGCTATTTCCCGGAAAAGATCCAGCCGGCGATTGACCGCTACCAGGGCGAGTGCCGGCGCCTGTTCCGCGTGCTGGATCAGCGCCTCGAGCAGCACGAGTTCCTGGCCGGCGACTTTTCGATCGCCGATATCGCCAACTGGGCCTGGGTGCGCACCCATCGCTGGTCCGGCGTGGAGACCGAAGGCTTGCCGCACCTGCAGCGCTGGATTCGCCAGATCCGTTCGCGTCCGGCCGTGCAGCGCGGGATCGAACGGCCGCCCAGCAATGTGTTGGATCGTGCTGACAGCCAGGAGAAAGTGGACCAATTTGCTGCCGAAGCGCGCAAAATGCTGGAAACCGGCCAGTCGCGCTGAGTATTTATAAGGAGATTGAATGAAGCTGTACACCGCCCCCCGTGCCCCCAACCCGCGCCGCGTGGCGATGTTCATGGCGGAGAAGGGCATCGAGATCGAACTGCAGGCGGTTGACCTGGGCAAAGGCGAGCATCGCAGCGAGAGCTACCTGGCTCTGAATCCTTTTGGCCGCGTGCCGGCGCTGGAACTCGATGATGGCCGCATCCTGTGCGAAACGCGTGCCATCTGCAGCTACCTGGAGGGACTGTATCCGGCGCCGAACCTGATGGGCGAAGGCGCCGAAGAGCGTGCCTTCATCGAAATGGCGGACCGCCGCATGGAGCTGCACCTGTTCGCTATCGCGGCCAATAGCATCCGCCATGGACATCCCGGCTTTGCTTCGCTCGAGAACCCGCAGTTTCCCGAATTCGGCGCCTCGCAGGGCGACAAATTCCGCGAGAACGCGCGCTGGCTCGATGGCGTGCTGGCCGCGCAGCCATTCGTGGCGGGGCAGCGGTTCACCATCGCCGACATTACTGCTTTCTGCGCGATGGAATTTGCGCGCGGCCTGATGAAGTTCCGTCCATCCGATGCAGGGCTGTCCCATCTCCAGGCCTGGCGCGACCGGATGCTCGAGCGCCCAAGCGCCAGCGCAGGGACTTGAAGCATGACGGGGCTGCGCCGCCGCCTGGTCGCAGGATTAGCTGGTGCGCTGGCCCTGGCCGCGTTGCCGCTGCGCGCCAGCCGGCAGCGGCCATTGCGTGCGGTTGCCCTGGCCATCGCTCCTTATGCAATGGTGGATGCGAATGGCCGCAAGAACGGCATGTTTGTCGATGCGTTTGAACTGATTGAGCGCGTATCGGGCCGTCATATCGACGTCACCGTCGCCCCTTATGCCCGCGCCATCGCGATGCTGCGTTCCGGCGAGGCAGACCTGATGATCGCCACGTCCAATTCAGTCATTGCAGAAGCGGCCGAGCCGATGGGGATGCTATGGACGGCCGATGTGATTGCCATCGGCCGCGCAGGGCTTGTGCTGGAAGGCCAGGAGGATTTGAGAGGCCGCACGGTTGGCGTTTTGCGAGGCTCCGATTACGGCGCTGCTTTCCTCGACGATAGCGAGTACCGTCGCCATGAAATCACCGACCAGTTGCAGGCTGTGCGCATGCTGCAGGAAGGGCGGCTCGATGCAACACTCGGCACAAGGCTCGCAGTGTTCTACGCCATGCGTTTGCTCGGTGTGCAGCGTGCGCGGCTTGGCCCGTCGATTGTGGTCCAGTCGCGCGAAATCCACTTGCACCTGGGCCGCCGCAGCGCCGATGACGCGCTGGAGACGGAATTGCGCCATGCCGTGCAGGAGTTGCGCAGTAGCGGCAAAGCCGATCGGCTGCAGGCTAGGTACCTGGCCGGACTGCCTTCCCGCTAAGCCTTCCAGCAATCCCGCTCGGGAAGAAATAGATGGCAAGGATGAACAGGATGCCGAGCCATAGCAGCCAGCGGTCCGGATGCAGGGCCGCTTCCAGCACCGGCACACCGGCTAGAGCGCCTGCTGCATGCGCCATCAGCGATTTCAGGTAGTTGTTCGCCAGGATAAAGAGCGCGGCGCCGATCACGGAGCCGTACATGGTGCCCATGCCGCCGATGACGACGATCAGCAGGATGTCGGTCATGACTTCGAAGCCCAGCGTGGTCTTGGGGCCGACATAACGCAGCCACAGCGCCATCAGCGCGCCGGCCAGGGTGGCGGCGACGGCGCCGATGCAGTTGGCGGCAATGCGGTAGACAACGGTGCGGTAGCCCAGCGCCTCGGCGCGGAATTCGTTTTCGCGGATCGCTTGCAGCACGCGGCCGAACGGGGAATTCACCACGCGCAGCAGGGCCAGGAAGATCAGGGCCGCGCAGAAGAATACGATGTAGTAGGTAAGCACTTTGCCGTCCACGATGCGGCCCATGAATTCGCCGAATTCGTTGGCGGGCGACAGCAGTTCAGGCACGTCGAAGGTCTTGCCGTCCTCGCCGCCGGTCCGCGCCGACATCTGCGATGCCAGCACGGCGAAAGAGGATGCCACCGCCAGTGTGATCATGGCGTAGAAGATGGCGCGCACGCGCAGTGCAAACAGGCCGATGATGAACGCCAGCGCAAGCGTCAATACGATCGCTGCGGCCAGGCCCAGCGCCATGCCGCTCCACGCAGGCACCGGCTTGTCGAAGCCCAGGCCGACCCCATAGGCGCCAATGCCGAAGAACATGGTGTGGGCAAACGACACGATGCCGGTATAGCCAAGCAGCAGGTCGTACGAGGCCACCAGGACGATATAGATGCAGATGGTGGCGGCCGTATTCAGCGGACGGACGCCTTTGGTGACAAATGGCGCCAGTGCGAGGCCCAGTACGACCAGCAGGAGCAGGACAGACATGGCGCGGCTGCGCGGCAGGTCGCCGGAAAACAAGGTATTCAGCATTTCATTTCCTCGACAGGCCGGCTGGACGCCACAGCAGGATGGCGATCATCAGAACGATATGGGAGACCAGAGCGAATTTCGGGGCAAGGAAGCCGGCGTAGTTGGCGCTCAGCGCCATCAGCAGGGCGCCGATGAAGCAGCCGCCCACCGATCCGAGCCCGCCGATGATGATGGTGATGAAAACCATGACCATCACTTCGCTGCCCATGGAGGCGGTCAGGGTTTCCTTGTACAGTCCCCACATGACGCCGCCCAAGCCCGCCAGCGCCGACCCCGCGGCGAATACCGCGACGAACAGGCGCCGGATGCGGTAGCCCAGCGCTTCGACCATTTCACCGTTCTCGACGCCGGCGCGTATCAGCAGGCCAAGCTTGGTGCGGTTCAGCACCAGCGTGAGCGTGACGAAGACCAGCAGGCCGACCGCCACCGCCAGCAGGCGGTATTTTTCGATGGCGCTGTCGCCCAGCACGATGGCTCCGCGCAAGGCGGCTGGCAGCGGCATCGGTTGCTGCTCGGCGCCCCAGATCACCTGGATCAATTGTTCGACCACGATCATGCCGCCCATCGTGATCAGGATTTGCTTCAGGTGCTGGCCGTAGACCGGCATGATGATGAGGCGTTCGAAAGCCCAGCCGAGCAGCGCGGTGACGGTCATGGCGAGCCCGATTGCCAGGGCGAGCGCGGCCAGGTTCATGGCAAGCGAGTCGGCTTCCAGCCAGCCGTGCATCGGCACCAGGACCAGCGTGGCGGCGAAGGCGCCCACGGAAACGAAGGCGCCGTGGCCGAAGTTCAGCACGTCCATCAAGCCGAAGACCAGGGTCAGGCCGCTGGACATGATGAAGATCATCATCCCCATCGCCAGCCCCGCCACGGTCAGGGTAATCCAGGTTGGCAAGCTGCCGACCAGCGGCAGCATCGCCAGCATCAGGGCAGGCACCAGCAGCGGCGCCAGGTAGTCGCGGGGAATCGCGGGCAACTTCGTGGGCAGTGTCGTAGCGCTCACTGTCACTCCTATTGGTGTGAGTCGAGGGCCAGGCCGAGCAGGCGTTGCTGCAGGGCGCGGTCGGCAGCCAGTTCGGCCATGGGGCCGCTGTGGACGATGCGGCCATCGTCCATCACCGCCACGGTGTCGCCGAGCTGGCGCACGAAGTGGAAGTTCTGCTCCACCAGCAGCACCGTGGTCTGGCCTTTCAGCTGGCGGATGGCGTCGGCCAGGTTCTGGATGATGGCCGGCGCCAGCCCCTTGGTCGGTTCGTCGATCAGCAGCAGCTGGCGCGGCTCGATGATGGCGCGTGCGATGGCGACCATCTGCTTCTGGCCTCCGGAGAGCTTGCCTGCCGGGTAGTTCCAGAACTTCTTCAGGGCGGGAAAGAAGGAGAAGATCCATTCCAGCCGCGTGGTATCCATCGGCCCGCTGCGGGCCGCGAGATAGAGGTTCTCGCGCACGGTCAGGTCGCTGAACACGGCCATGGATTCCGGAACGTAGGCGATGCCGGCCTGGGCGATCTCCGGCGTGCGCAGCCTGCTGATGTCACGGCCGCCGAATTCGACTTTGCCTGCGCTGGCCTGCCACAGGCCCATGACGGTGCGCAGGGTGGTGGTCTTGCCGGCGCCGTTGCGGCCCAGCAGCACTGTGAGGCCGCCGCGCGGCACATGCAGGTCGACCCCTTGCAGGATGTGGTATTCGCCGATGTGCGTATGCACGCCGGAGAGCTTGAGCAGGGCGTCAGTCATGGCTTGCGCTTCCCAGGTAGGCTTCCTGCACGATGGCGGAGGACATGACCGCGGCAGGCTCGCCATCGGCCACCAGGGCGCCGTTGTGCAGCACGATGATGCGGTCGGCCAGCGCGCGCACCACGTCCATTTTGTGTTCGACCAGGAGGATGGCCTTGGTGCGCTCGGCCTTGACCTGCTGGATCAAGTCCAGCACCACCGGTACTTCGTCCACGCTCATGCCGGCGGTCGGCTCGTCGAACATCATCACTTCCGGCTCCAGGGCCAGCATGATCGCGACTTCCAGTTTGCGTTTGTCGCCGTGCGACAGGGCGGCTACCAGCGTGCCGCGCCGCCCGGCCAGCGCCACGCGCTGCAGGTAATGGTCGGCGCGTTCGATCAAGTCCCTGTGGCTGGACCAGATGGACCACAGCTTCATGCCCGCATTGGCGCGCGCCTGGACGGCCAGGCGCACGTTCTCGTGCACGGTGAGGTGAGGGAACAGGTTGGTCAGCTGGAAGGCGCGGCCAATCCCTTTGCGGGTACGTGCCGCCGGGCCGCGCCGGGTAATGTCCTCGCCGCGCAGCAGAACCGTGCCGCTGGTGGCCGGCAACTGGCCGGACATCAGGTTGAAGTAAGTGGTCTTGCCGGCGCCGTTGGGACCGACGATGACGGTCAACTGGCCGGCATGGAAATCGGCGCTGACGTTGTCGACGGCCGTGTGGCCGCCAAAGCGTATGGTCAGCCCGCGTGTGGAAAGCAAAGCAGTCATGTTTCAGCGCTTGTTCCTGATCGGTACCGGCAGTTCGGAGGCCGGAATCTCGCGCACCAGTTCCAGCAGGTCCCACTCGTCCTTCTGGTCCTTCTTGATGCGGAAGTGGTACATCGGCTGCATGGCCTGGTGGTCTTCCTTGCGGAAGTGCATTTTGCCTTTCGGCGTATCGAATTCCATGCCTTCCATGGCGGCGATCATGTTCTGTGTATTCCCTCCGCCAGTCTTGGCGAGGGCGGTGTAGACCGCGCTGGCGGCCGTGAAGCCACCGGCGGTGAACATGTCCGGCGGCTTTTTATAACGCTTCATGTGTTCGGCCACGAACCAGTCGTTCATCTTGTTCTTCGGGAAACCGTAGTAGTAATAGATCGTGCCCTCGGTGCCGGCGAACGACTTCCAGGTCTTCAGCACGGGCAGGATATTGCCGCCCGGCGCAAGGGTAATGCCGTAGCGCTCCGGTTTCATGTCGGCGATCTTGTTCATCGGGTTGGGACCAGCCCAGATGATCTGCAGCACGCGCGGCTGGGGCGCGTCTTTCAGCTTGTCGAACAGGCGCTGCGCCGAGGCGGTAAAGTCGGTCGCGTTCTGTGGCGCATATTCCTCGTGGACGACATTAGCTCTGGATCCCGTCAGCCTGAGTGCTTCGCGTGCAGCGGCGACGGCGTCCTTGCCGAAGGCGTAATCCTGCGCCAGGAAAGCCACGCTGCCTTGCTTGAAGGTGGATGCGGCTGCCAGGCCGTCCTGCATGGAATTGCGGGCGGTGCGGAAGATGTACTTGTTCCACTTCGCGCCGGTGATCGCGTCGGCCACGGCCGGTTCGACGACCAGGATCTTCTTGTACTCGGCCGCGATGGGCAGCATGGCGATGGCGGAACCGGAAGAGCTGGTGCCGACGGCGATATCGACCTTGTCGTCGTCGTAGGCTTCGGCCAGCAGCGTGCGGCCCTGGTCAGGTTTGCTCTGGTCGTCCTTGACGATGACCTTCAGCTTGCGGCCGTTGATGTCCATCTTGCCGCTGGTGAGGTATTCAAGGCCCATCATGAAGCCGGTCTCGGTCTCCCTGGCATAGGGCTCGAGGATGCCGGTCTTGCCGGCGATGAGCGCGACCTTCAGGTCCTGGGCCGCAGCCAGCATGGGCGCCAGCGCAAACACCAGGGGGATCAGTTTTCTCATATCAATCGACGGTGGCGAGGAAGCTGCGCAGCGCTTCCTGCGCGGCGGGTTCGGACAGCATCGGCGCATGGCCGACATCGGGCACCTCAGCATACAGCATGCGCGGTGCGGCTGCGCGCATGCCGCTGGCTTGCGCCAGCTCGATCAGGTCCGACAGGCCGCCGCGTATCAGCAGGGTCGGGCGGCGCCGGGCCAGGCGGCGGAAGGCGAAGTGCGCTGCCATCGACGTCGAGCGCAGCTTGTTGGCGCGGATCGGAACGGCGATGTTCGGGTCGTAGCGCATGGCCAGGGTGCCGTCGCCCTGTTCACGGAAGGCGCGGTGCGCCCAGCGTTCCCATTCCTGCGCGGTGTTGGCGGGGAAGGCGACGCCATTGATGCTGCTGATGTAGTCCGCTGCCTGCTGCCAGCTGGTGAACTGTTCGCCTTTGCCGGTATAGCTGCGGATGCGCGCCAGCCCGCGCTCGGACAAGGTCGGCCCGACGTCGTTCAGGACAGCGGCGGCGACCAGGCTCGATTTGCGCAGGGCCAGCGTCATGGTGATCAGGCCGCCCATCGAGGTGCCGATGAAGACCGCACGCTCGATGCCCAGGTCGTTCGCCATCTTGACCACGTCGTTGGCGTAGACCATGGTGGTGTAGCGGTCCGGGTTCGGGTCGTATTCGGAATTGCCGCGGCCCCGCACGTCGACGGCGATCACGCGCCGGCCCTGGGCGGCAAGCCAGGGCGCGACGTCCTCGAAGTCGGCCGAATTGCGCGTCAGGCCGTGGATGCAGATCACGGGCAGGCGCGCCGGACCGCTGGCGGCAGGGTAGTCGCGCGCATAGAGGCGCAGGCCATCGTCGCTGGTGTAGCTGATCTCGGAATACATGGTCCTCGTGGGCAGCGTTGCAGGAGCGTGCAGTGTGCAAGAAATGCATCGATCACGGAACCGGAGGCTGCGCCCACTGTGTGTGCAATTTTGCACATTGGCGCAATGCGGACCGAAAATGATGCACAATAAGGCGCATGAAAACACTGCCCGAATGGACCGACTTGCGCTTCTTCCTGGAGCTGGCGCGCTCCGGCACCCTGTCCGGCGCCTCGCGCCGGCTGGAAGTGGAGCACACCACCGTTTCGCGCCGCATCGACCGCCTCGAGCAGCAATTGGGGGCCACCTTGTTCGACCGCTCGCGTGAAGGGTATGAGCTGACCGAGATGGGGCACGCCGTGCTGCCGCATGCGGAGGCCATGGAAAGCGCGGTACTGGCGGCGCAGGGCCAGTTGTCCGGTACCGAGGTCGCGATCCGCGGCGTGGTGCGGCTGGGCGTGCCGGAGGCGCTGGGCGTGCGTTTCATCACGCCGCTTTTGGCGCAGTTCCTGCAGGATTATCCCGAGCTGTCGGTGGACCTGCTGGTGCAGCCCCGTTTCGCCAACCTG
The DNA here is from genome assembly GCF_009720745.1 of Massilia eburnea. Classification (GTDB taxonomy): domain Bacteria; phylum Pseudomonadota; class Gammaproteobacteria; order Burkholderiales; family Burkholderiaceae_D; genus Rugamonas; species Rugamonas eburnea. The sequence goes on along the minus strand of NZ_WNKX01000011.1, from coordinate 80,419 downwards.
GCCAGCCGCGAGGCCGACCTGGGCGTGACGCTGGATGCGCCCAACACGGGCCGCTACATGGTGACGCGCCTGGCGTCCTTCCGCCTTTACGTCTACGGTTCGCCGGAATACCTGGCGCGCCATGCGCCGATCCAGAAGCGCAGCGATCTGGCCGGCCACGACTTTGTCGATTACGTGCAGGATCGCCTCGCCAGCAATGAGCTGAACTTCCTCGATGAACTGGGCGTCAATCCGCGCCGCCGCCTGTGCTGCACCGGCATGCTGGCGCAGGCTGAGGCGGCGGCGGCGGGCCTGGGCCTGATGATGGCGCCGCCGTATATGGCGACCGATGGCCGCCTGGTGCCGGTGCTGCAGGACGAAGTCTTCGTCGAGCGTGCCTATTGGCTGGTGGCGCCGGTCGACTTGTACCGGCTGCCGCGCGTGCGCGCCGTGTGGAACCTGCTGCGCCAGTTTGCGGAATCGCGCGCCAGCCTGTTTATTTCGAATAAGTGAGGCAAGTCGATGCCGATCTCGATGCGGTGCAGGTCGGGCGGCGCGGTGTCGGGCAAAGCGGCGCCTTGCGCCAGCGCGTTCAGGATGGGCGCCGGGGCGTAGCTCCAGTCCACAAAGTAGTGGCACGGGTCGCCCTCGCGCACTTTCATCAGGGCCAGTTCGAACTGCGAGACTGAAACGACCAGCGGGTCATCATGCCCGGCCAGGAAATCCAGGAAGGCCAGCGGCTGGTATTCGCGGAAAGGCGGAATATTCTGCTCCCGGATGAATGCTTCCAGAGCCTCGTCGAGCAGGCAGGCCTGGCGCAGCAATTCAACCGTCAGCACGCAAGTGCGTTCCAGCACGTAGATCCGCCACAAGTGGACATTCCCACGCGCTTCCTGCAAATCGGGCGAGGCGGCGACATGATGGTAATACGGCGCGTCGCCGGCGCCGGGCTGGTAATTGGCGCGCATCAGGCCAAGCAGGATGCGCTGGTGGCTGGCCAGATCCATCGCTACCTCCATTCGCGTTGGCGCATTTGCCGCAAGGTGTCGGCAATGGCTGCATGGCCCAGGCCGGGCACTGCCTCGGGCATGAATTCATACACGATCACTTGCGCTTCGGTGGCCACGTCCCGCAGCACTTGCTGCGCCAGGTCCATGGTGCACGGCCGCGGCAGGCGCGAATGCACGTCCAGCATCAAGCCATTGTGCTGCACGCCGCAGGCGACGTGCAGTTCGCGTACGCGGCTGCCGTCCAGCTCCGCCAGGAAGGCCTGGATGTCGAGCGCATGGTTGTGCTCATCGCACTCAAGGTTGTAGACGTCCAGGATCAAGCCGCAGCCGCTGTGCGCCGCGATGGCGTTGAGGAAACCGGCGTCGCTGTAGTGGGCCGGGCAGTCCGGCACCACGTGCACGATATTCTCCAGCAGGAAAGGCAGGCCGTAGCGCTGCTGCAGGCACCAGGCGCGCTGTGCCACCAGCTCGGCGGCTTGCTCGGTGCGGGGCAGGGCCAGCATGATGCCCAGATGCTCGCCGTCGACCCGGGTGTAGCCCAGGTGCTCGCTGTGCCAGCGCACCCGCACCTGGTCCATCAATTCGTCCAGCAAGTGCAGGTAGGTGGGCGACCAGCCGTCGTGCGAACCGATGGACAGGCTGACGCCATGCACCACGATCGTCTTTTCGCGGTCGATATTTTTCAGTTCGGCCAGGATTGCCGGGTCCAGCGCAATGCGGTCGCCATCGGCCACCGACATGGTTTCCGGCGTCACCTCGATGATGTCCGCATATGGCAGCATCATTTCCAGCAAGGCCGGATCGCGTCCTTCGTAGCTGACGCCCACGCCCAGTGGCGGACGTGGGTCGGCAGACAACAATTCAGCCGAAGACGGATACATGCTGGATCACCGCGCCTTCAATATGCGGCACTTCGCGCAGCACGCGCCCGATGGCCGGGTCGCCGCGCAGGAAAGTCAGGTCGAATCCCGTCAGGCCGCAATTGCACCCGCCCTTGGGCACCATCTGGGCCACTGCGATGTCGAGTGCACGGTGCAGTTCTTCCAGCGTGACCTTGCCTTCGCTGACGACAATCTTGACGTGATTGTTCTTGCTTTGGGTATTGCGCATGCTCAGCTCTTCCATGACGTTCTCCAGGCGGTCCGTTAGTGAACCGGGGCGGGTGGGCTGGACCAGGCGGTGAACCGCGCCCCGGGTTTTCCATGGCTGTCACTTTAGGCTGCGGGCGGGCGCCGCGAATTGGTACTGGCACCCATTTTCCGGGCAGGCCAGCACCTAGTTTTTGTGCAGGGAGGAGGGCGGACGGCGCAGCAGGTCGAGGCGGGTGCTGGCGCCCATCTTGCCGAGGAGTGTGGAAACGTGGTGTTCAACGGTGCGTTCGGAGCGGCACAGGCGCTGGGCGATTTCCAGGTTGCTCAGTCCTTCCAGCAGCAATTCCAGCACCTGGGCTTCGCGGCGTGTCAGGCCGCTGGGGTGTTCGCGCGCTGCCGCGTAAGGCCCGCGCCGCGATTTGGGCAACTGGGCCTGAGCGCCGCAGGCGCGCGCGCGCTGGCGCGCCATGGCCGCTGCCGGGACGGCGCCAATCTGCTCCAGCAGGGCGACAGCCTTCGGCATGGCTTGCGCCGCCGCATCGCCTGGAATGTCGAGCAGGGCCAGGGCAGCTTCGTAAGGGAGCCCGAGCGCCAGCCAGGTATCGCAGGCGGCCTGGCCATTGCCCGACAGTTCGGCTGCACGCGGTGCTGGCGGCGGCAGTTCGCACTCGGGCAGGGGCGCTGCCTCGGCGCGGCGCTGCCATGTGCAGACTTCGGCCAGGTCCCAGGCATTCACGCCGGAGAAGTCGAATTGGGCCGCTTCTTCCAGCCAGCGGCGGCAAGTTTCAATGTCCTGCGCCTGCCAAGCAGCTTCCACAAGGGCCAGCAGCACGGGCAGCAGGCGTTGCGATTCGCCCGTGGCCCGTGCCCATTGCAAGGCCTCCTGCAGGCAGCGCGCGGCTTCCGCCTCGCCCTGGCGCGACAGGGTGCGGCCCAGCACCGTCAATGCCGGCAGGCGCATCACCAGGCTGAGGTCAGGCAGGGCAAGGACTTGCCGCGCCAGCGCGGCAGCGGCGGCGAATTCGCCCTTGTCGAGGTGGAGCTGCGCCTGCCAGCCGGTCAGGTAGTGCACCCAGGCGTCCAGTTCATGTTCCCGGTGATATGCCAGGCCCTCGGCCAGCAGGCGTTCCGCCAGGGCGAATTGCTTGAACACCACCGCGTACTCGATCCAGTTGCTGTAGATGCGCGCCGCGTGTTCGTGCAGGTGCTGAGCCAGCGCGCACTGCAATCCTTCCGCCAGTTCCTGCTGGCCGCCGCCGTCGCCCAGGAACAGCTTGGCGCTGCCGATATTGGTCAGGGCGTGCACCCGCGTATCGTGGTCGTCCAGCGTGGTGGCCAGTTCCAGTGCGAGCCGGCCCCATTCGATGGCGGAAGCGGGATGGTTTTGCAGCAGCTGGTGCTGGGAACGCATGCTGTAGGCCATGGCCAGCTCTTTGCTGTTCGGCAGTTGCTCCAGCGTGCGGATCGCTTCCAGGCCGTAGCGCTCGGCCTCCTTCGACTCGCCGCGATACCAATAGGTGCGCGCCAGCCAGCGCAGGTTCAGTCCCGCCTTGTCGGGCCGCTCCACGCTTTGCCACAGTTCGATGGCTTTCTTGCGGGCTTCGATCAAGCGCTCATCGATGCGCAGCAGGCCCGCCTCATATGCCCAGTCCTCGTAAAGCTGGGCGGCATCGCCGGTCCAGCTGACGGCGTCGACAAACTGCAGGGCGCTGGCCAGGTGGGCCGCCGCCTGCCGGTGCGCCCCCAGCCGCGCCGCCTGGCGCGCTGCACGCGGCGCCAATTGCAGCACCATGTGCGCGTCCTGGGCGCCGGTGGCATGGTGCACCAGTCTTGCCAGCTCGACCCGGGCGTGGCTGGGAGCCTGTTCGGTCAGCACCTTGCACAGGCGCTTGTGCAGGGCGCGCGAGGCTGCCGGCCGCAGGCCGCTCAGCACTGCCTGCCGCGCCAGTTCATGGCGGAACGACAGATGGCCGGGACTGGCGCGCTGCAGCAGGCCGCTGTCGACGCTGCCATCGATGGCCTCATGTCCATCGTCGCCCAGAACCGCTTCCAGCAGCCACTCTTCCAGCGCGACAGGACTGACGCTGACCAGTTCCAGCACCGTCCGCACTTGCGCGGGCAGGCGTGACATGCGCGCCCACACCGCATCGCGCACCGAAGCCGGCAAGTGGCCCAGGGTGCTGTCGCAATCGGTCAGCAATTCGGACAGGAAGAAGGGATTGCCGCCGGTGACGCGGTACAGTTCCGCCGGGTCGCAAGGTGCATCGCGTGCCAGCGTGGCCACGGCTTGCGGTGACAGCGGCGACAGCGCGATGCGCTGGGTACTTGCGGCAGGCAAGTCGCCGGCCCAGCGCCAGAAAGCGTGGTCGGGAGGCAGTTCATCGTTGCGGACGCTGGCCAGCAGCACGATGCGCTGCCCGGCAATGCGGCGCGCCAGGTACTTGAGCAAATCCAGCGTGGCCTGGTCGGCCCAGTGCAAGTCTTCGCACAGGACCAGCACGGGGCGCGGCTGCGCGGCCAGGCGGCCCAGCAGCAAAGGCATCAACTGGTCGGGACTGGCCGCGTTATCGATGGCGCAGACGACATCGGAACCCAGTTCGCAGGCGAAGTCGCGCAGCGGCCCCAGCGCACGGGGCGTGGACAAGTCTTCGCAAGCGCCTTGCAGCAGCAGGAAGCGGTCCCTCAAGGGCGCAGCAAAAGCCTGCAGCAAGGACGACTTGCCGATGCCGGCTTCACCCAGCACCAGAGCCATGCCGCCCACGCCGGAGTCGGCACGACTGGCTAGCCGCTGAAGTGTTTCCAACTCCCTTTCGCGCTCGAGCAACATCTGGCTCTCCTCACCGCCATCATAAGCCTGTCAGCGCGAAAGAAATCTCACCAATCGTAACGTGCATGAAAGTCGGGGCAGCGGAAAAAAGGGGTACGTCCCCTTTTTTCCGCTGCCCCGACTTTTCTCTTAGAACTTATACGAGGCGGTGAGCTTGTAGGTGCGCGGGTCGCCGTAGTAGGTGGTGACGGTGCTGAAGAAGCCGCCGAAGGCGTAGCCTGCTACTTTGTAGCGCTTGTCCGTCAGGTTGCGGCCGTGCAGGCCGATTTGCAGGCGGCGGTCGGAACTGGTCCATACCAGCCCGGCATCCCACAAGGTGAAGCCGCCTTGCGCCAGCATCTGGTTTTGCGGCACCAGTGCGTCCATCGAGGCAATGCCGGTCAGGCGTACGATTTCGGCCTGGTAGACCTTGTCCTTGTAGGACAGACTGGGGTTGAAGCTCATGCTGCCGCCGCGGCCGAACAGGCTGACCGGCCATTCGTAAGTCGCGCCCAGGTTGGCCGATTTCTTCGGCGTGTTCTGGAATTCGGCGCTGCCGGCGACGTTGATCAGGTTGGCGCCGCTGGCGACCATCCATTCCTTGTATTTGGCGTCGATGTAGCTGACCATGCCGTTCAGGGACAGTTGGTCCGTCACGCGGGCAATCGCTTCCAGTTCTACGCCCTTGATCTTGGCCTTGCCGGCGTTGGTCAGCGTGCCGGCGAAGCCGTTCACCTGGCCTTGGGCATTGAAGGTGGGGATCGAGCCGGGGATCTGCACATTCTTGTAGTCGGTGTAGAACACGGCTGCATTGGTCTGCAGGCGGCCGCCGTTCAGCGAGGACTTCAGGCCCAGTTCAAGCGAGTCGACTTCTTCGGGATTGACGCCTTTGCGCTTTTCCAGCGAAGCGGGAGTATTCGGGCCGCCCGTCGCCGCCAGGTCCATGCGCGGGTCGAACATGCCGCCTTTGAAGCCGCTCTGGTAACCGCCGTACAGGTTATGCTCGGGCGAGAGCTTCCAGCCGAAGCCCAGTTTCGGAGTGAATTTCTTGTCCTTGCGGTGCAGGTCGTCCTTGCCAAGGTCGGTGTTGGGCGCCAGGCCGACTGCGGCTGGATTGCCGAGGTTGGGCGAACCGGCCAGGCCGAGATAGGTGCGCTTGTAGATGGCGGCTTCGCGTTCGTCGTCGGTCCAGCGGCCGCCTACGCTCACGTTGAAGGCGTCGGTCACGTTGTAGCTGGCGTCGGCGTACACCGCCCAGGTCTTGGAGTCGATATCGTCGCGCGTCAGCAGCGAGAAGCCGGCGCCGGCGCCATACAGCACGTCGAATTCGTTGAAGGCGTTGGTCTTCATGTAGAACAAACCAGCCACGCCTTGCCATTTGGAGCCGGTGTAGGTGAGCTGGAATTCCTGGCTGTCCTGCTTGTCGCTGTAAATGGCCGGGGCTTCCCACAGTGCGGCGTTCAGCGAGTCGAAGTCGATCGGTGCATAGGATTTCGAAGAGCGGTGCGCCGTCACCGACTTGAACATCGTATCCGGCGTAATGTTGTAGTCGATGGTCAGCGAAGCGCCCTTGGTGGTCACCTGCTGGTCGTGGCCATTCACTTTGTACAGGTTGGCGCGCGTGTCGTAAGCGCCGTCCAGCGGCGGCTCGTTGCCTGGCGGCGGGGCGTTCAGCAGGCGGTAGCCTTGCTTGGGCTGGGAGTCGTCCTTGGTGTAGTCGGCGGCCAGGCGGATGAACAGGTCGGTGCTGGGTACCAGTTCGGCGCTCACGCGGGCCGCGTTGACGTCCTTGTTGTAGTTTTCGCGGCCATTGACCACGTTCTTGCCGAAGCCGTCGCGGTTGAAGGTGCCAATGGTTGCGCCCACGCGCAGCATGTCGTTGATCGGTGTGCTGCCTTTCAATACCAGGTCGTGCTGTTTGTAGTTGCCCAGCGCGCCCTTGATTTCAAAGCTCGGGTTGGGCGAGAGCTTGCGCGTCACATACTTTACCGCGCCGCCGATGGTGTTGCGGCCGTACAGCGTGCCCTGCGGACCACGCAGGACTTCGATGCGCTCCAGGTCGTAGATGTCGGTCAGGGCGCCTTGCGGGCGCGCCAGGTAGATATCGTCCAGGTAGATGCCGACGCCTTGTTCGAAGCCGGCCACCGGGTCTTGCTGGCCAATGCCGCGGATGAAGGCGGTCAGGGTGGTGTTGGTGCCGCGCGAGGCCTTGAGCGTGGTGTTCGGAACGATGTCGGTCAGCGCGGTGATGTCGGGCAGCGCCTGTTTTTCCAGCTGGGCGCCGGAAAGGGCGGTGACGGCGCCCGGCACGTCCTGGATCAGCTCCGCACGTTTGCGCGCAGTGACGATGACACGGTCGATCGCGCCTTCAGCTTTCTCCCCGTCGGCCGTTTGCGCCAGTACTGGATGGGCGTACATGGCGGGAAGGGTCATCATGACCGCGGCCACGGAGCGGCGCAGCATGACATTGTTTTTCGACACACGCATCAAAGTCTCCTCAGGTTTTGTTATGCGAGGAGTGTGCATGTTTTGCCAACTGTGCGAAACTGACAGTGCCGCACTCACGTTGTGCAATTTTGCACACGATCGAAAGTAGTGATATTTCGATTTCGCCTTGATCTAGTCCTTGCTGATATAGCTTTGTTATAGCGGTTGGCTTGTTTGATAAGCTCGGGGTACTGACGCTATCTCGAAGAGGAATCGATGACGGGGACGAACGAAACGCGGCGCAAAGTCTTTCTCGGCTTGCTGGGCTCTGCTGCCAGCCTGGCTTTTACCGGCGGCGCGAGGGCGCGGGCACTGGTGGATGATGCCGGCAAGGTTTTCCGGTTCGATGGCGGCGGCAGCAGCTACGCGTTTGGCGTCAATGCGGAGGGGCAGCTGCAGTCCCTGTACTGGGGGCCTGCGCTGGACGCCAGTGACAAACTGCCGGCAGCCGTCATTGTTGAAGGGAATTCGTCGAACGAAGTGCCGATTGCCGTCACGCCCTACGAATTCGCCGGTTTTGGCGGGGGCTTGACCACGGAACCCGCGCTGAAAGTGCGCTTCCCTGATGGTGTGCGGGATCTTGACTTGCGGTATACCGGCCATCAATTCCGCGGCGACCAGCTGCTAGTGCAGTTGAAGGACGTTAAGCGCGCGGTCCACGTTTCATTGACGTATGCGATGGACGAGGCGACCGGCATCCTGGCGCGTTCCGCCGTTGTTGAAAACCGCACCGGCAGCTGGATCCAGGTGGATCAGATGGCGGCGGCTTGCGTGAACCTTCCTTACAGCGATGATTACCAGTTGTCGTTCCTGTCCGGCCGTTGGGCGGGAGAGTTCATGCTCCAGACCCGGGCCGTCACGCCGGGCGCATTTTTCGTGGAAAGCCGCAAGGGCGTCACTTCGCATCAGTCCAATCCATGGATTGCGCTGAGCCGCAATACGACCGGCGAGGAGGCGGGGCCAGTCTGGTTCGGGGCGCTTGGCTGGAGCGGTTCATGGCGCATCAACGTCGAGATGGACGCGATGGGCGGGGTGCACGCTACCGCCGGCTATAATCCTTTCGACTTCAATTACCGCCTCAAGCCCGGCGAGAGCTTGGCATCGCCGGTGTTTTATGCCGGTTTTTCAAACGAAGGCTTTGGCGGTGCGTCGCGCGTCTTCCACCGCTTCCAGCGCGAGAAGATCTTGCCGAACGCTCCGGTCCCGCGCTTGCGGCCCGTCCTCTACAACTCGTGGGAAGCGACTTTCTTCGACGTGAACGAGGCAGGCCAGATGGCGCTGGCGGAGAAGGCAGCCAGTATCGGTGTTGAGCGTTTTGTAGTTGACGATGGCTGGTTTGGCGCCCGCAATAATGACAAGACGGGCCTCGGCGACTGGGTCGTCAACCGCAAGAAGTTCCCGAATGGACTTGGTCCCCTGATCAAGCACGTCAACGGCCTTGGGATGCAGTTTGGCCTGTGGGTCGAGCCGGAAATGGTCAATCCCGACAGCGATCTTTATCGCGCGCACCCGGACTGGGTAATCAACTTCCCGGGCCGGCAGCGCTCCGAGGCGCGCAACCAGCTGGTGCTCAACCTCGCGCGCAAGGACGTCTGCGAGCATCTGCTGAAGGTGCTGGATGACCTGGTCTCCAGCAATAACATCGAATACCTGAAGTGGGACCATAACCGCACCTGGTCGGAGCCAGGCTGGCCGGAAGTGGCGCCGGATGAACAGCAGCGGCTTTATGTCGCCTACGTGGACAACCTGTATCGCCTGCTGGCGGAGCTGCGCCGCAGGCACCCCCGCCTGGAGATCGAATCCTGCGCCAGCGGCGGCGGCCGGGTGGACCTGGGAATCATGAAACTCACCGAGCAGGTCTGGACTTCCGATAACACCGATCCATATGACCGCCTGGTCATCCAGGATGGATTCAGCCACGCCTACAGCCCTGCCATCATGATGGCCTGGGTCACCGATTCGCCGAATTTCGTGAACAGGCGCGTGACGTCGCTCGACTACCGCTTCCTTTCGGCGATGCAGGGCGGGCTTGGCATCGGCGCCAACTTGAAGCACTGGACCGAAGACGATTTCGCCAAAGCCAAGCGCCTGGTAGCGGAATACAAACGGATCCGGTCGACGGTGCAGCTTGGGAACCTGTACCGCCTGGTCTCGCCGGGGAATGGCGCGCCGCGTTCGGCCACGCTGTCCGTGTCGCAGGACCGCAAGCAGGCCGTGTTGTTCGCCTTCCTGCACTCAAGCATGATGCGCTCCGCACAGCCGATGATCCAGCTGCGCGGCCTGCTGCCGGACGCCGTCTATACCTTGCGCGCGATCTCGGGCGCGGCAGCGGCGGGAACGCCTTCCAAAGCCAGCGGCGCGTACTGGATGGGGAACGGCCTGAAAGCGGCGCTGGAGGGCGACTTCCAGGCCGCCGCATTTGTACTGGAAGCGGAAGGCTTCAGGTAACGCGTTTGTACCAGGGCTGTCCTGGGCTTAAGGCCAGGTATCCTGCGCTGAACGGATCGGCGGGATCGAGCTCGCGGTCCAGTCCCAGCGTGCCGAAAGGCACCAGGCTATCGTGAAATAGCTGCAGTACGCGCTGGCGCAGCAGCGGGCCGAAGTCGGGCAAGGCGCGCTGGCAGGCGATCAGGTTGAACTCATTGAACGAAGCGTCGGTGACCAGGTTGTATTGCGCCCACGTGATATGGCAGCGCAGCGAGGGCGCGAGCACGGCGTGCCCGCCCTGGATAGTGAAGTAGTCGGCCAGGCGGCCCTTTCCCCCCGCTTGTGCGTAAGCGGATTGTGCCCGTTCCAGTTCGGCCTCGGTCAGCCAGGCGGCAGCTGCTTCATCGAGCATGTCGTCGCTGGCGACCGTGGCGTGGATTTCGGCGTGCGCCAGCAGCCCCATTTCGGACAGGATAATGGCAAGCGTCCATGCCTGGCCGGCGCCGGCGCAGTCGGCCAGCCAGATGCGGGGCAGGGCGGCGCCGCGCAAGGAATGTTCGGCGGATTCGCGCAGCATCAGCGCTTCCGCCGGATCGTCGAACAAGGTGGCGGGCGGCACGTGCAGGGCGCGCAGCAGGTTGCCCGCGGTGGCGGGATCGTGCAGCACGTGATCTTGCAGCTGCGACAGCGTGGCCAGCCCGCGCAGCTGCATGAAGCCGAACAGCTTGCGCTTCAGCGGCGCGCGGTCGTGCAGCCGGAAGTCGAATCCGAAGCGGCGCACGACCGCCTCCAGCAGCAATTCCAGCTCGAGTTCTTCCAGCTCCGGCGCCGTGTTGCGGCGCAGTTCTTCGTTGGCGCCCATCAGTGCAGCCAAACGCGCATCAGCGACAGCAACTGCGCCACGTCAACCGGCTTGGTGATGTAGTCGGAGGCGCCGGCCGCAATACACTTGTCGCGGTCGCCCTTCATCGCCTTCGCTGTCAGCGTAATGATCGGCAGCGAGCGGAATTTCGGGATGCGGCGGATGGCGCGCATGGTGTCGTAGCCGTCCATTTCCGGCATCATGATGTCCATCAGGACGATCTCGATGGTCGGGTCGCGTTCCAGCACCTCAATGCCGTCGCGCCCGTTTTCGGCGAAAGACACCAGCATCTGCTGGCGTTCCAGCAGCGAGGACAGGGCGAAAATATTGCGCAAGTCATCGTCGACGATCAGCACTTTGCGGCCCGCCAGGCCAGCGTCGGCCGCATGCACTTCTTCCAGCATGCGGCGCTGCGCTTCGGGCAGGTTGGCTTGCGAGCGGTGCAGGAAGAGGGCGGTTTCGTCCAGCAGGCGCTCCGGCGAGCGGGCATCCTTGATGACGATGGTCTTGGCATAGCGTTTCAGCTTCGCGACTTCCTTTCGGTTCAACTCTTTGGCGGTGTTGATCACGATCGGCAGGTCGCGCAGGCGCTGGTCCTTGCCGATCAGGTCCAGCAGTTCGAAGCCGCTGATGTCGGGCAGGGTCAGGTCCAGCACCATGCAGTCGAAGTGCGAGGCATGCAGCGCGGCCAGCGCTTCCTGGCCGGTGCCGACGGCCGTGATGTCGACGTCGGTGTCGCCAATCAGCTTGACGATGGCGTCGCGCTGGTTCTCCTCATCGTCCACCACCAGCAGGTTGCGTTTGCCGCCGATCAGGAAGCGCTGGATGCGCATGAATTCTTCGTTCAGGTCTTCCTTGCTGACCGGCTTGTTCAGGTAGGAGATGGCGCCCGAACGCAGCGCACGTTCACGCTCGCGCAGGCTGGACATCACATGCACCGGAATGTGGCGCGTGCTCGGATCGCGTTTCAGGCGTTCCAGGACTGTGAAGCCGTCGATGTCCGGCAGGTCCAGGTCGAGCAGGATGGCGGACGGCAGGTAGTCGCGCGCCAGGCTCAGTGCCCAGTCGCCCTGGTGGGTGACGATGCCCTTGAAGTTCTTTTCCCGCGCAAAGTCCAGCACCACCTTGGCGAACCGATCGTCGTCTTCGATGATCAGCACGGAAGGATCGCCTGGCGCGGTCAGGCCGCGGTCGTCGATGGTCGAGCCGAAGACTTGCTCATCCTGTTCGGCTACCTGCTCTTGCGGTGGCGGCGCGTACACCACGGACGGCGTAGCGATAATCGGCGTGTTCGTTGCGGGAGCGGGCAAGCGCGGCATCGCCGGCTGGCGTGCCGTTTCGTAGTACACGAAGCCGGAGCGGTTATACGGCAGGAACAGCGTGAAGGTGGAACCTGCGCCGACCGTCGATTCGACCCGGATCTCGCCGCCCAGCAGGCGCGCCAGTTCGCGGGAAATCGACAGGCCAAGGCCGGTGCCGCCGTACTTGCGCGCGGTGGAACCGTCGGCCTGCTGGAATGCTTCGAAGATCAGCTGCAGCTTGTCGCCCGCGATACCGACACCGGTGTCGCTGACCGAGAAGGCCAGCACCGCGTCCGCGTTGCCCAGGTTGGGGTGGTCGCTGCTCCAGCCGCTTTGCACCAGGGCGATGCCGAGCGAAACCTGGCCGTGATTGGTGAACTTGAACGCGTTGGACAACAGGTTTTTCAGCACCTGCTGCAGGCGCGTGGTGTCGGTCATCAGCGATGTCGGCAGGTTGTCGCCCAGTTCCACCGTGAAGCCCAGGTGCTTGGCTTCGGCCATGTGGCGGAAGGTACGCTCCACGTAGCTGCGCAGGTTGGCGAAGCGGTACTCCGACACGTCCAGCGTGACGGTACCGGATTCGATCTTCGACAGGTCCAGGATGTCGTTAATCAGGGTAAGCAGGTCGGAGCCGGAGCCGTGGATGGTCTTGGCGAACTCCACCTGCTTGCCGGACAGGTTGCCCTCCGGGTTGTCGCCCAGCTGCTGCGCCAGGATCAGGAGGGAGTTCAGCGGCGTGCGCAGTTCGTGCGACATATTGGCCAGGAACTCGGACTTGTACTTGGAGGACAGGGCCAGCTGGGTGGCTTTTTCTTCCAGCGCCAGTTTCGCCTGTTCCACCTCGCGGTTCTTGCGTTCCACCTCGATGTTCTGCTCGGACAGCAGGCGGGCTTTTTCCGCCAGCTCCTGGTTGGTCTGCTGCAGTTCCTGCGCCAGCGATTGCGACTGGGTCAGCAGCGATTCGGTACGGCTGTTTGCCTCGATGGTGTTCAGCACCACGCCGATCGATTCCATCAACTGGTCGAGGAAGGAAAGGTGGGTTTCGGTGAATCGGTCCAGCGAGGCGATCTCGATCACCGCCTTCACCTGTTGTTCGAACAGGATAGGCAGCACCACGATATTGGTCGGCGGCGCCGCACCCAGGCCGGAACTGACGACGATGTAATCGCGCGGCACGTCGGTCAGCCAGATACGCACCTTCTCCAGCGCACACTGCCCCACCAGGCCTTCGCCGGGCAGGAAAGAGGTCGGCAGCTTGCGCGAGGAGCGGTAGCCGTAGCTCGCAATCATGCGCAGGCGGGCGTCGGCCAGTTGCGAGTCCATCATATAGAACACGCCGTGGTGGGCAGACACCAGCGGCGCCAGCTCCGACAGGATCAGCTTCGTCACCGCCTGCAAGTCGCGCTGGCCTTGCAGCAGGCGGGTGAAGCGCGCCAGGTTGGTTTTCAGCCAGTCCTGCTGCGCATTCTTCTGCGTGGTTTCCTTCAGGTTGCGGATCATCTCGTTGATGTTGTCCTTCAGGTAGGACACCTCGCCGCGCGCTTCCACCTGGATGGAGCGGGACAAGTCGCCGCGCGTCACGGCGGTCGCCACCTCCGCAATCGCACGCACCTGGTTGGTCAGGTTTGCCGCCAGCTGGTTCACGTTTTCGGTCAGGTCCTTCCATGTACCGGCCACGCCGGACACGTTTGCCTGGCCGCCCAGCTTACCTTCCGTACCGACCTCACGCGCCACGCGGGTCACCTCCGATGCGAAGGAGGACAGCTGGTCCACCATCACGTTGATGGTGTCTTTCAGTTCAAGGATCTCACCCTTCACGTCCACGGTAATCTTTTTCGACAAGTCGCCGCGCGCCACGGCGGTGGTCACCGCAGCGATATTACGCACCTGGCCCGTCAGGTTGGACGCCATGAAGTTCACGTTGTCCGTCAAGTCCTTCCACGTACCGCCCACGCCCGGCACGTATGCCTGGCCGCCCAGCTTACCCTCGGTGCCGACCTCACGCGCCACACGGGTCACTTCGGAGGCGAAGGAGGACAGCTGGTCCACCATGACGTTGATGGTGTTTTTCAGTTCCAGGATCTCGCCCTTCACGTCCACGGTAATTTTCTTGGACAGGTCGCCGTTCGCCACGGCGGTGGTCACCTCCGCGATGTTACGCACCTGGCCCGTCAGGTTGGACGCCATGAAGTTCACGTTGTCGGTCAAGTCCTTCCAAGTACCGCCGACGCCGGAGACGTTTGCCTGGCCGCCCAGCTTACCTTCGGTACCGACCTCACGCGCCACGCGGGTCACCTCGGATGCGAAGGAGTTCAATTGGTCCACCATCACGTTGATGGTGTTTTTCAGCTCGAGGATCTCGCCTTTCACGTCCACCGTGATCTTTTTGGACAAGTCGCCGTTCGCCACAGCGGTGGTCACCTCCGCGATGTTACGCACCTGCGAAGTCAGGTTACCCGCCATCGAGTTCACGGAGTCGGTCAAGTCCTTCCACGTGCCGGCCACGCCTTTCACCTGCGCCTGGCCGCCGAGCTTACCCTCGGTACCCACCTCACGCGCCACACGGGTCACTTCCGACGCGAAGGAAGACAGCTGGTCCACCATCACGTTGATGGTGTTTTTCAGTTCAAGGATTTCGCCCTTCACGTCCACCGTAATTTTCTTGGACAAGTCGCCGTTTGCCACGGCGGTGGTTACCGCCGCGATATTACGTACCTGGCCCGTCAAGTTGGACGCCATGAAGTTCACGTTGTCGGTCAAGTCTTTCCACGTACCGCCCACGCCCGGCACGTATGCCTGGCCGCCCAGCTTACCCTCGGTACCCACCTCGCGCGCTACGCGGGTCACTTCTGACGCGAAAGAACGCAGCTGGTCCACCATCACGTTGATGGTGTCTTTCAGCTGAAGGATCTCGCCGCGCACGTCCACTGTAATTTTCTTGGACAAGTCGCCGTTCGCCACCGCAGTAGTCACCTCCGCGATGTTACGCACCTGGGAAGTCAAGTTACCTGCCATCGAGTTCACGGAGTCGGTCAAGTCCTTCCAGGTACCTGCAACGCCTTTCACCTGCGCCTGGCCGCCCAGCTTACCTTCAGTACCCACCTCGCGCGCCACGCGCGTCACTTCCGATGAGAAGGAGGTCAACTGCTCCACCATGGTGTTCGCGGTCATCGCCGCGCGCAGGTACTGGCCTTTCAGAGGGTGGCCATCGACCTCCAGCGCCATGGTCTGCGACAGGTCGCCCTTTGCCACAGCGCCGATCACGCGCGCCATTTCGGTGGTTGGGCGCACCAGGTCGTCGATCAGCGTATTGACTGCGCTGATGATGGTCGACCAGCCGCCGGAAACATGCACATTCGCGCGCTGCGTCAGCCGGCCTTCGCGGCCCACCACGCGGCTGACCTCCGTCACCGTCTTCACCATGCGCTCGTTGGTTTCGATGATGTCGTTGAGGGTGTCGGCGATCTTGCCCGAGACGCCAGTCCAGTCGGACGGCAGCCGCGCCGAGAAGTCGCCCTTCTTCAGTGCCATCAGAGTCGAGAGGATCAGCTTGAGGTCCAACTCTTCCGGCAATTCAGTCATATCATTCATTGACGCTACCTCAGGGGTAAAGGTGGAAAGCGAGGGAAGACCTAATGTCACTCCGGAAGCAGCGACAGTCAAGTACAAAGCTGGTCAAAAGCTTCACTTTGTCAACTGTGCAACACGTGAGGCAACACTTTCCCCAGCATAACGACCTGCCATATTCGAACGCGCACGATTGAAGGGAAGTTGGAATCGGGGTGAAAGTCGGGGGCAGCTCTGGCAATCGGACATGTTTTTCGCATTGCGAAAAACATGTCCGATTGCCAGAGCTGACCCCGACTTTTAATTCAGTTGCTTCAACAGGAAGGTGTAGGTCAGCGCCCACATCTGGGCTTGCTGGTCGTTGTTGGCGGCGCCGGCGTGGCCGCCTTCGGTGTTTTCCCAATACAGGACGTCGTGGCCCTGGCCTTTCATCCTGGCGACCATTTTGCGGGCGTGGCCGGGGTGCACGCGGTCGTCGCGGGTGGACGTGGTGAACAGGACGCGCGGGTAGTGCTTGTCCTTGAAGACGTTCTGGTAGGGCGAGTAGCGGCTGATGTAGGCCCATTGTTCCGGGTCGTCGGGGTCGCCGTATTCTCCCATCCAGGAGGCGCCGGCCAGCAGCTTGCTGTAGCGTTGCATGTCGAGCAGCGGCACCTGGCAGACCACTGCGTTGAACAAGTCGGGGCGCTGGGTCATGGCGGCGCCGACCAGCAGGCCGCCGTTGCTGCCGCCCATGATGCCGAGGTGGCGCGGGCTGCTGATCTTGCGCTGGATGAGGTCTTCCGCCACCGCGATGAAGTCGTCGAAGGCGCGCTGGCGGTTCTCCTTCAGCGCGGCCTGGTGCCAGCGCGGGCCGAATTCGCCGCCGCCGCGGATATTGGCGAGCACGTAGATGCCACCTTGCTTGAGCCATGCTTCGCCGGTGGTGCCGCTGTAGAAGGGCTTCATCGAGACTTCGAAGCCGCCGTAGGCGTACAGCACGGCGGGGTTGTTGCCATCAAGCCTGGTGTCCTTTTCCATTACTACGAAGTAGGGTACCTGGGTGCCGTCCTTTGATACGGCCATATGCTGGTGCACGGTGTAAGGTTCGGCATCGAAGAAGGCGGGCAGGGACTTCAGCGGCGTGCGTTCGTCGCAGCCTGCATTGGCCAGGCACACCGTGGTCGGGTGCAGGAAGTCCGTCACCGTCAGGAAGTATTGGTCGGACTCGATGGAGTCCAGCGCCTGCACTTCCAGCGTGCCGAAGGCTGGCGCGTTGACGTCGCGGCGCTGCCATTGGCCATCGACATGGCGCAGTTCGACCAGGCGGTTCTTGACGTTGTCCAGCACATTCAGGAGCAGCGCCGAGCGGGTGGCGGAGACGCTGTCGAGCGAGCTGCTTGGCGTTGGCGTGAACAACACCTCGAACCGCCGCTCGCCGCGCATGAACTGTTCGAAATCCATCGCCAGCAGTGAACCTTGCCGGTAGGTCGACCCGCTGACCGCCCAGTCGGAGCGCAAGTCGATGATCAACTGGTCGCGCACCGTGTAGGCATTGGCATCGTCCGGTTTGCCGACCTTGGCCAGCGTGGCGCCGTCGCGTACGAACAACTCGCTTTCGTAGAAGCCGATCTGGCGTGCGATGAACTGGTGGCTGTAGCCGGGTGTGAAGTCCTTGTAGGCGCCGACACCGAGGTCGTCTTCCTTCGCTTCGTACAGCGTACTGGCAGCTGCCAGCGGCGTCCCTCGCTTCCATTCCTTGACGATGCGCGGGTAGCCGGAGGTGGTCATGCTGCCTTCGCCGAAATCGGTGGACACGAAGATGGTGTCGGCGTCGATCCAGCCAATATCGCTTTTCGCTTCGGGCAGGTTGAAGCCGTCGGTGACGAAGCTGCGCGTGACCATGTCGAATTCGCGCACCACATGGGCGTCGCCGCCGCCGCGCGACAGCTGCACCAGGCATTTTTCGCCCTTGGGATAGAGGCCGGTCACGCCGTGCCAGACCCAGTTTTCGTTTTCGTCTGCAGCCAGCTTGTCGATGTCGAGCACCGTTTCCCACTGCGGCTCCGCCTTCCGGTATTCATCTAGCGTGGTGCGGCGCCAGATGCCGCGCGTGTGCCGGGCGTCGCGCCAGAAGTTGTACAGGTAGTCGCCGCGCTTGCTGACGTAGGGGATGCGTTCTTTGGAATTGAGGATGGTCTTCAGGCGCTCGTGGATGCCGGGATAGTCCGGCTGCGCCTGAAGTTCCTTGAGGGCGATGGCGTTTTGCTGCTCGACCCAGGCCAGGGCCTCCTCACCGCCCACTTCTTCCAGCCAGAGATAAGGATCGGCCGTTCCCACCGGCGCCGTCACAGCTGGCGCGCCTCAAAGGTATTGCACTGCGAGATTTCGCCCGATTCAATGCCGCGCGTGAACCAGCGTACGCGCTGTGCCGAACTGCCGTGGGTGAAGGAATCCGGCACCACTTCGCCGCCCGCCTGTTTTTGCAGCGTATCGTCGCCGATCGCGGTGGCGGCATTCAGGGCCGCTTCCACGTCGCCTTTCTCGATGATGCTGCGGGCACGGTTGGCGTGGTAGGCCCACACGCCGGCGAAACAGTCTGCCTGCAGCTCCAGCCGCACCGACAGCGCATTGCCCTGGCGTTCGGAGGAGTTCTGCTGCGCGTGATGCACCTTGTCGCTGATCCCCATCAGGTTCTGCACGTGGTGGCCGACTTCGTGCGCCAGCACATACGCTTGCGCGAACTCTCCGGGTGCGTGGAAGCGCTGTTCCATCAGGCGGAAGAAGTCGAGGTCGATGTAGACGTCCTTGTCGCCTGGACAGTAGAACGGGCCGGTGGCAGAGCGCCCCATGCCGCAGGCGGTCGGGTAGCTGCCGCTGAAGATCTTCAGCTTGGGTTTCTGATAAGTGCCGCCGTTCTGGCGGAACAGGTCCGTCCACACGTCTTCGGTGTCGGCCAACACCACTTTCATCAGTTTGAATTCGCGTGCTTCAGCGGCAGATTCCTGGCGTGGCTGGTGCTGTTGCTGGCTTACCTGTGCAGGCCCGCCGCCGCCACTCAGCAGTCCGAGGATGGTCAGGGGATTGACGCCGAGCAACCAGCCGCCAATCAACGCGATGACAATAGTGCCGATGCCGATCGAGCGGCCGCCGAAGCCGAATCCGCCGCCTCCGCCGCCACCTTCGCCGCGGACGTCTTCGACGTTGTCACTTTCCCGATTGCCTTCCCAGCGCATGCTTTAACTCCTAGTTTATTTTCGCTAAGTGTAACGCATTGGTGCGACGTGCAGGCGCACGTACAATGCTCATCATGAAGATTCCACGCAAAACCATGATCCTGTCGCTGGCCGCGGCTGCGGCCCTGCTGTTGGCGGCCGGCGCCGTCTGGTACAACATGCGCTTGAAAGACCGGGGCAGTGTGCCCTGTGCGCAGCAGCCGCCTTCCCAATTGAGCCCGTATTGCCTGGTGCAGTCGCAATCGGCTGCCGGGCATGGCGACCGCGCAGCAATGGCTGCCCTGGCCGAGTATTTTGACAAGCGCCAGCCTGCGGAAGCTGTCCGTTGGACGCGTGCGGCGGCCAATATGGGCGAGCCGAAAGCCATCGGCCGCGTGTTCGCCGGCTGCGGCGATGCAGGGCCATTTTCCGCGGCGGAGGCGCAGGCCTTGTTGCCGAAAGCGCCGGCGCTGGACGCGCTGAACTTTCGTCTAGGCGGCTCTTGCGCGGATGCGGATATGGCTGCGGCGCGCGCCGTGGCGCCGGCCGACCTGCTGGCAGCGCCGGACAGCGCCGGTTTGTGCAAGGTAGCGCTGCGTTATGGCTTGCTGCGCATGTCGCGCGAAGGGGAAAAACTCGATTCCGAGGCGGCGCAGAAATTGCTGGCCGAATGCGAGCATCGGCCGCAAGTGCCGCCTATCGTGCGCAAGGAGGCGGAAATCGTGCGCCAGATGCTGGCGCGCGAGATCAAGCCGGTTCACATCACCGTTGATTGATCCATACAGGGGCTGACCAGAGCTGCTTGCCGTCGTCCTGGGTGACGCGGGCGTAATAGAAATGCGCTCCCGGTTCAGGAGTGAACGTCTGCTGCAGCGCACCGCCGCCCGGCAGCGGCTGCACTGCGCCATGCCGGCCGGGCACGCCTTGCATGATGTCCAGGGCCGCAATGCCACGGCCTGCACTGCTGTTGAAGTGTACCCGCAGTGTGAGCGGGCCGCTGTTGTCGCGCTCTGCACCCATCATGGCGCCGTTGGCGGTGAGGGCAATGGCTGAATGCTTGTCCATGGTGGCAAAAACGCGGCGGGCGCGGATGGCGTCGAGCAACGCTTCCCGCGTCGGCGCGGTGCCGGCGGGCAGCAGGATGCCCGTGCGGTTGCCATAGGACGCGCCCCAGTTGGCGCAGTGGTTATCCTGGTCGCTGCTGAAGGCCAGCCGGTAGCCGGCTTCCAGCAGCTTGCCGCAGGCCTCCTCGTAAAAGCTGTGGCGCGTTTCGCGCTCGTCCAGCCGGTTGGAAAACGCGTTGCTATTCATCACTTCACACAGGGCCATGACGGCGGCGCCGTCCGCGCTGAAGGCCAGCGGCGCACCATTGATCGCGAACTGGCTGGTGTTGGGGTGGTTGAATTGACCTAGCCAGCCCTGTTCTTTCATCAGGGTGTAGAGCGCGGCGTAATCGCTTTTCGGCGTGACGACGTCGGCAAACGGCTCGCCGCTGCTGCTGCGTTCCCAGCCCAGCAGGGCGGGGCTGTTGAAGATATTGAGGTGGCCGCCGCCGCTGATCACGCCCCATTCCATGCCGTACAAGGCTACAAAGCCTGGGTGCCGTGCGCTGAATTGTTCGGCGCTGGCGAGCCCCAGCCGGTAACGCTCGCGCGCCGCTTGCGGATCGGCGGCCGGGTCGCTGCCATCGCTGCCGTCATACATATGGTTGTGCTCGGAGGCCATCAGGAAGTCCAGGCCGTGTCTGCGGGCGAACTGGAACGCGTCTTCAGGCCCGAAAGCGCCGCTTTGGGGCGGCTGGGCGCCATGGCAATGCGCTGGATCGCCGCCGCCGTCGCTGTGGTTGGTCTGGCTGTGCAGGTCGCCGACAACGATGTCGAAGCCCAGGGTGTCGAGGCGCGGCCGCGACGTCCAGCCAGGGCCGTGCCTGGGCAGCATCGCAGTTGCCGAGGCAGCAAACAGCAGGGACGGGCGGCCGATGGCGATGGGCCGCTGCTGGCGGATGCCGCCCGCTTCCAGGCGTAATTCATAAATGCCGGTCGGCAATGTACTCGCCGCCTGCCAATTGATCTTCAGCATACTATTTTCACGGTACATGGCGTGGCGTCCATGCCACTGGCGCAGCAGGCTGCCGTCGGGCCGGTACAGGCCCAGGCGCCAGTCGACCTGGTGCACCGGATGTGGGCCCGGCAGCGTAAAGTGCACTATGAAAGCCCTGTTTCGACCCGGCGCGGGAGATGGGAAGGCTGCCTCCAGCATGGCGTCGAATTCCTGGTGCTCCAGCACTGGCGCGGCAGGCGCGGGCGGCGCCGCACCGGCCGGCGCGGCCATGCAGGTGGTGAAGTAGTGCAAGCAGGCTAGGAAATTCCGGCAAGCGCGCGATGCCGGTAAGATGTGGAAACCATTTTTCATGATGAGTCCTCCTGAACCGCGTTGGACCAGGGGACAAGGAATTGGTTCCGTTCCAGGCTGCTTTAATAGTATGCTGCTCAAATGCAAGACTATTCTCAATGGATAAAGCTTAAGCTGGGTGGCTTAGCGAGCGGGCGGGTTTTGTTCTGGGGGTTGGGACTGGCCCTGGCGACCGCCGTTGGCGCCACCTTGTATGCGACCACGTCCAACACGGTCGAGGACGAGGCACAGCTGCGCTTCGACAATATGAACCGCGCCACCCAGTACAGCATTTCGGCGCGCGTGAAAGCCTATTCGGACGTGGTGCGCGGCCTGGTTGCGCTGTTCCAGACATCCGACCATGTGAGCCGCCTGCAGTTCCGCCAGTACGTGAACACCCTGAACATCGGCAAGCATTTCCCCGCCATCGAAGCGATCAATTTCGCGCCCGACGTGCCTGAGGAGCAGCGCGATGCCTTTGTGGCGGCGGTGCGGGCCGATTCGAGCCTGACGCCCGGCGGCTATCCCAAATTCGATATCAAGCCGCCCGGCAAGCGCGAACATTACTCGCCGCTGACCTATCTTGAGCCGATGGGCATGCTGATGGAGAAATTCGGCGTGGACATCACCGCCAACCAGGCGATTGACCGCGCCATGCAGCTCTCGCGCGACACTGGGGAAATCAGCGCTTCCGGCCAGCCGGTGGTGGTCAAGCAGCCGGTTCCGCACATTGGCCTGGGCATGCGCCTGCCGGTGTACAAGCGCGGCATGCCGGTCAACGACGTCACCAGCCGGCGCGCCAACTTCCTTGGCTCGGTGGGCATTGGATTTTCGGTGTCGAAGCTGATCCAGGGCGCGATCGACGAAATGGCCAACCGTGACGTGCACATGATCCTGTATTCGGATTCCTCCACCGATCCGGACAAGCGCAGCCTGACCATCGAGAGCGAGGATCGCCTGCTGTTCAACGATAACGGTTCGATCGACAAGCCCGCCGCGCTGCCTGGCGTTCCGGGCGACTATTTCGTTTCCGTGCTGCCGATCGATTTCAATGGCAGCCTGTGGAAGGCCCAGTTCTATGCGCGCAAGGACGCGATGATCGTAGGCTTCGACCGCTGGCTTCCCCCGATCGCGCTGATGACCGGGTTCGCCGGCACGCTGCTGATGTACGGCTACTTCTTCACCATGTATTCGCAGCGCCGCAACGCACTGGAGCAGCGCCGCTTGCTGGATAGCGTGCTCGATAACGTGGAAGCGCATGTCTACATGAAGGACCAGGAGCGGCGCTATGTCTACGTCAACGCCAAGATGGCGGAGGTGATCGGGCTGCCGGTGGAGGAGATCCTGGGCCGCCTCGACGTCGAGGTGATGCACAAGCGCGATGCCGACGAAGCCTGGCGCGAAGACCGCGTGGTACTGGCGGATGGCCAGAAGCGCTCGGGCGAGGCGAGCTACACGGACCGTCACGGGGTGGTGCACCACTTGTGGACGGTGAAGGCGCCAGTGCGGCTGGACAAGGACGTGACGGTGGTGATTGCCTTGTCCACCGACGTCACCGAGCTGCATATGCTGAAGGAGCAGGCGCGCGCCGCCAACCAGGCCAAGAGCGACTTCCTGTCGAACATGAGCCATGAGATCCGCACGCCGATGAATTCCGTGATCGGCATGGCGCACCTGGCGCTGAAGGGCGCCACCAGTCCGAAGCAGAAGGACTACCTGCAGAAGATCTACCATTCGGGCCAGCACCTGCTGGGCATCATCAACGATATCCTCGACTTTTCCAAGATCGAGGCGGGCAAGCTGGACCTGGAAGTGCTGGACTTCGCGCTGGAATCCTTGCTGACCAATATTTCGAGCCAGCTGGGCGATGCTGCCAGCCGCAAGGGCCTGGAGCTGGTGTTCGAAATCTGGCCGGGGCTGTCGCACCAGCTGCGCGGCGATCCGCTGCGGCTGGAACAGGTGCTGCTGAACTTCACCAGCAACGCGATCAAGTTCTCGGAAAATAACAAGATCTACATCCGCGCCCGGCCGGTGGAAGACCGCGACAACTATACCGTGGTGCGTTTCGAGGTGCAGGATGCAGGCATCGGCATGACCCCGGCCCAGGTATCGAGCCTGTTCCAGTCGTTCCACCAGGGGGATACGTCGACCACGCGCAAATACGGCGGCACTGGCCTGGGCCTGGTGATCAGCAAGCAGCTGGCGGAGCTGATGTGCGGCACCGTGGGCGTGGAGAGCGAACCTGGGCAGGGTTCCACCTTCTGGTTCACGGCCAAGCTGCAAAAGGGCACGCACCTGCTGCAGGCAACCGACAGCAATGCTTTGCAGCCGGATATCCTGGCGCCGATCCATGGCGCTTCGATCCTGCTGGTGGAGGACAATATCTTCAGCCAGCAGGTGGGCCAGGAATTGCTGGAGGATGCCGGGGCCACCGTGGTGGTGGCCAACAACGGCAAGGAGGCCATCGACCTGCTGCTGAAAGAGCATTTCGATTGCGTGCTGATGGACGTGCAGATGCCGGTGATGGACGGCTACGAAGCCACGCGCCTGATCCGCGCGCATCCGAAACTTTCCGGCACCCTGATCATCGCCATGACGGCCAATGCCGGGCGCGAAGACCAGGCGCGCTGCCTGGCTGCCGGCATGGACGAATTCGTGACCAAGCCGATCGCGCCCAACCTGCTGTTCTCCGTGCTGTCCAAGTGGATGAGCCAGCGTGCCGCCGAAGGGCGCGTGGCCCAGGTGCGCAGCACGACGGCGCCGGCGGCGCCCGCGCCCGCCGCGGCGCCCGCCGCGGCTGTGCCGGAACCGGTGGCGGAGGAGGCGGCCGCCGGCGAGCCGGAGCTGTTTGATTTGCGCGCCCTGGCCCAGACCTTCGGCAACAAGCCGGAAAAGATGCGCAAGTACGCCAATATGTTCATCGATTCGGCGCAGGATGGCTTGCGCGAAGTGCATGCGGCGCTGGAGGCGGGCGATATGCAGCGCCTGTCGGAACTTGGCCACCGCATCAAATCGTCGGCGCGGGCGGTCGGCGCCATGAGCTTTGCCGAACTGTGCCTGGCGCTGGAAAAATTGGCGCCGGCCGAGGGCATCGAGCGCGCCCGCACCATCGTGGTCCAGATGCAGCCTTTGCTGGACCGTTTGCGCGAACATATCGCGCAAGAAATGAACGTCAATATCCCCGGATAGCGCGGTTTGCGGCGATAATGGCAATCCTTGCCTTATCGCTGCATTTACATGGCCCCAAGCATCCAACCCGGACTCCTGATTTTGCACGGCAACCAGCTGGAAGAGCTGCGCAGCGCCGTGTTCCAGTGGCTGCGCGGCCATCCGCTGGCGCCGCTGGAGCAGGAAATCTTCCTGGTGCAGTCGAACGGCGTGGCCGAATGGCTGAAGATCGCCTTGGCGGAAGAGACGGGACTGTGCGGCGCCACCCGCGTCGCCTTGCCGGCGCGCCTGCTGTGGGAAATCTACCGCGGCATGCTGGGCCATGCGCAAGTGCCGAAAATATCCGCCTTCGACAAGGGGCCGCTGACCTGGCGCCTGATGCGCCTTTTGCCGCAATTGCTGGCGCAGGAGGCTTTCGCGCCGCTGCGCCATTTCCTGCGCGACGGCGATCCTGAACGCCGCCTGCAGCTGGCCGAGCGCCTGGCCGACCTGTTCGACCAGTACCAGGTGTACCGGGCCGACTGGCTGGAAGACTGGGCGGCCGGGCGCGACCAGATCCGCAATGCACGCGGCGAAGCGCTGCCGCTGGCGCCGGAGCAGCGCTGGCAGGCCGCGTTATGGCGGGCGGTGGCCGCCAGCGTGCCGCAAGAAGAGCGCGGCCTGGGCCGCGCCAGCGTGCACGCAGCCTTCGTCGAAGCCGTGCAGCGCGGCGATGCACCGCTGGGCCGCCTGCCGCGCCGCATCGTGCTGTTCGGGGTGTCGGCGCTGCCTTACCAGACCTTGCAGGCGATGGCCTCGCTGGCGCGCTTCACCCAGGTGGTGATCGCGGTACCCAATCCCTGCCGCTACTACTGGGGCGACATCATCGAAGGGCGCGATCTGCTGCGCGCTGCGCGCCACCGCCACGCCGCACGCAAGGATATCGACCTGTCGGCGGTGCCGCTGGAAGCGCTGCACGCGCACAGCCATCCGTTGCTGGCGAGCTGGGGCCGCCAGGGGCGCGACTACATCCGCATGCTCGATGAATTCGACACGGCCAGCGAGCTGGAAGGGCGCGAGGACAAGCTGCGCGTGGACCTGTTCAGCGATGAGGAAGGCGAAACCCTCCTGGCGCAGGTGCAGGCCGCCGTGCGCGATATGCTGCCGCTGGCGGAACATCCGCAGATTGCGCCGCCCGACAGCGACCGCTCGATCGAATTCCATGAAGCCCACAGCGTGCAGCGCGAAGTGGAGATCCTGCACGACCAGCTGCTGGCCATGTTTGCGGCCGATCCCACCCTGCGCCCGCGCGATGTGGTGGTGATGGTGCCGGATATCGACGTCTTCACGGCTTCGATCCGCGCGGTGTTCGGCCAGCACCGCCGGCACGACCCGCGCTTCATCCCGCACGAAATCGGCGACGTCAACGACCGCAGCGTCAATCCGCTGCTGGTGGCGCTGGAATGGCTGCTCCGGCTGCCGCAGCAGCGCTGCCGCCAGAGCGAAGTGCGCGACCTGCTGGACGTGCCGGCGCTGGCGCGCCGCTTCGGCCTGGCCGAAGACGACTTGCCGACCCTGGGGCAGTGGATCGAGGGCGCTGGCGTGCGCTGGGGGCTCGACGCCGGCCATCGCGCCGGCCTTGGCCTGGCGCCGGCCGGCGAACAGAATGCCTGGATGTTCGGCGTGCGCCGCATGCTGCTTGGTTATGCGGCCGGAAACGGCGGCGCCTTTGCCGGCATTGAGCCGTATGCCGAAGTGGGCGGCCTCGACGCCGCGCTGGCCGGCTCGCTGGCGCAATTGATCGAGGCGCTGCTGGCCTGGCGCGAAAAGCTCGACGCGGCGCGCAGCCCGGCCGATTGGGCGGAGCAGGCGCGCCTGCTGCTGGCGGCCTTCTTCAGCGACCGCGAGGAAGCCGACCGCCTCACATTGGCGCGCCTGGACGATGCCCTGGACAAGTGGCTGGAAACCTGCGAGGACGCGGGATTCGACGAGCAAGTGCCGCTGGCAACCCTGCGCGAAGCCTGGATGGGCGGGCTGGATGAACCTTCGCTGGAGCACCAGTTCGTCTCCGGCGGCGTGACGTTCTGTACCTTGATGCCGATGCGCGCCGTGCCGTTCCGCGTGGTGTGCCTGCTGGGCATGAACGACGGCGACTTCCCGCGCCGCGCCAGCCGCGCCGACTTCGACTTGCTGGCCTTGCCCGGCATGGCCCGCCCCGGCGACCGTTCGCGGCGCGACGATGACCGCTACCTGATGCTGGAAGCGGTGCTGGCGGCGCGCGACAAGCTTTACATCAGCTGGGTGGGCCGCAACGTGCGCGACAACAGCGAGCAGCCGCCATCGGTGCTGGTGGCGCAGCTGCGCGATTACCTGCGCGCCGGCTGGAACCTCGATCTGGGCGCCCGCACCACGCTGCATGCCCTGCAGCCGTTCAGCCGCGCCTATTTCGAGCGTGGCGGTTTGCTGACTTTCGCTGCCGAATGGCGCGCGGCGCATGACGTTGACGGCATCGCCGCCGCGGTGGCCGACGTACCGCCTTACGAAGTGGAGGCCAATTTCCGCCTGCATCTCTCGACCCTGGCCGCTTTCCTGCGCCAGCCGGTGCGCCACTTCTTCCGCCAGCGCCTGGGTGTGTATTTCGCCGAGGCGGCCGTGGTGGGCGAGGACGAAGAACCGTTCCAGCTCGATGGCTTGCAGCGCTACGCCCTGGAAGACGATATGCTGGCCGACAGCGGCGAGCCGGAAGCGGTGGACGAGGTGCGCACCGGCCTGCAGCAGCGCGGCGAGCGCTTGCGCCGCCAGGGCATGCTGCCCATCGGCTTGATCGGCGAACGCGTGATGCATGAAATCGTGGAGGAGCTGGTGCCGGTGCGCACGGCCTGGCTGACGCTGTGCCGCACCTATTGGGAGCCGGCGCCGAAGCTGGCGGTGCACCTCGAGCTGGCGGGCCTGGTGCTGGAAGACTGGATCGACCAGCTGCGCTGCGCCGGCGAGGCGACGGCATGGCTGATGCAGATGTCCTCGCGCGTATGCGACAAGGCCGGTGCGCCGCGCGCTGAAAAGCTGATCCCGATGTGGCTGCGCCAGCTGGCGTCGGCCGCCCAGGGCCAACCGGTCACCGGCTTCCTGGTGGCGCGCGACGCCATCGTCGTCATGGAGCAGCTCGAACCGCAGGCTGCACGGGCCACGCTTGCAGCGATCGCCGGATTGTGGCGTGCAGGCATGGACCAACCGCTGCCCGCCGCCTGCAAGACCGGCCTGGCCCTGGTGATGGAGGGCGACCCGCGCAGCGCTTACGACGGGGGATTCGAGCTGTCCGGAGAAAACGAAGACCCGTGTCTGGCCCGCCTGTGGCCGGATTTTGCCGCGCTGTCGGCGCAGGCCGGCTTTGCCGAAACCTGCCGCGGCCTGTACCAGCCGCTGGCCGACTGGCTGGCGCAATCGGTGACGGTGCAGCCAATCGCGGCCGACGGGGAGGGCGAGGAATGAGCACCGCGCTGAACCCGCTCGACTTTCCGCTGCACGGATCGCGCCTGATCGAAGCCAGCGCCGGTACCGGCAAGACCTGGACCATTGCCGCGCTTTATGTGCGCCTGGTGCTGGGCCATGGCGGCGAAAACGCCTTCCACCGCCCGCTGATGCCGAACGAAATCCTGGTGATGACCTTCACCCGCGCCGCAACGCGCGAGCTGTCGAACCGCGTGCGCGAACGGCTGGTGGAGGCGGCGGCTTACTTCCGCGCCGAGGCGCCGCGCACGCCTGATGCCTACCTCGATGCCTTGCTGGAAGCCGTGCCCAGCCACGAGGCGCGCCAGCAAGCCGCCTACCGCCTGCAGCTGGCCGCTGAAACAATGGACGAAGCCGCGATCTTCACCATCGACGCCTGGTGCCAGCGCATGCTGCGCGAGCACGCGTTCGACAGCGGCAACCTGTTCGACGAAGAGCTGCTCAGCGACGAAGGCGCGCTGTATGAAGACGCGGTGCACGACTATTGGCGCCAGCAAGTCTATCCGCTGGACGAACAAGCCTTGCGGGTGCTGCTGTCCGCCTGCCGCGACGTCGCAGCGCTGGGCCGCAGCATCAGGGAATTGGCACGCCGGCCGGACGCCGCCGGCGCGGACCGCGCCAGCCGGGAGCCCCTGGGCGCCCTGATCGCCCGCGTGCAGCGCGAGCAGCAGGCCGCGCTGGCGCAGCTGAAACAGGGCTGGGCGGAGCGCGCCGAGCGCATGGAAGGCTGGATCGCCGCACAGCGTGAGGCCAATCCGAAATGCTTCAACGGCACCAAGCTGCGCGCCGACAACGTGGCCAAATGGTTCGCAGCCTTGCGCGACTGGGCCAACGACCCGGCGCTGGCCGAGCCGGACATGAACGCAACCCCGTGGTTCCGCCTGACGCCGGCCGGCATGATCGACGCCTGCGCCAAAGGTTTTGCGCCGGACATTCCGGCAGACTTTGACGAAATCCTGCCGCTGCGCCGTGCGCTGGATGCCATTGAACCGCTGCGCCACCTGGTATTCCGCCACGCCGCCGCCACGGTCGCAGCGCGGATGGAAGAACTCAAGCGCCAACAGCGCCTGTTCGGTTTTGCCGACATGCTGGAACGCCTGCGCGGCGCGCTGGAGGGCGCCAACGGGCCGGCGCTGCGCCAGCGCATCGTGACCCAGTTCCCGGTGGCGATGGTGGACGAATTCCAGGACACCGCGCCGAGCCAGTACCGCATCTTCAACCTGCTGTACCAGGTGGCGGCGAACGATCCGGAGCTGGGCCTGTTCCTGATCGGCGACCCGAAACAGTCGATTTACGGCTTCCGCGGCGCCGATATCCACAGCTACCTGGATGCCCGCCGCGCCACCGAAGGCCGGCATTACCAGCTCGGCACCAACTTCCGCTCCACGTCGCAGATCGTGGCGGCGGTCAACCAGGTGTTCCTGCACGCGGAAGGCGTGGCGGGACAGGGCGGTTTTGCGCGCGGCGCCTTCCGCTTCCGTACCGAAAAGGGCAACCCGCTGCCGTTTGACGCCGTGGGCGCACGCGGCCGCGCGGAGCGCCTGGTGGGACCGGCCGGCGATATCCAGGCGCTGACTGCCGGCTGCACGCTGGAGCAGCTGGGCGCCGACGCCTACCGCGAATTCTTCGCCGAGCAGTGCGCCGAGCATATCGCCTGTCTGCTGAATGACCCAGCGACCGGCTTTGAAGGCCCGCACGGCTTCCAGCGCCTGCAGCCGGCCGATATCGCCATCCTGGTGCGTGACCGGCGCGAAGCGGCCGCCGTGCGCAAAGCGCTGCAGCGCCGCCTGGTGCCAAGCGTTTACTTGTCCGACAAGGATTCGGTGCTGGGCAGCGAGGAGGCGGCCGACGTGCTGCGCTGGCTGTCGGCAGTGGCCAATCCGCTGGACGGCCAACTGGCCCGCACCGCCTTCGCCACCCGCACCGCCAACCTGCCGCTGGCAGAGCTGGCGCAGTTCTCCGCCGACGAACTGGCATGGGAGCGGCGCGTGGAGCAGCTCAAGGAATGGCACGTGATCTGGCAGCGCCAGGGCGTGCTGGCGATGCTGCGCCGCTTCATCCACGACCTTGGCCTGCCGGCGCAGCTGCTGGCGCGGGTCGGCGGCGAACGCAGCCTGACCAACCTGCTGCACCTGGCCGAATTGCTGCAGCAGGCCAGCCGCCAGCTGGAGGGCGAACAGGCGCTGATCCGCTGGCTGGCGGAGCAGATCGAAGACGAAACGGACGGCGGCGACGAACGTGTGCTGCGCCTGGAGTCGGACGCGGAACTGGTCAAGGTGGTGACCGTGCACAAATCCAAGGGCCTGGAATACCCGCTGGTCTACCTGCCGTTCGCCGTCACGATGCGCAAGGTCGACAAGCGCAACCGCATCTACTTCGAATTCACCGATGCCGACGGCGTGCGCCAGCTCGACATGCGCCTGTCCGACGCAGGGCAGGAGGCAGCGGAAGCGGCCCGCATCGAGGAAGACCTGCGCCTGCTCTATGTGGCGCTGACGCGGGCGCGCCACTTCCTGTGGCTTGGCGTGGCCGCGCTGCCGGCCCGCAGGAAGGACGAAAACACCCTGCACGATTCGGCGCTTGGCTACCTGCTGACGGGCGGCGACCCGCTGCCGGCCGGCCAGTTGCTGGAAAGCTGGCAGCGCCTGCGCGGCGACTGCGATGCCATTGCCGTCACCGTGCTGGAAGCGGCCGCCCCCGTAACGCGCCTGGCGCGCGCGGTCGAACGCCCGCCGCTGGAAGTGCCGATGGCCTACCAGGGCCGCTTCGAGCGCGACTGGTCGGTCGGCAGTTTCAGCTCGCTCGCAAGGCGTGGCGGCGCCGAAGCCCCGCCCGCGCCGATGCACGCGGCGCAGGAAACCCTGCTCGAAGGCGAGGACGAGCTCAATTCGCTGCGCATCGAAGACACGGCGTGGCACCGTTTCCCACGCGGCTCGGTGCCCGGCAATTTCATTCACGAGCAGCTGGAAGCGCTGGCGCGCGAAGGTTTCGCCGCTATCCACCAGGAGCACTATGCGCAGCGCGCCGCGCGCCAGATCAAGCGCTCCGGCTGGGGACACCGCGAAGCCGACACGCTGGAATGGCTGAACGTCATCGCCAGCACGGTATTGCCGCCGCTGGGCAGTGCGCTCGACGCGGTTGACGCGCTCCTGCCGGAAATGGAGTTCTGGTTCCCGAGCGAGCGGCTGGACACGGCGCAGCTGGACCGCCTGTGCCGCCAGCACCTGCTGGACGGCATCGCGCGTCCGGGCCTGCCGCAGCGCGAGCTGCACGGCATGCTGAAAGGCTTCTGCGACCTGGTGTTCGAACATGAAGGCCGCTACTGGGTACTGGATTACAAATCGAATGCGCTGGGCGGCAGCGATGCGGCCTATCACAAGGCGGCGCTGGCGCACGGCATGGCGGCCCACCGCTACGACGTGCAGGGCGCCATCTACATGCTGGCCCTGCACCGCCTGCTGCGCTCGCGCCTGGGCGAGGCCTACGACCCGGCGACGCAGCTGGGCGGCGCGATCTTCTACTTCCTGCGCGGCGTGGGCAATCAGCAGACGCGCGGCTGCTACCTGCTGCCGCCGGACCGGGAACTGCTGGATGGACTGGAAAGGCTTTGCCAATGAGTTTTTACGAACATGCCGATATGCTGGCCGAAGGCGGCATGCTGCGCCGCCTGGGACCCGTGTTCGCGCGCTTCGTCACTTCGCTGGCGCCGCTGGGCAGCCCGGCAGCCGGCAATGCCTTGGCCCTGGCCTGCCTGCTGTTGTCCGAACTGGAAGGACGCGGCCACAGCTGCCTGCAATTGTCCGCCCTGGCCGACGATCCTTCGGCCATGCTCGGCTGGAGCGAGGATGACTGGCCCGGCCTGTGCGCCGAAGCGGGCCCGCTGCCGCAAGGCGCGGCGGCCTGGCACGCCTATCTGCAGGACTGCCCGCAGGTGCTGGCCTGGCCAGGCGGCGCCGATAGCGGCCAGCCCCTGGTGCTGGCCGGCGGCCGCCTTTACCTGCGCCGTTACTGGTCCGATGAAAACACCGTGGCGGACGCCGTGCGCGCCCGCACTTCCGACAGCGAAGGAGAGCCAAAAAGGGGACGTACCCCTTTTTCCTTGGAAAAAGGGGTACGTCCCCTTTTTGGCTCTCCTTCGCCTGCCCTGGTGCGCCACTGGCTGGACCGGCTGTTCACGCATGCCACGCGCGAGGGCGGCGCCGACTGGCAGAAGATCGCCTGTGCGGTAGCCACGCGCGGCGGCCTGGCCGTCATCACCGGCGGTCCGGGCACCGGCAAGACTTATACCGTGGCGCGCCTGCTGGCACTGCTGTTCGCGGTGGAAGGCGAACGCGCCGGCCAGTTGCGCGTGGCGCTGGCCGCGCCCACCGGCAAGGCCGCCGCACGGCTGAAACAGGCCATCGACGATGCGCTGGAAAAGCTGTCCGACAGCCTGGAAGGCGCCTTGCCGCTGCGTGAGCTGGCCGAACGCATGGGCGGCGCGCGCACCCTGCATTCCCTGCTTGGTGCGCGGCCCGACACGCGCGCTTTCCGCCACAATGCCGGCAACCAGCTCGACGTGGATGTGCTGATCGTCGACGAAGCTTCGATGGTGCACCTGGAGATGATGGCCGCCTTGCTGGACGCCTTGCCGGACGGCGCGCGCCTGGTGCTGCTGGGCGACAAGGACCAGCTGGCATCGGTGGAAGCGGGTTCCGTGCTGGGCGACCTGTGCTTCGACGCCCAGGCCGGCGGCTACGGCGCCGCCACCGCAGCCTTTGTCGAAGCGGCTTCCGGCCAGGTTATTCCGCCCGAGTTCCTCGGCAATGCCGGCGCCTTGGCGCAGCAAACGGTGATGCTGCGCCAGAGCCGCCGCTTCGGCGGCCCGATCGGCCAGCTGGCGCAAGCGGTCAACAACGGCGATGCCGAAGCCGCGCGCGCCGTGCTGCGCGCCGGCCGCGATGGACAGGTGGCCTGGAACGAGGCTGCGCAGCAGGAGGACATGCTGCGCCTGGCGGCCGAGGGCTACCGGCCGTTCCTGCAGCTGCTGCGCCAGGGCGCCGCTGCGCAAGAGCATGACGCCTGGGCGGCCAGCGTGCTGCAGGCCTTTGAAGGATTCCGGCTGCTCTGCGCGGTGCGCGAGGGCGAATGGGGCGTGTCCGGCCTGAACGAGAGCATCGCGCAGCGCCTGGAAGAACAGGGTTTGCTGAAGCGGCGCGGCGAATGGTATGTCGGGCGCCCGGTCATGATCACGCGCAACGATTACGCCACCGGCGTCTATAACGGCGACATTGGCCTGGTGCTGCCCGACCCCGAGCGGCCGGCGTCGCTGCGCGTGTATTTCTCCGATGGCGGCCAGGTGCGCAGCGTGCTGGCGACCCGCTTGCGCCATGTGGAAACCGCTTTCGCCATGACGGTGCACAAATCGCAGGGGTCGGAATTCAGCCATACGGTGCTGGTGCTGCCGCGCGAAGCATCCAGCGTGCTGGCGCGCGAGCTGGTCTACACGGGCATCACGCGCGCCCGCCAGCGCTTTACCTTGCTGACGCCCAACCCGGGCGTGCTGCCGGAGGCCATCCGCCGCCGTACCGAACGGACCAGCGGCCTACGCAGCCTGCTCGCCTGAGCTTTGCAGGTCGGCGTGGATGGCCTGCAGCACGGCATCCAGCGCCGGCGCCAGCCGCGCCAGTTCGGGCACGGCGTCGCCGCCTGCCCGCAGCGCATTGGCGACGTGGGCGGATGCCGCGCGCAAGGCATCGAAGCCCAGGTGGGCGGAATTTCCGGCCAGTGCATGGGCCAGGCGCTGCGCCCGCTGCCGGTCCCCTTGCGCCACGGCGTCGGCGATGGTGGCGTGCACGGCCGCCTGGTTCTTCAGGAACTGGGCCAGCATCTTGCGCAGCTGGGCGCCATTGCCATGGACCTGCGCCAGCGCGCCTGCCATATCCGCGCCGCAGGCGCACAGGGCAGGGAAGGCGGCGCGCGCAGCGGCTTGCGCCTCCGCGCTGGCCGCCGCCTCCGGCAGCGCATGCCGGAACAGCGCCGTGAAGAGGAAGCGGTTGCCCTCGACAGGATCGCTCTCGAGCAGGAGGTGGCCGCCCATCATGGCGGCGAGCTGGCGCGCCACCGACAAGCCCAGGCTCGCTGCCGAATCGCCCGGACCGGACGGTTCGTACAGCTGGACCGCCGCGTCGCGCGCCGCGCCCGTATCGCGCACTTCGCAGCGCAGCATCGTGCCGCCGCCATCGGCTGCGCTGCCCAACCCCGGCGCGGCCGGCCCCTCGCAGCGCAGCAGCAGCTGTACCTTGCCGCGTTCGGTGAAGCGCACCGCATGCGCCAGCAAATGCTGGAGCAGCTGCTGCAGGCGCGCCGCGTCGCCGACCAGTTGCAGCGGCAGCGCCGGGTCGACCGTGCATTCGAGACGCAGCCCTTTGGCCAAGGCCGCCGCCTGCCACCCGGCGCAAGCTTGTTCGGCCGCTTCGCGCACGCTGAACACGCATTCCTGCATGCGCAGCTGTCCTGCTTCGATGCGCGAGAAATCGAGGATGTCGTTGAACATCTCCATCAGGCTGGCCGCTGCCGCGTCCACCTGTTCCAGGTAGCTGCGCTGGCGCGCTTCGAGCGGCCCCTGCAGGACCAGTTCGGTCAGGCCGATAATGGCATTCAGCGGGGTGCGGATCTCGTGGCCCATATTGGCGAGGAAAGCGCTCTTGCTGCGCAGCGCATTGTCGGCCGACTCGTGGGCGGCGGCGATCGCGCCTTCCGCCTGGCGCAGCTCGGTCACGTCGAGACCGAAGCACAGGAGGGCGATCTCGCCTTCTTCCAGCACCGTGTTGTGCCAGGCGATGCGGCGCTCGTCGCCGGAGGCAGTGTGCAGGAGGTGTTCGTGGGCTTCCGGCATGGCGTGCAGCTGCTCGGGCTGGCCCCCGGCCGGCCACAGCGACACCGCCGACATGGGCAGCAGCGGCAGCTCGCGCCACACCCGTCCCAGCACGCTGTCGCGGCTGCAGCCGGTCACGCGCGCTGCCGTATCGTTGAACATCAGGACTTCGCCCGCGCGGCCCAGGCCGAGCACCAGGATGTCGGCGCTATTGAGCAAGCGCTCCAGCAGCGCGCGCGACTGGCGCAGCTTGCGCTCCGATTCCGCGCGCGCGGTTGCGGCGGTTGCCAGGCTGTGTTGCAGCGCGTGCAGTGAGGCCAGCAGCTCGCCGGTTTCATCGTCATGCGGGGCGGACGGCGGCGCCGCCGGTTCGCCATTGCGGATGCGCTGCGCCAGCAGCAGCGCCTCGGCCAGCGGGCGCGTCATGCTGCGGCTGACATGCCAGGCCAGGGTGATGGTGAGCATGAGCGAGACGGCCAGGATCAGCAGCAATAGCAGGCTGTCGGCCTGGATACGGTCCGCCGCCTGGTCTTCGGTGAAGCGCGCGCGGCTGGCTGCCTGCGCCACCAGTTCGTCCACCACCTGGCGGTGCTCTTCGTAATGGCGCTTCATCGAGAGCAGCGACTGCTCGGCGCGCGCGCGGTCGCCCCTTTCGAGCGCCGGCACCAGCTGGCCGAAGGCGTCGTTGTAGAACGCCGTGGCGTGCATATTGGACAGCTTGAGGGTCTGCGCCAGCGACGGGTCGAGCGGGCGGCTTTGCCAATACTGGGTGCGCGCCATCTGCTGCGCGTGCAAGGTGCGCAGGCGCTGCGCCAGCTGGTCGCGCTCAGCCTGGCTGGCGGCTGCCGCCAGCTGCTGCGCCACCAGGAAGGATTCGATGATGTACAGCGGCGGCGGCAGCACGTCGGCAATCAGGTCCTTGCCCTGGATGACGTCCCGGTACAGCGGGCCGTTGACGCGCAATTCCGCCAGCGTGCGGAACGACCACAGGCCATACAGCAGGAAGCCGGCTGCGCAGATCCCTAACAGGATCGCCAGGCGGCGCGCGAAGCGCAGGTTGCGCAGCAGGTCCATGGTGCCTCTCGGCAGCGACCCCCGCCCGGCTTACATACGGCGGCGGCGTCTTTCGGTGGTGCGCGCAGCTTTCCTGCGCGGGCTGGATGCTTGCATCACCTTGGGCTCGTTGCCGCCGGCCAGCAGGCGGCGGATATTCAGCGCGTCCATCAGGCGCACCGAATTGGCCCCGGCGTTCAGCAGGACCAGGGTGGCGTTGCGGCCGGCTTCCGAAATGCGCATGATGAGGCAGCGGCCCGCTTCTTCGGTGTAGCCGGTCTTGGACAGGCCGATATCCCAACCCTTGGCGCCGACCAGGCGATTGGTGTTGTGATAAGAGACCTTGCGGCCCTTCATATTGATCACTTCCTCGGTATCGGTCGTGATGCGGCGGATTTCCGGATACTGGGCGGCGGCGCTGGCCATCTTCACCAGGTCGGACGCGTTCGAAGTATTTTCCGGCGACAGGCCGGTCGGCTCGTTGATCTGCGTGCTGGTCATGCCGAGCTGCTTGATCTTGGCGTGCACCGCGGCCTTGAAGGCTTCCGGCCCGCCCGGGAAAGTGCGCGCCAGCGCGGCGGCGGCGCGGTTGTCGGAGGACATCAGCGCCAGTTGCAGCACGTCGGCGCGGGACAGGGTGGCGCCCACCGGCACGCGAGACATGCTGTGCTTGAGGGTGTCGACGTCTTCCTTGTCGATGCTGATCTGCTCTTCCATATCAAGCTTGGAGTCGAGCACGACCATTGCGGTCATCAATTTCGTGAGGGAGGCGATCGGCACCACGGCCGTCGCATTCTTTTCAAGCAGTACCTTGCCAGTCTCATCCTCGACGACAAGCACGGATTGCGAGCCCAATGGCACGGCAAACGCGGCTGCGGAGATCGACATCAGCAGGGCTGAGGTGATTTTCTTAAGCATTTTTGTAGGCGCTTTGCGCCGTTCGTTCGGACAGGTCGGAATATTGCTGGATTAGGGGCAATATTCTAAATATGGACAATATCACTAACGGGTTAACTCGTCCAGCTAACGTCAATCAAGCGCCACAATAAAAAAGAATAAAGCGTGCGGCACAGGCGGCGCGATTGCTGGTATTGTTATTTGAAAATATTTCCTTCTTGAAATTTGCCACGATGGTAATTGAGAAGATCGCCCGTCATCCGCTGCGCGCCTGGGGCCTGGTTGCCGTTTTGGCCATGGCAGCGGCTTTGCTGGCCGGCAGCGCGCAGCGCTCCAGCCTGGAAAGGGACCGGCTGGAATTATTGAATATCGATGTACAGCGCGATGCAGTCGCCGCCATGTCATTAACCCTGGACAGTAATCTGATGGGGGCGATATCCCTGCTTGGATTGATTGAGCCGGATATCAAAAAGGAAAGTCTCGAGCCTATTCCGCCCAACCAGCCGAAAATATTGGGCTTATTGGAAAGCGTGGCGCGCGGGCAGCAAATCCAGGGTTTATTCGTAGTCGGCCAGGACGGTTTGGTCAAATCGTCCTGGGACGATAGCGGCCGTCCTTCGACCGGCATCGATGTGCGCTTCCGGCCTTATTACAAGGAAGCGATGGCTGGCCGGAACAATATCTACGCCGCCGTCAGCCTGGCGCGCGGCGACCATGCCCTGTATTTCGCGGCGCCGGTATACGCCGGCATGGCGCGCAGCGGTGCGCCGGTTGGCGTGGTAGTGGCGCGCACCGATATGGAAAAGCTGGACCGGCTGCTCGATCGCAGCGGCCAGAGCGCCATCCTGCTGTCGCCGCAGGGCGTGGTCTTTGCCAGCAGCCGCAGCGAATGGCGCGGCACCGCGTCCGGCGCCTTGACGCCAGAGCGCCTGGCTGAAATCCGCGCCGTGCGCCAATTCGGCAAGCTGTTTGAAGACAAGGAGCCGCGTCCCTTGCCGGTGAGTGTGGCACCCGGCTTGAGCCAAAGCGAAGGGCACAGGTACGCGGTGGCATCGGCCGCCGTCGATTGGCACGACCCTTCGGGGAAATGGCAACTGGTGGTGCTGGAGGACTTGGGCCAGACCGTGCCGCCAGGGAGCGGCATGCCAGGCGCCGTGCTGGCGGCAGCGGTGGTGGTCTTGCTCGGGACGGCGGCACTGCGCGCGGTGCGCAGCCAGGCGGCGCAGCAACGCGCCCATCGCGAACTGGAACAAGTGGTGCAGGAACAGGCGCACAGGGCCGAACGCAAGATGCAATTGGCCCAGGTGGCGCTGCAGATGCAGCAGGCACACGACTTGACGGCCCGCCTCAATGCCTTCCTTGAGCAGTGCCACCAGCTGTTCGGCGCCATGCAGGGCACCATTTACACTGTCGACGGCGACAGCCTGGTGCTGGCCGCCAGTTATGCAAGCTCGAATCCGCCGCAACGGCTAGCCATGGGGGAGGGCTTGCTGGGCCAATGTGCGCTGGAGCTTCAGCCGCGCGTGATCGATGCCAGCGGCGCCGGTGCGGCGTGGAGCATCCGCTCCGGCCTGGGCGGCGCGGCGCCGGGCGCCTTGCTGCTGGCGCCCGTACAGCTGCAGGGCCGCTTGCTGGGCGCGGTGGAGCTGGCCGTGCTGCAGGCGCCCGCTGCCGCGGCCTATGAACAATTCCTGTCGGCGCTGGAACTGCTGGCAATCAATATGACTGCTTAAGGAGGGGCCGTGTCGCGCTTACTGACAAGACTGGAAAGACTGGGCCTGAGCTGGAAACTGGCGCTGGGCTTTGGCGGCAGCCTGCTGATCACGCTGGCCTTCGGGCTTCACAACGTCACCACCCAGGCCCGCATGCATGACGAGATCCTGGGGATTTACAAGAATGACCTGCTGGGCATTTCCGACGCCAAGGATGCCTTGATCGCGTTTTCGCAGCGCGGCCGCGCCCTGCGCCAAGCCTTGCTGGCGCACGACAAGGCCGGCCGCGATTATGCGCTGTCGCTGGTCGAAGACTCGCTGGGCAAGCAAAACCGGGCGCTGGAGGAACTGCGGCCGCGCATCATCCGTGAAGAAAACCGCAAGAACCTGGCCGAATTCGAAACCGCCTATGCCGACTATCACCAGCGCGTGGACGAGGCGGTGCGGCTGCTGCGCGCGGGCCAGCTGGAACAGGCGAAGTCCCTGATCGCGGACGAAGCGTTCCAGGAATACGGCATCCGCGCCAACAACGCGTTGACACGCATCGCCGAGATCAAGGAGGACAGTGCGCGTCACCAGATCGAAGAAATGCAGGCGCTGTCGCGCGATGAGAAGCAGCTCACCTATATTTTGCTCGTCTTGAGCCTGGTGCTCGGCGTGTTCTTCAGCATCCTGGTGGGGCGATCGGTGCGCCTGCCGACGGAGCGCTTGCGCAGCGCAGTGCAGCAGCTGGCCAAAGGAAAACTTGGCGCCGAAGTGCCGCTGACCGACTTCCCGAACGAGATCGGCAACCTGGCGCGCTCGGTCAAGGTGCTGCAGGAAGAGGCATGCAAAATGGAGGCGCAGCGCTGGCTCAAGACCCACCTGGCAGCCATTGGCAACGATTTGCAATCGGCAGAAAGTGCGCAGGACCTGGCGGCGCGCACCTTGGCGGCGCTGGCGCCATTGGTGCAGGCCGGCCATGCCGCCTTCTACCTGTTTGACGAAGAGGCGGGCAGCCTGTCGCTGCTGGCCGGCTACGCCATGCGCGGCATGTCGGCCGCCCAGCCGGGATTTTTGCTGGGCGAAGGACTGGTGGGGCAGTGCGCCGCCGAACGCAAGGCCATCGTCATGCGCCAGGCGCCGCCTGGCTACGTGCGTATCGGTTCCGCGTTGGGCGAGGCCGATCCGGCCAGCATTGCCATCGTGCCGGTATTGCGCAATGAGCGCCTGCTGGGCGTGATTGAACTGGCCACGCTGGAACACTACGGCGACCAGGCCCAGGCCCTGCTCGATGGCGCATTGCCGGTCATCGCCATGAATATGGAAATCCTCGCGCGCAACGAACGCACCCGCGTGCTGGAGGAACGCAGCCGCCTCGTGCTGGGCGCGGTCAGCGACGGCATTGTGGGCCTGGACCTTGGCGGGCGCGTCACTTTCGTCAATCCGGCCGCCCCGGCCTTGCTTGGCTGCCAGGAAGGGGAACTGGTGGGCGCGGCCTGGGACCAAGACGAAGGGCAGCTGAAGCGCAAGGACGGCAGCACCTTCCCGGTCGACCTTTCGGAACGGCCGATGTACAAGGATGGCGCGCAGGTGGGTTCGGTGGTGGTGTTCCGCGACATCACGGAACGCAAACGGCTGGAAGAGGAAATCCAGCGCACCAACTTCCTGGCCGATATTGCGCTGGAGCTCACCGATTGCGGTTACTGGGTGGTTGACTACAGCGACCCCGATTACTACACCATGTCCGAGCGCGCCTGGCGGCTGCTGGGCGAGCCGCCGCGCCCGGACAGCCGTTATCACCTGCAGGACGAATGGTTTGCGCGGCTGGTGGAAGCCGATCCCGAAGGCGCACTGCGCACCGCTGCGCGCGTGCAGGGTGCGATTGACGGCACCTTCGACAAGTTCGATGCGGTGTATGCCTACAAGCGGCCGCTGGACGGCCGCATCATCTGGCTGCATGCCGTGGGCAAGGTGGTGCGCGATGAGCAGGATGGCGGCGCGCGCTTCATGTATGGCGTCTACCAGGACATCACGTCGCAGAAGGCTGCGGAAGACGAACTGCGGGTGGCAAAGGAACAGGCGCAGGCCGCCACCCGCGCCAAGAGCGACTTCCTGGCCAATATGAGCCACGAAATCCGCACGCCGATGAATGCCATCATCGGCATGTCGCACCTGGCGCTGCAGACCGACCTCGATAAGCGCCAGCGCAACTATGTGGAGAAGGTGCAGCGCGCAGGAGAAAACCTGCTCGGCATCATCAACGACATTCTCGACTTCTCCAAAATCGAGGCTGGCAAGATGACGGTGGAACAGGTCGAGTTCGACCTGGACGACGTGCTGGACAACCTCGCCAACCTGATCGGCTTCAAGGCCGAAGACAAAGGACTGGAGCTGCTGTTTCAGGTGGCGCCGGACTTGCCGACCGGCCTGGTGGGCGATCCGCTGCGCATCGGGCAGGTGCTGGTCAACCTTGCCAATAATGCGGTCAAATTCACCGACCATGGCGAAGTGGTGGTCGGCATCGAGCAGGTGTCCACCAGTGCGGAAGGCATCGAGCTGCATTTCTGGGTGCGCGACTCGGGCATCGGCATGACCGAGGCCCAGAGCGCAAAACTGTTCCAGTCCTTCAGCCAGGCCGACGCTTCCACCACCCGCAAATACGGCGGCACCGGGCTGGGGCTGGTGATCTGCAAGAACCTGCTGGAACTGATGGGCGGCCGCATCTGGGTCGAGAGCGAAGTAGGCAAAGGATCCACCTTCCACTTCACGGCGCGTTTCGGATTGCAGGCAAACCCCAAGGCGCGCCGCATGTTCCGCGCCGACGAACTGCTCGGCCTGCGCGTGCTGGTGGTGGACGACAACGCGTCTGCGCGCGAAATCCTGTCCACCATTGCCCGCAGCTTCGGCCTGGAAGTGGACGTGGCATTCAGCGGCCAGCAGGCGCTCGACATGCTGGCGCGCTCCGAAAAGCAAACCTTGCCTTATGACCTGGTCCTGCTGGACTGGAAGATGCCGTCGATGGATGGGGTGGAAACCGTGCACCGATTGCAATCGGGCCAGGGGGGAGCGCTGCCCGCGGTGATCATGGTGACTGCATACGGCCGCGAAGAGGCGCTGGCCAGCGCCAGCGACCGCCACGTCCAGCTCAAGTCCGTGCTGACCAAGCCGGTCACGCCATCGGCCCTGCTGGAAGCGGTGGGCGAAGCGTTAGGCAAAGGCGTACTGGTCGACAGTCGCCGTGCAGTGGAACGCGACCTGCATCAGGGGGAGATCATGTCGCGGCTTGCAGGCACGCGCGTGCTGCTGGTGGAAGACAATGAGATGAACCAGGAGCTGGCGATCGATCTGCTGGGCAAGGCAGGCATTGAGGCCGTGCTGGCCAATCATGGACAGGAGGCGCTGGACATCCTTGCGCGCGACACGCGCTTCGACGGCGTGCTGATGGACTGCCAGATGCCTGTGATGGATGGGTTCCAGGCTTCACGCGAAATCCGGCGCAATCCCGCCTTCGATCAATTGCCCATCATCGCCATGACCGCAAATGCGATGGCCGGCGATCGCGACAAGGTGCTGGCCGCCGGCATGCAGGATCACATCGCCAAGCCGGTCAACGTGGTCGAAATGTACGCCACGCTCGCGCGCTGGCTGCGGCCAGCCGCGGGCGAAGCGCGGACCATCCAGCCCCAGCCGCTTAACGCAAAGGGCGGCGGCAACGCCAACGGCAAGCCCGCTGCGCTGCCTGCGCTGCCGATGGTCGACGTGCGTTCCGGCCTGGCAACCGCGATGGGCGACGACAAGCTGTATCGCCGCCTGCTGGCCAAGTTCCGTGACGGCCAGCAGGATTTCGCCGCCATGTTCGTGCAATCGCTGGGTGGCGGCGACGCCACGGCGCCGGAGCGCCTGGCGCACACGCTGAAAGGCACGGCGGGCAATATCGGCGCGCGCAGCGTGCAGCAAGCGGCGCAGGAACTGGAGCAGGCTTGCCAGCAAGGCGCCGCACGCGAAGTGCTGGAAGGCCTGCTTGCCAGCGTGCTGGCGGAACTGGACCCACTGCTGGTGGCCTTGCGCGCCATCGATTCCGCAGGACCCGCCGCAGTGGCGCATCCCGAACTGGTGCCGGTGGCGGCGGCGCCCATGGAGCGCTTGCGCCACCTGCTGGCCGACAGCGACTCCGAGGCCGCCGACCTGTGGGAAGGGCATTTGGACCAATTCAAGGCCGCCTTGCCTGACCACTGGCGCCGCATCGCGAACGGATTAGGTAACCTGGACCTGGAAGCCGCCCTGGCGGCGCTGGACGAAGCAATGGCAAGCCTGGAGGGTAAGTAAGATGGAGCTGGAACTGATCGCGAAGAAAACCGTGCTGCTGGTCGACGACTCGCCCGACAACCTGGTGCTGATGAACGACCTGCTGAAAGACCTGTACAAGGTGAAGGTGGCCAACAGCGGCGAGAAGGCGCTGCGCATCGCCACCACCGGCGAGCCGCCCGACGTGGTGCTGCTGGACGTGATGATGCCCGAAATGGACGGCTACGAAGTATGCCGCCGCCTGAAAGCCAATCCCGCTACGCGCGACATCCCGATCATCTTCCTGACTGCAAAGACCGAAGTGGAAGATGAAAAGCTGGGCCTGGACCTGGGAGCGGTCGACTACATCACCAAACCAATCAGCCCGCCCATCACGCTGGCGCGCGTGCGCAACCACCTGATGCTGAAGGAGCACGCCGACTTCCTGCGCGACAAAAACCAATTCCTGGAGACGGAAGTGGAAGCGCGCACGCGCGAAGTGGTGGCGATCCAGGACGTCACCATTCTTGCCATGGCATCGATGGCGGAGACGCGCGATTCCGAAACGGGCAACCATATCCGCCGCACCCAGTTCTATGTGAAAGCGCTGGCCGGAAAGCTGAAGGAGCATCCGCGCTTCAGCGCCGTGCTGACGGACAGCTTCATCAACCTGCTGTTCAAATCCGCTCCGCTGCACGATATAGGCAAGGTCGGCATCCCGGACCGCATCCTGCTGAAACCGGGCCGCTTCGAGCCGCACGAATTCGAGATCATGAAGAGTCACACCACGCTGGGCCGGGCCGCCATCGAACATGCGGAGCGTGCGCTGGGCATGACCATGCCTTTCCTGTCGATCGCCAAGGAGATCGCCTATTCGCACCAGGAGAAATGGGATGGCTCAGGCTATCCGGAAGGGCTGGCCGGAGAGGAGATCCCCTTGTCGGCCCGCATGATGGCAGTGGCTGACGTGTACGACGCGCTGATCAGCCGCCGCGTCTACAAGGACGGCATGCCGCACGAGAAAGCGGTGCAGATCCTGATTGAAGGCAAAGGCAGGCACTTTGATCCCGACATGATCGATGCCTTCATTGAACTGCAGGATGAATTCAGGGCCATCGCGGCGCGCTTCCACGATACCGACCATGACATGGTGGAGAAGAAGGCGCAGATAGAGCACATTAACGGGAAATAGACGGGGCGCGGGCGCTGCGCCCCGGATGGCAGGGCTTACTTGGAACTGTAAATCTTGTCGAATTCGCCGCCGTCGTCGAAGTGCTTCTTCTGCGCGGCGCGCCAGCCGCCGAACACTTCATCCACGGTGAACAGCGAGATCGGCTTGAAGTTGGCCGAGTATTTCTTGAACACGGCCTCCGAACGAGGGCGCAGGTAGTGCTTGGCGATGATTTCCTGGCCTGCATCGGAGTACAGGAAGTTCAGGTAGGCTGTGGCTTCCTTGCGGAGGTTCTTCTTGTCCACCACCTTGTCGACCACGGCCACTGGCGACTCCGCCAGGATCGAGGAGGAAGGATAGACCACCTCGAAGTTGTCGCCGAATTCGGCGCGCACCAGGTTCACCTCATTCTCGAAGGTCACCAGCACATCGCCGATCTGGCGCTGGGTGAAGGTGGTGGTGGCTGCACGGCCGCCCGCATCCAGGATAGGCACATTCTTGAAGATCTTGCCCACCAGTTCGCGCGCCTGCGCTTCCGTGCCGCCTTTTTTCAGCACCGAGCCCCAGGCTGCCAGGTAGGTGTAGCGGCCATTGCCGGCTGTCTTCGGGTTCGGGATGACAACCTCCACGCCAGGCTTGGCCAGGTCGGCCCAGTCCTTGATGCCCTTGGGATTACCCTTGCGCACCAGGTAGACCATGGTGGAGTAGGAAGGCGCCGCATTGTTCGGGAATTTCTTGGCCCAATCCTGCGCCACCAGGCCGCGGTCGGCCAGCATGTCGATGTCATTGGCCTGGTTCATGGTGACGACGGATGCTTCCAGGCCGTCGGCCACGGCGCGCGCCTGCTTGGAGGAGCCGCCGTGCGATTGTTTGATCACGACATCGGTGCCGGTGCTTTTCTTGTAGGCTGCGGCGAAGGCCGGGTTGATGTCTTTATAC
This sequence comes from Massilia eburnea, assembly GCF_009720745.1. Lineage (GTDB taxonomy): Bacteria > Pseudomonadota > Gammaproteobacteria > Burkholderiales > Burkholderiaceae_D > Rugamonas > Rugamonas eburnea. The sequence goes on along the minus strand of NZ_WNKX01000011.1, from coordinate 35,756 downwards.
AGTTCACGTGCCACGTCATAAGACACGTTCAGCAAGGTCACCTCGCCAGCCGATGCGGCCGGGGCGAAAGAAAGCGTTGCTGCTGCCAGTGCGGCGCCGAGTGCAAATGCGAATTTGTTATAAGTCATGGCGTTCTCTATTGTTAAATCAGATAAGCATGGTCTAGAATCTCGCGCCGAAAAGAAACTACTTATTCGTTATAAGCTTAGACCGGGCCAGCCCGCACCGTCCCGAACGGGGATTTTGCCGCTGGTGTATAGTCGGGATATTGAATACCTGTGAACACGCATGAGTTTTGAGATTCGCCGCGCGGAAGCGAAAGACGCCACGGCTGCCTGTGAGGTGCTGCGACGCTCCATCGCTGAATGTTGTGTGCTTGACCACAAAAATGATCCCGCCATCCTGGACGCCTGGCTTGGCAACAAGACGCCGGAGACGGTAGCGTCCTGGTTTGCATCGCCCACCAACTACTCGCTGGTCGCAGTGGAGGAGGGCGTTGTCGTCGGCGTTGCGCTGTTGACGGCCGCCGGCAAGCTCGCCCTCTGCTATCTCCTGCCGGAAGTGCGCCAGCGCGGCGCCGGCAAGGCCTTGCTGGCCTGTGTCGAGCAGCAGGCCTGCAGCTGGGGCGTCAAGGCCCTGCAGCTGCATAGCACCGCCACCGGCGAAGAATTCTTCGCCCGCCAGGGCTATCTCCGCGCCGGCAACGTGCGCTCTCCCTACGGTGTCGACACGGTCTTCTTCTGGAAGCAGCTCGATGGTACGGTCTGCGACGCCAGCAAACCTAAACGCTTCTGCGGCTGCAACTGACTAGGCAGCGGACCCGGGTCGTGGTAGCGTTATCGTCCATGAAGGCGATGACTTCCCGTTTTGCGCTGGTGTTGGCTACGCTCTGCAGCGGCGCGCAGGCTGCACAATTCAATGTGCTGGTCTTTTCAAAGACTGCTGGCTGGCGCCACGATGCCATTCCCGCCGCCGTGAAGGCAATCGAGGAACTGGGCAGGCAGCACGATTTCAACGTGGTGGCGACGGAAGACGCCGGCGCGGCCTTCAATGACCAGGAACTCAGCAAATACCAGGCTGTTGTCTTCCTGCTGACGACCGGCGACATCCTCAACGCGCAGCAGAAAGCCGCCTTTGAGCGCTACATCCACGCCGGCGGCGGCTATGTCGGCGTGCATAGCGCATCCGACACCGAATATGGCTGGCCGTGGTATGCAAAGCTGGTCGGGCATATGTTTGAGCAGCATCCCGCTATCCAGACGGCAGTGCTGAAAGTGGAAGACCGCAACTTCCCGGGCATGGATGGCTTCGCGAAGCGCACCTTGGTGACGGACGAGTGGTACAACTTCCATCCCGCCGCAAGCAAGCTCAACTACCTACTGACGGTGGACGAAACAAGTTACCAGCCCGGACCAAAAGGAATGGGCACCTTCCATCCAGTCAGCTGGTACCACGACTTCGAAAACGGCCGTGCCTTCTATACCGCGCTGGGCCACCTGCCGGCAAGCTATGGCGACGCGCTGCTGCGCCGCCACCTGTTTGGCGGGATGTATTGGGCCGCAACGGGAAAGGGATTCAGGGCTGAATAATTTCAGCTGGGCTATACTTGCTCTTTTGTAAATTGGAGAGCAGTTTGCGCATGTTCCGCCTGGCCGCCGCATGCCTCACGTTCTGGGCCCTCGCGTGCCGGGCCGCCGCACCGGAACCGGTGCAGGACCTGGGCGCCTACCAGTACCGCAGCTGGGCGCTGGAGCAGGGCTTGCCGCACATGGCCGTGCATGGCATCCGCCGCGACGCCAGCGGCGCGCTGTGGGTCGGCACCGAACAGGGACTGGTGCGCAGCTATGGCAGCGAGTTCGAAATTTTCGGCAGCAAGGATACGCCAGCGCTTGGCGCCAACTGGATCCGCGCACTGGAGCCGGCGGGCTCGCGGCTCTACATCGCCACCCAAAAAAACCTGGCATGGTGGGACGGCCAGCGCTTCAGCGCTATTCCCGGCAGTGAAACGCTTGGCACCTTGCGCGGCATGGCCGTCGACCCGGCCGGCAAATTGTGGATCCTGGCCGACCGCCTGAGCTGCTGGGACGGCACGCAGCTTCACAGCTACGCCGACCTGCCAGGCGTATTTACGGCGCTGGGCCTGGCCGGCGGCACGCCAACCCTGGCCGACAACGATGGACGCCTGTGGACCCTGCGCGATGGCAAACTGCTCGCGCTGCCGCTGCGCATGCCCGCCGCGGACATGCAGGTCAAGCAGCTGTTATGGCGCAAAGGCCAATGGTGGCTGGGCACGACCAGGGGATTGTGGCGCTGGACTCCCGAATCAGGTGAACAGGCAACGCAGGTGGGCGCCGGCGGCGAACCGGTCGACCAGCTCAGCGTCGACAACGCGGGCCGCGTCTGGGTGCTGGCCGGCAGCGGCCTCAAAGTATTCGACGGCGCGCGCGAAGTCGCTGCCCTGGCGCCGGGTGCGTTGTCCGCACAAGGCACCGCCCGCGCGCTGCTGGCCGAAAGCCTGGACGACTTCTGGGTCGGCAGCATGAGCGTCGGCCTGCGCCACTACTGGAATGCGCCCACCCGCGCCCTGCAGCAGGAGGCAGGCGGCAAGCCTTTGCAGACATGGTCCTACGTACCGACCAGCCAGGGCCTGCTGGTCGGCACCGACCAGGGCATCTGGCGCACCGACGGCGAACGCATGGCGCCCTTTTACCAGGGCAAGGAACTGCAGAACGAACTCGCTTACTCCATGCTGGAAGACCGCCAGCAACGGCTGTGGATCGGCACCCGGCACGGCTTGATGAGCAGGCAGGATGGGCGTATCCGCAGCGTTCCCCAGCTCGATGGCATCCAGGTCAATACCATGCTCCAGCGCGCGGACGGCCGTTTGTTCGCCGGCACGACGCAGGGCCTGTATGTGGTCGACCCGGACAGGCGCGAAGCGGTGCGCCTGTTCCGTGAACAATTGCCCGGCACTGTCAGCAGCTTCATGGAGGCCGGCGACGGTAGCCTGTGGATCGGCGGCGCGAATGGATTGTGGCGCATGCAAGGCAGCCGGCTGCAGCCAAAAGACGAAGCAGAACTGGGCCAGGCGCTGGTCATGGCCCTGGCGCCGCTGGGCAAGGACGGTGTCCTGGTCGGCACCTACCAGCACGGCATACATGCCATCGACAGCACGGGCCACCGGCGCTGGATGCAGAAAGACGGCCTGCCTTCCGACGGCGTAGGCTCGATCAACCTGCACGAAGGCTGGTACTGGGTGACGTATTTCGATGGCATCTACCGCTTCCGGGTGCCGCAGGGCTCCGCAGCGCCCGAGGTGCAGTTGCTGCACGTCGATCCGGGCAACGCGCCGGGACGCAACCGCATCCGCTGCTGCAACGGCATGGGCCGCGACAAAGGCTATCTCGCCGTGCCCTACCTGTGGGCCGCCAGCCTGGCGGGGGCGGTGCGCACCAGGCTTGACGTGCCGCCGCCGTCGCAACCGCAGGTCGTGCTGCGCAAGTTGCTGCAGGACGATGCCGCGCGCGAACTGGAAGTCGGCTTTGAAGGCGTCGAATTCCGCGAGCCGGAACTGCTGCAATACCGCTACCGCCTGTCCCCGTTCCAGAAGGACTGGAAGCTGACTGGCAGGCGCCGCACGGCCTATTTCACCAATCTGCCTTCGGGCGAAATGCAATTCGAGGCGCAAGCCAGCTGGGATGGCCAGCATTGGGGCGAGGCGGCTGCAACGACGGTGCGCTTTGCCCCGGCCTGGCACGAACGCTGGCCGGTGCGTATTGCCATCTTGCTGCTGGCAGGGCTGGCCGTGTACGGCGCCATGCATTGGCGCCTGCGCCGCATCCGTAACAATAGCGCGCGCTTGCAGCGCGAGGTCGATCGCCATACCGCTGCGCTGCGCAAGGCCAATGCTGAGCTGGAAAGCCTGAACCGCTCGCTGGAAGAAGCCAGCCTGACCGATCCCCTGACCGGATTGCACAACCGCCGCTTCGTGCAGCAGGAGTTGCCGGGACTGCTGGCGCGGCTGCGGCGCCGGCGCGCCGTCGAAGGGGCGACCGACATGCTGGCGGTATTGCTGGTCGACTTCGACCATTTCAAGCAGATCAACGACAGTTTCGGCCACGCTGCCGGCGACGCGGTGCTGCGCGGCGCGGCCAACGCGCTGCGCCGCGAAGTGCGCGGCGAAGAACATGCTGCGCGCTGGGGCGGCGAAGAGTTCCTGCTGCTGGTGAATGCCGCCAGTAAAGGTGAATTGTGGACGCTGGCGCATCGCGTGCATGCGGCCCTGGCGCTGCACGCCGGCAGCACCGTAGCAGGCCCGGTAACCGCTTCGGTGGGCATCGCCACGCTGCCGATTGGCGATGAAGCGCTGGACGAACGAGCCTTTGACAAGGCGCTGAAGCTCGCCGATTACGCGTTGTATGTCGTCAAGTCCGATGGCCGCAACGGCAGTGCGCTGGCCGAACCGGAAGCTGGCCTGATATGGCCGGAAGGGGCGGGCGCCGGCCTGCTGAAAGAGTGGCACGCACAGGGCCGTTTGCGTATTGAGCGTGGCTGATTCAAACGAACAATGCCTATCGGACATTCCTGCTAGAGTGTCTTATCGACAATCTCCGCGCAGGACCGATCATGCTCCAGCCGCAGAACAACCAGACCGATACCTTCATCTCGACTGGCGTCGCCGGGCTTGATGCGATCCTGGCCGGCGGTTTGACCAAGGACCGGCTCTACTTGCTGGAAGGCGACCCGGGCACCGGCAAGACCACCATGGCCCTGCAATTCCTGGTCGAGGGGGCCCGGCAGGGCGAGCCCGTCCTCTACATCACCCTGGCGGAGAATGAAGTCGAGTTGCGTGCTGTGGCGCGCTCGCACGGCTTGCCGATGGACGGGATTACCGTGCACGAAATTATCCCGGCGGAGAGCGTACTCGACCCGGACGAGCAATACACGGTGTTCCATCCCTCGGAGGTCGAGCTGGGCGAAACCAACCGGCATATCCTGTCGCAGATCGACAAACTCAGCCCAAGCCGCGTCGTGCTCGATTCGCTGTCGGAACTACAGTTGCTGGCGGGCAGCGCCTTGCGCTATCGCCGGCATGTGCTCGCACTCAAGCAGTACTTCGCCAAGCGCGCGTGTACAGCGCTCTTCCTGGACGATAAGACGGCGGTCGGCGGTGACCAGCAGGTGCGCAGCATTGCGCACGGCGTGATCTCGCTGCAGCAGCAAGAATCGGGCTACGGCGCAGAGCGCCGCGTGTTGCGCGTGCTGAAATACCGCGGCATCGATTACCGGCGCGGGCCGCATGACTATGTGATCATTTCCGGCGGGGCGGTGGCCTATCCACGCATCGTGGCTGCGGAATCGCGAGAGATCGTCGTCCGCCAGCAAGTGCCCAGCGGGCTGGCAGCGCTGGACGCACTGCTGGGCGGCGGCATCGAAGAGGGCTCCAGCACCCTGATTTCAGGACCGCCCGGGACCGGCAAGTCCAGCCTCGCCGCACAATTCGTCAAGGCGGTCACGGCGCGCGGCGAGAAAGCCGCCATGTTCGTGTTTGAAGAGGCACTGAATACCTTGCTGAACCGGGCCGACGGCATCGGCATGAGCCTGCGCCAGCCGCTGGCCGACGGCCTGCTGACCGTGGCCCAGATCGACCCGGCCGAACTGTCGCCGGGACAGTTCTCGCACGCCGTCTGCAGGGCGGCCGACGAGGGAGCCAAAGTCATCGTGATCGACAGCCTGAATGGCTACCTGAATGCGATGCCGGAGGCGCGCTTCCTCACCACCCATTTGCGCGAGGTGCTGACCTACCTTGGCCAGCGCGGCGTGGCGACATTCCTGGTCGGCGTACAGCAAGGCATCATCGGCCAGATGGGCAGCACAGTCGATGTCAGCTACCTGGCCGACAATGTGCTGGTGCTGCGCTATTACGAAGCCAGCGGCGCGGTGCACAAGGCTCTGTCGGTGTTCAAAAAGCGCGGCAGCGAGCATGAGACCACGCTGCGTGCGTTCGACATTACGCGCCACGGGATCAAGGTGGGGCCGGTGCTGGCCGACTTCCGCGGCATCCTGACCGGCGTCCCTGTCCGTTTCGGCGAGGCGAGGGACGAAACAAGACATGAATGACCTGGAACAGCGTATCGTCATCTTTGCCCCGGTGGGCAAGGACGCGCGCCTGATCCGGCAGGTATTGGAAGGCGCCAACCTCGATTGCCACGTGTGTCCTGAACTGGGCGACGTTGTCGTTGGACTGGCGCAAGGCGCTGCGGCGCTGTTTGTCATTGAAGAAGCGTTCAACGCCGAGTTCCTGCATGAGCTTACCGAATACCTGGCCGCACAGCCGGCATGGTCGGATTTGCCCGTGCTGGTGCTGAGCAGGGAAGGGCTGGACTCGCCGGGCATCCAGAAGATTTTCGAAGCGGTGGGCAATGCCACGCTGCTGGAGCGGCCGGTGCGGCGCGCCACCCTGGTCAGCGCCGCGCTGTCTGCACGGCGCGCCCGGCGCCGCCAGTACGAGATGCGCGAAGTCGACCGCCGCAAGGATGAGTTCCTGGCCATCCTGGGCCATGAATTGCGCAATCCGCTGGCGCCGATCCGCACCGCAGTGGACGTATTAAATACCATGCAGGATAGTTCGCCCAAAGTGCGCGAGATCGCCCTGGTCGTCGAGCGCCAGGTCAAGCACCTGACGCGCCTGGTGGACGACCTGCTCGACGTGGCGCGCATCACGAATGACAAGGTGGCGCTCAAACGCGAGTGGGTCACCGTCGACACGGTACTGCAGCATGCGGTGGAGATTTGCCGGCCGCAGATGACAGCCGGCGGACATGCGCTGGACTTGCGCCAGCCCGCCGGCAGCGTGCTGTTGTCCGGCGACCGGGCGCGACTGGTCCAGAGCCTGGCCAATGTGCTGGGCAACGCAGTCAAGTTCTCCCCGAAAGGGGCCACCATCCATCTGCGTGCCGAGGTTCAGGACAAGGACATCGTGTTTACTGTGCGCGACCACGGCGCAGGCCTGGAGCCGGAAGCTTGCTCGCGCATTTTCGACCTGTTCGTACAGGGGCAGGCGGGGCGCTCGCACGCCCTTGGAGGCCTCGGTATTGGCCTCAGCCTGGCGCAGCGCTTCACGAGCATGCACGGAGGGACGGTGCAAGTGCGCAGCGAGGGCCGTGGCAAGGGTTGCGAGTTCGTGCTGCGCATGCCGATCGTGGTGGCGGAGCGCCGCAGCCGCGATCGGGCGGCTGCCAACCGTGCAAGCCCACGGCTCGCGGAACAGGTCCGCATCATGGTCGTCGATGATAATGTGGACGGCGCCGACATGCTGCAGGTAATGCTTGAAATGGACGGCTATCTGGTGTCGAAGGCAAACACAGGGCAGGGCGCGATTGCCCTGTCCCAGAGCATCCACCCGCACGCCGTCCTGATGGACATCGGCCTGCCTGATATGCAGGGCTATGAGGCGGCGCGCCGCATCCGCGAGCTTCCTGGCGGCGAGGACATCGTGTTTATCGCCATGACAGGCTGGGGGCACGAGGAAGCGCGCCGGCACGCCGCTGGCGCTGGAATGCAGCACTACCTCGTCAAGCCCGTGGATTTGACCGTGCTGCGTCAATACCTCGCCCAAATCCGCGAGCGCGCGCTGCTGCGCGCCTGAACTCCTGGCTCAGCCGGCTTTCGCCTTGGCGGCGGCGTTGGCGCGCAACGTCGTCACATTGTCGTAGCCGATGCCCCAGTTGTCGGTTTCCACTTCGTCGATGATGACGAAGGTGGTGGCCGGGTTCTTGTTCAGCACACGCTGCAGCAATTCGGTCGCGCCCTTGATCAGTTCCAGTTTCTGTTCAGCGGTTACGCCTTCTTTGGTCACGCGGATATTTACGTACGGCATAGTGAAGCTCCTTTGCTTGGAAGTGGGTGTTTGATGCAGCGCCAGGCCAGCAGGGCGCCCAGCAGCAGCAATGCGGTAGAAATGGCCAGGGCCAGGCGGATATCGTGCATGGCGCCGAAAATGGCCACGCCCATGGCGCCGCCGACCTGGCGCGCAGTATTCAGTACCGCCGACGCGGTGCCAGCCTGGTTGCGGTCAACGGCGGAAAGAATCGAGGTCGTCATGGCCGGCACAGCAAGGCCCATGCCTGCAGGGATCAGCGCCAGGCCCGGCAGCATCTCGAGGAAAGTGGAATCGTTCGCGACACCCAGGATCCCCAGCAGCGCATAGCCCGACGCCCCGATCAGTCCGCCGACAATCATCGGCGTGCGCGAGCCGAGGCGCGCCTGCATGCGTCCGCTGGCGATATTGGAGAAGATGAAGGTGCCCGTCAGCGGCAGGAACACCAGGCCTGCATGCATGACCGAGAAACCGCGCACTTTCTGCAGGTAGAAGCTGAGGACGAAGATCACGCCGTAATACGCAAAATTGACCAGCACGCCAAACAGCACCGCGCCGGAGAAACCGACGTCGTGGAACAGGCCGAGCGGCAGCATGGGCGCCGCACTGCGCCGCTGGCTGCGCACAAAGAGCACGGCAGCGGCCAGCGCCACCAGCAGTGCGCCCTGCACCAGCGCGCTGCCGATGCCCAGCGCATTGAATTCGATGACGGCGCCGATAAAGGCCGTCAGCGCGATAACGGCAAGCGCCTGGCCCACGACATCAAAGCTGCGTGCCGGATCCTTGCCGCGCAGGGCAGGGACGACGCGCAGCGTGAGCCAGAAGCCCAGCACGCAGATCGGGATATTGACCCAGAAGATGCTGCGCCAGCCGGCAAAGCTCATCAGCAAGCCGCCCAGTACCGGACCGGCCGCGATCGACACACCGCCCGCCGCCGTCCACCAGGCGATTGCCTTGGCCAGTTGCGCCCTGTCGTGGGCATAGGCGGCGTTCAGGATGGCGAGCGAGCTGGGAACCAGCAGCGCCGCACCGACGCCTTGCACGGCCCGCGCCAGATTCAGTGCCAAGGCTCCGGGCGCCATCGCGCAAGCCAGGGAGGCCAGCGTGAACAGCGCAAAACCGGCGAGGAATACCCAGCGCGCGCCAAAACGGTCGCCCAAAACGCCCGCCGACAACAGGAACACGGCAAAGCCCAGCGTGTAGGCATCGACCACCCACTGCAGAGCACTCACGCTGGCGCCCAGTTCGCGGCCGATTTCCGGCAGCGCCACGTTGACGATGGTGACGTCGAGCTGGACGATGATGAAGGCGAAGCTGGCGGCTAACAGGACGGCGGGTGACGGCTTGTTCATGGCAAAACTCCCATTTGTTACCTTGAACTATAAACCCCTTCCTGTATCAATAAAAATGAATAATAATGAACTGAGCTATCTCAAATAGAGAACGGAATCATCGTGGAACTCTCCTCCCTGCGCATTTTCAAGACAGTGGCCGAAGAAGGCAGCGTGACCCAGGCCGCGGCCCGCCTGAACCGGGTGCAATCGAACGTCTCGGCGCGGCTTAACCAGTTGGAAGAATCGCTGGGCGTGACCCTGTTCAACCGCTCGGGGCGGCGCATGCTGATCACGGCGGAGGGCAGCCGCCTGCTGGAATATGCCGACCGCCTGCTGCGCCTGGCGGATGAAGCACAGATGTCGGTGCGGGGAGAGCAGGAGCCCTCCGGCCAATTGCGCATCGGCTCCATGGAAACCACGGCTGCCGCGCGCCTGCCCAGGGTGCTCGGCGCCTACCACCGCCAATACCCGCAAGTCGACCTGGTGCTCGACACCGGGCCGACCGATTACCTGATCCAGCAAGTGCTGAACCACAAGGTCGACCTGGCGCTGGTATCAGCCCCCATCGAACGTCCGGAGCTGGAGCAGGTCCCTGTATTTGTGGAAGAGCTGGTGCTGTTGACCGACGCGCTGCACGGCCCCGTTGAAGGCCCGGCCGACGTCGCCCAGCGCACGCTGCTGGGTTTCCGCAGCGGCTGTTCCTACCGCCGCCGCCTGGAATGGTGGTTTGCCGACGCCGGCGTGCCGCACGCCCGGGTAGCCGAATTCGGCACCTTTGAAGCCATCATCGGCTGCGTCGCCGCCGGGATGGGCGTCGCGATGATGCCGCGCGAAGTGCTGCGCCAGCGCGGCCTTGGCAAGACCGTGCAATGCCACACCCTGCCGCCCGAAGTGGCTGAGGTCGAGACCATGATGGTCTGGCGCCGCGACATTCCCCACCACGCCGCCCGCGACGCGTTCATCGCCAGCTTCGCTCAATAGCAATAAAAAAGTCGGGGTCAGCTCTGGCAATCGGACATTTCACGCAGCGAAATGTCCGATTGCCAGAGCTGACCCCGACTTTAATAGACGGAGCCAGGGAAGCTTACAGGGCTGCCAGGACTTCGTTGAAGGTGGCGCTTGGACGCATCACAGCGGAGGTCTTGGCGCTGTCCGGCATGTAGTAGCCGCCGATATCGGTCGCGCTGCCTTGCACCGAGTTCAGCTCGGCGACGATCTTGGCTTCGTTCTCGCTCAGTGCTTTCGCTACTGGAGTGAACTTGGCTTTCAGTTCGGCGTCGTCGTTCTGCGCTGCCAGGGCCTGGGCCCAGTACATCGACAGGTAGAAGTGGCTGCCGCGGTTGTCCAGCTCACCGGTGCGTGGCGATGGCGACTTGTTGTTGTCCAGCAGCTTGCCGGTCGCTTCGTCCAGGGTCTTGGCCAGGATCTTGGCTTTGGCGTTGCCGGTCTTGATGCCCAGTTCTTCCAGCGATACGGCCAGTGCCAGGAATTCGCCCAGCGAGTCCCAGCGCAGGTGGTTTTCTTCCACCAGCTGCTTGACGTGCTTCGGTGCGGAGCCGCCGGCGCCGGTTTCGTACATGCCGCCGCCGGCCATCAGCGGAACGATGGACAGCATCTTGGCCGAGGTACCCAGTTCCAGGATCGGGAACAGGTCGGTCAGGTAGTCGCGCAGGATGTTGCCGGTCACCGAGATGGTGTCCAGGCCGCGCGAGACGCGCTCCAGGGTGTAGCGCATGGCGCGCACCTGGGACATGATCTGGATATCCAGGCCGGTGGTGTCGTGGTCTTTCAGGTAGGTCTCGACCTTCTTGATCACTTCCGCTTCGTGCGGACGGTAGGTGTCGAGCCAGAACACGGCAGGCATGCCGGAGTTGCGGGCGCGGGTGACGGCCAGCTTGACCCAGTCGCGGATCGGAGCGTCCTTCACCTGGCACATACGCCAGATGTCGCCCTGTTCCACGTTCTGGGTCAGCAGCACTTCGCCGGTGGCCAGGTCGGTGATGTTGGCGATGCCGGCTTCCGGCACTTCGAAGGTCTTGTCGTGCGAGCCGTATTCTTCGGCTTGCTGCGCCATCAGGCCCACGTTCGGCACGGTGCCCATGGTCTTCGGATCGAAGTTGCCATGCCATTTGCAGAAGTTGATCATCTCCTGGTAAATACGGGCGAAGGTCGACTCAGGCATCACGGCCTTGACGTCGGCGGTGCGGCCATCGGCGCCCCACATCTTGCCGCCGATACGGATCATCGCTGGCATCGACGCGTCGACGATCACGTCGTTCGGCGAGTGGAAATTGGTAATGCCCTTGGCCGAATCGACCATGGCCAGCTTCGGACGGTTTTCCAGGCAGGCGTGCAGGTCTTTCAGGATCTCGTCCTTCTGCGATGCCGGCAGCTTTTCGATCTTCTCGTACAGGTTGGACATGCCGTTGTTCACGTTCACGCCCAGTTCGTCGAACAGCTTGGCGTGCTTCTCGAACGCGTCCTTGTAGAAGATGCGTACGCAGTGGCCGAACACGATCGGGTGCGATACCTTCATCATGGTGGCCTTCACGTGCAGCGAGAACATCACGCCGGTCTTGTAGGCGTCGTCGATCTGCTTTTCGTAGAATTCCAGCAGGGCTTTCTTCGACATGAACATGGAGTCGATGATTTCGCCCGCTTGCAGGGAGACCTTCGGCTTCAGCACGATGGTCTTGCCCGATGGGGTCAGCAGTTCCATCTTGACGTCGCGCGCCTTGTCCAGGGTCATGGACTTTTCGCCGTGGTAGAAGTCGCCATGGTGCATGTGCGACACGTGGGTGCGCGATGCCTGGCTCCATTCGCCCATGGAGTGCGGGTTCTTGCGTGCGTATTCCTTGACGGCCTTTGGCGCGCGGCGATCGGAGTTACCTTCGCGCAGGACCGGGTTCACGGCGGAGCCGATGCACTTGCCGTAGCGGGCCTTCAGTGCTTTTTCTTCTTCGGTCTTGGCGTCTTCCGGATAGTCCGGCAGCTTGTAGCCGCGCGCTTGCAGTTCGCGCACGCAGGCGACCAGCTGGGAAACCGATGCCGAGATATTAGGCAGCTTGATGATGTTGGTGCTTGGGTCCTGGGTCAGGGCGCCCAGTTCGGCCAGGTTGTCCGGCACTTTCTGTTCGTCGGTCAGGCATTCCGGGAAGGCTGCCAGCACGCGGGCGGCAACGGAAATGTCGCTGGTGACGACGTCAACGCCGGCCGGTGCTGCGAATTTCTGCACGATCGGCAGCAGGGAATAAGTCGCCAGCAGTGGCGCTTCGTCGGTAAGGGTGTAGATGATTTTGGACTTGTCAGACATGTTTATTCCCTTGAATGCGGATGAAGTCTTATAGAAGACTAAGCTGAGGCGCATATTGTACGCGCTATTCCATCATTTTAGAAAATCAGTACTAATCCGTAGGGTTATGCTGCAGCGCACTTTCGCACCGTGTCCCAGGTGCGGGTGGTGATGTCCTTGCCGAATGTCTTTTCGATAAGCCGCATGAAGACCGGGCCGTCGGCGCTGGGGAGATAACAGGAAAATACTTCGCGGCCGCGCACGCACAGCACGCTGGCGCCGCCCAGCTCCAGCGGCAGCGCGGCCTGGGGCGCCGGTGCATCGCGCAGGAAGCTCACCACGCGCTTGGCTTCGGCAGGGGCCTTGAAGCCGGGATAAGGGTCGTTTTCCAGCAAATCCTTGAGTTCTTGCTGCGAGCGCACGATGGTATAGAAGCTGCGGCCAAGAGACTTTTCCATGGCTGCTTCGCACTTGCGTTCCAGCGCCGCATCGGACGCAGCGCGGGCGTCGAATGCTACATTGCCACTTGATAGAAGTGTTTTGACGTTGGAAAATCCGGCACTTTCGAAGGCGGCTTTCAGTTCCGGCATCTTGCAGTTCATCGGGCTGACGCCGCGGAGCAGGGCAATATAGCGAGGCATTGTGTTTCAGATAAGAGTTGAGCCGAAGGGATTATCGTTCGAAACGGATGGCGAAGCCAGCCTGCTGCTGTCGGCTGCCCGCGCCGGGGTGGTCCTGCCCAGTTCCTGCCGCAACGGCACTTGCCGCACCTGCATTTGCCAGGTGACGAGCGGTAGCGCGCGCCACCTGATCGAGTGGCCGGGACTGAGCCTGGAGGAAAAGCGCGAAGGCTATATCCTGCCCTGCGTGGCAGTCGCCACGTCCGACCTGACGATCGCCGCGCCGGCTGCTAAATTGCAAGGTGATATTTAGTGAATTTTGAGGGGACCCCGCGGTGTTATTATTTTAAGATAACAATTTCTCAATGGACGCTCCCTGATGAACACTGAAGTCGATTCGCAAATGATTTTTTGCCGCGCTTGCGGCAGCAAGATGCACAACACCGCACGTGCCTGTCCCAGCTGCGGGAAGCCAAACCAGTCCCTGTCCGCCAGCCAGAAACGTATTCTGCCGGCAGCGATCCTGTGCTTCTTCCTGGGCTTTCTCGGTGTTCACCGCTTCTACGTCGGCAAAGTCGGCACCGGCATCTTGCAGATACTCACGCTCGGCGGCTTTGGGATCTGGGCTTTCGTCGATTTCATCATGATCGTGATTGGCTCATTCCGCGACTCGGAAGGGAACCTGCTGGACCAGTGGACCTGATTGGCCAGTTTACGACAATTTGTTAAAGGGGTTTCTCAATTCCCCGAGCTGTTGCTATAGTTAGCCTATTGCATATAGATGTAATTACCATGGCAACACGCAGAGACTTCCTTCATATGATGGCGGGCACCGCACTGGCGGGCCTGCCGCTGGTCGGGCGCACGGCCCAGGAGCCGGAACCGCCGCCCGATATCTTCGACGCCCAGATGCTGGACCTGGAATTCTGGGTCAAGCCGCGCACCATCAGCGTGATTCGTCCGCAGAGCGGGGAAAAGGCCAGGCTGCTGTACTGGAAGGACGGCGATATCATCGATTCAGCCTACCAGGAGCTTTGCCATCTGCTGCGCGATGTGAATGGGAAGGAGACGGCGCCGATCGATCCCAAGCTGTTCGAGACGCTGTGGGGCGCGCAGGCCTTCGTGCAGCGGTTCGGGATTGAGAGCCCGCTGGAGATCCTGTCGGGGTATCGGACGCCGGCATCCAACAAGCGGCTGATCGAGCAAGGGATTCCGGCGGCGCGGCAGTCATTGCACATGAGCGGGCGCGCGGCGGATATCCGGATTCCGAATTTGAATGCCGAGGTGCTGGGGAGTCTGGTGCAGAGTTTCCGGCAGGGCGGCGTGGGATTCTATTACCGTGAGGGGCCGCGCGGGGGCTGGATTCATGCCGATACCGGCTTGCAGCGGACGTGGAAAGGCTGAGCCGGTAACCCAGTCGGATGGCCGCCCCGCCTGACCCGCAGGGGCAGGCACTGATACGCGACGGCCGCCGGCCAGGTGTCTGACCCTGTGGGTCAGACATCGGTTTACCGGTTTTCAGTGGTAGTAATAGGCCGGCGTCGGCACCGCATCCGTCCGCGCCAGCCGCTCCGCCTCCAGATCCACCGTATGATCCCACCAGATATTCCACCCGCGCCTCTGGTCCTCAACCATCTCCGGATGCTCATCCAGCAGCTTGCCGAAGAACGCATCAAACTCAGAAACATATTCGTTTACTTTCATACCACCTCCCACTGATTCGGTTACACTCCTGACCCATGTTTAATGAAGACGACGAAGCGGCCAAGCCGCGCTTTCGCCCGGTGCCTTGGACTGCACTGGAAACGCCCCAGGATGTGGAGCTGTGGATCGCCGAGCACGACCTCGCGCTGAAAGAACACGTCGGCAAGCAGGAAACCGGCTACGGCGTGTGTTTCAGCCTGGCCGAAGGGGGCGACATCACTATGCAGACCACCGAGGGCGCCGTTATCCTCGATGTTACACCTGAAGCCGATTGGGTGGAGCCATTGCTGTGCGCCATCGCCGGCGCCGAGCCGCCCAAAGGGCGCCTCTGGACCCTGCCCGAAGACAAGCTGGTGCAACTCATCCTTGGCTTATCGACCCTGGTTGCCAGCACCACCCTCGTCGTCGGCCACAAATTCGGCCGCAGCCGCTCTTACTAAAGGATTACCGATGCGCAAACCGTTGATCGCCTTGCTGCTGGCCGCCGCCACCTTGCACGCCAGCGCTGCCGACCTGCTGCAAACCGTCAAGGCGCGCGGCACGCTGAAAGTTGCGATGGAAGGCGTCTACCCGCCGTTCAACTTCAAGGAAAAGAATGGCGAGCTGGCCGGCTACGACGTGGACGTAGCGCGCCTGGTGGCGAGCAAATTGGGCTTGAAGCTGGAATTCGTGACGTCGGAATGGGCGTCGATCCTGGCCGGCCTGGCCAGCAACAAATACGACGTGATCATTTCCCAGGTCGGCATCAATCCCAAACGCGAACAGGTGTTTGATTTCAGCTCGCCTTATATTTACTCCTCGCCGATGCTGATCGTGCGCAAGGATGACAAGAACAACTGGACCGAACTGGCGCAACTGAAAGGCAAGCGCGTCGGCGCCGGCCAGGGCAGCGTGTACGAGATGCAGGCCAAAGCCGTGCCGGGCATCGAAGTCAAAGGCTATCCCGCTTCCGCCGAACAAATGCAGGACCTGGCCCTGGGCCGCATTGACGCGGCCCTGAACGACAGCCTGATCGCCGCCTATATGCTGAAGACCACCAAGCTGCCGATCAAGGCAGGCGCCCGCGTCGGCGCGGTCGAGCGCATGGGCATCCCGTTCCAGAAGGGCAATCCGGAGTTCAAGGCCGCCATCAACAAGGTGCTGGCCGATGCCGCCGCCGACGGCAGCCTGAAAGCCATTTCTGTGAAATGGTTCGGCGTTGACGTGAGCAAGGCGCCGTAAGCATGGAGTGGCTGGACCTGCTGCACGAGGCGGCGCCCGTGATGCTGAAGGGCGCCAGTTACACGCTGGCGTTCGCCGTGGCCTCGATGGTGGGCGGGCTGGTGCTGGGCTTTCCAACAGCCGTGATGCGCATCCTGCCCTGGAAATGGCTGCGCTGGCCAGCCAATGTGTACGTCAGCCTGATGCGCGGCACGCCGCTGCTGGTGCAGATGTTCGTGATCTACTACGGACTGCCCTCAGCCGGTATTGAGTTCACGCCGGTGACCGCCGGCATCCTCGCGCTGAGCCTGAACGCCGGCGCCTACCTGTCGGAAAGCCTGCGCGGCGCCATCCTCTCGATCCACAAAGGGCAATGGTCGGCCAGCTACAGCCTGGGCATGGGTTACGGGCAAACCCTGCGCTACGTGATCCTGCCACAGGCGTTGCGCATTGCCGTGCCATCAATGAGTAATACCCTGATCAGCCTGATCAAGGATACCTCCCTGGTTTCGGTCATCACCATGACTGAGCTGATGCTATCGACGAAGGAAGTGATTGCCACCACCTTCCGTCCCTTGCCGCTGTATCTTGCCGCAGCTGCAATTTACTGGATACTCAGCCTCGCATTCGAGCAATTACAACGGATTGCGGAGCATCGCCTGAACCGCGCGCATCGCCAAAGTTAGCGGCTCGACATTGTCACAAGGGCATGCTAGGCTGGAACCAATATGGATAAAGACCAGCATCCCAGGCAGGCGGAGCAGGCGGCCGCCATTCGGCCCGCCGTCCCCGGACTGGCTGGCCTTGACTCCCTCTTGCCCGGCGAAGCCGTGCTGGCCGCCATGGGCGGCACCCCGCCGGCCGTCTACAACGGGATGCAGCTTGCCGACGGCAAACTGGAACTGAGCACCGACCAGGATTATTTCAACGACCTCTACCTGCTGGCCCCGGTTGGCTATTTCGTCCTCGCCAGCGACACCACGATCCAGCAGATGAACCTGGTGGGTGCAGACTTGCTTGGCCTGCCGCGCCACAATCCGGATGCCGTGCCATTCCGCCAGTTCGTTGCGCAGCGCTTCCTGGCCGACTTCGACGCCTTCGTCGCCAACAGCCTCAGCACCGACGAAGCGCAGCGCCTGTCCTTGCAAATGACGCGCGGCCGCGGCGACCGCGGCTTTGCCGTCACCTTGCTGGGCAGCGGCACCCCGGGCGCCGCCCAACTGCGGCTGGTGCTCGAAATGGCCGAAGGCAAGCTGGCCGCGCTGGAAAAGAGCGAAGAGCGCTTCCGCCGCATTGTGCATAGCGCGGAAGAGGGCATCTGGGAAATCGACGCCGCCGCACGCACCAGCTTCGTCAATCCCAAGATGGCCGCCATGCTCGGCTACACGATCGAGGAAATGCTGGAGCAGCCCCTGGTGCGCTTCATGGACGACGAAGGGCGCTCCCTGCTCGAACGCAATATCGCGCGCCGCCAGCAGGGCATCGCCGAACGCCACGAATTCAAGTTCCTGCGCAAGGATGGCAGCGAAATGTGGGCCACGCTGGCCACCAATCCCATCTTCGACGCCGATGGCAGCTACCTCGGCGCGCTGGCGCTGGTCAGCGACATCACCGAGCGCAAGCTGTCGACCGAGCTGATCTGGCACCAGGCCAATTACGATTCGCTGACGGCCCTGCCGAACCGCAATATGTTCCAGGACCGCCTGTCGCAGGAAATGAAGAAAGCCCGGCGCGACGGGCTCTTTCTGGCCCTGCTGTTCATCGACCTCGACCAGTTCAAGGAGATCAACGACCGGCTCGGCCACGAAATGGGCGATGCGCTGCTGGTGGAGGCGGCCTCCCGCATCGGGGCCTGCGTGCGCGCTTCCGATACGCTGGCACGCCTGGGGGGCGACGAATTCGTGGTGATCCTGCCCGGGCTCGACCACATCACCAGCGCCGAGCGCGTGGCGCAGCAGATCATCGCCAGCCTCAACCGGCCCTTCATGCTGGGCGACGCCACCGGCTCTGTTTCCGCCAGCATCGGCATTGCCCTGCATCCCTCCGATGCCAACGACCCCGAGCAACTGCTGCGCAACGCCGACCAGGCCATGTACGCCGCCAAGAATGCCGGCCGCAACCGCTACAGCTACTTCACGCAAGACATGCAGGCCGCCGCCCAGCTGCGCCTGCGCATCACGCGCGATTTGCAGATGGCCGTCGCCAACCAGCAGTTTGAGCTGCACTACCAGCCCATCGTCAACCTGCACACCGGCGCCATCGAGCGCGCCGAAGCGCTGCTGCGCTGGCGCCACCCCGAACGCGGCATGCTGAACCCGGTGGACTTCATCGGCAGTGCCGAGGCCAGCGGCATCATTCTGGAAATCGGCGACTGGGTGTTCCGCAATGCCGCCGACCAGGCCAAGCGCTGGCAGCAGGAACTGGGGCGGCCGTTCCAGATCAGCGTCAATCAATCGCCCGTGCAATTCCGCACCGGCCCCGAGTTCTTCGAAAAGTGGATGCACTACGTTGAACAACTGGCGCTGGCGCCGCGCAGCATCGTCATCGAAATCACCGAACGCCTCCTGCTCGAAGACAGCGGACCGGTGGTCGAGCGCTTGCGCCAGTTCAAAGCCATGGGACTGCAAGTTGCGCTCGACGACTTTGGCACTGGCCACTCCGTACTGGCCCACCTCAAGAATTTCGACATCGACTACCTCAAGATCGACCGCAGTTTCGTGATGGACCTGGCCGGCGATTCCGGCGACCTCGCGCTCTGTGAAGGCATCATTGTCATGGCCCACAAGCTGGGCCTGAAAGTGGTAGCCGAAGGCGTCGAAACCGAAACCCAGCTCAATTTGTTAAAAGCCGCCGGCTGCGATTACGCCCAAGGCTACGTCTACGCCCACCCCATGCCGCCCGCCCAAATGACCGCCATGACCCGCGGCCCCGCCCGTCTGGCTTGATATTTGAAAGTCGGGGTCAGCTCTGGCAATCGGACATTTCAAGGTGAAACTTAACTGCGCGGCTGACAGTGCGGGTGGAAACTTGCCGAAATTCGGCGATCTCGGCCATGGTATACGCGTGCGACAGGTAGGCCTGCGCCATCGCTTCATGCTCTTCCGGGTAGAGCTCGAAATATTCGGCGAGAGGCCGCATGATTGCGCGCCGCTGCGTGCGTTTGATTTCAAGCATATCGCCGTGAAATTCCCGCGCCGCCGCGCGCTCGCAGAAGGCGTCGTCACCCAGGAATAGCTGGTTGCGCACCGCATGGAAGGGGCTTTCTTTGCCGATGCCTTCCAAAACAAAGGCTTCGAAGGCTTCGATTGCGGTGTCGCGAGGGTTCCCAAACCGTGCAAGTACGGTGTCGCGTTCATGCCATACGGGTGCGTCAACCGTGCCGACCAAGATGCCGTAGCTGCTCCATACCCAATGGCCGGGGTGTGCAACCAGCTCGGCACGAACAGGATTTAGCACCGTATAGCGCGTGATCTCCATCAAGTACTGCTCCGCCTGACAAAGCACGGCATGATAGCGGCCCTGAAATACGTGGCCAACCAAGCCATGTTGGCGGTTGAAGTATTGTGAGTAATTGCCATTGAGGTAGCGCATGCCGCGCGAAAGCTGACCTTGCCTGGTTTGAACGAGGAGGTGGTAGTGATTGCCCATCTGGCAGTAGGCAAGCACGACAAAGTCAAACCGCTCGCATACCTCGCCGAGAATTGACAGCCACGTCAGGCGGTCGCTATCTGTGCGGAAAATAGTGCAGCGCCTGTCGCCGCGGGAGGTGACGTGATAGACGGCATTGTCGTGCTCGATGCGCAGTGGCCGGTTCATGAGGCCAGTGTAGGCCTGCCGAAGTCAGATTGTTTTGCGTTGGCGCAAGAAATGTCCGATTGCCAGAGCTGACCCCGACTTTTAAGATAGTCGGAGCAGGGAGACGACGCGGTCGCGGTTGATGCCGACCAGGGCGGAGGTGAGCGAGACCAGGGCGGCGTAGCCGGGCTCGTTGGCGATGTTGCGGAAGACGTCGGCCATCTGGCCCATGCCGGCGACTTCAATCTCGGGCAAGCTGCTTTGCATGCGCTGGGTCGTGGCGACGTATTCCTGGCGCACTTTGGCCAGCGCGGCTTCCACTTGCGACAGCGCTTGCGTCACCTGCTGCAGCGTGGCGCGCATGGAGTCGATGTCGCTGGTGCCCCAGTTTTCCGGCATGACGACGGGGGCTTCGGCCTCGGCTCGTACGCGGTTCAACTGGCCGGCGGGGAAGCGGATGCCGGAACCTTGGACCGCGAGCGAGTCGCGTACCGCGGGCCAGGCGTTTTCAGGCGTGCTGAAGACCAGCTCGCCATCCTTGTTGACGGAAACGCGTACGCCGGCGGGCGCCATGGCCTGGTCGAAACGGGAAATGATCTCGCCGTCCGACAGGCCGGGCGCCAGGTGCACGGAGCGCAGGCCGGCCGTGCCGCCGCCGACCGAGATGGCCAGCGTTTCGCGGGCGCCGTTGCGCAGGTTGGCCAGCGTCATGCCGCGTACGCTGAAGCGTTGCGTCGATGGGTCGTTCGAGTAGTTCAGCTGGGCGTCGAGCGTGCCGCCGGAGGCCTGGCTGCGGCTGCGCCAGGTTTCGGTGAACTGGCGTACGCGCTGTTCTACCTGGCCGTCGCGCATCTGGCGCGTGGCCAGTTTGGCGGCGATGTCGGTCTTCAGTGCGCGCAGCTGGGCGGCGCTCTGTTCGAGGAAGTCGATCGCTTGCTGGGCGCCGGAGACGTCGCTTTGCAGCGGGGCGTTGAGATTGCTGAGGCCGCGGCGCAGGGGCGCTGGCGCATCGTTGGCGGCCGCCTGCTCGACGGGCGTGCCCGCATCCGCCAGCGTGGACTCGGCCTGGCCCGCCGCTGGATTGGCGGTGGCGCGGGTGCTGAGTCCTGGTGTGCTGGGGCGTTGGGCGATTTCCATGATGATCAGGAGATGACGTTAAACAGCGACAGGTTGCTGACCTTGGCGTACGCCTGGTACGTTGCCTGCAAGGCGCTATTGTAGCCAGAGAGCTGGGTGGCGGCGAGGCCGTAATCCAGTTGTGCGATGTCGGTGATCGCGATCTTGTTCGACAGGCTGACGTTGCTGTGGTTGTTGGACAGGGTTTCCATCACGTTTTGCGCGCCGCCGAACTGGGCGATCTTGCCGGAGACCAGGTTGAGCGCGGTGTCGGTGCCGTCCAGGGCGTCTTTCAGCGCGGCTTGCAATGCCGGGTTGCTGAGGCTGGCAGCTGGGGAGCTCAGCAGGTTAATCGCCACGTCCAGCTTGTTCAGGTAGACATCCATGCCGTCGACCGTGACGTTGGCCGGCTGGGTGATGCCGTTGCCGACCACAACTTCTTGCGTATTGTTATTGCCGCTGAAGCTGTAGCGCGAGCCGGGCGCGGCGGCGGCGTTCAGGGTCAGGGCCGGGGTGCCGGTCGCGGTGCCGGAGAAAATATACTTGCCTTCCTGGTCGAGCGTGTTGCCGTTGAAGTACAGCGAGTCGCGCAGGGAGGTCAGGCTGTTGACCATCGAATTCAGGTCGGCCGACGTGTTGGAACCGTCCGAGGCCCAGACGAACAGGTCGCGCGCGGAGCCCATGTCGTTGACCATCGAGGTCAGGTAGGTCTCGTTCTTGGACAGGCGGATTTTCACCGCGTCGATATTTTCGATGTACTGGCCGACGATGTTTTCTTCGCGGCGCAGGCGCGACAGGCGTACGTTGGCGATCGGTTCGTCGGACGGCACCTGGATCTTGTTGCCAGTGGCCATTTGCTCGGTCAGCTTGGCGATCACGCTTTGGTTGATCTGCAGCGAGCGGTTCATGGAAGCCTGGAACTGGCTGGAGGCGATGCGCATCTTGCTTATCCTTAGAACAGCGCCAGGGTGGCGTCAAACAGGGTATTGGCCACGGCGATCACCTTCATGTTCGCCTGGTACATATTCTGGTATTCGACCAGGTTGATCGCTTCTTCGTCCTTGTTGACGGAGCTGGTCGCTGCCCAGTCGTCTTCCGACTGCTGGCGGATGGTGGTGGCGGTGTCCAGCAGCGACTGGTTCTGGCCGCTGTCGATGCCCAGCTTGCCGACCAGCTGGGTGTCCGCGTCGCCCAGCAGCACGGTGCCGACCGAGGCCAGGGTCACCGGCTTGCCTTTGATGGCGATCAGCTGTTGCAGGTTGCCGCTGTCGCCTGGCTGGCCGTCGGCCGAAAACGCGAGGTCGGCGGCCTGGATGCCTGGCGTCAGGTTGAGGATGCCGCCGGCGCCAGTCGGGTTGAACGAGAACAGGTCGACGCCAGCCGTGCCATCGGGCTTGAAGCCGGCTTTCAGCTGGGTGTTGACCATGGTGGCCATCTGGTCGGCCATATCGGTCAGGGAGGTCTGCAGCGGAGTGAGGAAGTTCTTTTCAAAGTCGCCAAGGCCGCCCAGCTGGCCGCCGACCTTGGTGTCGTCCAGGCCGAAGGTGGTGCCGGCGAATTTCAGCTCAAGCGAGGCTGGGGTGGTCGCGGTATTCATGTCCAGCGTGCCGGCCAGGTTGCCGGCCACCAGCGGCTGGCCGCTGCGCAGCGAGACGCTGCGGGTGCCGTCCGGCTGTTCCAGCACTTCCACCGAGACCAGGTTGGCCAGCGAATCGATATTGCGGTCGCGCTCGTCAATCAGGGCGGAGGTATTGGTGCCAAGCGAACCGGCCTGTGTGATGCGCTGGTTCAGGCTGGCGATATTGGCGGTCAGGGTGTTCAGCTGCGGCAGCATGGCGTCGCGCTGCTGGTCGACCGACGTCTGTTGCTGGCGCGTCAGGTTGTAGATGCTGTTGAACGATTGCGCCATGGCGTTGGCGGAGGTCAGCACTTGCTGGCGCAGCGGCGTCGATACCGGGTCGACGCCGGCGGCATTCAGGGCGCGGAAGAACTGGTCGACGCCATTCGAGAGGCTGGTCTTGTCATCGCCCATCACGCGCTCGAGCTGCGTGAAGTAGGGCTGGGACTGGGTGCGCGAGCCGAGTTCGGAATTGGCGCGCCACAGCTGCTGGCTCTTGTAGGAATCGGAAAAACGGAGCAGCTGGCTGACTTCGACGCCGAAGCCGGCGCCCTTGGTGCCGCTGGCCGGTGCCACCGCCGACAGGAGTACGCCCTGGCGGGTATAGCCCTTCGTTTGCAGGTTTGCAATGTTCTGGCTGCTCGTATTGATGGCGGTCTGGGCCGCCAACGATCCTGACAGTGCATTATTGATAATCGACATGGTGCAATCTTCCCTTGGGCTGAGGCCGTTGCTCCAAGGCATCGACCCGTTAACGTGTAAAGGCGACCGCGCCGGGACGGGGATTAAGCGTCAGTCGGGTTTTTCTTTGGTAAAACGAAATTTTCTGTCGCGGAAGGCTGCGCAGGCGGCGCCAGCTGGCGCAGGATGGCATCGGCGATGCCGAAAGCGCGCCGTCCGGCCAGCTGGTCAGCCACCATATTGTCGGCCATGTCCAGCATGTCGCTGTTGATCGAGTCCTTGTAGATGCTGTCGTCGTCCGCCATGGCCTTGGTGGCGTCGCGCATCTTGTGCAAGGTCTGGGCGATGAAGAAGCTTTCGAACTTGACTGCCGCTTCGGTGGCCTTGGCGTGGTAGCGCGACTCGTCGGTCTGGGGCGCAGGGGCGGCCTCGCCGATTGTTGGCTCGGCGGCTTTGCCGATATCGAGCTGGCGCACCGGCATGGGCAGGAAGCGGCTGTCCATCAGATCACCACCAGTTCGCCTTCGATGGCGCCCGCCTGGTCCAGCGCCTGCAGGATAGCCATGATGTCGTCCGGCGTGGCGCCCAGGCTGTTGACCGTGTCGATGATGGTTTGCAGCTTGGCGCCGGCCGGCCACTTGAAGGTGTGCGGACGGGCTTCGTCCACCGCCACGTTCGATTGCGGGGTGACCGTGGTCTGGCCCTGGCTGAACGGCGCCGGCTGGCTGACCTTCGCGCTTTCCGAAATGACCACCTTGAGCGAGCCGTGGGTGACGGCGGCGGCCTTCACACGCAGGCCGTCGGCGATGACCACGGTGCCGGTGCGCGAGTTGAAGACGACTTTCGGGGTCTCGGCGCCCACTTCGATCGGCAGCGCTTCCAGCTTGGCCATGAAGGCGACGCGCTGGGTTGGGTTTTCCGGCGCGAGGACGTCGATGCCGGTGCCGTCGGCGGTGCTGGCCACATTGCCGAACTTGCGGTTGATCGCTTCCACGATATTGGTGGCGGTCTCGAAGTTCGGCTGGCGCAGCGACAGGTGCACGCTCGGCTTGGTGGCGAAGTCGGTGGCGATCTCGCGTTCGATCACGGCGCCGTTCGGGATGCGGCCGGCGGTCGGGGTATTCACGGTGACCGAGGAGCCGCTCTTGCCGCCTGCGGACAGGCCGCCTACCACCACATTGCCCTGGGCCAGGGCGTAGACTTCGTTGTCGGCGGCTTTCAGCGGCGTCAGCAGCAGGGCGCCGCCGCGCAGGCTTTTGGCATCGCCCAGCGAGGAAACGGTGACGTCGATCGGCTGGCCGCGGCGGTAGCCGGGCGGGAAGGTTGCCGAGACCATCACGGCGGCGACATTCTTGGATTTGGCGTCGGCGCCGTCGGGCATTTTCACGCCGAATTGCTTGAGCATGTTGACCACGGACTGGCTGGCGAACTTCACCTGGGTCGAGTCGCCGGAGCCGTTCAGGCCGACGACCAGGCCGTAGCCAACCAGGGGGTTGTCACGCACGCCCTCGATGGCAACCAGGTTGCGCAGGGTGGGGGCGGCTGATGCGGGGATGGCTATTGCCAGCATCAGCGCTGCCAGAACCCGGTAAATCTGGGTCAGACCCAAGGGGCTGACCCAGGTCCGGCGGCCGCCGCGTATAAAGGGCCTGACCCTTCGGTCTGACCCTGGTTTACCGGGTTGAAAGCGGAACATCATCACTCACCTCAAAATGGCATCAAGGGGCCAAGGAAGAACCGCGTCAACCAGCCCGGCTGGTTGGTCTCGGCGAGCGACCCCTGCGCGCCGTAGGCAATGCGCGCATTGGCAATGCGCTGCGACGATACCTGGTTATTGGCATCGATATCGGCCGCGCGCAGATAGCCGCGCAGGCGTACGAATTCCTCGCCCTGGTTCAAGGTCAGCACTTTCTCGCCGGCCACCTTGAGCAAGCCATTCGGCATCACTTCCTGCACGATCACGGTAATCGCACCAGTGAGTGCATTCTGCTGCGTGCTCGAGGCATCGCCCTTGAATCCGCGCTGCGCGGACAAGTCCACGCCCGCCTTCGGGAAAGTCTTGCCCAGCAGGCCGGGCGCGGCGATGCCGACGCTGGCATCCTTGCCCAGGGTGGTACCGGCACTCTTCGATGCCTGCGTGGTTTCCTGCAAGATCACGGTCACCACGTCGCCGACGCGGAAGGCGCGGCTGTCCGACACCAGCGAAATGCTGCTGTCCGGGTTAAAGACGCCGCCGGAACTGCCGCGTGGCTGCGTGCTGCGCGCCACGCTCGGGGCTTCTTCGAAAGGCGCCGGACGCACAGTCGGCTGCAGGCTGCTGCAAGCAGCCAGGAGCAGAAGTGCCAGCGCGGGCAGGGCGGTTTTCATCAGCGTGCGGCCTGTGCCAGGTATTGCAGCATATTGTCGGCTGCGGTCAGTACTTTGGTGTTCATCTCGTAAGTGCGCTGGGCGGCGATCATGTCCACCATCTCTTCCACCACCTGCACGTTGGAGCCTTCCAGCGCGCCTTGCTTCAGCTTTCCGAACTGGGCGTCGCCCGGGCGGCCTTCGGTCGGTGCGCCGGATGCCGGCGTTTCGGCGAACAGGTTTTCCCCCAGGGCCTGCAGGCCGGTCGGGTTGATGAAGGAGGTCAGGGTCAACTGGCCCAGCTCGGTCGGCTGGGTGTTGCCCGGAATGGTGGCCGACACGGTGCCGTTTTCGCCGATGGTGATGACGGTGGCGTTGGCCGGCACGGTAATCTGCGGCACCAGCGGCAGGCCGGAGGCATTCACCAGCACGCCGTCCTTGTCCACCTGCAGCTGGCCGGCGCGGGTATAGGCCGGTTCGCCGTTCGGGCGGCGCACCTGCAGGAAGCCGTTGCCCATCACGGCGACGTCAAGGGCGTTATTGGTGGTTTGCAGGCTGCCGTTGGTGAAGATCTTCTGGGTGCCGACCAGGTGGGTACCATTACCCATCTGCACGCCGGACGGGTTCAGCGTGTTGTTGTCGGCACGCTGGGCGCCCGGCTGCTGGTCGATCGAGTAGAACAGGTCTTCGAACACCACGCGGTCGCGCTTGTAGCCCACGGTATTGGCGTTGGCCAGGTTGTTGGCAATCGCCTGCAGTTTGGCGTCTTGCGCCTGCACGCCGGTTTTGCTGATCCACATTGCTGGATTCATCGTCAATCTCCTTTAGCCGGTAATCAGTTTGTTGCCGGTCGAAGTCATGTCGTCGGCGGCCTTGAACAATTTCATCTGGACTTCAAAAGTGCGGTTCAGGCTCATGGTGGCGACCATCTCTTCGACCGCCGATACATTCGAGCCTTCCAGGTGGCCCGCCTTGACCTGCACGGTGGGATCGGCGGCCAGGTCCTGGCCGTTGCGCGCCACCACCAGGCCCGCTTCATTCTTGGTCAGCTCGGACGCTTCGGCGCGCACCAGCTTGAGCTTGTCGATCACCTGCATCTGCGCGTCGGCCCCGGCGCCCAGCACGGACACCGTGCCGTCCTGGCCGATTTCCATCTTGCGGTGCGGGGGCAGGGTGATCGGGCCGCCTTCGCCCAGCAGCTGCATGCCGTTGACGGTCATGCTGCCGTCGGCGTCGAGCGTGACGGCGCCGGCGCGGGTATAGGCTTCGCCGCTCGGACCCTGCACGGCGAAGTAGCCGTTGCCGGAAATGGCGATGTCCAGTTCGCGGCCGGTCTGGTGCAGCGCACCCTGGCGGTCCGTCACGGCATTGGCCTGGATCTGCGACATATGGCGGTCGTCGTAGCCGTAGCCGGGCAGGCTGGCCGCCTGCGCCAGCTCGAGGTTGGCGCGGAAGCCATTGGTGTCGAGGTTGGCCAGGTTGTTGGCGTGCACCTGCTGGCCACGCATGGCCCGCTCGGCGCCGCTCATCGCGGTGTAGATCAGCGCGTCCATTCAGTCGTCCTGTTACAGGGCCTGCATCAGGGACTGCAGCATCTGGTTCTCCGCGGTGATGACCTTGGAGTTGGCCTGGTAGTTGCGCTGCGAGGTCATCAGGCTGACCAGTTCGGCAGTAATGTCGACGTTGGACGTTTCCAGCGAAGCGACCGTCAGCGAACCCGCCACGCCCTGGCCCGCTTCGGACAGGTTGGGGTTGCCGGACTGGACGTTGGAGGTCCACGAGGTTTCATTGACCGGGGTCAGCGCATCTTCGTCCGGGAAGGTGGCAATCGCGAGGCGGCCCACGGCCTGCTTTTCGCCGTTGGAATACTTGGCCACCACATTGCCCTGCGGGTCCAGGTCGACGCCCACGTAGCTGCCCGAGGCATAGCCGTCGGCGGCATTGGTGGAGGTGGTCGACTCGCCTTTCTGGAACGTGGTGCCGGTGTAGTCCAGCGAGACCGACATGGCGGCAGCCGGGCTCGGGCTGAAGGTCAGGTTGTGCACGTAATTGGCGCCGCCGTTGGCTGCGGTATCGAGCTGGCCGTTGGCGTCGAAGGTCAGGGTGTAAGGCGAACCGCCGGCTGCGCCCAGGTCGGTGCCGTCGACGGCGGAATACACCTTGACCGTCAGCGCAGCCGGGTCCTTCACGAAGTACTGGGTGACGGTGTGCTCAACGCCCAGCGAGTCATGCACCACGGTGACCTTGGACATATTGTACATATTCGCGTCCGGCACCACGGGCGGGGTCACGGTGGCGTCCGGCAGCTTGGTGGTGATATTGCCGGTAGGGACAGTCCAGTCCGCCGACAGGTTGGCCACGAAGTCGAGCTTGCTGGTCGCCTTGGCGGCCAGCAGGTTGGTCGGCACCTTGATGTCGCCCATTGGACCGGCCACCATGCTTGGCGGGGTCAGCTGGAAGCCCTGCACGCGCGCGCCGGCGCTGTTGACGATGTAGTCGGTGGCGTCCTTGTTGAAGATGCCGACGCGGGTGTAGCTGGTCTGGCCGGTGGAATCCTTGGCGACGAAGAAGCCGCGGCCGTTGATCAGCGCGTCGAGGCTGCGGTTGGTGGCCTGGATGCCGCCGTTCAGGCCGATCGACTGGGTCAGCGATTCCACATGCACGCCGGTCGGCTGCGCGCCCGCGTGCAGCGACGCGAAGTTGGCGCGGCTGGACTTGAAGCCGAAGGTCCCGGCGTTGGCGATATTGTTGGAAATCGTGCCCAGTTGCTCATTGATGGCCTGGATGCCGGACAAAGCGATATCGAAACTCATGGCGAGGACCTTTCGTTAAATAGCGGAAGCCGGAGCTTTGCCCCGGAATGCGGTAATGGCCGACGGCGCTACTTCGCCGACGGAATCAATCTTGACGGTCGTGTTGCCGCCGGCGCCGACCTGGACGCTGTCGAGGCGGCCCTGCACCGCCAGCGGCACGCTGGCATTGCTGTCGCTGACCACGCGCATCGAATAGGTGCCGGGCTGCAGGCCCAGGGCCACCGGGTCGATGCTGAACTGGTGGGTGCCGGCGGGCAGGCTGCCCAGGACCAGCTCGACCTGCTGGCCGTTGCTGGCGGTGAGCAGCAGGCTGGTCTTGGCCGAGCTGCTGCCCAGGGTGGCTTCGGCTTCGACTTTCCGGGTGTCGAGCTGTACCTGGTCCGACTGCACCAGCACGTCGGAGCCGACCTGGGCGCCCATGGCCAGCACCTGCATCGATTGCAGCACGGAGGCGTTGGCGGAAGTCAGGCTGGCCAGGTTCTGCAGCGCTTCGCTTTGCGACAGCTGGGTCAGCTGCTGGACGAACTGCGATGGATCTTGCGGCGAGAGCGGATCCTGGTTGCGGATCTGGGCCACCAGCAGCTTGGTGAACATGTCGCGGCCTTCGCTGGAGGCGCCGTTGATGGCCACGCCGGCCGGGTTGGCCGATTGCGCGGCCGCATTGGTGAACAGGTTGGTTTCCATCAGGATTCACCCAGTTTCAGCAGGGAAGCCTGCATGCCGCGGATGCGGCCCAGCACTTCCACATTGGTTTCGAAAGCGCGCGAAGCCGACATCATGTCGGTCATCTCGGCCACCTGGTTGACGTTAGGGTAGAACACCATGCCGTCGGCATTGGCCAGCGGGTTGCCCGGCTCGTAGACCTTGCGCAGCGGTTCGGCCGACTGCACCACGTCCACCACCTGCACGCGGCCGGCGGCGGAATCGGCGCCCTGATCCATCATGGCGGCGAACACCGGCTTGCGGGCGCGATAGGCTTCGCCCTCGCTGCCGGCCACGGAATCGGCGTTGGCCAGGTTGGATGCAACGGTATTCAGGCGGACCGTCTGCGCCGCCATCGCCGAGCCGGCGATTTGCGCAATGTCTTTAAAGCTCATGGGATACTCCTCAATCACTGGCCGTTGATGGCCTTGGCGATGCCGCGCAGCTTCATGTTGATGAACGTCAGGCTGGTCGCGAAGTCCGTCGCGTTCTGCGAGAATGCGGCTTGCTCGACGCCGATTTCGACGGTGTTGCCGTCGCCCGTCGGGTGGTAGGGCACACGGAATTTGGTTTCACCGTCGCCTTCAAAGACAGGTTCCCCCGCCGTTTCGGCTTCAACTCGCGCCAGCGACTCCTTGAAGTCGATATCCTGAGCGGAGAAGCCCGGCGTGTTCTCGTTGGCGATATTCGATGCGAGGATGCGGGTCCGCTGTGCACGCAGCTGCAGTGCATCGGCGTGAAGGCCTACCGCGTCTTTGAAATTAATGGCCATTTGATACTCTCCTCTGGTAATGTCCCAGCGAATTTACAGTCTAAAGGTATTGCCCATGCCCAACAATCTCATTGTACATGTTTTCCGCGCTTTATTGCTCTTGAGCATTTGTCATTTCTCAAATGCAAGTGCTTTAGAAATGGAAGATCTGTTGAGCAAGGTGCAAGAAGCTGCAAAAAATCAGTTGCAAAACCTGTCAGAAAGCCAGCGCTGGCTGGAGCCGCAGTTCGATGTGGAAGTGATAAGGAATCATCGGACGATTCCGGCCTGTCCCTCTGAGACCAGGGTGGAGAGCCTGGATCCGCGCGGCATTGCGCGCATGCGCTTCGTGGTTGTCTGCCCAAGCTTGCAAAATTGGCGTTATGAATTCATTGCAAAGGGCAAGGTTTCGGCGAAGGTTGTCGTCGCGGCAAACGATTTAATATCCGGAAAAATTCTGTCGCCTTTAGACTTGTTGTGGCAGCGCCACGATATCACTTTGATTCCTGATACTTTTTCCAATCCTGCCGATTTGGAAGGGATGGCGGCGCGGCGCAGCATCCGCGCCGGCGAGGTGATGCGGCAGAACATGCTGGTGGCGCCGCAGCTGGTGAAACGGGGCGACCAGGTGCGCATCGTCGCGCGGCGCGAGCAGATTGAAGTATCGATGGCGGGCGAGGCGCTGGACAACGGCGCGCGCGGCGCCATCATTCGCGTGAAAAACAGCAGCGGCACCCAGATCCGGGCGCGCGTTATTGACGCTGGGACTGTTGAGCCTGCTGAACTGCCTTGATGCTGGCGGCGACGCGCCCCAGCTTGTCGGCATAGGCGGGGTCGGTGGCGTAGCCGCCCGCCTGCAGGGCGTGGGCGAAGGCTTGCGCATCGCTGCCGGTGTTGAGGGCGCGCCGGTAGCGCGGATTGTCGAGCAGCATGCCGGCGTAGTCCTCGAATGAACCTGCCATATCGCCATAGCCGCGGAACTGTTCATTGCGGTTGTGCGCGACGCCGGCGTCCACTTCCACCGTGGCCAGCGCCTGCACGGCGCCTTGCCAGCTGCCGCCGGCCTTGATGCCGAACATATTGTTGCCCGGGGCGTGACGGCCCCAGCCGGACTCGAGGGCGGCGTGGGCGGCCACCAGCTCCGGCGCCACGCCGAGGCGGGCGGCCGCTGCTTCGGCGTGCGGTCGAATCGCTTCCAGGAACGCTTGCTGCGCGGCGTCAGGGACGCTGTTGTCTCGGTCGCTGCCACCGATGGCGCGCGCGGCGATGCGGGCGCGCAATGCGGCGCCATCGGCGGTCAGCGCACTGCCGGCGGAAGCGCCGCCGGCGCCTGCCGTGCCGGCTGAGGCGATATAGCGTGCCACTTCGTCATGCACCTGGCGGAAGGTCGCGTTCAGGCGGGCGCTGTCGGGCGCGTTGCCTGCCGCGCTGGCGGCGCCGGTGCCGGCCGCGAAGCTGGTGCTGAAGGCAGCCGGCAGCACCGGGCGCGTGGCGCTCATATTGCTCGCGGTGGCCGCCGTCGCCTGGGTGGGCGCGGTGGCGGGCGTGAAGGCAGTGAAGTCAGACCGGCTCATACGTTTGATCGTCGCCATGCAGCACGCGCTGCATGATGGTGTATTGCTCCGCCAGCAAATCGGCATTGCGGCGGCCCATTTCGCGCGCCGTCTGCACCATGGCTTCCAGCTGGGCCCAGTCCGCTTCGAGCCGCGCACGCGGCTCGGGCTTGAGCAGGGCAAAGACTTGTTCCATGGACGGTGCGGGGCCGGTCAGGCGGGTCGCCAGTTCGACCCGCTGGGCGCGGCGCGCTTCCAGGACATCGACCAGTGCGCCGATTTCTTTAGCGATTTCTCCCAGGCGTTCGCTCTGGTGGCGCACGGCCGCTTCGAACTGCTGGGCGATCAGGTCCAGCATCTGCTGGTAAGTTTGCAAGTCCGCCTTGATGCCATCGAGCAGCATCTTCATGGCGTCCTGCCTTGACAGCTCTTTCACTGCTCGCCCCGGTGGAATTTCTGGATCAGGCCGGCCAGCTTGCCGGCATCGAAGGGCAGCTCGCCCTTGGCCAGGGCATCGCGCAGCTGGGCCACGCGCTCGTGGTCGATATCGCCCATTTCCTTCATCGCCTTGATGGCGGGCTGCATGACAGCCGATTCGAGCGCGCGCTGGGCGGCCGGGGCGGCGGCCGGGCGCGCCGCGTCGGCTGCTGCGCTGTCGGCCACGGTTTGCACCGGAGTGCCTGGGGTGGAACCGGAAATCCTCATACGATTTCCTCTTGACTTAACATTAATGGCCATTGCTCTTCCCCTTGCCAGGCAGTAGTTGTTGTCGCAATTGCTGCAAGAGGCCGGGTGCGGGGAGATCCGATTCCTGGATGATAGCAGTCTTGCTGCTTGGCATGCCAAACATATCGGCAATGGCTTTCGCCTGGCCGGTAGTCAGGATCAGCAATTCAATACGGCGGTTGACACCAGCATCGGCCCGTTTCGCATCGAGCGGCGCACGGTCGGCCATGCCCACCACTTGCAGCACGCTGTCCTGCGGCATGCTGCCCGCCAGCAGCTGCGAACGCGCGGCCATCGCGCGGTTGCTGGACAGGTTCCAGTTGGAGAAGGCCTTGTAGCTGGTATCGGCGTATTGCGACGAGTCGGTGTGGCCGACGATCAGCATCTGGTTCTCCATCTTGGCAAACAGCGGCCCCATGTTCTGCAGCAGGCGTGCGAACTTGTCGGTCGGCACGGCCGAGCCGCGCACGAACATGCCCTGGCTGTCGGTATCGTGCAGCATGACGCGCAAGCCGTAGGGCGTGATCACCGCCTCCAGGTTGCTCGACAGGCCGTTTTCCTCGCTCATCTTGCTGAGGGTTTTCGACAGCAGCTTGAGGTCTTCCGGCGACTCGTAGCGCACGCGGTTTTCCGCCGTCTGGGTCGGACTCTTGTTGTAGCCCTGGGTGGCGTTGCCGTCGACGTCGGTATTGCCGGTGCGCGGCATCGGGAAGCGTTCGATCAGGCTGCCGCGCGGGCCGCCCACCTGTTCCGGCATCACGCCCTTGCCGACATCGGTCTTGCTGCCGTCGGACTGGGTCAGCACGTGTTCCAGCGCTTCCTGGTTGCGCACGGCCATCAGCCACAGCACCAGGAACAGGCACATCAGCGCCAGGCAGAAGTCGGCAAAGGCTACCTTCCAGGCGCCGCCGTGTTCGTCGTGCTTGTGCTTGCCACCGCCGCGCTTGACGATGGTTTGCTCATGGTGTTTGTCATGCGGCTTTAGCACGGCCACCTCCTCGGCGCGAGCTGGTCTCCGGCTCGTCGCCGCCCTCCATTGCATTGATCCAGCCCTCGAGCTGGGCGAAGCTTGGCTTGATGTTCAGCTGCACCAGGCGGCGCCCGGCGTCGATCGCCAGCAGGGGCGGTTTGCCTGCCACGTGGGTCACCAGCACCACCTTCACGCTTTCCATGGTGGAGGCTTCCTGCACCACCAGCTGCTTGAGCATGTTCGAGATCGGGTCCAGCACGCCGTAGCACAGGAAGATGCCGATGAAGGTACCGACCATGGCCGCACCCACGTGTTCGGCGATCTCGGCCGAGGTGGCGCCTTCGCCCACGGTGCCCATGGTGATCACGATGCCCAGCACGGCGGCCAGGATACCGAAGCCCGGCATGGCTTCCGCAATCTTGTTGAGCGACTTGGCGGGCTGGGTCAGCTCTTCATGGATGGCTTCCAGTTCCTGCTCCAGCACGCCCTCCAGCTCGTGGGCGTTGATTTTGCCCATGGCCATCAGGCGGAAGTTGTCGACGATGAAGGCCAGCAGCTTTGGTTCTTCCAGGATCAGCGGATAGCGCTGGAACAGCGGCGATTCGCGCGGCGCCTCCACGTGGGCGTCGAGCGCCTTCAGGCCGCCTGCGGCCAGTTGCAGCAGTTCATACATCAGCAGCAGGAGCTGGCGCTGGAATTCCGAGTCGTACTTCTTGCGCGACAGCAGGTGCTTGACCTGGGTGATGGTCTCGGCCAGCACATGGCGCGGATTGCCGATGACGAAGGCGCCAAAGCCGGCGCCGGCAATCACCAGCAGCTCCAGCGGCTGCCAGATCGCGGTGAAGTGGCCGCCCATCATGGCGTAGCCACCGAACACCGAGCCAAACACGATCATGATGCCGAATAATTGCTGCATGGTGTATGCCTTTCGATAGATCTTTTCAGGAGGGCGGCGGCGTCAGGCCGCCAGCACCGCTTTCATCTTGTTCAGGGCCTGCTTGTTCAACTGGCAGACGCGGGCGTCGGTCAGGTCCAGCACGGCGGCGATTTCTTTGTAGCTGAGCTCGAATTCGTAATACATCTGGATCACGCGCTGTTCGCGTTCGTCCAGGCCGTTCAGCGCCTGTTCCAGGCTGCGGCGTATCATCAGCTGCTCTTCCGGGCCGGAGACGCTGCCGGTGTCGGCCAGGGTGTCCTGCAGGATGTCGTCGAAGCTGGCGATGGTTTCCGCGTTCTCGTCGAGCAGGTAGGCCTGGTAGCCTTCGGCATCGAGGCCGAGCGCCTTCATGGCTTCCTGCTCGCTGGGCTCGCGGCCCAGCTTGCGCGTCAGGTCGCGCACCGCATCGCGCATCTTGTGGCTTTGCTGGCGCACCGCGCGCGGGCGCCAGTCCTGCCGGCGCAGCTCGTCGAGGATGGCGCCACGCACGCGCAGCGAGGCATAGCTGCCGAAGCCGGTATCGGGCTCGCCGTAGCGGCGCAGCGCTTCCAGCAAGCCCATCAGGCCGATCTGCTCCATATCGTCGCGGTCGATGGCGCCCTGCACCTGCGAGTTGAGCTGGCGCACGATGCGCTTGACCAGCGGCGCATAGGCGAGCAGGTGCTTCTGCTCGTCGGCTACGCTGACGGCGCCGTAGCTTTCGGCATAAGGGTCTGCAAGCGTGTCCACCAATCCCATGGCAGCCTCTTTATTCCAGGATCAATTTGCCGATCATGACCTGCTCGAAGGGGCGCGGACGCTGTTCCTTCGTATAGGCTTCATCGTAAGCCTTGTTCAATTCCTCGACAAACTGGTCGATGGTCATCATCGATGCCTTTTCCATCGGCAGCGCCGACAGGGCGCGTACCGCCACGCTGCGCAGCATGGGCAGCGCTTCCTTGGCATCTTTTTCCTGCTTGGCCGTGGTCGAGATGACGAGGTCGGCCGACATATAGTGCGGCACCGTGTCGCCCGGCTGGCGGCGCAGCATGACAATGACTTTCTCGATCGTCAGGTATTTCAGCGGCTCGCCGGGTTTCTTTTCCTCGGCGGCGGCCTTGGCTGGCTCGGCGGTCTTTCCCTTGAAGTACCAGGCCGCGCCGCCGGCCGCGCCCGCGACCAGGAGCAAGGCGCCTGCTACGATCAGAACTAGTTTCTTATTCATCTATTTCTTACTCCCGTTCGCCCAACATGGCAAATGTGGTGGTGCCGGCATCGCCATCGTCCAGGGCGCGGCCTGGCTGGCGCTGCTCACGCTGTTGCTGTGCTTCCTGCTGGCGCTGCTGCTGGCCGCCATCGGCCATGCTGCGCGCATTGCTTGCGGTAACCGTAACCGCCACCTCGCCCAGCTGGCGCTGCGACAGGTCCTGGCGCACCGCGTCGCCAATGGTGTTCAGCTGGCGCAGCACTTCGCTGTGGCTGGCGGCGAGGTTCACCTGCAGCGCGCCGCCGGTGTGGCGCACGGAAATTTCCACGCTGCCCATATTCGGTGGTTCGAGGCGGATCACGGCGCGGTCGTCGTTGCGCGCCAGCTGCAGCTGCAGGCGGTCGCCAAGGGCTGCGCGCAGCGGCTGCTGCCATTGGTCCGGGCTGCCGCTCAGGTGCACGGCGTCGCTGGGCTGGCCGGCGGCGGTGCTGGCGAGCACGCTGCGGAAGCCGGGCAGGGCGTTGCCATCGCCC
>NZ_WNKX01000113.1 GCF_009720745.1 Massilia eburnea | reverse complement strand
TCAGGTGTGGAAGTGCAGTAATGCATTAAGCTAACTGATACTAATTGCCCGTACGGCTTGTCCCTATAACCTTGACGGTTATGTAGCACTTACCCGTGTTTGAGAACACTACCCCGCTTTTACTTCTTCCGGATTGTTGACAAGTCATGCCTGATGACCATAGCAAGTCGGTCCCACCCCTTCCCATCCCGAACAGGACCGTGAAACGACTCTGCGCCGATGATAGTGCTGCAACCAGTGTGAA
>NZ_WNKX01000112.1 GCF_009720745.1 Massilia eburnea | reverse complement strand
CATGGCGGATGCCTTGGCGATTACAGGCGATGAAGGACGTAGAAGTCTGCGATAAGCTTCGGGGAGCTGACAAACAAGCTTTGATCCGAAGATTTCCGAATGGGGAAACCCGGCCTTTTAGGTCATCGTTAGCTGAATACATAGGCTAACGAAGCGAACGCGGCGAACTGAAACATCTAAGTAGCTGCAGGAAAAGAAATCAACCGAGATTCCCAAAGTAGTGGCGAGCGAAATGGGAAGAGCCT
>NZ_WNKX01000111.1 GCF_009720745.1 Massilia eburnea | reverse complement strand
CCGGGTTTCGATTACCCCGCAAGTAATCGCCAAATGCCTACCTTTTCAGCAGAATAAGTTGTTGTTAGAGGGGCGTTTGGCGATGCACCATGTTTGACCTTGGTGATGTAAACAAACTATAATCCCGTGTCTTTGGGTCTAAAGGAAGTGCGGCAAGTGAGTGATTCTTCGAGAAGTATCGCCTGGCCAGTTTTCCGAGTAGTTGCCCTGCAATTAACAATCGCCGTCCTCTTTTCCGCTACCGTGGCGCTTTTC
>NZ_WNKX01000110.1 GCF_009720745.1 Massilia eburnea | reverse complement strand
CGGCCGGCAATTACGACGTGGTCATCACGGCCGACGGCTATGCAGCCAACGTGGTGGGCGCCGTGCCGGTGGCCGCCACCGGCATGACGTCGCTCAGCACCTCCGCCGCGCCAATCGCACCGGTGGTCGGCCTGACCAATACGATCAGCGGCAGCGTGACGCAAACCCCAGCCAGCGCCACCGAGCCAGCCCTGGTGGTCGCCTCGCAAGCAATTACCGGCGGCCCGACTGTAGCGCTGAAGTTCGCCATGACCC
>NZ_WNKX01000010.1 GCF_009720745.1 Massilia eburnea | reverse complement strand
AGCGCGCGAATAGCCCATTATGGTCCGTGCCTCAAGAGAGGCAACGCAGTTAGAGACCGGATATACGTGAGCAGTCGCACCTGGTGTTCAAGAACGGAATGTTTGCAAACGAGGAGGAGTCCATATACGGACCAAATGCCTGGATCGACACCTACGATCTGCATGGTCAATTCCCAGACGGCAAATGGCTGCAATGCAGTTACGGAATGCTGAATGAGATCGTGCTTTCAAAGCACCTTGATGACGGCGTTACAGCATGCACGATCAGGGGAAGGAAAGGCGATAAGGCTGGACAGAACGTGTTCAGCGTTGAATGCCGCTGAACTCAAATCCGCATCTTATAATCCTTGGACTGCATAACGTTCCAGGTGTATTGATGCTTAATAGTGAGGTCAGGAGCGCGATTTTCGAGGCTGTCGCGGCAAAGGTGAAGCCTTTGGGCTACAAAAGCCACAAGAGGGACTATTCGTTTAGCCGTGAATTCGAAGGTGGATTTCATTGCATAAGCTTCGGGATCGTCGATTATGCGCCAAAAATAATCGTTACCCCCATGGTTTCCGTCCGGCTTGATTCGCTGGATGAAATCGCAAATAAATTTGATACAACGATATCGCCTGATGCGCGTTCGAGACAAACGGCCATACTCTTGCTAGCGGACTACTTTGCCGGGAGGCAGAAGAAATACAGCATCAGCACAGAAGAAGATTTGACTGAAAAAACGACTGAAATTCTGGACGTGCTCGAGAATCAAATGCTGCCCTTCATAGAGCGCTGTGCAGATATCTCGTTCGTTGAAAGTTTACTGCGTTCCGAATCGGGACCGAAACTGCACCCCAATCCACTAGGCTTGGCGCTGGCGATCATTGGAGCTGCCAGCCTTTGTCGGAGACAAGACATTGCCCAGGTTGGCGCCAAGGCCCGGATTCCACTGCAATTGCGTAATGTCAGCTGGGAATTGCCGATTTTCGACCAGACGCTTGAACATATTTTGAGCACGCAGGCTCGATAAGGCGGTACAGAACGTGTTCAGCGTCGAGTGCCGCTGAACACGTTCAGATGAGCGATTACGCCTGCTCGAGGACGTTGTGGGCCTGGACGTCGGCGTGGTACGAGGAGCGCACCATGGCGCCAACGGCGGCGTGGGCGAAGCCCATTTCGTAGGCTTTTTCTTCGAACATTTTGAACACATCAGGGTGCACGTAACGGCGCACCGGCAGGTGGCTGTTCGACGGCGCCAGGTACTGGCCGATGGTCAGCATGTCGATATTGTGCGCGCGCATGTCGCGCATCACTTCCAGGATCTCTTCGTCGGTCTCGCCCAGGCCGACCATCAGGCCGGACTTGGTCTTGACGTGCGGGTAGCGTTCCTTGAACTCTTTCAGCAGCGTCAGCGAGTGCTGGTAGTCGGCGCCTGGGCGGGCTTCCTTGTACAGGCGCGGCACGGTTTCGAGGTTGTGGTTCATCACATCCGGCAGGCCGTCAGCAAAGATGTCCAGCGCCTTTTCCAGGCGGCCGCGGAAGTCGGGCACCAGCACTTCAACCTGGGTCTTCGGCGACAGTTCCTTGGTCTTGGTGATGCACTCGACAAAGTGGCCGGCACCGCCGTCGCGCAGGTCGTCGCGGTCCACGGAGGTGATCACAACGTAGGACAGGCGCAGCTTGGCAATGGTGTTGGCCAGGTTGATCGGCTCTTGAGTGTCCAGCGGGTCCGGACGGCCGTGGCCCACGTCGCAGAACGGGCAGCGGCGGGTGCACTTGTCACCCATGATCATGAAGGTAGCAGTACCCTTGCCGAAGCATTCGCCGATGTTCGGGCAGCTCGCTTCTTCGCACACGGTCACCAGCTTGTTTTCGCGCAAGATGTCCTTGATCTCGTAGAAGCGGGAAGACTGGGATGCCGCTTTCACGCGGATCCACTCCGGCTTCTTCAGGCGTTCGGCCTGCTCGATCGGGATGATCTTGATCGGAATGCGGGAGGTCTTGTCGGCGCCTTTTTGCTTGTCGCTTGGGTTGTAAGTCATAGCTGCTTGCTTTCAAGTTAATTCAGGTTCGGCCACGTGGAGCTGATTGACCAGCTCATTGGCCAGGGCCTGCTGGACATCGGCCAGCGGGACATCCACGCCCATCGAACGCATGTCGATGGTTTCCAGGCCTGCGTAACCGCAGGGATTGATCCAGGTGAAGGGGGCCAGGTCCATGCCCACGTTCAGCGATACGCCGTGGTAGGTGCAGCCATTGCCGCGCACCTTCAAGCCGAGGGCGGCGATCTTCGCGCCTTTTTTCGGGCCGTTGGCGATATAGATACCGGGCGCACCTTCGATGCGCTCACCGGCGAGATTATACGCGGCCAGCACATTGATGATCGCTTCTTCGATCTTGTTGACGAACTGGCGGGCGTACAGCTTGCCGCCTTTCTTGTTGCGGCGCAGGTCCATCATCAGGTAAATCACGACCTGGCCGGGACCGTGGAAAGTCACTTCGCCGCCGCGGTCGGTCTGCACCACGGGAATGCTGGTCGCGCCGGCCAGCAGGTGGCCGCGGTTCGCGCCCAGGCCCAGCGTATAGACGGGCGGGTGCTCGACGATCCACAGTTCGTCGGGCGTATCTTCCTGGCGCGCGTCGGTGAAGGCGCGCATCGCTGCGAAAGTTGGCTCGTATTCGGCTTGGCCGAGATGGCGGATGACCGCCGGCTGGATAGGCATATGACTTCTGGTCGGAAAAAGCCCCGCCATTATACCTTTCCAGCCATGCCACTGCTTAATGACTGAGCAGTTTTATGCCGATTTCCTTAAGCTGGCATCAGGTTAATGTTCTTTAGCCAATCTTGCAGGGACTCCCGCTGCCATTGGTGCGCGACGTAATCCTTGAGTTTTTGCGGCACCGGGTCGCCATTCATCACCAGCCTGCTCAGCATGACTGCCAGGTCGGTATCGGCGATGCACCAGCGGCCGAACAGGTTCGGGCCTTCGATCACGCGCTCGGCCAAGTGGATCAGCTTATCCGCCGCCGCCTGGGCGGCGGGGGACAGCGGCTGTTCGGCGCGGCGGTAGAACACCGTGTAGGTGCTGCGCTCTTCCCTCAAGACGCCCAGGTCGCTGCGCACCCAAGCCTGGATCTGGCGGGCGACCGCGCGTTTCTGGGGCAGCACCGGGTAGAGGGCACGGTGTTCCGGGGCGGGAAACATCTCGTCCAGGTATTCGGTGATGGCGCTCGACTCGGTCAGCATGAAGTCGTTATGCACCAGGCAGGGCACGCGGCCGGTCAACGCCTTGCCGGTATAGGACAGTTCCTTGTTCTTGCCGGCCTCCAGGTCCACGGTCTCCATCTCGAAATCGAGGCCTTTTTCGCGCAGGGCGACGAAGGCGGAAATGGCATAGGGGCTGGTGAACTGGCTGTCCACATACAGTTTGAGGCTCATGGCGCGGGCTCCGGCTTTGGTTAGGTTTATTCACATGGTATGCCTTGCTTCATGCTTGCCAAAACGATATATTTTCTATTGCCTAGCTAATTTTTCTCACAACGATATGCGTTTGCCGAATTTGTCCGCGCTGCGCGCCTTCGAGGCGGCGGTACGCCACGAGAACTTCTCGCGGGCGGCGGCGGAGCTATGCCTGACACACGGGGCGATCAGCCACCAGGTGCGCGGACTGGAGGAAGAATTGGGCGTGCAACTGTTCGTGCGCAATGGGCGGCAGGTGACGGCGACTGCGGAAGCGCGGCACTACGCTGCGACGGTGGCGCGCTGCCTGGCGGAGCTGGCCGATGGCGCGGCCAAATTGCGTCCGCCGGAAGGTGTCCAGCGGCTGAGCGTCACCGCCATTCCTTCGTTTGCTGCGCGCTGGCTGGCGCCACGGCTGGGCCAATTCATCGAACAGCATCCGGACGTCGAGGTGATCCTGCAGGCCAGCGGGGCGTTGCAAGACCTGGTGCGGGAAGGGATCGACGTCGGCATCCGCTTCGGCCGCGGCAAGTATCCGGGGCTCGAGGTGGAGCGGCTGATCGGCGAGATCTACTATCCCGTAGTGAGTCCTCGCTATCGCGATGGACAACTGCCCGCTTGCCCACAGGACTTGGCGAAGGCGACTTTGCTGCGTTCAAACGAGCCATGGCAACCCTGGTTCCGGACTGCGGGACTTGACTTGCCGGAGCCTTCCGGCGGCGTGATGTTCGAGGATTTGTCGATGCTGATCCGCTCAGCCGTCGATGGTGACGGGGTGGCGCTGGTGCGTCATATCGTGGCGATGCAGGAAATTGCCTCGGGCCAGCTGGTGCGGCTTTTCGATATTGCCGCGCCGTGCCCGGATGATTACTACCTGGTCAGTCCGCCCGGCGCCCTGCAGAAACCGCAGGTGCGGGCGTTCCGGGAGTGGCTGAAGGCGGAGATCGCCCGCAGCCGGCTCCTTAAAGCACCATCTTGACCATCGGGTGGCCAGACAGCTCGCTGTACAGCGCATCGAGCTGCTCGCGGCTGGTGGCGCGAACGGTACAGGTCAGGCCGGTGAAGTTGCCTTTGCCGGACGGACGCGTCTCCATTTTCCCTTCATGGAAAGATGGATCGTGTTTGCACACCACTTCGAGGATAGTGGGCGCAAATGCGTCGTGGGTAGCGCCCATCACCTTGATCGGGAAGTCGCTCGGATACTCAATGAGGGACTCTTCAGGGGGGATGGTCTTCATCATGGCTGTTCCAATCGGGTAAAAAAAAAACCGGCGCGGTGCGAGTCGCGCCGGGTTCCATTTTACATCGATACCTATATGGCCCCGTCGGGCCATATTTCAAGGTCAGGCCGTGGCTGGAGCCTTGTTGGATAAACGCTGCAGGCGTTCCAGGGCCGACTCGTTGCCGTTGGCCGGGTTGGTGACCGATTTGCGGATCGCTTCGATTTCGGCTGCCTGGTCGTAAGGGCGCTGGCCGATGTCGGAGACGATCTTCATGCCTTCCGCCTCGTTGCTGATCTGCTGCGCACGCTTGGTCAGCGCGTTCAGGGCGCTGGTGTTGCCGCGCATGCCGGACAGGTTGGCCAGCTGGCTTTGGCGATCGGCGCGCACTTCCTGCAGGTCGCGCTGGGCCTTGGCCTGGGCCAGGGCTTGCATCGCTTTTTTCGCGGCGGCGTCGAAGTCGGCCAGCTGCTGCGACAGGGCGTCGACGATCTTCTGCAGTTCTTCCATGTAGGCCTGGGCGTCGGCTTCTTCCTGGATCTCCTGCGGCAAGCGGTTCTTGTTGGCTTCCAGCTCGTCGCAGAACATGTTGATCGTCGCTTCCGAAATCTGGCCGGCGGCCAGGCGTTCGGCCAGGGTGCCGGTGGCTTTTTCGTCGGTTTCGATCAGCTTGCGCAGGCGGACCACGTCGTCACGCTCCTTGTTGAAGGCGGCGCGGGCCTGGGCCAGCTTTTGCGCGGCGCTGCGCAGGGTGTCGGCCAGGCGGTCGCGGTCGGCCTCGGTCGCCGTTTCCGGGTCAAAACTGGCGATCGCTTCCGAGACGCGGTCGCCCAAGGCGCCAAAGTGCTTGGAAATCAGTCGTGCAGTCAGGGCCCAGCCATTCGAGTTGCTCATGTTGCTTCCTTTCGGGTTAAGTTCAATGTACCAATGCGGCGGTCGTTATTGGATGACCAGCCGTTCCTGCTCCACCGGAATGCCCACGACGAAATCGACGTGTAT
Source organism: Massilia eburnea (assembly GCF_009720745.1). Classification (GTDB taxonomy): domain Bacteria; phylum Pseudomonadota; class Gammaproteobacteria; order Burkholderiales; family Burkholderiaceae_D; genus Rugamonas; species Rugamonas eburnea. The sequence continues at coordinate 181,711 of NZ_WNKX01000010.1, read as the reverse complement.
CCCGCGTTTTCTTGCGTCGCCGTTCACGCTCTGCACAATCTCAGTCGTGACCAGCAGGTATTCCTTGCTGCCGTCGCCCAGCCGGCGGGCGTAGGGCATGAAGTACAGCTCTTGCTTCAGGCCCTGCATCCCACTGGCGTCATCGATGCGGGTTTCGGTACCCGTGAAGGGCGGGACGAAACCGGCGTTCGGGTCGCCGGCATCGCGTTCGAAATCCAGCGCTTCCTGCTCGCCGAACGCGGTTGCCAGCACTTCGTTGTCGGCGCCGCTGTCTTCCAGCTGGCTGCGCCACAGGCTGAATTGCAGGTCGCCCAGGCCGCTACCGCCGCTGCCCGTGAAGGCGTCCTGGTCTTCCACCGTAGTTGGGATGAAGCGCACCAGCTGCGTGCAGTACAGGATTTCCTTCACGTCGCCGTGTTCATCGACGTACAGCTGGAGGAATTTTTCGCGGTCGTCTTCATCGCCTTTGGCCAGGTAATAGCGGTAGAGGCGGCCCGCCATCGACAGCTTGAACTGGGAAATGGCGAGAATCCGGCTGTCTTCCGCTTGCGGCAGGGCGACCAGCGAACCGTTTGCGCTGGCGCGCAGCAGCGGAGACATTTGCAGCTCCACCAGGCTGCCGATCCTGGCCTCCAGCGGCAGGGCGCGGTCTTCCTGCTGTGGCGCGTCACTGCCGATGCCACGCTGCTTGGCGCCGCTGCGCAGGTAATCGATGGCGTCTTTCCAGCCCATTCCTTAGTTCCTTTCAAACGAGTAGTTGGCGTTCTTTTTCACTGCTTGTGCCGTGGCCATCAGGCGGAAGGCTTTCCATGCCAGCCAGACCAGGCCGCCGATCAGCAGGGCTACCGCGAGCTTGGCCAAGGTGCTGGATTGGTGGGCGGCCGGCTTGGCTGCCGCCGCCTGCACCGGACTTGCACCGGCGGTGGCGATATCGTTGGCGCCCGCCGCATCCGCCATGGCGCCGGAGCTGCCCGATACGTCCGCCTGCTGGACGGCAGGCGCAGGTGCGTTCTGGACGATGACCGGCGCCGGCGCCGCGTGGCTGCCCGTTGCGCGGCCCAGCATGAAGCCGCCGATGCCCCACAGCCAGTGGCTATTGCTTTCGCGGACAATCACCGGCGCCGGGGCGCTGGTGGAGCCGCTGCCTGGCACGCTGTGCTGGGCGTAGGCGCCGCCGCCGTTATAGGCGCCACCGTTGCTGCCGCCGGGCAGTACCGGGTTCAGCGGAGGCAGAGCGCCGCCTGCTGCGGCCGTGGTGCTGGCGCCGGTACGGGCGTCATAAGTTCGCATGGCCTGGTCCTGGGCGGCCTTGCGGTCAAGGTCGCGCGACATGGCCGAATCACGTTGCGGAGCGCGTGCCGCAGCAGGAGGCTGCGACTGGCGCTGGCCAAAGCTGCCGAAGGACGGCTGCTTCGGGGTGGCAACACTGCGCGTTGGCGCGCTGCGGGCCGAGGAAAAGCCGCTGCGGTAAGAGCCGCCAGGACGGGCGTCGGCCGGGTTGGCGACTACAATTGCCACCACGATTGCCATGACGGCCGCGAAGCGATTGCGCTTGAACATGAATTTCACCGTTGTCAGGTAGTTAAACTTTGATGAAAATCAGGATATCGTTTGAACAATCTGACCGCATCGGTAAAAAAAGGCTTGCTTCACCATGACTAAGAAATACCTGGACATGAACCAACATGACGCGCTGTACAAGGTGGCGCGCACCTTCCCTGGCGGTATCGAGGCGCTTGCCCAGCAAATGGGCATTTCGGCCAATGTGCTGCGCAATAAGCTGGCGCCAACCATCGCTTCGCACTATCCCTCGTTCGAAGAGGTGTCGACCATCGTTGACTTGTGCCACAAGGCGGGCGTTTCGGAGGCTATGCTTCCTTTGCATGCCTTGCTGACGCGGCATGGCATGGCGGCGTTCATGGTTCCAATCCCGGATGAAGTGAGCAATGACGACCTGTCGCAGACGGTCTGCAAGGTGATGGCCCAGGTGGGCGCTGTGGCGGAGGCGGTGTCCGAAGCCCTGCTTGATGGCAAAGTGACCGAGGCGGAAGCCGACCTGATCGAGCGCGAATTCCATGGCGCGCTGTCCGCTTTGGGCGAGTGGCGCGAACGGATTCGTCAGCGCGCGCGGATCGGGAAATAAACTCTGCCAGCAGCGCAGGCAAGTTCGCCGTCATCCCAATAAAAAAGCCAGCCGTCGGGGGACGGCTGGCCAAAGACTACGTGCTTTGCGATTCCGTTAGCGGTTGTTGTCTTCCCGCTTGTCATTGCGCGATTCGTGGCGTTTTTCCTGCTGCTCACGGCGCTGCTGTTGCTGCTGTTGCTGCGGCTGCGATTGCTGCACTGGAGCTGCCTGAAGCTGCGGCGGTGGCGAAGCTTGCTGCTGGCGGGCTTGCGCTGCCTGCATTTGCGCGGCTTCGCGGCGGCGTTCTTCGGCCTCCATGCGACCGCCGCGGTCACGCGCCTCCATGCGTTGCTCGTTGCGTTGCTGCTGCTCCATGCGGCGCTGCTGTTCTTCACGTTGCTGCTGCTCGGCGCGCTGTTGCTGCTCGATTCGCTGCTGCTGCTCCATGCGTTGCTGCTCTGCGCGCTGCTGGTCCATCCGCTGCTGCTGTTGCTGTTGCTGCTGCTGTTGCTGCATTTGCGACGGGGCGGCCTGCAACTGCACTGGCTGCTGCTGTTGCGGAGACGTGGTGGTCATCTGGCGGCGCTGCTCGTCGCGCGCATTGCGGCCGCGCCAGGACTCACGTTCGTCGCTGTCGGTGCGGATCTGGCGTTGCGGCGCAAGCTGCAACTGCTGTGGCTGTGACTGCTGCTGCTGCGGTTGCACTTGCGGCTGGGTCTGCAGAAGCGGCTGGCGTTGCTGCTCAGCGCGGCGGTCCTGGCCACGTTCATTGCGGTCGAACCGGTCGCGATTGCCGCGTTCATCGCGGCCGTCACGGTTCCATTGCACGGGACGGTTAGGGGCCATCGTCACTTGAGGCGGCGTGGCCATTTGCGGCACGTTGCGCACATCCTGCGGCGTGACGCGCGCTACATTGTTGACTGGGATTTGGCGGCCACGGTCGAACTGATCGCGCGGCAGTGCCGTTACGCCATCGCGGCGGCCGTCACGGTCACGATCAGGGAAGCGGTCATGCCAGCGTTCATTGGTGCGGTGATTCCAGATCAGGCGGCGTTCGACATCGGCCGACACGCGGTACGCCGGCACATAGCGGTCGCGCGGGGTCAGTGGATACCAGCCCACAGCCGGCGCTGCCGGACGGCCCGAGCTGAAGCTGACGCTCCAGTTATTGCCGCCTACCCAGCCCACCAGCGCCGGCGACCACACTGGGCGGCCTACAACGCGGCCCGGCGTCCAGCACCAGCGGCCGCCCACCGTGACCCAGCGGCCGTAGTGGAACGGTGCATAACCCCATGGCGAGTTGTCGACCCAGGTCCAGCCCCAAGGCGAAACCCAGACCCAGCGGCCATCGCGGTAAGGCGCCCAGCCAACCGGCACCGCGCGCGGGAACCAGACGGTGCCATATTCGCGGTCATCGACCCAGTTGCCGTACTGGTCCAGGTCCTCGTAGCCGGTCATGTCGAGCGGAACGTAGCGGGCGGCGATCGGGCGCTCGTCGCGGCGGTCGCGGTTGCTGGCCCAGTCGTCAAAAGCGTCACGCATCGCGAGCGCGGTAAAGATTTCGTCGCCGCGCACTTCCACCCGCTTGCCGCTGCGGGCATTCAGCATATTGCCAGCGCCTTCAACGCGGGCAGTGCCGGCAAAGACGTTGACGACGGTGGTGTCGGGGGCGCGTTCGGTATCGACGCGGAAAGCGCCGGGCTCGGGCAGCGTGACACGGGCTTGCGGCGTCAGGAGTTCGAAATCATTGAGCATGCCTGGATCGCGCAGGCGCACGCTGGCGGTGCCGTAATTCAGGCGCAGGCGCAGGCGTTCATCGTCCAGCTGCTCCACCTCGATGTCCGAATCGCCATCCAGGCGAACGGCAGTGGAGCCGACGCGAAATTCCGCGCGGGCCCCGGGGGCGGTGGTCAGGTGGTTGTTGCTGGTGACCGGCCAGTTCATCAGGTTGCCGGTTTCTTCTTCACCGTCGACCAGCATGGTCACCCGGCCTTCGGTGACGGTGACCCGGCCCACCCGGGCTGGCGGGTCGGCCATGGCAACCGAAGTCACGGCAACCAGGGCTGCCAGCACCAGGAAGTGCACAATTTTGCGGCTCATTTCTCTCTCCAAGGGGAACGTTCTAAGGCGTTTTTGTTTTTATATAACGCCTGAGCCGCGGAAATGAGGACGCAAGTTACAAATAATTTCAAATGGGAGTGAAGCGCTGCACCTTCTGGCCATCTACCTCGATGATTTCAAAGAAGATTTCGCGCGGGCGGCACCAGATCGAGCCATTGGCCGCCCTGTACACGATCATGGTACTGAGGTCGGATTCCAGGGTGGCTTCGCATACCAACTCGTAAATGCCGCCCTTGTAATGCCGGAACCGGGTCGTCATGCCTGGGCCGCTCCACGTTTGACGAAGAACAGGGCGCCGCCGATAAACATCAGGAGGCCGCCGAATACCCGATTTTGCATCTTGATCGCCGATTGTTGACGGAAGAAGCGCTGCATTGACGATGCCAGGAAGGCGTAGCTGTGCATCACGACCAGGTCGATCACGCACATGGTCGCCGCCAGGATGGCCAGTTGCGGCAGCAGCGGCGCATGCTGGTTGATGAACTGCGGCAGCACAGCCACCATGAAAATGATGCCCTTGGGGTTGGTAGAGTTGGTCAGGAAGCCAATCATCACGCGCTTGCGGAAGGCCGGCAGGGCCTGGTGGGTGGCGTGCACGCCTTCGCCGGCGGCGACCTTGGCGCGCCATTGGCTGAAGCCGAGCCAGATCAGGTACAGGGCGCCCACCGTCTTCACGACGCTGAAGGCGAATTCGGAGGCGATCAGCAGGGAGCCGACGCCCGCGCCGGCGATCGCCAGCACCAGCAGCAAGCCCAGTTGCAGGCCGAAGATGGTGGCGGTGGTGCGCTTCACGCCATAAGACAGGCCATGCGACATCGACAACACGGCGCCCGAACCGGGCGACACGGCGATGATGCAGGCGGCGATGACAAAGGTGATCCAGGTGGTGAAAGTCATGACCGATTACCGACGAATAAAAGATTCATTGTAGCGTTGAAGGCCTCCGCCGGCAGCGGCGGCGTGTTAGATTGTCGATCTTGAAATTTTTCTTTGGAGTTATACGAAATGGCCGGTTCGAGCCTGCTTGCCCTGATTGACGATATTGCCTCTATCCTGGATGACGTGGCTGCCATGAGCAAAGTGGCTGCCAAGAAGACCGCAGGTGTGCTGGGCGACGACCTGGCGCTCAATGCGCAGCAGGTGGCCGGGGTGCAGGCGGACCGTGAGCTGCCCGTGGTCTGGGCGGTGGCGCGCGGTTCCCTGGTCAACAAGGCGATCCTGGTGCCGGCAGCGCTGGCCATCAGCGCCCTGGCACCGTGGGCCATTACGCCGCTGCTGATGATGGGCGGCGCTTACCTGTGCTTCGAGGGCTTCGAGAAGATCGCCCACAAGCTGCTGCATTCCCCATCCGAAGACGAGCAGCACCACAAGGAACTGGTCGATGCCAACCAGGATGTTGACCTGGTTGCAATGGAAAAGGAGAAGGTCAAGGGCGCCGTGCGCACCGACTTCATCCTGTCGGCCGAGATCATCGTGATCGCGCTGGGCACCGTGGCCGAAGCGTCCTTCATGCAGCAGGTGACCGTGCTGGTTGGTATTGCCATCGTGATGACCCTGGGTGTGTACGGCCTGGTCGGCGCTATCGTGAAGATGGACGACGCCGGCCTCTACCTGAGCAAGCGCGGCGGCGCGGGCGTGCAGGCTTTCGGCCGCATCCTGCTGAATGCGGCCCCCAAGCTGATGCGATTCCTGTCAGTGGCCGGTACCGTGGCCATGTTCATGGTCGGCGGCTCGATCCTGCTGCACGGCATTCCTGGTGCGCATGATGTGATCCACCATGCTTCCGAAGCCGCCCGCTCGGTGGGCGGTGTTGGCCCCCTGCTGGCGGCTGTCACCCCGACTGCACTGGATGCCATTGGCGGCGTGATCGCTGGCGCCATCGTGCTGGCCGCCGTGACAATCGGCAGCAAAGTGTTGAGCCTGCTCAAGCGTTAAGCAGCCGCTTGAGCGCAAACTGTCATTTTTAATAAGGAGAACCGCCATGTCGACCCATTCCCGCCCGTCCGGCGCTTTTATCGGTGCATCGTGGACTGCCCTGCTGCTGGGCGCCGCCGCCTTCCTCGTCGGCCTGTGGAATGCGCAGATGCAGTTGAATGAGAAGGGCTATTACCTGACCTTGCTGCTCTACGGCCTGTTTTCGGCCGTATCGCTGCAAAAGTCCGTGCGCGACAGGGTGGAAGGCGTCCGCGTGACCGGCATGTACTTCGGCCTGTGCTGGGTTTCCACCGCCGCGGCCATCCTGCTGCTGGCAGTCGGCCTGTGGAATGCCACGCTGGCGCCCAGCGAAAAGGGCTTTTATGCCATGTCTTTTGTGCTGAGCCTGTTCGCTGCCGTGGCAGTGCAAAAGAATGTTCGCGATACTTCGGCAATCCCCGTCGAAGTGGCTTAGCAGGCTAAGTTCGGCCAACCCGGCCAGATTTGATCTACATCATTAAAAAAGCGCGCCCAAGTCCCTAGACTTATCCCTGTGATCTTGCGTCATGGCAAGAAAGTCAACAGGGAGCGCGCGATGCGTCAGAATTTACCGGTAACCAAGCAGGAAGTAGAGCTCGACGAAGACCAGGCGATCGTCTCCAAGACGGACCTGGAAGGCAATATCGTCTACGTCAATCCCTACTTCGAGCAAATCAGCGGCTTCTCCGCTGCGGAGCTGATTGGCCAGCCGCAAAACATCATCCGCCATCCCGACATGCCGCCGGAAGCGTTTGCCGATCTTTGGCAAACCATCCGCGCCGGCATTCCCTGGACCGGCCTGGTGAAAAACCGCTGCAAGAACGGCGACTTCTACTGGGTCAAAGCCAACATCACCCCGATCAAGGAAAACGGCCGCACCATCGGCTATATGTCGGTGCGCACCAAGGCCGAGCGCCGGCAGATCACCGCCGCCACCGAGGCTTACCGCAAAATCCGGGGCGGCGCCCGCGATATCCGCATCAAGAACGGGCAGATCGTGCATCTTGGCCTGTCGAACATGGTGGGGCGCCTGAGCCATACGTCGCTGGCGATGCGCATTTGGCTGGCCACCAGCGTGGTCAACGTGCTGCAGATCGCGGTCTGCCTGGCGGCGCTGTTCGCGGACGGCACCAGCAATGTGACGCGCTGGGGCATTTTCGGCGCAACCGCTTTTGGCTTCCTGATCAACGTTTTCCTGTGGTACACCCTGCGCAGCGGCATGCTTCAGCCATTGGGCCGGGCGCTCGAAGGCGCACGCCTGATCGCGGCGGGCGACCTGACCGGCTCCTTCGATACCGACAGTACCGATGAAGTGGGCCAGCTGCTGCGCGCCTTGCAGCAGATGAACAACAACCTGATCGCCACCATCCGCGACGTGCGCTTCAACATCGACGCGATGGCTGTGGCGACCAAGCAGATCGCCGCCGGCAATGCCGACCTGGCGGACCGCACCGAATCGCAGGCGGCCAGCCTGGAAAAGACTGCATCGAGCATCGAAGAGTTTTCGTCGACAGTAAAAGCCAATGCCGACAATTCGATGCAGGCGAATGAACTGGCGGTCAACGCTTCCGACGTGGCAGTGCAGGGCGGTGAGATCGTGTCCGAAGTGATTGCGACGATGGATGAGATCAACACCTCCTCCAAACGCGTGGTGGACATCATCGGCCTGATCGAGGGTATCGCCTTCCAGACCAACATCCTGGCGCTGAACGCCGCCGTGGAGGCAGCGCGTGCCGGTGAACAGGGCCGCGGTTTCGCTGTCGTGGCGAGCGAAGTGCGCAACCTGGCGCAGCGTTCCTCCGCCGCGGCCAAGGACATCAAGCAGCTGATCGAAATTTCCGTCGACAAGGTCAGCGCCGGCATGGAACGTGCCCAGCGCGCCGGCGCCACCATGGACCAGGTGGTGAACTCGGTCAAGCAGGTCACCAGCATCATGCACGATATCTCCACCGCTTCGCGCGAGCAGAGCATCGGCGTCGACCAGGTCAACCAGGCTGTGAACCACATGGACCAGGTGACGCAGCAGAACGCCGGCCTGGTGGAAGAAGCCGCCGCCGCCGCCGTCAGCCTGGCCGATGAAGCCGGCCACCTGCGCGATGCCTTCAGCCTGTTCAAATTCGAACGCACCCGCCACGCGCGCCTGATGGCGGTCAACGCGGCACGCGGCGCGCAAACAACCCGGCCGGCGCAAAAGCGCCTGGCAGCTTGACACCGAACGAGAAATTTCATGAATTCCATCGCAGAACCAACCGTACAGTTTGACGCAGGGCTGATCAGCCGCATGAGCACTTCCGGCCCGCGCTATACCTCGTACCCGACGGCCGACCGCTTCAAGCCCGACTTCAGCTACTCCAGCTTCCTGGAAGCACAGGCCAACCTGCGCCTGCGCGGCAAGCCGGCGCCGCTCTCGCTGTATGTGCATATCCCGTTCTGCAATGTGGTCTGCTACTACTGCGCCTGCAACAAGGTGGTGACCAAGGACCGCAGCAAGGCCGCGACCTACCTCGGTTACCTGAAGCAGGAAATCGATATGCAGGGCAAGCTGTTCGCCGGCATGAACCGCGTCGAGCAATTGCACTTCGGTGGCGGCACCCCGACCTACCTGGACGACGACCAGATGGGCGAGCTGCTCGCCTACCTGCGCAAGCACTTCGATTTCGCGCCGGATGATGAGGGCGAGTACTCGATCGAGATCGATCCGCGCACGGTCGATGCCGCACGCATCCACACGCTGCGCAAGCAAGGTTTCAACCGGGTCAGCATGGGCGTGCAGGATTTCGATCCCGCCGTGCAGAAAGCAGTCAACCGCATCCAGCCGGCGGAAGAAACGCTGGCCGTGATCCAGGCTGCGCGCGATGCTGGCTTCCGCTCGATCAGCGTGGACCTGATCTATGGTTTGCCCAAGCAAAGCATGACCACCATGCAGGCGACGATGGACAAGGTCATCGAAGCCGACCCTGACCGTATCGCGCTGTACAACTATGCCCACATGCCGCACCTGTTCAAGCCACAGCGCCGCATCGCGGAGGACGAGCTGCCGACGCCTGCGGTCAAGCTGGACATGCTGGCCCTGTGCATCGACCGCCTGACCAAGGCCGGCTATGTCTACATCGGCATGGACCATTTCGCCAAGCCGGACGACGACCTGGCCGTGGCGCAGCGCCAGGGCCGCCTGCACCGCAACTTCCAGGGCTATTCGACCCATGCGGAGACAGACCTGGTGGCGCTGGGCGTGTCGGCCATCAGCTCGGTGAACGGCACCTACAGCCAGAACGAGAAAACGCTGGATGAATACTATGCGCGCCTGGATGAAGGCCGCCTGCCGATCGCGCGCGGTTATGCGATGGACAATGACGACCTGCTGCGCCGCATGGTGATCCAGCGCCTGATGTGCAATTTCGAGCTGTCGATTTCCGCGCTGGAACTGGGATACCCGATCCGCTTCAAGCAGTATTTCGCCAGGGAGCTGGAAAAGCTGCGCGAATTCGAAGCCGATGGCCTGCTCTCGATGGAGGATGACTGGATTTCGGTCACGCCGAAAGGCCGCCTGCTGATCCGCAATATCTGCATGGTGTTCGACCGCCACCTGTCCGCCGACCGCGCTGCTGGTACGGCGCCGGGGCAAGTGCATCCGCTGCGCTTCTCGCGCACGATTTGAGGAGGCCATGAACCTGTTGCCCGTCCTGATTGCCGGCCTCGCCGGCAGCGTGCATTGCGCCGGCATGTGCGGCGGCATCGTCAGCGCGTTCAGCGTTGGCGGACCGTCCGCCGCGCCGGTACGCGCGCGCGTGATCCCGATCGTTCGCGCGGGCGCAGTGACGGGGCCCTCTATGAGCGCCCTCCCGTTGGCGACAGGTGGAGCCGCTGCTGCCGGCGCGATTGGTCATGTGCTGTCCTATAACGCCGGCCGCATTGGCAGCTACATGCTGGCCGGGGCGATTGCGGGCGGCTTCGCAGGCAGCGTCGCCAGCCTGGCGCACATGGCGTCGGCGCAGCAGGCGGCCCATGTATTGGCAAACCTGATGCTGGCCGTCATGGGCTTGTACCTGATGGATGCATGGCGCGGCCTGGCGCGCGTGGAGCAAGCCGGCGGCGTTCTGTGGCGCCGCGTACAGCCGCTGGTCAAGCCGCTTGTGCCCATGGACACGCCGCTGAAGGCGCTGGCACTGGGCGGCCTGTGGGGCTGGGTCCCTTGCGGCATGGTCTACAGCATGCTGTTGACCGCTATGCTGAGCGGCTCTGCGCTGGACGGCGCGCTGGTGATGGGCGCCTTCGGCCTGGGCACGCTGCCAATGCTGCTGGCCATGGGCATGGCTGGCGCCAAGCTGCGCCAATACCTGCAACAGCGCTCGGTGCGCATCGCCTGCGGCTTCGTGGTGCTCGGCTTCGGCGCATTAGGATTGGCGCGCGCTGCTGGCGGCGGACAGCATGCCTGGCTTGATGTGCTTTGCCTGACGGTGCAGCCATGATGATGAACGAAATCGCGCAGTGTTTCCATTGCGGCCAGGCGGTGGCGGCAAGTGCCGACTGGCACGTCAAGATCGATGGCGCCGAGCAGGCGATGTGCTGCCCCGGTTGCGCGGCGGTCGCCCAAACGATTGTCGATATTGGGCAAGCAAGCTACTACCGCGAGCGCAACGGCTTTGCCTCGGCGCCGGGCGGCAGCACCGCCGGATCCGCCGCCGCCGGCGGCGCGGCAAGCCCGGATCCATTGCTTCCGTCAGCGCTAGCCCTGCCGGAAGACGATCCGAACATCATTGACGACGGCGATGCGCGCGAAACGACCTTGCTGGTGGAAGGCATCCGCTGCGCCGCCTGCGTTTGGCTGATCGAACACCGCCTGCGGCAGGTTAACGGCGTGCAGCAAGCCAACCTGAATGTCGCCACCGAGAAGCTGTTCGTCCGCTGGGACAAGAACAGGACCAGCGCCGCCGCGCTGCTGGATGCAGTGCGCAGCATCGGCTACAACGCCTGGCCCTATGACAATACGCGCCATGACGCGCAGCTGCAAAAGGCCAGCCGCACGCTGGGCCGCCAGCTGTTCGTGGCCGGCCTGTCGATGATGCAGGTGATGATGTACGTCGCCCCCGAATACATGGCCGGCGACGACGGCACCCTGGATGCGGGCATGGCGAGCTTGATGCGCTGGGCCAGCCTGCTCCTGACGCTGCCCGCCATTGCATATTCGGCCCAGCCTTTCCTGAAAGGCGCCTGGGCCAGCCTGAAAGCGCGCGCCCTGGGCATGGACGTGCCGGTGGCGCTGGGCATCATGGCGGCCTTCATCGGCAGTACGGTATCGACCTTCCGTGGCGATGGCGCGGTGTATTTCGACTCCGTCACCATGTTCATCTTCCTGCTGCTGGCCAGCCGCTACCTGGAGATGGTGGCGCGGCGCAAAGCGGCTAGCGCCTTGTCGCGCCTGCGCCATAGCGCGCCTGAGATGGCGCAGCGCTTGCCGCTTTGGCCCGACTCGCGCAGCACGGCTACGGTGCCGGCCAGCGCCCTTGCCGCCGGGGACTACATCGTCGTCAAAGGTGGCGAGGCGGTAGCGGCGGATTGCACTGTGGTGGATGGCAGCACCGCTGTCGACCTGTCGCTGCTGACCGGGGAAAGTGCGCCGCAGCGCAAGCTGGTTGGCGATTTGATTCCCGGCGGCGCCGTCAACGCAGGCGGCCCCGTGGTGCTGCGAGTAGAAAAGCCCGTTCGCGACAGCACGCTGGCTGGCCTGCTCAAGCTGGTCGAGCGCGCCGGGAGCGCCAAGCCCCGGATCGCGCAATGGGCGGACCGCACTGCTTCCTGGTTCGTGGCTGCGCTGTTGTTGTTTGCGGCGGCCAGCTTTGGCTTCTGGTACTGGCACGACGCCTCGCGCGCCTGGCCGGTGGCGATTGCGGTGCTGGTGGTGTCTTGTCCTTGCGCCCTGTCGCTGGCGACGCCTTCGGCCCTGGCTGCGGCGACCGACCGCCTGCTCGGCAAAGGCGCACTGATCGTACAGCCTCACGTTCTGGAAACGCTGCATCGCGCCACCCACATCGTCTTCGACAAGACCGGCACGCTGACCGAAGGCCGGCCTGCCGTGCAAAGCGTGGATGCCATCGATGGCGCGCGCATCATCGGCATCCTGCGCGTAGCGGCAGCACTGGAAGCGGGCAGCGCGCACCCGATTGCGCGCGCCATCTGCGCTGCTGCCGACGCGCACGGCGCCGGTGCCGCAGTCGCGATCAAATTGCAGGAGCTGGCAGGGCAGGGAATGGAGGGCATGGTCAATGGCGTACGTTACCGCCTTGGCACGGGGGCTTACGTGGCGGGCGTTGCAGGCGGCCCTGTCCCGCGGATGGGTGCCGCCCCGAGTAGGGAAGCGCCGGGCGTTGGCGGACCGCCCATGACGACGGTCTGGCTGGGCATGCAGGGGCGCTGGCTGGGACGTTTCCTGATCAGCGATGTGCTGCGTGCGGACGCGCGGCAGACGGTGGACTACTTCCAGCGGATCGGCAAAACCGTCGTACTGCTTAGCGGCGACCAGCAGGCGCTGGCCACCAAAGTAGCGGAGCAATTGGGCATCGGCGAGGCAATCGGCGACTGCCTGCCGGAAGAGAAGCTCGCCTATGTGCAGGAGCTGCAACGTTGCGGCGGCGTGGTGGCGATGGTCGGCGATGGCATCAACGACGCCGCCGTACTGAGCGCGGCCGATGTCTCTTTCGCAATGGGCAGCGGTGCAACGTTGGCACAAGTGCACGCCGACTGCGTGCTGCTCGACGCCCGCCTGCCAATGCTTGCCGAGACAGCCCGCAGCGCGAGCCGCACCATGCGCGTGATCCGCCAGAACCTGGCGTGGGCCACGCTGTACAACCTTGTCGCCATCCCGGCAGCGGCCTTTGGTGTGCTGAACCCGTGGCTGTCGGGCGTTGGCATGGCGGCCAGTTCCGCCTTCGTTGTCCTGAATGCGCTTCGCTTGCGCAGGAGTTAAGAAAATGGAATCGCTTTACCTTCTCATCCCCCTCAGCGTCTGCCTGGTGTTCGGCGCGATATGGCTGTTCTTCAAGGCCGCGGACGACGGCCAATTCGACGATCTGGTGGGTCCCGCCATCAGAGTTTTGCAGGACGACGACCGGATTTGACCTACGTCATGTTTTTTTGAAGTGCTCCTCGGTACCCTTTGACATATCTCATCAAAGTGTCTGCCTGGAGAATTCAAAGTGGATCAATCACTGGACTACAACTACAAGGTCGTGAAGCAATTCGCGATCGCCACCATATTGTGGGGCGTTGTGGGCATGCTGGTCGGCGTCATCATCGCCGCCCAACTTGCCTGGCCCGCCCTGAACCTGGACATTCCGTGGCTGACGTACGGCCGCCTGCGCCCCCTGCATACCAATGCAGTCATCTTCGCCTTCGGCATCAGCGGCCTGTTCGCCACCTCGTATTATGTGGTCCAGCGCACTTGCCAGGTGCGTTTGTTCTCCGACAAGCTGGCCGCCTTCACTTTCTGGGGCTGGCAGGCCGTGATCCTGGCGGCCGTGGTCACCCTGCCAATGGGTTTCACCCGCGGCAAGGAATACGCTGAGCTGGAATGGCCAATCTCGATCCTGATCGCCGTGGTGTGGATCGCCTACGCCACCGTCTTCTTCGGCACCATCATCAAGCGCAAGGTCAAGCACATCTACGTCGCCAACTGGTTCTTCGGCGGCTACATCCTGGCCGTGACCATCCTGCACGTGGTGAACTCGATGTCGATGCCGGCTTCGCTGTTCAAGTCCTACTCGATGTACTCGGGCGTGCAGGACGCGATGATCCAGTGGTGGTACGGCCACAATGCGGTGGGTTTCATCCTGACCGCCGGCTACCTGGGCATGGTGTACTACTTCATTCCGAAACAGGCCGAGCGCCCTGTGTATTCCTACAAGCTGTCGATCGTGCACTTCTGGGCGCTGATCTTCACCTATATGTGGGCCGGCCCGCACCACCTGCACTACACCGCGCTGCCTGACTGGGCGCAATCGCTGGGCATGGTGTTCTCCCTGATCCTGCTGGCACCAAGCTGGGGCGGCATGATCAACGGCATGATGACCCTCTCGGGCGCATGGCACAAGCTGCGCACCGACCCGATCCTGAAGCTGATGATCGTGTCCCTGTCCTTCTACGGCATGGCCACTTTCGAAGGCCCGATGATGTCGATCAAGACCGTCAACGCACTGTCGCACTACACCGACTGGGGCATCGCCCACGTTCACGGCGGCGCGCTGGGTTGGGTGGGCTTCATCACCATGGGCTCGATCTACTACCTGATCCCGCGCATGGCCGGCCAGACCAAGATGTACAGCACCAAGCTGATCGACCTGCACTTCTGGGTCGCCACCATCGGCGTCGTCCTGTATATCGCCGCAATGTGGATTGCCGGCGTGATGCAGGGCCTGATGTGGCGCGCGGTGAATGCCGACGGCACCCTGACCTACACCTTCGTCGAGGGCGTGAAGGCGACCTACCCGTATTACGTGGTGCGCTTCATCGGTGGTGTCCTGTACCTGGCTGGCATGTGCATCATGGCCTACAACGCCTGGATGACCCTGAAAGGCCGCGAAACGACGCGTGCACGCATTCCTGATATGAGCCTCGCGGCATAACGGAGTTGAAGATGAAATTTTCCCATGAATGGATTGAAAAGAACCCCTGGCTGCTGATTGCGCTGGTCACGCTGGTGGTATCGGTGGGCGGCGCGGTGGAAATCATTCCGCTGTTCTTCCAGAAATCGACCACTGAACCGGTGGCGGGCCTGAAGCCTTACTCCGCGCTGCGCCTGACGGGCCGCGACATCTATGTGCGTGAAGGCTGCTACGTCTGCCACTCGCAGATGATCCGCCCGTTCCGCGCCGAGACCGAGCGTTACGGCCACTACTCGGTGGCGGGCGAGTTTGTGTATGACCGCCCGTTCCAGTGGGGCTCCAAGCGCACCGGCCCGGACCTGGCGCGCGTTGGTGGCCGCTACAGCGACGAGTGGCACCGCACCCACCTGAACAATCCGCGCGACGTGGTGCCGGAATCGAATATGCCCAACTACCCATGGCTGGCGAAGACCCGCCTGAAGCCGGAAGACGTGGTGCCGAAAATGCGCGCGCTCAAGCGCATGGGCGACCCGTACACGGAACAGGAAATCGCCGCCGCACCGGCCGAACTGGCCGACAAGACGGAAGAGGATGCACTCGTGGCCTACCTGCAGGGCCTGGGCACCCAGATCAAGACGAGGAACTGAAATGGACAACTTTTTTGGTAATGCGAGCAATGTGATGACGGTCGTTTCCTTCATCACCTTCCTCGGCATCGTGTGGTGGGCAAAGACCGGTAACTGGGAAGAAGCGGCCAAGCTGCCTTTCGCTGACGAGGAGAAGGACCATGGCTGATTTCACCAGCGAATTCTGGAACATCTACATTGTCGTCCTGACGGTCATCGGTATCCTGGGCTGCGGCGTGCTGCTGTACTCGCAGTCCTCGGTCAAGGGCGCGGCCCTGAAGTCGGTGGACGGCAAGGTCGGCACCACCGGCCATATCTGGGACGAAGACCTGACCGAGCTGAACACGCCTATGCCGCGCTGGTGGATGTGGCTGTTCTACCTGACTATCGCCTTCGCCATCGGCTACCTGTGGCTGTACCCAGGCCTGGGCAGCTATAAGGGCTCGCTGGGCTGGACTTCCGCCAAGGAGCACAAGGAAGAACTGGCCAAAGCCGAAAAGGAGTATGGCCCGCTGTTCGACAAGTACAAGAACCAGGACCTCAAAGCAGTCGCGGCAGACCCGCAGGCACATGCCATCGGCGAGCGCCTGTTCCTGACTTACTGCGCGCAGTGCCACGGCTCCGATGCACGCGGCAACAAGGGCTTCCCTAACCTGACCGACAAGGACTGGCTGCACGGCGGCGATCCCGACACCATCAAGCTGACCATCATGAAAGGCCGCCACGGCGTGATGCCTCCGATGGGCGCAGCCGTCGGTTCGGAGAAGGATATCGAGAACGTTGCGCAATACGTCCTGAGCCTGTCGGACAGTACCAACGACCCGATCAAGTCCGTGATGGGCAAGTCCAAGTTCACCGCCTGCATGGCCTGCCATGGCCCTGGCGGCAAAGGCAACCAGATGATCGGCGCGCCTAACCTCAGCGACAAGATCTGGCTCTATGGCGGCAGCTCCGAAACCATCATGGAAACCATCCGCAAGGGCCGCAACAACACCATGCCTGCGTTCGAGGACTTCCTCGGCGAGAGCAAGGTGCACGTGCTGGCAGCCTATGTATGGAGCCTGTCGAACCCACCAGTCCAAGCCATGAAATAGATAAGGTAGTTGCATGAACGCCCCCGCACCACAAGTCATCAAGATGTACGCCAAGCGCGAGGATATTTTCCCGCGCGAGGTGAAAGGCCATTACCAGAACCTGCGCTGGATCTGCCTGATCCTGACCCAGGTGGTCTTCTACGGAGCGCCCTGGCTGCAATGGAATGGCCGCCAGGCCATCCTGTTCGACCTGATGGCGCGCAAGTTCTACATCTTTGGCCTGGTGCTGTGGCCGCAGGACTTCATCTACCTCGCGGCAATGCTGATCGCCTGTGCCTGGGGCCTGTTCCTGGTCACGGCGGTGGCGGGCCGCGTGTGGTGCGGCTTCTCATGCCCGCAAACGGTCTACACGGAGATGTTCCTGTGGATCGAGCGCAAATTCGAAGGCTCGCGCAGCGCGCAAATGCGCCTGGCAAAAGAGCCGATGTCGTTCAATAAGGCGTGGCGCAAGGGCGGCAAGCACGCCGCCTGGCTGGCGCTGTCTCTGTGGACCGGCTTTACCTTCGTCAGCTATTTCTCGCCGCTGCACAACCTGGCCGAGGCAGCCCAGACCTTCAATTTCGGTCCATGGGAATCGTTCTGGGTCGGGTTCTACAGCCTGGCCACCTACGGCAACGCGGGCTGGATGCGTGAGCAGGTGTGCAAATACATGTGCCCTTATGCCCGCTTCCAGAGCGCGATGTTCGACCGCGACACCCTGATCATCACCTACGATGAAAAGCGCGGCGAACCGCGCGGCCCGAAATCGGAAGGCTCCTGCATCGACTGCTCGCTGTGCGTGCAGGTCTGCCCGACCGGTATCGATATCCGCAAAGGCCTGCAGTACGAGTGCATCGGCTGCGCGGCCTGTATCGACGCCTGCGATATCGTGATGGACAAGATCGAGCAGCCGCGCGGCCTGATCCGCTACAGCACCGACCGCGCCATGGCGCAGGGACTGGGTGCGAAGGAGATCCGCAAGCGCGTGATGCGTCCACGTGTCCTGCTGTACACCGGCGGCCTGCTGCTGTTCATCGTCGCCGTGTTCACTACGCTGGCCATGCGCACCCCGCTCAAGATGGACGTGATCCGCGACCGTGGCTCGATGGGCCGCGAGGTGGAGAACGGCATGATCGAGAACGTGTACCGCCTGCAGATCATGAACACCGGCGAAAAGGGCCATACCTACCGCATCAAGGCCAGCGGGATCGATACGCTGCAGGTTGCGGTGCCGGACACCGTGGAGCTGGGCCCGACCGAAACGCGCGCCGTGCCGATTCGCCTGCGCGTCGACCATGGCAAGGGCGAAACCGGCTCCAACAAGATTGCGATTGAACTGACGGCGCTGGACGATCCATCCCTGGCCGTCAAGGAAAAAGCGGTATTCATCGTGCCGCGCTAAGGAGTATGAAATGAATGCAATTGTCGAAGCGCCCTGGTACACCCATCGCTGGCCGTGGCTGTTGATGATGGGCCCCGCCTTTGTGGCCGTCGCCGGCATCGCTACCTGCTATGTCGCCTTTTCCGGCCAGGATGCGCTGGTGGTCGGCGATTACTACAAGCAGGGCAAGGCCATCAACCAGGACTTGCGGCGCGACCGTGCAGCCGCGGCACTGGGCCTGTCCGTCGAATTCCACTATGACGCGGCGCAAGGTCAACTGCGCGGCCATGTGGGCAGCAGCAAACCCCTGGATGAAACCCTGAGCGTCCGCCTGCAGCACGCCACCCAGCCCTCGCGCGATATGGTGCTGCTGGCACGACCCGACGCCAACGGCGACTTCAGCGTGCCGCTGCCCATGCTGGAACGCTCGCGCTGGCAGGTGCTGGTTGAAGGCCAGAAGCGTGATTGGCGGCTGGAGGGCAGCTGGCTTTGGCCGGCCGATCGCCAAGTGGCTATCCGCGCCGACCTGGGAGCGCCAGCCGACTAGGCGACCAGGTATTCGCGCGCCAGCGCACGGGCGCGATGCAGGCGGCTCTTGGTAGCCGCCGTCGTCAGTCCGGTTTCCTGTGCGATCTCCGAAATACTCAACTCTTCAAAGTCGCGCAACAGCAGTATCTGCAGGTAATCGCGGGGCAGCGATTCAAGCGCCTGCACGACTTCCAGGCGCAGGCTCGCGTCATCCTGCGCTGCCAGCCATTGCTCGGCACGTTCCTCGTCATAAGGATCGTAGTTGAAGGCGCGCCGGCCCAGCCGGCGGCACTCGCGCTGCACTACCTTGAACAGCCATCCCGAAAACGCCGCCAGTACTTTGAGCGACGACAGGCGGCGCGACAGCAGCAGCAGCACCTCCTGCACCGCATCATCCACGTCGCTGATCAGGCAATTGCGCTGCGCATAGCGGCGGATATCCGGCTGGCAGACCGCCAGCAGGCGTGCCAGCGCTTCCGGATCGCCGCCGTGCGCCGCCTTCAGCACCGGCTGGTGCTGCTCATTGAGCGCCATGCATCTTCCTAGCCTTATCGAGTTTGCGTCCCACCATGGCGCAGGCCGGGCAAAAGCCGAATACCCCGGACAGCACGATGGCCGCCGCCGATAACGCCAATACCGTGCCCCACAGTCCGCCGAGGGCCAGCACGCTCCAGGCGGCGACCGCCAGGCCCATTATCACGCGCAGTACGCGCTCCCAGGTTGGTACATTTTTAACATAGAACATTTTGCACTCCTTTTTTTACAGGCAGAGGGAATTTCCTCACCTGCTAAGAGGCGCCGTTCGCGGATTTGGATTCGCGGTTACAAAAATAATTTACACTAGCCAGCAGTCGCGTCGCCCAAAGGAAGCCAATGAAGCCTCTCGGGATCAATGTGAAGGTCGCCCTAGCCACCAGCATTACGTCCATCGTGATGATCGCGGTGGTGACCGTATTGCAGGCCCAGCGCCTGCGGGAGGACTTCACCAAGGTGCTGTTTGCGCAGCAGGATGCGCAGATCGCCCGCACCGCGCAAGAACTGGACGACAAGCTGACCACCCTGCTGGATGTGATCGCACAGTCGGCGCGCCGGCAGCCGCGCCAGCTGATGTCCGACCCGGACCGGCTGCGGGCTTGGTATGAAGACCGCGCAATGCTGTCCATGTTCGACGATATAATCGTGTTGGACGCCACCGGAACCGTGGTCGGGGACGTGCCAAAGATCGCCGGCAGGGCCGGCGTCTCGGTCGCAGACCGTGCGTATTTCAAACGGGTTCTGGAAACCCGAAAACCGTTTATCACGGACCCGATCAAAAGCCGTTCCAGCGGCCAGCCGATCGTGGAAATGCTGGCGCCGATGCTGGACGACCAGGGCAGGGTCGTCGGCGTGCTGGCCGGCGTCCTGCGGCTGTACAAGGACAATATGCTGGGTCACCTGCGTACCGCCAAGGTGGGCAAGACCGGCTATTATTTTGCCGTGACACTCAGCGATCCGTCGATCTATGTCGTGCACCCGGACGCCAGCCGCATCCTGCAGCCGCGCGCCGCCAATGCCAACCCGGCCACCACTAAAGCGATCAAGGAAGGCTTCGAGGGCACCGTCATCAGCAAAAACTCCTCCGGCGTGCCAGGCTTGAGCAGCTACCGGCGGCTGAAATCGACCGGCTGGCTGCTGGCGACCATCCTGCCGGTACATGAAGCATTCGAGCCTTTCGAGGGCGTGCAGCTGCACCTGCTGGCCTGGGGCGTGGGCGCGTCGGTGATATCGGCCCTGCTGATCGGCTGGATCACGCTCTACCTGCTGGCGCCCGTGGCAAGGCTGCGCAATGCGATACAGGACCTGCGGGCCACGCCCGGCCAGTTTTCCCCGATCCCGGTCACGCGCAAGGACGAAATCGGCGAACTGACCGAGGCCTTCAATTGCCTGATGCAGGATCGACAGGCGGCTGAAGCCCATTCGCAACAGCTGATGGCGGAAGCGGACCTGCGGGCGGCGGAACTGGAGCGCGAGCGTGACCGCGCCGAAGCGGCGAACCGCGCCAAGAGCGACTTCGTGGCGAACATGAGCCACGAAATCCGTACGCCGATGAATGCCGTGCTGGGCATGGTGTATTTGCTGGGGAATACCTCGCTCAGCGCGCAGCAGCGCAAGTACCTGACCATGATCCGCACGTCCGGCCAGTCGCTGCTTGGCATCCTGAACGACGTCCTCGATTTCTCCAAGATCGAGGCGCGCCGCATGGAGCTGGCGCCCATCGACTTCGACCTGGACGAGGCGATGGCGACGCTGGCAACGACCATGACCATGAATGCCGGCGACAAGGAACTGGAACTGGCGATCGTGGTCAATCCCGACGTGCCTACCCTGCTGCATGGCGATGCGCTGCGGCTGCAGCAGATCCTGACCAACCTGGCCAGCAACGCCATCAAATTCACCGAGCAAGGCGAGGTGGTGGTCTCCGTCAGGACGGCAGTGCGCGTGGCGGACCGCGTGCTGCTGTGCTTTGAGGTGCGCGACACCGGCATAGGCATGACGGCGCAGCAGACCACGCAATTGTTCAACGCCTTCGCGCAGGGCGATGAAAGCATCACGCGGCGCTTTGGCGGCACAGGCCTGGGCCTGGCTATCACACGCCGCCTGGTGGAGCTGATGGGTGGCCAGGTGCAGTTGCAGACCGTGCCGGGCGAGGGCAGCACATTCTCCTTCGAGCTGTGGTTCGGCGTGCTGCCGGAACGCAGCGAACCGCGCCGCCAGCCGTCCATCGGCCCGCTCAATGTGCTGGTAGTGGACGATAACCAGACCAGCCGCAATATGCTGGTGCAGCTGCTGCGCGCCTGGGGCTGGGAGGCCGACGAAGCCGATTCCACTACCGGGGCGCTGCAGCAGTTCCGCGAGCACCTGGGCGGCCCGCGCCCATACGATGTGGTGCTGGCGGATTGGCATATGCATGGTGCGGGCGGCGTCACCTCGGCGCATGAGATCCGGCAGGCGGCGGCAGGCCATCGCCAGCCTATCGTGGTGACCATCAACGCCTTCGCACGAAGCCAGGTCGACCAGATCGCCGGCTCGCCGGAAGCGGATGTGGTGCTGGTCAAGCCGGTCACCGCCTCCAGCCTGTTCGACGCGCTGCACCAGGCGCTGGCCACCACCAGCGGCGCGGCGGATGCCAGCGCGGCTTCATCCGTACTGGTGAACCGCCTGCGCGGCGTGCACTTCCTGCTGGTGGAAGACAACCTGTTGAACCAGGCGGTGGCGCGCGGCATCCTCGAGCTGGCCGGCGCCACGCTGGACGTGGCCGGCGATGGGCAGCAGGCGGTGGACATGCTGCGCACCAGCGCCGGCAGCTACGACATCGTGCTGATGGATATGCAGATGCCGGTGCTGGACGGTTTCAGCGCAACGCGCATCATCCGCGATGAGCTGAAGCTGGACCTGCCGGTAATCGCCATGACGGCCGGCGTGCTGGCCTCGGAACGCCACCGCTGCACCGAAGCGGGCATCAGCGATTTCATTGCCAAGCCGGTGGTGATCGAAGAAATGATGGCCGTTATCGAGCGCAACCTGCCTGCCCGGGCGCCCCTTGCCCCGGCTTCCGCTACGCCTGTACCCGAGCAGGCGCCATCCGAGCAGGTATTCAACATGGATAGCCTGATGCGCGTGATGGGCAAGGACCAGAAGGGCCGCGCGGTGATGTTCAAGATGGTGCGGGGCGCGCTGGAAGGCGGCATGCAGCCGATGGACGATGCCGATGCTGCCGTGCGCGCTGGCCGGCCTGGCGAAGCTGCGCGCATCCTGCACAGCCTGCGCGGAGCAGTTGGTGTTCTGGGCGCCAAACGGCTGGTGAAAGCCACACTGGATGCCGAGTCGGCAATCCGGATCGGCAATCCGGACAACCTTCCCCCGATGCTGGAGGCGGTCCGGATGGAGCTGGAACTGGTGCTGGCTCAGGGCCGCCGCTGGCTGGAACAGGAAGACCGCTGATTCACTTGCCCTGGGGGTGAATCGTTTCACCCCGCTCGAGCATGGCCACGTATTCGACAATCCGCTTGGCGCGGGTCTCGGCGCGCTTGGCCTGGTGGGTACGGAACAGGATCGCGTAGCGATTCTGCGAACTGAGCGTGGCAAATTTGGCGCTTGCCTTGGCATTCGCATCCAGCGCCGCCTGCAGGTCGGGCGGCACCTCCGCCGCGCTCCATGAATCGTAGGCCGCTTCCCAGCGCCCGTCCTGCTTCGCACGCTCTATTTCCGCATGTCCGGCGGGCTGCATCAGGCCCTTGTCGATCAGGGCCGCCACCTTTTCGCGATTGACCTTGGACCAGATGCTGCGCTTGGCGCGCGGCGTGAATTTCTGCAGCCAGTACTGCTCGTCGATGCTCTTCTTCTGGCCATCGATCCAGCCGAAGCACAGCGCCGTGTCGAGCGCTTCGGGATACTGCACCGACGATTCCGGCGCGCCCTTTTTGGCGATCTTCATCCAGATGCCGGGCGACGTCGCGTGTTCTTTCTGCAGCCAGTTCCACCATGCTTTGCCTGTCGCGAACAGGCGCTGCTCCATTTCCGGCTTGACGCTCATAGTTTTACCTTTCTTGCGACTTCAACAAAGGCCTTGGCAGCGGGCGATGCTTGCGCCAGGTTGCGCAGGGCCAGCCCGACGCGGCGCCGCACCGGCGGCGAGAATGGCCGCACTGCGATATTGGGATGGCTGGCTGCCAGGTCGACCGGCAGCGCCAGCTCCGCCATGCCGGACACGCCGTCGCCGCGCCCTACCATGCCGAGCACCGTCAGCACCTGCGACATACGGTATCGTACCTGCGGACACAGGCCCTGTGCAGCGAACAGCGGCTCGATCAGGGTCGAGCAGCCGGCATCGGGCATGATGAAGGGTTCATGCGCCAGGTCCTGCGCGCTGACCGACTTCTTGGCGGCCAGCTCGTGGTTGGCCGGCAGCAGGGCCACCATCTGGTCTTCCACCAGGTCGACGGTGTCGAAGCGGTCGTCCGCTTGCTGGATGAAGCCGATATCGACGCGGCGGTCCAGGATCCATTGCAGGGTGTCGCCGTCGGTGCCTTCGTCAATGCGTACTTCGATGCCAGGATAGCGCTTCTGGAACACGTCGAGGATGGCGGGGATCAGCTTGAGTGAAGAAGTCGGGCCGAAAGAGCCGATGCGCAGCAAGCCCTTGTTCAAGCCGCTGGCGGCCGCCACTTCCTGCCGCATCGATTCGGCCAGGCCCAGGATTTCCCGTGCGCGCACCAGCAGGCGCTGTCCAAGCTCAGTCACGTCCGCCACCGCGCCCTGGCGTTCGATCAGTTGCACGCCCAATTCCTGCTCCAGCGATTTGATGGCGTGCGAGACGGCGGACTGGCTCACGCCGAGGCGCAGGGCAGCGGCGGTAAAGCCGCGCAATTCCGCTACCAGGGCGAAGATCTCCAGTTGGGTGAAGGTCATGAGCTTTTCCTCATTTTTCTATGAGTCAGGATTAGCATTAATGTATAACCTCCTTCACTGACACGCAAGGCCCACTGCCATGATCTACCTGAAATTGATCGCCTGCACCCTGATCTGGGGCGGCACCTTCATCGCCGGCCATATTGTCTCGAATGCGCTGCCGCCGCTGACCGCGGCCTCCATCCGTTTCTCGATCGCCGCCGCGCTGCTGCTGGTGCTGGCATGGAGACGCGAAGGCGGCCTGCCCAGGCTGTCCCTGCAGCAGATGGGCGCCACGGCGGCGCTGGGCCTGACCGGCATCTTCCTGTACAACTTCTGCTTCTTTTCAGCGCTGGGCAAGATGGAGGCCAGCCGTTCCGCCCTGTTCATTGCCATGAACCCGATCGTCACCGCGCTGGCCGCGGCCGCCGTGCTGCGCGAACGCCTGAACTGGCGGAAGTGGGCCGGCATCGGCATCGCCTTCGCCGGCGCAGCCGTCCTGATCACGCGCGGCGAGCCGATGGCGGCGCTGCACGACATCAGCCAGTCGATCGGCGTCGGCGAGCTGATGATGCTGGGCGCGGCTTCCTGCTGGGCTGCCTATACCCTGGTCGGCCGCGCCGCGCTGAAAGGCTTGTCGCCAATTGCCGCCACCACCTACGCATCGCTGTGGGGACTGGGCTTCCTGCTGGTCAGCGCCTCGCGCGAGCTGCCTGGCGTGGCCTGGGCCTCGCTTGGCTGGCAGGTCTGGGCTTCCGTCACCTACCTGGGCGCGTTCGGCACGGTGGTGGCATTCGTCTGGTGGTATGAGGGCGTGAAAGCGCTTGGCCCGGCACGCACGGCGGTCTTCAACAACCTGGTGCCGGTGTTTGGCGTGTCGCTTGCCGCGCTGATGCTAGGCGAGCAGGTCATGGCCTCGATGATCGCCGGCGGCCTGCTGGTGGCCACCGGCGTGACGATCACCAACCGTTAGGCGTAGCGCAGCACGGCGTCCAGCGGGCGGCGCGGCTTTTGCGGCCAGTTGCCCTTGGCGGCATGGCCGACCGCCACCAGCATGACCGGCACTTCGTTGGCGCCGAGGCCGAAGGCGGCATGCACCGCTTCCGCATCGAAGCCGGTCATCGCGCAGCTGGAAAGTCCCATGCCCTCGGCGGCCAGGATCATGGTCATCGCGGCAAGGGAGGCGGAACGCAAGGCCTCGTCGCGCTGGGCGCGTTCGTCGCCGTCCATGGATTGCGCCATGCGGATCCAGCTGTCGACGAC
The DNA here is from genome assembly GCF_009720745.1 of Massilia eburnea. Classification (GTDB taxonomy): domain Bacteria; phylum Pseudomonadota; class Gammaproteobacteria; order Burkholderiales; family Burkholderiaceae_D; genus Rugamonas; species Rugamonas eburnea. The sequence goes on along the minus strand of NZ_WNKX01000010.1, from coordinate 156,617 downwards.
GGGCTGGATAAGTATGCCTTTATCCACAGCCGGTTTCAGTGCAGCCGCCACCTGGTCCTGGGCGCGCAGCGTGCCGCTGATGATGAAGATCACCGGCGCATCGACCACTTTCTGCTGGCCGAAGGACAGCTCGCGCAATTTTTCGCGCGCCTCCTGCGAGCGCACCGCGACGAATTGCCAGTTCTGTACGTTGTAGGCGGAAGGCGCCAGCGTCGCCAGGCGCACCAGCTCCGCCACCTGTGCATCGCTGACCGGCGCCACGGGATCGAAGTAGTTGGCCGAGACGCGCGATTCGATCAGGTCTTTGATTGGCTTGTTCATTTTGCCTCCTGCAGTTTGAGTTGGAGAGTCAGTACGCTGCCCAGCACCACCGCCAGGCCGATCATCGCGGTGCCGCCGAGCTTCTGCCCGAGCAGGGCCCAGCCCAGCACCACGGCGGTGGCGGGACTCAGCAGGCCAAGCGAGGACACGGCGACCGGCGACAGGCGGCTCAGGCCACGGAACCACAGCAGGTAGGCGACCAGCGCGCCGACGAAGGTCAGGTAGCCGTAGCCAAGCAGCTCGCTGGTAGCCAGCGATGCAGGCAGCGGCGGATCGGCCAGCAGCGCCAGCGGCGTGAGCATCAGGCCGCCCAGCAGCAGCTGCCAGCCCGCGAGTTCCGCCACCGGCAGGCCGGTCTTCCAGCGGCGCGCCAGCCAGGTGCCGACGGCCATGCTGAGGGCGCCGGCCAGGGCGGCTGCGACGCCGAGCGCATCCCAGCGTGCGGATGGCGAGAGCAGCAAAGCCGCCATGCCGGCCACGCCCACCGCTGCGGCGCCCAATGCTGCCACCTGCGGCTTGCGTCCGTCCCAGCCCCAGGCCAGGCCCATGATCACGATCGGCTGGATGGCGCCCAGCACAGCGGCCAGTCCGCCCGGCAGGCGGTAGGCGGCGACAAACAGCAAGGCCTGGAAAGCGCCGATGTTCAGCGCCGCCAGCACGGCGACGCGCCACCAGAGCTGGCGCGCCAGCATGCGGCCGGCAAACAGCACCAGCAGCAGGCCGGCGGGCAGGGCGCGCACGGCAGCGGCGGTGAAAGGGCGCCCTGCGGGCAGGATTTCAGTGGCGACGATGTAGGTCGACCCCCAGATGACGGGAGCCAGCGCGGTGATCGCGGTATCGGCTAGGGGAAATTTTTTCATGGCGTCAAATTTATCTTGAAGTCGAGATAAATCGAAGTATAGCGCAATTTATCTTGAAATCGAGATAAATTGATATAATCGCCCCGATAGCTATTCCTGGAGACGGCTGTGGATAAAGTGGATGTGATCCTGGAGCAATGGGCGCGCGAGATGCCCGCCCTGGATGTGGGGCCAATGGGCGTGATCGGACGCCTGAAGCGCTGCGCCGCGCTGATGGGGCGCCGCCTGGACGCGACTTTTGAGGAATTTGGGCTCAGCAACTGGGAATTCGACGTGCTGGCGACGTTGCGCCGCTCCGGCGCGCCTCACCAGCTGGCGCCGACCGCCCTGTTTTCACAGCTGATGGTCACTTCCGGCACCATGACCCACCGCTTGCAAAGGCTGGAGGCCCAGGGCTGGGTCTCGCGCGCACCGAATCCGGCCGATGCGCGCAGCCTGCTGGTCCAGCTCAGCCCCGCCGGCCGGGAGCTGATCGAGCGCGCCGTTACGGCGCACGTGGAGAACGAAAAGAACATCATCGCCCCGCTGGGCGCGGAAGGCACAGCCGAGCTGGATGCCCAGCTGCGCAAACTCCTGGCAATGCTGGAGGCTATGCAGGAGTCTTGAATGCGCCAACCTGGGCGCCGATACGCGCCCCCATGGCCTCGCCCAAGGCGTGCAGGCCGCTGAGCGGACGGACCATCACTTCGAAGTCGACAATCCGCCCCGCGTCGTTGAAGCGGATGAAGTCGATACCCTTCAGCTGCTTGTCCCCCACGCTGGCGCTGAACTCGAGCACCACGCTCAAGCCGTCGTCAGTCGCCAGCTGGCGGTGGTAGGCGAAGTTCTCGAACACCTGGTAAGCGGTGTTCAAGACCAGCACCACGGCTTGCGCGCTGGCGTATGGCTTGTTCGCCACCGGCGAGCGGAAGACCGCATCCGCATCGACGATGGAGGGCAGGGAGGACAAGTCACCGCTGGCAACCATTTTGTGCCAGCGTTCCAGCGATTCAGCGACAGCGGCTTGCAACTGCATGAGCGAACTCCTTATATGGCGGCAGCCAGTCGGGTGCCTTGGTTGATGGCGCGTTTCGCATCCAGTTCGGCTGCCACGTCGGCGCCCCCGATCAGATGCACGGTGCAGCCCGCCTCGAGCAGGCCTTGCTGCAGTTCGCGCAGCGGCTCCTGGCCGGCGCAGACGATCACATTATCCACCGGCAGCACGTGCTGCCGGCCCTCTACGGTGACGTGCAGGCCGGCGTCGTCGATGCGGTCATAGCTGACGCCCGATTGCATGTCCACGCGCTTGGCTTTCAGGCCGGTGCGGTGGATCCAGCCAGTGGTTTTGCCCAGGCCATCGCCAACCTTGCTGGTCTTGCGCTGCAGGAGATGGACCTTGCGCGGCGATGGATGCACGTCCGGCGCGCGCAGGCCGCCACGGTCGGCGTAGCCATGGTCGATGCCCCACTCGGCGTAGAACTTTTCCGGCTCCAGGCTGGCGCTCTTGCCTTCATGGGTCAGGTATTCCGACACGTCGAAACCGATGCCGCCGGCGCCGATGACCGCAACGTTCTTGCCCACTGCCGCGCCGTCGCGCAGCACTTGCAGGTAGCCCAGCGCTTTCGGGTGGTCGATACCTTCGATGGCAGGAGTGCGCGGCGTGACGCCGGTGGCCAGCACGATATCGTCAAAGCCGCCCGCAGCCAGGCCGGCGGCGTCGACGCGGGTGTTCAGGTGCAGCTTGACGCCGGTCAGCGCAATCTGGCGGCCGAAGTAGCGCAAGGTCTCATTGAATTCTTCCTTGCCCGGTACTTTTTTCGCCACGTTGAACTGGCCGCCGATCTCGCTGCTTGAATCGAACAGGGTGACGTCATGGCCACGCGATGCAGCGGTGGTGGCGAAGCTCAGGCCTGCAGGGCCGGCGCCCACCACGGCGATGCGCTTGGCTTGCTGCGTCGGCGCGATCACCAGCTCGGTCTCGTGGCAGGCGCGCGGGTTCACCAGGCAGGAGGTGATCTTGCCGGAGAAGGTATGGTCCAGGCAGGCCTGGTTGCAGCCGATGCAGGTATTGATTTCGTCGGCGCGGTCTTCGCGCGCTTTCCGCATGAAGAAGGCGTCGGCCAGGAAGGGGCGCGCCATCGACACCATGTTCGCGGCGCCCTCGGCGAGGATGCCTTCGGCCACGTCCGGCGTGTTGATGCGGTTGGTGGCGACCAGCGGGATGCCGACCTTGCCCATCAGGTTTTTGGTCACCCAGGCGAAACCGGCGCGCGGCACCTTGGTGGCGATGGTCGGGATACGTGCTTCGTGCCAGCCGATGCCGGTGTTGAGGATGGTCGCGCCGGCCTTTTCGATGGCTTGCGCCAGCTGCACCACTTCGTCCAGGGTGGAGCCGCCCTCCACCAGGTCCAGCATGGACAGGCGGTAAATGATGATGAAGTCGTGGCCGACGCGCTCGCGCACGCGGCGCACGATTTCGACCGGGAAGCGCATGCGGTTCTCGTAGCTGCCGCCCCATTCGTCGCTGCGCTGGTTGGTGCGGGCGGCGATGAATTCGTTGATCAGGTAGCCTTCCGAGCCCATGATTTCCACGCCGTCGTAGCCGGCTTCGCGCGCCAGCAGGGCGCATTGGGCGTAGTCTTCGATGGTCGCCGCCACTTCTTCGGTGGTCAGCTCGTGCGGGGTGAACTGGTTGATCGGCGCCTTGATCGCGCTCGGGCCCACCAGCTTCGGGTGGTAGGCGTAGCGGCCAAAGTGCAGGATCTGCATGGCAATCTTGCCGCCTTCCGCATGCACGGCCGCGGTTACCTTGCGGTGCTGCGCCACTTCTTCGCTGGTGGTCAGCTTGGCCCCCGCTTTCCAGGGACGGCCCGCCTCGTTCGGCGCGATGCCGCCGGTGACGATCAGCCCGACCTCGCCGCGCGCACGTTCGGCATAGAAGGCGGCCATGCGTTCAAAGCCGTTTTCTTCCTCTTCCAGGCCAACGTGCATGGAACCCATGATCACGCGGTTTTTCAGGGTGGTGAAGCCCAGATCGAGCGGGGCGAGCAGGTGGGGGTAGCGGTTCATGGGTGTCCTCTTTATGCAACTAGTTGCAGAAATATAGCCCGGTTTTCACGTCTATGCAACCAGTTGCAGAGACGTTGTCGCTTGTCCGCATCGGCCTGCTGAGGCAAGATGGTGGCATCTTTCACATTGTTTCCTGCCATGTCTTTGCCCCACGCGCTGTTGACCTCCCTGTCCGAGCGAGCCGGTTCCGGCTCGGAACTGGCCCGGCGCTTCGATAAATCCATTGGTTTCTTCTGGGCCGCCACCCATCAGCAGATTTACCGTGAGCTGGCGCGCCTGGAACAAGCCGGCTGGATCGAGTCCCTGCCCGCCGAGACGGGCCGCGGCCGCAAGCGGGCCTACCGCGTGCTGCCGGCGGGGACGGCGGAGCTGCGGCGCTGGGTCGCCGAGAGCGAAGACCCGCGCCCCCAGCGCGACGCGCTGATGGTGCGTATCCGCGCCGATGCGGCCGTCGGGCCGGCGGGCCTGGCCGAGGAGATGCGCCGCCACCTGGCCCTGCATGAAGCGAGACTGGCTGTCTACAAGAGCTTCGAGGAGCGCGATTTTGCCAACGAAACCGCTTCGCGCGCACGGCAGCTGCAATACGTCCTTCTGAAGGGCGGTATTGCGCAGGAGGAACTCGCCATCAATATGGCGCGCGAGGCGTTGCGCATCCTGGAAAGCTGATCTGGATCATGTCCCACGCGGCGCGTCCGCCCTACCATTGGCGGCAATAGCCAATGCAAAGGAAATCCATGATGGACACGGACTACAAGGGACTTACCCAGGACATCTCCACCAATCTCGCACAACTGCGGAAGACCCAGCCGGAAGTCATGAAAGGCTTCAACGACATGGCCAAGGCCGCCATGGCAAGCGGGGCTCTGGATCCTAAAACCAAAGAACTGATCGCGCTTGCCGTGGGCGTCGCTGCCCGCTGCGACGGCTGCATCGGTTTCCATACCAAGGCCCTGGCGCGACTGGGCGCCACCACAGAAGAAGTGCACGAAGCCTTGGGCGTGGCCATCTACATGGGCGGCGGGCCGGTCGCCATGTACGCTGCCAATGCGGTGGCAGCCTTCCAGGAGTTCGCGCCCGACACTTTGCAGCTCCGCGAAGCTTAGCCGGTGTTATGCTCCCGGTAGGAAATTGCCGGGAGTCTACATGCGTCGTCGGAGTGTCTTGGGGTTTGCACTGTGCGGGCTGCTGCCTGCGTGCGCAGCCGCGCAAGCTTCGCCGGTGATGAACGTATCGACCCTGGTAGGCGATGATCCCGCTGCCACGGTCGCGGAGCTTGTACTGCGCGAGGCCTATCGCCGCCTTGGCCGCACCCTCGTCGTGCATCAGTTGCCCGGCGAGCGCTCGCTGGTCTACGCCAACGATGGCAAGATGGATGGCGAGCTGTACCGCAAGCTTGGCCTCGGCCGAGATTATCCCAACCTGCTCATCGTGCCCGTTCCACTTTTGACATTCGAACTCGTGATCTTCACGCGCGGCACGTCGTTCGTGGTGAACGGGTGGGACAGCCTGCGTCCGTACACCTTAGGCTTCATGCGCGGTAACAAGATCGCCCAGGAAAACACCAAGGGCATGAAGGTCGAGCAGGTATCGACCATGCAGCAGGCGTTTGAAAAGCTGGTGATGGGGCGCACCGACCTGGTGCTGGGACACCGCGCTTCCGGCATGGCCGTCGTGCGCAGCCAGAAGCTGGAGGGCATCACGGTGCTGGAACCGCCGCTCGCATCGTTCCCCGTCTACCACTACCTGAACCGCAAGCACGAAGCGCTCGTGCCGGAACTGACGCGCGTGTTGAAGCAAATGCAGGCCGACCGGACCATCGAGCGTATCCATAAATCCCTTCCCATAAGCTGAGCAGCAATACCACTCGGCAGCTTGCCGGATGCTGGTATTCATCGCTTAACAGAATGTCTCATTTGAGACATCGCCCTTTTCATTCTTGCAAGGCATCGCTCGCCGCCGTCTCCGCCGCATTCCTTTATTGCAACTGGTCTTATATTGGCAGCATATATTGAAACCACTTGACTACCAATTCTCGTAAATCCATCCTGAAAAAAAGCGGGCAACACTGGATTACCCCAACAACCACAGACGATGGAGGAGGAGAGATGGAACGAAAGGTTTCGAGAAGTTTACTGGTAGCCGGCCTGACGGGCAGCGTTTTGGCGGCCTGCGGTGGCGGCAATGGCGAAGTCCCGCAGCAGGCGGCGCGGACGCTTGCGACGAGCGCGGTGTCGGATTCCTGCCCGGCCTGGAGCGCGAGCGCGGTCTATACGGCCGGCATGTGCGTCACCTATAACGGCTCCGTGTACAAGGCCAAATGGTGGACGCAGAATAATGTGCCGGGTACCGAGCAATACGGGCCGTGGGAACTGCAAACGGCTACCCCGACGCCAACCCCAACGCCGACACCAACACCTACCGGCGATTGCCCGGCCTGGAGCGCGAGCGCGGTCTACACCGGCGGCATGTGCGTCACCTATAACGGCTCCGTGTACAAGGCGAAGTGGTGGACGCAGAACAATGTCCCCGGCACCGATCCGAGTGGACCGTGGGAACTGCAAGCCGTCACGCCGACGCCGACACCAACTCCGACTCCAACTCCAACTCCAACACCAACTCCGACACCAACTCCGACTCCGACTCCAACGCCGACACCAACGCCGAATGGCCGCGAAATCGGCTCCTACTTCGCGCAGTGGGGCGTGTACGGCCGTGACTACGAAGTGGCGGACATCCACACCACGCAAACGCCGGTGAACGGCGTACAGACCAGCGTCGCCGACCAGCTCACGTTCATCAACTACGCTTTCGGCAACGTGTACCAGAAGAACGGCGGCTATGAATGCGACATGGTCACGAAGGCCGAAGTCGGCAACGACAACCCGTCATCCCCCGATGCCGGCACCGGCGGCGATTCCTACGCCGACTACCAGCGCCAGCCTAAGCGCACGGTCAATGGCCAATCCGTGCCCTGGGACGCACCGTTGTCCGGCAACTTCCTGCAACTGAAGCTGCTGAAGCAACAGCACCCGAACCTGAAGGTCTTCATTTCGCTTGGCGGCTGGAGCTGGTCGAAGTTCTTCTCCGCCGCGGCAAAAACGGACGCCCTGCGCAAGCAACTGGCCAAATCGTGCGTGAAGATGTTCATTGCCGGCGACCTGCCGGTGCAGGATGGACGCGGCGGGCCAGGCGCAGCCAAGGGAGTCTTCGACGGCATCGACATCGATTGGGAATACCCGGGCGGCGGCGGTCAGCCATACAACACCTTCGATTCAGTCAACGACAAGCATAACTACACCTTGCTGATGGCCGAATTCCGCGCCCAGCTTGACGCGCAGGGCGCCACCGACGGCAAGCACTATGCATTGACCGCCGCCATTGGCGCCGGCGTCGACAAGATCGCCAACACGGAACCTGGCCTGTATGCGCAATACATGGACTGGGTAAACGTGATGACCTACGACTTCCACGGCGCTTGGGAAGCGAGCACCAATTTCCATTCGCCGCTGTACCACGACCCGGCTGATCCCGCGACCGGCAACCTGGCCAAGTACAACGCCAATGACGGCATTGCGGCATTGGTAGCAGCAGGTATGCCGAAGAACAAGATCCTGCTTGGGGTGCCTTTCTATGGGCGCGGCTGGAAGGGCGTCGCGGCCGGGCCGAATGGCAACGGCTTGTACCAGGCGGGCAGTGGCGGCGCGGCAGGTACCTACGAAACCGGCATCGACGATTACAAGGTCTTGCGCAACAAGAGCGGCCAGCGCTGGTACCACCCGGTGACCAAGCAGCTCTACCTCTACACCAGCACTGGCGAGTGGTGGAGCTACGACGATCCAACCGTTATCGGCAGCAAGATGCAGTATGTCCGCGACCAAGGCCTGCGCGGAGCATTCTCGTGGGAGCTGGACGGCGATGCCAGCGGCGCGCTGACAAGCGAAGTCTGGAAAGGGCGCTAGTTCTTTGCTCCTTACCGGCGGCGTCCCCCAGCGCCGCCGGCTTTTTCCCATTTGGAGGCGACATGAAACGTCGTGCGACGGTGCATTCCCTTGGCATCAGCGATGAATGGCGACGCTGGATTGCAGAAAACTTGATGCTGGGTCACGCTCCCGCAACGCTGGCCGGCATTCTTGGCCAGTCCGGAATTCCTCCCCAGCTGGCGCAGGCCGAAATCACAGCGGCCATGAACAGCCCCTACCTGCACGGCGTCCAGCGCCTGCATAACCGGCTGGCCAAGCGCGATTGGCTATTGGGCATCCAGGCCCGCCTGAACCGCATGGCGCCGCAGGCTGTGCCGCGCCGCGAGCGCCTGTCCCGGGAAGAATTCCTTCACGAACATTACCTGAGCAACCGCCCGGTGATCATCACCGGCATGCTCGATGATTGGCCCGCGCGCGCCAAGTGGTCGCTGGACTGGCTGGCGGCGCAATTCGGCGAGCGCGAAGTCGAAGTGCAATTCGGCCGTTGTGCCGATGCCGACTACGAGATGAACAGCATTGCGCATAAGCGCTGCATGCCTTTTGGCGAATACCTGGCGCTGGTCGGAGCCAGCGGCAGCACCAACGACTTCTACATGACAGCCAATAACGACGGCCGCAACCGGCAGGCGCTGGAAGAGCTTTGGCAGGACATGCCGCTGCTGCCCGAATATCTGGACGGCGAACGCAAAGGCTTCTTCTGGCTCGGTCCAGCCGGCACCATCACGCCATTCCATCATGACCTCACCAACAATTTCATGATTCAGGTGATGGGCCGCAAGCGCGTGCGACTGGTCGCGCCTTGTGAGACACCGAAATTGCAGAACCAGCGCCACTGCTTCACTCCCATCGACGGCCGCGATATTGACTTACGGCGTTTTCCTTCCATGGCGGGCATGCCCGTCATCGATTGCGAGCTGGCGCCGGGTGACATCCTGTTCCTGCCGGTGGGCTGGTGGCACTTCGTCGAGGCGCTCGACATCTCACTTACTATCTCGGCGACGCACTTCCGCTGGGATAACGATTTCTACAGCAGCTATCCGAATAACCACGATTTCTAAAAGGCGGAGACAGCATGACTTTTCGACCCAACCTATTGGTGCTTGCCTTGGTCGGCAGCGCAATCGCCGCCTGCGGAGGCGGTGGCGGCACTGGCGCCAATTCCCAGCAGCCCGCTCGCCTGCTCGCTGACACTGCGGTGTCGTGCCCTGCGTGGAGCGCCAGCGTCGCCTATACAGCTGGCGCCTGCGTTACCTATGACGGGATCGTCTACAAAGCGAAATGGTGGACCCAGAACAATATCCCCGGCACCGAACAGTATGGCCCGTGGGAGCAGCAGGCGCCTACGCCTACGCCGACACCTACCCCGACACCGACGCCTGCCGGCGACTGCCCTGCATGGAGCGCCAGTGCGGTCTATACCGCCGGTATGTGCGCCACATACAACGGTTCCACTTACAAGGCGAAATGGTGGACGCAGAACAATGTTCCAGGTACCGATCCGAGCGGTCCATGGGAGCTGCAGGCGGCCACGCCGACTCCGACTCCTACGCCCACACCGACGCCGACGCCGACGCCGACGCCAACCCCGACTGCGGCATGTCGCCCCGACGGCCTGTCCTCGCCAGTTTCAAACGTTCCATACTGCAGCGTCTATGACGCCAACGGCCGCGAAAAGCTGGCGAATGGCTTGAACCGCCGCATCGTCGGCTACTTCACCAGCTGGCGCACCGGCGCGAATGGCCAGCCGTCCTACCTGGTGAACGACATTCCCTGGCAAAACATCACCCACGTGAACTACGCCTTCGCCAGTGTAGGCACTGACGCGAAGGTGCAAATCGGCGGCGGCGCAAACAACCCCGACACCGGCATTACCTGGCCGAACGTGGCCGCTGCAGCAATGGATCCTTCGCTGCCATACAAGGGCCATTTCAACCTGCTGGCACAGTACAAGAAAAAATATCCCGGCGTGAAGATCATATTGTCGGTAGGCGGCTGGGCAGGCAGCACCGGCTTCAATACCGCCACAACGAACGCCGACGGCAGCACCAACGCCGCCGGCATCAACACGCTGGCAGACTCCATGGTGGCGGTCCTGCGGCAATACACCTTCTTCGATGGGATCGACATCGACTATGAGCATCCGACCACCAATAACGAGGCAGGCAATCCGCTCGATTTCCAGGTATCCAAGCCCCGCCTGCCAGGCTTGATGAAGAGCTACAACCAGCTGCTCAAGACAGTACGCGAAAAGCTCGACGCAGCCGCAGTAGCCGACAACAAGTATTACATGCTGACGATCGCCGGCTCGGCATCCGCCTGGATCTTGCGCGGCGAGGAAAACATGTCCGGCCTGAAGTACCTCGATTACGCCAGCCTGATGAGCTATGACCTGCACGGTGGGTGGAACCAATACGTCGGCCCTAACGCTCCACTGTTCGACGACGGCAACGATGCCGAACTCAAAGCAGGCAACGCCTACCAGTACGGCGGAATTGGCTACCTGAACGTCGACTGGGCTTATCGCTACTACCGCGGCGCGCTGCAGGCAGGCCGAATCAATATCGGCGTCCCATACTACACGCGCGGCTGGAAGAACGTCACCGGCGGCACGAATGGCCTGTGGGGCACCAGTCCAGTGGTGAACGATACAGTGGCCTGCGCAGGCGTGAAAACCTGCGGCACGGGAGCCACCGGCATCGACAACCTGTGGTACGACCAGGATGTCAATGGCAATCCGGTGCCCGGCGGAGGCAACCCGCTGTGGCACGCGCTCAACCTGCAGAACGCCATCGTCCCGTCCTATCTCGACGCATACGGCGTGACCGAGAAGACCATCACCGGCGCCTACATCCCGCAATACAGCGCGACGCTGGCTGCGCCCTGGCTGTGGAACGCAACGCGCAAAGTCTTCCTCTCGACGGAAACGGCGCAGTCCATTGCGGCCAAGACGAGCTATGTGGTGAACAACGGCATAGGAGGCATCATGATCTGGGAACTGGCCGGCGACTATGCCTGGAACGCGACCCGGGGCGAGTATTTCATGGGTTACACGCTGACCAACAACGTTGCCAGCGCGTTCCGCAGCGCCGCTCCCTACGGTGCGCAACGCTCCGAGACCGCCATGCCGAGCAGCAGCGCGAAAGTCAGTATTTCGCTGGAGGGCTGGAAGCTGGGAGACAGCAACTACCCGATCAACCCGGTGATGACGGTGACGAACAATACCGCCACCACGATCCCCGGCGGCTCGGTGGTGGAGTTCGACTACCCGGTGTCGGCGCCGGCCAATATGAGCGACCAGTCAGGGTACGGCCTGTCGGTCATCAAGGCTGGCTATGGCGGGCCGAATAATATTGGTGGATTCACGGCCAGCTTCAATCGCGCCCGGTTCACGATACCGTCCTGGCAATCGCTGGCGCCGGGCGCTTCGCTGTCGCTGACGCTGAATTACACCTTGCCGATCAGCGGGCCTTCCGCCTATACGATCACGGTGAACGGCGTGCGCTATGCGCTCAGCGATGAATATCCTGAGCTGCCGGTTGCTCTCCAGTAGACAGGAGGATGATATGCGAGCTAACTGCTATCCTGTGCTCGCGCTGTCCCTGCTGCTGTGCGCCTGCGGTGGCGGCAGCGGCAGTGCAGGCAGCGCAACTCCGGTGCGTACGCTGGCGGAGGGAGTGGCAACAAGTTGCCCGGCCTGGAGCACGAGCCAGGTTTATACGGCGGGAACGTGCGCCATTTACCAAAGCAAGCAGTACGAGGCGAAGTGGTGGACGCAAGGGAATGTGCCCAGCCAGGCGGATACCTGGGGACCGTGGAAGTATATTGGCGATGCGGCAAGTCCGCCCACCACGCCGACCGAACCGCCAGCGCAACCTGGCGGCGTGCCAACGAAGGCACAGGCCGAAGCGCGCGAGCAGGCGCTGACCGACAATGACTTTTTCCGCAGCGTCAAAGCCTCGATACGTACGCTCGACAACGCTGCGGTGGACGCCGTGGCGCCTGGTGCGGCAAGCAATCCCGCCAATGTCAAGCGCGTAGAGCGCCTGCTATCGTCGGCCAAATGGGATTACTATTTCCCGGTGCGGGAGCCAAGCTATGAGTACCGGCGCTTTCTGCAATCGGTGGCGAAGTTTCCGGCGGTGTGCGGCGATTACAGCGATGGCAGGAATGCCGACGCCATCTGCCGCCATTCGCTGGCGAGCATGTTCGCCCATTTCGCCCAGGAGACCGGCGAGCACAACGCCAGCTTGCCACAACCGCAGTGGCGGCAGGGGCTGAAATACTTGCGCGAGCTGGGATGCAGCGAAGAAGGCACGAGCTGCGGCTACAACACCGAGTGTGCGGATCCGGTATTCAATGGCGTCTGGACCTGTGGCAAGAATGCCGACGGCAGCTACAAGAAGTATTTCGGACGCGGCGCCAAGCAATTGTCCTATAACTACAACTACGGGCCGTTCTCGCAGGTCATGTTCAGCGGCGATCAGTCGGTACTGCTGAATAACCCTGACCAAGTGGCGTCGACCTGGCTGAACCTGGCTTCGGCGACGTTCTTCTTCGTCTATTCGCAACCGCCCAAGCCCTCGATGCTGCACGTGATCGACGGCAGCTGGGTGCCCAACGCCAGCGACGCCGCGGCCGGCGCCGGCAACAACTTCGCCACCACCATCATGATCATCAATGCAGAATGCGGCACCGGCAGCGAAAAGCCGGCCGCACAGAACCGCATTGATTATTACCGTCAGTTTGCAGCGGATCTCGGCTGGGATACGGCGGGTGAGCAACTGTCCTGCGCCAATATGCAGCGCTTCGGTCCCGCCAGTTCCGCTGCTTACAACATCTACTGGGAGAAGAACTGGAACAGCGGCGGCGATTACCAGTGCCAGCTGGTGAGCTACCAGACGCCCTACAACGCTCTCATCGCTGGCAATTACGTGAAATGCGTTGAGCGCAACTGGAACGTCACGCTCAACTAGCCTGCATCAACGTTGCGCCGTGGCGCCGACGGCCCCAAGGGACTCCGCCATTCTCACCATCTTCACGAATTCGGCGCGATAACCTTCCGGATCGGCGCCTCGCGCGCCATCCGCGAGCTTCGCAATGTCGCTGTAGCTGAAGTCTGCCAGTTGCTGTTCACCGCGCAGGCGTTGTGCGAAGGCCGCGACGGCGATTGCGAAGCGCTGGTCATCCGGCACCGCTTCCAGCGAGGTACGTGCGCTGGCGGCAAGCACTGCATGGTCAAGCTGCTTGCTGACCGACTCGCCAGGCAGCTTGTAGCGCACCTTGACATAGCACAGCTCATCGCCTTTGCCTGCTGCGGCTTTGTCCTTGCCCGGCTTGGCGTAGCGCAGCTGATCAAGCAGCTTGGCGCCATTCGCGGCAGGCGTGATTTCGTAGATGGCCGTGACGTTGTGGCCGGCCCCCATATCGCCCGCGTCGACCTTGTCGTCCTTGAAGTCCTGGCGGTTCAGCATGCGGGTCTCGTAGCCAACCAGGCGATACGCGGCCACTTGTGCCGGGTTGAATTCGACCTGGACTTTCACATCGTTCGCAATCGGGAACATGGTCGAACCCAGCTCCTGCGCCAAGGCTTTGCGGGCTTCAAGCAGGTTGTCGATGTAGGCAGCGTTTCCATTGCCGGACTGCGTCAAGCGCTGGATCATGGCGTCGTTCAGGTTGCCCAGGCCGACACCGAACACGGACAGGTAAATGCCGGACTTGCGCTTATCGGCAATGAATTTCTCGAGCTGCTTGGGATCGGTGATTCCGATATTGAAATCGCCATCGGTCGCCAGGATCACCCTGTTCACGGCTTTCGGGTCGAAATTGCGTTCTGCCTGCGCGTAGGCGCGTTGCAGGCCATCGCCGCCCGCCGTGCCGCCAGCGGCATGCAGGCTGTCGATCACGTCGATGATCTTTTGCTTGTTCTTGCCGCTGGTTGGCTCGAGCGCCACGGCGGTGCCATTGGCATAGGTGACGATGGAAACCGTGTCGTCATCGCGCAGCTGCTGGGCGAACAGTCGGAAGCCCTGCTGCAATAGCGGCAGGCGGTCGCGCGGGCCCATCGAACCCGAGATGTCCACCAGCAGCACGACGTTGGCGCGGGGGCGCGCTGCGGCCGTGATGTCATAGCCTTTCAGGGCGATGTGGACCAGCTGGTTGCCTTGCTGCCAGGGGCTCGGCATCACTTCGGTGGTGACCGCGAACGGCTCGCTGGCCTTGGCTGGCACCTTGTACCGGTAAGGGAAGTAGTTGACCATTTCTTCGACGCGCACCGCCTGCAGCGGCGGCATGCGGCCGTCGGACAGCATGCGGCGCACGAAGGCGTAAGAAGCGGTGTCGACGTCGACGCTGAAGGTCGATACGGGCTGTTCGCTGACCAGCACCGATTTGTTGGCATCCTTTTCCGGGAATTTGTCTGCCGGTTCCGGCACGAGCGACCATTGCGGAGGCGTGCCGCCATACGCTTGCGGCGCGGCGGCATAGTTCGCAAGCGCTTCGCGGGAGCGCCCCGCAGTGGCCGTCATGCTGGTGCGCCGGTCGGCGCTCGCTGCAGCCGGAACCGGCGCCGGGGCCGGCGCTGGTGGCGCAACGGGAACCTGCGGCTTCTCCATCATCTGTGCGGGCCCCGGCGCCGGCCCCATGTTCGGCGTGCTGCAGGCAGCAAGCGTCAGCATGCCGGCCGCCACGACAGGGGCGAATCCTTTGATCTTTTTCATGGTGGACATCCTTTGGAGTTGTTGTCTTGGTAACTTCCTCCATAGGGACGTCCGGTGCAACCGAGGTTACATCTTGTATCGCTTATGCAGTGACGACGTTGATCACGACGTCGATATTGCCGCGCACAGCTTTCGAATACGGGCAGATCGCGTCGGCGAAATGCGCAACCTCGGTGACAGCAGCGTGGTCGGCGCCAGGAGCGAATACGGTCAGGCGGGCTTGCAGGAAGTAGCCACCAGTGCCGGCGCCAAGGTCCACTTCGATCTCAACGTGGGTATCGGCCGGCAGGGTGACCTTCTTTTCCTTCGCGGCGAGACCGACAGCGCCCGAATAGCAGGCCGACCAGGCGCCGGCAAACAGCTGTTCGGCGAACGGGTGCGGCTGGGTAGCTTCGATATCGAACACGCGGCCGGAAGGATTACCCGGCGTGGTCAGGCGGAGGTTCAGCTGGCCTTCGGGATTGCCGGAAAAGATGGCGGAATCGACTGGGGTGGTGCGGGTTTTGCCGGTGGCGAGGACTTTGGTGATGTTGCTCATGGTGAGATCCTTAAGTTCAGTTGATTTAGATCGCTTACGATGCAATCGCATTCGATGAACAGGAGTATAGCGCCGCGATTTGCAATGTCAAGCGGATTCGATTGCATCGCATGCGATATTATTATTGCTGCTGGGGCGCGGCGGGATCGAGCGGATTACCTGGCCAGCGACTTGGCCAGGTTGTTACGCAGCTTCAGTACAGCTTCACGCGTTTCGGCAAATTCCTCGCCAGTCAGGCCGCAGGCTTCTGACAGGTCCGCACCAAAGGCACGCTCGCGCAGCGCGCGTCCTTTCTCGGTCAGGCCGACCAGCACCTGGCGCTCGTCCTCGGCGCTGCGCTGGCGCGTGACGTAGCCCATCGCTTCCAGCTTCTTCAGGATCGGCGTCAAGGTATTCGATTCCAGGAACAGCTTCTCACCCAACTCGCTCACCGTCTGGCCCGACTCCTCATATAAGGCGATCACGGTGATGTACTGGGTGTAGGTCAGGCCCAGTGAATCGAGAATGGGCTTATACGCCTTACCGAAGGTCAGGTTGGCCGAATAGATAGCGAAACACAGGAAGTCTGCGAGTTTGTTTTTGCTCATAGTGGCGACAGTATAAACGTGGACAGGTAGGCGCACAGCATATCGGCCAGTGCGTCCGCGTAAGCCGTGATCTCTTCGTCCGTACGTGGCACTTCGGAAAATTGCTGGGCCACGGCGCTCATTGTCGACATGAGGAGCGTGCTCGCCAACGCGCGTTGCGCATCACCGAGATCCGGCAGCATTTCACCCATGAAGGCCAGGAACATTCGCTCGCCGCCGACCCTGGCTTCAGTCGCTTCCGGATCGTCGCGGTAAAACGGCGCTGCGTCGTTCAACGCCTTCCGCACTTCGGCCTCTTCGCATTCGGAACGCACGAAGGCATGTACCAGCAGGCGCAAGCGCTCCAGCGGCGGCCTGCCTGGCTGTCGCAAAATCCCTTCCAGCATCGATGACGTCTGTTTCCATTCATCGCTTTGCAGGCGGAACAGGATGGATGCCTTGTTCGGGAAGTACTGGTAAACCGACCCAACGCTCACCCCGGCGCGTTCCGCCACCCTCGTGGTGGTGAAACGGCGGATGCCCTCTTTCGCCAAAACCTGAATAGCCGCCTGCAGGATCGCGCTCACGAGGTCATTGGAACGGGCTTGTTTCGGCTTCCTGCGCGAGGAAATGCGGGTATTGCGGGAATCAGGCATGGTGGGGCAGGAAATGCGAATATGAAACATGAAGGATTATTCATATTATTCCCTCTCTTACTAGAGAAAGGAATACCCAATGATTACCCTCGTATCCGCCCCTGTCGCGCCCCTGCTGCAGAGCCTGTTTGCCGACGCCGAAAGCGTCAATGTGCCAGCGATGGCAGCCTTCGCCGCGCTCCCGGTCGAGCAACGCGCGCATATCCTGAGCAGCAAAACGGAATACCGCGCAATTTATGCGGAACTGAAAGACGCTGCAATCCCCGTGTCGCGTGAGACCGGTTTGCTGCTGTACATGCTGGCGCGTAACGCCAAGGCCAGTTCGATTGTCGAATTCGGCACATCCTTCGGCATCTCCACCCTGCACCTTGCCGCAGCCCTGCGCGACAACGGCGGCGGCAAGTTGATCACCACGGAATTCGAGCCTTCCAAAGCGCAGCGAGCCCGCGACAATCTCTCGGCTGGCGGGCTTCTGGACCTGGTAGAAATTCGTGAAGGCGATGCGCTGGAAACCCTGCGCGGCGGCCTTCCCGATCAAATCGACCTGCTGCTGCTGGATGGCGCAAAAGGGCTTTACGCGGACGTGCTCGCGCTGGTGGAAAACCGCCTGCGTCCCGGCGCCCTGATCGTCGCCGACAACGCCGACTATTGCGCCGAGTATGTGGCGAAAGTGCGCGATCCGGAGGGCGGCTACCTGTCGCTGCCGCTCCCCGGAGATGTGGAACTGTCGATGAAGCGCGGCTGATTACTCGACGGTCACCGACTTTGCCAGGTTGCGTGGCTTGTCGACGTCGGTGCCGCGCGCCAGGGCGGTGTGGTAGGCCAGCAGCTGCAAGGCCACCACGTGCAGGATCGGCGACAGCTGGCCGTAGTGTTCCGGCAGGCGGATCACGTGCAGGCCGTCGCCGGAAGTGATGCGCGAGTCGACGTCAGCGAAGACGTACAGCTGGCCGCCGCGGGCGCGCACTTCCTGCATGTTCGACTTCAGCTTCTCCAGCAGGGCGTCGTTAGGGGCGATGGTCACCACCGGCATTTCGTCGGTCACCAGCGCCAGCGGGCCGTGTTTCAGCTCGCCGGCTGGATAGGCTTCGGCGTGGATATAGGAGATCTCCTTCAGCTTCAGCGCACCTTCCAGGGCGATCGGGTAGTGCATGCCGCGGCCCAGGAACAGGGCGTTTTCCTTGCGTGCGAATTCTTCGGCCCAAGCGATGATCTGCGGTTCCAGCGCCAGCACGGCGGCGATGGCGGAAGGCAGGTGGCGCATGGCTTTCAGGTGCGCCGCTTCCTGTTCTTCGGCCAGCAGGCCATTCACTTGCGCCAGGCTCAGGGTCAGCAGGAACAGGGCGGCCAGCTGGGTGGTAAATGCCTTGGTCGACGCCACGCCTACTTCCACGCCGGCGCGGGTGATATAGGCCAGTTTGCATTCGCGCACCATGGCGCTGGTGGCCACGTTGCAGATGGTCAGGGTGTGCTCCATGCCCAGGCTGCGCGCGTGCTTCAGTGCGGCGATGGTGTCGGCGGTTTCGCCGGACTGGGAAATCGTCACCACCAGGGTCTTTGGATGCGGCACGCTGTCGCGGTAGCGGTATTCGGAAGCGATTTCCACGCTGACCGGTACCTTGGCGATGGATTCGATCCAGTACTTGGCGGTCAGGCCGGCGTAGTAGCTGGTGCCGCAGGCCAGGATCAGCACGCGGTCGATTTCCTTGAATACCTTGTAGGCGCCGTCGCCGAACAGCTCCGGCATGATGCCGGTCACGCCTTCCAGCGTATCGCCGACCACGCGTGGCTGCTCGAAGATTTCCTTCTGCATGAAGTGGCGGTATGGGCCCAGTTCCGCGGCGCCGGTGTGGGCATGCACGGTCTTCACTTCGCGCTGCACCTGCTTGCCGTCGACGTCGACGATCCATACGCGGCCCAGCTGCAGGTCGACTACGTCGCCCTCTTCCAGGTAGATGATCTGGTCGGTGGTGCCGGCCAGCGCCATGGCGTCGGAGGCAACGAAGTTTTCACCCTGGCCCAGGCCGACGATCAGCGGCGACCCCTGGCGTGCAGCCACTACGCGGTGCGGTTCTTCGCGGCAGAACACGGCAATGGCGTAGGCGCCGTGCAGGCGCTTGACGGCGTGCTGCACGGTGTCGAACAGGTCGCCGTTGTACATATGGTCGACCAGATGGGCGATCACTTCGGTGTCGGTCTGGCTGGTGAAGACATAACCCAGTGCGGTCAGTTCGGCGCGCAGTTCGTCATGGTTCTCGATGATGCCGTTGTGGACCAGGGCGATGCGGGCGGCCGCTTCGCTTGGCGAGAAGTGCGGGTGGGCGTTGTGCGATGCCGGCGCGCCATGGGTGGCCCAGCGGGTGTGGGCGATGCCTGTGAAGCCGTTCAGGCCGCCTTCATTGATCTGTTTTTCCAGGTCGGCCACGCGCGAGGTGCTGCGGGAACGCTGCAGCTTGCCGTCCAGGTGCAGGGCGACGCCACAGGAGTCGTAGCCACGATATTCCAGGCGCTTCAGGCCTTCAACCAGGATGGGGGTGATATTGCGCTGGGCTACAGCGCCAACAATACCGCACATGCGCGACCTCTCTTAGAAAGTTAATAAATGAATGGTAGAGCAGGGCCGGAGAAATTTGCTTTCTGAATTCATCATAGTGTGAAAGAATATTTCATACAGCGCATAGCGCGAAATATTCTTTCAAATTATGGACTTTGATGAAATTGATCGTCGCATCCTGAACGCCCTGCAAAAGGATGCTTCGCAAACGAATGCCGAATTGGCGGCTGCGGTCCATGTTTCGGCGCCGACTTGCCTGCGCAGGGTCAAGCATTTGCGCGATACGGGCGTGATCGCGCGTGAAGTGGCCCTGGTGGCGCCGGAAAAGGTCGGGGCGCATCTGACGGCGGTTGTGGAAATCTCGCTGGATATCCAGGCCGCCGAACGCATGGCGGAATTTGAAGCCCTGGTGGCGCCCGAGCCGGCGGTGCTGCAATGCTACCGCGTCTCTCCTGGCCCGGATTTCGTGCTGATCGTGCAGGTGGCGGATATGCCCGCTTATCACGCCCTGGCCCACCGTTTGTTTGCCGGGCAGGCGAATGTTCGCAACGTCAAAGCGTACTTTTCCACTTTCCGCAGCAAGTTCGAAACCAGTATTGTAGTCTGAACCAGTTATCCCGGCTTATACCGGGATAGGCACAGGTTTACGCACAGATTTCTCCACAGCAGAGCGCGCGAAATACTCAGTTATCCAAAGTTCCTCACCGCATATCCTCGCGTTTTCCGCAGGGTTCTTCACACCCTTATCCACAGCCTGAGGTTATCCCTGCTTATTCGCCGGTATTCCCCAGGCTTTTCCACAAGAAGCATGCTGTAGCGCGCGTTGTGGACAAGTTGATGATACCACCTGCTTCTTATCCCACAGCTATCCCACGGTTTTCAGACGGAAATGCGCCTGCTTTTACACATCTTTATCCACAGCGCTAGAATGGGGCAATGAACTACCTCGCACACATCTACCTGGCGCGCCATAGCGAAGCCGCCATGGTCGGCGCCATGCTGGGCGATTTCGTCAAGGCGAATGGCGGGGACCACTACGCGCCGGAGATTGCGAACGAGATCGCGCTGCACCGTTTTATCGATTCGTTCACGGATAGCCATCCGATCGTCACTGAGGCCAAGAGCCTGTTCACGGAAGGGCGGCGGCGTTATGCGGGGATAGTGCTGGACGTTTTTTACGACCACATCCTGAGCCAGCGCTGGGATGAATACTGCGAGGAGCCGCGTGCGGAGTTGATCGAGCGCTTTTACGGCGCCCTGGCTGCGCATGAAGAGCAGTTGCCGGACCGGCTGCGCGAGATCCTGCCCAAGCTGATCAAGCAGGACTGGCTAGGTGCATATGGGGATTTCAGCGGAGTCGAGCTGGCGCTGACCCGCATGTCGGACAGGTTAAGCCGCAACGGCCACCTGCTGCGCGAGGGCATCGGGGAAGTGCAGCAGCACTACGAAGCGATCGCCGCCGGCTTCGACCGCTTCTTCCCCGAGCTGGTGAAATTTACTTACCAGCGCCGCCGCCAGTTTTCGGTAGCTTGACCGGGCGCTTCCAGCCTTCGATCGTCAACTGCTTTGGACGCGAGATGGTCAGCTTGCCGGGCGGCGCATCCTTGGTCAGGGTCGTTCCGGCGCCGATGGTCGCGCCAGCGCCTACTGTGACGGGCGCCACCAGCTGGCTGTCGCTGCCAATGAAAGCGTCATCTTCAATCACGGTGCGGAACTTGTTCACGCCATCGTAATTGCAGGTGATGGTGCCGGCGCCGACGTTCACGCGCGAACCGATGGTGGCGTCGCCGATATAAGCCAAGTGATTGGCCTTGCTATGCGCAGCAACCTGGCTGTTCTTGATCTCCACGAAGTTGCCAACGTGGACGTCTTCACCCAGTTCGGTGCCAGGGCGCAGGCGAGCGTATGGGCCAATCTGGCCTTTGGCGCCAACGACCGCCTGTTCGATGTGGGTGAAGGCCTTGATGTTGGCGCCAGCACCGATCTTCGCGTTGATCAGCACGCAGTTCGGACCGATGGTCGCGCCCTCGCCGATTTCCACCGCGCCTTCGAAGACGCAGTTGACGTCGATGGTCACATCGCGGCCGCAGCTCAATTCGCCGCGCACGTCGATGCGGGCAGGATCGGCCAGGGTGACGCCTTTATCCAGCAGGGCATTGGCGACACTGCGCTGGTAGATGCGTTCCAGTTCGGCCAACTGGGCCTTGCTGTTCACGCCCAGCACTTCCCACGGCGCAGCCGGATGGGCCGATACGACTTGCACGCCTTCTTCCACTGCCATGGCGACGATATCGGTCAGGTAATACTCGCCCTGCGCGTTTTCATTCTTCAGTTTGCCCAGCCACTGCTTCAGCTTGGCCGTCGGGATCACCATGATGCCGGAATTGATTTCCTTGATCAGGCGCTCGGCTTCTGTGGCATCCTTCTCTTCAACGATGCGCTGGATCGCGCCGCCCACACGGACGATGCGGCCCAGGCCGAAAGGATTGTCCTGTACCACGGTGAGGATGCCCAGCTTGTCTTTTCCGGCGGCATCGGCCAGGCGCTTGAGCGAAGCGGCGGAAGTCAGCGGCACGTCGCCGTACAGCACCAGGGTTGGCTGCTCATCGTCGAGGTGGGGCAGGGCTTGCTGGACGGCGTGGCCAGTGCCCAGCTGCGGTTCCTGCAGCGCGGCCGAGATTTCGGTGCCTGGAACGGCTTTATGCTTGTCCAGCGAAGCCAGCACCGCTGCGCCGCCGTGACCGTAAATGACGCACAATCTGGCTGGAGACAGGCTGCGTGCAGTATCGATAACGTGGGACAACAGGGACTTGCCAGCGACGGGATGCAAAACCTTTGGCAGCGCCGACTGCATGCGCTTACCCATGCCGGCGGCGAGAATGACGACGTTCATAATTCCGATTGTTCTTGTGTGAGTTGATATATGAAAAAGTTTAACACGTGGATCGTGCTGGCTTTTGCCATTCTGCTCGCGGCATGCAGCTCCCTGAGGCTCGCCTATAACAACGGCGACACCTTGCTGTACTGGTGGCTCGACGCCTACGTCGACTTCGACAGCGAGCAAAAGGCGGACGTGAAGCAGGATATCGACGGCTTCTTCCGCTGGCACCGCAAAACCCAGTTGCAGGACTATGTGCAACTTCTGCAGAAGGCCCAGCGCCAGCTGCACGGCAATCCCACGGCGGCAGACCTGATGGCCGATTACGTGGATATCCGCGACCGCACCGAGGCCCTGCTGCTGCGCGCCGCGCCCGATATCGCGGAGCTGGCGCTTTCGCTCAAGCCCGAACAGCTGGCAACGATGGAAAAGAAGTTCGCCAAGAACAACGCCAAGTTCCGCAAAGAGAATATGAAGGGCGACGCCCTGGAGCAGAACAAATTCCGTTACAAGAAATCGATGGAGCAGTTCGAGCTCTGGTTCGGCAGCTTCAGCGATGAACAGGAAGCCATTATCCGCAAGGCATCCGACGCGCGGCCACTGAATAACGAGCTGTGGCTGGACGAACGCTTGAGGCGTCAGCTCAAGATCATGACCCTGGCACGCAAGATCATGACCGAACAGCCAAGCAAGCAGCTTGCCACGCAGTGGGTGGAAGAGTTGATACGTTCGGGCTTCGACCGCTTCGGCTTTTCGGAGCGCAAGGCCTTCTTCGACAGCTATACGCAATCGACGGTGGAACTTGTCCACACCGTCGTACGCATCTCCACGCCGGAGCAGAAAGCCCATGCGCAAAAACGCATGGAAGGCTGGATCAAGGACTTGAATACCCTTGCTGCGCAGGCTCATTGAGCCTTTGTGCAGCGCGGCATGAGATAATGCCGGCCATGCAAAAGAAGAAAGTCCCCAACCAGGTCCGCATTATCGGCGGCGATTGGAAGCGCACCCCGCTGCCCGTTCTGGAAGCGCTGGGCCTGCGCCCAACGCCCGACCGCGTGCGCGAAACCGTCTTCAACTGGATCAACCACCTGCACGATGCGGCCTGGAGCGAGACCCAGGTGCTGGACTTGTTCGCCGGTAGCGGCGCCCTCGGTTTCGAAGCCGCCAGCCGCGGTGCAGCCAAGGTCACCATGGTCGACGCCAACAGCGCCGTGGTGCGCCAGCTGGAGACAAACCGCGAAAAGCTGAAGGCCACCAACATCGCCATCCAGCGCGGCGACGCCCTGGCGACAGCGCAGTCGCTGGCCGGCCGCGGCGCCAGGTTCGACCTGATCTTCCTCGATCCCCCCTACCAGCAAGGCTTGCTGGAACGTTCACTGCCCCTGTGCCGTCCCCTGCTGAAGGACGGCGGCCTGGTGTATGCCGAAGCGGAAGCGCCACTGGCCATCGAAGGCTGGGAAGTGGTACGCGCCGACAAGGCAGGCATGGTGTATTACCACCTGCTTCAGGCATTGCCTGAAAATGAGGCATAATCCTTTATTGTTTGACGCCAAACGCATGGAGTTGCAATGGTTGTAGCAGTTTATCCGGGTACTTTCGACCCGCTGACCCGGGGTCACGAAGACCTGGTGCGCCGCGCATCGGGCCTGTTCGACACGCTGATCGTCGGTGTGGCCGACAGCCAGAACAAGCATCCCTTCTTCACCCTTGAAGAACGGCTGGAGATTGCCAATGAAGTGCTGGGCCATTATCCGAACGTCAAGGTTGAGAGCTTTTCCGGCCTGCTGAAAGACTTCGTGCGCGAACATGATGCGCGCGTGATCGTGCGCGGCCTGCGCGCGGTGTCGGACTTCGAATTCGAATTCCAGATGGCGGGCATGAACCGCTACATGCTGCCGGATGTGGAAACGCTGTTCCTCACGCCATCCGACCAGTACCAATTCATCTCGGGCACCATCGTGCGCGAGATTGCCGAGCTTGGCGGCGACGTGTCCAAGTTTGTTTTCCCTTCGGTGGACCGCTGGCTTCGCAAGAAGATCGCGGCCCGCAAAGGCGAGTAAGAGAGTATTGCCATGGCTTTAATGATTACCGACGACTGCATCAATTGCGACGTATGCGAGCCCGAGTGCCCGAACGACGCGATATACTTGGGTCCGGAGATCTACGAAATCGATCCCAACAAGTGCACCGAATGCGTGGGGCACTTCGACGAACCGCAATGCCAGCAGGTTTGCCCGGTTTCCTGCATTCCATTTAATCCAGATTGGCGGGAAAGCAAGGAACAATTGTTGGCAAAATTCGAGAAGTTGCAGGCTGATAAGAGCTGATGTCTCCCCAAAAGGGTTGCTGTGCGTTATATTGCAAACAGCTACCCATACCAACGGAGACATAATGAGCATCACCCGTCGCAACATCCTCAAGAGTGCTGTGGCCGCCGCCCTATTGGCCGCCAGCAGCATGCCCGCATTCGCCGCAGAAGTCGCCGGCGTCAAATTCGCAGACACTGTCACGGTAGCTGGACACGAGCTGAAGCTGAACGGCGCCGGCGTGCGCACCAAGCTGGTGTTCAAGGTCTACGCACTGGGCTTCTATCTGCAGGACAGGAAATCCACCGTCGCCGACGTGCTGGCCGCCCAAGGCCCGCGCCGCATCCGCATTGTATCGATGCGCGACCTGAGCTCGGATGACTTCGGCATGGCCTTCATGAAGGGCCTGAACGATAACGTCGGTGCGGAAGAGCGCACGAAATTGCTGCCGCAGACCAAGGCATTCGGCGAGATGTTCGCCCAGTTCCCCGGATTGAAGAAGGGTGATGAGCTGGTAGTGGACTGGAACCCGAGTGTCGGCTCCCAATCCTTCCTGAACGGAAAAAAAGTCGGTGAACCGCAGCCGGACCTGGCTTTCTTCAACGCCATCATGCGCATCTGGATCGGCAATAAGCCGGTGGATTCATCCCTGAAGCCTAAGCTGCTGTGGAATGCCGAGAAGGCCTCGGCTCCGGCGCCAGAAACAAACTGATTTGCTGCGCTGCGGAAGGCTTACGCGCGGCAGGCCATGGCACGCAGTTCCGCGACATGGCTAGGCGAGCCTTCCATCGAATTCAGCATACGCTTGAACATCATGGTGTCGCGCATCAGGCGGCGCTGCAGGCGTTCCTCTTTGCTCAACTTTGGCTTAACGACAAGCACGGCGGCGCGGGCGATACCACGCAGCAGCGGCTTGAACACGAAAGCCAGCGCCAGCGCCAGGATCACCAGCGGCAGGAACTGTGCAAATTCGATGATGTTAATGTAAGTAGACATGGCTGTTTCAATACCTATAGAATCTGTAGATACTATAGTGCGCCGCAACATATAACGCCAATTCCGTTTCTCGATAACAATTATTATTGGTGTGAATGACCGATGAGCTTTCTGACCCTCGACCTGAATCTGCTGCGCGTATTCGACGCGGTGATGACTGAGCAGAACCTGACCCGCGCTGCCGGCCACCTGGCCATGACGCAGCCGGCGGTGTCGAACGCCATCAAAAGGCTGCGCGAAAGCCTGGGCGACGATTTGCTGATCCGCACTGCCTACGGTGTCAAGCCAACCCCGCGCGCCGAAGCGCTGTGGCCGCAGGTGCGCAGCGCCCTGGCCTCGCTGGAAGCCGCGGTCACGCCGGGCACGTTTGACGTCTCCAAGACCCACGCCACCTTCCGCATGGCGATGGCCGACGCAACGGCAGCGTTCTGGCTGCCATCCCTGATGCGCTCGATCGAACGCGAAGCGCCTGGCGTGAACATCCGCATGGTTCCTTTGACAACGCGCGAACCGCGGCCGATGCTGCTGCGCGGCGATATCGACCTGGCGGTCGGCTTCTTCCCTGGCGTGGCGGCGCAGCTGATGAGCGAACCGAGCTCCCCGATCCGCCACGAGCGGCTGTATTCCGGTATCTACGTCGCCGTGATGCGGCGCGGCCACCCGCTGGCCAAGCAAGACCTCACCCTGGACAACTACTGCGCCGCCAACCACTTGTTGGTGAGCTTCTCCGGCCGCGCCCACGGCCTGGTGGACGAAGCCCTGGCGCAGATCCAGCGCGAACGCCGCATTCTGCTGACGGTAAATCAATTCTTCACCGCCGGCCGGGTGGTCGCCAACAGCGACCTGATCACGGTTTTGCCCAAGCACCTGATCGCCTCCACCGGCATGACCGACGCGTTGATCTACAAAGAGCTCCCCTTCCAGTTGCCTGCCGTGCACCTCGACATGCTCTGGCACGAACGCGACGCCCGCAGCCCCGCCCACAAATGGCTGCGCGGCCACCTCGAAGGCATGAACGCCGTCGCCCAAAAAACCGCGCCCGGCACCAACCCCAGGAACGACACCTACTAGCCCACAGCCGAGCCCGTGTCCCACCATGGGGTCACACCCGTTTTGAGACACGAGCTCAGGCGTCTTGTGGTGGAAAGCCTTGAATTGCCCTTGAAACGGTCTTGATCGATACTCCGAAGTGATCGGCTATTTGTTGGCGCGTATAGGCTTTTGACTGATGGGCTCGCGCCATCGCTTCGTTCCGATTCTGATAGAGCGCAGCGTAGGTGATGAGCGGTTGGACTTTAACTCGCGACAAGTTCGTGCGCTCGGAATGGAAGCTCAATGGGTTGGGCATACCAATGCCGGCAGCGACGAACTTTTCATAAGCCGCGACCCTTTCAGTCATGTCACCATTGCCAAACTGCGATAAAAGCCAATCAGTATTGAGCCAGGCCGGCGCTATTTCGGGCCGCAAATAGTAGCCATGGCTGCTCCATTGCCAATCCCTGGGATCACTTACAAGCTTCGCCCTTACCGGGTTCAAGCTAATGTAACGCGCTGCGGCGAGCAGTTGCTTTTGCTTGCCAATGCCCACCGCGTGGAACCGGCCTTGGATCACATGCCCGCTGAGTTGATGTCGTTTATTGAAATGCTGGCAATAGGTAGCGTTCAACATATGCATGCCTTCTGACAGGTTGGCATCAACCGTTTCAAGCAGCAAATGGAAGTGGTTCGGCATTAAGCAATAGGCGTAAACCTTGAACGCGTGCTTTTCCACGGTTTCAGCCAGTTTTTCGAGCCAGATCAGATGATCGCGTTGATCGTGGTAGATCGCGGCGCGCCTGTTGCCACGCGAAGTCACATGGTAAACAGCACCGGGGAAAATGATTCGTGGAGGGCGGCTCATGCTGAAAACTTAGCATGAGAAAATTCTTCGGAAGCTGATCTACATCAACCAGCTGTGCTCGTGTCCCGTTTCGGGTGTGACCCCATGGTGGGACACGAGCTGGGCCATTTAGGCGTCGAGGGTCATCAGGCTGGCGTTGCCGCCGGCGGCGGTGGTGTTGACGCACAGGGCGCGTTCGGCCACCAGGCGCCACAATGGGATGTCGCCTTCTTCAGTGGTGTCGATCACGGAGACAATCGCGCCGTCGCGGGCGGCCAGTTCTGGGCGCAGTTTCGCGCCGAGGCTGGATTCAACCAGTGCGATCTGGAAGTCGGCTTTCGCCACATCCGTGGATTTGATGGTCTGGATGACGGACTTTACATCCGCTGGCAGATCTGCCGGCAGGGCGCCTTCCATTACCAGTGCGCGGTTGCCGGTTGCCAGGGCGGCGGCGATCTGGTTCAGCAGCACGTCGGCATTCGTGGCGAAACAGGCGATGTTGCCGCGTGGGACGTAGGCCAGGGTGTTGCGCTCGCCGGTTGGGCCCGGCAGGCCGATCAGGCTGCCAACCGGCGTGGTGCGTGCATAGCTTTCGATATGCGCTGCCAGGCGGCTCTTGCCTTGCGCCTTGGCCCATGCGGCCAGCGTGTCGGTTGCCGGCGCACCGACGCGCTCGTGGCGCTCCAGGGCGACCGCGCCGCGCTGCAGGCGCTTGAGGTACAGCGGGCCGCCCGCTTTCGGGCCGGTGCCGGATTTGCCTTCACCGCCAAACGGCTGCACGCCAACCACTGCACCGACGATATTGCGGTTCACGTAGATGTTGCCGACGTGGGCGCTGGAGGTGATGTAGTCGATGGTTTCATCGATACGCGAATGAACGCCCAGGGTCAGGCCGAATCCGCTGCCGTTGATTTGTTCGATCACTTTTGGCAGTTCGGAACGCTTGTAGCGGATCACGTGCATCACGGGGCCGAATACTTCCTTGGTCAGCTCGGACAGCGAGCCGATTTCCAGCACGGTCGGCGGTACGAAGGTGCCCGCATCGGCATTCGGCACTTCGAGCGAGAAGCTGGCCTTGGCATGCGCGCGCACTTTTTCGATGTGGGACAGCAGGTTTTGCTGCGCTTCCTTGTCGATCACCGGACCAATGTCGGTCACCAGGCGGTCCGGCGAGCCGACCTTCAGTTCCTTCATCGCGCCTCTGAGCATCTTGATGGTCTTGTCGGCGATGTCTTCTTGCAGGAACAGCACGCGCAGCGCCGAGCAACGCTGGCCGGCGCTGTCGAAGGCGGATGAAATCGCGTCGCCTACCACCTGTTCCGGCAGCGAGGAGGAGTCGACGATCATCGCGTTCTGGCCGCCGGTTTCGGCGATCAGCGGGATGTCCACATTTTCCGCTGCGGCGCGCTTGGCCAGGGTGCGGTTGATCAGTTGCGCCACTTCGGTGGAGCCGGTGAAGATCACGCCTTTGACGCGCGAGTCGTTGCACAGGCCTGCGCCAACCACTTCGCCGCGGCCAGGCAGGAATTGCAGCGCTGCGCGCGGTACGCCGGCTTCGTGCAGCAGTTCTATTGCGCGCTGGGCAATCAGCGGGGTTTGTTCGGCGGGCTTGGCGAGCACCACGTTACCTGCGGCCAGTGCTGCTGCGGCCTGGCCAGTGAAGATCGCCAGCGGGAAGTTCCATGGACTGATGCAGGTCACGGGTCCCAGCGCCAGCGTGTTGGTGGAACCGCGCACTTGCACGGCGTAATAGCGGAGGAAATCGACCGCTTCACGTACTTCGGCGATCGCGTTCGGCAGCGATTTGCCGGCTTCGCGCACGGCCAGTGCCATCAGCTCCAGCTTGTGGGTTTCGAACAAGTCGGCGGCGCGATCGAGGCAGGCGGCACGCTGCGATGGTTCGGTGGTTTGCCAATCCATGGCGAACTGGCTGGCTGCGTTCAGGGCGTTGTTGACGTCGTCGGCAGTCGCCTCGGTCACGGAGCCGACGATATCGTCTTTGCGGGCCGGATTCACGATCTGCTGCGCGGCCTGGCCGGCGCTGGCTGCGACGGCGAGCAGGGGCCCGGCAGTCCAGCTGCGTGGCTGCGCCAGGGCTGCCGACACTTCGCGCAGCACGTCTTCGTTGGACAGGTCGATGCCGGCGGAGTTCTTGCGCTCTGCGCCGAACATGTCGAGCGGCAGGGCGATGCCGGTGTGCGGCACGCCGTTCAGGTTGCGCGCAACCTCGATCGGGTTGGAAATCAGGGAGTCAACCGGGATGGTTTCGTCGACGATCTGGTTCACGAAGGACGAGTTGGCGCCGTTCTCCAGCAGGCGGCGTACCAGGTAAGCCAGCAGGGTTTCGTGCGAGCCTACTGGTGCGTAAATACGGCATGGCTTATCCAGGTTGTTCGAACCGACCACCTGATCGTACAGAGTCTCGCCCATGCCGTGCAGGCACTGGAATTCGTAGTCGGTGATGCCGTCACGCTTGGCCCATGTGTAAATGGTCGACAGGGTTTGCGCGTTGTGGGTCGCGAATTGCGGGTAGATCACGCTGGTCGCTGCCAGCAGGCGCTGCGCACATGCCAGGTAGGATACGTCCGTGTACACCTTGCGCGTGTAGACCGGATAACCAGGCATGCCATCAACCTGGGCGCGCTTGATCTCTGCATCCCAATAGGCGCCCTTCACCAGGCGCACCATGAATTTGCGGCCGCTGCGCTTGGCCAGGTCGACCAGGTAGTCGATCACGAACGGACAGCGCTTCTGGTATGCCTGCACCACGAAACCGATGCCTTCGAAGCCTTCCAGTTCCGGGTTGAAGGCCATCGCCTCCATCAGGTCCAGCGACAGTTCCAGGCGGTCGGCTTCTTCGGCGTCGATATTCAGGCCGATGTTGTAACCCTTGGCCAGCTTGACCAGCGCGGTCAGGCGCGGCAGCAGCTCGGACATCACGCGATCACGCTGTGCGCGGCTATAGCGTGGATGCAGGGCGGACAGTTTGACGGAAATGCCAGGACCGTTGCGGATGCCGCGGCCTGCAGATGCTTTGCCGATCGCGTGGATCGCTTTTTCATACGCTGCGTAATAGTTGGCTGCATCGGCTTCGGTCAGCGCTGCCTCGCCCAGCATGTCGTAGGAATAGCGGTAGCCGCGCGCTTCGTTGTCCTTGCCGTTCCTGATCGCTTCGTCGATGGTCTGGCCGGTGACGAACTGGTTGCCCAGCATGCGCATCGCCAGGTCCACGCCTTTGCGGATCAGTGGTTCGCCGCCTTTGGCGATCAGGCTGGTAATGGCCGAACCCAGTCCTTCTTCGCTGGACGAGCTGACCAGCTTGCCAGTAATCAGCAGGCCCCAGGTAGCGGCGTTCACAAACAGGGAAGGCGATTCGCCCAGGTGTTTGCGCCAGTCACCTTTGGAAATCTTGTCGGCAATCAGGCGGTCGGCAGTTGCGGAATCGGGAATACGCAGAAGCGCTTCAGCCAGGCACATCAGGGCAATGCCCTCTTCGGACGACAGGGAGAATTGATGCATCAGCGCATCCACACCGGAAGAACGGGTGCGTTTTTCACGAACGGCGGTCACCAGGCGCTTTGCCAGGAATTGCGCATCCTGCGTAGTTTCCGGGGAACCGACGTTAATTTGCGACAGAAGCCATTGCACAGCAGTTTGTTCGTCGCGCCGATACGCAGCAGTGATGGCGCTGCGCAGCGGGCTAGGATCTCGCAGGATTTCTGCTTGAAGTGCGGCGAACGGAGTGGTGTTCAGATGCATGAATGTCTCTATTGGCTAGTATGTAAAAAGTCTTTTGGCACCTAAGAAAACACGCCCGGCAAACGGTGTTTGCGAGGGCGTGTTGTGCAGTGCAACTAATGATTCGATTGTAAGCGGGAATCGTTCGGATTAATTCTGGTAATACTTTGTACTAGCAATAGATAGTTTTTGGTGCGAGAATTTGACCAAATAAAATTAATCCTGGAGATGGAATGCTGGACAAGATCAGTAAGAAGATTCTGGCCGAGTTGCAAAATGATGGCCGGATTAGCAATGTTGAATTGGCTGCGCGCGTCAATCTTTCGCCTGCCGCTTGCCTTGAACGTGTACGGAAACTGCATGAGGCCGGCTACATCATGGGCTACACGGCGCAGTTGAACCCGCAGCTACTGGATGTTTCGCTGCTGGTGTTCATTGAAGTTGTGCTGGATCGCACCACGCCGGAAGTCTTTGATGCCTTCAAACACAGTGTCCAGCTGATTCCCGAAGTTCTCGAATGCCATATGGTCGCCGGCGGTTTTGACTACCTGGTCAAGGCGCGCGTGAAAGATATGGCGGCGTACCGCGAATTCCTTGGAAAAACCTTGCTGCAGAAAGGCGTGCGCGAGACCCACACCTATGCGGTGATGGAAGAAGTGAAGAACACCACCAAACTGCCAATCAAGTAAGCGATTTGCAGAAATTCTGGATGATGCCAAAGGCGTAGCGCGAGGCGACGGTTTGCACGAATTGCATGAAATCCGTCGCCGCTTCTTCGTTGGCGTTGTCTGAAATAGTCCTCATGATGGCAAACGGCACGCCCAGTTCGTGACAGACCTGGGCGACAGCTGCTCCTTCCATTTCTACTGCCAATAAATCAGGCAGTGCCTCCTTCAGGCTCATCAGATGAGCCTTGTCCTTGATGAATTGATCACCGCTTCCGATCAGGCCGCGATGCACTTGTGCGTCGTTTTGCAGGAATTCGCGCGTAGCCAAGCTGAGTTTCAGGCTCAATTCGCGGTCTACAGGCATGTGCGAGAGCCCGGTCAGCGGTATTTCGAAGCGCGGGAACAGCGGGCTGGCATCAAAATCGTGTTGAGCCAGGGAATCGGCGACCACCACGTCTCCAACACGAACCCCAAGGTCTGCAGAACCGGCGACGCCGGTAAAAATAATGTGGGTAACGTCGAACTTCTCCACAAGCGTTGCAGCTGTCACTGCAGCAGCAACCTTGCCAATTCGCGATAAAACGGCCACAGAATCGATTTTCCAGAGTTTTCCGGCTGTGTACTCACGCTTACCGTGGATGAGCTTGTAGGGGCTCTCCATGGCTTCCAGTAGACCTTGTTGTTCTTCTGCTAAAGCTGAGATGATTCCGAGACGCATGCGCGAGTTGTCCTCTATTTATTTAAAGTTGTATACGAAAGGATAGTAGTAGATAGTAAACGCGACCCGGTCTGTGGATAAAGCTGTTAACATCCACAGAATCAGAAGTTTACGAATTGTAGAACTGGCTGGACAAGAACTGTGTCTAAAACGGATGAGTTCTGAACAAATTTTGTGCGTGAACTCAAAAACGGTGTTTACGCACATTCGATCCTGTGGATATTCATTGAGTTATCAACAGCCGATGCAGTTTTTCAGCTGAAATGGGTGCTCCGAACAGGAATCCCTGCCCAAAATCGCAGCCTGCGGCCATCAAAATCTCCAGTTGGCCTGGCGTTTCGATCTTTTCCGCGATGACTTTGATGCCCAGCTTGTGGGCCATCGAGACAATGGCTTCGCACAAGAGCTGGTTATCGCTGAAGCTGGTGTCAAGCTTGAGGAAATCGATCTGGAATCGCTTCAGGAAGTTCAAGGATGAGTAGCCGTGGCCAAAATCATCCAGGGAAATCTGGAGATTGGCGTCCCTGAGCGATTGCACCCGCTGCACAACTTCCCTGTTTGCCTCCAACAGCAGTCCTTCCGTCACTTCGATCACCATGGAATGCGGCGAAAGCGCTTGTTCGTGCAATAGTTCCAGCCAATGTTCTACGCCTACAGCCTCATGCCGGAACTGCCAAGCCGATTTGTTGACGCAGACTTTGAAGCCGTTGCCAAAGCTGGCGGCCAGGGCAGCCGCCTCCTGGAACACCCATTCGCCAATGGATGCGATGACGCCGGTATTTTCAGCAACGCCAATGAATTCGGCAGGCTTGAGCAAGCCTCGCTGTGGATGTTCCCAACGGATCAAGGCTTCCGCCATATCGATTTTGTCCGTCGCCAAGTTGCGGATGGGCTGGAAGAGCAGCCTTAACTCCTTGTTTTTCAAGGCATTGCGCAACTCGTTGGCGAGTTCGATCCGCATCTGGCTGGCTTCCTGCATGAAGGGCGCGAAATAATTGAAGCGGTTACGGCCCTGCTGCTTGGCGACGTACATCGCCTGGTCGGCGTTTTTGATGAGCTGTTCGGCTTCATCGCCATCCTCCGGGAATAGTGAAATACCGATGCTGCCCGAGATATGAGCCACTTCATGCCTCAACTGGAAAGGCCTGGCAAGGCTGTGCAAAATCTCCTGCACGATACGGACCACATCCCCCGATTCTTTGAGCTCGCTGAGGATGACGGTGAATTCATCGCCGCCAAGCCTGGCCACTGTGTCGGTATTGCGGACGCATGTGAGCAAGCGCTCTGCTACTTGTTTGAGCAGGATGTCGCCAAAGTCGTGGCCCAGGTTGTCGTTGACGGCCTTGAAACCGTCGAGGTCAATGAAGATCAGCGCCATCGGGAGCTTGTCTCGCGCCGCTTTCTTGATCTCCTGGCGCAGGCGGTCGTTGAACATGCGGCGGTTGGGCAAGCCGCTCAGGGCGTCGAAGTTGGCCTGTTTCCAGATTGCTTCTTCGGTGGCCTTCTTCTTGGTGATATCCGTGAACAGGGCGACGTGGCGCAGCACATTGCCTTTGCTGTCGAACACGGTGTTGAAGCGAAGCGAAACCAGGTAATGGTCGCCGTTCTTGTGCTGGTGCCAGATTTCGCCTTCCCAATAGCCCGTGTGGGTAATGGTCTGACGCATGCGGCTGTAGAACTTGATGTCCTGGTGGCTGGAAGTCAGTTCGTAGGCGAGGTGGCCGACGACTTCTTCCGAGGAATAGCCGCTGATTTGCGAAAAGGCCGGGTTCACAGACAGGATTCGGCCTTCTGCATCGGTGACCATCATGCCTTCGCAGGCATTTTCGTACATCAGGGTTGCCAGCTTGCTTGATTCCTCGTGCTTCTTTCGTTCGCTGATGTCTTCGGCCATGACAAACAGGCCGATGACTTTTCCGCTTTCATCGCGGTCCGGCACGTACGTGATGGCGTCGCAGCATGGTTCGCCGTTGCGCTGGGTGCTGCGTTCGAAGCAGACAGTTTCGCCGGCAAATGCGCGCTCCAGGTAAGGGCTGGTTTCAGCATAGAGTGCTGGCGACAGGACTTGCTGGAGGTTGTCGCCGCTGCCGTAAATTTCAGCAAAGCGCCGGTTTTTGAAAGTGTAGTGTTCGTCACGATCAATGTAGGCGATCACGATCGGCAAGTTGTCGGCAATGAGGCGCAGCCGCTGTTCGCTGTAGGTCAGCTTTTTTTCTGTCTCGGCTGACGTAGCGTAGAGCGTGCGGTAGCGCTGTTCGCGTTCTTCTGCGGCCGCGAACGTTCGCAGGGCGTAGATGATCGCGAAGACGATCAGAGTGAGGATCAGGAATATGGCGACGCCTGCGACTAGGAACTGTTTTTGCGAGACCAGTGCCAGGCCAACATTTGAACTGCCGACAGTGACGATCAGTGGAAGGTCTGGCAATTTCCGGTAGCTGGCGATCCTTGATTGCCTGTCGATCGGACTGACGGTTTCGATGGTGTCGATTGGCGCCTTGCCAAAGGCTCGAAAGACGTTTGATTCACGTATATCCCGGTTGAAGGTCTGTTCGAACAGGGGAGCGCGGGCAATGATGTGGCCATTCGTGTGGAAGAGGGTAATGGTGACGTCGTCGCTGACGCGGGAATGTTCAAAAGTTTTGGCAAGCCTGCTCGCATCGATTGGCGCGACGATCACCCCGAGGAATTCGCCTTTGGCATTTTCGACACGTCGGCTGAGGAAGAACAGGCGCGAATTCGAAATCCGTCCACGGCTTGGTCCTCCCACAAAGAGCTTGTCTCCAGGAGTCAGCTGGGCCTGGAAGTAGTCGCGGTCCGCATAGCTGATGCCTTTAACGGCGATATCGCGTGAGCTGGCGATGGCAAAGCCTTGAGGATCCAGGAAAGTGATCCAGAAACTGCTGCCAAAACTTGCGCCTCGGGATGAAAGCAAGCTGTCTATGGTTTTTGGTGTGTAGGGCGCGACCTTGATTGCGTTGGCAAAGCCCAAGAGGGCGATGTCGGACAGTTGGACAGTGCTTAAGACCTGGGCCTCGATCGCTAATGCGTAATGTTGGGTTTGCCGGCGAATGGCCTGTTCGCGATCGCGGGCAGAAGAATGCAGCTGCCAGGCGACGACTGCCGTGGCGAGCAGCGCGAGCATGGTCATGGTGACGAGCAATCGCCGGCGAAAGCGTCGATAGGCGTCAGAGGTCGACAAGAGCCCCTCCAGGCAGGATTGCATGGAACAACTTGCTTGTTCAGTATAGGTGGAGAGTTTTGTTTACGTTAGATTAGTGTGTATACAAAGTAGTAATGGTTGTTAACAACCCCGACTTTCTGTGGATAAGTGCACCTTGCAGAGAAAAATCAGGGGTTTACCGGCTGTATAAGCAGGCGCGTAAACCTTGAATGGACTGAGAACTGTTTTTGGACAATTTTCAGCCGTTTTCGAGAAGTCTTGTTTACTCACAAACGATGCCTGTGGATATTCATAGCGTTATCCACAGCTTCCGACAGGGAGAAAGATTGGAATCCGCAGGCCAGTTTGACTTCATCATCGTGGGCGGAGGGACGGCTGGCTGCGTCCTTGCCAACCGCCTGACGCAAAATCCAAAGAACCAGGTATTGCTGATCGAAGCGGGAGGGAAGGACGATTACGTCTGGATCCACATTCCGGTTGGCTACCTTCACTGCATCAATAATCCGCGCACGGACTGGCTGTTTCGCACCGAGCCGGACGCAGGACTCGGCGGCCGCAGCCTGATTTACCCTCGCGGCAAGGTCCTGGGCGGGAGTTCATCGATCAACGGCATGATCTATATGCGTGGCCAGTCCAGCGATTACGACCAATGGGCCGAGTTGTGCGGCGACCCGAGCTGGCGCTGGTCGGAAGTGCTGCCTTTGTTCCGTAAAAGTGAAGACCATCACGCCGGCATATCGGATTTCCATGGTTCCGGAGGCGAATGGCGTGTGGAAAAGCAGCGCCTGCGCTGGGATATTCTCGATGCTTTCCGTGATGCGGCCGAACAAACCGGCATTCCAAAGATTGAAGACTTCAACCGCGGCGACAATTTCGGCTGTTCGTATTTCGAAGTAAACCAGAAGCGGGGGATTCGCTGGAATACGGCCAAAGCCTTCCTGCGTGCAGCGGCCAAGCGCCCTAACCTGACGCTGATGACTGGCTGCCATGTCGAAAAGCTGGTGCTGGAGGAGGGGGTCTGCAAAGGTGTGGTTTTTATCGGCGGCGGCTCGCGCTGGAATGCGGAGGCGCGCGAAACGCTGTTGGCAGCGGGCGCCATCGGGACGCCGCAAATCCTGCAATTGTCGGGCATCGGTCCCGCCGAAGCGCTGGCGCAGGCCGGTGTGAAAGCCGTGCACGACTTGCCCGGTGTTGGCGCCAACCTGCAGGATCACCTGCAACTGCGCATGGTGTTCAAAGTCGAAGGTGCGCGCACGCTGAATACGCTTGCCTCCAGCTGGCTGGGAAAGGCGCGCATCGGCCTTGAATATGCGCTGTTCCAGAGTGGGCCAATGTCGATGGCGCCATCGCAAATGGGGGCGTTTGCGCGCTCGGGCCCAGAGCAGACTACGCCGAACCTGGAATACCACGTGCAGCCCCTGTCGCTTGAGCGTTTTGGCGAGCCGCTGCATGACTTCCCTGCGTTCACTGCCAGCGTTTGCAACTTGCGTCCGACATCGCGCGGCCATGTGCGGATTGCTTCCGCTGATTCATATGCGCCGCCGAAAATCACACCGATGTATCTCAGTACCGACAAGGACCGGCGCGTCGCAGCAGCAGCGTTGAATCTCACGCGCAAGATTGTTGCGGCGCCAGCGTTGGCGAAATATCGGCCGCAGGAATGCAAACCCGGTGTGCATTTTCGCACCGATGAGGAGTTGGCCGAGGCTGCGGGCTCGATTGGCACCACGATTTTCCACCCGGTCGGCACCTGCAAAATGGGCCGCGTGGACGACGTTTCGGCTGTAGTTGACAGCGAATTGCGGGTTCGTGGCGTGCGCGGCTTGCGCATCGCCGATGCATCGGTCATGCCTACCATTACGTCTGGTAATACGAATTCCCCGGTAATCATGATTGCGGAAAAGGCAGCTTTGTTGTGTATGATCTAGCAAAACCGGGGAGACACGATGTCCGACTTCATCTTGGAAACAAAAGGTTTAACCAAGGAGTTCAAGGGATTCACAGCTGTCGCTAACGTGGACCTGCAAGTCCAGCGCGGGCATATCCATGCCTTGATCGGCCCGAACGGCGCCGGCAAGACGACCTGCTTCAACCTGCTCACCAAATTCCTGGTGCCGACGTCGGGCCAGATCCACTTTAACGGCAAGGACATTACCCCACTCAAGCCGGCGCAGATTGCGCGCATGGGCGTGATTCGATCCTTTCAGATTTCCGCAGTCTTTCCACACCTGACCGTACTCGAAAATGTGCGCATCGGGCTGCAGCGCAAACTCGGCACGGCTTTTCATTTCTGGCGCAGCGAGCGCTCGCTGAACCAATTGAATGATCGCGCAATGGCGCTTTTGGCCGAGGTCGACCTGGCCTCTTTCGCCGATACGATCACAGTCGATTTGCCCTACGGCCGCAAGCGCGCGCTCGAGATCGCCACCACGCTGGCGATGGAACCTGAACTGATGCTGCTCGACGAGCCCACGCAAGGCATGGGTCACGAAGACGTGCATCGTGTGACTGAATTGATCAAGAAGGTTTCTGCCGGCCGCAGCGTGCTGATGGTTGAACACAATATGAGCGTGGTGTCCGGCATTTGCGACTGGATCTCCGTGCTGCAGCGTGGTGCAGTATTGGCGGAAGGCCCGTACGCCGAAGTATCGAGTAATCCACAGGTAATGGAAGCTTATATGGGGACCGAGGCATGACGGCCGCGTTGGAGATCAGCCAGCTGCGAGCCTGGTATGGCGAATCGCATATCCTGCACGATGTGAACCTGACCGTGAAGCCCGGCGAGGTGGTCACGCTGTTAGGCCGTAACGGCGCCGGCCGCACCACAACGCTGCGGGCCATCATGGGACTGACCGGTACGCGCAAGGGGTCGATCCGCATCAATGGCCAGGAAGCGATCGGTTTGCCGACGCATAAAGTCGCCCACCTTGGCGTTGGCTATTGTCCCGAGGAGCGCGGCATCTTTGCATCGCTCACCACAGAAGAAAACCTGTTGCTGCCGCCGGCGTTGAAAACGGGGCAGGGCATGTCGGTCGAAGAGATCTACGAGATGTTCCCTAACCTGAAAGAGCGCCGCAACAGCCAGGGCACACGCCTGTCCGGCGGCGAGCAGCAGATGCTGGCAGTAGCGCGCATCCTGCGAACCGGCGCGCGCCTGCTCCTGCTCGATGAAATTTCGGAAGGTCTGGCGCCGGTCATCGTGCAAGGTCTGGCGCGCATGATCCGCGCGTTGAAGGCCAAGGGATACACGATCGTGATGGTCGAGCAGAATTTCCGTTTCGCGGCGCCACTGGCGGATCGGTTTTACGTGATGGAACATGGTCGGATTGTTGAGAGTTTTGCGTCATCGGAACTGGATGCCCGCATGCCGGTATTGACCGAGCTGTTGGGCGTTTGAATATCAAAACTGAAAACGGAGACACTATGAAACGCAAAGTAATCGCCATTGCAGCAGCCCTGTGTGCTTTCGGCAGCGCACACGCCCAGATGTCTGGCGACACCATCAAGATCGGCTTCATCACCGATATGTCCGGCGTCTATTCGGACATCGACGGGCAGGGCGGCGCGGAGGCGATCAGGATGGCGATTGCCGAAGCGGGAGGCGCCATCAACGGCAAGAAGATCGAATTCGTCTTTGCCGACCATCAGAACAAGGCCGATATTGCTGCGTCGAAGGCGCGCGAATGGTTCGACCAGCAGGGCGTGGACATGCTGGTGGGCGGTACCAATTCCGGCGCCAACCTGGCAATGGCCAAAGTGGCAGCCGACAAGAAGAAGATCTTCATGGTGGTCGGCGCCGGTTCCTCGCGCCTGACCAACGAGGAATGCACCCCCTACACTGTGCACTACGCTTACGACACCGTTGCGCTGGCGCGCGGTACTGGCAGCACCATCGTCAAGCAGGGCGGCAAGAACTGGTATTTCCTGACCGCCGATTACGCCTTCGGTCATTCGCTGGAAAAGGACACGAGCGAAGTCGTGACCAAATCGGGCGGCAAGGTAATCGGCAGTGTGCGCCATCCCTTCCCAGGCACCGACTTTTCATCTTTCCTGATTCAAGCTTCTTCGTCCGGTGCGCAAGTGCTGGGCCTGGCCAATGCGGGCGGCGACTTTATCAACTCGGTGAAGGCGGCCAATGAATTCGGCGTCGCCAAGAAAATGAAGATGGCCGGCCTGCTGGTGTTCATCAACGATATCCACTCGCTGGGCCTGAATGCGACTGCCGGCATGTACCTGACCGATGGCTGGTACTGGGACATGAACGACCAGACGCGCGCCTGGTCCAAGCGCTATTTCGCGAAGATGAAGAAGGAGCCTTCGATGCTGCAGGCCGGCGATTACTCCGCAGCTGCCCAATACCTGGCCGCGGTAAAGGCCGTTGGCACCGACGATTCCGACAAGGTGATGGCCAAGCTGAAGTCCACCACCATCAAGGACGTGTTCACCAACCATGGCGTGATCCGCCCAGACGGACGCATGGTGCACGATATGTACCTGATGGAGGTGAAGAAGCAGTCGGAATCCAAGTACCCATGGGATTACTACAAGATCGCCGCAACGATCCCGGGCGAGCAGGCCTATATGTCCAAGGCCGAAACCAAGTGCGCCCTGTGGAAGTAAGCTAGATGGAGATCTTCGGCCGCCCGCTACCGATGCTGATGTCCCAGCTTTTGCTGGGACTTGTCAACGGCTCCTTTTACGCCATGCTGTCCCTCGGCCTCGCCGTCATTTTCGGGCTGCTGAACGTGATCAATTTCGCGCACGGCGCCTTGTACATGATGGGCGCCTTTCTCGCATGGATCGGCATGACTTACTTTGGCTTGAGTTATTGGAGCATGCTGGTGCTGGCGCCGTTGATAGTCGGCCTGCTGGGCGTGGTGATCGAAAAGACCATGCTGCGCTGGTTGTACAAGCTTGATCACCTCTACGGGCTGTTGCTGACGTTCGGGCTCACACTGCTGATCGAAGGCGCTTTCCGCTCGTTTTACGGGGTCTCCGGGCAGCCGTTTGAAACGCCTGAAGCCCTGCAGGGTGCGACGGACCTCGGCTTCATGGTGATGCCGAATTACCGTGCTTGGGTGGTGCTGGCTTCCATGGTGGTCTGCCTGGGCACCTGGTTCGTGATCGAGAAGACCAAATTGGGCGCCTACCTGCGCGCCGGCACCGAGAATCCTAAGCTGGTGGAGGCCTTTGGCGTGAACGTGCCGCTGATGGTGACGCTCACCTATGGCTTCGGTGTCGCTTTGGCGGGCTTTGCGGGCGTTCTGGCGGCGTCAATCCAGCAGGTGACCCCGTTGATGGGGGCGAACCTGATCATCGTCGTATTC
Organism: Massilia eburnea; assembly: GCF_009720745.1. Taxonomy (GTDB): domain Bacteria; phylum Pseudomonadota; class Gammaproteobacteria; order Burkholderiales; family Burkholderiaceae_D; genus Rugamonas; species Rugamonas eburnea. The sequence continues at coordinate 115,687 of NZ_WNKX01000010.1, read as the reverse complement.
GCCGTTGTAGTGATCGGCGGCATGGGTTCGATCCTGGGATCGATCGTCACCGGTCTTGCGCTCGGCGTGATCGAGGGATTGACCAAGGTGTTCTATCCCGAGTTTGCCAACACCGTGGTGTTTTTGGTGATGGTCATCATCCTATTGCTGCGCCCCGCTGGCCTGTTCGGGAAGGAAAAATAGATGAACAAGAAGCTGGGCTATTCCATTGCATTCGCGCTGGCGCTGGGCGCGCCGTTTGTCGGCTATCCCGTGTTGCTGATGAAGCTCTTATGCTTCGCACTGTTTGCCTGCGCCTTCAACCTGCTGATCGGATTTACGGGTTTGCTGTCTTTCGGGCACGCGGCTTTTTTTGGCGCGGCGGGTTATGTCGCCGGCAATGCGTTGAAGAATTGGGGGCTGCCATTTGAATTGAGCCTGTTGGCGGGGATACTGGCCGGCGCCTTGATTGGCCTGGTAATGGGCGGCCTGGCGATTCGCAGGCAAGGGATTTACTTCTCCATGATCACGCTGGCGTTGGCGCAAATGGTGTACTTCGGCGCTGTGCGTTTTACGGATTTCACTGGCGGTGAAGACGGCTTGCAGGGCGTCCCGCGCGGCAAGCTGCTCGGGATGCTGGACCTGAGCAACGACTTGGCAATGTATTACGTGGTGCTGGCGATCTTCATTGGTGGCTTTGCGCTGATCGTGCGCACGGTGCATTCGCCATTTGGCCAGGTGCTGAAAGCGATCAAGGCGAATGAACCGCGCGCGATCTCGCTTGGCTACGACGTCGACAAGTACAAGCTGATGGCCTTTGTGCTTTCAGGTTCTCTGGCCGCGCTGGCTGGCGCGACCAAGTCCATCGTGCTGGGTTTTGAAACGCTGACTGATGTGCATTGGGCCATGTCCGGGCTGGTGATCCTGATGACGCTTGTCGGTGGCATGGGCACGATGGTCGGGCCTATCATTGGCGCGATCCTGATCATCTCCCTGGAGAACAAGCTTGGCGACTTCGGTACGATGATGGCCAGTGCAACGGGAGTTGAGTGGTTCACGACCCTCGGTGAGGCGGTGAGCCTGGTCACCGGTTTGATTTTCGTTGCTTGCGTGCTGCTGTTCCGCCGGGGGATTGTCGGCGAGTTGATGGCCAGGTTCAGTTTGCGGACTTGAGGCGCGCGGATTCGACCCAACCCGCCGCGACATTCGCAGTCTTGGGATGCTGATAGACCACAAGGGTGTAGCGGCCCTGTGTGCGTGAGGCCTCGAGGTGGTCGCCGGGAACGACGAAGGTGCCGGCGACTGCGCAGCGTTCATCAGGCGCCGAATGGAATTGTAGTCGTCCCTCGCCTGTAGCGCTTACGTGGCTGACGTGCTGCGTTTGGGGCCGGCGGCCGCTTTCCATGGCCTGTTCGTGCTTTGCGAAACAGGCTTCCGATGTCGATGAGAGTTCGACGATCCTGCCATCTCTCCAGATCAGCTGTTCGATTTTGCCGCCCATAACCTGGCGCAGGTGAATAATTGGGTTCGAGCCTGCAAAGCTGATTCCAGCAAGGTCGGTGCAGTTGCCGATTTCCGGCGAAGCCCTGACCGAACCGCTGGAGTCGATGTTGATCAGGCGATAGCTGTTGTGGCAGTTGAGGCCGGGCTTCCAGGATTTGATGACCACGTATTCCTGCGAAGTTTCGGGAATCACGTGAAAGATCGATGCCTCGTCAGCTTCGCTGATCGTGAGGACATTTCGGCCAGTGTGGAATACGGCGGGCTTTCCAGCGATATAGCGAATTTCGGTCCGACCATAGCGCCCTTCGACTCCGTCACCAGCGATCGCCTGTCCGGCCAGCAGAAGTGCAGGGATGATGGATAAGGTGCGCAGCGCCATATGAAGTTTCCGCGTCGTCTAGGAGACGCGGATTATATCGTTCTTGCAAGAGTGCTTCAGAGTGCGAGCTGGTAAATGGCGAAGGCGTCTTCGCGGGAAACGGGGCGTGGGTTGTTGCCGAGGAGGCGGGTTTGCTTCATGGCGTCGTCAGCTAGCAGGTCGAGATCGCTTGCGGTGATGCCGACCTGGCGCAGCGTGCGCGGCAGTCCTGTGATGATGGCGAATTGTTGCATTGCAACAGCAAGGGCTTCGGCGCGGGCTTCCGCGGTGCCCTCCGCATGGGGGACGACGATGGTTGCCAGCTCGGCATACTGCTCAGCGCAAGCCTCTGCATTGAAGCGCAGGACGTGGGTCAGGACCAGTGAGTTCGACAAACCGTGCGGAACATGGAACATGCCGCCGATGGGATAGGCCAGCGCATGGACGGCGGCGACCGGCGCGTTGGCGAAGGCTTGTCCCGCAAGCATCGCACCAAGCAGCATGGCTTGGCGAGCCGCCAGGTCGCTGCCATTCTCACAGGCACGGATCAGGTGGCGGGACAGAAGGCTCAAGGCCTGCCGCGCCAGATTGTCCGACAAAGGGTTTTTCTTGTGCTTGCTGGTATATGCCTCGATGGCGTGAACCATGGCATCGATTCCGGTCGCGGCGGTCACCGCAGGTGGCAGCCCAAGCGTGAGTTCCGCATCGAGGATGGCCAAATCTGCATACAGCTGGGGCGCGACGATGCCCATCTTGCTGGTGGCGCCAGTGGTCACGATGGAGATATTTGTGACTTCCGATCCCGTGCCGGCTGTTGTCGGAATCTGGACCAGCGGCAACCGCAAGCCGCGTACATTACCGATGCCGTAGATTTCCGCCAGGGATTGCTGGCCAGGGGCCAGCACCGCGACGATCTTGGCGACGTCCATCGAGCTCCCGCCACCAAGCCCAATCACCAGTTCTGTTTGATGCTGACGGGCTTGGGCGAGGGCGTCCTCAATCACATGTTCAGGCGGATCAGCCAGCACATCGGCAAATTGTTCCACGTGAAACATTGCTTCGCGTAAGCTGGCGACGGGTGCGTCGGCCAGTCCGGTACGGAGGAAGCCTTGATCCGTCACCAGCAGAATGCGGTGGATGTCGGGGAAGCGGGCTCTCAGTTCTGGACCCAATCCTCTTGCAGCGCCTGGCGCAGACAGGATGGTTGGAACGGTGGCGAAGCTGAACGAGGACAGAGTACTCATGGGGAAAGCTTACACCAGCCGCAAGCACCCTGCTCAGTTCCGCCTTACAATATTACGTTTCTGAATAGGGCTGGGACGGGGTAATGGTTGAGTATGGCTTGTTGGCTGGCGCCGCTTTCGCGGCAGGTTTTGTGGATGCGGTGGTCGGCGGTGGTGGCCTGATCCAGATCCCCGCCTTGTTCTCGACGATGGCCGGCACCGCGCCGGCGACGTTGCTGGGTACAAACAAGGTGGCCAGCGTGTTCGGTACCAGTGCGGCGGCAGTCAACTATGCTCGTCGTACGCCAATTGCCTGGTCGACTGTTGCGCCCGCGGCGATTGCTGCTTTCCTGTTCGCCTTCTGTGGCGCGTTCACTGTTACCAAGATCCCGCCCGACTTCCTGCGCGGCCTATTGCCATTCGTGCTGATGGCGGTGGCGATTTATACCTTCTATCGGAAGGATCTCGGCAGTGTCCATGCGCCACTACACACCGGCGCCAAGGAAAGGGTATTGGCAATCCTGGTCGGCGCCGGCATCGGATTCTATGACGGCTTCTTCGGCCCGGGCACTGGCAGCTTCCTGGTCTTTCTGTTTGTGCGCAGTTTCGGCTTTGACTTCCTGGGCGCCTCGGCGGCAGCGAAGGTAGTGAACGTTGCCTGCAACCTGGCGGCGATCCTCTTGTTTGGGATGACGGGGCACATCATTTGGCAGCTGGGTTTGATGATGGCGGTTTGTCAGGTTGTCGGGTCGGTGCTGGGGACTAAGCTTGCGTTGAAGCATGGCAGTGAGTTCGTACGCCGTTTGTTCCTGGTTGTGGTCGTGCTGTTGATCATCAAAACGGGCTATGACGCATGGCTTAAGTGATAGTGTTTCACGTGGAACAATAAGGGGACATGCCCAAAAAAGGGGTACGTCCCCTTTTTATTTGTTTCACGTGAAACATTGCGATCAAAAAAATCCTGCCCAAAAAATTCGCAGGGTCGAAAAAACTTTATAATTCAGTTCGATCCCCAGCTTTTCCCCATTTTTACCATGTTATTTCCTACTGAATTCGACGTTATCGTTGTCGGCGGTGGTCACGCCGGTACCGAGGCGGCCCTTGCTTCTGCCCGTATGGGGCAGAAAACTCTCCTGTTGACCCACAACATTGAGACGCTGGGCCAGATGTCGTGCAACCCATCCATTGGCGGCATCGGCAAAGGCCACCTCGTGAAAGAGGTCGACGCAATGGGTGGCGCCATGGCCATCGCTACCGATGAGTCGGGCATCCAGTTCCGTATCCTGAATTCGTCCAAAGGCCCTGCCGTGCGCGCGACCCGCGCCCAGGCCGACCGCATCTTGTACAAGGCAGCGATCCGCCATCGCCTGGAAAACCAGCCAAACCTGTGGCTGTTCCAGCAGGCGGTGGATGACCTGATGGTGGAGGGCGACCGCGTTGTCGGCGCCGTCACCCAGATTGGCTTGAAGTTCCTGGGCCGCGCCGTCGTGCTGACTGCAGGTACCTTCCTGGACGGTAAGATCCACGTCGGCCTGCAGAATTTCTCGGCCGGCCGCGCCGGCGATCCGCCAGCGATTTCGCTGTCCGCCCGCCTGAAGGAACTGAAACTGCCGCAGGGCCGCCTGAAGACTGGTACGCCGCCGCGTATCGATGGCCGCAGCATCGACTTCTCGCAAATGACCGAACAGCCGGGCGACCTGGACCCAGTACCGGTATTCTCGGTGATGGGCAATGCGTCCATGCATCCGCAGCAATTGCCGTGCTGGATCACCCACACCAACCAGAAAACCCACGACATTATTCGCGGCGGCCTGGACCGCAGCCCGATGTACACGGGCGTGATCGAGGGTGTCGGCCCGCGCTATTGCCCGTCGATCGAGGACAAGATTCACCGCTTCTCGGCCAAGGAATCGCACCAGATCTTCCTGGAACCGGAAGGCCTGACGACCCACGAGTTCTACCCGAACGGTATCTCGACCAGCCTGCCATTTGATGTGCAGATCGAGCTGGTGCGTTCGATGAAGGGCCTGGAAAACGCGCACATACTGCGCCCGGGTTACGCCATCGAATACGACTATTTCGACCCGCGCGGCCTGAAGGCTTCGCTGGAAACCAAGGCCATCAACGGCCTGTTCTTTGCCGGCCAGATCAACGGCACCACGGGTTACGAAGAAGCCGCTGCGCAGGGCATGCTGGCCGGTATCAACGCCGCGCTGCAAACCAAGGGCGAAGAAGCCTGGACTCCGGCCCGTTCCGAAGCTTACCTCGGCGTGCTGGTCGACGACTTGGTCACCCAGGGCGTGCAGGAGCCGTACCGTATGTTCACAAGCCGCGCCGAATATCGCCTGAGCCTGCGTGAAGACAACGCTGACATGCGCCTGACAGAAATCGGGCGTAAGCTGGGTGTGGTTGGTGATGCGCAGTGGGAAGCATTCGACCGTAAACGCGAGGCCGTGGCACAAGAGCTTGAGCGCCTGAAATCCGTCTGGGTCAACCCGCGCATCCTGGCGGCAGCCGAGTCCGAGCGTGTGATTGGCCAGGCCATCGAACGCGAATATTCGCTGGCTGACTTGCTGCGCCGTCCGGGTGTCGGCTACGAAAAGCTGATGAGCATGACCGGCAACGAAGGCCAGCTGCTGGCGGGTCCGGGCGTTACCGACGAGGCAGTGATGGAGCAGATCGAGATCACCCTGAAGTATTCGGGCTATATCGACCGCCAGCTGCGCGAAGTCGAGCGTCATGAGCATTACGAAAACCTGAAGCTGCCTGAAGGCTTCAACTATGCAGAGATCACGGCGCTGTCGATGGAAGTGCGCCAGAAACTGCAGAAGCATCGTCCGGAAACCCTGGGCCAGGCTTCGCGTATTTCGGGCGTGACCCCGGCGGCGATTTCCCTGCTGCTGGTGCACCTGAAGAAAGCCGGCTACGGCGGTTTCGTTACGCTGAAAGACGAGGCGGCTTGATGGCGGTGTTTGATCGCGCCGCGCTGGCGCAAGTACTGAAGAATGGTGTCGAAAAGCTGGACCTGGGCCTGAGTGAGGCGCAGCAGGAAAAACTGCTGGACTACCTGGCCCTGCTGAACAAGTGGAATAAGGTGTACAACCTGACGGCCGTGCGCGACCCGATGGAAATGATGACCCTGCATGTCCTGGATTCGCTGGCGGCAGTGCCGGCCTTCAAGGATGCGCAGAATGTGCTGGATGTTGGGGCAGGGGGCGGATTGCCGGGCGTCGTTCTGGCGATCGCGCGGCCGGACATGAAAGTGTCGATGATCGACATCGTCCACAAGAAGACGGCCTTCCTGAACCAGGTGAAAGCGGAGCTGGAACTGGGCAACGTAACGGTGTACACGAAGAAGGTGCAGGAGCTGCAGGTCAAGACGCCCTACGACGTCATCACCTCGCGCGCCTTTGCGGACCTCAGCGATTTTGTGAACTGGTCCGGGCACCTGCTGGCAGAGGGCGGGCGATTCATAGCCCTGAAAGGCACGGCGCCGGCAGAGGAGCGAGAGCGACTGCCAGACCCATGGAAAGTGAATGAGCTACAGCCTTTGCAAGTACCAGGACTGGACGCACAGCGTCACCTGGTTTTCATCGGCAGGGTATAACTGTATAAACGGTATAAATAATATTAATCGTTTATACGAGTTAAATAGTATAAACGGTTTAAACAATATAAAACATTTCGACCTTAAATGGCCAAAATTTTCTGTGTAGCAAATCAAAAGGGCGGCGTCGGTAAGACTACCACGACTGTGAACCTGGCCGCCGGCCTGGCCAAACTTAATCAACGAGTGTTGCTTGTTGACCTCGATCCTCAGGGTAACGCGACAATGGGCGCGGGGATCAATAAGGCGACGCTGCAGGCTTCCACTTATGAAGTCTTGCTCGGCAGCGCCGATGTGGCGACGGCGCGCGTGCGTTCGGAAGCGGGCGGCTTTGATGTGCTGCCTGCCAACCGCGAACTGGCCGGCGCTGAAGTTGAAATGGTGCAGCTGGAGAACCGCGAGCGCCGCCTGCGCGATGCCTTGGCCCTGGCAGCCAAAGACTACGACTTCATGCTGATCGATTGCCCTCCTGCGCTGTCGATGCTGACGCTGAACGGTCTGTGCGCCGCGCATGGCGTGATCATTCCTATGCAGTGCGAGTATTACGCGCTGGAAGGCTTGTCCGACCTGGTCAACACCATCAAGAAGGTGCATGCCAACCTGAATCCGGACCTGAAGATCATCGGCCTGCTGCGTGTGATGTTCGATCCACGCATGACGCTGTCACAGCAGGTTTCGGCCCAGTTGGAGCAGCACTTCGGCGACAAAGTATTCAAGACCATCATCCCGCGCAATGTGCGACTGGCGGAAGCGCCGTCCTACGGCATGCCGGGTGTGACTTTCGACCCGACCTCGAAGGGGGCGCAGGCGTATATCGCCTTTGGCGCCGAGATGGTTAAACGTATCAAGAAAATGTAATCAACGATGGCAACCAAAAAAATGAAAGGCCTCGGCCGCGGCCTCGACGCGCTGCTCGGCGGTGATGAAGATCCGTCCAACCCAACTTCTCATCCGACACCGTCGGAAATGGCGGTGCAGTTCCTTCAAGCGGGTAAATACCAGCCGCGCACCCAGATGGATGAGGGTGGTTTGGCGGAACTGGCTTCGTCGATCAAGACCCAGGGCATTATCCAGCCGCTGCTGGTTCGCCCGGTTGGCATCGACAAGGGTACCGGCCATGTCAAATACGAGATCATCGCGGGTGAGCGCCGCTTCCGTGCGGCGCAGCTGGCTGGGCTCGAGACTGTGCCTGTCCTGGTGAAGGATGTGGACGACACGACCGCGGCCGCGATGGCGCTGATCGAGAACATCCAGCGCGAAGATCTGAATCCTTTGGAAGAGGCGCAAGGTATTCACCGCCTGATCACAGATTTTTCCTTTACCCATGAACAGGCTGCACAGGCTGTTGGACGGTCGCGCTCGGCAGTTTCCAATTTGTTGCGCTTGCTGAACTTGGCGGAGCCGGTGCAGACGATGCTGATGGCTGGCGATATCGACATGGGGCATGCGCGCGCGCTGTTGGCTGTCGATGCGGCATCACAAATTGCCTTGGCGAATGTTGTTGTAGCGAAACGACTGTCGGTGCGTGAGACGGAAAAACTTGTCCACAACCATATGGAAGAGGCGAAGGCTAAGCCGACGGCTCGGGCGAAAGAAAAATCCGGCGACATCAAGCGGCTGGAAGAGGAGTTGTCCGACACACTGGCAACTTCCGTCGTGTTCAAGATGGGCGCCAAGGGCCGCGGTCAGATGATCATTGATTTCGCTGATCTCGACATTCTAGACGGCGTTATTGCCCGTCTGCGCGGCTAAAACCCGGTAATCCTGGGTCCGACGGGACGGCCATCCGGCAAGGGTCGGACCCTCGACACGCGGCCGCTACCGGTCGGGTCTGACCCTTGGTCAGACCCAGATTTACCGGGTTTCGATTACCCCGCAAGTAATCGCCAAATGCCTACCTTTTCAGCAGAATAAGTTGTTGTTAGAGGGGCGTTTGGCGATGCACCATGTTTGACCTTGGTGATGTAAACAAACTATAATCCCGCGTCTTTGGGTCTAAAGGAAGTGCGGCAAGTGAGTGATTCTTCGAGAAGTATCGCCTGGCCAGTTTTCCGAGTAGTTGCCCTGCAATTAACAATCGCCGTCCTCTTTTCCGCTACCGTGGCGCTTTTCGCCGGGGTGGATAAAGGCTGGTCCGCAGCCATGGGCGGCGGTATGGCAGTGATCGGTAGCTTTGTCTACGCGCTGATGGTCATGCGCGGCACCGATGATGCAAAGAAAGCATTTCGGACGCACTTCCGCGCCGAGATGCTTAAAGTATTTGTAACGGCAGTGCTGTTTATATGTGCACTGGTGCTGTTTAAGTCAGCCGCCTGGTTATGGCTGATCCTAGGATTCGTAGTGGCAACCCTGGCTTACTGGCTGTCGCTGCTCAAGATTTAATCATTAAAAATTCGGACCTATGACTACTGAACACGTTTCGGGTGGACATCACGCCCCGGCTAACGCCACCGAGTATATCCAGCACCACCTTACTCACAACAGCAACGGCACCATCAACCTGGACACCTTCTGGATCTCCCTGATCCTGGGCTTCGTGTTCCTGGGCCTGTTCTACATGGCTTCCCGCCGCGCCACCGCCGGCGTGCCTGGCAAGCTGCAGAATTTCGTTGAGTGGATCATGGAACTGGTCAACGATACCGTCAATTCCGCTTTCCACGCCAAGTCCAAAGTGATCGCCCCCCTGGCCATCACCATCTTCGTCTGGGTCTGGCTGCTGAATGCAATGGACTTCCTGCCGGTCGACCTGCTGCCTAAGCTGTTGAGCTTCGTCGGCGTGAACTACCTGCGCGTTGTTCCTACCGCCGACGTCAACCACACCTTCGGCATGTCGTTCGGCGTGCTGATCTGCATCATCGGCTTCTCGATTTCCGCTAAAGGCCTGGGCGGCTGGGGTAAAGAGCTGTTCACCGCTCCATTCCACGCGCACGGCACCGTCGCCACCATCCTGCTGGCACCTGTGAACTTCATCTTCCAGATGCTGGAACTGTTCGCAAAGCCAATCTCGCTGTCGCTGCGACTGTTCGGCAATATGTACGCCGGCGAGCTGATCTTCATCCTGATCGCGCTGCTGCCATGGTGGGCACAGTGGCTGCTGGGCGGTCCATGGGCAATCTTCCACATTCTGGTTGTGACTCTGCAAGCGTTTGTGTTTATGGCGTTGACGGTTGTGTACCTGGCCCTCGCGGTTGAAAAGCACTAATCAGCAACTTATTCGTAGTATTTGGTTTTAGTTTTTTGGTATTTTCGTTTTTTTTAAATTAGGAGAAATCTAATGCAAGCTCTGATCGCACAAGTACAAAGCATGACCGTTCTGGCCGTAGCAATCATCGTTGGCCTGGGCGCCATCGGCACCGCACTCGGCTTCGCTATCCTGGGCGGCAAGTTCCTGGAAGCTTCGGCACGTCAGCCAGAACTGATGCCACAACTGCAAACCAAACTGTTCGTTATCGCTGGTCTGCTGGACGCGATCTCCATGATCGGCGTTGGTGTTGCTCTGCTGTTCACCTTCAACAACCCATTCGTCACCGCTCTGCTGGCCCACGCTCAGTAATCTTTCTCCCTTTCGGAGAAAATTTTTAGGAGCAAGGTATGGACATCAATATGTCGCTTCTCGGTCAGATGCTCACCTTCGCGGTGCTCGTCTGGGTCTCGATGAAGTTCGTATTCCCAGCGCTGAATGCAGCGCTGGATGAGCGTGCCAAGCGAATTGCAGATGGTCTGGCTGCCGCCGACCAAGGTCAGGCTTCCATGCAAAAGGCTGAAAAAGCCGCTGCTGAAGCCATGACCGCTGCCCGTAACGATGCCTCGTCGCTCGTTGCGGACGCTGAAAAGCGTGCTCAACTGGTCGCAGAAGAAATCAAAGCAAACGCACAAGCCGAAGCTGCCCGTATCGTGGCACAAGCTAAAGCTGAAGCCGAGCAGCAAGTAACCCAGGCCCGCGAAGCACTGCGTGGTCAAGTGGCTGACCTGGCTGTGAAGGGCGCCGAGCAAATCCTGAAGCGCGAAGTCAACGCGTCGGCTCACGCTGACCTGCTGTCTCGCCTGGCTACCGAGCTCTGATTATGGCAGAGCTCGCAACCGTCGCCCGTCCTTACGCGGAAGCCCTCTTCCGCGTAGCCCAGGCTGGCAACCTCGCGCAGTGGTCCGATCTGGTGTCCGAACTGGCCCAGATCGGTTCGCATGAAGAGGTGCTGGCATATGCCCGTAATCCAAAAGTTCTGGATAGCGATGTCATCGCAGCCATCAAGGCCTTGCTGAAATCGCCGCTCAACGCGGAAGCGAACAACTTCCTCTCGATGCTGATCGAAAACGGTCGTATCGCACTGCTGCCGGAAATCGGTGCCCAGTTCGCGCTGCTGAAGAACGCAGCCGAAGGTGCGGCAGACGCCGAAATCACGAGCGCATTCGACATGAGCGAAGCCCAAGTGGCCGAGCTGATCAAGACGCTGGAAAAGAAATTCAGCCGCAAGCTCAAACCATTCGTCACCACCAACCCGGCTCTGATCGGCGGTGTGCGTGTCGTGGTTGGCGACGAAGTGCTGGACACTTCGGTCAGCGCCAAGCTGCAGCAGCTGCGTTCCGCGCTGGTCGCCTGATCGGGCCGCCTTTCGCGACAGCTAGAGAGAAAACATTTAGGAGTTAGTATGCAACTCAACCCATCCGAAATCAGCGAGCTGATCAAGAGCCGGATCCAAGGCATTGACGGCGGCGCTGAAGTGCGCAATCAAGGCACCGTAATTTCCGTAGCAGACGGTATCTGCCGCATCCACGGCCTGTCGGACGTGATGCAAGGTGAGATGCTGGAATTCCCAGGCAACACCTTTGGCCTGGCAATGAACCTGGAGCGCGACTCCGTTGGTGCCGTTATTCTGGGCGCCTACGAGCACATCTCCGAAGGCGACACCGTCAAGTGCACCGGCCGTATTCTGGAAGTTCCAATCGGTCCTGAACTGCGTGGCCGCGTTGTTAACGCCCTGGGCCAGCCGATCGACGGCAAAGGTCCTGTTAACACCACCCTGACCTCGCCAATCGAAAAGATCGCTCCAGGCGTTATCGCCCGTGAGTCCGTCGGCCAGCCTATGCAGACCGGCCTGAAGTCGATCGACGCGATGGTACCAATCGGCCGTGGCCAGCGCGAGCTGATCATTGGCGACCGCCAGACCGGTAAGTCCGCCGTTGCAGTTGATGCCATCATCAACCAAAAAGGCCAGGGCGTTACCTGTATCTACGTTGCTATCGGCCAGAAAGCATCGACCATCAAGAACATCGTGCGTTCCCTGGAACAGCACGGCGCGATGGAGTACACCATTGTTGTCGCCGCTTCCGCTTCGGAATCCGCAGCAATGCAGTACATCTCGGCTTACTCCGGTTGCACCATGGGCGAATACTTCCGCGACCGCGGTGAAGACGCCCTGATCGTGTACGACGACTTGTCCAAGCAAGCAGTTGCCTACCGTCAGATCTCCCTGCTGCTGCGCCGTCCACCTGGCCGCGAAGCATACCCTGGCGACGTGTTCTACCTGCACTCCCGTCTGCTGGAACGCGCAGCCCGCGTGAACGCCGACTACGTCGAAGCCTTCACCAAAGGCGCTGTCAAAGGCAAGACCGGTTCCCTGACCGCACTGCCAATCATCGAAACCCAGGCTGGCGACGTTTCCGCGTTCGTTCCAACCAACGTGATTTCGATTACCGACGGCCAGATCTTCCTGGAAACCTCGCTGTTCAACTCCGGTATCCGTCCTGCGATTAACGCAGGTATCTCGGTGTCCCGCGTTGGTGGCGCTGCACAGACCAAGGTCATCAAGAACCTGTCCGGCGGTATCCGTACCGACTTGGCACAGTACCGTGAACTGGCTGCGTTCGCGCAGTTCGCTTCCGACCTGGACGAATCGACCCGTAAGCAGCTGGACCGCGGTGCCCGCGTGACCGAACTGCTGAAGCAGGCTCAGTACTCGCCACTGTCGATTTCCCTGATGGGCGCTTCCCTGTTCGCAGTGAACAAGGGCTTCCTGGACGACGTCGCTGTCAAGCGCGTGCTGGCTTTCGAAGCCGAACTGCACTCGTTCCTGAAGACCAAGCACTCCGCTCTGCTGGCCAAGATCGAAGAAACCAAGCAACTGGACAAAGACGGCGAAGCTGCGCTGTCGGCCGCCATTGCTGATTTCAAGAAATCCTTCGCAAACTAATACACGGTGGCCCGGCAACGGGCCACCCCGCAAAGGAGAAGGATCATGGCAGTAGGAAAAGAGATACGTGGCAAGATCAAGAGCGTAGAGAATACGAAGAAGATCACCAAGGCGATGGAAATGGTCGCCGCATCGAAAATGCGTAAAGCGCAGGATCGTATGCGCGCCGCCCGTCCCTACAGTGACAAGATTCGTAATATCGCTGCGAACCTGGCGAATGCCAACCCCGAGTACACGCACCCGTTCCTGGCTGAAGCCGGGTCGGAAGCCAAGGCTGTGGGCTTTATCATCGTCACGACCGACAAGGGTCTGTGCGGTGGTATGAACACCAACGTTCTGCGTATGGTGACCAACAAGACCCGCGAGCTGGAAGCTGCAGGCAACAAGATTGAAGCAGTCGCAATTGGTAACAAAGGTTTGGGCTTCCTGAACCGCATCGGTGTACCAGTGGTCGCACAAGCTACCCAGATCGGCGATACGCCGCACCTGGAAAAGCTGATCGGCCCAGTGCAAGTGATGCTGGAGAAATTCCAGGAAGGCAAACTGGACGCCGTTTACCTGTGCTACACCAAGTTCATCAACACGATGAAGCAAGAGCCGATGGTCGAGCAGCTGCTGCCGCTGACCGCGGACAAGATGAAGGCCGATGACAAGTCCCACAACTGGGATTACATCTACGAGCCGGACGCAGCTTCCGTGATCGACGAACTGCTCGAGCGCTACATTGAAGCGCTGGTGTACCAGGCCGTTGCAGAAAACCTGGCGTCCGAGCAATCGGCGCGTATGGTGGCGATGAAGTCCGCATCGGACAACGCCGGCAACGTGATCGGTGAGCTGAAGCTGGTCTACAACAAGACCCGCCAGGCTGCAATTACCAAAGAACTGTCTGAAATCGTCGCCGGTGCGGCAGCGGTTTAAACGAATTTAACTATATTTGAAGGAACGAACATGGCTGATGGCAAAATCGTTCAGTGTATCGGCGCTGTGGTGGACGTTGAGTTCCCACGCAACGCGATGCCTAAGGTTTTTGACGCGCTGAAAATGGAAGGCTCCGAGCTGACCCTGGAAGTGCAACAGCAGTTGGGTGACGGCATTGTCCGTACCATTGCTCTGGGCTCCTCCGACGGTCTGCGTCGCGGCATGACTATCCAGAACACCGGCAAACCAATCATGGTTCCAGTGGGTAAAGCTACCCTGGGCCGTATTATGGACGTGCTGGGCAACCCGATCGACGAATGCGGTCCTGTCTCCCACGAGCAGACTGCTTCGATCCACCGCGTGGCTCCTGCTTACGACGAACTGTCCCCATCCCAAGACCTGCTGGAAACCGGCATCAAGGTGATTGACCTGGTCTGCCCATTCGCTAAGGGTGGTAAGGTTGGTCTGTTCGGCGGTGCAGGTGTGGGCAAGACCGTGAACATGATGGAACTGATCAACAACATCGCTAAAGCGCACTCGGGTCTGTCCGTGTTCGCCGGTGTTGGTGAGCGTACCCGTGAAGGTAACGACTTCTACCACGAAATGGCTGACGCCAAAGTGGTTGACCTGGAAAACCCAGCCAACTCCAAAGTGGCGATGGTTTACGGTCAGATGAACGAACCACCTGGCAACCGTCTGCGCGTGGCGCTGACTGGTCTGACCATCGCTGAATCGTTCCGTGACGAAGGCCGTGACGTTCTGTTCTTCGTGGACAACATCTACCGCTTCACCCTGGCCGGTACCGAAGTTTCCGCACTGCTGGGCCGTATGCCTTCCGCAGTGGGTTACCAGCCTACCCTGGCTGAAGAGATGGGCCGTCTGCAGGAGCGTATTACCTCCACCAAGACCGGTTCGATCACCTCGATCCAGGCCGTCTATGTTCCAGCGGATGACTTGACCGACCCGTCCCCAGCGACCACCTTCGGTCACCTGGACTCGACCGTCGTTCTGTCCCGTGACATCGCTGCTCTGGGTATCTACCCTGCAGTGGACCCACTGGATTCGACCTCCCGCCAGCTGGACCCGCTGGTTGTGGGCGAAGAGCACTACAACACCGCACGTGCCGTACAGGGCACCCTGCAGCGCTACAAAGAACTGCGTGACATTATCGCGATTCTGGGTATGGACGAACTGGCTCCAGAAGACAAGCTGGTCGTTGCTCGCGCACGTAAGATGCAGCGTTTCCTGTCCCAGCCGTTCCACGTTGCTGAAGTGTTTACCGGTTCCCCAGGTAAGTACGTTTCGCTGAAAGACACGATCAAGGGCTTCAAGATGATCGCTTCCGGCGAACTGGACCACCTGCCAGAACAGGCCTTCTACATGGTTGGTACCATCGAAGAAGCCATCGAAAAAGCCAAGAAACTGGGCTAATTTCGGTTGAAGCAGTCCCGCCCCGCGGGACTGCGCACAAAGGATAAACATGGCAAACACTATTCACGTTGATGTGGTTTCGGCCGAAGAGCAGATCTTCTCGGGCGAAGCGACTTTCGTGGCGTTGCCGGGCGAGCAGGGCGAGCTGGGTATCTACCCTAAGCACACCCCGCTGATCACCCGTATCCGTCCAGGCGCGGTGCGCATCCAGGTTCCAGGCCAGGCTGAAGAAGAGTTCGTCTTCGTCGCCGGCGGCCTGCTGGAAGTGCAGCCAAACGCCGTGACGGTCCTGGCTGACACCGCGATCCGTGGTCACGACCTGGATGAAGCCAAAGCTGAAGCTGCCAAGAAACTGGCGGAAGAAAGCCTGGCCAACAAACAGACCGGCATCGACTACGCGAAAGCACAAGCGGAACTGGCAGCGGCTATCGGCCAGCTGGCAGCAATCGCAAAACTGCGCAAGATCAAGGGCTAAGCTCTTCTTCGCGTTGCACTGGAAAGGCAGCTTCGGCTGCCTTTTTCTTTTCGGCCGGCTCATGGTCAATATGCGCCACCAAGCCGCTCAAATGCGGCGCAACGTGGTCGGCCAGCACGTGGCGGTCCGGATAGTCGCCTCCATTCTGGGGACGGAAAGCAAGCGGAGCGTCGTCGAACAGGCGTTCCACGCGGCTGCGCCAAGCTGCTTCGGCTGCTGCCATGCCTTCGGCATCAATACTTCCTGCGCCATAGACCGCGAAGGTGGGCAGCACTTGCATTCCAGGGAAGAACAAGGTGCCGTGCGTGATCGGGAACAGCAGTTGATCCAGCGGTCCATTGATGCCGCGCGCAGAATAGTCCTGCGCAGGTCCGCCGACTGAAACTCCCAGCATGGCCCGCTTTCCGGCAAAGCCGCCTTCGCCGTATCGATAAGTGTTACCGGCGCCCTCGAAACCATACGCCAGGCCGAAGGCCCACACGCGGTCTATCCATCCCTTCATGATGGCTGGCATGCTGAACCACCATAGCGGAAAGACCAGGATCACCGCGTCGGCAGCCAGGATCTTGCGCTGTTCTTCTTCCACATCGGGCGTCTGCAGTCCCTTGGCAAAAGCGTGACCCGATTCGTCAATGAAGGACAGGCGCTCCTGGTTTGCGCGCACGGGGAAGTCCCGACCGTCGAACACAGCCTTCCAGCCCATGCCGTACAGGTCGGACCGCATGACCTCATGGCCTTGGGCCTTCAGCGTTTCGGACGCGATCTCAGCGAGCTGGGATGTAACGGATGTTGGTTCAGGGTGGGCATGAACGATGAGTACTTTCTGCATGGTTTGCCTTTCACAGGTGGAAAGTGGAGATAGCCCACAGTCTGGCTCGCTAGCAGCTATCTGTGAAATAGAAAGAAATTTCCGCTACCATCCATCAAATGGATACCAAGAAGCTCGATCTCAATCTTCTGGTCACGCTGGAAACGCTCCTGGCAGAGCAGAACGTCACGCATGCCGCGGAGCGACTGCACCTTAGCCAGCCAGCGGTCAGCGCGCAATTGAACCGTCTGCGTGAACTGTTCGATGACCCTTTGCTGCTGCCTGCGCAGCGTGGCATGACGCCTACCGCCAAAGCGCTGGAATTGCTCGCCCCGCTGCGCCTGGCTTTGGATCAGGTAAGAAGCACACTGGCCGAGCATCGACACTTCGACCCCGAAAAGGCCAGCTTTACCGTTGCCATTGCCTGTACCGACTATCTCCAGGCAGTTGCGGTTCGTTCGCTGGCGGTGATGCTGCGCGAACGGGCGCCAGAGGCGCGGATCGCCCTTCGCCATCTTGACCCTTCTCAGTTGGAAACCCAAATGGCCAATGGCGAGGTGGATCTGGCGCTCATGACGCCCGAGCATGGCCCAGGCAATTTGCGCTCGCGGCATTTATTCGATGAACGTTATGTGCTCATCGGCCGGTGCGGACATCCGGAGCTGCGTCAGGGCCTGAGCGTTGCGCAGTTCGTGCAACTGGACCACGTCATCGTCTCGCTCCGTGGCGGCGATTTCTCGACACCGGTCGATGATGGACTGGCCGCACTGGGCTATCGTCGTAATGTGGTGATGTCCGCGGCATCATTTCTGGTCGTACCCGAAATTGTCTCGCACTCCGACTTTGTCGCCCTGGTGCCCGAACGACTGATGCGCGATCGCCGCGAAGAATTCAAGATCGTTGAATGTCCTTTCCCTTTGCCGAAGTTTGAAGTGAGCATGCTGTGGCACGAGCGCAATCATGGCCACAGCGGCCAACGTTGGGTGCGCGAGTGCGTAATGGAGTTGGCAGGCAAGTTATAGCTCTGGCGGCCACTGCGGTCCTGCTTGTGCGGTACGGTTATTATCTGGGTTGGTTAAGCACACTCAAAAATTGTCGACCGAAGGAATGTAATGGCCACGATCTTGATCACCGGTGCGGCTGGCGCTCTTGGCAGCGCAGTCGCAAAAGCATTTGACGCCGCCGGCGCCAACACCATACTGGTCGGGCGCGATATCGCGCGGCTTGAAGCCGCCTGTGGAGCGGCCAGCGAACGCCGCATGTTCGCAATCGCCGATTTGCGCGATGCTGCGTCGGTCACTGCCGCAGCCCGGGCAGGGGGCGATCGCTTTGGCCGCATTGACGTCCTGTGCAATATCGCGGGCGGCTTTGCGATGGGTACGCCGGTACATGCGACCAGCGACGCGCAATGGGATGAATTGTTCGACCTGAATGTGCGTAGCCTGCGCAATGCCGTTGCCGCTGTGGTGCCAGGCATGCTGGACGGGCAGGGCGGCAAGGTAGTGAACATCGCCTCCGGCTCCGCGCGCCAGGGCTTGGCCAATATGGGCGCCTACTGCGCCAGCAAGGACGTGGTGATCCGCTTGACCGAATCCATGACCGCCGAACTGCGCGGACAAGGCATTAACGTCAACTGCATCCTGCCGGGCACCATCGACACGCCCGACAATCGGGCCGCAATGCCGAACGCGGACCGCAGCAAGTGGGTCGCGCCCGAGGCGCTGGCTGATGTAATTCTCTACCTTTGCAGCCCCGCCGCCCGCGCCATCCACGGCGCGTCCATTCCCTGCATTTGATCAGTGGCACATGCCGAAAGCTTTTTTGTCCTCAAACCAGCGGTAGGTAAAGGTGCGTGAGACGTAGCGCTTGCCGCCGATGATCACGTCGGGTGGGGTGAGGTCGAAGCGCTTCGGCATCTTGTCCTTGATGACCAGGCGGTAACGGAACTGGGTGTCGTCGCTGGTCGCGACTGCGAACAGTACCAGCGGCACGCCGTTGACGATCTCCACCATCTCGGGCTTTGAATTGGTTGCGCGCTGGTAGACGCTCAGTACAGTGGCGTTCTCGATCAGCGGGCCCTTGGGCTGGGTGACCTGGAAATGGGAGGTGGCGAAATGCACCTGGGTTCCACGCGGCAGCATGTAGTTGACGCCGATCTCCATTCCCCCATCGACCGGCTGCGGCAAGACCGTCGTGGCCGCAACCGTGATCCCGCGCGGCAGTTCGAAAGTGTCTGCGTCGACCGGTGTACTGCAATCGGCTGAAGTCGCCTGGTAAAGTGGGCCGGGAGTATAGGTATCGCCGCAACCGGCGAGGACGAGCAGCAGTGCAAATGGTGCGGCTTTGCGCATGGCGTTGAACCTTTTGTTTTTACACCTGACAGTTTACCTGACCCGCCAGCCGAGTGGTGCGCCGCCGGTAGTTGCGCAGTGCTAGTCTTGAATCAAAAGTTCAGCCGGGAGGCACTCATGATCCACCACCTAGGCATCGTAGTGTCTGACTTTGTGCGCAGCGCGGCACTGTTTGATGCTTGCCTGGCGCCGCTGGGAATTCGCCGCGCGGTAACTGACCTGGACTGGGCCATCTATGCTGCGCCTTCCGGCCACCCCTTCCTTTGGGTGGGTTCTGAAATCCCCAGCTTTTGGGAAAATGGCCATGAGCCGTCGCGCAGCCCCATCCATTTGGCATTCACCGCGCCTGACCGCGAAGCAGTCAACGCTTTCTACCGCGCTGCGATTGACCTGGGAGCCGAAGATAACGGCCCGCCAGGTCCGCGCGTCAGCGATGCAAGCTTTTACAGCGCCTTCATTATTGACCTCGACGGCAACAATATCGAGGCCACCGTGCAAGAATCCTAGCCACGTTTCTGCCGGCTGCGCGCAGCAGCCGACCTCATCAGGGCCTTCCACTTCTGTCGTTCCGCGATGCGCTCCAGTGCAGTTTGCTGGTTGCGATGGACTTCACGCTGCAGCTTATGGAAATTGTGCAAGCGGTCGGGATCGATGTGACCGATGACAGCGCAACCTGGTTCGCCTTGATGGCGGCAGTCGCGGAACTGGCATCCTGCCGCCAGTGATTCGATATCATCGAAGGCCGAAGATAAGGATTCGGGACTTAATGTGCGCAAGCCAGGCGTATCGATAATGCAGGCGCCGGAAGGGCAGATATGCAGGGAGCGGGCCGTGGTGGTATGCCGGCCGCGGCTATCGGTTCGCCTGACACCACTGGTTTCCTGCGCCGCTCCAGTCAGGGCGTTGGTCAAGGTCGACTTGCCTGCGCCGGATGAGCCAAGCAGGCAGATGGTCTGGCCCGCACCGAGCCAGGGCTGCAATTGCGCCACCGATTCGGGGCTGGTGCCATTGATCAGCAGGAATTGCGTGCGGGGTGGAAGCCGTTCGGTCAGCGCAGCCACGCGGCTCGCCACGTCGGTGCAGATATCAGGCTTGCTGAGGATTGCCAAGGGCGTGACCTCGGCCGCCGCAGCCAGCGCCAGATAGCGTTCCATGCGGCGCAAGTTGAAATCGCCGTCCAGGCCCATGACCAGCAGGGCCGTATCGATATTGCTCGCGATTGGCGGTGCATCCGCGCGTGCGAATTGATTTGCCGGGGATAAGCGCTGGCTTATCCACATCTCATTTAAGACATTGGGCTCGGCGATAACCCAGTCGCCGACGCAGAGCGGTGTCTCAGCAAGAAGGCGCGGCAGGGCGCGGGCGTCGAATTCGGTGGAACCGTCATGCAAAGTAATGCGGTCGCGCTGGTATTCGGTGATACGGCAGAGTCGCCCGGCGTCGACGCCGCTCAGCTGCGAAATGATAGTGTTGTTAAGTCCGATATTGCGTAAAGCTTCGAAGTCGAAGTCGATCATGATGAGCATTTTCCATGGGTGAACACGGCCAGCCACGCGCGGCGCGGCAAGCAGGAATAGTCAGGAAATGTCGGCGCCCGGCCGGGCGCTCTAGCTCAGCGTTTGAAGCTCAGGCAGCCGACAGGAGGGCAAGATCAAAGGTACGCATGGCTGTCTCCTGTCAGGTTGGTGGGAAAGTCGCCAGTGTCGCACTGGCCCGGGGGGCAAGTCAATGTGGCGGTTCGCGGTCCACAGTACGTACTTCGGAGCACTCGGGCTGCAAAGCTTCCTCGATGACTTCCAGCGCAAGCTGCGGCTGGGCGGCGCCGCACATGAAGACATCGGCTGCCGCAAAGCCGTGTTCGGGCCAGGTGTGGACTGAAATATGGGATTCCGCCAGCAGCACGACGCCGGTCACGCCAAGACCGGGACCGAAGCTATGGAAGTGGCTGTGCAGCACCTGGGCGCCCGCCGCCGCTGCCGCTTCGCGCAGCAACTGCTCAATCTTTGCGCAGTCGGACAACAGGCCCGGCTCGATGCCGGACATGTCAGCCAGCAGGTGCGTGCCGCTTGGTTGGTGAATGCTCACTTATGGCCTCCTCCGCCGCCACCGCCACTGCCCCAGCCGCCCGCATTGGAAGACCAGCTGCTGCCGCCATAGCCACCGCCGCTTCCCGAGGAAGGGGCGCTGATAAACCTGACCCAGCTGGTGCCGACGCTAAGCATGCTCACCACCAGGGCGTAGCCGAAGAATTTGTTCATTTCTTTTGTTGATCGTCCATTGCGTCCAGCACTAGGGCTGGCAGGTAAAGCGCCAGGCCGGCGAAGATCAGCGTGCCGATGGTGCCGCCAAAGTTGAACAGCAGGGGAATCGCATTCAGCGCCACGATGCCCATGATCCAGTTCTTGGCGGAGCGCTTGTAGCGGTCCTTGCCGGAATCCTCGGCGAGGGCGCTCGCGCGAGGCTCGCCTTTGACTGCGTCGCCAAACCAGGCTTTCAGCTGGTCCCAGGCCACCGGCGTGGAGCGCGACCAGCCAAGTTCTGTGGTGGTCAGTTCCGCCGCCAGCGTCACCTGCTGGCGGCGGTATTCGTAGACGTGGGTATGGTCGCCGACCTGCACCCGCCAGTTGAAGGCGCCGGCCGCATAGGTCACCACTGAGTTGTAGTCATACAGTTTGCTGAAATCCGCCTTGTCAAGCGTGGCTGTCTGGCTTTCGAGCGACTTCGCCTCCGGCCACTGGTCCAGGACGTTGGCGCGCGACCAGCCGTCTTCGGTCTCGACCAGCCAGGTAAAACCGTTGCGGCTGCCGTACAGCAGGTATTCGGTCCAGCTGCTGCCTTCGTCGTCGGCGCGGCGCATCACGCCGATGATGGTGAAGTCCTGGTTACCGAGTTTTCCGCTGGCGCCGAGCGGCAGCGTAAAGCGCTCCCGCTCCTGCTTTTCGCCGATCGCGATGACTTCGGCCTTCGGGCTGGCGGCGTCGATCTGCGTGTGGCAGGACTGGCAAACCAGGCTGCTGGTCAAGCCAGGCAGGTATTTGATCTGGGTACCGCAGTTGGGGCAATCGAGCGCATCGAGCTTGCCCCGGTATCGGCCGGTGGTGCGCTTGATGTCCTCCACGTCGCGCAGCAGCTGGCATTGCATCGCTTCCAGCGTCACGGCGACACCTGTGTACAGCAGCGGCGGGCCTTCGTCGGAATAGTCAATGGTCAGGAATTGCTCGCCGCGCCGGAAGTCGGCCGCTTTGACTTCCCATCCATCGCCGACCTTGAATGGCAATTCACCCTGGCCGCCGATACATTTGGCGGTCCTGACGTCGGCCGACATATAACGCTCGCCGGCAAGCTGGTATGGCTTGCCCGGGCGGAGTTCTTCGAATGCCGGCAGCGCGTTGCCATCCGGCGCACGCAGCGTCGTCACCATGTACTGGCCGGAAGCGTCGCCCAGCCAGCCGGTGGTGGCGTCATCGAAGACGATGTACCACTCGTTCCACATGCCGGCGTCGTACTGCACCTGGATGCGGCCCACCACATTGAAATTGCGGCCGCCCAGCACGCCGCTGGTGCCGACCTGGATCGGGGTGTAGTCTTCCAGTACCGAGGAAATCTTGCCCAGGTCTTTGACTGCGCCGGCTTCCTTCAGTACGCGCGTGTTGCAGTACTCGCACACCGCCATGACGGAGGCGTGCGAGCGGAAGTTGACCTCTGCGCCGCAGCTTGGGCAGGAAACGGTTTGCATGCGGCCTGGCTTATCCGATCAGTTTTTTGAGCAATTCAGCCTTGGTGGAATCGTAATCGTCTTGCGAAATCAGGCCCTTGTCGAGCAAGCCTTTCAGCTTGCCCAGGCGGTCTTCGATCGATTCCTGCGCTGGCGCGGCCGGAGCAGCAGCTGCCGGTGCGGCGCCAGGGTTCAGCGCCTGCCCCATGGCCTGGCCCATGACTTGGCCGACGGTCAGGCCGGCGCCGAGGCCGGCGCCCATGCCAGCCAGCCCGCCTTCGTTACCGGCTGCCAGGGGAATCGATTGCGCCACCTGGTACTTGGTATAGCCGGCCATCTTGTCGGCGCCCAGGCCGCCCTTCATGCCGGCGGAGATACGTTCGTCCAATGCGGCTTGCAGTTCTTCCGGCAGGCTGACGCTGGCGACATTGAATTCATCCAGGCCGATGCCGTAGCGCGCGAACGCGTCGGCCAGGCCGCCTTTGACTTCCTGCGCCATCAGGGCCTGGTTGGCGGCCATGTCGAGGAAGGCGATCTGCGAGGCGCCCAGCGAGTTGGCCATGGAGGCCAGCAGGATGCCGCGCAGCTGGTCTTCCACGTCTTCGCGTGTGTAGGTGTCGCGGGTGCCGCTCAATTCGGTGAAGAACTTGCGCGGGTCGGTCACGCGGTAAGAATACATGCCGAAGGCGCGCACGCGGATCATGTCGAAATCCTTGTCGCGGATCGTGATCGGCTGCGGCGTGCCCCACTTGCGGCCGGTCTGCACGCGGGTGCTGAAGAAATAGACGTCCGACTTGAACGGGGAGGCGAACAGCTTGTCCCAGTTTTTCAGGTTGGTCAGCAGGGGCAGGGTCTGCGTGGTGAGCTTGTGGGTGCCAGGGCCGAATACGTCGGCGATCTGGCCTTCGTTGACGAATACGGCGATCTGCGACTCACGCACGATCAGCACGCCGCCGTTCTGGATCTCGAAGTCCTGCATCGGGTAGCGCCAGGACAGCACGCCTTCCGTCTCTTCGTTCCACTGCAGTACGTCGATAAACTGCTTCTTGATAAAGCTGCCGATACCCATGATGTGACCTCTTTCAGGTTCAGGAAATGCAGGCGGCATTGATGCCGCCGATGGAAAGCGAAATAGTGCCGAGCAGGCCGCCAAAGGCGCTGTTGTCGGCTTCAATCTGGTGTTGCGCCATTTTCAGGCAGCGCGTAGTGACGCCGTAGCCAAGCGCTTGCACCACCATCGCCCCGAAGGCCCAGCCCAGGAACTGCTGCCAGTCGTTGGTATGCAGCAGGCTCGATGCAATGGTCATCGAAAAGCCCAGCATGGCGCCGCCCAGCGATAAGGCTGCAGCGTGGTTGCCCTGCCGGATCAGTTTGACTTCGTCATAAGGCGTCATCCAGGTATAGGCCTGGAAGAAAACGATCAACAACACGGCGGCGAGCGCCAGATGGATCAGATAATTTAGGATGGCGTTCACGTCGATCCCCGGTTAAAGTGACAAGCTTGCTAACAGAGAAACATATTAGAGCATAAGCGCCCAAATGACCAAAAAGATTCTCATTGTTTCAGTCTTCGTCGTCGCGTCATGCGGACTTGCCTATGAATTGATCGCCGGTGCCCTTTCCAGCTACCTCCTGGGCGATTCGGTGCTGCAGTTCTCCACCATTATCGGCTGCTACCTGTTCGCCATGGGCGTGGGCGCGCATTTTTCGAAGTATGTGAAGGACGAGCAGGTGCTGGCGCGCTTCGTCGACATCGAAATGGCGGTGGGCCTGATCGGCGGCTTATCTGCTGCTTTGCTGTTCATGACGTTTGCCTGGGCCTCCGCACCGTTCCGCACCATGCTGTACGTGATGGTCTTCCTGGTCGGGGCCCTGGTCGGCATGGAGATCCCGCTGGTGATGCGCGCATTGAATTCGCGCCAGACGGAGTTCAGTGAGCTGGTGAGCCGGGTGCTGACTTTTGACTACCTCGGCGCACTCGCGGTGTCGCTGCTGTTCCCGCTGGTGCTGGCGCCGCAGCTTGGCCTGGTACGTACGGGATTCCTGTTCGGGATGTTGAATATCGCGGTGGCCCTGTGGACAATTGTCGTTTTTCGCACAGAGCTTGCGAACGTGACGGGGCGTTTGCTGCGCGCCAGTGGCGTGATGCTGGCGCTGGTGATCGGCTTCGGTGCTGCCGACCGCCTGACCAGCTGGGGCGAGCATGGCCTGTTCGGCGACGAGATTGTGTACTCGACCACCACACCGTACCAGCGCCTGGTCATCACCAAATGGAAGGATGACCTGCGCCTTTACATCAACGGCAACCTGCAGTTCTCCTCGCGCGACGAGTACCGGTATCACGAGGCGCTGGTGCATCCGGTGATGGGGGCCCTGCCTTGGGCCAAGCGAGTGCTGATCCTGGGCGGCGGCGACGGGCTGGCGCTGCGCGAAGTCCTGCGTTATCCACAGGTGGAACACGTGACGCTGGTCGACCTGGACCCGGCCATGACTGCTGCCTTCACAAAGCGCGACGAGCTGGTGGCGCTGAACAAGGGATCCTTCCACGACAAGCGCGTGCATGTGGTGAACGCCGATGCGGCGATCTGGCTGCAGCAGAACGCGGACATGTTCGATGCGTCGATTGTCGATTTTCCCGATCCTTCAAGTTTCGCGCTGGGCAAGCTGTATTCGGTGCCGTTCTATGGCATGCTGAAAAAGCATGTTGCAGCCAATGGCCTGGTCGTGATCCAGGCAACGTCGCCTTTCTTCGCGCCGCACGCTTATTGGACGGTGGATGCGACCTTGCGCGACGTGGGCATGCGTACCTGGCCGTATCACCTGTACGTGCCTTCGTTTGGCGAATGGGGCTTCATCATGGCGTCGCCCCAGCTGGATTACCATCCGCCCGAATCGTATCAGTTGCCGATGCGCTTCCTGAATACGGAAACCACGAAGGAGATGTTCACCTTCCCGCCGGATATGAAGCCTCTGCCGATGGCGCCGAACCGGCTCAACACGCAGTCACTGGTGCATGAATTCGAGCAGGACTGGCGCCGGGTGATCCGCTGATGCTGCGCCGTTCGTTCCTGCTCTGGGCGGCGGCCAGCGGCGCAACAGCCGCGGCCAGCGTGGCGGGCTATTTGCGTTGGCAGGAGGTCACGCCGACCGTGTCAGCGCCCGGCCGCGAGGAGGGACACTTCCTGCGCGACCGCAAGCCTTTGCCGCCGCCTTCGCAGACCATGTCGACCGACGTACTGATCCTCGGTTCAGGCATTGCGGCGCTGACGGCGGCGTGGAAGCTGCGCAAGGAAGGGCACGGCGACTTCCTGATGCTTGATGGGCCCGAGCCCTATGGCAATGCGGCTGGTGGACGATTTGGCGACTATGCATTCCCGACCGGCGCGCATTACCTGCCTTTGCCGACGCAGGAATGCTTCCACGTGCGTGAAATCCTGGCCGACCTGGGCGTCATTCAGCGCGGCGCGGATGCGCGCAAGCCTTACTACGACGAGCGTTTTATCCTGCACGGCCCGGAAGAGCGCTTGCTGTTTGAGGGCAAATGGCAGGACGGCGTTCTTCCGCACGAGGGCCTGCCGCATGCCGAGCTGGCGGAGCACAAGCGCTTTTTCGCCCAAGTGGAGGGGCTGCGCAGCGCAGTGGGGGCGGACGGCAAGCGCCGGTTCACTTTCCCCAGCGAGCATTCGTCCAATGACGCCGAAGCAGCGCGCCTGGATGGCATGAGTTTCGCCGCATGGATCGCGCAGAACGGCTACCGGTCGCCTTCCTTGCTGTGGTACCTCGGTTATTGCTGCCGCGACGATTATGGTGCGGGAATTGAAGCCGTATCGGCATGGGCGGGCCTGCATTACTTCTGCGGGCGGGGCGGCGAGGCGGAGAACGCCGAGCAAGGGGCCTGGCTCACATGGCCGGAAGGTCTGCAGGCGCTTGCCAGCGGCATGGAACGGCTGGCGCGGCCAAAACGCCTTGCGGGCAGTGCCGTGAAAGTCCACACACTTGCCAATGGCGGGGTGGAAGTGCTTTGCTTCGCGCTTGAGCGTGGCGTACCGCGCACTTTCACCATCCGCGCGCGGCGGGTCATCTCGGCGATGCCACTCCACGTTGCGGCGAGGGTTGTGGAAAACATCCCGGATGTCCACAGGCAGATTCACGCGCCATGGCTGGTGGCGAATTTCCTGATCAAGCGTTTTCCACAGGAGCTGCCGGAGGCGCCGCTGTCCTGGGATAACGTCGTGCATGGCACAAAAGGCCTGGGCTATGTCGTGTCCACCCACCAGGACATTCGCGTTGCGCCGCCAGAAAAAACTGTCTTCACCAGTTATGTGGCATTGGCGGACCGCGATCCGCGCGAGGCGCGCAAATGGATGATGGCGGCGAGCGGCGACGAGCTGCTGGCGCTGGCCAGCATCGACTTGAAAGCGGCCTATGGCGCGCAGTTCGAGCGTTGTGTGGAGCGCGTCGACATCACGCTGCGCGGACATGCGATGGCGGTACCGGTTCCGGGATTCCGCAGTGAAGTGGGCTTGAAGGCATTACGGGAGATGGATGGGCCGGTGCTGTTTGCCCATTCCGATTTGAGCGGCTTCTCTGTGTTTGAAGAAGCCTCCTGGTGGGGATACCGCGCAGCGCAGCGGGCGCTGCGCGGTTAGCAAGCTATTACTTGGTGGCTGGCGCAGCGGCTGGTGCAGGTGCTGCGGCTTGGGTTTCAGCTGGCTTCTCAGCCTTCTTGTGCGATACCTTGTGAACGGCCTTCTTTTCCACTTTCGGCTCGGCTTTCACTTCGGTCTTGGTGTCGGCCTTCACTTCGGTTTTCGCTGCTACCTTGGCTTCAGCCTTGGCGCTGGTGCTGGAGGCCGCCGCCGCTGCAGCTGGAGCCGCCGCTGGCGCTGGGGTGGCAGGGGCTGCCGGGGTGGTAGCGAAAGCAGCGGTAGCGAACAGGCCGGCGATCAGGGTAGCGATGGTCTTTTTCATGATGTATGTCCTTTTAGAGAGTTGTCGGTTGCGTGATAAATCGGTGATTACTTGGCAGCTGGAGCCGGTGCAGGCGCCGCGGCCGTGGTCGGGGCCGGGCTCGCCTTCACTTCGGTTTTGGTTTCAGCGGACTTTTCCACTTTCTTGTGCGTGCCTTTGTGCTCGGTCTTCTTTTCGACCTTCGCATCAGCTTTCGCTTCTACCTTGGCTTCAGCCTTGGCGCTGGTGCTGGCGGCCGCAGCTGCTGCCGCAGGAGCTGCAGCCGGCGCTGGCGTGGTCACAGGTGCGGCTGGGGTGGTAGCGAATGCAGCGGTAGCGAACAGGCCGGCGATCAGGGTAGCGATGGTTTTTTTCATGATGTGTGTGTCCTTCAGTAAAAGTGTATAAATCGTTTAGCTAATTAGTGATTACTTCTTTTCCGAGGCAGGCTTCTGCGCTTCCTGCTTCACTTCTTGTTTGACTTCAGCTTTAACTTCAGCTTTGACTTCAGCCTTTACTTCCGGGACAGCTGGTGCAGCCGGGGCAGGAGTTTGTTGTGCGAATGCGGCGCTTGCGAACAGACCGACGATCATGGTTGCGATGACTTTTTTCATTTTTAAATCCTCACGGTTAGTTGATCTTTTGTAGCGCACTGTTTCCTGTGTCACTGAGCAAAAAACGGGTTCACTCAGCAGTATGTTGACGGTCATTACAAACCCTTACATTTGTCGCAGATTTACAAAACTTTACGCAGCGCGCATAGAAGCGACATGCCTGCTCCCTACAGTGGTCATACCAACCAACCGAAAGGAGATGTCATGAAGAAGACCTGGATCGCAATCGCTGTGGCTGTCGCCGCCCTGGGAGGCAGCGCGTTTGCCGCCGGCTCCGGCCACGAACCGCATGGGCACGGCCATAGCCCATGGACGATGGATGCCGCCCAAGCGGACAAGCACATTGAAATGATGGTGGAGCACATCCTGCCCGATGGCACAGCCGCCCAGAAATCGCGCGTGGCGGAAATCGCCAAGGCCTGCTTTAACGACGTCAAGCCGCTCCACCAGCAATTGCAGGAAGGGCATGAGGCCATGACCAAGCTGCTGGCGCAACCGTCGATCGACCGCGCCGCACTGGAAAGCCTGCGCGCTGACCATATGAAGAAAATGGACCAGGTGTCGCGCCGCGTGATGGCTGCCGCGATGGATGCTGCCGAGGTCCTGACGCCGGAGCAGCGCGCCAAGTTCAACGGCGCGCTGCATATGATGGCGGCAAGCCACATGGGAAGCCATATGGGGAGCCATTAAGTTATAGTCTTGGCCATGTCCAAACCCCTTATCCTCATCATCGACGACGACCAGCGTCTGGCGGCGATGGTCGAAACCTACCTGGCCCAGAATGGCCTGCGCGTGGAGCATGCCGGCACCGCGCAGGCCGGGCTGGATAGGCTGGCACAGGCTGCGCCGGGAAACTATGCCGCGCTGATCCTGGACCTGATGCTGCCCGACGTCGATGGCCTGGAAGTCTGCCGCCGCCTGCGTGCGATGCCGCAGCCCCTGCGCAGCCTTCCGGTGCTGATGCTGACGGCCAAGGGGGATCCGCTTGACCGCGTCATCGGCCTGGAACTGGGGGCCGATGACTACTTGCCCAAGCCTTTCGAGCCGCGCGAACTGCTGGCCCGCCTGCGGGCCCTCCTGCGCCGCCCAACGCTGGCCGATGCAGGCAGCGCGGCGGCCGCCGAGCCGGCGCTGCACTTCGGCCGGCTCGAAATCAATCCCGGCGCGCGCGTCGTGCGCGTGGACGGCGCCGAGCGGCCGATGACCGCCTACCAGTTCGACCTGCTGATGGCCTTCGCCCAGCGCGCCGGCCGCGTGCTGTCGCGCGAACAACTGCTGGAAGCCCTCAACGGCGGCACCTTGGAGCCCTTCGACCGCTCGATCGACGTGCATGTGGGCCGCCTTCGCGCAATTATCGAAGACGATCCCAAGTCGCCGCGCCGCATCATCACGGTGCGCGGTGCTGGGTATGTCTTTGCGAAGGTGCAGGATGCTTAATTTCGGCTCCCGCATGTACGCGCGCATCTACGCCACGCTGCTGGCCTGCATCGTACTGTCGGTGCTGCTGTTCGGCTATCTGCACTTCTGGATCGCGCCGCCGAGGCATATGCCGCGCAATGCTTCCATGGCGGTGATTGTTTTACTGGTGATGATTGCGGTCGTGATTGCGGCCGGCGCTTATCCCGTCGTACGGCGCATCACCCGCAGGCTCGAGAACCTGCAGTCCAGCGTGCAAGCCTGGGGCCGCGGCGACTTGTCAGCGCGCGTGCAGGTCCAGGGCAGGGATGAGGTGGCGCAGCTTGCGGCCAGTTTCAATGATTCAGCGGCGCGCATTGAGGCGCTGGTAGGCGCGCAAAAGTCGCTGCTGGCCAATGCCTCGCACGAACTGCGCTCGCCGTTGGCACGCATCCGCATGGCCGTGGAGCTGCTGCAGGATACAGCCGGCCCGGCGATTCGCCAGGAACTGGCGCGCAATATCTCGGAACTGGACCAATTGATCGACGAAGTGCTGCTGGCCAGCCGCCTGGACGCGGTGCCGCTGGAAGGCGCCATGCGGGAAGACGTTGATTTCACCGGCATCGTCGCCGAGGAATGCGCGCGCGCCGGCGCCGTTCTCGACGGCGTGGCCCAGACGCTGCAGGGGGACGCTACGCTGCTGCGCCGCATGGTGCGCAACCTGCTGGAGAATGCGCGGCGCCACGGCGGCGATGCGGACGTCAGCGTGGTCCTGGCCAGCACGTCCGGAGGCACCTTGCTCGAGGTCTGCGACCGGGGACCTGGCGTGCCGGCGGCGGAGCGCGAACGGATCTTCGAGCCGTTCTACCGCCTGCCAGGCGCTTCGGAGAAAGCCGGCAGTGTCGGCCTTGGCCTCTCGCTGGTACGCCAGATCGCCCGCCGCCACGGCGGCGAGGTCGAATGCCTGCCGAATGGTGAGCACGGCGCCTGCTTCCGGGTTACGCTCCCGTCAGGCGGTCAGCCATCCGCTTGATGGCCCGCAGCTGGCGGCCGTTCTGCACCGAATAATCCGGATCGTCATAACCCCACCAGTCCCAGCATGCTTTTGGATTAGGCATGGGCGACAGCGCTGCAGCTTGCGGATAGAGCACCACGATGCGGTTCGTATCGGCCCAGGCGTTGTAACCGGCGTGCAGCGCATAGGTATCTTTGAGGTTGCCGATATCCTGCATGCAGCCGTGCAGTGCGATATGCAGCTTGCAGCCGGCGCCGCCTTTCTCGCAGCCCGGCGGAATGTAGACATAGCCGGTGCTCGCCATGCCGTGCGAGGTGGGGGAGGGCAGGAATTCGGACTGGTCGAATTCCTGCAGCTTGCCGGCAGGGGCCGCGTTGTCGCCGCGCGCCTTCAGGGGGCCGTAAATCCACTGCAGCAGGCTGCCTGCCGCGTCGAAACCGCAATTGCTGATGAATGGCGTGGCCAGCGCGTCGCACTTGTTGCCGAAGCCGTCGGTCGGCATGGCGTGGCCGGCGGCCAGGTCGCTCTTGAATTCGACCTGGGAGGCGGGAATGAAGGCCGCGTAGTATTTCGCCAGGTCGGCCATCGAAGCCGGTGGTACCAGTTTGTCGAGGGTCCCGGAGAACATCCACACGCGATGCGTGGCCAGTCCGGAGACCGGGTCTACCTGGCCGGCTTCAGCGCGCTTGCGCGTCAGCGCTGCCAGTTCGGCGACATCGGCGCCTTTGCAGCTGCCGATGGCCGCCATCATATTGCCCTGTGCGCAGTAATAGCTGCCGCCGGCGATGATTCCCGCGCCAACCAGGCTGCGGGAATACGCCACCTCGTACTGCACCGCCATGAAGGCGCCCGACGACAAGCCGGAGATCGATACCTGCTGCGTTTTCATCGCCGGCAGCGGCGGTGGTGCAGCTGCCGCCGTGGCTTGCGCCGTGGCGGCCAGGGCCAACGTGCAGCCTGCAATTGTCATACAATCAGAAAACCGAATGTTACGGAAGAGACTACCCATGCCATCTATCCTCACCAAGTTTGCAGCGCTGACTGCGCTGAGCCTGAGCGCTGCCGCTGCCTTCGCACAGGCACCCGCCGCGCAACCTGCAGCTGCAGCCGCCGCCAACGCGCCGGCTGCCAACTGCCCCGCCATCCTGAAACAGTCCTTCAACCGCCTGCAGGACGATGCACCGCAGGACCTGTGCCAATACGCCGGCAAGGTGATCCTGGTCGTCAACACGGCAAGCTATTGCGGCTATACCCCGCAGTACAAAGGACTGGAAGAAGTGTATGCGAAATATTCCGGAAAGGGATTGGTCGTGCTGGGTTTCCCCTCGAATGATTTCGGCAAGCAGGAGCCGGGCAGCAGTAAGGAGATCGCTGACCTCTGCTACAACACCTATGGGGTGAAATTCCCGATGTTCGCCAAGTCGGTGGTGTCGGGCGATGCACCGAACCCGTTCTATGCAAGGCTGATCAAGGCGACCGGCAAGGCGCCGGCCTGGAACTTCCACAAATACCTGATCGACCGCAAGGGCAATGTAGTTGAGAGCTTCCCGAGCAAGGTCAAACCGGATGACAAGGTCATGGTTGACGCGCTCGAGAAGGCCCTCGGCGGCTGATCACGCCCGGGCGAGGTCAAAACCCTCGTCCAGCCAGCCGGTGATCCCGCCGGTCATGATTTTTACCGGCCGGCCCAGTTTCGCCAGGCGGATCGCCGCGCGCGCCGCGCCGTTGCAGTGCGGGCCGGCGCAATAAGTGACGAACAGGGTATCCATCGGGTATTCCTCGAGTTTGGAGCCGATAATCTTGCGGTGCGCCAGGTCCACCGCGCCTGGCACGTGGCCGGCTGCGTATTTCTCCGTTCCCCGCACGTCCAGCAGTACGAAATCCTGCTGGGCCGTGCCCATCACGCTGTGGACATCCCAGCAATCCGTTTCAAAACGCAGCGAAGCGTCGAAATGGGCGAGGGCTTCGGCGCTCTGGGCGGCGGCGACTTCGGTGACGATGGATGGCATCTCAATTCTCCTGTAGCGGTTGAAAGTGGCTCCATTTTCGGCCTGCAACCGAAAGCCCGGCAGTGGCGCGAATGCCATAATGCGTTAAGATTACGCCATGAGCGCGAAAAAACATCTGGTCGTGGCGCTGACCTACGACGGCCTGTGCACTTTCGAATTCGGCTGCACCGTCGAATTGTTTGCCCTGGAGCGCCCGGAACTGGGCGTGGACTGGTACGACTTCGCCGTCTGCGCCGTTGAACCAGGTCCGATCCGCGCGGCGGGCGGCATCATGGTGCAGGCGCCTTACGATCCGTCGCTGCTTGAGCGGGCGGATACCATCGTCATCCCCGGCTGGCGCGATGCCGACGAAGAGCCGCCGGCAGCCCTGCTGGCGCAGATCCGCGCCGCCCACGCGCGTGGCGCCCGCCTGTGCACCATCTGCTCCGGCGTCTTCATCCTGGCCGCGGCGGGAATCCTGGATGGCCTGCGCGCGACGACCCACTGGCGCTATGTCGAACGCTTGCAGCGGCGCTATCCGCGGGTGCAGGTGCTGGCGGACGACTTGTATGTCGACGAAGGCCAGGTGATTA
The DNA here is from genome assembly GCF_009720745.1 of Massilia eburnea. Taxonomy (GTDB): domain Bacteria; phylum Pseudomonadota; class Gammaproteobacteria; order Burkholderiales; family Burkholderiaceae_D; genus Rugamonas; species Rugamonas eburnea. The sequence goes on along the minus strand of NZ_WNKX01000010.1, from coordinate 82,576 downwards.
CCTCTGCAGGTTCGGCTGCAGGGCTGGATATGCTGCTGCACCTGGTGCGGCGTGATTACGGCGCGCGGGTGGGCAATATGGTGGCGCAGCGGCTGGTGGTCGCGCCGCACCGCGAAGGCGGCCAGGCGCAATTCCTGCCGCGCCCCATGGCGCATGATGAGCAGGGCCGGCTTTCGCGCCTGATGGACTGGCTGCGCAGCCACCCGGCCGAGCCGCACACCGTGGCCAGCATGGCCGAACGCGCGGCCATGAGCCCGCGCACGCTGCAGCGCCAATTCCAGGATGCTACCGGCATGGGGCCGGTCGAATGGCTGGTGCGCGAGCGCGTGGCCATCGCCAAGGATTTGCTGGAGTCGCCCGATATTGCTCTGGCCCAGGTGGCTGAGCGGGCCGGATTCGGCTCTGAAGAATCGCTGCGCCATCATTTCAGGCGCGTTGCCGCAACCACGCCGGGCGCGTATCGCCGCGCTTTCCTTGTCACCGCCAATCGTGCGGCATAAGCTGGTAGCTCCTTTTCCAACTGGAGGTTGCCATGCCTTATGTTGATGGATTCATCTTGCCGGTTCCCAGCAAGAACATGGATGCATACCTGGAAATGTCGCGCCAGTGCGCCAAGGTGTGGCGCGAGTATGGCGCCATTCAGTACCGCGAATGCGTTGCTGATGATGTGAAAGTCGGCGTCCACACGTCCTTCCCGCAGGCGGTCAAGCTGGAGGACGGCGAAGTGGTTGTGTTCTCGTGGATTATCTATCCCTCGAAGGAAGTGCGCGACTCCTGTAACGAGAAGGTCATGTCTGACCCGCGCATGAAAGACATGATGGACCCCGCCAGGATGCCTTTCGATGGCAAGCGCCTGATCTACGGCGGCTTTGAGATGCTAATCGACCTGTAGTACCGCACGCACCGCGCCGCGCAGGGAATTGCACACCACGATTTCCTCTGCGGCGAGCAGCATCTCGCGCGTGATGATGCGCTCGTGGGCGCCCCAGGCATCGAGGATCACGGCACGCATCACGCCCGGCAAAATGCCTGTAGATAAAGGCGGCGTTATCCACAGGCCGTCTTTGCGAATGAAGACATTGCTGCGGCCACCTTCGGTCAGTTCGCCCCGTTCATTGAAAAACAGCTTGTCGAAAGCGCCTTGTGCGTCGGCGGCTTTCCACGCAGCGTCGTAACGCTCGCGGATGGTGGATTTGTGGCGCAGGAACAGGTCGCCGCTGTCGGTGGATTCGTCGGCGAGCTGCACCTGCACGGGTTCCTGCAGCGGCGTCAGTGCACCCGTCTGCACGGCGAAGGCGCCGGCGCTGTTCATCGCGAGGCGCAAACGGTGCGGCTGGCCGGCGGGCAGTGCCTGGCAAGCCAGGGTGAGGTAGGCGCGGGCGGCCGCTTCATCCCAGGCAAAGCCGAAATAGCGCGCCGAAGATTCGAGCCGCTTCAGGTGGCGCTCGAGATGGCGCGGGCCGGCTTCGCGCGTGGCGTACATGGTCTCGAACAGTTCGAAGTCGTTCGACAAGCCGGTCAGGAAGCGGGCCTTCAGCTGGCATTCGGCGAATTCGTCGTGCGCTTCGCTGTCGAAGACGATGCCTGCGCCGACGCCCATGACGCCCTTGCGCACGCCGTGTTGCGGGGCTTGCAGCGTGAGCGTGCGGATAGGGACGTTCAGGCAGAAATCGCCTTCAGGGGCGAACCAGCCGATGGCGCCGGTGTAGATGCCGCGTGGCTCGGCTTCCAGCTCGGCGATGATTTCCATGGTGCGCTTCTTGGGGGCGCCGGTGATGGAGCCGCAGGGGTAAAGGGCCGCGAACATCTCCTGCAGCGTGGCCCCTTGGCGCAGGCGGGCTTGTACTGTGGAGGTCATCTGCAGCACGCTGCTGTATCGCGTGACTTCAAACAGCTTGGGTACTTCCACGCTGCCGGTGGCGGCGACGCGGCCGATGTCGTTGCGCAGCAGGTCGACGATCATCAGGTTTTCGGCGCGGTTTTTCGGGTCCGCCGCCAGCGCGGCGGAGCGGCGCGCGTTTTCGGCTTCGTCACCGGCCGCCGGTGCGGTTCCCTTCATTGGGCGCGCGGTCAAAATATTCCCGTCTTTGCGCACGAACAGCTCGGGCGACAGGGACAGCACGGCGCGGCCATCGTCAAAGCCGATCAGCGCGCCATAGGGCACGGGCTGGCGCGCGCGCAGTCGCTGGTAGAGCGCGAACGGTGAGCCGAAGGCGTCGAAATGCAGGCGGTAGGTGTAGTTGACCTGGTAAGTGTCGCCGGCGGCAATGTAGTCGCGGATGCGCTGGATCGCATCCATAAATTGCGCCTCGGTGACGCTGGCGCGGATGCCGGCCACACCGGCGGCGCAAGCGCCAGACGGGTTCCGCGCGGCGTCATCTGCGGCTTGCGCGGCGAGCCATGCCGCGACGTCCTCCTGCGATAGCTCCTCGCAGCGTTCGAACAGCAGCACCTGGGCCAGCGGCGCGTCGCCGGCAGCGCGCGGAGGCACGCCAACAATGTGGTGGCCCAATTCATAGCTGAGGACTGGCACTGCATGCAGCCCGCGGGCGAGCGCCTGCTCCATCCCTTCCAGCAGCGTCGGCCAATCAGCGTAATTGCTGCAGGCGAGGGTAGCGTGATGGCCTGTGTAGAGGCGGGAAGTACGGCCAGCGCCGGTGGCTGGATCGACGCTCGCGTCATCCAGCAAAGCAAAGGTCAAGCAGTTCAATTCAGCAGCAATGCAATCTGTACGGCGGCGTCCTGCGAAGGATTCGACTTGAAGCCGCTCTTGGCGTATCGGTGCCAGCGACCGAGAACGAAGCTGACCAGCAGCCCGGCGCGGGCGGCGACGTCAGCCTCGTGGGCCTGGCCTTCGGCCGCTGCGGCACGCAGCGCCTGTTTCAGTGCCAGCTCCACGCGGTCGTAGAACTGGTTCATGCGCTGCTGCAGGCGCTCGTCTTCGTTGACCAGCGCATCGCCGATCAGCACACGGGTCATGCCCGGGTTGCTGCTGGCGAAATGCAGCAGCATGCCCAGGATGTCGCGCGCCTGCGCCATGCCGTCCGCCTGCTTGTCGGCGATCTGGTTGATCAGGCCGAACACGGTGGACTCGATGAATTCAATCAGGCCCTCGAACATCTGGGCCTTGCTGGCGAAATGGCGGTACAGCGCCGCCTCGGAGACATCCAGCTTGCGCGCCAGCGCAGCGGTGGTGATCTTTTCCCCTTTGGGATGCTCCAGCATTTCAGCCAGTGCCTGGAGGATTTGCAGCTTGCGCTGTCCGGGCGGTGTACTTGCCATGAGTTTTGGACCTGTTTATTTTAGTTTCTTGACAGATTTTACTTTGACATCGAGCCATGCCGGTTTTTTCCCCGGATTAGGCAGATATTGCGTCACCCACACCGTACGCATGCCCAGCGCATGCGCGGAACGCAGGTTTTCCAGCGTGTCTTCGACAAGGATACACCGGCGCGGGTCCATACCCTCTCGGCGCATCAACCGCCGCAGCATTACACGCGATGGCTTGGGCCGCAACCTGCGATGCACCCACATCGATTCGATCGTGACCTGGCCGTCGAAATGGCGGCCAATGCCCATATGCCCGACCACTTTGCGCGCGTACTCGCGCGGTGCATTGGTCAGCAAGATCTTGCGGCCGGGCAGGCGGCGCAGCAGCTGTCCCAGGCCGCGCTCATGGCGGATCATCGCTTCCAGTTCGGGCAGGTCGTGCGTCTCGCGCAGAAAGTGCGCCGCATCCACGCCATGATGCCGCACCAGTCCAAGCAACGTGGCGCCATAGCGCTTCCAGTAGCGGGCGCGCGTGGCGCTGATTTCCTCGGCACTGGCGGGCGTCACGCCATCGCCCAGCACGCGCGCCATGTAGGCGTTCATCTTCAGCACCATGGCGGGGAAGATGGCATGCGAGGCGTTGTGCAGCGTGTTATCCAGGTCAAACAGCCAGACCGGTGCCAAAGGTTTAATATTCACGTTCTACTTGGAGAGACTATGCGACGCACGATTATAGTGATGTTTTGCCTGCTGCTTGGAGCGAGCCTAGGCGCCGAGGCGGCGCAGCCCGCCGCAGCACCTGCAAACACTGCGGCGAAAGCAGAGGCGCCGGTGCGCGGCGCCCTGTACAAGCTGGAATACGCGGGCCATACCTCCTGGCTGTTCGGCACCATCCACGTCGGCACGCCGGACTTTTATCCGCTCGAGCCCCGTGTGACCAAGGCTTTCGAGGAAGCCACCGCAATCGCGCTGGAAGTCGATCCAGCCGCCGACCCGGCCCGCTCGATGGGCGTCATGCGCGAATACGGCCTGTATGCGCCCGGCACCGGCAGCGCCATGGCCGACATCCGTCCCGAATACCGCCCGCGGCTGGAAAACATGCTGAAGAAGCACGGCATCTCCGCGGAAATGGTGGCGCTGATGAAGCCCTGGCTGATCGTGATGATGATCACCATCGGCGAATACCGCAACCTGGGCTACCGGCCGGAGCTGGGCGTCGACCTGCAGCTGGCGCGCACGGCGCACGGCCGCAAGATGCGTGTAGTGGAACTGGAATCGGTCGCCGCCCAGGCCGCGCTGTTCGGTCACATGACGCCCCAGGAGCAGGCGCGCTTCCTGGAGGACAGCCTGGACACCTTCGAAGACAGCAAGCAAGGCGTACAGCCGCGTGACCTGATCGACGCCTGGGCCTCGGCCGATGCCGCCAAATTCGACGCCCTGGCGCGCGAAGTGGACGAAGACAAGACCTTCTCCGGCAAATTCATGAAGCAGGTGCTGCTCAACGAGCGCAATCCGATCCTGGCCGACGGCATTGTGGAAATGATGAAAAAAGAACAGCACAGCTTTGCCGCTATCGGCACTCTGCATCTGGTCGGATCGGGGAATGTGGCGGACCTGCTGCGCCAGCGTGGCGTGAAAGTAGAGCGGATCTACTGAGGAGAATGGTGCCCTTGACGTGGATTGAACACGTGGCCTCTCCCTTACCAAGGGAGTGCTCTACCACTGAGCTACAAGGGCATTCACGTTTTTGGCGGCTGTTGAAAACCGCCAAAAATTTTAGTGAGACCGGATCATAGTGCCAAAAGCCTGTTCGGTCAAGACTTCCAGCAACAGGCTGTGTTCAATTCGCCCGTCGATGATGTGCACGGTGTTCACGCCCGACTTGGCGGCGTCCAGTGCGGAGGAGATCTTTGGCAGCATGCCGCCGGAGATGGTGCCGTCGGCGAACATCTCGTCGATTTCGCGCGCCGACAGGTCGGTGACCAGCTTGCCGCTCTTGTCCTGCACGCCGGCGATGTTGGTCATCATGATCAGCTTTTCAGCTTTCAGGATCTCGGCGATCTTGCCCGCTACAACGTCGGCGTTGATGTTGTAAGCCTGGCCATCTTTACCGAAGCCGATCGGGGAAATAATTGGGATAAATGCATCATCCTGCAGGGCTTTCACCACGGCTGGGTTAATTGCCTCGATCTCGCCGACGAAACCGATATCCAGGAATTCGCCTGGTTTTTCCTTGTCCGGCATCGCCATTTTCTTGGCGCGGATCAGGCCACCGTCCTTGCCGGTCAGGCCCACGGCCTGGCCGCCGTAGTGGTTGATCAGCATCACGATGTCCTGCTGCACCTCGCCGCCCAGCACCCACTCCACGACTTCCATGGTTTCTTCGTCGGTGATACGCATGCCCTGCACGAAGGTGCCCTGCTTGCCGATCTTCTTCAGCGCATTGTCGATCTGCGGACCGCCGCCGTGCACCACGACCGGGTTCATGCCCACCAGTTTCAGCAGGATCAGGTCGCGCGCGAAGCCGTGCTTCAGGCGCTCTTCGGTCATGGCATTGCCACCGTATTTGATGACGATGGTTTTGCCGTGGTAATTGCGGATGTACGGCAGTGCCTCGGCCAGGATCTGTGCCTTGACTTGGGGGGTAACCCCGCTCAGGTCAGCGGACATATCCGGGTCGTGGGGAGGCAGATTGGTCATGGCGGTTCCAGAAAATTAGATTGAAGGTCAATGCTGCGCATTATAGGGCCAATCGGGTTGTAATTCCCGGTTTGATCCGCTAGGCTGGCCCTGTTCCCAAGCATGATTGCAATGAAGATATGAGTACCTGTGAGCGTTGCGGCGCCGAGTTCCACTGCGCAATGGCCGATGCACCGCCCGGCCAGAAGCCGACCGGCGCCCCCGGCGAGACGCCTTGCTGGTGCACTTTCGAGCCGCCGTCGGTTCCCGTTCCCGGGGCCGGGGAAGCCGGCTGCTGGTGCCCGGCATGCCTGCGCGCCCATATCGCCGCCCTGAAAGCCCCCTGATGCCGTTCGACCTTTTCGACCCTACACTGCTCGGCTTTATCGCCGCGTTCTGCACGACTTTCGCCTTCGTTCCACAAGTCCTGCTGGTCTGGCGCCAGCGCCATGCCGACGGCATTTCCACCGGCATGTACCTGATTTTCAGCTTTGGCGTCCTGCTTTGGCTGGTGTATGGCCTGCAGACCAGGGCCTGGCCGGTGATCATCGCCAACGGCATCACCCTGGTGCTGGCCCTGTGCGTGCTGGCGATGAAACTGCATTTTTCGCGGCGCTGAAGAAGCGCATCATCTCGCGGCTGGCGTCCGGACCGCGCGGATCGGTATAGCTGCCTGCCGTGCTGCCCCCGGACCAGGCATGTCCCGCGCCGTGGATCACCCAATGCTCGCCCAGCGGTGAGCCATCCTCCAGCCAGTGCGCCTTCAGCGTGAACGCGTGGCCGTCGGGGACCTGGCCCGCCAGGGTGGCCGGGTTGGCCTGTTCCCCCAGAGGGTGGCTGCGCAAGCCCTGCGCCAGCACCGCTTCGCCATTCGCGGGATGGACGGTGCGATCCTGGTCGCCATGGAATACGATCACAGGCTGGCCGGCTGTCAGGGCCGCTTGCGCCCGTGCGGCGCCGACGCGCATGGCCAGCAGCGCGGACGGCAAGTCGCGCGCCGCGGCGAAAGGCAGGCCGGAATGCACGCCAACCGCCGCAAACAGGTCCGGATACAGGGTCCCGACAATGACTGCCATGGCGCCGCCGGCCGACAAGCCTGCGATGTAAACCTCGCTTTGCCGTACGGGATAGCGCGCCATCACGTCGCGCGTCATGGCGACAATGATGGCCGGCTCGCCCTGGCCGCGCTCCTGGTCGAGGGCGCTGAACCAGTTCCAGCAGCGGGTATGGTTGGCATCAGGCGTTTGCGCCGGATAGAGCACCAGGCAGCCGCGTTCCTCGGCTACTGCATTCATCTGCGTGCCGGCGGCGAAGTCGTCGGGATCCTGCAGGCAGCCGTGCAGCATGACCAGCAATGGCATGGGTTGGCCTTCGTAGCAGGATGGCACGTAAAGCTTGTAATGACGGCTGCCGGCGCGGCAATCGAACTTACCGCTGATGAATTGCGGCTGGCCCGGGGCGGAGCGGCCCAGGCGGCTGCGCGCAAGCTGTCCCAGGGCGCGGGAAAACCAATGGCGATCGAGCTTCATATGCACCTCGGAGGCTGGTTGGTCGGGTTGTCTCCTCGCCACTCCTTTTTTTCTGGTGCCCCATCAGTATATGGCCATTCCGGGCATTTTTGCGGCACTGCGGTAAAATGTCGGCCATGAGTACTGAACTGCCGCCAGGCGCGCCGGAACTGGCGACGCCCGTGCCTTCCCCATGCATCAGCCTGTGCAAAATGAACCCCGACACGGGTTTTTGTGAAGGTTGCCTGCGCACCATCGACGAAATCGTCGCCTGGTCGCGTGCCGACGACGCCTACAAGCGCGCCGTGTGGGCTGAGCTGCGCCGCCGCGAGCAACTGATCGACTTTGACTGAAGCAATGAAGCTACACCCATCCATCCACGTTTTCGAACGCGGCTGGCTCTCGTCCAATAATGTGCTGCTGTTCGGCCGCCACGACGTGGCGATGATCGACAGCGGCTATGTCACGCATAAACAGCAGACGCTGGAGCTGGTGCGCCACGCCCTGCATGGCCGCCGCCTGGAGCGCCTGTACAACACCCACCTGCATTCCGACCATTGCGGCGGCAATGCCGTGCTGCAATCGCACTTTGGTTGCGATACCTTCATTCCGGAGGCGGAAGCGGACAAGGTGCGCCATTGGGACGAAAGCGCGCTCAGCTTCAAGGCCACCGGCCAGCAATGCGACCGCTTCAGCATCGACGGCGTAGTGACGCCGGGACAAGCACTGCTCATGGGCGACCTGGAATGGCAAGTGCTTGGTGCGCCGGGCCACCATTCGCACTCGGTGATCTACTACTGCCCCTCGGAAAAAGTGCTCGTTTCGGCCGACGCGCTCTGGCAGAACGGCTTCGGCGTGATCTTCCCCGAACTGGAAGATGACGGCGGTTTCGAGGAGGCCGGCGCCACGCTGGACCTGATCGCGGGCCTGGACGTGAAAACCGTCATCCCGGGTCACGGCGCTGTGTTCGAGGACGTCGAGGCGGCCCTGACGCGTGCACGCCGCCGCCTGGACTTCCTGTCGGCGGACCCCAAGCGCAACGCCGAATATGCGGTGAAAGTGCTGCTGAAATTCCTGCTGCTGGAGCGCCAGAGCATGCCTGTGGCCGACGTTGGCCCCCTTCTGGCCTCGATTCCGCTGATGGAAATTATTGGCCGCAAGTACTTCGGCATGGATTCCAACCAGCTGGCCGCCTGGGCCATCAAGCAGCTGGTGCGCGCCTGCAGTGCACGCGTTGAGAACGACATCCTGCTCAACGACGGCTGAAGTTCCAAAATTGACAATGTTTTGTTGGTACTGCAAGATCAGGTTTTCTATTGCCTGCGAGCATTCATGAAGCCAACGCGTATCGCCACCGCCGTAACCCTTTGCCTTTCCCTGCAGGGATTTGCCTGCGCCAGCAATGCACCGATCACGCGCGTGACGCTGTATTCCGGTATCGCGACCGTTGAGCGCAGCGCCCAGGTCACGCCCGGCATGCGGGAGCTGGAAATCTCGGGCCTGCCGGCGAATTTCGATGCGCAGACTTTGCGTATCCAGGCCCCGGCTGGCGTGCAGGTTGGCGAGATCGTGACGCGCGACGTGGGACAGGCGGAAGCGGCCAGCCCGCGTGAAGCGGAGCTGGAAGCCAAGCTGCAAGCGCTGGAAGACAGCCGCGATCAGCTGAACGTGGAAGTCGAATCGTCTGCGCTGGTGAAGAATTACCTGTCCAAGCTGAATGGCGGCGAGAACTCGCAAACAACGGTGGACGGCAAATCGCTTGGTGCTGCAGTCGACACCATCAAGCGCAGCGGCCGCGAGGCGCTGGCGCAGATCCAGCGCACGCAGGTGCAGATTCGCGAATTGGACAAGAAAATCAAGGCCGCGCAGCGCGAACTGGAAAAGGCACGCAGCGGTGCGCGCGACCAGCGCAGCATCACCATTGCCGTCGCGGCGCAGCAGGCTGGCAGCATCAAACTGTCCTACCAGGTCAACCGCGCGGGCTGGAAGCCGGTCTATCGCGCCACGCTGAATTCCGCGACATCTACCATCGAACTGGAACGTATGGCTGTGGTGGCGCAAAAGTCCGGCGAGGATTGGAGCGGCGTGGAAATGCATCTGTCCACCGGACAGCCGCGCCTTTCGCCGCAGGCGCCGGAGCCTGTGCCGCATCGTTTGACGTATTACCCACCGCGCCCACCGCAGCAATACAGTCTCGCGGAGGCTCCGGAGCTCAAAGCGGTGCCGATGGCTGCGCCGCCGGCGCCCGTTACGGCCTACCTGACGGGAAGCCGGGTGCAGGATAACTTCATCCCGCCTGTGCTTGAAACGCAGGGCTCCTTCGATACGGAATTCGCCGTGCCGAACCGCGTCAACCTGGCCTCCGACGGCCGCGAGATCACATTGCCGCTGTCGACCACGAAGATCGCCGCCAAGCAGCGCGTGCGCGTCGTGCCGCGCCAGGAGAAATTCGCCGTCATTACCGCCGAAGCCGAGCGTCCATCCGGCGTTTGGCTGAGCGGGAATATCCAACTGTTCCGTGACGGCGCCTATGTTGGCGCCACCAACTGGAACACCCAAGCCTCGGACAAGCTGGCGCTGTCCTTCGGCCGTGATGAAATGGTGCGCGTGACGGTCGATCGCGCCGACCAGCAGTCCGGCAGCCGTGGCTTCCTGTCCCAGCGCGGCGAGCACCAGGTAGCCGACGTGTTCACCATCAGCAGCTTCCACAAAACGCCGGTGGAATTGCTGGTGCTGGAATCGACGCCGGTCAGCGCTTCCGATGAGATCAAGGTCAAACAAACCTTCTCGCCGCAGCCTGGCATTGCAGCGTGGGAGCAGCGCCAGGGCGTCGTAGGCTGGGAAAAGACGCTGGCGCCGAACGAGACCATGAAGATCAATGTCGGCTACAACATCACCTATCCGAAAGAGGGTACAGTAGGCGGCATGCAAAATTTCTGAGGCCAGCGCCATGACCATTCCATCAGTGCTGCAGAACCTGACGCTACCCGTCATCGCTTCCCCGATGTTCATCGCCAGCGGACCAGCCCTGGTGGCCGCGCAGTGCAAGGCTGGAATCGTCGGCTCCTTCCCCGCGCTGAACGCGCGGCCGAAGGAATTGCTCGATACCTGGCTGACCGACCTGCAGAAAGAGCTGGCCGACGACCAGGCTCAGAATCCCGGCGTACGCGTCGGGCCGATCGCGGTGAACCAGATCGTCCACCAATCCAACGAACGCCTGGAGCACGATGTGGAAGTCTGCGTGCGCCACAAAGTGCCGATCATCATTTCCTCGCTGCGCGCGCCGCCTGTGGAAATGTTGGACGCTATCCACAGCTACGGCGGTATCGTGCTGCATGACGTGATCAATATCCGCCACGCGCAGAAGGCGCTCGAAGCCGGTGTGGATGGTCTTATCCTGGTCGCCAGCGGCGCGGGAGGCCATGCCGGCACGCTGTCGCCTTTCGCGCTGGTGGGCGAGGTGCGGCGCTTCTTTGATGGACCGCTGGCGCTGTCAGGCTCGATCGCCACCGGCGACGCAATCTTGGCCGCGCAAGCGATGGGAGCCGACTTCGCCTACATCGGCTCGCGCTTCCTGGCCACGCAGGAATCCAATGTCACCGAAGGATATCGCGAGGCGATCATCGAATCGTCGGCAGCCGACGTGGTCTACACTAACCTGTTCACGGGCGTGCACGGCAACTACCTGAAGAAGTCCATCGAAGCCGCCGGCCTCGACCCGGAGAACCTGCCTGAATCGGACAAATCGAAGATGAGCTTCGGCAGCGGCAGCGCCAAGGCCTGGCGCGATATCTGGGGCGCGGGGCAGGGCGTCGGCTTGATGCACGATGTCCCCACTACGGCGGAACTGGTCGAGCGCCTGAAGGCAGAATACAACGCCGCCCGCGCCCGGCTCAAGTTGTGATCAGCGGGTACTGAGGTCGTCCGGGTTGAGCGCCCACAGGCCCGGCAGGTTGCGCCAGTAGCCGTAGGCATCCATGCCGAAGCCGACCACGAAACGGTTCGGGATCGTGATGCCGACCAGGTCGGCTTTCACCGGCTTGCTCTTGCCGATATCCTTGTCGCAGAAGACCGCGATGATGACTTCCTTGGCGCCCATCTCCAGCAGGCGTTCCTTGACGTGGGCCAGGGTTTCGCCCTCGTCCAGGATGTCGTCCAGCACGATCACCGTGCGGCCGGACACGGTCGGGCGCGGAACGACCTTCCAGACCACCTTGCCGCCCTGGTCCTCGTCGCCGTAACGGCTGACGTGGATGTAATCGAATTCGAGCGGGAAGGTGAGCTGCGGCAGGATATTGCCGGTAAAGACCACGGCGCCACCCATGACGCCCAGCACCAGTGGAAATTCCTGCTTGGATGGATCGCCGAAACGGTCGTTCAGCGAATCGGCCATGCGGCTGACCGCAGCCTGTACCGATTCTTTGTCGAAAAGTTCTTCGGCGTTCTTCAGAAGCGCGCGTGCGCGATCGTGGTGAAAGTCTTGCATGATGTTTCTGAGGCAGGTCAAGAATGGCTCAATTATCCCGCCATTCCGCCGCCCGCCCTAGGAAGAGTTGGATTTACGCCACACGCTTCTTCATCTCAACTGTAATCGCGCACATCGTCGATGATCTTGCCGTCATTTGGCAAACTGCCGCGTGGCGCAAAGCACACTTCCCCGCGCAGTTTGGTGATGTCGCGGATGGTGGCGATGATGTCTGCCGCCTGCGACTCCAGCGAAGGGTCGTCGGTTTCGCAATGCAATGTCATCACTTCGTCCGCGATTTTGCCGGAAACGACCAGGCGCGCCTTGCCCATTCCCGGATGGCGGCGTGTGATTTCGTGCACCTGCGAAGGATGGACGAACATGGCGCGCACCTTGGTGGTCTGGTCGGCACGGCCCAGCCAGCCCTTGATGCGGGTGTTGGTACGGCCGCAGGGCGATTGCGGAGCGTCCACCAGCACCGCCGACAGGTCGCCGGTGGCGAAGCGGATCAGCGGGTAGTCCGGGTTGAACAGCGTGACCACGATTTCGCCCACTTCACCAGGCGCCACCGGCTCGCCGGAGCCGGGACGGACGATTTCCAGCAGCACGTCTTCGTCCAGCACCATGCCGGGATTGAGATTGCCGTTGCTGCGCGTCTCGTAGGCGATGCTGCCGATGTCGGCGGAGGCATAGGTCTGGATCACTTCCGGCACGCCGTGCTCGGCGAACCACTGGCGCAGCGATTCGGGCAGCGCTTCGGCGCCCATCATGGCGCGCTTGACGCTGCTGATGTCGGCCCCCATTTCGGCGGCCTTCTCGATGATGATTTTCAGGAAGGAGGGCGTACCGATATAGGTGTCGGGCTTGAGTTCCGCCATCGCCTGCACCTGCAATTCGGTCTGGCCGGCACCGGCAGGGATCACGGTGCAGCCGATGCGTGCGGCGCCGCCTTCCACCATGAAGGCGGCTGGCGTGAAATGGTAGGAAAAGCAGTTCTGCACCAGGCAGCCGGGCCGCACGCCGGTGGCATACATGGGGCGCGAAAAGCGCCACCAATCCAGCGACCGGCCTTCCGGGTCGAAGATCGGGCCGGGCGACATGAAAATGCGCCCCAGTTTGTTGGCCGGGGTGCTGTTCAGGCCACCGAATGGCCGCTGCTCTGCTTGCAATGACTTCAGGTCCGACTTGCGCGTGACCGGCAGCTGCGCCAGCGCTTCGCGGCTGTCGATGCGCGAGGCATCGACGCCGGCGAGTATGCGCGCCCAGCCGGGGGCCGATTGCGCCTGCGCCACCAGTTGCGGCAGTCGCTCCATCAGATTGCGTTCGCGCTCGGCGTGCGGGCGCGTCTCCAGGCTATCGAGGGTTTCGGCCATCATGCCGCTCCTTCAATTTCGCGTTGCAGTTTTTTGGTCAGTTTTGCAAATACCAGCTCGTGCGAGCGCTTGAGCAGCGCTTTCGCTTCGGCATCCGGCAGCTTGGACAGGTCTTGCACCATCACCCACCTGGCGCGCGCCAGGTAGGGCGCGGGAATGATCCCTTCGCGGTCGGTCAGCTCAAGGAAGCGGTCGCCGTCGACTTTGAAGCTGATTGATTTGGCTTTGTCTCTTGCATCCATTGCTGCGAACATCTTTTCGCCGACCGAGAACACCAGGTTGCATTCCCATTTGATGTCTTCGGTGGCGCCAGGCAGGGTGCGGCAGAATTCTTTTGCTTTATCGAGCTTCATGGATCACGCCAACCAACGCTTACGGCGTCGGTAAAATTTCATGTCGCGGAAGCTCTTGCGGCCGGCACCTGACATGCCGAGGTAGAACTCTTTGACGTCTTCATTGTTGGCCAGTTCGCTGGCCTCGCCTTCCATCACTACCCGGCCGTTCTCCAGGATGTAGCCAAAGTCCGCGTAGCGCAGCGCCACATTGGTGTTCTGCTCCGCCAGCAGGAAGGACACGTTCTCCTTGACGTTCAGGTCCTTCACGATGCCGAAGATTTCTTCCACGATTTGCGGCGCGATGCCCATCGACGGCTCGTCCAGCAAGATCATGGAAGGCTTGGCCATCAGCGCGCGCCCGATGGCGCACATCTGCTGCTCGCCGCCGGAGGTGTAGCCCGCCTGGCTGTTGCGCCGCTCGCGCAAGCGCGGGAAATAGTGGTAGACCTTCTCCAGCGATTCCTTCATCTCTGCGCGCGAAGCACTGCGCGTATAGGCCCCCGTCAGCAAATTTTCCTCGATGGTCAGGTGGCCGAAGCAATGACGTCCCTCCATCACTTGCGACAGGCCGCGCTTGACCAGCTCATTGGGCGTGAGCTGGTCGATGCGTTCTCCCTTGAACTGCACCTCACCCTTGGTGACGTCGCCGCGCTCGCCGCGCAGCAGGGTGGAGATGGTCTTCAGCGTGGTGGACTTGCCGGCGCCGTTGGCGCCCAGCAGGGCGACGATCTTGCCCTGCGGGACCTGCAGCGACACCCCCTTCAGCACCAGGATCACGTGGTCGTAAATGACCTCGATGTTATTTACCGACAGGTAGCTCATAAGGTTCTCACTTCATGCAGGCAGGCGTGATCTTTTTCTCGGCCGCGTATTTGCCGGACGATTCATCCACCAGCTTGCGCAGCAGGACTTTGTCGCCCACCACCCAGTTCGGCGTGACAGCCTTCCAGGCCTTGCCGTCCCACTGCTGGACTTTCACGGCGCCCGAGCCTTCATGGTCGTCGCAGGAAGTCTTCACGGTCGGGAACATGTTGTAGACACCCAGTACCTTCTGGCGTGCTTCATCGATGTTCAGGTTTTCCAGGCCCCAGCGCAGCTGCTCGCCGGTGACCGGCTTGCCCTTGCCGAATTTGTCCTGCGCCGCGCGCATCGCTTCCACATACATCACGCCCGCGGTCAGGCCGCGCATGTGATAAACGGAGCCAATGCGGCTCTGGTCGGTCAGATTGCCTTTGCCGCCGGCGTAGACCTTCTTGCGCAGTTCATCCAGCAGCGGATAATTGCCTGGCGTGTTGAAGGTCATCGAGGTGTAGCCCTTGGCCGCATCGCCCGATGGCACGGTATCTTCCTCGGAGCCGGCCCACCATACGCCCAGCATCTTCTCGCGCGGGAAGCCGTTGCGCTGTGCGGTCTTGATGGCGACCGAGTTCATCACGCCCCAGCCCCACAGGATCACGTAATCCGGCTTGGCCTGGCGGATCTGCAGCCATTGCGACTGCTGCTCGCTGCCGGGCGGCGCTACAGGAATCTTGATCAGTTCGAAGCCGTATTGGGCGGACAGCGCTTCCAGCACGGGCAGCGGTTCTTTGCCAAAGGCGGAGTCGTGGTACAGGTGCACGATTTTCTTCCCCTTCAGCTTATCCATGCCGCCGCTCTTTTCGCCCAGGTACTTGATCATCGCAGCGGCCTGGCTCCAGTAGTTGGAGATCAGCGGGAATACGTAGGGGAAGACTTTGCCGTTGGCGGCATCCGAGCGGCCGTAACCGAGGGTGGTCATCGGGATCTTGTCTTGCGGGATGCGGTCCAGGATGCCGTAGGCGATGCCGGTCGACAGCGGTTCCACCACGGTGGCGCCGCCATTCTTGGTTTTCAGGCGTTCATAGCATTCCACGCCGCGCGACGGGTTGTATTCGGTCTCGCATTCTTCCCAGGCGATTTTCACGCCGTTCACGCCGCCGTTGGCGTTGACCAGGTTGAAGTAGTCGATGATGCCGCCATAGAAACCGGAGCCGCCAGCCGCATAAGGCCCGACGCGGTAGGAGGGCAGGGCGACAAACTGTTCGGCTGGTTGCGCCCATGCGCTACTGGCGACGATGCTGCTTGCTAAGGCAATGCCAAGTACGAACGATTTCATGTGATGTCTCCAGGTTTTAGTTGGTCCGCTCAGTGGGGGAAGGGCCACAGGCGGAGTTTCTCTTTGCCGATTTGCCACAAACGTGCCAGACCGTGGGGTTCCACGATCAGGAAGAAAATGATCAGGGCGCCGAACACCATCAGTTCCAGGTTGGATGCCACGGTGGTAGGCAGGGAAAGCCCGTGCGCCACAATGTTCAGGAACACAGGCAACAGCACGATGAACGCCGAGCCGAGGAAGGAGCCAAGCACCGAGCCGACGCCGCCGATAATGATCATGAACAGGATGCGGAAGGACAGGTCCAGGTTGTAGGCTTCCGGCTCCACGGTGCCGAGGTAGGCGAAGGCATACAGCGCGCCTGCCACCCCGCAATAAAAGGAGCTCACCGCAAACGCCAGCAGCTTGGTGCGCATCAGGCGGATGCCGATCACTTCCGCCGCCATATCCATGTCGCGCACGGCCATCCAGGAACGGCCGACGTTGGAGCGGATCATGTTCTTGGCCAGCAGCGCCATGACGACCACCACGGCGAGCACCAGCAGGTATTTGCGCTCCGGCGTATCGAAGCCGTAGCCGAAGATTTCCATTTTCTGCGCCGTGATCACGCCGGAGGAGCTGTTATTGGTCAGCCAGCCGATTTTGGTCAGGCACCACACGACAAAGAACTGCGTCGCCAGCGTCGAGGCGGCCAGGTAAAAGCCGCGGATGCGCAGCGATGGCAGGCCAAAGGCAATGCCGACCATGGCGGCGCACAGGCCGCCCAGCACAAAGGCCAGCAGCACCGGAATGCCGGGCACGCGCAGCATGAAGTTGTATGCCCCGAACGCGCCCACCGCCATGAACGCCGCGGTACCGAGCGACAGCTGGCCCGCGTAACCCGTGAGGATGTTCAGCCCGAGCGCCGCCAGCGCAAAAATCAGGAAGGGGATGAAGATAGCCGACAGCATGTAGGGCGACGATACCAGCGGCAGCACCAGCAGCGCCACGGCGAGCGTCGTGAACAGGGCGATGCGGTCCTGGCGGATCGGCAGGATCTGGCCGTCCGCCTCGTAGCTGGTCTTGAATTGTCCTGCTTCGCGGTAGAACATCGCTTAGATCCTCCGGATGATTTTTTCGCCGAACAGCCCTTCGGGGCGCACCAGCAGGAACATCAGGGCCAGCACGTAAGGGAACCAGCCCTCGATGCCACCGCCCACGTGCGGGCCGATATAGACCTCAGCCAGCTTCTCGGAGGCGCCGATAATCAGCCCGCCCACGATCGCCCCCGGCACCGAGGTGAAGCCGCCCAGGATCAGCACCGGCAGCGCCTTCAGGGCGATGAAGGTGAGCGCAAACTGCACGCCATTGCGCGCGCCCCACAGCATGCCGGCCACCAGGGCGACCATGCCCGCCACCGCCCACAGGATGGCCCAGATGCGCTGCAGCGGAATGCCTACCGCCTGCGCCGCCTGGTGGTCGTCCGCTACCGCGCGCAGGGCGCGCCCGACCTTGGTCTTGGCGAACATCAGTGCCAGAAGCGCGACCAGCACGGCGCAAATCACGGCGGCGATCAGGTCGAAATTGGAGACGATGATGTTGAACTTCTCCATGATGTATTCGCTCGGTACGTCTTCAATCGGCAGGTCCAGCTTGTGCACCTGGGAGCCCCAGATCAGTTGCGCCAACCCTTCAATGAAGAAGGCCAGGCCAATGGTCGCCATGAACAGCGTGATTTCCGGCTGGTTTACCAGGGGCCGCAGCACGACGCGTTCGATGGCAAAGCCGAGGACGACCATCGCCAGCACGGTGGCCGGGATCGCAAGCCACAGCGACATGCCGAATTTGTCCATGAAGCCCACGCAGGTCAGTGCGGCAAAGAACACCATCGCACCCTGCGCAAAATTGAACACGCCGGAAGCCTTGTAGATCAGCACAAAGCCGATCGCCACCAGCGCGTACATGACGCCGGACAGCAAGCCCCCGATCAGGGTCTCGAAGAAGAAGGAGATATCCATCAGTGGGCCACTCCGAGATAAGCGTCGATCACGTCCTGGTTGGTGCGGACTTCATCCGGCGTGCCGTCGCCGATCTTTTTGCCGTAATCCAGCACCACCACGCGGTCCGAAATATCCATCACCACGCCCATATCGTGCTCGATCAGAACGATGGTGGTGCCGAATTGTTCGTTCACGTCGAGGATGAAGCGGCACATGTCCTGCTTTTCTTCCACGTTCATGCCGGCCATCGGTTCGTCCAGCAGCAGGATTTGCGGTTCGGCGGCCAGTGCGCGGCCCAGCTCAACGCGCTTCTGCAGCCCGTAAGGCAGGCGGCCGACAGGCGTCTTGCGGATATGCTGGATCTCGAGGAAGTCGATCACCTCCTCGCATTTGCGGCGGTGCTCGATTTCTTCACGCTGCGCGGGCCCCCAGTACAGCGCCTGCAGCAGGAAGTTGGACTTCATCTTCAGGTTGCGGCCGGTCATGATGTTGTCCAGCACCGTCATGCCCTTGAACAGCGCGATGTTCTGGAAGGTGCGCGCGATGCCCGACTTGGCGGCGGCGTAGCAATCCATATTCTTGCGCTGTTGGCCGCGATACACGATCTCGCCCTGCTGCGGGCGGTACACGCCGTTGATCACGTTCAGCATCGAGCTCTTGCCCGCGCCGTTCGGGCCGATGATGGCGCGGATCTCATGCTCGCGCACGTTGAAGGAGATATTGGTCAGCGCCTTCACCCCGCCGAACGACAGCGAGATATTGCGCATGTCCAGGATCACGTCGCCGATCTTGCGGCCGGCAGTGATGGCTTCCGGTTCGTTCATTTGCATGGTGGCTTCCCCGCTTATGCTGCCTTGAGGTCCATGATCCGCAGGTCAGCCGCCACCGTGCCGGTGCGCCCGTCCTCGAACTTGACCTGGGTTTCGATGTATTGCGAAGCTTTGCCGCCGTACAGTGCCTCGATCAGCACCGCGTATTTCTCGGCGATGAACTTGCGGCGCACCTTGCGGGTGCGGGTCAGTTCGTCGTCGTCAGGGTCGAGCTCCTTGTGCAGCACCAGGAAGCGGTGCACTTGCGTGTCAGCCATCAAGGCCTCCTGCGCCAGGTCGGCGTTGACCTTTTCCACGCATTCCTTCACCAGCGCATAGGTCTGTTCGTGCGCGGCCAGGTCGGTATAGCCCGAGTAGGCGATGCCGCGCCGTTCTGCCCAGTTGCCCACAGCCTCCATATCGATGTTGATGAAGGCGGTCACCTTGTCGCGCTCATGCCCGAAAGCCACCGCTTCCTTAATGAAGGGGAAGAACTTCAGCTTGTTCTCGATGTAGTTGGGCGCGAAGATGGCGCCGTTGTTCATCTTGCCCACGTCGGCCGCGCGGTCGATGATGCGCAGATGGCCGTCGTTGTCGAAGATGCCGGCATCGCCGGTGTGGAAGTAGCCGTCGCCGTCGATGGCTTCGGCCGTTGCATCGGGACGCTTGTAATAGCAGTGCATCAAGGTTGGCGACTTGACCAGCACTTCGCCGTTGGGCGCCAGTTTTACCTCCACGCCCGGCGCCGGCTTGCCGACGGAGTCGAACTTGATTTCGCCATCCGGTTGCAGGCAGATGTAAGCGCAGGTCTCGGTCGAGCCGTAGAACTGTTTCAGGTTTACGCCAATGGAACGGTAGATGCGGAACAGGTCCGGTCCGATCGCGGCGCCCGCCGTGTAAGCCACCCGGATGCGCGACATGCCCAGCACATTGCGCAGTGGGCCATACACCAGCATATTGCCGATGGCGTAGCTGATACGGTCGCCCAGCGCTACCTGTTTGCCATCAAGGATGTCCGAGCCCACGCGCCGCGCCACCGCCATGAAGTGATGGAACATCTTGCGCTTGATGGCGCCTGCGTCTTCCATGCGGATCATTACCTGCGTCAGCATGTTTTCGAAGATGCGCGGCGGGGCAAAGTAATAGGATGGGCCGATTTCGCGCAAGTCGGTGGTGACGGTATCCGACGATTCGGGGCAATTGACGGTAAAGCCGGCGGTCATCGCCTGTGCAAATGAAAACAGGCAGTCGCCCACCCATGCCATCGGCAGGTAGGACAGTACATTCTCTTCATCGGTCAGCTTGTCGAAACTGATGCCGCCAATCGCTGCCGACAGCAGCGCCTTATGGGTCTGGCACACGCCTTTCGGTTTGCCGGTGGTACCGGAGGTGTACAGGATGATGGCGCTGTCGCTTTCCTTGCCCTCCGCAATCGCGGCCTCGTAGAAGCCGGGATGCGCCTTGTCGTATGCGCGCCCCAGTTCCTGCAGGCGGGCATAGGACATCAGCTGCTGGTGCGTGTAATTGCGCATGCCCCGTTCGTCTTCGTAGGCGATGTGCTTGATATCCGGGCATTGCTCGCACAGGTCGAGCAGCTTGTCGACCTGCTCCTGGTCTTCGACGATGGCGTACTGGATTTCCGCGTTCTCCAGCACGAACGCCATGTCGGCTGCCGGCGCATCCTGGTACATCGGCACCGGCACGCCGCCCAGGCACTGCGCCGCCAGCATCGACCAGTACAGGCGCGGGCGGTTGTCGCCGATGATCGCCAGGTTCATGCCGCGCTGGAAGCCGATCGCGGCCAGTCCGCAAGCCAGCGCGCGCACTTCTTCGTTCGTTTGCTGCCAGTCCCAGGTCTGCCAGATGCCCAGGTCCTTTTCGCGGAACGCAGGCTTGTGCGGCCGCTCCTTGCCATGCTGAAGCAGCCTGCGAGGGAAGGTCGTCAGATTATCCTGCACGGTGTCTCCTTGGGTTTTCAAGTGCGCTTTTTAGGTGGGCCGCGCTTTTTGTGTGATGATATTAGCGTGAGCTATGTCGCAAAGTTGTCATTTCAAAGACAATTCGACGACTTTTGATGGTGCGACGCAACAACAATGAAAACTGAACCGAGCCTGATCGAAGCCATTCGTAGTTCCACCTGGGCCCCTGTGCTCACAGCGGAACTGCTGGCGCGCGTGGAGGCCACCTGCTACGAAGAATTTATTCCCAAAGGCGGCTTCGTTTGTCATAAAGGGGAAATTGTCGATAATTGGATTGGCATTATCTCGGGCATGGTGAAAATGAATAATTTTTCTCCAAACGGGAAAAGCGTCACATTTACTGGCGTGCCGCCTGGCGGCTGGTTTGGTGAAGGTTCATTACTAAAAGACGAATGCCGCCGATATGACGCCATGACCCTGCGCGACAGCCGGATTGCGCGCATGCCTGCCGTTACTTTCCACTACCTGCTCGAGAATAGCCTACCCTTCACCCGGTTCCTCTTGATGCAGCTCAACGAACGTTTGGGTCAGTTCATCGGCATGGTGGAAAACGAACGCTTGCTGGACCCGGATACACGCGTTGCGCGCTGCCTGGCATCCCTGTTTAATTCCCATCTGTACCCCGGCATCGAGCGGCTGGTGCAGATTTCCCAAGAAGAGGTCGGCCTGCTGTCGGGCTCTTCGCGCCAGCGCGCCAACCAGGCGCTGCAAGTGCTTGAAAAGCAGGGCTTGTTGCGCGTGGACTACGGCGGCATCCGTATCCTTGACCTCGACGGTTTGCGCCGCTTCGAAGCTTAGATTTTGCAACGAGCGTTCCCGAACAGACCAGCCCACATTGCAGCGGCATGCTGGGCGCACCTGATCTGTATCGGAGGACATCATGAACTTTCCAATCAGAACTGCGCTGGCGGCATTCCTTGCCTTGCTGGGCGCCCAAGCATTTGCACAAATTACGCTTTACCCCGGTGAAGGCTGGCGTGGACGGCCATTGACTGCCAATAACTCGATCCGAGACTTAAGCGCGGCAGGATTCAACGACCGCGCCTCGTCGGTCGTGGTCGAGGGCGGCCGCTGGGAAGTCTGCGAGGACGCCTATTTTGGCGGCGAATGCAAGATCTTGCGCCGCGGCAGTTACGAGTCGCTGCGCGGCATGGGCATGAACAACAGCATTTCATCGATTCGGCCGGTACCGCGCCGCCGCCAGGTCAATGAAATGGCTTACGCGCCGGAGCCGCTGCCACAAGCGACCTATGAATACCGCCAGCGGCCAAGGGAGCGCTTGTTCGAAGCACCGATCACCTCCGCCCGCGCCGTGGTCGGACCGCCGGAACAGCGATGCTGGGTTGAGCGTGAGCAGGTGACGTCTTCGGGCGATAACGGCACCGTCGGCACGATTGCCGGCGCCCTGATCGGCGGCGTGCTGGGCCACCAGGTCGGCCGCGGTACCGGCCGCGATGTCGCGACGGTCGGCGGCGCCATCGCCGGTGCTGCAGTCGGCTCGAATGTCGGCCGCAACAGCGGCAACCAATACGCCCAGAACGTGCAGCGCTGCGAGGCAGTCCCCAGCCGCACGCCGCAATACTGGGACGTGACCTACGATTTCCACGGTGTTGAGCACCGCGCCCAGCT
Organism: Massilia eburnea; assembly: GCF_009720745.1. Lineage (GTDB taxonomy): Bacteria > Pseudomonadota > Gammaproteobacteria > Burkholderiales > Burkholderiaceae_D > Rugamonas > Rugamonas eburnea. Next base: position 60,419 of record NZ_WNKX01000010.1, on the reverse strand, counting down.
GAGCGCTGAGCCCGGCCGCACTATCACCGTCAACCGAGATGGCGAGCCGCGCATGTAGGTAGACTTAACGTTGCTCGGCCAAGGTGGCGTGGAATAGCTGGTTCAGTTCAGCATTGACATCGCTTCGCTGAAAACGGTCAACACTCGGTTGTTCAAGGCGGGCGAGTTCCGCCTCGATAAACCGGTTCAGGCACGGAACGGGCTCGGACAGGCCCATTTCCGGTGCCGCTTTCTTCTTTTCCAGGAGCGTTGCGATCGCTTCGAGCAACTGCATTTCACCCTCCAGCAAATGCAGCAGCTTTTCAAACTCGATCGGTGCAGCGATAGCATAGCGCTCAAGCCAACGGACGGCCAGCAGTGGGCGCAGCACGTAAAAGTACTTCTTCAAAGGCACCATCTCGGCACGCAGGTAGCCACGATAGTTGGTCTTTGCCATGTTGCGGTAATGGTAGGCGCCGCTTTCGCAGGAATAGACCTTAGGCAGTAACGTGCGTGCGGCATCGGCGAAGCCGCCGTGTGAACGGTACAGGATCGGCGACTGGATCCATTCCACAAATGCAGGGTTCGATCTGCGGAACAGGCGCAGCGCCTTGCGGACATCCCAGCCATTCAAGTCGATGTCGTCGACGATCTTGTACTCAATGACGTCGCGCCGCTCTTCCAGGTCAACGGACAGGTACCATTCTGGCCGATGTGCGTAAATGAAGCGTACATCGTAATCACTGTTCGGCGAGGCGAAGCCCCAGGCACGGCTGCCTGATTCGACGGCCAGCAGGATCCGGACATCATGCTCGGCTTCCGCTGCAGCCAAGCGGCGCATGATCTCTTCGCGTATATCTTCAGGAATCAATTCTTCTCCGCTTCAATTTGGGTTGCATCAGTCCATGAGGCAAATCATGGCACAGCAATCCCGGCGTGGTAACCCCCTGGCGCCTGAATGCGGCGCTGGCTAAGCAAGTCGGCGCAATCGCGGTATGATTGCGCTATGAAAGAATCAATCAGCACCAGACTGGAATCCATGCGCGCGGCCATGCGCCGCCATCAGGTTGACGCCTGCATGGTCCCATCTTCCGATCCGCACTTGTCAGAATATTTGCCGCCGCGTTGGCAGGGCCGCGAGTGGCTGTCGAACTTCACCGGTTCGGTCGGTACCTTCATCATTACCCAGGATTTCGCTGGCGTCTGGACTGACGGCCGTTATTGGACCCAGGCCGAATCGGAACTGGCCGGCACCGGCGTGCGATTGATGAAAATTTCATCGGGAGCCAGCGTGCAGTACATCGACTGGCTGGCGCAGACGCTGCAGCCAGGCCAGGTGTTGGCGGTGGATGGCGCGGTTCTGGGCCTGTCGGTCGCCCGCCTGCTGCAGGCACGCGGCATCGCCATGCGGACGGACCTCGACCTGCTTGAAGAAGTGTGGACCGACCGGCCCGGCCTGCCAGATGCACCTGCTTACGAACACCAGCGTCCATTCGCGGACAAGCCCCGCGCTGCCAAGCTGGCGGCGCTGCGTGTCGAAATGGAGCGCCAGGGCGCTACCCACCACATCATTTCGACGCTGGACGACATCGCTTACCTGTTCAACCTGCGCGGTTCGGACGTCAACTACAACCCAATCTTCCTGTCGCACGCGCTAGTGGATCGCGAGCGCACCATGCTGTTCGTCGGGGCAGGAAAAATCGAACCCGGCCTGGCCGGCCTGCTGGCGGCCGACAATGTCTTCGTCGAGCCATACGAAGAAGTGGCGCAGGCGCTGGCATCGCTCCCCGCCGGCAGTACGCTGCTGCTGGACCCGCGCCGCATCACGTTCGGCACCCGTCAGGCCGTGCCTGACCGTGTGAACGTGATCGAGGCGGTCAATCCGACTACGTTTGCCAAATCGCGTAAGACCGAACATGAAGCCGATTACGTGCGCGCCACGATGGAGCAGGATGGGGCAGCGCTGTGCGAATTCTTTAGCTGGCTGGAACAAACGCTGGCGGATCCGCAGCGCGAGCCGCTGACCGAATATGCAATCGGCCAGCACCTGCTGCAGGCGCGCCGCCGTCGTTCCGGCTTTGTCAGCCCGAGTTTCGGCACCATCGCCGGCTTCAATGCGAACGGTGCGATCATGCATTACCGCGCGCCGGCGCAAGGCAGCGCGGTGGTTGAAGGAGATGGCCTGCTGCTGCTCGATTCCGGCGGCCAGTACACAGGGGGCACCACCGATATCACGCGCGTGGTGCCGGTCGGCGCCATCACCCCGGAACATCAGCGCGATTTCACCCTGGTGCTGAAGGGCATGATGGCATTGTCCGTGGCCCAGTTCCCGCGCGGCGTGAAGTCGCCGATGCTGGATGCGATTGCGCGCGCGCCGCTGTGGGCGGCCGGCATCGATTTCGGCCACGGCACCGGGCACGGGGTCGGCTTCTTCCTGAACGTTCACGAAGGCCCGCAATCGATTTCTCCCTCCACGCCGCCGGATGCGCATACGGCGATGGAACCGGGCATGATCACTTCCAACGAGCCGGGCATCTACCGTCCCGGCAAATGGGGCATCCGCATCGAGAACCTGGTACTGAATGTGCCGGCCGCCAATTCCGAATTCGGCGAATTCCTGCGCTTTGAAACCCTGACCCTGTGCCCGATCGACACGCGCTGCATCGACAAGTCGCTGCTGCGCGAAGACGAGGTGCGCTGGCTGAACGACTACCACGCCACCGTGCGCCAGCGCCTGCGCCCGCATGTCAGCGGCGCTGCGCTGCAATGGCTGGAACAAAGGACGGAGGCAATATGAGCCGCTCCACCAAAGCATCCAACGCGCTGGCGCGCCTGAAAGAGCGTTCCGGCAACCAGGCCTATTCGATGACCATGACCGGCAGCGGCCACTTCTTCCTGACCGAAGGGCCGGGCCAGCCGCCGCTATGCCCGCCGATGGAACTGGACGACTTCGTCGCCTTCGTCAACGCGCAAGGCCCGCAAAAAGTGAAACGCGTCAGCAAACTCGATGTAGCATTCGAAAAGCAGCTCGCAGCCAAGAAAACACCAAAACCATAAGTGAGGCAGCCATGCCAAGCATAGAATTCCTGCGCGCTTACTGGTCGTCCGGCGAACTGGCGACCAATCTTGTGATCCTGATGAATATCGGCGGGGCGCTCCTGCTTGGCCTGTGCGTCGGCTATGAGCGCTCTTACCATGGCCGGGCGGCTGGCATGCGTACCTATGGGCTGGTATGCATGGCGTCGGCTGCGCTGACGGTATTGTGCGGCTATCCCAACCTGTGGTTCGGCGGCCATATGTCGGAACTGGTGGGCACCGACCCGACCCGCGTGGTGCAGGGTATCGTGACCGGCATCGGCTTCCTTGGCGCCGGCGTGATCATGCGCGAAGGCTTCAATATTTCCGGCCTGACGACGGCGGCGTCGATCTGGGCTTCGTCCGTCATCGGCGTGGCAGTGGGTCTCGGGTTCTACCTGGGCGCGATGGGCCTGGCCTTCCTGTGCGCGATGTCGATGATTTTCCTGTCGAAGGTGGAGGCCTGGCTGCCGTCGCGCCACGCCATCGCGATCACCATGCGTTTCAAGCCGGGCTTTGAGCCGAAGGAAGACCAGCTGCGCGCCATGGCGCTGGAGCGCGGCTACCAGATCGCCGGCGGTTCGCTCACCATCGGCATGGACCAGGGCAAGCTGGAATGGCGCTTCGTCGCGCTCGCGCTCAGCAAGCGCAGCGGTTCGCCGCTGTCGCGCATCGCGGAAGAGATGACGCACTTCGACGGCATCGACAGTTTCCAGGTCACCCACGCACGCAACTAGGAGGCAGGTTTGGTCATCCATTCACAAGACGTTCTTGACTTCTGGTTCCTGCCGATCGGCGCCAAGGGCCACAATATGCAGCGCCCCGAATGGTGGCGCAAGGACGACGCATTCGACCGCGCAATCTTCCAGCAATTCGGCGACGTCATCGAAGAAGGACTGGTGGGCGGCCTGCGCCATTGGGACGACGAGGGCACGCAAGGCACGCTGGCGCGCATCATCGTACTGGACCAGTTCACCCGCAACGTCTATCGCGGCACGCCGAAGGCCTTCGCCGGCGACGAGCTGGCGCTGGAGGCGGCCAAAGCCCTGGACGATTCGGGCGCCAACCAGACCTTGCCCCCAGCGCAGCGCGCCTTCTCGTATATGCCGCTTGAGCATTCGGAAAACTTGTCGATGCAGATGCGCTGCGTGGACCTGTTCGAAATGCTGGCGGCGGATGCGCCGGGCTATGCCGGCATGCTCGATTTCGCGAAGAAGCATTTCGAGGTGATCCGCCGGTTCGGGCGTTTCCCGCACCGGAACGCCATCCTGGGCCGGGAATCGACGCCGGAAGAAGTTGAATTCCTCAAGCAGCCGGGGTCGAGTTTCTGATGCTGAAGCTTTCCGTCGTTGGCGGCGGCCAGGTGGGCCGCGTGCTCGGGCGCCTGTTCTCGCGTGCCGGCGTGTTCGCCGTTCAGGACGTCGTGGCCCGTTCCATGGACAGCGCAGTGCAAGCGCAGGCCTTCATCGGCGCTGGTACGCCTGCAGTCGCCGGAGGCGCCTTGCGCCGGGCCGACGTCTACATGCTCACCGTCTCCGATGACCAGATCGTGCCGGCTGGCGAGGCATTGGCGGCGGCCGTCCCCTTGCAAGGCGCCGTGATATTCCATTGCAGCGGCGCGCTGGCTTCGGACAAGTTGGCAGCAGCGCGCGCAGCCGGCGCGCATGTCGCCAGCCTGCACCCTATCCGCAGCTTTGCCGACACGGAGGCCGTGGCGGCCGGCTTTGCGGGTACTTTCTGTGGGGTGGAAGGCGACCAGCAGGCGCTCGATGTGCTCCTGCCTGCACTGGCGGCAATCGGAGGCCGGGCCGTGCAGATCGATCCATCCGCCAAGACCGTGTACCACGCCGCGGCCGTCTTCGCGAGCAATTACCTGGTGACCGTGATCGACGCGGCGCTGCGGGCGTACCAGGCGGCGGGCGTTCCGGAAGCCGTGGCGCGCGAACTGGCGCGTCCCCTGGCGCTGGAATCGATGGAAAACGCCTTCCGCCTTGGCGCCGCGCCGGCACTCACCGGGCCGGTGGCGCGCGGCGATATGGCAACCGTGCAGCGTCAACATGGAGCAGTGGCAAAATGGGATGAGGCCACCGGCAAGCTGTACGAGGCCCTGGTTCCGCCTACCGTAGCGCTGGCTGCGCGCAAACGTGCTGGGCTGCCCTGATAACAGGCCTTGCAATCGAGCAGTGTAAAAGTATAGTTGAAAGGCAGGACGTGCTTTTTGCTCTCTCTTGTGTTGTGGTAGAGCAAAAAGATGGCCCCGGCGGGTGACAAAATTGGCCGTTCGCAATAAGCTGGTTTACTTCGGAAAAGCCACACACAGTTCTAGGGGAAAGCCATGTTATTTTTGAAATCCACGTCGGTCACCAAGGCGCCTGGCATCTATGAAGTTGATATTGCCGCCAAACCGCCTGGCAAGACTTTCGGGGTCTACATGGCAACCGACCCGGACAATCCACCGACCTCCGTACTGGAAGCCCTGGCTGCCGGCGGCTTCAAGCAGGTGCACAGCTCCGGCTACACCCACAAAGACCGTGGCAAGGTGCTGGACCTGCATTTCCAGAAAGATGGCACCGACCTCTTCAATGGCTGGAAGGCGGACGAAGCCGAAGTCAATATGGCCATCATCAACAAGATTTTCGGTGACATCGGCGTCGCCATCGCTCCGCGCGTGATGTCGCTGGCCGAAGCTTACGCCTGAACCTCGATGTGATAGAGGGCCCAAGGGCAGGTGGTGAAGCGCTCGCCCACTGGCCTGCCTGCCATTTCGGGCACGCGGTCCGCATCGTAAATTGCCCATAAAGGCCCCAGGCCGCCCAGCGCCATCGGCGCGCCATCCATATGCGTAGCAACGATGAAGCGCTGCGCCCTGGCGCGCGCCAGCGCTACCGCCACCGCATAGCCATCCACCGCACGCAGCACCAGGTTGCTGTTGTCGCCGGTTTTCGCGCCGGCAGCTTTCAGCACGTCCACCAGCAATGGGCCGGACAGGGTGTGCACCCTGCTATCGTATTCCAGTGTCGGACTGATGGTGACAGCCGGCAGCGCCGCCAGGGCTGCAAAATCGAAGGTGAACGCCTTCTCGAAGCTCAGCCGTTGGCGATGCATCATCTGGTCGGCGACGCGGTCGAAGCCGCCGCGGTTCGCTTTGGCAATCGCGCCGGTTACGGTCAGCAAGGTTGGGCCGCGCTCGGCTTTGGGAGCAGCGGTGCCCAGGGACGGGAGGGCGCCGGCCGCTGCCACGGCGCCAAGGAATTGACGTTTCTTCATTGCTATATCATACCCTCTATGGACCAGTTTTCCGCCGAAGCCGAGTTATTACCCATCCCGATCGACGACGGCGAGCTGTATTTCATGCAGCAGTTGCCGCTCGCTGTGGATAACGCGCAAGTTATGCAGGGGTTGCTGGACGGCACGGCCTGGAAAGCGGAAACCATTTTCCTGTTCGGCCGCGAAGTGGCGCAGCCGCGGCTGAGCGCCTGGTATGGGGAGAAGAGCTACACGTATTCGGGCCGCACCTTCAATCCCCTGCCATTCACGCCGCTGCAGCTGGAAATCAAGCGGGCGGTCGAGGCTGCCACCGGCAAGCGCTTCAATAGCGTCCTGCTGAACTATTACCGCAACGAACAGGACAGCATGGGTTTCCACAGCGATGATGAGGTCGAACTGGGACCGGAACCGACCATCGCTTCGGTCAGCTTCGGCGCTACCCGCACCTTCATCTTGAAGCACAAGAAGCTGCCGAAAACCGTGAAAATCGACCTGACGGATGGCAGCTTGCTGCTCATGGCAGGCAAACTCCAGCATGGTTGGCGGCATGGCATCAACAAGGAGCGAAAACCCTGTGGTGCCCGCGTAAATCTCACATTTCGGCTCATCTGATGCCAAGTTCGGCTATCTTGGGCTGAACATTGGTAATTCAAGGTCACTTACAAAATCACACAATTCTTACCAGTTCGTCTCCCCCTTGAACTTTTGGCAGTGTTATCGTGCTTTCCATCGCACTTCCAGAGACGAAGAGCGATCCCAAGCAAGCCCAATCAATTTTGCTGAAAGATCACGAACATGAAAAAAATCGCACTCGCCCTCATTACTTCCGCCGTTGCCCTGGGCGCGGCATCCGTCCAGGCCCAAGAGCTGAAACCTTATGTCGGCGCTGGGGTCGTGGGCACCAGCAACAAGTACAACCTGCCTAACGACACCAGCGGCGGCGACACCAAGAGCACCGAATACGGTGGCAAGATCTTCGGTGGCGTGCAGATCGACAAGACCTGGGGTGTGGAAGCCGGTTATGTCGACTTCGGCAAACAGTCTTACGACTACACCACTAACGCCGGCACTGGCAGCATCGAGAGCAAATCCAAGTCCTATTACCTGGCAGGCAAGGGCACCTTCCCGATCAACCAGCAGTTCGCGGTGACCGGCAAGCTGGGTGTGGCCCACAACACCAACAAGGTGAATGCCACCGGCCTGGCCTTGGCGTACGACAGCGATAACAGCCGTAACGCGCTGTACGCTTCGGTTGGCGCCGAATACGCCTTCACCGACAAGCTGTCGGGCGTGCTGGAGTACGAACACTTCGGCAAGAACGAAGTCGACCAGGGCCGTCGCAAAGGCGCGATCAACCTGGGCGTCAAGGCTAGCTTCTGAGTCGAGGGGGAGGGCAGTTCAGCTGCTTCCCCCCGCAAAGTACCGATCGAGGCCGGGTACGACAATGGCAGCTTTGCGCTGTCATTGTCCTTGTGCCCGCCTCACCCTCCAGTCGGACATTGCGTCCGCTGCATAGGGTAATCGAAAGCTTTTTCCTTGCCTTTCGATATGCCTTCAATTCGCGCTTTCAGGCCGTCCTGGCCGTCGCGCTTGTATATGATCCGCTGCGGGAAGTCATGCTGCGGGTTTTCAAACAGCACTTCTCCATCGCCGATCGACTTGACCGGGAAGGCCGCTTCAGGCTGTCCGCCTGGCTTGGCCACGTAGGACCAGATGCCTGGCGCGGTTTCGCGGATCATGGTGTGTTCCCATTCCACGGTTTTGCCGTTCTTGACCGTGCGGGCGATGCCGAGCATGGTGCCGCCGGCAGGGAGGGTCCACATTTCGACCGAACCTGCGTCGGCCCCGGTTTGCGACCAGCAGCCGGCCAGCCAGGAGAGCTTTTCGAGAGGGGCTTCGTGCGCGATGGCGCCGGCGCTGGCTAACAGCAGGCCGCATAGGAATTGTTTGCGCATTTTGAAGTCGCTTCTAAACCCGGTAAACCGGTGTCAGACCCAAGGGTCAGACACCGAATGATCTTATGGCCAGCGGCTCAGGCATACCTGGGTCAGACCCTTGGGTCTGACCCAGCCCTACCGGGTTTAGCCGTGCAGCGGCTTGTAACGAATACGCTTCGGCTTGGCGCCTTCCTCACCCAGACGTTTCTTCTTGTCCGCTTCGTATTCCTGGTAGTTACCAGCGAAGAAGGTCACCTGGGAATCGCCTTCGAAGGCCAGGATGTGGGTCGCAATACGGTCCAGGAACCAGCGGTCGTGGGAAATCACCATCACCGAGCCGGCGAATTCCAGCAGCGCATCTTCCAGCGCGCGCAAGGTTTCCACGTCCAGGTCGTTGGACGGTTCGTCCAGCAGCAGCACGTTGCCGCCCATCAGCAGGGTCTTGGCCAGGTGCAGTCGGCCACGCTCACCACCGGACAGGTTGCCAACGATCTTCTGCTGGTCCGAGCCCTTGAAGTTGAAGCGGCCAACATAGGCGCGCGACGGCATCTCGAAACGGCCCACGTTGAGGATGTCGGCGCCGCCGGACACCGCTTCGAACACGGTTTTCTCGTTGTCCAGCTTGTCGCGGCTCTGGTCTACCAAAGAAATCTTGGCGGTCTTACCGATTGCCACTTCGCCGCTGTCCGGCTGCTCGATACCGGCGATCATCTTGAACAGGGTCGACTTACCGGCGCCGTTCGGGCCGATGATGCCGACGATTGCGCCCGGCGGGATGATGAAGGACAGGTTGTCGATCAGCAGGCGGTCGCCAAAGGATTTGGAGACGTTCTTGAACTCGATCACATCGTTACCGAGGCGTTCGGCCACAGGGATGAAGATCTCCTGGGTCTCGTTGCGCTTCTGGTATTCGTATTCGCTCAGCTCATTGAAGCGTGCCATACGGGCCTTGGATTTGGCCTGGCGCGCCTTCGGATTCTGGCGCGACCATTCCAATTCCTTCTGCAGCGCTTTCTGGCGCGCGGATTCGGTAGCTTCTTCCTGCTTCAGGCGGGCCTGCTTCTGGTCCAGCCAGGAAGAGTAGTTGCCTTTCCACGGGATGCCGTGGCCGCGGTCCAGTTCCAGGATCCATTCGGCGGCATTGTCGAGGAAGTAGCGGTCGTGGGTAATGCCGACCACGGTGCCAGGGAAGCGCACCAGGAATTGTTCCAGCCATTCCACCGATTCAGCATCCAGGTGGTTGGTCGGTTCGTCGAGCAGCAGCATGTCCGGCTTGGACAGCAGCAGTTTGCACAGTGCCACGCGGCGCTTTTCACCGCCGGACAGCACGCCGATCTTCTGGTCCCAAGGCGGCAGGCGCAGCGCGTCGGCGGCCATTTCCAGCTGCAGGTTCAGGTTGCCGCCGTCGGCAGCGGCGATGATGGACTCCAGCCGCTCCTGCTCCTTGGCCAGCGCGTCGAAGTCGGCATCCGGTTCGGCATAAGCTGCGTACACGGCTTCCAGCAGGGCTTGCGCGTTGAAGGCTTCGCCCAGGCCGGATTCCACTTCCTGGCGCACGGTTTTTTCAGGGTCCAATTGCGGTTCCTGCGGCAGGTAGCCGATGTTCAGGCCCGGCATCGGGCGCGCTTCGCCCTGGATGTCGGTATCGATGCCTGCCATGATTTTCAGCAGGGAGGATTTGCCGGAGCCGTTCAGTCCCAGCACGCCGATCTTGGCGCCCGGGAAGAAGGACAGCGAAATGTCCTTCAGAATCTGACGTTTCGGTGGGACGATTTTGCCCACGCGGTTCATGGTATAGACGTAATTGGCCACGGTATGTGTTCTTGTCGGTTCGTAAAGGCGCTAGTTTAGCGCATTTGGAGGGACGAAAAAAAACCCGGCGATGCCGGGTTTCTTGAAATGCGGTGCGCTGCCTGTTCAGGCTTGGCGGCGGCGCATGGTGGCCAGTGCAGCCAGGCCCAGGCCGGTCAGCAGCAGGCTGGTTGGCACGGGAATCTGGGCGTCGGCCGGCGGAATCGGCAGGTCGACGGCCAGCAGGTGCAGGCGCATGCTGTCGATGTTGAACTGGCCATTGCTGCTCCAGATCGACAGGCTGAGGATGCCGTCGGCAATCAGGTCGCTCAGTGCTTTGTTGTCCAGGTTCAGGGTGACGCTCAGGTCGCCGCTGAAGGAACCGTTGTTCAGGGTATTCGCGGTCTGGTAAGTGGTGCGGCCGAAACGATCGCTGCCCGATTGGCTGTCCAGGGTAGTCCAATTGGAAGCGCTCTGCTGCCATTCGGAAGTATCGCTGCCGGTGCTATCGCCCACCTTGACCTTCATCGTGTCGGTGACAAAGTCATAGCCGTAGCTGCTGTGGTTACGGGTGTAGGTGTAATCGGTCACGTTGCAGTTGCCATGGTTGCAGGCGCCGGCATTGTAATGGGTCGAAGTGGTCAGCGTGTAGCCGCTGTAAGAGTCACCGGTCACGTTGTACGCAGCGTCCGAATGGCCGAAGACGGTCAGTTGGCCGAAGGAAATCGCATTGCTGCCCAGGCTATTGCTGGCCAGCAGGTCGTTGATGTTGATTGCGTACGATTTTGCGGCGCCGAAGCCCAAGTGGTCGCCTGCCGTGACATTCGCGGTCAGCGAGACCGGAAGGGCTTGCGCGCTAGCGGCGCAGATCAATGCAGCGATACCTGCCAGAAACTTATTGCGTACCATTAATGCTCTCCTGTGGTGGAACCGACAATAAAGCAAGCTTTATGCCTGGTCCACCAAGCTGCATCTTAGGTTATTGATTCATATGAGGAAATTTTTCTTGAACTGAAGGAAACGATTTGGCCCGCCGGTAACAATGTAAAGTTTTCCGACACTCAACTCGTCTTTCTGCTGACCAACCATCCTTCCAGCATATAAATGGCCAGCGCGCTCCAGATGAAGAGGAAGCCCACCAGGCGGGCCGAGGAAAATGCCTCATGAAAGACCCACACGCCCAACAGCATCTGCAAGGAAGGCGACATGTATTGCAGCATTCCCAGCACCGACATCGGGATGCGCCGCGCCCCGGCAGCAAACAGCAGCAGCGGGATGGCCGTGGTCGGGCCGGCCGCAGCCAGCAGCCAGCGCGTATTGTCCGACTCGGCATTCAGGAAGACGCTTTGGCCGTGGTAGACCAGCCAGCCGAGGTAGGCGACTGCCAGCGGGAACAGGATCAGGGTTTCGAACGACAGCCCCTCGAGCGCCGCCAGCGCCGCCGTTTTGCGCAGCAGGCCATAGGCGCCAAAGCTGACGGCCAGCACCAGCGCGATATACGGGATCTGGCCGCCCTGCCATGTCAGCCAGGCCACGCCGGTCGCGGCCACGCCTATGGCAATCCATTGGCCGCGGCGCAGTTTCTCCTTCAGCACCAGCATGCCAAGCAAGACATTGACCAGGGGATTGATGAAATAACCCAGGCTGGCATCGACCACATGGCCGTTATTCACCGCCCAGATATACACAAACCAGTTTGCGCTCAGCAGGAAAGCGCTGGCCAGGAAACTGCCCACGATTTTGGGCTGGCGTAACACTTGGGGCAGCCATTTCCACTGCCGGCGTACCGCCAGTACCACCGTTAAGAAGATGAGGGACCAGGCCATGCGGTGGGCCAGGATTTCGGACGCCGGTACGTCCTTAATTGCGTGAAAATAGAGTGGGAACAGGCCCCAGGACAGGAAAGCGCCTGCGGCGTACAGCATGCCGGTATTCATGAGAGCGGTGATTTTCTTTTCGTAAAGGTGGAAAATAGCACATCCGCCACTTTTTCACCGGCGCTCTAAAAAACTTGCAAAAGGCTTATAGTTGGCCTATTGTGCGATGCACCAAAACCAATTTTGGGTGAAATCTTGTCACAACATAAGAAAAGCAGCGTTGCCGCGCTGACGCTGGCCGCCGTAGGCATTGTTTACGGCGATATCGGTACCAGCCCCCTCTACACTCTCAAAACCATCTTCGACCCGGCCCACGGGCTTCCGCTGAACCAGGAAAACCTCCTGGGTATCGTCTCCCTGATCTTCTGGGGCCTGACGATGATTGTCACCGTCAAATATGTCACCTTGATGCTACGCGCCGATAACCGCGGCGAAGGCGGCATCATGGCCTTGATGGCCCTGGCCCTGAATTCCGTGCACAAAGCGGCGCCGAAGTGGCATTTCCCACTGCTGCTGATCGGTACCTTTGGCGCCACCATGTTCTATGGCGACAGCGTGATTACCCCAGCAATCTCGGTGCTGTCGGCGATTGAAGGTCTTGAGGTCGCAGCCCCCGGCCTGGAAAAATTCATCGTTCCACTCACCATTGTCGTGCTGGTGAGCCTGTACGCCGTGCAGCGCCACGGCACCGCTGGCATTGGCCGCTTCTTCGGTCCGATCATGGTGCTGTGGTTCGCCGCCCTGGCGGCAATGGGCGTCATCAACATCGCCAAGGAAACGGCGATCCTGCATGCGCTCAACCCGGCACACGCCTTTACCTTCCTGTTCTCGCATGGCATGGTGGCCTTCGTGGCGCTGGGCGCCGTGGTGCTGGCGTTTACCGGCGCCGAGGCCCTGTATGCCGACATGGGCCACTTCGGCAAGAAACCGATCCGCATCGCATGGTTCTTCATCTGCTTTCCTGCGCTGGCGCTGAACTACCTGGGCCAGGGCGCGCTGCTGATCCAGAACCCAGCTGCGCTGGCCAACCCTTTCTTCAACCAGCTCGGTAGCTGGAGCGTGATCCCGCTGGTGATCCTGTCGACCGCGGCCACTGTGATCGCGTCGCAAGCCACGATTTCCGGCACCTTCTCGATGACCAAGCAGGCCATCGCGCTGGGCATGCTGCCACGCATGCGCATCCAGCACACCTCGGAAAGTGAGATCGGCCAGATTTACATCCCGGTCGTGAACTGGATGCAGCTGAGCGTGGTGCTGATCGCCGTGATTGGCTTCCAGTCGTCGGATGCGCTGGCCGGCGCCTACGGCATCGCCGTGACCGCAACGATGCTGGCGACCACCATCCTGACCTTCTTCGTCACCCGCTACCGCTGGCACATGCCGCTGATCATGTGCTTCGGCGCGACCGGCTTCTTCATCATCATCGACATCACGCTGTTCTCGGCGACGTCGCTGAAGCTGTTCCATGGCGGCTGGTTCCCGCTGCTGCTCGGTACCGCGCTGTTTACTACCATGCTGACCTGGCGCACGGGCCGCGAACTGGTGTTCAAGAACCTGGAAAAGCATGCGATTCCGCTGGAGGATTTCCTGAACTCCCTGTTCATGGCGCCGCCAACCCGCGTGCCGGGTACTGCGGTGTTCCTGCGCGGCGAGAGCGATGGCGTGCCGCATGCGCTGCTGCATAACCTGTCGCACAACAAGGTGCTGCATGAACGCGTGGTGTTCTTCACCGTGCACATCGTGGAAGAACCGTACGTTCCGCCTTCGGAACAGGTGCGCGTCACCGCGCTCGGCCACGAGTGCTACCAGCTGAACATCCATTACGGCTTCAAGGACGAACCGGACGTGCCGGCCATCATGGCTCTGTGCGAACAATGCGGCCTGAAGTTCGAAATGATGGAGACCTCCTTCTTCATCGCCCGCCAGACCGTGATTTCCACCCCCGGCGAAGGCATGGCGCCTTGGCGCGAGCACCTGTTTGTGGCCATGTCGCGCAATGCGCGTGCCGCGGCGGACTATTACCAGATCCCGCCAAACCGCGTCATCGAACTGGGCACGCAGGTAGAGATTTAATTTGTAACGGAAGTCATCGCAAGTGGAGACAGGGTTAACGGTCTGCTAAACTGCTGCACCGTACCCCTGACTCATTTGACGAATAGGCAAGACTGAAATGAAGAACACGATGTTCAAGGTAATCGCCTCCCTGGCTTGCGCCGTGGTCCTGGCGGCTTGCGGTGGCGGCGCCAAGACCGACACCACTACCCCGCTGCCGCCGCAGCCTACCTTCACCAAGAGTGATGTCCAGGCAGGCACGGGCGATAAAACCGTCGCCGTCGGTGACCTGGTGGCCGTTCACTTTACAGGCTACCTCTACGACGAGACCAAGGCCGACAAGAAGGGGGCGCAGTTTGCTACCACCCGCACCACTGCTGACACGGCGCCGAGTATTTTTACCGTTGGCGTTGGCAACCTGATCGCCGGCCTCGACCAGGGTATCGTTGGCATGAAAGTGGGCGGCGTACGCAATTTGCTGATCCCGTCCAGCATGGCCTGGGGCCCTTATGACCATGCGGACGTTACTGGCAAAGTACTGGTGCCTGCCAATACCGCCGTGGTGTATGACGTCGAAGTGTTCACCATCACCACCTTGCCATTGGCCCTGTTCAGCAAAACTGATACCACGGTTGGAAGCGGCACCGAGGCGGCAGCCAACAACCTGGTGACGGTGAACTACACTGGCTATATCTACGACGCTTCCAAGGCCGACAAGAAAGGTGCGCAGTTCGACACCGGCTCTTCGTTCACCTTCCTGCTTGGCGTGAATAGCCGCATTGGCGGCTGGGAGCTGGGCATTCCTGGAATGAAGACCGGCGGTAAGCGTACCCTCTACGTCCCTAGCGGCCTGGCATATGCCCAGTGGGGACGTAAGGATAGCGCTGGCAATTACGTGGTGCCGCAGAATACCGCGGTGGTCTACGACATCGAGCTGACGGCCGTGAATACGACGCCGCCGGCTTCCACCGTACAGCCTGACTTCAAGAAGGTCGATGACCAGGTCGGTACTGGCGCCGCTGCTGTCACGGGCAATACCTTGCTGGTGCAATACACCGGCTACCTGTACAACGACAGCGTGACCGATAAGAAGGGCCTGCGATTCGACACCTCCCGCATCACCGGCACGCCTTTCAGCGTGAAGCTGGGCGAAGGCAAGGTAATCAAGGGTTGGGAAGACGGCCTGCTTGGCATGCAAGCAGGCGGCCGCCGGACCCTGTATATTCCGGCTAACCTGGCTTACGGGTCGAACGCCCAGACCAATATTCCAGCGAACTCCGCCCTGATCTTTGAAGTGGAAGTGATTTCCATCACCCCGTGATCGGGTAGTTGTTTTCCCCCAAAAAAAACGGCCTTTCGGGCCGTTTTTTTATTAACGCAGCATTTCCAGGTGGGGAATGCCGTCTTCGTCGTAGGGGTCGCCGACCGCCTTGAAGCCAAAGCTTCCGTAGAATTTTTCCAGGTGTGCCTGGGCGCCGATGCGGATGCGCTGGCCGGGATGCAGGGCTTCGGCGCAGCGGATGCCCTCGGCAATCAGCTGGCGCCCCGCGCCGCTGCCGCGCGCAGCCTGGGTGGTCAGTACCCGCCCCAGCGACATTTCAGGATATTTGATGCCGGGCGCGATACAGCGCAAGTAAGCGGCGAGCGTGCGCTTGCCGCCAATCTGCTGCCAGCCGAGCAGGTGGTAGGCGTCCTGGTCGCAACCGTCCAGGTCGGAGTAAAAACACTGCTGTTCAATCACGAAGACCTCTTGCCGCTGCCGCAGCATTTCATAGAGATCTGCGTTGGGAATGCTGTTGAAGTCCAGCCACTGCCATTCAATCATTGGTCGCCTCGCAGGATGGGAGGCGACCATTGTATGCCAGCTTATTGTTCAGTGCGGATCTCGCCGTTTTTGATGGCTAAAGCCAGCTCAGCCTTCACTTCAGCGCGCGTTTTGCCGCGCATTGGGGAGGCGAAGTCCAGTGGATACAGCTCGCCGGTGAGCAGCTCACCGCGGCGCAGCGCGGCAATGGTTTCGGCACGCACTTCGGCACGGGTTTTGGTCGAGACGAAGGTAGTGTCGGGTTGCGAGCCGTCGTAGGCTTCGCCCGATGGCGACGTGCGCGTGGTCGGTGGCGCTGCCTGGGCTGCGGTGGAGAGGGCCAGGACGCTGCCTGCGATGAGGATTGCGAATGCTTTCATGATATTTCTCCTTGAAGGTGGGCACGGCCGCCATGGCCGCCGCGCCCTTTCTTGCTTATACGATAGTCAGGGTGACGTCGATATTGCCGCGTGTCGCGTTCGAGTACGGGCACACGATGTGGGCGGCGTTCACCAGCTTTTCTGCGGTTTCACGGTCCAGGCCAGGCAGCGAAATCTTCAATTCCACTTCGATGCCGAAGCCGGTTTCGATCGGGCCAATGCCGACGGTGGCGTTGATCGAAGCATCTGCCGGAACCGCGATCTTGTCGCGGCCGCCAACGAACTTCATGGCGCCGATAAAGCAGGCCGAGTAGCCGGCTGCGAACAACTGCTCAGGATTGGTGCCGAAAGCGCCATTGCCGCCCAGTTCTTTTGGAGTGGTCAGCTTGACGTCCAGTGCGCCGTCGCTGGAGACGGATTTGCCTTCGCGGCCGCCGGTGGAAGTTGCGTTTGCGCGGTACAGGATGTTTGCGATCTTAGCCATGATGGGTTTCCTTTTCGTGAGTAGTGAGCGATTAACTAGCGTGCTATTTGTTTCCAGTTTCAGGGGCGATATCTGCTGCCCATGTGCACACTATAGATAGTGTGCGATTTAATTGCAAGCTATTTTTGAAGAATTTTTCGCTCATGAGGAAACTCACTCGGTTTGTGCCAGCAATTGCTGGATCCGCGCTTCGGTTTGCTCGTACTGGCCTTCACCAAAGTGTGTGTACACTACCTGGCCTTTTTTGTTGATTAAATAGAAAGCTGGCCAGTAGCGGTTGTTGTACGCATTCCAGGTGTCGTAGCGGTTGTCCTGGGCGACTGGATAGCGTATGTCAAATCGTTTCAGGGCGGCGCGCACATTCTCTGTCTTGCGCTCAAATGCATATTCCGGCGTGTGGACGCCGATCACGACCAGTCCCTTGTCTTTATAGGTGTCGTGCCACTTCACGACGTGGGACAGGGTGTTGATACAGTTTATGCAGTCATAGGTCCAGAAATCAACCAGAACAACTTTGCCGCGCAGCTGCTTCATGCTCAGCGGCTCGCTGTTCAGCCATTGGTTGATGCCCGTGAAGTCAGGCGCCGCGGCCGGTGCGGCGGCGCTGGCGCCGGCTGATGCGCCGAGCAGGGTCGCAGCAGCGGCCAGGAATTTCAGGGTCTTCATCATGATTACAGTCCTTTCAGGGTTGGGAAGTGTTGGGCGGCCCAGGAATAGGCCAGGGTGTCGTATTGCAGGTAAATCGCGACGGCGGTGGCAACCACCAGCACGCCGAATACTTGTTGCAGGCGCTGGGCATGGCGCGCCACGGTGCGCACGCGCTGGGTGGCGTACTGGCCGCCGTAAATAATGCCGAGCATGGGCACCGCGGCGCCGATGGCGTACAAGGTAAGCAGCAGGGCTGACCAGGCCGGATCCTGCGCCTTCACCACCAGCACCAGGATCGAAGCCAGCACCGGACCGGCGCATGGCGTCCACACGGCGCCGAGCGAAACGCCCAGCAGGAAGGCGCCGCCATTGCTGCCGTCATCGGCGCGCGGCGCGCCGCTGTGGCCGGGCAGGCGCGCCAGCAGCCATTCATAAGGCGCCGGCCAGACGCGGAACAGGCCGGAAAGACCAAGCAGGGCGATGGCCGTATTGCGCAGCACATCCTGCGCCACTTCGATGGCGCTGGACACGGCGCCCAGCAGCATGGCGACACTGGCAAAGCTCAGGATGAAGCCGGCCACGATGAACAGCGGGCGGCGGCGGTTGCGCTGGTTGACGCCGGAGCCCAGCAGGATAGGCAGCATGGGCAGTACGCAGGGTGAGGCGACGGTCAATAGGCCGGCCAGGAAAGCCAGCGGAGTATCGAGCGGGTTGGTCATGGTCAGCTCCGTGTTGTGGAATGGCTCCATTGGACCGCCCCCAGGTATCCGCCATATTTCGCGGCACCCCCATCTGTGCAATGTTTTGTGTCCTCGCGACGCCCGTACACACTGGGATACAAATCTCCCCGCCGCATTGGGTATGATGGCTCCATGGAAAACCAAGACCACATCCTGATCGTTGACGACGACCGCGATATCCGCGAGTTGATCGGCGCCTATTTGCAGAAAAACGGCCTGCGCGTCTCGCTCGCCGCAAACGGACGCCAGATGCGCGCCGTAGTGGAAGAGGACACCCCGGACCTGATCGTGCTGGACCTCATGCTGCCCGGCGAAGACGGCCTCACGCTGTGCCGCGACCTGCGGGCCGGCAAACACAAGGCCATCCCGGTGTTGATGCTCACTGCGCGCAATGACGAAACCGACCGCATCATCGGCCTCGAAATGGGCGCCGACGATTACCTGCCCAAGCCCTTCGCGGTGCGCGAACTGCTGGCGCGCATCAACGCCGTGCTGCGCCGCACGCGCATGCTGCCACCGAATATGCAGGTCAATGAAGCGGTGCCGATGCTGGCCTTCGGCGACTGGCGCCTGGACACCGTGGCGCGCCACCTGCTCGATGCCGACGGCACCCAGGTTGCGCTGAGCGGCGCCGAATACCGCCTGCTGCGCGTCTTCCTCGACCACCCGCAGCGCGTGCTGACGCGCGACCAGCTGCTCAACCTGACCCAGGGCCGCAACGCGGACCAGTTCGACCGCTCGATCGACTTGCTGGTGAGCCGTGTGCGCCAACGCCTGCGCGACACGGCGCGCGAACCGCGCTATATCAAGACGCTGCGCAGCGAAGGCTATGTATTCTCGGCAGCCGTGACGCTGGCGGCAGGCGAGCCATGATGCGCCTGCACTGGCCGCGCACGCTGTTCGCGCGCCTTGGTTTGCTGCTGTGCTTTGGCGTGGCGGTGGCGCAGGGCTTGTCGTTCTGGCTCACCGTGCGCGAACGCAACGAAGCCACCACCAATATGATGATGGGCTATATCGAGCGCGAGGTCACCACGTCGGTGGCCCTGCTTGATGCCTTGCCTGCCGCGGAGCGCGCCGCCTGGCTGCCGCGCCTGGCGCGCCGCAGCTACGAGTTCAGGCTGGAGGAGTGCGACGAATCGCTGCCGCACCTGGAAGTGCTGGAAGCAAATGCCGTGCGTTCGTTTGAAGAGGGCGTCGGCAAGCAATACAAACTGACGGTGCACCAGATCATCGGCGAGCATGAACGCTACCAGGTGCACCTGCGACTGAGCGACGGCATGCCGCTGACCATTGATTTCCGTCCGATGCGCAGCGTCCCGATGTCGCCCTGGTTCGGCGCCTTGATGGCAGCGCAGCTGGCCGTCTTCGCCCTGTGCTGCTGGCTGGCGGTGCGCCTGGCGACGCGGCCGCTTGAGCAGCTGGCGCTGGCTGCCGATGCGCTGGGGCCCGACATGCAGGGCGCGCACCTGCCGGAGAGCGGTCCGTCCGAAGTGGCGCGCGCCGCACGGGCCTTCAACGCCATGCAGCAGCGCATTGCAGGCTATATGGGGGAACGCATCCAGATCCTGGCTTCGATCTCCCACGACTTGCAGACCCCGATCACGCGCATGCGCTTGCGGGTCGACATGATGGATGACGAGACGCAGCAGGCCAAGCTGCGCCAGGATTTGCAGGCAATGGAACAGCTGGTGAAGGAAGGCGTGGCGTATGCGCGCACTCTGCATGGCACCAGCGAAGCGCCGACCCGCATCGATCCCGACGCGCTGCTCGACAGCATGGTGCACGACTACACCGACGCCGGCCAGCAAGTCACGCTGCATGGCACAGTCGGACATCCGATGGAGATGCGGCCGCAGGCACTGCGCCGCGTCCTGGGCAACCTGATCGACAACGCGCTTAAATTCGGCGGCAGCGCCGAGGTGCACGTCGCGCCGGACCAGCGTGCGCCAGATACCGGCGGCGGCATCGTGGTGCGCGTGCTTGATCGCGGCCCCGGCATCCCTGAGGAGTCGCTGCAAGCCGTGTTCGAGCCATTCGTGCGGCTCGAATCTTCACGCAGCCGCGAGACCGGCGGCACGGGATTGGGGCTGGCGATTGCGCGCCAGCTGGCGACGGCGATGGGCGGCACCCTGACGCTGCACCAGCGCGAAGGCGGCGGCCTGGAAGCGCGGCTGGCGCTGCCCGGCTAAGCTAGTCCACTGCGCAGTCGAAGCCTTCGAGCACGTTCACGATATTGGTGCCCAGCTCGCGCAGCGGGCTGCCGCCTTCCAGCACGAAGGCGGTGGGGAAGCCAAGCCAGGCCAGGCGCTCGCCAGCGCGCAGGAAGTCGGCGGCCTGCAGGCCAAAGCCGCCATGCGCTTCGCCTGCGAAAACATTCCCGCCCAGCGCGACCACCAGCGCCTCCGGGCGGAACATGTTCAAGCGCAGGCAGGCCGTTTCCAGCGCAGCGAACCAATCGGCGGAACCGGCGCCTGGCGCCAGCGGCAGGTTGATGTTGCAGCCAACTCCCGCGCCGCCGCCCGTTTCATCGGCATGGCCCGAGAACCAGGGCGAGGCGTGGCGTGGATCGGCATGGATAGAGACGCACAGCACGTCGGAACGCTGGTAGAAGATACCCTGCGCACCATTGCCATGGTGGTAGTCCAGGTCGAGGATGGCGACGCGCGACAGGCCGTCATCCAGCAGGTGCTGGGCCGCCAGCGCCGCGTTATTCAGGTAGCACCCGCCGCCGCAAAAGTCGGCGCCCGCGAGGTGGCCCGGCGGCTGCGTCAGCGCGAAGGTAGCGCGCTCGCCCACGCGCAGCGCATGGGCGGCGTTGACGGCGCAATCGGCGCCCGTCTTGGCCGCCGTCCAGGTGCCGGCCGTGATGGGCGTGGCGCTGTCCATCGAATACAAGCCGAGGCGCGCGGCGAACTGTTCGGGTTCAATATCGGTGCGGAATGTGCGCACCGGCCATTGCGTGGCAATGGCGGGAAGGGAAGCGTTGCCCGGTGCGGCGGCCGACCATTCGGCCCAGGCGGTGCGCAGGAAATGCAGGTAGCGCGGCGCATGCGTGCGCTCCAGTGCCATCAGCGGCACGCCATGCGGCGTAACGATCCGGCCCAGACCGCGCCGGCCCAGCTCGGACAGCACGCTTTCAACGCGCTGGGTGTGACCGGCGTGCTGTGCGTGCTGTTCGTTGAAGAAGGTGAGCAAGGGTCAGGTGCAGTGGTTCGGGCACAGGTTGCTGGCACGGTAGGCTTTGACGTAATCGTCGAAGCTGCCGGTCTGGCTGCGCTCCATCGCTTCCTGCTCGGCGATGGAGACGCGCGCCATTTCAGTGAAGCGCGCCACGTCTTCCGCGCTTGGCGGATGGCTGCGGAAAAACGCTGCATGCTTCTCGCTCTGGTGCAGTCCAAAAGCGGAGAACGACTTGCCGTTCTCGCGCAGCGCCTGCAGCACGCGTGCCGATGGCGTCGTCTCAGGATCGTGCAGCTTGGCTGCCTGCGCTTCGAGCGCCGCCATATGTTCGCGGCCGCCGTGTTCGCGGTCCAGCAACTCCGCCACAGGCTTGAAGCGCTCCAGTAAATCCAGGCCCCACTGCTTCAGCGTGACTTCCTCGCCGGCGCGGGTCAAGGTCAAGCCAGGACGGCGGCCTTCCTTCACCGTGCGTGCGAAATTACGCGCCAGCAGTTCGCCATGTTCCGGCGTGATCAGCGGGCTTTCCTCCAGGGCGCTGAACAGCAGGAACACATCGAGGAAGCGCCCGGTCTGCACATTGATGCCGACAGGTTCGAACGGATCGACGTCCATGCAGCGCACCTCGATGTACTGCACGCCGCGGTTGCACAGCGCCTGGATTGGGCGTTCGCCGGTGTTGATCACGCGCTTCGGGCGGATGGTGGAGTAATACTCGTTCTCGATCTGGATCACATTGGTCGACAGCTGCACCCACTCGCCATTCACCTTGGTGCCGATCTTTGCGTACGGCTCGTAAGGCTGGTTGACCGCCTTGGTCAGCGTAGCGACGTAGGAGTCCAGGCTGTTCTCATGCGGGTGCAGGCCGGACTGCGCCTCGTTCTGGTAACCCAGGTCGCTCATGCGCAGGCTGGTCGCATAGGGCAGGTAGAGCGTATCGCCCGACAGCTTTTCCAGCTTGTGCGGACGGCCGCGCAGGAAGCCTTCCGCCAGCGCAGGCGAAGCGCCGAACAAATACATCAGCAGCCAGCTGTAGCGGCGGAAGTTGCGGATCGTCGCCAGGTAGGCTTCCGACTGGTAGGCCTTGGGCGAGACGTGGGTCGCGCCTTCGTTCTCGGCCAGGATGCGCCACAGGCGCTCGTCCAGCGAATAGTTGTAGTGGATGCCGGCGATGCACTGCATTGCCTTGCCATAACGCAGGGCCAGGCCGCGGCGGTACACGTGTTTCAGCATGCCCAGGTTGGACTTGCCGTACCATGCGATCTCGATGTCTTCTTCGGGCGGCAGCTCGCAAGGCATGGACTGGCTCCAGATCAGTTCATTGCCCAGCTTCGTGTAGCTGAAGCGATGGATCGCATCCAGCTTTTCCAGCGTGGTGGCGATATCGCGCTCCGCCGGCGTGATGAACTCCAGCAGCGTCTCGGCGTAATCGGTGGTGATTTGCGGATGCGTCAGGGCCGAGCCCAGCGCCAGGGGATGGGGCGTACGCGCCAGGTGGCCATCCGGCTGCACCCGCAGGGTTTCTCGCTCAATGCCGCGCAGGCCGCCACCCAGCACCGCACGGTGCTTATCGTCGGCCAGCAAGGCCAGGCGGCGAGTCAATAGATTGGACAATTTGCTTCCTTTCCGATGCAGCAAATCAAATTGGTGCGAGATTAACCGAAAACCGAAAAGCGCGTACGATGCCCCCCAAAAACGGCCGGGAAGCGGCATGTTGCCGTATTTTACCCGGGTCAGGAGGCCGGACGCCTGCCGCCGCTGACCCGCTCGATGCCGGCCAGATCCTGCCAGCTTTGCACCTCAGTGTAACCGGCGGCGGACAAGAGGCCGCGCACGGCGTCCGCCTGGTCGTAACCATGTTCCATCAGCAGCCAGCTGCCTGGCGCCAGCCTGGAAGGGGCGCCGCCGATGATGGTGCGCAGGGCGCTCAGGCCATCCGCGAAATCGGTCAGCGCACCGCTCGGTTCATAGCGCAAATCGCCCTCGGACAGATGGCGGTCGCCGTCGGCGATATATGGAGGATTGGAGACGATCAGGTCAAATTGTTCGGACTCCACAGCGCCATACCAGTCGCTATGCAGGAAGCGCACCTTGGCCTTGTTACGCAGCGCATTGCGCGCGGCCACAGCCAGCGCCTCCTGGCTGACATCCAGCGCGGTCACGCTGGCATCGGGACGGTTATGTGCAATCGCGACGGCGATGGCGCCGCTGCCGGTGCCCATGTCCAGCACCCGGCCACGCGGCGGCAAGCGCACCAGCGCCAGTTCCACCAGCAATTCGGTATCGGGGCGTGGAATCAGCACTGCCGGCGTCGTCTCGAAATCGAGTCCGAAGAACTCGCGCTGGCCAATGATGTAAGCCACGGGCTCGCCGTCATGCCGGCGCTGCAGCAGCGTCGCCACGCGCTCCGCTTCGTCCGCGTTCAGGGCACGGTCGGATTGTGTAATCAACGCTGTGCGGCTGATCCCCAAGGCGTGACAGACCAGGATGCGCTGGTCGACCGGATCGAGCAGCGGCTTGCGCTGCAAGACGCCAAGCGTCATCCCGGCCGTGACCTGGTTTTTCATGCGCGTTTGCGCAGCACCAGCCAGGCCGTGCCGATGGCCAGGATCCCGAACCAGATGAAGGACCAGACAGGAATCTGCAGGCCCATGAATTTTTCAGTGGCGTCCTGGCACAGGCCTTCCGCATAGAACAGCCAAGGCAGGAATTCAGCGGTCGGAATCTTGTTCAGCGCCGTTTCCATAGGATCGATGCCGCAGGACAGGCCAGGGTGAGCCAGGATCCACAACTGCTTGCCCGCCACACCCAAACCGCCCAGTGCCGCCAACAGGCCGATGCCGGCCGCCAGCTTGGGCTTGGAAGTAAAGGCGCCAAGCAGCGCCGCCAGGCCGACAGCGATGAACAGGTAGCGCTGGATCACGCACAGCGGGCAAGGCATCAGGAACAGCACGTGCTGCAAGTACATCGCAGCGCCGATCATGGCAAAGCTCACAAAGGCGATCGCCAGCAGAACGTTACGGTTGCTCATCGTCATCATATTATCAAGGTTGAAAATCCGGCCAATTCTCGCATAAAGCGCTGAAGGCTACCTTAAGCTAAGTCGGGGCCAGGCGGAAAAAGGGGACGTACCCCTTTTTCCGCCTCCCAATCAATCGCCGAGGGCGGCGAGCTGTTCGGCCTGGTGCTCGGTGGTCAGGGCTGTGGTCAGCTCACCAAGGTCGCCGTCCATGATCATGTCCAGCTTGTACAAGGTCAGGTTGATGCGGTGGTCGGTCATGCGGCCTTGCGGGAAGTTGTAGGTGCGAATGCGTTCGCTGCGGTCGCCCGAGCCGATCAGGCTCTTGCGGGTAGCCGCTTCCTTCGATTGCTGCTCGCGCAGCTGCACGTCCTTGATGCGCGCGGCCAGCACCTTCATGGCGGAGGCTTTGTTCTTGTGCTGCGAGCGGTCGTCCTGGCATTCCACCACGATGCCCGATGGGATGTGCGTGATGCGCACCGCGGAATCGGTCTTGTTGATGTGCTGTCCGCCGGCGCCGGAAGCGCGGAAGGTGTCGATGCGCAGGTCTGCCGGGTTGATGTGGACGTCTTCCACTTCGTCCGCTTCCGGCATCACTGCCACAGTGCAGGCGGAGGTGTGGATACGGCCCTGGGTCTCGGTGGCCGGCACACGCTGCACGCGGTGGCCGCCCGATTCGAATTTCAGCTTGGAGTAGGCGCCATTGCCGATAATGCGCGCGATGACTTCGCGGTAGCCGCCAAGGTCGCTTTCAGAGGCCGACACAATTTCCACCTGCCAGCGCGAACGCTCGGCGAACCGGGTGTACATGCGCAGCAGGTCGCCCGCGAACAGCGCCGACTCGTCGCCGCCGGTGCCGGCGCGGATTTCGAGGAAGATATTGCGCTCGTCGTTTTCGTCTTTCGGCAGCAGCATTTTCTGCAGGTCCAGTTCCAGCCCGGCCAGGCGCGCCTTGCCGCCTTCGATTTCTTCCTGCGCGAATTCCTTCATGTCCGGATCGGACAGCATGGCCTGCGCCTCGTCGATATCGCTCAGCGTCTGCTGGTAATCCTTGTACAGCGCCACCAATGGCTGCAGCTCGCTATGCTCGCGCGTCATCTTGCGGTAGCTGTCCATATTTGACGTGGCGCCTTCGGACATGAGCAGTTCGTCCAGTTCGACAAGGCGGTTTGCCAGTTGGTCCAGCTTGGCCAGCATTGATGGTTTCATACGTTCCTGTATTCGAGGGGATAGCACGGGTTGCCGCGCGGGGCGGCAGGAGGAGGTGTGGCGCCGCTAACGGCGGCCGCGGAACAATTGTGGCAGCAGTTCGGCCAGCTGGGCGCGCTCGTCGCCCTGTGCACGGTGCAGCGCCTGCTGCGGGCCGTGCATGAATTTGGCGGTCAGGCCTTTGGACAGTGCTTCCAGCACCGCATCGACAGGCTCGCCCTTGGCCAGCAGCTTGCGGGCGCGCTCCAGTTCCAGCAGGCGAATCACTTCGCCGTTTTCCTGCAGGCCCTGGATGACCGGCACCACGGCGCGGTCGTCGATCCAGTGCATGAAGGACTGCACGCGGGTTTCGATGATCGCTTCCGCCTGCGCCACGGCGGCCTGGCGGTTTTCCATGCCGGTCTGCACCACCTTGCCCAGGTCGTCCACGGTGTACAGGAAGACGTCGTTCAGGCGGCCCACTTCCGGTTCGATATCGCGCGGCACAGCCAGGTCGACCATGAACATTGGCTTGTGGCGGCGCGCCTTGATGGCGCGTTCCACCATGCCCAGGCCAATCAGCGGCAAAGAGGAGGCGGTGCAGGAAATGACGATGTCGTATTGCTGCAGCTGGGTACCCAGTTCGGCCAGGCGCATGGCCTTGCCGTTGAAGCGGTGCGCCAGCGCCTCGCCCCGTTCCATGGTGCGGTTGGCTACCGTGATCGATTTCGGGTTCTGCGCCGCGAAGTGCGTGGCGCACAGCTCGATCATCTCGCCGGCGCCGATGAACAGCACGTTCTGCTCGGAGATCTTATCGAAGATGCGCTGCGACAGGCGCACCGCGGCCGCCGCCATCGATACGCTGTGCGCGCCGATTTCGGTGGTGCTGCGCACTTCCTTGGCGACGGAGAAGCTGCGCTGGAACAGCTGGTGCAGGTAGGTGCCCAGGCCGCCCGCTTCGTCGGCGGTGCGGATCGCATCCTTGATCTGGCCCAGGATCTGGGTCTCGCCCAGCACCATCGAATCGAGGCCGGAAGCGACGCGGAAGGTGTGGCGCACGGCATCGTGCTGCGGCAGCATGTACAGGTGCGGGCGCAGCTCGGAATAGTTCAGCTTGTGGAAATCAGCCAGGAATTGTGCGCCGGCGTCGAGCGGATTGGCAGCATTGCTGGCTGCGTAAAGCTCGGTGCGGTTGCAAGTGGACAGGATGGCCGCTTCATCGCCGCCCTGCGAATTGGCGCAGGCAAACCAGTTGCGCGCTGCCGTGACTGCCGTTCCCAGCTGCTCAGGCGCAAACGCCAGCCGTTCGCGCAAGGCGACAGGCGCAGTGGTGTGGTTGAGGCCGACGGCGAGCAGTTGCATTTCGGTAGAGGCGGAAGATTCCAGACGCCATTATACCTTGCTGCGGTTTCCCTCTCAGGAACCCAGCTTTTCCAGCCGGTAGCCGTAACTGTACACCGGTACCAGGCGGAAGCCGTTTTCTGGCTTTAATTGCAATTTATTGCGGACGCGGGAAACGTGGGTGTCCATCGTGCGCGATGGCACTTCGGTTTCGCGGATCCACACCGCCTCGTGAATGTAGGCGCGCGACAGCGGGCGGCCGATGTTGCGGAAAAACAGCAAGGCCAGGTAGAACTCTTTGTGGGTGACGTCCAGGACTTGCCCATCCATCAGCAGGCGGCCAGGGCGGGTTTCGAACACGTATTGCCCGAATTGCAGCTGCTCGGCGCCATTCTGGCTCGGATAGGCCAGCCGCAATTGCGACTGGACGCGGGCCACCAGCTCGGAGCGGCGCAAGGGTTTGACCAGGTAATCTTCGGCCCCGACCGTCAGGCCGGCCACGATATCGTCTTCGCCGGAACTGGTGGTGAGGAAAATCACCGGGCCATTTTCCGGCAATTTCTCGCGGGCCTTGCGGATGACTTCGGCCGGGTCCATATCAATGACCTGCCAGTCGAGGATCAGCATATCGACGCTGTCCTTGCGCATATTGGCAAGCAAGTCCTTGGCCGTCTGGAAGCCGTGGCAGGCGTGGCCGGCGGAAGTCAGGACCTGGCAGATCAGGTCCGCCTGGCTTCGGTCAGCATCAAGGACAACGATTCTCATGTTCTTTACAGCAAAATGTTAAGAAGCAGTCACACGAATATAACAGAGATTTACAAGAAATAGTTACCAATTTGATCAAATATTGCCAAATAGTACTAATTTCCGTGTTCCGCGCGATGCTGTTCTTTAATCACAAGGTACACTGCTTGTGGGGCTAGCACAATGGAACAGATGGTGACCGGTGGCCAGTTTGGAGAGTGAAAACATGGGAAATGAGTGGACTGTATTGCCCTCGAATGAGGCCGATATCGATGTGGTCCGCGAGCGCTGCCGTCGCTTGGTACGGCGCCGCGCGGCAGTATCGGCAGGTGTTGCAGCGGTGCCAATTCCGGGCGTGGATGTGCTGTCGGACTTGCGCCTTTTCACCCAGCTGATCGATGAGGTGAACCAGGAATTCGGCTTGTCGCCGGCGCAGATAGAGCGCATGCAGCCGAAGTTGAAGCTGATTGCTTACGAGGCTGTGGTCAGCCTGGGCGGGATGCTGGTGGGGAAGGTCGTGACGCGCGAACTGGTGGCGGCTGTGCTGAAGCGCAGCGCGGGGAAGATTGCGGCCAAGCAGGCGGGCAAACTGGTCCCAATTGCCGGTCAAATTGCCTCAGCTACTATTGGTTTCTTTGCCTTCCGGCAGATTGGGTATCAGCATGTGGAGGCTTGCGCGAAGGTGGCGCGGCATGTGCTGGCTGGCGCTGAAAACCGGTAAATCGGTGTCAGACCCATTGGGTCTGACAACGGGTTACCGGTTTTAGGCGTCCGGCAACACCACATTAACGTCAAGTACCTCCAGATTCCCCTGGCGATCCAGCGAAATCTTGATATCGTCCGCCGACACCTTGGTGTACTTCGAAATCACATCAATCAGCTCTTTATGCAGCGCCGGCAGGAAATCCGGCCCCGCACGTCCATTGCGTTCGCGCGCAATGATGATCTGTAAGCGCTCCTTCGCCGCACTTGCCGTCTTTGGCTTGTTCTGGAACAGGAAAGAAAGCAGGGCCATTATTTAGCTCCAAAGATACGCTTCAGGAAACCAGGCTTTTCATAGTCGGTAAACTTCAGCTCAACTTCTTCGCCCAGGAAGCGCGACACCACGTCGGTATAGGCTTCGGCCACGTCAGTGCCTTTGAAGTGGATTGCCGGGTTACCCTGGTTGGAAGCATGCAGGACTTGCTCCGACTCAGGGATGATGCCGATCAAAGGAATGCGCAGGATTTCCTGCACGTCTTCAAACGACAGCATCTCGCCCGCTTCTACGCGCTTCGGCGAGTAACGGGTGATCAACAGGTGCTCCTTGACCGCTTCGCCGCCGGACAGGGCGCGGCGCGACTTGGCCTGGATGATGCCCAGGATGCGGTCGGAGTCACGCACCGACGACACTTCCGGGTTGGTCACGATCAGGGCTTCGTCGGCGAAGGTCAGGGCCATCAGGGCGCCATGTTCGATACCAGCCGGCGAGTCGCAGATGATGTATTCGAAGTCCATCTTGATCAGCTCGGCCAGCACGGCTTCCACGCCGTCTTCGGTCAGCGCATCCTTGTCCCGGGTCTGGGACGCCGGCAGGATGTACAGGTTTTCGCAGTGTTTATCCTTGATCAGGGCCTGGTTCAGGGTGGCTTCTTTATGCACCACGTTGATCAGGTCATACACAACGCGTCGTTCGCAACCCATGATCAGGTCCAGGTTGCGCAGGCCGACGTCAAAGTCGATGACGACGGTTTTGTGGCCGCGCATGGCGAGGCCGGTGGAGAAGCTGGCGCTGGAAGTCGTTTTGCCGACACCGCCCTTGCCGGACGTAACTACAATAATTCGTGCCACAAAGAATCCTTTACTGAACTGTTATTTTGCGGAATTGACAGATTGTATATCCAGACTGTCGCCATTTAAGCGGATTTGTACCGGCTTGCGTGCGTTTTCGGTCGGGAAACCATCTTCAAAAGTACGATAAACACCTGCGATCGAGACCAGTTCCGGGCTCATCGACATAGCGAAAATACGGGCCGAGGCATCGCCGGAGGCGCCCGCCAGGGCACGGCCGTTCAAAGTGTTGTAAACGTGAATACTGCCATCCGCGATGATCTCGGCGCCGTTGTTGACGACGGCCATCACGATCAGGTCGCCGCCGCGCGCGTAAATGCGCTGGCCGGCCCGGACCGGGGTGTCGATGATCATGGTACCGCTGAAAGCTGGTGCCGCCGGCGCTGCCGCTGGGGCAGGAGCCGGGGCCGGCGCGGGTGCCGGAGCAGGCGCTGGCTTGGCGGCGGCCGGCGCTTCTTCGCGCTTGCCGCTGTCCAGTTGCAGGCCGTGTTGCTGGATTTCTTCCACCATGTCCGGCTTGGCGTTGCGCACAGCGACCGGGTTCAGGCGGTATTTTTTCAGGAGGGCGATGGTTGCCGCCCAGTCAATGCGTTCGCAGCCCGGCGCCAGGTCGCCGACGTCGATGACTGCCAGGTCCCCCTCGAAGAAATCGGAAACGCCGCCGGTCATCTCATGCATGGCGGCGTCGAGGGCGACGAGGTCGCTGGTGTACATGATGGCGGACACAGCGACGACGGTGGAAATCTTGATTTCAATAGGCTTTTGGAACGTGCTCTTCGGCATAACAATCGCAAAGTAACGGGCATGGCCCAGGCTGGGTGCATTGTACTTTGCTTAAGCTTGCTTGGGGAGGGTGAGCTCCAGTGTTTATGCGGGCTGCGGGCGGGTGTGCCATGTTAATATTTGCAAAAACGTTAACTAGAAAGTAAGGCATGGAACCTGGCAGCAACCCGTACACCCCACCTTCGGCCGACTTGGACGAGGTTTCACCGAAGCAGGCCACGAAAGTCGAGCGCACGACCTCGATTACCGTGATCTGCGTCATTGGTTTCTTGGGAGCTTTGGCAATGGTGCCGATGTTGCTCACTCTCCCATCCGATCCCATCAGCAACTGGTTCCGGCCTTACCTGATCGCGTCGAGCCTGGTTGGGTTGTTCAGCTTTATCGCCATGTGGCGCATGAAAAAGATTGGCGTGTACGTCTACGCCGGGTTCTTCGTCCTTGGCCAGGTCTTCTTTCTCGCAAAAGGAATGTGGACGCTGTCATCGCTCCTGATCCCAGGCGTAGTCACGCTGGTTGCCCTGAAAAACGTATCTAAGATGAGCTAATGCGATGCCAAGAACACTGATCGACTCAACACTGTTTGCCCCGATTGGTCCTTACAGCCACGCAGTCAAGGCCGGCGGCCAGGTATTCATTTCGGGTACGCCTGGCGTGGATCCTGCGACGGGGCAACTTGCGGGTCCGGATGCTTTTACGCAAACGCGGCAGACGCTGAAGAATATCGAGGCCATGCTGGCTGCGGCCGATGCGAGTCTCGATGACGTTGTGCACATCCAGGTCAACCTGGCGGACGTGGCTGAATTTGCGGAAATGAACCGGGCATATGCCGAGATGTTTTCGGAGCCGTATCCGGCGCGTACGGTCATTGGCGTTGCAGCGCTACCGAAACCGGGCGCCCGGCTCACGATGAATGTGATTGCGGTGCTGAAGGACTGATCCTGGCCTCAGGCGTCGTCATGCCCCATGCCCGGTATCGGACTGGTGCAGCTCCACTTCTGCGCGAAGCTTGCGCGCAGCGGCGACCATGTTTTGCAGCGCGGCGGAGGTTTCCGGCCAGGCGCGGGTCTTCAGGCCGCAGTCGGGGTTGACCCACAGCTGTGCAGGCGGCACCACGCGGGCAGCTTTGCGCAACAGCTCGGCCATTTCGTCGCTGCCGGGCACGCGCGGGGAATGGATGTCGTACACGCCGGGGCCAATCTCGTTCGGGTAACGGAAGCTGGCGAAGCCGCCCAGCAGCTCCATCGCCGAGCGGCTCGATTCAATGGTGATCACGTCGGCATCCAGCGCGGCAATCGCCGGCAGGATGTCATTGAATTCGGCGTAGCACATATGGGTGTGGATCTGTGTCGCATCGCCGGCAACGGCGGCACTGGTGCGGAAGGCTTTCGTGGACCAGCCGAGATACGCATCCCATCGGCTGCGGCGCAGCGGCAGGCCTTCACGCAGCGCAGGCTCGTCGATCTGGATAATGACGATGCCCGCGCTCTCCAGATCGCGCACCTCATCGCGGATCGCAGCCGCGATTTGCTGGGCCGTGTCGGCGCGTGGCTGGTCGTCGCGCACGAAAGACCATTGCAGGATCGTGACCGGCCCAGTCAACATGCCTTTGACTGGCCTGGTGGTCAGGCTTTGCGCATATTCAGCCCATTGCACAGTCATCGGCTGCGGACGCTGCACATCGCCGTAAATGATCGGCGGCTTCACGCAGCGTGAGCCATAGGACTGCACCCAGCCATTGGCCGTGAACGCGAAACCGTCGAGCTGTTCTCCGAAGTATTCGACCATGTCGTTACGTTCTGCTTCGCCATGCACCAGCACGTCCAGGCCGAGTTCTTCCTGGCGGCGGATGGCGTGTTCAATTTCCTCGCGCATCGCCTGCTGGTACTCTGCTGCAGGCAATTCGCCGCGCTTGAGGGCGGCGCGCGCAGTGCGGATTGTCTGGGTTTGCGGGAAGGAGCCGATGGTCGTGGTGGGGAATGCAGGCAATTGCAGGCGCTCGCGCTGCACCTTTTGGCGCTGCACGAAAGGCGAGCCGCGGCGTGATGCGCGCTCGTCGGAAGCCAATGATGCGAGGCGCTTGGCGACGGCAGCAGAATGAACGCGGGCGCTGGCGCGGCGATTCGCAAGCGCCGAGCGCGCTTCGGCAAAGCCTCGCGCCACTTGGCCCGAAACGCGCTCATCGGCAGACAGGGCCGCCTTGAGCAGTGCCAGTTCAGCCAGCTTTTCTTCGGCGAAGGCGAGCCACGGGCGCACCTCCTCGTCCAGCGATGCTTCGGAATCCAGGCTGTACGGGACATGCAGCAAGGAACATGAGGTCGAGAGCCAGACTGGGCCGCTGCGCTTGGCAAGCACCGGCAACAATGTCGCAAGCGTCGCATCCAGGTCCGTCCGCCAGATATTGCGGCCGTCGACCACGCCGATCGACAACACCTTATGCGCTGGCATCCAGTCCGCAACGCTGGTCAGCTCGCTGACGGCGCGCACTGCGTCAACATGCAGGCCCGCGACCGGCAGGCGGCAAGCCAGGCTGACGTTTTCTTCCAGCGGCGAAAAATAGGTAGCCACCAATAGTTGCGCGCCAGCCTGGTTGAGCAGCCAGTAGGCTGGCTCGAAGGCGTTGCGCCATGCGTTCGGCAAGTCAAGACCGAGAATCGGCTCATCCAGCTGCACCCATTCGGCGCCGGCAGCGCGCAACTGCATCAGGAGGCGGCTGTATTGCGGCAGCAGATGCTCAAGCAAGCCGAGGCGGTTGAAGCCTGGCGCCGCGTCGCGCTCCTTGCCAAGCCAGAGGAAGGTGAGGGGGCCAAGCAGGACAACTTTGGCCGGGTGGCCGGCAGCGCGCGCTTCAGCGACCTCATCCAACAAGCGCTGGCTGTTCAGCTCGAACGTTGTCGACTCGCTGAATTCCGGCACGAGGTAATGGTAGTTGGTGTCGAACCACTTGGTCATCTCGAGCGCCGCACCATTGTGGACGCAGTTGCACGATTCATGGGCGTGGCCGCCGCGCGCCATGGCGAAGTAGCGCGACGCAGCGGATTCCTCGCCCGTGAACGCAAAGCGCGCCGGCTCGCAGCCAAACAGCTGGATATGGTTCGCCACATGGTCGTACAGGGCGAAATCACCCACCGTGACGAAGTCCAGGCCGTGCTGGCGCTGGATCGCCCAATGCCGGGCACGGAGATTGCTGGCTATCTCTTGCAGCGCCGCTTCGGACGATTCGCCGCGCCAAAAGCGTTCCAATGCGAATTTCAGTTCGCGCGCCGCGCCGATGCGTGGAAAGCCAGGAATATGGGTTTGAATGAGTTTCATTTTTGTCATGCGTGAGAAATATTGATGAAGTAGAGTTTGCTGCATGACGGCATATAATAAAAACGAAACTTTTTATGCATCCACTTGAAAACTTTTCATACATGCTTGAGATTCGTCACCTGCGCACGCTGTCTGCGCTTCGCTCCTCCGGTAGCCTGGTCAAGGCAGCACAACTGCTGAACCTGACCCAGTCGGCCCTATCACATCAAATCAAATTACTGGAAGATCGCTACGGAACCCCTCTGTTTGAGCGAAAATCGATACCGATCGGATTTACCGCAACTGGCGAACGGCTGCTCAAGCTGGCTGACACCCTGTTGCCCGAAGTGGAACGGGCCGAGCGCGACGTATTGCGCCTGTCCCAAGGCGACACCGGCCAGCTGCGCGTGGCGCTTGAATGCCATACATGCTTCGACTGGCTGATGCCGGTGATGGATGCATTCCGTACCCGCTGGCCGGATGTGGAGATTGACTTGGTTTCCGGCTTCCACAGCGAACCGGCCGACCTGTTGCGCAACGGAGCAGCCGACCTGGTGATCGGCTCGGATTACAGCGCCGATTATTCGACCTTCCCGCTGTTCCGTTTTGAGATCCTGACCGTGATGGCGCAAAAGCACCGGCTGGCCGCGCAGCGGCGCCTGTCGGCCCAGGATTTTGAAGGTGAAACCCTGATCACCTATCCGGTCCCCGAACAGCGTATCGACCTGATCCGCGAAGTGCTGCGTCCCGCCGGCGTCGAATTCCAGCGCCGCACCGCCGAACTCACGGTCGCCATTCTGCAATTAGTTGCAAGCCGCCGCGGCTTGGCGGCCCTGCCGAACTGGGCGATCAAGAATTATGTGGACTATGACTACGTGATTGCACGCCCGATTGGCGAGACCGGCCTGTGGAGCGACCTGTTTGTTTCGGTGCCTCCCGCCTTGCAGCACAAGGCGTACGTAGCCGACTTCGTCAACGTGATACGCGAGCAGTGCGCAGCCACACTGGACGGTATCAAGTTATTGTCGTGACATCGCATAGGGATTTATGCAAAATGAAAGCAGCACTTGATGTTTATCAAACATTTATCAGGAATCGCGCACTAACATGAGAAGTCTTGCGGTATCTCAGCCATCAATATGAAGGAAGGAGCATGGGCATGTACGCGTTCAACGATGAATTTTCCCGCGCCGCACAGGCGGCTTTCGACGCGCAACTCGCCAGCTTCGCCAGCATTTGCGATTGGCACCGTGATACCGCGTTGGCTTCTCTCGCTGCCATGACCGCAGCCTCCAATGAATTCCTGGCCATCCAGCATCCACAAGACCTGCTGCAAATGGCAACCGACCAAGGCAGGCACGCTATTGACCGAGCGCAAGCTTTTGGCCGTGAGGCAACTGATGTGGCTTTGAATAAGCCACTGTTCCGGTAGGCCATTGCTGGCCGCAGGCATGGCACTTAGCTAGAATGCATTGAAAGATTTTCATACCACTTCCGGAGAAGCAGAATGGATGACGTAGTAATCGTTGCAGCAGGCCGTACCGCCGTTGGCAAGTTTGGCGGTTCCCTGGCCAAGACCCCGGCAGCAGAGCTGGGCGCCCACGTAATCAAGGGCCTGCTGGCCCAAACGGGCATCGACCCTAACCTGGTTAGCGAAGTCATCATGGGCCAGGTGCTCACCGCTGGCGTCGGCCAGAACCCTGCACGCCAGGCCGTGATCAAGTCGGGCCTGCCAAATGCCATCCCTGGCTACACCATCAACAAAGTATGCGGCAGCGGCCTCAAAGCCACTCACCTGGCGGCACAAGCGATCAAATGCGGCGACGCCGGCATCATCATCGCCGGCGGCCAGGAAAACATGAGCGCTTCGCCGCACGTGCTGAATGGCTCGCGCGACGGTTTCCGCATGGGCGACGTCAAGATGACCGACACCATGATCGTGGACGGCCTGTGGGACGTGTACAACCAGTACCACATGGGCATCACCGCCGAGAACGTCGCCAAGAAATACGATATCTCGCGCGCCCAGCAAGATGAATTCGCCCTGCAGTCGCAGCTGAAAGCTGAAGCGGCGCAGAAAGCCGGCAAATTCAAGGACGAGATCTTCCCACTGGAAATCGTGCAGAAGAAAGGCAGCATCGTCTTCGACCAGGACGAATACGTGAAGCCAGGTTCGACGCTGGAAGCACTGTCCAGCCTGCGCCCAGCCTTCGACAAGGCAGGTTCCGTCACCGCAGGTAACGCATCCGGCATCAACGATGGCGCAGCTGCCGTGATGATGATGTCCGCCAAGCAGGCCAAGGAACTGGGCCTGAAGCCGCTGGCGCGCATCAAGGCGTATGCATCGTCCGGCCTGGATCCAGCCTACATGGGCATGGGTCCGGTACCGGCCTCGCAGCTGTGCCTGAAGAAGGCAGGCTGGTCGCCGCAAGACCTGGACCTGCTGGAAATCAACGAAGCCTTCGCCGCGCAAGCCTGCGCCGTGAACAAGGAAATGGGCTGGGACACCAGCAAGATCAACGTCAACGGCGGTGCGATTGCCATCGGCCACCCGATCGGCGCTTCCGGCGCGCGCATCCTGGTGACCCTGCTGCACGAAATGGTTCGTCGTGACGCCAAGAAAGGCCTGGCCTCGCTGTGCATCGGCGGCGGCATGGGCGTAGCACTGGCAGTAGAGCGGGAATAAGAAATCGTTTAAATCAATAGGGGAACATAAATGGCACGAGTTGCATTAGTAACGGGCGGCATGGGTGGTCTGGGTGAAGCGATTTGCATCAAGATGGTCGCACTGGGCTACAAAGTGGTAACCACGTATTCCCCGAGCAATAAGACGCATGAGTCGTGGCTGGCCACGATGAAAGACCAGGGCTACAACTTCAAGGCCTATCCTTGCGACGTGTCGGACTACGAGTCGGCGCAGGAGTGCATCAAGGCCGTCGAACGCGATATCGGCCCGGTGGACGTGCTGGTGAATAATGCCGGTATCACCCGCGACATGACCTTCAAGAAGATGGACAAGGTCAATTGGGATGCTGTGATGAAGACCAATCTGGACTCCGTGTTCAACATGACCAAGCCGGTAGCGGATGG
Source organism: Massilia eburnea (assembly GCF_009720745.1). GTDB lineage: Bacteria > Pseudomonadota > Gammaproteobacteria > Burkholderiales > Burkholderiaceae_D > Rugamonas > Rugamonas eburnea. The sequence goes on along the minus strand of NZ_WNKX01000010.1, from coordinate 23,925 downwards.
CATGGTGGACCGTGGCTGGGGCCGCATCATCAACATCTCCTCGGTGAACGGCCAGAAGGGCGCTTTCGGCCAGACCAACTACTCCGCGGCCAAGGCCGGCGTGCACGGCTTCACCAAGGCGCTGGCGCTGGAAGTGGCGCGCAAGGGCGTGACCGTCAACACCATCTCGCCAGGCTACATCGGCACCAAGATGGTGATGGAGATCCCGAAAGACGTACTGGATTCGAAGATCATCCCGCAGATCCCGATGGCCCGCCTGGGCAAGCCGGAAGAAGTGGCAGGCCTGGTGGCCTACCTGGCTTCCGACGAAGCGGCGTTCCTGACCGGTGCCAACATCGCCATTAACGGCGGCCAGCACATGTCCTGATCGCAGTAAAGAGCAACGCAACACCCAAACGCCGTCTGGCCCTCGTGCCGGCCGGCGTTTGTTCTATTGGAGGCGCCATGAAGAAATTGCTTCCCCTGCTGTTGCTGGCCGCGTGCAGCCGCGACATCCCACAAGACAAGCTGCTCGATATCCTCAACCAGCGTGCGCCGCTGGTGGCGCATATCGGCCCCGTCATCAAGGTTGAAGTGCTCAGCACGGCCAAAGCCACCGCCGCCAGCGACAACGAACGCCGCAGCTGCGAAGTACGCTTGATGCACGTCACCGGCAAGAAAGGCTCCACCTATGTGAGCTTCCTGCGCCGCGAAGTATCGGGCGCCACCGAATCCGCACTGACCTGGGCCGACGACCGCAGCGCCGCCAGCCGCAAGATGGGCGAAATGCTTTCCGAGCATTGCAAGCAGTGATATCGTTCCTCCTCAACAATAAAACCTGGGGAGACAACAATGCAGTTGTGGGAGATGAACTACTGGGCAGTTCTATTGGCGGCGGTTTCCAGCTTTATGCTGGGCGGTCTGTGGTACTCGCCGGTCCTGTTCGGAAAAATGTGGAACGATGAGAACGGCGGCGTCAAACAAGACAGCCATCCCGCCAAGGTCTTTGGCGTCGCTTTCCTGTTTTCGCTGCTGGCTGCAGTCGTCTTCGCGCGCTGGCTTGGACCGGCGCCAGAACTGGACTTCGCCATCAAGCACGGCGTCATGGCCGGTCTCGGCATGGTGGCCGCCTGCTTCGGGATCAATTACCAGTTCGCGCAGCGCAGCCTCAAGCTTTGGCTGATCGACGGCGGCTATCACACCGCGCAATTCGTCATTTTCGGCCTTATTCTCGGCTTGTGGCATTAGGCTCATGAGTAATTTTCAATGAATATCCCGCTCGACGAATTCGCCGCGCGGGTTCTGAAAGTCAATCACTCAGGCGAGAATGGGGCCGTGAACATTTATGCCGGTCAGATATTTCTCGCCCGCCTTACTGCGCCAGGCATCGTTGCGCAGCTCACTGAATTCAAGTCTCACGAAGAGCGGCACAGAGCGATATTCTGGGCCGAGCTTCAACGTCGCGAGCGCCCTCGCTGCCGTAGCTATTGGCTTTGCGGTATCGGCGGTTTCATGCTTGGGTTGGTGACAGCGATTTTTGGCCAAAGAGCCATCGCAGCAACAACCGTAGCAGTGGAGCGCGTGGTTCTTCATCATCTTGAGCAACAGCTCAAAGTATTGAGCGATAAAGACGAAGAGGCCGCAAAAGCTGTCGGGTCGATCGTGATGGAAGAGCGCCTGCACCATGATCAGTCGGTGTCTCTTGCTGCTGATGATGGATTTTGGTCGCGCGTCCTGTTGCCGGTTGTCTCAGCCTCTACCGAGGCGGTCATTTGGATCGGAATGCGAGGATGATGAGTGTTTGCAATAGCTCCGTTGACCTCGTCGGCGGCATGCCCCATTGAGCACTTTGGACCCGCCGCCAACTTTGGAGCAACTTTACCTTGACGGGTACATTGCGCAAATGGCCGTAGCCAATCCGATCGGCACGCGGTCAGGCTCTGGTCTGATCGCTGGTGAGGTCTACTCCCCTGATCCCAATTCCGATGCTGGTCGGGCCGTCGCCTTTGCTCGCACGTTGAAGGCATTGGCTCTGTCAACAGCACAACACTGAAGGCTTCCACCTCATCTTGAAGGCCGGTCGCCGACCTTTCATCTGATTGACTTCTTAATAAGTCATGTATACGCTGTATACATGACTGCCACCACCCAAGAAAAGATCGTCGCCGCCGCCCGCCAACTCTTCGAAACCGAAGGGGCGGGCGCAGTCTCAATGCGCCGCGTTGCTGACGCGGTGGGCATCACGCCGATGGCGATCTACCGCCACTTCACCAATCGTGAAGAACTGCTCAAGCACATTTCGGACATCGCTTTCGAGGAAGTCGCACAGGAATGGGCGGCGCGTGCCCAGCATCCCGACTTGATGCATGGGCTGCTGCATTCGATGGAGAACTACCTCGATTACGCCCTGCAGCATCCACACCTGTTTGACTACAGCTTCTCGGTGGCGCGTGACGATGCGCGGCGCTTTCCGGAGGATTTTCGCGCGCGAAAGTCGCCGACTTTGAATGTGGTGGCTGACATGCTGGAGGAAGGCGTCCGGCGCGGCCTGTTGCGTGAATGTGATCCGTGGGACCTGGCGATGGTGTTGTGGGGCCAGGCTCACGGCTTGATCGCCCTTTACCGCGCTGGGCGTTTCAGCTACGACGAGGCGCAGTTCCGCGCCTTCTACCTTCAATCTCTTGGAGTGCTGTTCGATGGGATCAAGCGTTAAGCTGGCTGTCGCCGGGGCCGCGTTGTCCGGCGCAGGGTGGTGGTTTGGCACCGGGCTCGCGCCGATCGCTTGGCTGGCGTGGCTTGCGCCGCTGCCGGTCCTACTAACCGCGCCTCGCTTGCGCTGGCGTTGGGTCTTACTGGCGGCGCTTGCTGCCGGCGCCTGCAGGGGATTGAATCTGTGGCACTACCTGCAGGATGTCATTCGCTTGCCGCTGCTCGTCGCATTGCAGATTGCAGCAATGTCGTCTATAACATTTGCGTTGGCGGTCATGGCGCATCGCGGCTTTCTGCTTCGCGCGCGCCCGGTGGCGGCAACGCTGGCGTATCCGGCGCTGGTGGTAGCATTCGAATATCTCGGTTCGCTTGTTTCCCCGCACGGCACTTTTGGCAGCCTGGCATACAGCCAGCTTGATCTCCTGCCAGTGATTCAGCTTGCCAGCGTGACCGGCAACTGGGGAGTCAGCTTCGTCGTCGCGCTTTTCCCGGCCACAGTTGCGTCCGTGCTGGCGCCATATGCCAACGCGGGCGCGTCTGCCACCGAGAGTGGAACTACGCCATTGCGCTGGCGAGCGTTGGCCGGAATGGGCAGCTTGGCCGTCGTCGTTGGAACGCTGGCATTTGGCGCGGCACGGCTCCAGCAAAAACCTCATGAGACGGTGCGTGTTGGACTCGTCTCGCTGCAGGGCCCTGTGCGTCCCGCAGTCGAATCCACGGAAGGCCAGACGGTGCTGAAGCGCTACCTCGCCGTCATCGACGCGCTGGCAGCCCAGGGCGCACGCATCGTGGTGCTGCCGGAGACCGCATTGACTCTCGACGGCGCCGCGTTGCCCGGATTGGCCGAACGCGCGGCACGCCACGACATGACGATCGCCGCTGGCATCGCATTGAAGCAACCTGCGGGAAAAGAGCGCAATGCGGCATTGGCCTTCCACCGCGGCGCTGCTACGCCGACTGCCTATGCAAAACGCCACCTGATTCCAGGGTTTGAAGACCAGTACAAACCTGGCAGCGATTACGTCATGCTGCCAGGTGCGGCCACAGGGCTCGCCGTATGCAAGGATATGGATTTCCACGACACCGGCCGTGCATACTCTCAGCGCGGCGCCAACCTGCTGTTGGTGCCGGCATGGGACTTCGGGCTGGATGGCCGCCTGCACAGCCGCATGGCCGTCCTGAGGGGCGTTGAAGGCGGGTTTGCCATTGCGCGTGCGGCCCGGCGTGGCAGCCTGACGCTGTCCGACGACCGTGGCCGCATCATTGCTGAAACCACGGATGAGAAAGGCGATGCGCAACTGGTGGGCGACCTTCCCCTGTACCAGTCGCACAGACTGTACGGGCAATGGGGTGACTGGTTCGCCTGGTGCGACCTGGTGCTGCTACTATGGCTGTTACCGCTCCTTTTCGCAAAACGACGCCATGCTTTCCCTGCCCGAACTTGACGAACAAATCCTGCAACCCGGCGTAAAAGGCCTGCCTATTGTTGAGCCGCTGCGCCAGCACATGATCGGTGCTCAGCACTGGAACGTGCTGGCGGCAGATACCAGCCTTCCGGTGGCCGTGCTGAAGGCGTCGGCCCTGCAGCACAATCTGGCCTGGATGCGCGCTTTCTGCGAGCGCCACAGCGTGTTGCTGGCGCCGCACGGCAAGACCACCATGAGCCCCCACCTGTTTGCGGCGCAGATCGAGAACGGCGCCTGGGGCATCACGCTGGCCACTATTCCGCAAGTGCAGGTTGCAGCGCGCTTTGGCGTGCGGCGCGTGATCCTGGCCAATGAGCTGGTGGCGCCAGCCGATACCCGCGCGGTTCTGCACTTGATGCGGGAAGACGCCAATTTCGAATTCTTTGCCCTGGTCGATTCGCTGCAAGGCGTTGAGCGCTTGTCCCGCGAAGTCCAGGCATTTGGCCTTGATCGTCCATTGCCGCTGCTGGTGGAGCTGGGCATGAAGGGCAAGCGTGCCGGTTGCCGCGATCCGGAGGAGGTGATGGCCGTGGCGCGTGCAGTAGCCGCTGCGCCAGGCTTGCAGCTGGCGGGCATCGAAGGCTATGAAGGCTTGGTCGTTACCGATAACCGTGCGGCTGATGTGGTAGTCGTGAACGGCTTCCTGCAACGCATGGGCGAAATGCTGAAAGCGGCTGCGGCGGAAGGCTTGTTTGGCGCCGAGCAGGTAATCATCTCCGCAGGCGGCTCGGCTTATTTCGACCGCGTTGCGCGCGAGTTCGCAGGACTGGCGGTGCAGGGCAAGAAGGTGCTGCCGATCCTGCGCAGCGGTTGCTACGTAACCAACGACCATGGCTACTACGGCGGCTTGACCAGTGAGCTGGCGCGCCGCGAGGGCAAGGCTGCCGGGGAGGGCTTGCGCCCGGCGCTGGAGATCTGGACCACGGTGCTGTCGCGGCCAGAGCCCAACCTGGCGATCCTCGCCATGGGCAAGCGCGATGCATCGCACGACCTCGGGCTACCGATGGCGATTGCGGCGCATCGGCCAGGTGAGGGGCCGCTGCAGCTGCCAAAGGGCGCCGTGATCGACAAGATGAACGACCAGCATGCCTACCTGCGCTGGCCGGATGGCGTCAAGGCGGACCTGCAGGTGGGCGACCTGGTGGGCTGTGGCATCTCCCACCCTTGCACGACCTTCGACAAATGGCCGGTGATGCTGCTTGTGGATGACACGTACAACGTCATACAAGCGATCAACACCTTCTTCTGAGCGGTTACAATCTTGGCTTCACGCACAGAGGAAAACCATGCCTGACGCCCTGCCACACCTGTTCCCGCCTATCCAGCCCCGCAATAGCGGCATGCTGGCGGTCGATGACATCCATACAATTTACTGGGAAGAGGTGGGCAACCCGAACGGGATTCCGGTGGTCTTCCTGCATGGGGGCCCGGGCGCCGGCATGTCGCCGCAGCACCGCCGCTTCTTCAACCCGGACCACTACCGGGTCATCCTGTTCGACCAGCGCGGCGCCGGCAAATCGACCCCGCTGGGCGAGGTGCGCAACAACACCACCCAGTTGCTGATCGCAGACATCGAACGCCTGCGCGAGCTGTTCGGCATTGACAAATGGCTGGTCTTCGGCGGCTCCTGGGGCTCCACGCTGGCGCTGGCATACGGCCAGGCGCACCCGGAGCACTGCCTGGGCTTTGTCCTGCGCGGCATCTTCCTCTGTACCCAGAAGGAAATCGACTGGTTCCTGCAAGGTTCCGAATGGTTCCACCCCGAGGTGTATGACGAATTCGTCGCCCATATCCCGAGCGAGGAACGCGGCAACCTGCTGCAAGCCTACGTCAAGCGCATCATGGACCCGAACCCGGAAGTGCACTGGCCCGCCGTGCGCGCCTGGAGCAAGTTCGAAGGCCGCCGCGTCTTCCTGCTGCCGCAGCCGGACGAACCGCCATCGGACACACTGGACCTGGGCGTAGGCCGCATGGAATCGCACTACATGGCCAACCTCGGCTTCTTCACCGACGGCCAGCTGCTGGCCAATACTTCGCGCATCGCCCATCTGCCGGCCGTGATCGTGCAGGGCCGCTATGACGTGATCTGCCCGCCGGTATCGGCGCAGCGCCTGCAGCAGGCCTGGGGCGCCAACGCCGTGATGAAGATGATCCCGGACGCCGGCCACGGTGCGATGGAGGTCGGCATCAGCCGCGCCCTGGTCAACGCCACCGAACAATTCCGCCAGCAAGGACGCTTCGCATGAACATGAATATCCAGCTTGGCGACATCGGCCACATCATCCAGCTGGCGATTGCGCCGGTGTTCATGCTGTCCACCGTCTGCACCAACCTGCTGGTGCTGCTGAACCGCCTGGCGCGCATCATCGACCGCTCGCGCGTGCTGGAAGAGCGCCTGGACGTCGCCTACAACGATACCTACATGAACGAGCTGGACGTCCTGTACCGCCGTTCGCACCTGATCAACGTTGCGATCGCGCTGGCCACGGCCTGCGGCCTCTTCGTCTGCCTGGTGGTAGCCTTGCTGTTCGTCGGCGACGCCGCCAACGTCACGCTGGATAAAGCCATCGCAGGCCTGTTCATTGCCGCCATGGTTTGCCTGATCGGCAATTTCGGCTACCTGCTGCGCGAAATCTTCATCGCCTCGACATTCATGCGTGCCCACCGCCATATGCGGCACATCGAAAGAACCCCGAACTAAGAATCATCATGCACGATTACAAACGCCCACCTACGCTGCACCGCTACGGCCCGCGCAGTGAACTCGAACAAGCCCTGAAGGAGGGCCAGTTCGTGCTGCGCCCTGCGGGCAGCTTCCTGACCCTGAGCTTCTCGCAGGCCTGGAGCCGCGACCTGTTCGAACACTTCGGCGCCGACAGTTGCCTGGTGATCCACAACACCGAGGAATTCGGTGAGCGCATCCACCGTGCCGTGCAGCGCACCTTGCCGAATTGGGCGGGCATCGACGGCGCCGTGGAATATGGCGGCCGTGCAGCCCTGGGCGCCGCCTTCACCAAGACGCGTGAGGATTCAATGGAAAAAGAATGGCAATTTGCCTGGCGCTCCATGCAGACCGCTTCCACCATGAATCCGGTGGTGATCCGTATCGGCAGCCTGGAAAACTTTGCGGAAGTTCGCGACCGCGACCACTACACGGCCTGAACCGCGCAGGGCCTGATCATGGGACGCTGGGCACTCCGCCCAGCCCGCGCGCAAGCTCGGACTGTTTCGGCAGGGCCGGCTGACGCTCGAGATGAGCCAGCACGGCGTTCATCATGCGCTGGATATCGCCGCGGATGATATTGGTGCCCAGCAGGCCGGGCACGTAGAAGTTCGGCATCAGGCGTCCGCTGTAGACCACGCGGGTGCCGCCGGTTTCCGGTATGGGAATCAGTTCCCAACGCGCTTCGTAATGTTTCATATCGCCCGAGACCAGGGCAATGTCGATCGACGACATCGGCTGCTCCGTGGCGCGCACCACCAGGTGGATGGAGCGCGACATGAACAGGAATCGGGCCGTACCAAATTGCTCAATAATGACTTCATTGCCATTGCGCGAGAGCACCCGGCACGAGGCCAGGTCGGGCACGAATTCCTCCATGGTGTCGTAGGAGGTGAGCGTACGCCACACTGTTGGCAACGATGCATGTACCGTGCCGCTGGCGTTCACTTCATACAGCTGCTGCGCGTCTGTCGTCACCCGGTTGACGGTCACTTCCAGCTTTGGAATTTCCAATCGGGCCGCTTGCCCCGCCCCGAATGCTGGCGCGGTAAAACCGAGGAACAATACTAATAACAGTCGCTTCATCCCCCCAGCGTAAGGTAACTGGTGGCAGAATACAAGCGCCGCGCGCTTCCATCGTTAGACAGCGCACTGAACTCCCGCCTGACCGCTATGACCACCAATTTCCCGCATCTCCTTTCGCCCCTCGACCTGGGTTTCACCACCCTACGCAACCGCGTCATCATGGGCTCCATGCATACCGGGCTGGAAGACCGCTTCTTCAACTATGACAAGCTGGCGGCCTTCTACCGCGAACGTGCGAAGGGTGGGGTGGGGATGATCGTCACCGGCGGCATCTCGCCGAACCGCCAGGGTTGGCTGCTGCCCTTCGGCGGCACCATGAACTTCATCGGCGACGTGTTCAACCACCGCAAGCTGACGCGCGCCGTGCACGAGGAGGGCGGCAAGATCCTGATGCAGATCCTGCACGCGGGACGCTATGGCTACCAGCCTTTCGCCGTATCGGCCTCGGACAAGAAATCGCCGATCTCGCCGTTCAAGCCGAAGGCGCTGACCGAAGGCGGCATCGAGTCGACCATCAAGGCCTATGTGCGTGCCGCCAGGCTAGCGCAGAAGGCCGACTACGACGGGGTGGAAGTCATGGGCAGCGAAGGTTACCTGCTGAACCAGTTCCTGTGCGCCCGCACCAACCTGCGCACCGACCGCTGGGGCGGCAGCATCGAAAACCGCATGCGACTGCCGGTGGAGATCGTGCGCCGCATGCGCGAAGCCGTGGGCCGCGACTTCATCATCATGTACCGCCACTCGCTGCTGGACCTGGTCGACGGCGGCAATACCTGGGAGGAGGTGGTGACCGTTGCCAAGGCCTTGCAGCAGGCCGGCGCCACCATCCTGAACACCGGTATCGGCTGGCACGAAGCCCGCGTGCCGACTATCGTCACTTCCGTGCCGCGCGCCGCCTTTGCCGAAGTAGCGGGGCGCCTGCGCAAGGAGGTGACCATTCCGGTAGTGGCCTCCAACCGCATCAATATGCCGGCGGAAGCGGAAGACATCCTGCGCCGCGGCGATGCCGATATGGTCTCAATGGCGCGCCCCTTCCTGGCCGACGCGGAATTCGTGAACAAGGCCGCCGCAAATCGCGAAGATGAAATCAATACATGCATTGGATGCAACCAGGCCTGCCTGGACCACACTTTCCAGAACAAGCGCGCCAGCTGCCTGGTGAATCCGCGCGCCTGCCATGAGACGGAGCTGGTGTATCGCAAGGCAACGGCGCGCCGCAAAGTGGCCGTGGTGGGCGCAGGTCCCGCCGGCTTGTCGGCAGCGACGGTCGCAGCGGAATGCGGCCACGACGTTACCCTGTTCGATGCGAGCGACCGCATTGGCGGCCAGTTCAACATCGCCAGGCAGATCCCGGGCAAGGAAGAATTCAACGAAACCCTGCGCTACTTTGGCCGCAAGATCGAGCTGACCGGCGTCAAGCTGCAACTGAACCACCGCGTGACGCGCGAGGAATTGCTGGCAGGCGGTTATGACGACGTGATTGTCGCCACCGGCATCCGTGTGCGCAAGCCGAGGATCGACGGCATCGACCACCCGAAAGTGCTGTCCTACCTCGATGTCCTGCGCGATAAGAAGCCTGTTGGCAAACGCGTGGCGATCATCGGTGCGGGCGGGATCGGCTTTGACGTGGGCGAGTACCTGCTGCACAACCCGGAGCACTCGCTGCCGCTGGCCAAGGAGCACTGGACCGCTGAATGGGGCGTCGACCTGCACGCCAAGACAGGCGGCGGCCTGGTTCCCGCCAAGACCCCCGAACCGGTGCGCCAGCTTTACCTGCTGCAGCGCAAAACCAGCAAACTGGGAGCAGGCCTGGGCAAGACCTCAGGCTGGGTGCACCGCGCGGTGCTGGCCCGCAATGGCGTCGTGATGATTCCCGGCGTGCAGTACAAGCGGATCGACGATCAAGGCTTGCACATCCAGGTCGGCGAAGAAGAGCGCCTGCTGGCAGTGGATAACGTGGTGATTTGCGCCGGCCAGGAAAGCCTGACCGAGTTGATGCCGCCGGAAGGCGAAAGCGCCGCAGCGGGCGCCCCGCGCTTCCACAAGATCGGCGGCGCCGCGCTGGCAGCCGAACTGGATGCCAAGCGCGCCATCAAGGAAGGCGCCGAACTGGCTGCCAGCCTTTAAGAACGAAAGCCGGGGCCAGAAAAAGGGGACGTAACACATTTTCGGCGCAGCCGAAAATGTGTTACGTCCCCTTTTTCTGGCCCGACTTTTAACTTAAGCTTTGCGGACGACGACGGAGCCGATCGAGTAGCCGGCGCCGAAGCTGCAGATCACGCCATACGCGCCGGACGGCAGGTCGTCCTGGTGCTTGTGGAAGGCGATGATGGAGCCGGCCGACGAGGTATTGGCGTAGGTGTCCAGGATCACCGGCGCTTCCATTGGCTCGGCGTCGCGGCCGAGGATGGTGCGCGAGATCAGCTGGTTCATGCTCAGGTTGGCCTGATGCAGCCAGAAGCGGCTCATCTGCTCAACCTTCAGGCCGGCGCGGTCGATCGAATCCTTGATCATCTGCGCCGCCATCGGGCACACGTCCTTGAACACCTTGCGGCCTTGCTGCTTGAACAGCTTGTCGGGCGCGCCGATGCCGCTTTCGTCGAAGCGGTTCATGAAGCCGAAGTTGTTGCGGATGTTGTTGGAGAAGCTGGTCTTCAGCTTGGTGTCCAGGATGTCCCATTGGTGCTTGGATACTGCGCCTTCCTTGCCTTCCACGATGATCGCGGTGCAGGCGTCGCCGAAGATGAAGTGGCTGTCGCGGTCGCGGTAGTCCAGGTGGCCGGAAGTGATTTCCGGGTTCAGGATCAGTACGGCGCGCGCCTGGCCGCTCTGCACTGCGCCGACGGCAGTCTGGATGCCGAAGGTGGCCGAGGAGCAGGCCACGTTCATGTCGAAGCCGAAGCCATCGATGCCCAGTGCCTGCTGTACTTCCACCGCCATGGCAGGATAGGCGCGCTGCATGTTCGAGCAGGCCACCAGCACCATGTCGATGTCGGCCGGGGTGCGGCCGGCGCGGTCCAGCGCCTGGCGTGCGGCGGCCACGCAGATCTCGGCCTGCAGCGAGAGCTCTTCGTTGCTGCGCTCTGGAATGCGCGGGGTCATGCGCTTCGGATCAAGGATGCCGGTTTTTTCCATCACATAGCGCGACTTGATGCCGGACGCCTTTTCGATGAAGGCTGCGCTGGATGGCTCGAGCGCGGTCACGGTGCCTGCTGCGATGGCGGCGGCATTTTCCGCATTGAACAGCTCGACGTAGGCGTTGAACGCGGTGACCAGCTCTTCGTTGCTGATCGAGTTCGGTGGGGTATAGAGGCCGGTTCCGCTGATGACGGCTTGTTTCATGATCAATCTTTCTTTCTTCGAATGGGTCAGGCGACCGGTAAGTTGGCCGATTTTACCGCATCTGCATGCAAAAACGGCGCCCCAGGGGGCGCCGTCTTGATTTTTGCCACGTTATTTCTTGGCTGGAGGGTCCAGTCTGACCAGTTTGGATTCGGCCTTGGCCATCTGTACCGGCATGCCCTGCAGGTGGTTCAGGGCCTGTTTCAGCTGGAAGTCGTCGCCGCTGCCGTATTCGAGGGGCTTGCGCTTCTTTTCCGCTGCCAGGATGCGCATCTGCTCTTCCAGTTCGTCGCGCTGGCCCTTGCTGGCTTCCTGTTCGCGGTCGTTGGTGAGGTGCTTGGCCAGGTCGGCTTCGCGCATGCGCAGGCTGTTCATGCCGTCACCATCCTCGTTCTCATCCACCGCCAGGTCGGGTGAAATGCCCTTGGCCTGGATCGAGCGGCCGTGCGGGGTGTAGTAGCGCGCCGTGGTCAGCTTCACCGCCGTATCGGCGGTCAGCTGGCGGATGGTCTGCACCGAGCCCTTGCCGAAAGTCTGTGAGCCGATAATGGTGGCGCGCTTGTAATCCTGCAGGGCGCCGGCCACGATTTCCGAGGCGGAGGCGGAACCGGTGTTGACCAGCACAGCCATCGGCACATGCTTGACCGCTTCCGGCAGCTTGGCCAGCGGATCGCCGTCGGCGCGCAGCGAGTAGTATTCGGCGCGGCCGTAGAAGATCTGTTTCGAGTCAGGCAACTGGCCGTTGGTCGAGACGATCGGTGTGTCTTTCGGCAGGAAGGCTGCCGCTACGCCGATGGCGCCTTGCAGCACGCCGCCCGGGTCGTTGCGCAGGTCCAGCACCAGGCCTTTCAGGTTCGGGTCCTGGCGGTAGAGTTCGGTGATCTTGGCGGCCAGGTCATCCACCGTCGGTTCCTGGAATTGCGAGATGCGCAGCCAGGCATAGCCCGGCGAGACCATCTTGGCCTTGACGCTCTTCTGGTGGATTTCTTCGCGGTTCAGGGTGAACTGCAGCGGTTGCGGCTCATCCTTGCGCATGATGGTCAGCTCGACCTTGGTGCCCGGCTCGCCGCGCATTTTCTTGACCGACTCGTCCAGGCTCAGGCCTTTCAGCGAGGTGGTGTCGAGGCGGGTGATCATGTCGCCCGGCTTGATGCCGGCGCGGTAGGCTGGCGAATCCTCGATCGGCGCCACGATCTTGATATAGCCCTCGTCGCTCTGGGCGATTTCAATGCCCAGCCCGACGAATTTGCCCTGCGAGCCTTCGCGCAGCTCGGCGTAGGCTTTCTTGTCCAGGTAGGCGGAGTGCGGGTCGAGCGAAGCGACCATGCCGGAGATGGCTTCGGTCAGCAGCTTCTTGTCATCGACTGACTCGACATAATCAGACTTGATCAGGCCATACACATCGGCCAGCTGCTTGAGCTCCTCGAGCGGCAAGCCCGGGTCGGCCTGCTTTTGCGCCATCGCGGAAAACTGAAGGGATACTGCGACCCCCGCGACTACGCCGAGCCCGATCAGGCCGGCGTTTTTGAGTTTCTTGCCCATGTGTCACCTGTTCCAAATACAGCGGTTAACTCGTCCGCCATTGGAATTCAGTATAAACCTGATTCCCAGCAATCGTAGCTGCCATATGGAATAAAAAGCGTTTGAAAGCCACGATTAATTCACAACTTTGTACTTGTTTGCCAATGTATTTACCTGAGTAAGTATTTGTAAGAAAGGCAGAATTGACAGCCTCCGCGGCCTACACTGGTCCTCGCTATTTCTCTCTACCCTAAAGTAGCTTCATGCCTGCGGCACCCACCGCGGGCATCTTTTTTTCCGGAGCAAGAATATGAAGATTATCCGCACCGCCCGTGCCGCCTGGCTCTTGCTGGCCATGGCCGTCGCCCCGGCTTTCGCCGTGCCCGTCATGGACATGCGCGCCGAAGACCTGGTGCCGATGGCCTCCGAATTCCGCAAGTCCTTGAACCTGAACAGCAACCAGCAAACCCTGTGGGCCAAGGTGGAAAGCCAGAGCAAGGCATTATTGCGTGAGCGCAAGGCCCGCCGCGACCGCCTGCAGGAAGCCACCCGCAGCAGCCTGGAAGCCCAGAATGTCGAGCTGCGCGACCTGCAGGCGGGCCTGGAAGCGGAGCAGGCGGCCACCGCGGCGGAAGACCGCCAGCTGCGCGAATGGTGGCTGGGCATCAATGACGCCCTGGACGACGGCCAGCGCCAGGCGGCTGCAAAATTCCTGCTCGACCAGCTGATCCGCATGGAAGACGGACCCGGCGCCAGCCATGCCGAACGGCCGGCCGGCGAAGGTGCACATCACAGCGGCCGCGGAGGTCGTGGCGGCGCTGGCGGCATGGGCGGTACGGGTGGACCAGGCGGCCGCGGCATGTAAGTATCGTTAAGTAACAAAGGCTGCGGCGATGCGCCGCCAGCCGGGGCGGCGTTTACAATGCCCCACCTATGAAGAAGTTGATCCCTTTCGCCATGGCAACATTGGGAGTTGCCGCCAGCGCCGCCGCCCAGCAAGAGCCGAGCAAGTCGGCCGATAAGGTTGTCCCGCAAGTCACCATCAGCGGCGGCCGCCAGGACGATATGGTCGAGCGCCGCAATTCCACGGCGGGCAAGCAGGTCTACGGCCGCGAGGAGCTGGACCGTAATGGCGACAGCAATATTGGCGATGTGCTCAAACGCCTGCCGGGCGTGACCATCGGCGGACGCGCTGGGCGTGGCGGCGAAGTGCGCATGCGCGGGCTGGGCAGCGGCTATACCCAGGTGCTGGTCAATGGCGAACGCCCACCGGCCGGCTTCTCGATGGAGTCGCTATCGCCCGACCAGGTCGAGCGTATCGAGGTCATGCGCGGCCCCGTGGCCGAGCACAGCACGCGCGCAATCGCGGGCACCATCAATATCGTGCTGCGCGATGGCTACCAGATGCACGGCATCCAGGTGAAGGCAGGCGACCGCATCGAACAGGGCCGCCACTCGCCCGAGCTGTCGGTGACGGCGCCGGGTAAGGTGGGCGCCCTGAGCTATACCTTGTCGGCCTCATTCAACTACAACCGCCAGCATGACAGTACGCTGACCCGCAACACGGAAACCGATGTAGCGGGCGACCTGCTCAAGGAACAATTCCTCGATAGCGAAAGCGCGGGCAACACCAAGGGCCTGCACTTGACGCCGCGTCTCTCGTACAAGTTCAGCAATGGCGACACGCTGAATTTCCAGACCTTCCTGATGCACCAGCAAATGCGCAGCAATGCGCACACCAACCTGGCGCAACCGGTGGGCAGCGTGCCGCCGGAATACAACTTCGCACAACAAAGCAATGAAGGCGACGTGACTTTCCTGCGCGGCTTCGGCAACTGGCTGCACCGCCTGCAGGGCGCCAGCAAGCTCGATGTGAAATTCGGCGTTGGATTGGGCAAGCGCAGCAACGACTCGCTGCGCTACCAGTACGACGCCCAGGGCGCGCTGCTGGACCGCTTCACCGATACCGACGACACGCGCGACAAGAGCGTCAACACTGGCGGCAAATACAGCTCGCCGTTGGGCGCCGGCCATCTGTTGGCGGCAGGCTGGGAACTGGAAGCGAGCCACCGCGAGGAAGTGCGCGTTTCGCTGAACAAGAATGGGGTCGCGCAGTTTGCCGATTCCGGCGACAACCTCACTGCCGATACGCGCCGCGCCGCCTTGTACGCGCAGGACGAATGGGAAATCACGCCGCAATGGTCGGCCTATGCCGGCGCCCGCTGGGAAGGCATCCGCACCACTTCCGACCGCAGCGAAGGCGCCGTCAGCAACACCAGCAAGGTATTCAGCCCGCTGCTGCACGCGGTATGGAAGATCCCCGGCCACGAAAAAGACCAGCTGCGCGTCAGCCTGACCAAGAGCTATAAATCGCCCAATGTGCAGGACCTCATCGCCGCGCCTTTCCTGTCGCGCCTTAACAGCGCCACCAGCCCTGACCGCACCGGCAACCCGAACCTGAAGCCGGAACTGGCGACAGGCCTCGACCTGGCGTATGAGCACTACCTGGGCCGCAACGGGATCATCAGCGTCAGCGGTTTCGTGCGCGATATCGACAACCTGATTCGCCGCGAACTCACGCAGCAGCAGACCGACCTCGGGCTGCGCTGGGTGTCCTCGCCCGCCAACGTTGGCCATGCGCGCACCAAAGGCATCGAACTGGAGGCGAAGTTCTCATTGGCCGAGTTGATGAACAACGCGCCGCAAATCGACTTCCGCAGCAACTACAGCCGCTTCTGGTCGCGGGTCGACGGCATCCCCGGCCCCGACAACCGGCTTGACCAGCAGCCGAAGCAGACGGCCAACCTGGGCATGGACTACCGCCTGAAAGACATTCCACTCACGCTGGGCGCTGGCTACAACTGGACGCCTGCCATCCGCACCCAGACCAGCGACAAGCAAGTGGTGGAGACCAGCCGCAAACGCGTGCTGGACATGTATGCGCTGTGGCGTTTCGACAGCCGCACGCAACTCCGTATCAGCGCCAACAATGTGCTGGCGGAAGACGCCGCCGGGAACAACCTGGTGTACGCTAATGGCCTTGCTGTACAAGCGGCCTCGCTGAACCCCACATATACCCAGTGGAGTGTTCGACTTGAAACTAAATTCTAGAGGGACAACGAGAGTGAAACGACACATCCTGAGCACCATCACCCTGAGCCTGATGGCGGCATTCGCCCACGCCGGCGGTCACGAAGGCCACGAGCACGCGTCGACCATGGCGTCCGGCGTCGACAAGCAATACATCGACAACAGCGTACGTGTGCAGGATGATTTCTTCCAGCACCTGAACGGCGAATGGCTGCGCACCACGGAAATCCCGGCCGACAAATCGAGCTGGGGTTCCTTTGCCAAGCTGCGCGACGACACCCTGTTCCAACTGCGCGACTTGATCCAGGGCTTGCAGGGCCAGAAAGGCCTGAAAGGCGACGACGCCAAGATCGCCACCCTGTACGCTTCCTACATGGACGAAGCCAAGCTGGAAAAGCTGGGCGCCAAGCCGCTGGCCGGCGAGCTGTCCGCCATCCGCGGCCTGAAAGACAAGAAGGGCATCCCTGGCCTGATCGCCCACTTCAACAAGACTGGCGTGCCGGCGCCGTTCGGCGTGTTCGTCAGCCAGGATGCGCGCGACTCGACCCAGTACGCTGCCCACATGGGCCAGTCCGGCCTGGGCCTGCCTGACCGCGATTACTACCTGAAGAAGGAAGACGAAAAGACCGCCGCCATCCTGGCCAAGTACGAGCAGCACGTGGCCAAGATCCTTGGCCTGGCCGGTAACACGGACGGCGCTGAAAAGGCCAAAGCCATCGTTGCGCTGGAAACCGAGCTGGCGAAAGTGCAGTGGTCGCGTGTCGACAACCGTGACCCGGTCAAACGCTACAACAAGATGGAAATCAGCAAGCTGGCCGACATCGCGCCAGGTTTCGACTGGAACGCTGCGCTGGGCGCCACTGGCATCGCCGCCAAGACCAAGACTGTGATCGTGTCCCAGCCAAGCTACATGACCGAGTTCGCCAAACTGGTTCAGAGCACCCCGCTGGAAACCTGGAAGGCTTACTTCGAATGGCAGCTGCTGCGCGATGCGTCGCCTTACCTGTCGAAAGACTTTGACGACGCCAACTTCGCCTTCTACGGCACGGTGCTGACCGGTGTGACCGAGCAGCAGCCACGCTGGAAGCGCGGCGTGGGCGTGGTGGAAGGCGCCATCGGCGAAGGCATGGGCAAGCTGTACGTGGCCAAGTACTTCCCGGCCGAGCGCAAGGCGCGCATGGAAGAACTGGTGAAGAACCTGCTGGTGGCCTATAAACAGAGCATCGACAGCATCGATTGGATGGGCCCGGAGACCAAGAAACAGGCGCAGGAAAAGCTGGCCAAGTTCACTCCGAAAATCGGCTACCCGAACAAATGGCGCGATTACAGCAAGCTGTCGTTCAAGGAGGGTGACCTGATCGGCAACCTGGGCCGCGCTACCGAGTTCGCCTACAACCGCAACCTGGACAAGCTGGGCAAACCGATCGACAAGGATGAATGGGGCATGACCCCGCAGACGATCAATGCCTACTATCGTCCAACCGCCAATGAGATCGTGTTCCCGGCCGCCATCCTGCAGCCGCCGTTCTTCGACATGAACGCGGATGATGCCGTCAACTACGGCGCGATCGGCGCCGTGATCGGCCATGAGATCTCGCACGGTTTCGACGACTCCGGCTCGCAGTACGACGGCGACGGCAACCTGCGCGACTGGTGGACCAAGGAAGACCGCGAAAAGTTCAAGGTCAAGGCGGACGCCATGGTCAAGCAATACAGTTCCTACGAGCCGGTGCCTGGCTATAACATCAACGGCAAGCTGACGCTGGGCGAAAACATCGCCGACAACTCGGGCTTGGCGATTGCGTACAAGGCGTACAAGATTTCCCTGGGCGGCAAGGCTTCCCCGGTAATCGATGGCTTGACCGGCGAGCAGCGCGTGTTCATGGGCTTCGGCCAGGTGTGGCGCACCAAGATGCGCGACCAGCAGGCGATTGTGCAGATCAAGACCGACCCGCACTCGGCCGGCCGCTTCCGCGCCAACGGCACGGTGGTTAACCAGCCAGCCTTCTACGAAGCGTTTGACGTGAAAGAAGGCGACAAGATGTACGTCAAACCGGAAGACCGCATCATCATTTGGTAAATCCGGTAATTCAGGGTCTGACGGGACGGCCATCCGGCTTGGCTCAGACCCAGGTTTACCGGGTTTTGGAAAAAAGCCACGCCCGAGTGTGGCTTTTCTTTTAACCTCTCCCCGCAACGTGCTAGAGTCGCGCGGTACCGTCACACCTACCTAGGAGGGTAACCTTGAAACGCAAGATCCTGAGCGCCGTTATCGTCGGCCTCTTCGCCACCAGCGCTGCCATCGCAGCCGGCAACAAAGCACCCCAGAAATCCGGCATCGAAACCGCCACCATGGACAACGCCGTCCGTGCCCAGGACGATTTCTACATGCACCAGAACGGCACCTGGATGAAGAATACCGAAATCCCGGCCGACCGCTCGAGCTGGGGCACCTTCGTCCAGCTGTCCGAAACCGTCCAGCCGCAGCTGCGCGCCCTGATCGAAGAAGCTGCCGCCAAGGGCGGTAACGCCGACGCCAAGCGCGTCGGCGACATGTTCGCTTCCATGATGGACGAAGCCCGCGCCGAGCAGCTGGGCATCACCCCGCTGAATGCCGAGCGCGCCCGCATCGCCGCCATCACCGACAAGAAACAGCTGGCCGCCCAGTTCGCGCACTTCTCGCGCATCGGCGTGAGCAGCCCGTTCGACGTCGGCGTCCACCAGGACAACAAGGATTCGACCCGCTACGTGGCCGACCTGGGCCAGTCCGGCCTGTCGATGCCTGACCGCGACTACTACCTGAAAAAAGACGACGCCAAACTGGCCGACACCCTCGCCAAGTTCGAAACCCACGTCGCCAAGCTGATGGCGCTGGCCGGCGACACCAATTCCGCCGCCACCGCAAAAGCCGTGGTGAACGTCGAAACCCGCCTGGCGCAAATCCAGTGGACCAAGGTCGAGCTGCGCGACCCGGTCAAGGCCTACAATAAATACGACCTGGCCAGGCTGAAAGAGCTGATGCCAAGCTTCGACGTCGACAGCTGGCTGGAAGGCGTGCTCCTGACCGGCAAGGTGAAGGACGTGAACGTCGGCCAGCCGACCTACTTCCAGGCGCTCGACAAAGTGCTGGCGGATGTCCCGCTGGAAGACTGGAAGGCGTACATGAACTACCGCCTGCTGGCCACCTTCGCACCGGAACTGTCCAAAGCCTACGTGGACGAGAACTTCTCCTTCTACGGCACCACCCTGAGCGGCGCCACCGAACAGCGCCCTCGCTGGAAGCGCGCCGTGTCGCTGACCGAAGGCACCATGGGCGAAGCAGTCGGCAAACTGTACGTGGCCAAGTACTTCTCGCCGGAAGCCAAGGCACGCATGGAGCAGCTGGTGAAGAACCTGCTGCAAGCCTTCAACCAGAGCATCGACCACCTGGAGTGGATGAGCCCTGCGACCCGCAAGGAAGCCCACGCCAAGCTGGCCAAGTTCACCACCAAGATCGGCTACCCGAACAAGTGGCGCGACTACAGCGCGCTGGAAGTGAAGCGCGACGACCTGGTGGGCAACGTGATGCGTGCCAGCGATTTCGAACATCACCGCAATATCAACAAACTGGGCAAGCCGATCGACCGCGACGAATGGCTGATGCCGCCGCAGGCGATCAACGCCTACTACAATCCGGAAATGAACGAGATCGTGTTCCCGGCCGCCATCCTGCAGCCACCGTTCTTCGACATGAAGGCTGACGACGCGGTCAACTACGGCGGCATCGGCGCCGTGATCGGCCACGAAATCTCGCACGGCTTCGACGACCAGGGTTCGCAGTACGACGGCGACGGCAACCTGCGCAACTGGTGGACCGAGGAAGACGGCAAGCGCTTCAAGGAGCGCACCTCGATCCTGGTGAAGCAGTACGGCGAATTCGAAGCCCTGCCAGGCTACAAGGTCAACGGTGAGCTGACCCTGGGCGAGAACATCGGCGACAACTCCGGCCTGGCCGTGGCGTACAAGGCCTACAAACTGTCGTTGAAGGGCAAGAAGGCGCCAGTGATCGACGGCTTCACCGGCGACCAGCGCTTCTACATGGGCTGGGCCCAGGTATGGCGTACCAAGTTCCGCGACGCCGCCCTGATCGCACGCGTGAAGACCGACCCGCACTCGCCGGGCCCATTCCGCGCCAACGGCACGCTGCGTAACCAGCCCGGTTTCTACGAAGCCTTCAACGTGAAAGAAGGCGACAAGCTGTACCTGTCGCCGAAAGAGCGCGCGATTATCTGGTAAACCGGTGTCCGACCCGCAGGGTCAGACACCTCCCGCCCGCGACCGCCGCGTATCGGTGCCTGACCCTGCGGGTCAGGCACCGGTTTACCGGTTCTAAAGGATCCCCCATGAAAAAACACCTCATCGCCGCCGCCGCCGCGCTGCTGGCCACCATGGCCACCGCCGCCGAAAAGTCCGGCATTGAACTCCAATATGTCGACCCCGCAGTCCGCGCCCAGGACGACTTCTTCAAGCACCTGAACGGCAAGTGGCTGGCCACCGCCGAAATCCCTGCCGAAATGTCCAGCTGGGGCGTCTTCGAAAAATTGTTCGAAGACATCCAGCCGCAGCTGCGCACGATCATTGAAGATTCCGCTAAGAGCGCAGATAGCGCCGACAAGAAGCGCATCGGCGACTTCTACGCCTCGTTCATGGACGAAGCCCGCCTGGAGCAACTGGGCACCGCCCCAATCCAGCCGGAACTGGCCCGCATCGCCGCCCTGAGCGACAAAAAGCAGCTGCCAGCCCTGTTCGCATACCAGAACCGCCACAACTTCGCGGCGCCGATGGACATGGGCATCCACCAGGACAACAAGGACTCCACCAAGTACGTGATCGACTTCGTGCAGTCCGGCCTGGGCATGCCCGACCGTGACTATTACCTGAAAAAAGACGACGCCAAGATGGCCGAAACGCTGGCCAAATACCAGGCCACCGTTGAAAAAATGCTGGCGCTGGCCGGAGACGGCAACGCCGCCGCCAACGCCAAAGCCGTTGTCGCTTTCGAAACCAAAATCGCGCAGCTGCACTGGACCAAGGTCGAACTGCGCGACCCCGTCAAGGCCTACAACAAGGTGCCGGTCGCCAAGCTCGGCGACCTGATGCCGGGATTTGACTGGAACGCCTACCTGGCTGGCCTGGGCGTCGCCGGCAAGGTCGATTACGTGATCGTCAGCCAGCCAAGCTACCTGAAAGCCCTGGACAAGCTGCTGGCGGAAACGCCGCTGGAAACCCTCAAGCCATACTTCACCTGGAGCGTGGTGCGCGCCAACGCCCCGTTCCTGGGCAAGGACTTCGTGGCCGCCAACTTCGAGTTCTACGGCAAGCAACTGGGTGGCGCGACTGAAATGCGTCCACGCTGGAAGCGCGGCGTTTCCGCCACCGAGAACGCGCTGGGCGAAAGCATCGGCAAGGTCTATGTGGAGCAGTACTTCCCGGCCGCGAATAAAGCACGCATGGAAGACCTGGTGAAAAACCTGTTGGCCGCCTATAAGGACAGCATCGACAAGCTGCCCTGGATGAGCGCCCAGACCAAGAAGGAAGCGCAAGCCAAGCTGGCCAAGTTCACGCCGAAAATCGGCTACCCGAACAAATGGCGCGATTACAGCAAGCTGTCCATCGACCGCAATGACCTGGTGGGCAACGTAGCGCGCGCCACCGAGTTCGCAGTGCAGAAGGAACTGGACAAGCTGGGCAAGCCGATCGACCGTGACGAATGGGGCATGACGCCGCAAACCGTCAACGCGTACTACAACCCAGAGCTGAACGAGATCGTGTTCCCTGCCGCCATCCTGCAGCCGCCGTTCTTCGACGCGAATGCGGATGACGCGGTCAACTACGGCGCCATCGGCGCGGTGATCGGCCACGAGATTTCTCACGGCTTCGACGACCAGGGCGCGCAATATGACGGCGACGGCAACCTGCGTGACTGGTGGAGCAAGCGTGACCACGCCAACTTCAAGGCCAAGACGCAGATGCTGGTCAAGCAATATGGCGCCTTCAGCCCGGTCAAGGGCTACAAGGTCAATGGTGAGCTGACGCTGGGCGAGAACATTGCCGACAACTCCGGCTTGGCGATAGCGTACAAAGCCTACAAGCTGTCGCTGGGCGGCAAGCCAGCGCCGGTAATTGACGGCTTTACCGGCGAGCAGCGCTTCTACCAGGGCTGGGCGCAGGCATGGCGCGCCAAGTCGCGTGACGCGGCGCTGATTCGCCAGGTGACGACCGACCCGCATTCGCCGGAAGAGTTCCGCGCCAATGGTTCGCTGCGCAACCAGCCGGGTTTCTATGATGCGTTTGGCGTGAAGAAGGGCGACAAGATGTACCTGGCGCCGAAGGACCGCGTGATCATCTGGTAAGAAACCCGGTAAGGCGGGGTCCGACCCAAGGGTCAGACCCCCAACGGTTTTACAGCCGCAGGTTTGGGGTATGCGCCTTTGCCCTTCTCAAAACGTCAAAAGCCTTGGAACCAACACCAATAGCCCCGCTACAGACGGGGTCTGACCTTTGGGTCAGACCCAGGTTTACCGGGTTCAAAAAGGCAAAAAAAACCGCTCATCCGAGCGGTTTTTTTATCAGCAACCCAAGCAATCAGCCCTTGGCCGGCTCCGCAGCAGGCGCCTCAGCAGCCGGTGCAGCCTGCTTCACTTCAGGCTCCTTGAACTTGGCGCCAGCCTTGTTCGCCATGTACACCACAGCGCGTGCCACTTCCACATCATCCAGGTCAGGATTGCCGCCCTTGGCAGGCATAGCGCGCAGGCCTTCCAGCGCATGTTTCACAACCGTGTCCTGGCCTTGAGCGATACGAGCACCCCAGGCGCCGGCATCACCGAACTTAGGAGCACCAGCCGCGCCGGTACCGTGGCAAGCCGCGCAAGTAGCAGTGTAGACAGCTTCGCCGGTCTGCAGCACTTTAGGAGCGTTCACATCTTTCAGGGTAAAACCATTATCCGCAACAGGCTTCAGGCGGGCAGCCACGGCTTCCGCGCTTTGGCTTTCGGAACCAGCGCCAGTCAGTTTTTCCTGGGTCACAAACTGCACCAGCAAAACGATGCCGATGATAGTGACAGCGAAGAAACCTACAACGGCAGCGACCAGCTGCTTAGGCGTTCTGATAGCGGATTCGTGGCTCATGATTTCCTTAGGACAGTTTTTCGAAGCTGTTGAAGGGTTATGTTTTTGGCATTTTTAACGCCGAACCCTCGTCAAACCTGCGATTATAGACGGAAAGCCCTAGCTATGGAATGGATTTCCGGCTATCCTTCGTGTCTCTTCAGTATCACCTGCGGCTGTAGCTCAGTGGATAGAGTATCGGCCTCCGAAGCCGAGGGTCGTGGGTTCGATCCCCGCCAGCCGCGCCACGTTTTTCTATATAAATCAATTAGTTGAGTGATGCGATATTTAGCAGTATTTCGCATTGTTCCGCACTTTTTGGCACACTGACTGTGCCAAAAATGTGCCATCTTCCTCTGCGAGATGCGGCGAAGTTGGCACATTCGGTCACACCGCGCATCCTAGTCAATCAGCATCAAGTTCCTCGTCAGCTAGTTCCTTCTCGATGAAGTCATCGGAAAGCACTTCGATAGCACAGCAATAATGTGCGCGGTGAATGTTCTTTTTGTTCAGAAATGCACTGGCCTTCAGTACAGAGATCACCTGGTAAGATGAGTCGGTGTCGTCAATCTTGACAATTCCGGTCCTTCGAAACCCATTCTTGGTTACCCATTTATTGGGCAATTTTCCTTCTGCAATCACGCAGAGAATTCCTCGTATGTTCGTGTTTTCGACGATTGCAGCCAATCGTCGTAGGTCTTCATGAATCTTTCCTATGGGCGCCGTTGCTCTCTTGATGTTGATTTGCACCGAAAATTGACCCACTTTGCCGCATAATTTGCATCAGAATCTGACCCACGTTTAAGACACAATCCTGCTCATGACATTGAGTGGGGAATTGGAGTGATCGACGTGGCATTACTA
>NZ_WNKX01000109.1 GCF_009720745.1 Massilia eburnea | reverse complement strand
CCCACTTACGATAATAAAGTCCACCGATGGTGCCAACACCTGGTGCGTTGGTCACCATACCGCCGGCGATGTCGCCGGCGGTAGCAAGCCCCCCTTTAGTCATCACAGATCGGACAATGCCATTTTGCGGTTCATACGGTCTGACGTCCCCCATCAAACCCATCTCCGGACCGAAGAGACTCTGATTGGCGAAGCCGTATGCATCTTTTGCTATATTAATGCCACCAATGGTCGTGCCAAATACCAAATTGTATG
>NZ_WNKX01000108.1 GCF_009720745.1 Massilia eburnea | reverse complement strand
CCAACGTCTCGTTCTCCAACGCGGCCAATAGCACCGCCGTGCAAAGCGCCGGCAACTACCTCAAGAGCAAGGGCGGCCTGCTGTTCGTGTCGGCCAACAACAATGCCCGCGACGAAGGCTTCACCCCATCGACCGCGCTGATCGCCGTGTCTTCCACTGACAGCAACGACAACCTGTCGAGCTTCTCCAGCTACGGCGCCTTCGTCTCGCTGTCGGCGCCTGGCTCGAACATCTACACCACTAACAACGGCGGCG
>NZ_WNKX01000107.1 GCF_009720745.1 Massilia eburnea | reverse complement strand
CGCAAATTGCCTCCGCATCATTCGCATCATTCTTGTTGCTCTTCACGTACGGCTTCACGAATTGCGGCGCGATCAGCCTGACGACAAAGCCCCGTTTTTGCAGCTCACGCGCCCAGTGGTGCGCACCACCGCAAGCCTCCATGCCAATCTCACACCCCGGCTCAATCTTCTCCAGCAATGCCGCCAACCATTCGGCCCGGCCCAACTTCTTACGCCATACAACCTTTTCGCAACGATCTACACCATGCACTTGAA
>NZ_WNKX01000106.1 GCF_009720745.1 Massilia eburnea | reverse complement strand
CAGTTCAATCTCTGTTTTTCGGTATTGCTACCGAGGTCACTCACTCAAAATACTGACGAAATCTCATAAATGAGATTTACGTTTAATTTTGTGCGAGCGTTATAACGTATATTTTGAGCATCAGGCCTGAGGGCCTGGGCATATCGTCAAACGCCCACACTTATCGACTGTTGATTTTTAAAGATCGCTGCGTTTAGCGACAAATCGTTGTGTTTGTCAGCAGCAGAGAAGCGAGATTATGCGGTACAGCGTGCA
>NZ_WNKX01000105.1 GCF_009720745.1 Massilia eburnea | reverse complement strand
TTTCACCTCAAGAAGGGAGGCATGCCGTGAAGAGAAGCAAGTTTACTGAACAGCAGATCGCGTACGCCCTGAAGCAGGCAGAACTGGGCACCCCGGTGGACGAGGTCTGCAGGAAGATGGGCATCTCAGATGCCACGTTTTACAACTGGAAGAAAAAATTCGGCGGTCTGGGGCCATCGGAGGTACGACGGCTCAAGCAGCTGGAGGAGGAGAACGCGAAGCTCAAGAAGCTGGTGGCCGACCTGGCGTTAGATA
>NZ_WNKX01000104.1 GCF_009720745.1 Massilia eburnea | reverse complement strand
GAGCGACAGACGCGCTACGTGATGTTGGTGAAGGTGGCGCGCAAGGATACCGAAACGGTCGTCAATGCCTTGATCCAGCACGCGATGAAGCTGCCGCAAGAGCTTTACAAGTCGCTCACTTGGGACCGAGGTTCTGAACTGGCCGACCACAAGCGTTTCAAGCTGGCGACCGATATTCAGGTGTTCTTCTGCGACCCGAGGAATCCCTGGCAGCGAGGTACAAACGAGAACACTAACGGCTTGCTGAGGCAATAT
>NZ_WNKX01000103.1 GCF_009720745.1 Massilia eburnea | reverse complement strand
GCCATGGCAGCTCGACCTCGGTCGGCCAGCAATCGGGCCTGTTCGCCGGCGACGGCGGCTACCACGTCAAGGCCGATACGGTTGACCTGAAAGGCGGCGCTATCGCCAGCACTAACACGACCGATTCCGAGCTGACCACCAACGCGCTGACCACGTCCAATCTTGAAAATAAGATGAGCTACTCGGCCAGCTACGTCAGCATGGCGGGCGGCATTAGCGGCGGCAGTGACTTCGGCAAGAAGGATGATCAGGGCA
>NZ_WNKX01000102.1 GCF_009720745.1 Massilia eburnea | reverse complement strand
AGGCTCTTCCCATTTCGCTCGCCACTACTTTGGGAATCTCGGTTGATTTCTTTTCCTGCAGCTACTTAGATGTTTCAGTTCGCCGCGTTCGCTTCGTTAGCCTATGTATTCAGCTAACGATGACCTATAAGGCCGGGTTTCCCCATTCGGAAATCTTCGGATCAAAGCTTGTTTGTCAGCTCCCCGAAGCTTATCGCAGACTTCTACGTCCTTCATCGCCTGTAATCGCCAAGGCATCCGCCATGTGCACTTATT
>NZ_WNKX01000101.1 GCF_009720745.1 Massilia eburnea | reverse complement strand
GATGCGATGGGGGGACGGATCGCGGAAGGTTGTCTGCCTGTTGGAATAGGCAGTTCCTGGTTCATAGAAGGCGCTTAGGCAAATCCGGGCGCGTAATTCAAGGGACTGGGACGAGGCACTTAGGTGCCGAAGCAATCGGAAGTGGTTCCAAGAAAAGCCTCTAAGCTTCAGTCATACGAGACCGTACCGCAAACCGACACAGGTGGGCGAGATGAGTATTCTAAGGCGCTTGAGAGAACTCGGGAGAAGGAACTC
>NZ_WNKX01000100.1 GCF_009720745.1 Massilia eburnea | reverse complement strand
CCTCCAAGGCTAAATACTCGTAATCGACCGATAGTGAACCAGTACCGTGAGGGAAAGGCGAAAAGAACCCCGGGAGGGGAGTGAAATAGATCCTGAAACCGTGTGCATACAAACAGTCGGAGCCTCGTAAGGGGTGACGGCGTACCTTTTGTATAATGGGTCAGCGACTTACATTCAGTGGCGAGGTTAACCAGATAGGGGAGCCGTAGAGAAATCGAGTCCGAACAGGGCGCCAGTCGCTGGGTGTAGACCCGA